>NZ_QCZK02000009.1 GCF_003347595.2 Botryobacter ruber | reverse complement strand
TGGGTTGCTGCGCAGCAGCATAAAAAAGTAGCCCCGGCTAGCGGGGCTACACAAGATGAACATCCGTGACCTTTCGGCTGGGAGCTCTCTTTTGGGTAAGACAAAGATAACAAAATTATCCTATAAAAAAACTTGACTTTTAAGACAGTACCTTGTGGGCTAGCTGCAGAAACATTTGCTAAAAGCCGAATCGTAATGGAAGATCCTTTTTTTCTATTTGGTTTTAGTTGATATCCTTCTGGTACTTCTTGCGTTTAACACCGGCATGGGTTATATCGTTTTCATTGCATTTGTAGCAGGTGTTTGCCTGCTTTTTTATAGATGGGCCACCAGGAAGAGCCGCAGGCGAAAGGAAGTGGTGGTGCAGGAGTTTCCGGCGGAATGGCGAAAAATATTGATCGACCGCGTTGGTTTTTACCACACCTTAAAAGCGGAAGAGGAAAAGCACCGCTTCGAAAAAATGCTGCAGCTGTTTCTGGCAGAGAAAAATATTACCGGGATTGATGTGGAGATTGATGATCTGACCAAAGTACTGGTAGCGTCCAGTGCCATTATTCCCATCTTCGGCTTCCGGGACTGGGAGTATCCCAACCTGGGCGAGGTGCTCGTGTTTCCGGGAAGCATAAAAAAGTACCAGGAGAAGGATAGTGAATCTGTTTCAGAGGTGCTTGGACGGGTTAACCCGTTCCAGAACGACCACTACGTTACCTTGTCGAAACCATCTTTGGAGAAAGGTTTTAACGATATGAACGACCGCCAGAATGTGGGTATACATGAGTTTGCACACATGCTGGACCAGGCTGATGGCGAGATAGACGGGACACCGGCAGCTTACCTGCCCAAAGAACTTGTGCAGCCGTGGGAGGAGCTGATGTATCGTAAAATCCAGAATATCAGGAAAGGCAAGTCGGATATTAACAGCTATGGCGCTACCAGCGAGGCAGAGTTTTTTGCGGTCGTAACAGAGTATTTCTTTGAGCGTCCGGAGCAGCTGGCCGAGAAGCATCCTGACCTGTACAACCTGCTGACAAAAGTATTTGCGCAAAATCCCCGAAACAGGTTCCGGTTGAATTTTAGCGAACTCCTCAACCCCTATGGCAAACGGGTAGGACGAAACGAACCGTGCCCCTGTGGGAGCGGAGAGAAATATAAGAATTGTTGCCTGCCAAAAAAGAAAAAAATATAACAGAAAAGCCCCTGCAAGTGCAGAGGCTTTCCCGTTTGTATCATACTGCAGGCTCAGACTCCTCCCGGGCGTGCATAGGCTTTGGCATCGTCGGCGGTAATCTCATTGCCGCTCATGATCACGAGCCGTTCCACCACGTTGCGGAGTTCGCGTACGTTGCCGCGCCAGTCGAGCTGCTGCAGGTAGGCGAGGGCATCTTCCGTTATGGCTTTAGGCTTGTTGCCGTAGTCGTTGGCAATGTCCTGCAGGAACTTCTGCACCAGGTCCGGGATATCTTCGCGCCGCTCGTTCAGGGGCGGCACATGAATCAGGATAACGCCCAGGCGGTGGTACAAATCTTCGCGGAAATTTTTGGCCTCAATCTCTTCGAGTAAATTTTTGTTTGTAGCTGCTAATACCCTCACATCCACCTGGATATCCTTGTCGCCGCCCACGCGGGTAATCTTATGCTCCTGCAGCGCACGCAGCACCTTTGCCTGGGCCGACAGGCTCATGTCGCCTACCTCGTCCAGGAACAGCGTGCCGCCATTGGCCTGCTCAAATTTCCCGATGCGCTGTTTTACGGCAGATGTAAAAGAGCCTTTCTCGTGCCCGAACAGCTCACTTTCGATCAGCTCGCTCGGGATGGCAGCGCAGTTAACCTCTATCAAAGGACCGGCGGAGCGGTTACTTTGCTCATGAATAGCACGTGCCACGAGTTCCTTGCCCGATCCGTTCGGACCGGTAATCAGCACGCGGGCATCGGTTGGCGCCACTTTCTCGATGGCCTGCTTCACCCGTTCGAGCGCAGCAGAGTGTCCCACCATTTCGTAGCTCTTGGATATCTTTTTCTTCAGAATCTTGGTTTCCGTTACCAGGTTCGATTTGTCGAGGGCATTGCGTACGGTAACCAGCAGGCGGTTCAGGTCTGGTGGCTTCTGCAGAAAATCGTAGGCTCCTTTCTTGGTCGCTTCCACGGCGGTGTCTATCGTACCATGCGCCGAAATCATGATAAAAGGGGTGTCAGGAGAGGTTTCCATGGCTTTTTCCAGCACCTCGATCCCATCCATGCCGGGCATTTTGATGTCGCAGAGCACTACATCGTACTTTGATTTGCCGATGAACTGCAGGCCCTTTACACCATCTTCGGCTTCGTCGACGGTGTAGTTTTCGAACTCGAGAATTTCTTTCAGGGTGCTGCGGATGGCCCGCTCATCATCAATAATCAGAATTTTAGGCATCTTTAGTAAGTGTTAATTCTGTTTTGTGCTAAGTATAAACAAATAGCAGCCACAAAACAAGGTGGCTGCTGCTTTAGTACGATTAAAAATGATTTTCAGCTATAGCGCTGCTCTTCAGGCTTACTCGTTAAACGGGATAACACTGTAAAGCTCAGGCTCCAGGAACGGTCCGCCCGGGTAGCGGGCTGTATAATCGAAGTTCATCCAGAGGGCGCCATTTGTTTCGTGGAAGTGGATTTTGCCGCCGCTCACCTCGTCCGGGAAAAGGGTACGCACCACGTACGTAATTTCCTCCAGGTCTTCTACCTCGCCCACCTTCACCTCAGTGTACATGTGGCTGCTGGAAATAACCACACGGGCTTCGCCGCCAATGGCCATGATCGAAGAAGCCATCAGGATGGAGTAGTCGTCGCAGTCGCCGGCCAGCAGGGCAATACTTTCGGTAGGAGGGGAATAGTAGTCCAAACCGATCGGGTCGTTCACATACTTCCAGTTCAGGCGCACGTGCTTGAAGAGCGAAAAATAGCGCACCAGTTTGCCGTACTTGCGGTAATATTCTTCATGGAAGTAACGCGTGGAGTTTTCTACGGCAAACGACCGCACCGCAGGGTGCGTTGGCTGCATGGCACTTTTTACCCGCCGCTCCTGGAAGTAAGTACCTTTCACCGGTTTGAAATAGGATACTTTGTTGGAGTTGCTGGTCATGTTCACCAGCATGGCATTGTAGTCGGTGTAAAGGTTTTCGACGGAGTAATTCTGGAAGGTATTATTGTAAAAGATAAAGCCGAGAATGGCGAAAAACATGACCACAATCAGCTTGCGGCTGAAAAACGAAACCAATACCGATACGGCAGCAGCTATCACTACACAGAGCAGGAAATTCATTTCATAATCAATGAAGCTGACCCTGGGCATATAGAAACTGATAAGCACAGCCATCGGGAAGACCACGATGATCTGTATGAACCTTACAAAAAACTTGGTAAGGTTGGATAGTCGGAAGAATGGCGTCATGAGTTCCCCAATTTAATGGTAAAAGGCATCTGGTGCCTGACTGATTTTGTATGCGAAAAGCGAAAGGCTTCTCTTTATCTTAACGCAAATAACAGGCCTTAATATTCCATTTTTGCCACTTTTTTATAAAAAAAAACTCCCAGGCTGCGTTAGCTGAAAATAAGGATAATTTTTTTAAATTCAGAAAGCAGTTTTGCCCGGTAAGCCAGGTCGCCAACCGCGTTTGCACGACAAGTTATGCTGTAAATCTGTTCGTTGTTGTATTGCAGCGGGTTAAAAGATTTGCTGCACCACCCACCACAGCCACTGCTGCTTACAGGATGTGAAAAATCGCAGTTTTCTACCAGCCGGTCAAAAGCGGGCATGGTGTACCTGCGCCAACCACAGGAACCTCTGGCACAAAGGCACGTTAAGCTAGGGGAATAACAGGTTCAACCCCAACGCACTAAATGCTTATGCCTGAACGACAGGTTTACCGTATGCCCAAAGCAGGTTCCATTAACAACCTGCAGCTCCGGACCGAAGCACTGGCGCCTCCCGGCCCCGACGAAGTATGCGTGCAGGTGAAGGCGGTCGGGCTGAACTTTGCCGACATCTTTGCCATGCAGGGGCTCTACAGCGCCACGCCTGCCGGCTCCTTTATTCCGGGCCTGGAGTTTTCAGGTGAAATTGTAGCCGTAGGAGAGGCGGTGCAGGAATGTAAGATTGGTGACAGGGTTATGGGCGCTACAAAATTCGGCGGCTATGCCTCCCACATCAACAGCCACCACCGCTATGTTGTTCCGCTTCCGGAAGGCTGGAGTTTCGGGGAAGGGGCGGGGTTCCTGGTGCAGGGTCTTACGGCCTACTATGCCCTCACCGAACTGGGCAACCTGCAGCCCGGCATAGCAGTGCTGATCCATAGTGCCGCCGGTGGAGTGGGTATCCTGGCAAACCGGATTTGTAAAAAATATGGCGCCTACACCATCGGTACGGTGGGTCATGCAAGCAAAATCGATTTCCTGCGACACGAAGAAGACTACGATGCCGTCCTGCTCCGCGACAAGGCTTTCCCCGGGAAACTGCAGGCAGCGCTGGGCGGGCGCCCGCTCCGGCTGATCATGGAATGCATTGGCGGCAAGGTGCTGGCGCAGGGCTGGAAAGCGCTGGCCCCGATGGGACGGATGGTCGTGTACGGAAACGCCAGCTTTACCAGCCACGGCTCCAGACCGAATTACCCGAAGCTCTTCTGGCAGTTTCTGAATCGCCCCAAAATTGATCCCCTGCGTCTGCCTACCGAAAACAAATCGCTCATGGGCTTCAACCTTATCTACCTCTACGAGCAAACCGACCTGATGCACCAGCTGCTCCAGGGGCTGCAGGCGCTTCAGCTGAAACCGCAGTACATCGGGCAGGTGTACCGGTTTGACGAAATGCTGGACGCCATTTTTAAGTTCCAGAGCGGGAAAACGGTAGGGAAGGTGGTGGTAGCGCTCTGAAGCAGCATTGTACAACCCGGGGAGAAGCAGCTTTTGTGCTGGCAGCCTTCCGGTGCCTCGCGGCTGGAGCAGGCGAGGCTGTGGTGGCAGGTGCAGCAAACTATTTTACAGGAATAGGGCAGTACCCGAACTGAACAGGCGGCCGCTGGCTGCAGCGCATGGTGCCGGGGACGGATGCAAAGAAGTAAAAGGGAGCGTTTCTGCCAAACATCATTTGCTTTTGTAGCGTTACAAGGAGCGTTACCACCTCACTATATATAATTAGCAGATGAAACAGGAATCTCTTCTCGACACCATTTCCTCACAGCGCTGGCTTAAAACTGCCGGCGACGCCCTGCAGCCCGCCGTTCTGAATGCCTTTGCGGCTGGCGGAACTACCGGTAAGCGGTTGAAAAATGTGCTGCACGGCACCTGGCTGGGCTTTCCGCTTCATCCGGCGCTCACAGACGTGCCCGTAGGATCCTGGACAACGGCTGCCGTGCTGGACGGCATGGAACTGCTTGGCGAGAAAAAATATGCACCCGGTGCCGATGCCGCCGTAGCGGTTGGCCTGGCAGGAGCGGTTGGAGCAGCCCTTACTGGCCTGACCGACTGGACCGGGACAACCGGCAAAAGGCGGAAAGCCGGCCTGCTGCACGGCCTGCTGAATACGACTGCGGCCGCCCTCTACGCCACATCGCTTTTTCTACGCAGGCGCAAGGAAACACGCGGTGCGGGCATTGGCCTGTCGATGCTGGGCTACGGTATCATGACTTACAGTGCGCACCTGGGCGGACACCTGGTGTACAGGATGCAAACAGGTGTAGACCACACCGCTACTTCCGAAACACCCCCTAAAGATTTTGTTGCAGTCCTGCCCGAAAAGGAGCTGGCTGAGAACACGATGCGTTGCGTAAAAGCCGGGGAAGTGAACGTGCTGCTGGCCCGGAAAGATGGGAAGCTGTTTGCCCTGCACCACACCTGTTCCCACCAGGGCGGTCCGCTTTCCGAAGGCGATTTGCTCGACGACTGCCGCGTGCGCTGCCCCTGGCACGGCTCCGTTTTTTCGCTGGAAGACGGCAGTGTGGTGGACGGACCAGCAACCGAATCGCAACCGACATTTGAGGTACGCACGCATGACGGGCAGATTGAGGTGCGTCCGGCAAAAGCAGGTAAAGCATAATGGCCTGCTTTTAATTTCCGGGATGAATGGCTTTGTTCCTAACCCCGCGTCTCTACAGGGAAAAGATGCTCTTCCGGATTTGCAATCCGCTTCCCTGCATTCCTGGTATGCAGGGAAGCAGATTGCAAATCCGCAGGCTCCGGAGTTCGGGAGTGCAAATCCCGAACAGCAGGTCATTTTAAGTTTTTGCGAAACAAAAGATCTTTTTAACGCCAATCCAATTACTCATCCCTACCACTGCTCCTACGTCTGTTCCACCACCTCCTCCATTTTGGCTTTTAACAAAAAGAGAAGCGACCGCTTCGCGGCCAGTTGCAGCTGGGCTTTGGCCCGACTGGTATTCCGGAAAATTGGGTGTATCCAAGAGAAGCCGCCTGCCGTTATACTGTTCGGTATAGCTATGGACGTTCGCTAAAAAGTTGGACAATAAGTCGCGCTACCACCATTCACTTCATTCTAAACAAGATCTATATGAAATGGCGAGGCAGAAGAAAAAGCAGCAATATTGAAGACCGTAGAGGTCAAACAGGAGGAGGTGGCAGAGGCATCAGTCCCATGCTGCTAATCCCGTTGTTCCGGCTCCTTTTTTCAAAAGCGGGATTGGTAATTGTGGCGGTGGTGGCGCTGCTGCTATTTCTGACAGGTACCAACCCCATAGAGCTCCTGCAGCGGTTTGTGGGCGGGGAACCGCAGTATGCCCAAACGACGGAGTACCAGCCAAGCCCGGAAGAGCAGGCGCTGGCTGAACAGACGGCTGTGGTGCTGGCCGATACCGAAGATGTCTGGAACAAGCTGATGCAAGGGTACCGGGAACCTACCCTGGTGCTGTTTTCGGGGCAGGTAAACTCGGCCTGCGGACTTGCTTCTGCCGCTACAGGACCATTTTACTGCCCTGGCGATGAAAACCTTTACATTGATCTTAGCTTTTTCAACGAAATGGACCACAAGCTTGGGGCTGAAGGCGACTTTGCGCAGGCTTATGTGGTTGGGCATGAGGTGGGGCACCATGTGCAGAAACTCACCGGTACCATGGAGAAAGTAAACGCTATGCGGGGCAGACTATCTGAAGTGGAATTTAATAAGCTGATGGTACGGGTAGAGCTGCAGGCCGATTTCTATGCCGGTGTGTGGGCGCACCATACGCAACGCACAACTGGTTTTATGGAGCCCGGCGACCTGGAAGAAGCCCTGAATGCCGCCAGTGCCATCGGCGATGACCGGCTTCAAAAACGAGCGACCGGAAGAGTGGTACCCGACTCCTTCACCCACGGCACCTCCGCCCAACGCGTCCGCTGGTTCCGGAAAGGCTTCGAGACAGGCGATGTGCGCCAGGGCGATACGTTTAGCGCTGCCGCGTTGTAAAACAATTTGTCGGAATTTGGATTCGTGGGATTTTTTGTCGGAATTTGGATTCGCCGGATTAATGGATTAATCGGATTTTTTGTCGGAATTTGGATTCGCCGGATTAATGGATTAATCAGATTTTTTTGTCTGAATTTGGATTCGTCGGATTTATGGATTAATCAGATTATTTTTTATTTCTTGATTTCTAAATCCGTTAATCCCTTAATCTGACGAATCCAAATTCCGACATTTCCGAATGCAGGAAAAAGTATTTTACTCGTGCTGAACATAATCCGATAAATCCATTAATCCGACAAATCCGAATTCAGACAATTACGCCACCCCGGCCTGCCACTCCCGGTAGCGCTCCTCCGCCTGCTCCATTACCTCTTCCAGGATTTCCTGCAGTTCGGATTTTATGTTAAATCGGAGTACCTTTTTTACCGCCAGCTGCAGCTGGGCTTTGGTGTCGTCTTTTTTGTACCAGTCGGATTGGGAGGCGCTTTTCTTTACCTGGGCCAGTATCTTCTGCACCAGCTCTTTTATCAGGTCAAAGTCCTGCACGGCGTTTGGGTGCCTGGCCAGGATCTCGTAGAAGGCTTCTTCCGCCTCGGTGAGGCGGAGCTGGTTGCGGCGCTGGTCCTCTTCCTGCATCTGCCGGGCTATTTCGCGCAGCTTTTCCATGGCCACCAGGCTGTCGAAGAAGTGGTGGTGGTAGTCGGCGATGATCTTTTCTACCTCTTCTTTCAGCTTGCGGTACTTCACCAGGTTTTTGGCGGAGTGCAGTTTTATTTCGTCGTTCAGGATCTGGCGCAGGAGCTCCAGCTTCAGCTCGTTGCCGGTTTTCTGCTCTTTGGCAGTCGCCAGGAAATCGTCGTTGATGATGGAAATGTCGAAGCGCTCGATGCCGGCCATCTGGAATACGTCCACCACCTCTTCGCTTTCGATAGAGCGGTGGATGAGGTCTTTGATCTGACCCTGCGATTTCTTGATGTTCTGCTGCGGGTACTTCAGCTTGCGGAGCGCTGCACCCACGTGCTGCAGGTAAATGATGGCGGCAGCCAGTTCATGGATGCGCTCGTGGCTTTTAACGATGGGGGCAAGGCTGCTGAGTTTCTTTTCGTTCAGCATAAAGGCCTTGCACAGTTCATCGTCGGCTACGAGGTGGTTCACGGTATAGGCCACCAGCTTCAGCTTCTCGCCGGTGGGCAGGGCGGAGAAGTAGGGGATAGCGGCGTGTACTGAAGCGAAACCAGAAAGCCCCCCTTCAAACCCATTACCGGAACTGCGAACAAGTCCCCCTTTGAAGGGGGTAGGGGGATGATTACTCGTGCTGAACAAATCATTTCCTGTTTCATCTTTATTGCTTTTGTGCGTTGTATTGTAGCTGGTTGGGTCTTCTGCGGCCTTTTTCATCCCCCTGCCCCCTTCAAAGGGGGACTTTCCTTCAGTCCCGTATTTTAACTCTACCGGACCTCCCGGCAGTTGCTCGCGTAGCTGCCCGATCACCTCCTTCGCCAGCTCAAACGCCTCTTCTATGTCAAACGCTACTTTCCCTGCGCCACCAGCCGAAGTATACTTCTTCGTCGCATCCCGCAGTTTGTCGCCGATGCCGATGTAGTCTACTATCAGGCCGCTGGGTTTGTCGCGGAAGACGGTGGCGACGCGGTTGACGGCTTGTATCAGGTTGTGGCCGCTCATTACCTTGTCGACATAGAGGGTGTGGAGGGCGGGGTTGTCGAAGCCGGTGAGCCACATGTCGCGCACGATCACGAGCTGGAGCGGGTCCTCGGGGTCTTTGAAGCGGGCTTTGATGGCTTCCATCTGCTGCTGGGTGCGCACGTGCGGGTTCCAGGCCACGGGGTCTTTGGCGATGTTGGTGGTCATGATCACGGCGGTGAATAATTGTCTGAATTCGGATTCGTCAGATTAAGGGATTAAAGGATTAGGAAACTAAGAAAAAATAATCTGATTCATCCATAAATCCGACGAATCCAAATTCAGACAAATAATCTGATTCCTCCATAAATCCGACGAATCCAAATTCAGACTATATTCCGTACCCCTAAAGGAGATTAGAATAAAGGGAAAAATGGAAGATGATCTGACCTATAAAATAATTGGTTGTGCCATGAAAGTGCATGCTGCGCTGGGCAATGGCTTTCAGGAGGTAATTTACCAACGTGCTATGGCTATTGAAATGGGTAAAGCGAACCTGGCTTTTGCGCGGGAACAGGAAATGCCCATATACTACGACCAGGTCGAAATTGGCAGCAGGAGGGTAGATTTTCTGGTGGAAAATGAAATCCTGGTAGAGTTAAAGGCGCTAACCAAACTCGATGACGTGCACCTGGCCCAGGGCCTCAACTACCTGGTTGCTTATAAACTCGACAAAGGCCTGCTCCTGAACTTCGGCGCAAGAAGCCTCGAAGTAAAAAGGCTGCGCCACCCCCTGAATAGGAAAATCTGAATTGCTATCGGAATTTGGATTCGTCAGATTAAGGGATTCATCAGATTATTTGTCTGAATTTGGATTCGTCTGATAAACGGATTAATCAGATTATTTTTTCATTGTTGTTTATTTAATCCTTTTTATCCATAAATCTGACCAATCCAAATTCAAACATTCCGGATTAGCAGCTTAAAATAGTTGTTCGGACTGAACAGAATCCATTAATCCATAAATCTGGCGAATCCAAATTCCGACAAAAAATCCGGCGAATCCAAATTCAGACAATAAAATCCCCCACAGGCCCGGCATCTCCAAATCAGACACTGTAATAAAACTTCGCTTGATTCTCAGCAAGACCAATTTCACTCCTAAAACATTTGCAAAAACTAATTAACATTTGTTTAGGTGTTATAATAACAATTATTATTTTTGTTTTTTACTACCCTTTCATCCAGTTCATAAAATTATAAATGAAATCAAAATTCCGGACGCTTATTAGCTTCTGCTGCGTGCTGCTGGCGGGAGCCTGCCTTTTAACTTCATGCGTTAAAAAACGAACGGGAGACCCGGTTATCTTAGTATTCAGTAAAACGAGCGGGTATCATCATGATGCTATTGCGACGGGTGTCGATGCGCTGCTCAAGCTTGGTCGGGAGAACGGCTTCCTGGTAGATACTACTACCAATGCCGCTTATTTTCAGGAAGATTCGCTGGGCCGGTATGCGGCAGTTGTGTTTCTGAATACAACAGGCGATGTGCTGGACCAGTACCAGGAGGCCGATTTTGAGCGCTACATACAGGCAGGAGGTGGCTATGTGGGCATACACGCCGCCGCCGATACCGAGCATAACTGGGAGTGGTACGGTTCCCTGGTGGGTGCTTACTTCGAGAACCACCCGAAAGTGCAGGAAGCGGCTATGCACAACCGGGATAAACAACATCCGGCAACCGCGCACCTGCCGGAGGTTTGGCGAAAAACGGATGAGTGGTACAACTACAAAAATCTGAACAGGGAAGTACAGGTATTGCTCACCCTGGACGAAACCTCCTACGAAGGCGGCAAAAACGGGGAGCACCACCCCATCGCCTGGTATCATAACTTTGATGGCGGCAGGGCTTTTTACACAGGCCTGGGGCACACCGAAGCTGCTTACCAGGACAAAGACTTTTTACAGCACCTGTTAGGTGGAATCCGCTATGCTATGGGCGAAAACGAGGAGCCTGATTATGACAAGGCAACTTCGGCGCGTGTGCCTGCCGAAGAACGGTTTGTGAAGACGGTGCTGGCGCAGGGGGTATTTATGGAGCCTACCGAAATGACCATTTTACCCGATCTGAGCGTGCTGGTGGTGCAGCGAAGAGGAGAAATAAAATTCTATGACCAGCAAACGGAGGAAATACGGGAAGTGGGTACCCTGAACGTGTACCACAAAGCCACGGTGCAAGGTGTTAATGCGGAAGAAGGTTTAATGGGCATAGCCGCCGACCCGGACTTTGCACGCAACCACTACATCTATATGTACTACAGTCCGGCAGACACCGCTGTCAACCGCTTGTCGCGGTTTGTGTTCAAGGATAAAAAACTGGACCTGGCATCGGAAAAGGTCGTGCTGCAGTTCAGCGCACAACGAAATATATGCTGCCATACCGGCGGCTCCATCGCATTCGGGCCGGACAAGCTGCTCTACTTATCCACCGGCGACAACTCCACCCCCTTTAACGAGCGGGGGCAGGCCTACAGAAGCAATGGCTACGCGCCCCTCGACGACCGGCCGGGGCACGAGCAATACGATGCCCGCCGAACAGCCGCTAATACAAACGACCTGCGCGGTAAAATCCTACGCATCCGGGTGCTGCCCGACGGGAGCTACGAAATTCCGGAAGGCAACCTCTTCGGCAGGAACGAGTCAAAAACCCGCCCCGAAATCTATGTAATGGGCAACCGGAACCCGTACCGTATTGCGGTTGACCAGAAAAACGGCTACCTCTACTGGGGCGAAGTAGGCCCCGATGCCCGTGCCGACAGCCTCGACAACAGGGGCCCCCGCGGATACGACGAGTTTAACCAGGCCCGACAGGCAGGATTTTATGGCTGGCCGCTTTTCGTAGGAAATAATTATGCGTACCAGCGTTACAATTACGGCACCGGCAAATCAGGCGGCGCTTACGATCCGGCCAAACCGCAGAACGACTCCCGCAACAACACTGGTCTGGCAGCGCTTCCGCCTGCCCAGTCTCCCTTAATCTGGTACCCTTATGATGTTTCCGCTGAGTTCCCGGTGCTAGGTTCAGGAGGACGCACTGCCATGGCAGGACCTGTGTATTACAACGACCTGTACCCCCAGAAAACAGCCTATCCGGATTATTACAACGGGAAAGTATTTATCTATGAATGGGTACGCAACTGGATTAAAGTGCTCACCTTAAAGGAAAATGGCGATCTGCATAAAATCGAAAACTTTATGGGCAGCACCCCCTTCAGCGCCATCATGGACATGGAAGTTGGGCCGGACGGGAAAATCTACCTCCTGGAATACGGCAAAGGCTGGTTTACTGCAAATCCCGAAGCGGGTTTGTCCCGGATCGATTACATCTCCGGAAACCTGCCGCCCCGGATACAGGCCTTTACAGTAGACAAAACAAGCGGGCAGCTCCCGCTCACCATTCGGGCAACCGTAACCGCAACAGATTTTGAGAAGAAGCCACTGCGGTACCTGTGGAAGGTCGGCCAGTTCCGCAAAGAAACAACAGAGCCCGTGCTGGAACATACCCTGCAGCAAGCGGGCGTACATCGGATTAGCGTAGAGGTGGTAGACGCTGCCAATGCCAGAACAAAGAGTGAAGAACTAGTGCTAACGGCAGGCAATACCCAACCTGCCGTAACCATACACCTGCCTGCAAACAAGAGTTTTTATTTCACCGGCAGACCGGTTCGCTACGAGGTAGGAGTAACCGACGAAGATGCCGCTATTATTCCCGAGAATCTCTTTGTATCCGTAGACTACATCCGCGGAACCGATCTCGCGGCAGCTTCAATGGGCCACCAGGAGGTATCGCAGGCGATAATTGGCCGCAACCTGATGAATGCCTCTGATTGCAACGGATGCCACAGAACCGAAGAAAAATCCATCGGGCCTGCTTTCGGGGAAATTGCCCGGAAGTACCAGAAGCAGGGCGACGCAGGTACTTACCTGGCCGGAAAAATTGTGAAGGGCAGCAGTGGTGTCTGGGGGGCTAACCCGATGCCGGCACACCCTGCCATGGACCAGTCCGATGCCAGGCAGATAGCGCAATACATTCTTTCTTTAGCAGATAAGGATAGCAAAAAAGCATCTTTACCGGCCAAAGGAGAAATTGTGCCGGCAAAGGAGGTGGCGCAAGGCCAGCCATCCGTCCTGAAGCTGACTGCCACCTACACCGATAACGGCGTATCGGCAGCGCCACAACCCCTAACAGGCGCCAAAACAGTTTACCTCCTGAACAGCAGCATCGATGCAGGCGAAATCAAAAATCAGAATGCCCTGGCCCGGAAAGACTCCCTGGGCAACAGATACCTGGTATTGCCTGAAAGAGAAGGCTGGATCCAGGTTCCTCAGGTTGATTTAACAGGCATAAGCGGCATCGAACTGGCTGGCTTCGGAAGCGGATCAGCGGGCAGCTACCAGGTTGAACTGCGGCTTAACGAGGTAACGGGTCCTAAAGTGGGAGAAGGGCAGCTAAACTTTAAGTCGGGTAAAGCAAAGGAAACAGCCACCATTCGTATTCAGAAAGCTGCTTCCGGTTCTTTGCAGGATATATACATCCTCCTGAAGCCTGCTGCAGCCGGCCCAATGGCAAAAAGGCCTTTGCTCAAATCAATCCGGTTCCTGCCTGAGTAGTACGGAGGATAGTCGTTATGTAAAGGCACAAGTGGCGCTGCTCCAATACGCGCGCCAATTGTTGAAGGCTGCGTAAAAATAAGCAGCTCCCGGCATAACTCCTGAGAATTAAGGCCTTGCTCATTTTCCTTCAGGGCCTCGATGATTTGTGTTATGGTAAACTTTTATTTGTCCGGCTTTTTGGATGTAGGTCAGTATAAATGGACATCAAAGACCCACATCAAATGATAAAGGAAGAATATAGTATGCAAGCCTATGCTAATTTACAGCTTACACAAAATGAAACTAGATGATGAGTACCAGGTCAGAAAACCAACAAAAGAAGCAGCGCCAGAAAGAATTTAAAGAAAGAAAAGAAAACGAGGAGCGCCTTAAAGCTGCTGCAGAAAAAGCTAAACGCGCTACTTCCAAGAATGAAGATGAGATTGGCAGGATGCGAAAAACTGAAGAATAATCTTGTAGTGGACAAAACTTCGCCACCAGTTAACTTTTACCAAATAGTATTTAGTTGCTTCCAAATTAGCCCCATCATTTTGTCATCCTGTTAAGGATCTTGTGGGCAAGCTGCAGACACTTGCTATAAGAAGTACTACAATGGAAGATGCTTTTTAAAATTTGGTATTCCCGCCGTTGTTGGTGTTATCACCATAGCCGTCAGGCTAACTTGCCTTTTGTGACATTTCGACCATTCCCTTCGGCCCTCGCCTCGGGAATGGTCGAAATGATAATGAATAATTGTTGGTTTTAGCCTGACGGCTATGGTGAAAACACCAACAACGGCAGAAACGGCGGACAGAACACAGTTCCATACCCGCCTCTCCCGTGCCTGCACCTGAAAACAAAAACACGTTTGGCACACAGTCAAAAAACCTGGCATCGGTCATACGCGGATTCAAAGCAGCGGTGACCCGGCAGGCACATAAACTACATGCTGATTTTGCCTGGCAAACCCGGTACCACGATCATATTATCCGCGATGACAAATCCTATAAACACATCGAAGGTTACATTTTGAACAATCCTGTTACCTGGAAAGCTGACAAATTTTATTGGTAGGTACAGCAGGAGGTTCATGCATTTCGCTCTTCGTGGAAGTTTACTCTGGTTGCTGGTAGTAGGCGTACTGGTAATATCCACCCGGTTTCTTGCCAAGGTTCAGCGTATCGGGAATGCCACCCTGGAAGTCCAGCACGATCATGAGGTTGCGCGATTCGTTCAGGTGCTCCACCCTTGTAAACACCCCGTTAAAATCTTTCAGCCCACCGGAGGTGAAGCGGATAACATTAGTGGCCGGATCGTAGGTGTAGCTCCCCGTTTTATCGAACATTTTGTATTCCCCATCCGATAGCTCGATCTTGTACTGGAACAAAAATCCGCCAGCAGATAACTGGTGCACGTGGTAAACACCCGGCACCAGGTCGCCTTTAGCTGCCGGGCTTTCCTGCTGCTCCTGGGCAGGTTCTGTGGTAACTGCCGCTTCTGTTGTCTCTGCCGGCGTCTTTTCCTGTGCTTCTGTGCATGAAACAAGTGCCATCACCCCGGCTGCAAGTAGTAAGTTTTTCATGAGCGCTTAATTGATGTAAAGCAATATACAATTTATTTGCTATATAGTGCCAGGTGCTGGTATTATACCGAAACTTCGCACCTCCTGATTTTGCCTTAACGTTGTGCAGAGGCAGTGGTGGCAGGAGCAGAAGCTTATTTGCCGATACAGAACTTCGTAAAAATATTATCCAGCAGATCATCCGTCGTGATCTCACCGGTAATGGAGCCCAGGTGGTACAGCGCCCGCCGGATGTCCGCTGCCACCAGGTCGCTGCTGATGCCAAGCCCCAGGCCGTTGAGGGTGTCGTCCAGCGCTTCGTAGGTTTTCTGGAGGCTGTCGTAGTGGCGGAGGTTCGTGACGATGGTTTGCTCCTTCGTATTCAGCTTGCCCAGGTTAACCTTCTCTACCAGTGCCTGCTTCAGTGTTTCCATGTTGGTGGCTTCGGAGGCGGAGATGCTTACCAGTCCTTCAAGTTGTGCAAAAGCAGCTACCGTAGCAGGGGAGGCCTGGTCTACTTTGTTGGCTACCAGCAGCAGCGGCAGCTTCTTGGGATTTAGCTTTGCCAGTTCTTCTTCCAACTCCGCCGGGGTGGTGGTGTTGATGTCGAAGAGGTAGATGATGAGCGACGACTGGCTGAGCTTCTGCAGGGTGCGCTCCACGCCGATGGCTTCTACCTTGTCGGTGGTTTCGCGGAGGCCGGCCGTGTCGATGAAGCGGAAGGTGATGCCTTCGATGTTGATTTCGTCTTCGATGAAGTCGCGGGTGGTGCCGGGAACGTCCGACACGATGGCCTTCTCTTCGTTGAGCAGTTCGTTGAGCAGGGTGGACTTGCCGGCGTTTGGTTTACCTACAATCACCGTCGGAACGCCATTCTTGATCACGTTGCCCAGTTCAAACGATTTGAGCAGCTCCCGGATGATGCGCTGTATGTTCAGGATAAGCTGGCGCAGTTGCTCGCGGTCGGCAAACTCCACGTCCTCTTCCCCGAAGTCCAGCTCCAGTTCTATCATCGAGGCAAAATGCACCAGTTCTGCCCGAAGCCGCTTTATCTCCAGCGAAAAACCACCGCGCATCTGCTTCATGGCCACCTCGTGCGAGAGGGCCGAGTCGGAGGCGATGAGATCGGCGACCGCTTCAGCCTGGGCCAGGTCGAACTGCCCGTTCAGGAAGGCCCGCTTCGTAAACTCTCCCGCCTGTGCCAGGCGCGCGCCTTTTTGCAGCAGGAGCCGCATGATCTGCTGCACGATAAAGTCGGAACCGTGGCAGGAGATCTCCACCACGTTTTCTTTGGTATAGGAAGTCGGCGCCTTGAACAGCGACACCAGCACCTCGTCGATCACCTTGTCCTGGTCGCGGGTGGTGCCGAAGTGGATGGTGTGCGAAGGCTGCTGCGTGAGGTCTTTGCCCCGGAACACGCTGTTGGTGATGGTAATGGCCTCGGGGCCGGACAGGCGGATAACGGCGATGGCGCCCACGCCGGGTGCGGTGGCTACGGCCACAATGGTATCGGAAGCGGAATAGTGTGGTATCAAGGTCAGGTAATGTCAGCTTGTACAATGGCAGCGCCTGCTGCGGCGCTGTGAACTACAAATTTAAGCTTATTTCTGCAGCCTGCCCAATCCTAAAACCTTGCTGCTCCTGCCACCAGGGCCACTGCTGCTGCTTAGCGCTTCTTCAGGCTCTTTTCGTACTCCTGCCAGTTCTGGGTTTTGTAAATGTTGTCGCCGAAGTAGCGGGAAATTTTACTGAATGCATCGGCGTCGAGGTAGCCGGGCACGGGCGTGATAATTTGCATTTGCTCGTCCAGGAAAACGGTCGATGGAAAACTCATTTGTCCGTTGAGCAGGGCCACGGCTAGTTCGTGCGCTTTGTACTGCGGGTTGTATTTGTAGGTGGTGCCGTTCAGGGTGATGGGTTTCCGGCCTTCGGCATCGAGCTTAACCGCGTAAAGATGCTGGTTTACATAAGCCGCGACTTTTGGGTTGGCAAAGGTAGACTTGTCCATTTTTTTGCACCAGCCGCACCAGTCGGTATACACATCCACTACAATTTTCCGGCGCTGCTGTTTCATTTTGGCAACAGCATCTTCCATGGTCAGCCACTCTATTTTTTCAGCAGCAGGTAAGGCTGTGGTGGCAGGTGCAGCAGGTTTTTGCACCTTAAAACCGGTCAGGAGGAAGACCAGCGTCAGGAGGGGGAGGAGAAGAATTCGGTTTATCATAAATAACTAATGTTACGCATAAATTACAACAGCAGGAAAAGTCCCCCTTAGAAGATAGGGCCGTTTCATTGACCGAGACTATCCCCTTGAGGACAAGTGAGAACGTGAGTTCGAAACTTGCTAGCGGAGCTAATAGGGGTGTAAAGCTTGGTGGTAAAACGTCTGAAATTATGTTATCAGAGTTTATTCACAGATGTAAACACCCCTCTAAGAGCTTCGCTCGCAACTCTAAAGCTCCTGCTTTAGGTTGTCCTCAAGGGGAGAATCCGTTAGAATGAAACGGCCCTACCTTTGAAGGGGGTAAGGGGGATGATGCACGGGCTGTGAAGAAATTCAGTTCTACAGCCAGTACAACAATATTTTATCCACAGGTGTAAGTCATCCCCCAGCCCCCTTCAAAGCTAATCTTGTAGGAAAAAATTTGAAATAATTTAAATGCCTATTGGCTTTTTTTATTGTTACCTACCGCAAGTTTGAGCGCAGCGGTAACTTGTGGTTCTCATTAGGGCCAGTTTTCAACTGGCGTGCGCACAAAAGCACCGATATCCAGACACGCCAGTTGAAAACTGGCACCATATATTACCACCAGTTACCGCTACGCTCAAACTGGCGTTAGAAAATACTTATAAAAAAACAATTTATATTTTTTATAATACAAACTTTTCCCTACAAGATTAGCTTCAAAGGGGGACAAAAATTACTTTGCCTCATGTATCACTTGCTGCTGTTAACCAATAAACGCACCGTTAGTGCTTTTTATTCTGTTTTCATACCATAGCTAAAACCAAAGGGTTATACAATCGGGATTAAGCTGCAGCTTCAAGGGCAGGTTCTGGTTTCAGCTGTTTCCGTTTTGTGAGCATGCCCCTGGAAGGAGAGAAGAGGAAGGCCAGCAGAAACTCAAACCCGGTAACGGTGGCTATAGCGCCGGCAATGGAACCGTCGATCCAGACGGCCAGGTAATAACCGGCTGCGGATGCCACCACACCCAGTGCTGCCGAAATCAGGAGCATCTGCTTGAAATTATCCGTGAGCAGGTAAGCGGCGGCCGGCGGCGCCACCAGGAAAGCCACCACCAGGATCGCCCCCACCGACTCGAAAGAGGCTACCGTGGTAATGGAAACGGCCGTCATGAGCAGGTAGTACCACAACGAAGTGGAGATGCCGATGGCAGCCGCATACCCCGAATCAAACGCCGTCAGGAAAAGTTCTTTGTAGCCGGCCACGATAAAACCGATGATCAGCAGCGTCACCACACCCAGTGTCCAGACGGTGCGGGGGCCGAGGATGTAGCCGCCGTCAGATATCCAGAGGTCGATGGGGACATAGGCAATTTCGCCGTACAGCACACAGTCCTGGTCCAGGTCCACCTGCCCGGCAAACACCGAAATAAGGATAATGCCGATCGCAAAAAGCCAGGTAAAGGTAACGCCGATAGAAGCATCGGCCTGCACCCGCGCTGCCCGGTGAAAGAATTCGATCAGGAAGGTTGTCAGCACCCCCAGCACCCCCGCCCCAAGGAGCATCGGTACCTGGTCGCGTGAACCGGACAGCAGGAAAGCGATGACAATACCGGGCAAAACCGCATGCGATATCGCATCGCCCACCATGGCCATCCGCCGCAGAATCAGGTAGCACCCCAGCAGCCCGCAGCAGGTGGCGACAAGGGAGCCCGTCAGTATGATCCAGAATGCGTTCATATTTTTAGTTATTGGTTATTTGTTATTGGTTATTGGGGCGATCATAAAAGTTTGATAATTATAGTGTTATGTTTGCCTGAATCAAGTTTTACAGCATTGGGATTAGGTTTGTTTGTGGTTCGTGCAGGAGACGCGGGCACCGCGTCTCTGCAGCCATACCCCCAACCTCTCTACCTTTCTGTTGCAGGGTTGAAGATTTTCAACCCCTACAAGATAACTACCTTTCTACTTTTCTACCTTTCTACCTTTCTACCTTTCAAACTCCCAAACTCCCAAACTCCCAAACTCCCAAACTCCTAAACTCCCAAACTCTCTAACTCTCTAACTCCCAAACTCCTAAACTCTCTAACTTAAGGGATCCTGGCGCTGTGCGGGTCCAGTTGCGGGAAGCCCAGTTCTTCCATCAGCTTTTTCTCCAGTTCCGGCGTGATGATGTGTTCGATGGTTTCGGCGTCTTCGTGCACGTGGTCGGAAGCCAGTTCCAGGAAGCGGGTCAGGTAAAGCTCCCAGAGGCGGTGCAGCCGGACCACCCGCTGACCCCGTTTCTGTCCTTCTGTTGTCAGCACCCAGGCCTCCTGTTCCTGCTGCACGTAGCCCTGACGTTTAAGTATCTTTAAACCTTTCAAGGCTTCCGCTTTGGGTATATTCCGTCGCTCCAGCAATTGGGTGAGGCTACGGGAGGTGTAGAAATCCTGCTTCAGCTCGCCCAGCTGGTAAAGCAGCTTCAGGAGGTTTTCTTCCAGGATCTGGTACTTGTTGTGCCGTTGCTTGATCAGGCGCGACACCCAACCTCGCTTGGGTGCAAAGGCAAAAGAGAGAATGGCGATCATGGAAATAATGAGCACGATCCAGGGACCGGTTGGCATAGCAGGGGCCGTGTACGATACAAAAGCACCTGCGAGCCCGGAGAAAGCGCCCATGAGCGCAGCCAGCACCAGCATCAGTGTTAATTTTTCCGTCCAGAAACGGGCAGCCGCCGCCGGTGTAATGAGCATGGCCGCCATCAGCACCACGCCCACGGCCTGTATGCCCACGACTACAGCCAGTACGGTGAGGGTGGTAAGGAGCAGCTCCAGCGCCCGTACCGGGTAGCCAAGCGTGCGGGCATAGGCCTGGTCGAAGCAGAGCAGCATGAGCTCCTTGTAAAAAACAACGGTAGAAACAAGCAGGAGCAGGGCTACCACGCTGAACACAACCAGGTCTTCGCCTACCAGCGAGGCCGCTTTGCCAAACAGGAACTTGTCCAGGCCGCTCTGCGCGGCGTTCCCGGAGTGCTGGATGGCGGTAAGCAGCAAAATGCCGATTCCAAAGAAAACCGAAAGCACCAGCCCGATGGCGGTGTCTTCTTTGATGCGCGAACGTGCCGTGATGTAGTCAATAAGAACGAGCGAGAGCCAGCCGGTAACCAAAGCTCCGGTCAGCAGGATGAGCGGGTTTTTGGTGCCCGACAGGATAAAGGCCAGGCAAACCCCCGGCAATACCGAATGGGCCACGGCATCACCGACCAGCGCCCGTTTTCGGAGCAACGTAAAGCAGCCCACTACGGCAGAGCTACTGGCCAGCAGCACAGAGCCCAGCGTCACGTACCGGACATTGGCGTCTGCAAACGAGAAGAATTCCAGAAACTCGTGCATAGTTTGGGAGTTAGAGAGTTAGAAAGTTAGAAAGTTTGGGAGTTAGATAGTTTAGGAAATTTGTAGGGGTTGAATACTTTCTACCCTAAACTTTGTTTCTGCTCCTGTCACCATTGCCTCTGCCGCTGTCTGAACCGTTGATTCTTTTGATTTAAATGATTCATGTGATTTTATATTTGTCTGAATCAGGATTTACAGAATTTTAGAATTTTCAGGATTAGGTTTGTTTGTGGTTTGTGAAAGGGTTGAAGATTTTCAACCCCTATAAAATAACTACCTCTTCACCTTTCTAACTCTCTAACTCCCAAACTCCTAAACTCTCCGTTCTTCCCGTGCCGGGAATTCCTGTTTGCGCAGCAGGTCGCCTACTTTGGATAGTACAGTCAGTTTGCCGCCGTAGGTTTTTTCCAGCAGTTCCTGCGTCAGGGTTTGCTCGGTGGGGCCGGAGGCGACCAGGCGCATGTTGAGCAGGATAATCCAGTCGAAGTAGTTGGCGGCCGACTGCAAATCGTGGTGCACGACGACTACTGTTTTGCCCTGCTGGCGCATCTGCCGGAGAAGTTCGATGATGGCTGTTTCGGTGGCGATGTCAACGCCGGCAAAAGGTTCGTCCATAAAGTAGATGTCGGCGTTCTGGGCCAGCGCCCGGGCCAGGAACACCCGTTGCTGCTGTCCGCCGGAGAGCTGCGAGATCTGCCGGTCGGCGTAGGCCTGCATGCCCACTTTCTCCAGCGCTTCCATGGCGGCGTCTTTGTCGGCTTTGCGGGGCCTGCTGAAAAAGCCCAGGCGACCGTAGCGCCCCATCAGCACCACATCGAACACCGACGCCGGAAAATCCCAGTCGACCGACTCGCGCTGCGGTACATAACTGATGCGTTTGCGCACTTCTTTAATGGGTTCATTGAAAATCCGGACATAGCCGCTGCTGGCTGGCAGCAGGTCCATGATGGCCTTGATCAGGGTAGACTTACCGGCTCCGTTCGGACCGATCACCCCGACCAGCGCCCCGGCAGGCAGCGTCAGGTCAACACCCCAAAGAACGGGCTTCCGGTCATAACTCACCGTCAGATCATGCACTTCCACTACCGGATTATCTACTTGAAGTATCATAGGCTAAAGTGCTTATTTTAAAGCGGAAACAATTTGTTTAACATTATAACGAACCATGCCTGCGTAAGTGCCTTCCGGTGTGTCCGCCTCGCCCAGGGCATCGGAAAACAAGGTGCCGCCAAGTTTAATCCGGTGTCCTTTGTCACGGGCTCCTGCCATCACGGCCTCTATGGCTTTCGGAGAAACCGACGATTCTACAAACACCGCTTTTATGTTGTTGTCGACAATAAAGTTTACCAGCGCCGACACATCCTGTAGTCCAAACTCCGACACGGTGGAGATGCCCTGCAGGCCCCGTACCTGGATGCCGTAGGCATCTCCGAAATAACCGAATGCATCGTGGGCCGTGATCAGGATGCGTTGCTGTTCGGGTATGGAGGCTATTTGCTGCTGCACAGCCGCATGCAGTTCCGAAAGTTGCTGCAGGTACTGCGCCGCATTTTGCTCGTACACCCGGGCATTCTTCAGGTCTTTCTTTTGCAGTTCCTTGCTCAGGTGCTCCACCACCTGCTGCCACACCGAAACATCAAACCACACATGCGGGTCGTAGGCATCTGTAAACCCGGCAGATTTACGTAAGCTCGAAGGTGCAATACCCCCGGCTGCAGCCACAACGGTTTTGTAGCGGCTGAGCTTTTCCAGCACTTCGCCCATCTTTCCCTCCAGGTGCAGCCCGTTGTACACGATCATGTCCGCATCGGTGAGCAGTTGCAGGTCGCCCTGTGTGGCCTTGTACAGGTGCGGGTCCACGCCGCTGCCCATGATGGCCTGTACATCGGCTTCATCGCCCGCAATGTTTTTAACCGCATCGGCCAGTATGCCGGTGGTGGTGACAACCGTCAGCCGCTCTCCTTCCTGTAACTGCCCCCTTGTATCGACCTGTTTGCAGGAGAACAGCAGGAGGGAAGAGAACAGGAAAGTCAGCAGCACGCTGCAGGTACGGAGCTTAAGCAGACAGAAATATGTTTTTAGATACTTCACTTGATACAAGTTGGCTTTTGTTGTTGTTGATGCTTATTTCCAGTGATTTATCGAAAGCTATTTTGTCTATTACTTGAATGCTGGCGCCGAGAGAGATGCCTATTTTGTCGAGGTACTGCAGGAAGAGCGGCTGGGAGTCGCGCACACCTACTACCACGCCGGAAGTACCGAGTTCCATTTCTGCCAGCAGCGTTTGTTGCTTCAGGTTTAATTCTCCCGTTTCAGTTGGGATAGGATCGCCGTGCGGGTCGAAAGCTGGATGCCCCAGGTACTCATCGAGGCGCGTTACCAGCAGTTCCGAACTGATATGCTCCAGCTCCTCAGCCACCTCGTGCACCTCGTCCCAGCTGAACATTAGTTTCTCGACCAGGAACACCTCCCATAGCCTGTGTTTGCGCACCACCTGCAGGGCAATCCGCTGTCCTTCCTGCGTAAGCGAAACGCCCCGGTATTTCACATAATTAACAACTCCCTTCGTACTCAGCTTGCGCAGCATGTCCGTAACCGAAGCTGCCTTTGTCTCCAGCGCCTCTGCTATGGCATTCGTGCTCACATCCTGCGTACCGTCGGCCGAGAGTTTGTAAATGGTTTTGATATAGTTTTCTTCTGTGTAACTGTGCATTGGGTTAATGTGCTAATTTTTTAATGTGCTAATATGGTAATGTGCAAATGTGTTAAATTGGTAATGGGTTAATTTTTAAGATTAAATATCTGATACTACTGCTGATTCGGATTGTAAATCCGACCGCTCCCGGAATTCGGATTGCAAATCCAAATCAACAACATTTTCTTAGTCTCGTCTTCCTAACACACTTAATTAATTTATCTGATTCCTTAATTCTTTTTGGAGGTGGAAATGATTTTAGACATTAGCTTTTGCAGTTCAAGCAGCTTTTCAAGCTTATCCGAAACAGTTGGATAGTTGGGACTGAGTTTGCAGAGGAGTAACCAGTATTCGGTTTCTATGGCTTCCTTAGCAGCAATTTTCAGTTTGTGAATAAAATCTGCTTTACATTCGGCATGTTGCGACTCCCAGACATTTGCACCAATGGAAGTTCCGCTTTTCAAAAGCTGGTTGGCAATTACAAATTTTTTTCTTTCCTCCAGAATTTCAGCAACCTGAATGATTTCCAACGCAAATAAAAAAGACTTCTTTACTATCGGATTATTTTCAAACCCCTCCAACTGTATCTCATTCATAACTCCATTATCAATAATTTACACATTAAAGCATCAGCACTTTATTACACCCAGCACATTAGCACATTAAAAAATCAGCACATTAAAAAACTACCACCTGATCAGGGCCGATGCCCAGGTAAAGCCGCTGCCGAAGGCGGCGAGGCAGACCAGGTCTCCTTCTTTTATCCTGTCCTGCTGTACTGCTTCGCTTAAGGCTATGGGCACCGAGGCAGCAGTGGTGTTACCATACTTATGGATGTTACTGAACACCTTCTCCACCGGGAGCCCCATCTTCTGCTGGATATAAGACGTGATGCGCAGGTTAGCCTGGTGCGGTATAAGCATGTCTATATCAGAAGGTTTGTAGTTGTTCTTTTTAAGTGCTTCTTCAATTACTTCCGGGAAGCGCGTAACAGCATGTTTAAAAACTACATTGCCATTCATGTACGGGTAAATGGAGCCTTCCTCGATCATCTCGTGTGTGAGCCGGTTCTTTTTGTTGCTCCCCGGATCAATCACGGCCAGTTCTTCGGCAAACTCTCCTTCGGCATGCAGGTGCGTAGACAGGATGCCTTTCTCCGGATCATCGGAAGGCGTAAGCACAACGGCACCGGCGCCATCGCCAAAGATGACCGAAACGTTCCGGCCCCTCTCCGAAAAATCTAGCCCACTGGAGTGAATCTCGGAGCCCACCACCAGCACGTTGTTGTACATGCCCGTTTTGATGAACTGATCGCCCACCGAAAGGGCATAGATAAACCCGGAACACTGGTTGCGTACATCCAGTGCAGGAATTAAGTTAAGTCCGAGTTCCCGCTGCAGCAGTACACCCGACCCCGGGAAAACATAGTCGGGGCTGAGCGTGGCAAAAATGATCAGGTCGAGATCGGTGGCTTCCAGTCCGGCCATTTTAAGTGCCGCACGGGCCGCATTGGCCGCCATATTAGAGGTAGTGTCTACACCTTCCTGGAAGTAGCGGCGCTCCACTATGCCCGTACGCTCACGTATCCATTCGTCTGAAGTCGGCATCAGCTTTTCCAGGTCCTTGTTTGTGATCACATTTTCCGGAACATAGTGGCCTACTCCGGTAATTTTAGAGTTTCGCATAAGCTATCGCTTTTAGTGTTTCAAATATACGAATTTATTTTTAGGTAAGCCTAAAAAATATTTATCAGCTTTTTTTGCTTTCTTTCTAATGATAATACTGCCCTTTTTATTTGCTGCACCTGCCACCATTCCTGTTGCTGCTGGCTGGTGCTTTGCCTTGCCCGGTAACGGTCAGGTTATTAGTTAAGCTAACAGTTGCCCCATCACCTGGAGTAGTTTCACTTCCTCGGCGTCCCAGTACACCATATCCGGCACACCGTTTTGATAATACGATTTACTGAAAAGGATTTCACCGATTGCTTGCCCAGCTGGTTTACTGAAATCTACAGCGATGCCCGCATTGGCTTGTGCTAGTATCGTTTCCCAAAGCGGGTTGTGCTGTAGCAGCATGGGCAGTGCGTGTGCCATGTACTCGTAAAGCTTGGTTGGTATACAACGGAATGTGCTTTCATTCGGTTGATAGGGGAGTAAGCCTACGTCACTTTTCTGGATCTGATCGATAATCTGCTGATGTGGTACCAGGTTGTTTCCACCAATAAGAGTTATATACGGTTTTTGCCTGATAAGTGTCCGGATCTTCTCCAGGGTGGCCGGCTGGGCGCAGTACCCGATAATGGTGAGCGTGGTGCCGGGATAAACCTGGTGGAACTGGTCGGCCAGCGCAATTGCTTCGAAGATGCCGTATACTTCGGCTATCGTGCCGGAGTAAAGCAGCCTCAGCGATTCTTTGGACAGGTGCACCGGGAAGGGTGGCTGCCGGTAGTTGGGGCCAGGTTTGTATTTGTTTTCTATTAAGGTATAGCGGTGTTCCAGGAAGGGGAGCTCCTGCAGGTAAGTTTGTTCTGCCACCAGGAAATGCGCAACAGCGGGTGCGATCAGCTGCTCGGTACTTCGGACAAGAAAGGCGAAAAGGTGTTTCAGCAACCAGGGGTAATTTTGCTGCGCCTGCAGGTTCAGAGCATAGTTTTCCTGTATGTCGTACTCCAGTTTGCTCTTGCTGAGGAGCGTGTACAGGAAACTGACCGGGAGCAGTTCGTGCGTGCTGGCGATAACGATGTCGGGTTTTAACCGGAGCAGCAGCCTGAAAAACCGCAACTGTGCCCGGAGCCGTCCGAAGCTTAAGCGCCTGAACCGGAAGAGGGGGTGGAAGAAAAGGTTGTGGGGAGGGGCTTCCGGCAGCGGGGCCTCATAGGCCGCAATATGCACCTGCACCCCCGCCAGTTTTGCCAGCGACAAGCCCAGTTTTTCGTAGAGCCGCGTATCGTTTATGGGTTTTAATAACGAAGCAATCAGGATTCTCTTTTCACACATCCGCTAAATTTAATACTTTTACGCTTCAAGACTAACAACAACAATTATATGGAGCTTAGAGATATTATTGAGAAGGCATGGGAAGACCGGTCGCTGTTGCAGAAAATAGAGACAAAAGAGGCGATCCGTGCTGTTATTGAAGACCTGGACAAAGGCAGACTGCGCGTTGCCGAACCCGATGGCGACAAATGGATTGTAAACGAGTGGGTGAAGAAAGGCGTGCTGCTGTACTTCCCGATCCAGACCATGAACACCATCGAAGTAGGTCCTTTTGAATTTCATGATAAGATTGCGCTGAAGCAGAACTATGCGGAGCTGGGTGTGCGGGTAGTACCTCATGCCGTGGCACGTTATGGTTCGTTTTTGGCAAGAGGTGTGGTGATGATGCCTTCTTACGTGAACATTGGCGCTTTTGTAGACGAGGGCACGATGGTGGATACCTGGGCAACGGTAGGAAGCTGCGCGCAGGTGGGTAAAAATGTTCACCTGAGCGGTGGCGTAGGTTTAGGCGGCGTGCTGGAACCTGTACAGGCAGCCCCGGTAATTGTAGAAGATGGCGCCTTTATCGGTTCCCGAAGCATTTTGGTGGAAGGTTGCCATATTGGTAAAGAAGCGGTGATTGGCGCTGGCGTTACGATTACCGGCAGCTCTAAAATCATCGACGTGACCGGCTCCGAGCCAAAAGAATACAAAGGCTATGTACCGCCGCGTTCCGTCGTTATCCCGGGCTCGTACACCAAAAAATTCCCGGCAGGCGACTTCAATGTACCGTGTGCCCTCATCATCGGGCAGCGTAAACCAAGCACCGACCTCAAAACATCCCTCAACGACGTGCTGCGCGACCACGCGGTAGCAGTGTAGGAGTTAGAGAGTTAGAGAGTTAGAGAGTTAGAAAGTTTAGGAGGTAGAGAGGTAGAAAGGTAGAAAGGTAGAAATTTTGGAATTTTTGTAAGGGTTGAAGGGAGTGTAAACGAAACTGTGTGGGAGTGTAAACGAAACTGTGTCACTCATTTTTTTAATGGCTTTTTTGATGTTACGGCTTTAGCCTAACATCAAAAAAGTCAAACCCTCAGGTGGGTCCTGAGTCTTTCCTCAAACATGATAGAGGCTGTAAACGGAACTGTGTCAAAGCAAGAAAATAATTAACTTAGCTTAAGCACAGTCACCATGGAAAAGAAATTTGATTTTGAGGCTTTTGA
>NZ_QCZK02000008.1 GCF_003347595.2 Botryobacter ruber | reverse complement strand
ATTTCCGGCTGTATGTCGCTCATGTTCCCGACCATCTACGGGCTGGGTATCACGGGGCTGGGCAACGATACCAAGATTGGCGGCTCCGGCCTGATTATGGCTATCCTGGGTGGTGCAATCCTGCCGGCAGTGCAGGGACAGGTGTCGGACCTGACCGGCAGCATTGGCCTTTCCTTTTACGTGCCGCTGCTGTGCTTCCTGGTAATTGTGGTGTATGCGCTGATAGCCGGTAAGCACGAAGAGGCAGCAGTGGAGGATTATCACCCAAAGGAAGAGGGGATGCGCCGTAAAGCGGTGCAGTAATAATTGTCTGAATTTGGATTCGTGGGATTAGAGGATTGCCAGGATTTTCGCAGTCCCGGGAAAAAATTAATGGAAATGCAGGTTAGAGGAAGTTGTAAATACAGGCACAAATCAAATCTGATGAATCCCTTAATCCCACGAATCCAAATTCAGACAAACAAATAGATCAACCAAACCCAAATCATACCAAACAACATGTTTGAACTCAATAACAAAACAGCAGTAATAACCGGAGCTGGAAGCGGCATCGGCAAAGCTGTTGCCTTAACTTTTGCCCGGCAGGGAGCTGTGGTGCATGTGCTGGATGTGAATCCGCAGCAGGCCGAGCAGACGGTAAACGAGATACGGGAAGCCGGAGGTGAAGCCCATGTGCAGCTCTGCGACGTGACCAAACAGCAGGAGGTAGTGGAGCTGTTTCAGCAAATAGGTACTGTTAATATATTGGTAAACAGTGCCGGCATCTCCCACATCGGCAAAGCCGATACGACTTCCGAAGCAGATTTTGAGCGGGTGTACCAGGTAAACGTGAAGGGGGTGTACAACTGCCTGTATGCAGCCATTCCGGTAATGAAGCAGAATGGTGGTGGCGCTATTTTGAACATGGGTTCTATTGCCGCGGTGGTAGGCTTGCCCGACCGCTTTGCCTACTCCATGAGCAAGGGAGCCGTGTATGCCATGACCTTGTCGGTAGCCAAGGATTACCTGCAGGATAATATCCGCTGCAACAGCATTTCGCCGGCCCGCGTGCACACGCCTTTTGTAGATGGTTTCCTGGCCAAGAACTATCCGGGGCAGGAGCAGGAGATGTTCCAGAAGCTCTCGAAGACGCAGCCCATTGGCAGGATGGGTACGCCTGACGAAATAGCTAAGCTGATCCTGTACCTTTGCTCCGACGAAGCTGCCTTTATTACGGGTAACGATTACCCGATTGATGGCGGCTTTATCAAGCTCAATAACTAAAGTACATGAGCTGAAGGTTTGGTGGCAGGTGCTGAAAACTTTACAGAAACAGCAGTGCTACAGTTGCGGGCTTACCTGCTCTAAAAATAAACAAACAACACATTTTAATACAGCCTCTCTTGAGGTATATGCATTCCTATGAAACTAATACGATACGGAGAACTAAACCGGGAGAAAACCGGTGTTATGCTGGATGATGTAGCCTACGACACATCTGCCTTTGGCGAAGACTACAACGAACGCTTCTTTGAGACAGATGGCCTTGCCCGTCTGCAGGCTTTCCTGAACGAAAACGAAGGCAGACTGGAGCGTATTCCTGAAAGCAGCCGCCTTGGCAGCCCGATTGCGCGTCCGTCCAAGATTGTGTGCATTGGTCTGAACTACGCCGACCACGCCAAAGAAACCAACGCTCAGATTCCTTCTGAACCGGTTATCTTCATGAAGTCGACGACTGCTTTGGTTGGTCCTTTTGATGATATTATGGTACCACGCGATTCGGTGAAGACAGACTGGGAAGTGGAGCTGGCCTTTGTAATAGGCAAAAAAGCAAGCTACGTGGAAGAGGCCGAAGCCATGGATTATGTAGCAGGTTACTGCCTGCACAACGACGTGTCGGAGCGGGAGTTCCAGCTCGAGCGCAACGGCACCTGGGACAAAGGCAAAGGCTGCGATACCTTTGCACCGATGGGGCCTTTCCTGGCTACCAAAGACGAGATAGCTGATGTAAATAACCTGCGCCTGTGGCTGAAAGTAAACGACCTGATAATGCAGGACGGCAATACCTCCAACTTCATCTTCCGCATTCCGCACCTGGTATCTTACGTGAGCCGCTTTATGACCCTGCTTCCTGGCGATGTGATTTCAACCGGAACACCTGCCGGTGTAGGCCTTGGTTTTGACCCGCCGGTATACCTCAAGCCGGACGATGTGGTGGAACTGGGTATTGAAAGCCTGGGCATGTCGAGACAAAAAGTGAAGGCATATGTAAAAGATCGACTGAGCTGATATTCTTTCAGTTTTCTGCACAGGTGTAGAGGACAGCATCGAAATAAATTAAAGAATAATTTCTGTTGAAAGTTTTTAAGTGGTTTGGTGAATTTATCCAGATGGGAAGGATCTGTTTGCCTATTATTAAATTATTTCGTAAATTGAATTGATAACTTTGCAGTTTATCTGTAGTTAAACACTGGTGAGTAATTCGGTGAGTGGATAATTTTAGTAATTATAAGGTTTTGATTATCAATGCCAAAGTAGAGCATTACAAATCCCTGCATCTCCACTGGTACTCCACTGGTACTCCACTGGTAGCCATACCAAAAGAAGCAAAAAGCCTGTAAATCGTAAGATTTCGGGCTTTTTTGTTTAACTTTAATAAAGATCACCGGATGAGAAGGTAAGCGAGGGCATGCGGTTGCTGCGGCAGAAATTTGGTTATGTTTACTTATTCCAGCCCTAACGCCAGATTCACCTTTACCAATTCTTCATCATTATCAACCATTACAAACAGCTTGTCTCCTTTCTCCAGCACAGTAGCGCCGTTAGGAGTCACAAACTTTCCGCCCCGGTCTATTAGTACAATTAAAGCTGTTTTGGGAAATTGAAGCTCAACAATAGATTTGCCAACTGCTGTACTACTGTCCAGTAAATACAGTTCTACAAGCGTGTTTCTGGCGTCATAGCCCATATCTTCCCCTAAGCTTATTCTTTTTGGTTTATTGTCCTGCTCACTCAGGTTTAGCCATTGCGCCACTACCGTTAGTGTTGTGCCCTGGAGCATAACAGAAGTTAGTACAACAAAGAAGACAATATTGAAGATCATATCTGATTTTCCGACTCCGGCCAGCAAAGGATAAGTGGCAAAAACAATCGGAACAGCTCCTCTAAGTCCCACCCAGGACACGTACAGTTTATCTTTCAGGGAGGCTTTAAAGAAAGTCAAACCAATAAAAACGCTGATCGGGCGGGCCACGAAAATGAGAAATAGGGATACCAGTATTCCTGTACCGATTACGGGCACTATATGCGACGGAAACACCAGCAAGCCCAGCGTGAGGAACATCAAAATCTGCATAAGCCAGGCTACTCCGTCATAGAACCTGATCAGGCTTCCCTTGTGGATGAAATTCCGGTTGCCAAGCATAACGCCGGATATGTACACAGCTAAAAAGCCATTCCCGCTGATAAGATTGGTGAAAGCATACGTAAAAATAACCATGCCCAACGAAAGAGCCGGATAAAGCCCTTCCTGTTGCAGTTTTATTCGATTGATCACCCAGGGCATTGCTCTGCCCATCACTACCCCCATCACAGCACCTATGCTCATCTGCAGGAAGAACATCGGCACCAGCTTCCAGATGCCGGCACCCTCGTTTGTAAGTAAAAAGGTAAAGCTAACAGTCAGGAAGTAGGCCATGGGGTCGTTACTGCCAGACTCCAGCTCCAGCGTTGGCCTCAGGTTATTTTTCAGGCCTATGCTTCTGGACCGGAGGATGGAAAATACAGCTGCCGCATCCGTAGAGGAAACAATAGAACCTAAGAGCAGTCCTTCCAGCAATGTAAAATCTGAAATGAGTGAAACAAACACGCCAATGAGCATGGCTGTGACAAAAACACCCAGCGTAGAAAGTGATACTCCGCGCCAGATAATAGGCCTGATGCTTTCCCATCGCGTATCCAGGCCGCCAGAGAAGAGTATAAGGGTCAGCGCTATTGTTCCCAGTGACTGTGCTGAGAGTGGATCATCAAAATAAATTCCTCCTATGCCCTCTGAACCAGCCAGCATGCCCACTCCCAGGAAAAGAGCCAGGGCTGGTATGCCAAACCTGCCCAGGCTTTTACTAATCAGGATGCTAATCAGCAGCAGGATAGAAGCTCCAAGTAATATATCTTCAATACTGAAGTTCATTTGTTCCGTTTTCTTGGTAATTCCACGCAAAAGTAACCTGAAACGCGCTAAGGCCGCATCCGATTTTCTGTAGCCGGACTAAAATACTGCTTTTTAACATAGCCCGTCTTTGGCTTAAACCGGATATTAAGATGCAAAAAAATATTGCTTCTCTTAAATTATAGCTTTGGCTTTAAGAAGAAATAGCAAGCTTAACCCACAGTTACCGGAGAAACAGCTGTCACAGGCAAGAGGTGGAAGACCAGGATGTTAATATAAACCAAGGCTTTGTTAGCTCAAAAGAAAAGATTCGGGATGAAACATCCCGAACCTTGACACAAACCATTTACTCAACTTTAATAAAAATTCTATACTACGGTACATTTTCCCATACTAAGTTATTCTGGCGATTGCACCAGTTCTTACAATAGTTGAAGAGCTGTTGCAGGAAATGTTTAAAAGTCTGGAGGTGGTTCTGCCACAAGTCCAGTCCATATCTGAAGACGCTCATTTCAGGGCAACCATGCTTTTTGATTCCTATACGTCGCTTGTAGTTCTTAAGCCCATATACTACTGACAGCGTATACGCTAGCACCAGAACGGCCATCATCATCTCTACCCTGCAGGGTGTCTTAATATTGAGGTTCTCTACCTGAAAGCCATTGCTTTTCAGGTGTTTGAACATAGTCTCTATTCTGTATCTGTACCCATAGCCTTCCATGGCCAGAGCAGGTGTTACAGTGGAAATGAGACGTAGGAATTCAATCTTGCCGCCTCTGCCCCTGTAAGCCTTTAGCACGTAATAGTAGTCATGCTCTTCAAGTGTAAACTTCTTCCACACCAGCTTCTCTAACTGGGATTTAGCCTTATTCTCCAGTTTACCCACCGATTTGCCTCTGGCTGCCAGTTGGTACTTGTAATTGCCTTTTCGCAGGCGGATGACAAGCTCTATGCCTGCCTGCCGAAGGGTTTCAAACCATTGGGTGCCGACATACTCCCTGTCTGCCAGTAGCACCTTACCCTTCAAGTTGAGCACTTTCCGGGCCATCCACAGCAACAGCTTACGCTCCCACTGGCTCGAGATTCCCAGCTTCTTCAAATCCTGCCACCAGAGCGGAATACTTACTCCCTGGTAAAGCACGCTCAAGGTGAGAAAGTGATGTTTCTTGCCGCCCCATTTCCAGGAGCTGCCGTCCAGGATGAGAAAGCGACTCTTTTTCTCCAGTAGCCCTGCCGCAGCTTGTAGCATGCCTGCCCAGATATGCTTGTTAGAGTCAGAGAGCTTGAGCCATCGCTTAAGCCGCTGGTAGTGTGACCGAGGGTCGGTGGAGGTGTTACCCAGTAACTTACCAACCGAACCTTTCAACTTCCACAGGCTTACTGTCTTCTCTTCCAGCAACAGAGCCACCATCAATAGCGTATTCTTTACTTGAGAGGACTTCCATCCTGGAACTAAGTCCTTAAATTTTTGCAATAAGTGAGCGTACATAACTTGTCATTTTGGTTCAACTCTATAACAAGTTCTTGTGCCTCACTTATTCATTTTGTACCGTAGTATATAAAAATTCATTAAAAACAATCCGTACTGCCGTACGGATTGTTGCACCAGCGTACGCGCATCAACTGCCGTTCACTGCATAGCGATCCTTTGCCTTTGCAGTTACTGCTGAACTGGAGTTTATTATATTTTCCCATGTTTGAGCCAGCAGCAGCTCATCATTAAAATTAAGATTTACTTCTCTGTTGTAAAACTCCAATTTTTTCTCCGGAGTCTTGGCATTAGCAAACACCAGCGACAGTTCGATCAGGTCAATTGTCCTGCTTCCATTTGCATCCCGGTACAGGTTGTTCACCCTGCACTGCTTTAAATCCTGTAAATCAACAACGATAAGCTGCTCGTTGCCCTCTTTTTTCCGTGTATAGAGCAGTTTCTTGTTAACAGTGTCAATGCCAATGGCATAATCCGGTTGCCAGAAATCGTGTTGCGAAATGGTGATTTGCCGATGCTGTGCAAGTGAAGTAAACTCTTTTATGAGCTTTTTCTTTTTCGCCTTTTGTTTTCTTTGAACGTAAATGACTGGCAAAATGCACAGTGCCAGGAAAACGAGCCCTGTTATTATTGTTTCTAAATCCATCTTTGTTTCTGTTAAAATATAAACACACGTAGCCCTGGCAGCTGGCAGGTAGTGCCGTCCGCAAAATGGCTACAAGAAAAAAAATCAGGTATACTGGGGTACATCCTGAGCTAAAGAGACGGATTTACCAGAAATAATGGAAAGGGAAAATGATGGCACAGCCTGCCAGGCTACAGCAGATAGTCCTTGCATAGAACAGGTATCGCGTGGCGCTGCTTAGTATACCTTTTTCAATGGAAGTCAGGATGCTTAAGCAGGCAAGCCGTGAATTCTTAACATTTGGAGCAGGCTGGTAATTAACTGTACTTACAACAGTCTCACCATCACCTTTTTGGAAGAACTGGAATTTTAGCTGCTCACCCTGGGAATAGTTTGATTGAAACTGTTTGCCTTCTGATTCGGCATAGGCAGCACTGCGCAGGCTTCCTGAACCAACACCTGCAAAAAAAGCCAGGCAAATGGCCAGAAGCGTAAGCAATGTTGATTTGAAACAGTTTTCCATATACCAAATATACAAGAATAACAGCTGATATGGATGTGTAAGGGAATAATTTTGTGCTGTTATTTTGCTGCACCTGCCACCATAGCCTCTGCTGCTTACCCGATGATATATCGGTGCTTTCTGAGCACGGAAACAGTACAAATTTCATGTAGCTCCAATTGCATGAAACGCCCATGGTTCAGGTGTATTTTATATTCTGGGCTAACAGCCACTGGGCACACTGTCTGCAGTCCGCAGACAGAATATGTCGGCCAGCTTCTTTGTTGCTATTCCATTTTGTAAAAGCTAGTCTTGTTATTTCTGGTGCATGTTACGGTACTGGGACGGCGAAAGCCCCATCAGTTTTTTAAACAGCCGTGAAAAATAATACGGATCTTCAAACCCAAGCTCCAGGCAAATTTCCTTGATGCTCCGGTCGGTAAAATACAGGTACTGGCACGACTGCTGCACCTTTAGCTGGTTAAAATACTGCATAGGAGCAAAACCGGTTTTTCTGCGGAACAAGCCCGAAAACTGCGAAACGGAAAGGCTTTGCTGCGATGCCAGCTCCCGGATGGTAAAGTTGCTGTTCAGGTGCTCCTTCATAAAAGCAACCGACCTGCTCACGGCGTCCGATTTGCCTGCCAAAGGATTAAGCTCGCGCTGATAAACAAAGGTGGTGAGGAAGTGCAGAAACTGCAGGTTACAGATTTCTATTTCCCGCTCTCCCAGGCCGCTCTCCAACGTGGTCAGGAGCTGGTTGAACAGGCTTATCCTGCTTTCGGTGTAGGGCACAGGATTTACCTCGGCTTGCAGCCCTGCCGTGTAACGGTTGTAATAGAGGCCGGCATGGTCGCCGGTGAAATGTGCCCAGTAAATGCTCCAGGGGTCTGTTTCGGAGCTGTAGTAGTGGTGTGGGGTGTTGGGGGGAATGATGATGTAGCTATTGGGCAGGAGCTGGTAACACTTGCTGCCCTGGTAGATGAACCCGCTCCCTTCTACACAATAGAGCAGAATGTATTCAGGACTGCCCGTTTTCCGTTCGCGGTCGTGGTGCAGGGCGTGCGGATAATAGCCGATAGCTGTCAGGTAGAGGTGCTGAATCAAGGGGTTTTGGGTGATATTGTGCATCACATTCGGCGGCAGTACAATCATGCGTTGACCAGCAAACCCCTCCTGGATCTTTGTTCTTTCCGGCTGATGTTTCGCTGTAACGGTTGCATGCTGTTGTTGCTTGTGCATAGGCTTCTGCTGCTGTATGGTTGTATTTGATACCGAACCGGAATATTGTCCAGCTATTTCGGTAAATTATCTATTTATTACAAGCCCGGGCTGTCCTATATTTGTAGTAGCTACTAACTACTGCTCGTTCTGGTCTGCGTTTCTGAATCTCGGTTAGCTGCCGAACCAGCTGTGAATTACTGAAGTAACTCCGGGAAGTAGCGTAGGCTGAAAGCAGCAATGAAACAGGGAATCCGGTTAGCCGGCACGTTTATCTTATGAGCAAAATATTATCCATCCTGATGAAAAATATTCTTAGCACCAGCCTCCTTTGCCTCTGCACCTTTTGGTTATCGCTAACTGCTGCCTTTGCCCAGGAACTGTCGCTGGCAGGGGAGTGGCGCTTTGCCATCGACCGGACCGATACCGGCGTAAAGGAGCAGTGGTTTGCGCGGCAGTTGCCCGAAACCGTGAAACTGCCCGGTTCCATGGCCGAAAACCTGAAAGGCGACGACATCACGCTTACTACAAAATGGACTGCCAGCATCTACGACAGTTCCTTTTTTTATAACCCGCGAATGGCAAAGTTCCGGCAACCGGGCAACATCAAAGTGCCTTTTTGGCTTACGCCCGTAAAGCATTATGTAGGCCCCGCCTGGTACCAGAAGGAGGTAACAGTGCCCGGCAACTGGAAAGGCAAACGCGTGGTGCTGCACCTGGAACGGGTGCATATTCAGTCGGAGGTGTGGGTAGATGAGAAGAAGGTGGAGGGCAAACAATACTCGCTGGTGGCGCCGCATGAGTATGACCTCACCGGCTACCTGAGCCCCGGCAAACACACCATCACCCTCCGCATCGACAACACCATCACCCCGGAAGTAAACGTAGGCACCAACTCCCACAGCATCTCCGACCACACCCAGGGCAACTGGAACGGTGTAGTGGGTGACATGTTGCTCAAAGCAACTGCACAGACCTACGTCTACAACATCCAGGTTTACCCCAACCTCAAAACAAAATCGGCGCTTGTAAAGCTGAAGCTCCAGAACAACACCGGCAAACAGCAGGCGGTGAAACTACAGCTGGAGGCCAAGAGCTTCAATACTGATAAAAAGCACGAGGTAAAGCTCAAAGACCAGAAACTAACCCTGCAGCCCGGCCAGAACGAACTGGAACTGACGCTGCCAATGGGGGAGAAGCTGCTGACCTGGGACGAGTTCAGCCCAGCGCTTTACAGGCTCACGGCAAAGCTTGAAGGCAAGGGCGGACTGAAAGAAGAAAAGCAGGTGCAGTTCGGGATGCGTGAAATTGGCACCGATGGCACCCGCATCACCGTCAATGGCCAACCGGTTTTCCTCCGGGGCACCCTCAACAACAGCGAGTTTCCGCTTACCGGCTACCCGGCCACGGACGTACCTGCCTGGGAGCGTATCTTTACAGTTGCCAAAGCACACGGCCTCAATCACTTCCGCTTCCACTCCTGGAGCCCGCCGGAAGCCGCCTTTATCGCCGCCGACAAAATCGGATTCTACCTGCAGCCCGAAGGACCGTCGTGGCCCAACCACAGCACCTCCCTCGGCGACGGCAAACCTATTGATAAGTTTATTTATGAAGAAACAGACCGGATAGCGGAACACTTCGGCAACTATGCTTCCTTCACCATGCTGGCTGCCGGAAACGAACCTCGGGGCGGACGGCAGGCAAAATACCTGGCAGAATTTATTGCCTACTGGAAAGCCAAAGACCCGCGCCGCATCTACACCGGAGCATCCGTAGCCATGAGCTGGCCGCTGGTGCCCGAAAACGAGTACATGGTCAAGTCCGGTCCGCGTGGCCTGAACTGGACGAATACCCGTCCCGAAACTGTTTCCGATTATCGCGAGAAAATAGAAGGCTTTAAGGTGCCCTACGTGACGCACGAGATGGGGCAGTGGGTGGCCTTCCCGAATTTTAAAGAGATAGAAAAATACACGGGCGCCTATCGTGCTAAAAACTTCGAGCTGTTCCGCGAAGACCTGCAGGACCGCGGCATGGGCGACAGGGCAGAAGACTTCCTGATGGCTTCCGGCAAGTTGCAGGCGCTGAGTTACAAGCAGGAGATTGAAAAATCCTTCCGTACCCCCGGCCTAGCTGGTTTTCAGCTCCTGGGCCTGCAGGACTTTCCCGGTCAGGGTACTGCGCTGGTAGGCGTAGTCGATGCCTTCTGGGACAGCAAAGGGTATATATCGGCAGAAGAATTCAGCCGCTTCTGCAACACCACCGTCCCGCTCAGCCGCATTCCCAAATTCGTGTACACGAACAACGAGAACTTTCAGGCAGAAATTGAAATTCACCACGCAGGGGCAGCAAACCTGACCAACACCGTAGCCCGCTGGACGGTGAAAGACGAGAAGGGAACTGTAATAGGCAGCGGCAGTTTTCCGGCTAAAACCTATCCGGTAGGCACCAACACCACAGCCGGCACCATCGAGCTGCCCCTGAATAAAATAACGCAGGCTATAAAACTGAACCTGGAGGTAAAACTGGAGAACACCTCCTTTGCCAACGACTGGGATTTCTGGGTATATCCTGCTGCCCTGCCTGACGTGAAGACGGATGTATATTACACCACGGTGCTGGATAAGAAGGCAGAAGAGGTGCTCAGCAAAGGTGGTAAGGTTTTCCTGAATGCTGCAGGCAAGGTGGTGAAAGGCAAAGAGATTGTGATGTACTACACCCCCGTCTTCTGGAACACCTCCTGGTTTAAGATGCGCCCGCCGCACATCACCGGTTGCCACATCGATGCGGCACATCCGGCCTTCGCCAGCTTCCCGACCGAAAACTTCACCGACCTGCAGTGGTGGGAGGTAGTGAACCGGGCGCAGGTGATGCACCTGGAGGACTTCCCGAAAGGCTTCCGGTCTATCGTGCAGCCCATCGATACCTGGTTCATGAACCGCCAGCTGGGCCTTATTTTCGAAGCAAAAGTAGGCAAGGGCAAACTTATCGTATCAAGTGCCGACCTGAATCCCGAAGCCAAAGACCGTCCCGCCGCCCGGCAGCTGTTCCACAGCCTGCAGGGGTACATGAACTCCGACAAGTTCAATCCACAGCAGGAGGTGTCGCTGGCCCTGGTACAGGACCTGTTCAAATCGCCATCCCGCGAGCAATGGTCCAGCTTCACCAAAGACAGCCCCGACGAGCTGAAACCAAACCAGGGGCAGCAACCAAAGTAGGGGCAGGGTTTACCCCTGCCCAATCGTGCACCGGCAATCGTGCAGGATACATAAAATGCCAAACGTTATCACCCTTAGTTACTTTTTCTGCTTAATCGCAGACTCGGACAGGTCGCGACCTGTCCCTACCAAATTACTATACCGGAAACCAGCAGCAGTGGCAATGGTGGCAGGTGCAGAACAAATCCGGATGCGCAGAAAACATAGAAACAGATAAAATTAAAAGGTAAGCCAATGAACAACCAAACCTATACCTATCACAACAGCTACATCGTTGGCATTTCCTTTATCTCGGCGCTGGGAGGCTACCTGTTCGGCTTCGACTTTGCTGTGATAGCCGGAGCGCTGCCTTTCCTGCGCGCCGAGTTTCAGCTCGATGCCTGGTGGGAAGGTTTCCTGACGAGCTCCCTTGCCCTGGGTTGTATTGTGGGTTGCCTGCTGGCTGGTAGAATCGCCGACCGCCGTGGCCGAAAACCCGGACTGCTGCTGGCCGCTGCCATCTTTGCCATTTCCTCACTAGGCATGGCCTTTTCCTACAGCCTGACCACCTTTATCCTGATGCGCTTTGCGGCAGGTATCGGGGTGGGCATGGCATCTATCCTGAGCCCGCTCTACATCGCCGAAATCTCACCAGCTGCGGTACGTGGCCGCAACGTAGCCATCAACCAGCTGACGATTGTGCTAGGTATCCTCGTTACCAACCTTGTGAATTACACCCTTGCCGATGGTGGTCCGGAAGTCTGGCGCCTCATGTTCGGGTTAGGCGCAGTGCCCTCGGTCTTGTTCCTGCTGGGGGTGCTGTGGCTGCCCGAAAGTCCGCGGTGGCTGGTAAAGGCGGGGCGGCACCAGCAGGCGGAAGGGGTACTGGCTAAAATCGGAAATGCACCTTTCGTGCACAACACGTTGTCCGATATCGAAGCCTCCCTGCAGGGCGTGCAGCAGCAGTCGTATGCGGCGGTGTTCCAGAAAGCTGTGCGGCCTGCTGTGCTGGTGGGTATTACGCTGGCGGTGTTTCAGCAGCTATGCGGCATTAATGTAGTATTCAACTACACCTCCACCATCTTCGAATCGGTAGGAGCCGACCTGAACCAGCAGCTTTTCGAAACGGTAGCCATTGGTTTTGTCAACCTGGTATTCACGCTGGTGGCCATGTGGCAGGTAGACAAGCTGGGCCGCCGCCCGCTCATGCTCATTGGTTCGCTGGGGCTGTCGGTGGTCTACATCGCGCTGGCCTTCCTGCTCCAGAACCAGGCAGCGGCCGGGCTGGTGTCGGTGTTCGTGCTGCTGGCCATTGCCATGTATGCCACCTCGCTGGCACCTGTCACCTGGGTTCTGATTTCCGAAATTTTCCCGAACAAGATACGCGGCATGGCCTCTTCGGTGGCCATCGTGTCGCTGTGGGCAGCCTACTTCGTGCTGGTCTTCACCTTCCCGATTCTGGCAGAAAAAATCGGCACCTACGGCCCCTTCTACCTCTACGCCGGCATCTGCTTCCTGGGCTTTTTGTTCGTGAAAGGCAAAGTAAAAGAAACAAAGGGCCAGACCCTGGAAGAGCTGGAGCATAACCTGGTGAGGCATTGAGTAGGTCAAGGTGCGAACGTTCGCATTTGTGATAGTAAGATAAAATAGTCCCCCATGAAGTTAATCTTAATTGGGGAATAGTAAGGGTGCTGTAGCAAAGGCCATTTTTGCTAGTGCGAGCTTGTAGCTCGTACTTACATGCCACGATATAAAGCATTGCATCTCGCTACGTAAAGCTGATGTAGGTAGAAAGGCAGTAGCTTGTAGAATGAAAGTACGAGCTATAAGCTCGCACTAGCGCACCCGCTTAAGATTATTCCTTACAAAAGTAGCCTCCAAGTATACTTTCTCACAGAAGTAAACAATCATCAAATCATCAAACCAATACAACAGAACCAATGGAAGAAACAGGTGTAAACGTTTGGGAAGAGAAAGTCATTATTCCGACTTACGGCATTGGCGCGCCCGACAAGAACCCGATGTTTTTTGAGAAGCGGGTGTACCAGGGCAGCAGCGGAGTGGTGTACCCAAACCCGGTGGTGGAAAAGATTTTTGATGAGAAGGAAGACAAGGAATATACAGGCCTGTTCCTGGAGAACCGGTACCTGAAAATCATGCTGCTGCCGGAACTGGGCGGACGGGTGCAGCTGGCCTACGACAAAATCAAACAGCGGCACTTTATTTATTATAACCAGGTGATAAAGCCGGCCCTGGTGGGGCTGACCGGTCCGTGGATATCGGGTGGCATTGAATTTAACTGGCCGCAGCACCACCGCCCCAGCACCTTCGAACCCGTGGACTATCAGTTGGAGGAAAACCCCGACGGCAGCAAAACGGTGTGGGTAAACGAAGTCGAGAAGATGTTCCGCACCAAAGGCATGGCCGGTTTTACCCTGCATCCCGACAAAGCCTACCTCGAAATTAAAGCCCAGCTGTACAACCGTACCGAATTGCCGCAGACTTTCCTGTGGTGGGCCAACCCCGCCGTAAAGGTGAACGACGACTACCAATCCGTGTTTCCGCCGGACGTGAACGCGGTGTTCGACCACGGCAAGCGCGATGTATCCACCTTCCCCATCGCCACCGGCACCTATTATAAAGTAGACTATTCACCGGGTACCGACATCTCCCGCTACAAAAATATTCCGGTGCCTACCTCTTACATGGCCATCAACTCCGATTATGATTTTATGGGCGGTTATGAGCACGACACGCAGGCGGGGGTGCTGCACGTAGCCAATCACCATGTATCGCCGGGCAAGAAGCAGTGGACCTGGGGCCACGGCGACTTCGGGCAGGCCTGGGACCGCAACCTCACCGACGAAGATGGCCCTTACATCGAACTCATGACCGGCGTCTATACCGACAACCAGCCTGACTTCAGCTGGCTGATGCCCTACGAGGAAAAGTCGTTTACACAGTATTTTATGCCTTACCGCGAGCTGGGCCTGGTAAAAAACGCGACTAAAGATTTGATGCTGGGAGTGGAGCTGGCGGCGGAGAAGGCAATAATAAAAGTATTTGCCACTTCGGCGCAGCAACAGGTAACGGTGAAACTTTTCGTAAACGGAGCGCCGGTGCTGGAAACGGTAACCGACCTCTCGCCGGAGCAGGTATTTGTGCAGGAGGTGGCAGTAGGCGAAGGCCTAACCGAAGAACAACTGCTGCTGGTACTCACGAGCAAAGCGGGGCGGGAGCTGCTGAAATACGACCCGGCCAGCAACCGGAAAAACGAAATACCGGAACCCGCTAAAGCAGTCCTGGCACCCGAAGAAGTGGAAAGCAACGAGCAGCTCTTCCTGACGGGGCAGCACTTGGAGCAGTACCGCCACGCCACCTACAGCCCCGTGCCCTACTACGAAGAGGCGCTGCGCCGCGACCCGAAAGATGTCCGCTGCAACAATGCCCTGGGCGCCTGGTACCTGCGCCGCGGCCAGTTCGCCAAAAGCGAGCCGTACTTCCGCAAGGCTGTGGAAACCCTCACGCAGCGCAATCCAAACCCCTACGACAGCGAACCTTACTACCACCTGGGCCTGAGTCTCTGGTACCAGGACCGGCTGTCCGAAGCCTACGATGCCTTCTATAAGGCCACCTGGTCCGCCGTTTGGCAGGATGCCGCCTATTTCTCCCTTGCCCGCATCGACATGTTGCGAGAGGATTACGAGCTAGCGCTGGAGCATATCAACTGGTCCCTGGACCGCAACGCCCGCAACAGCAAAGCCTATGTGCTCAAAGCCGTAGCCCTGCGTAAGCTCCATCGCCCGGAAGAGGCGCAGCAGGTAAGCAGGCAGGCGCTGGAGCGCGACCAGTTTAACCTCGGTGCCCTGCACGAACTGGCGCTGTTGGCAGCTGCAGAGGGAATGGTGGCTGGAGCAGCAGAATTCCGAAGCACCTTAATAGCAGTGGCACGGGGCGCGGCAAATAATTACATCGAGTACGCACTCGATTATGCCGCCGCCGGACTTTACGATGAAGCACTGGAGTTGCTGGCGTACGCGCAGGAAGAAGAAGAAACGCACCCGATGGTGTACTACCACACAGGCTATATCCTGCACAAGCAGCATCAACAGGAAGAGGCGCAGGAGTATTTCCGGAAAGCAGCCGCCGCCAGTCCGGCCTACTGCTTCCCGAACAAACTGGAGGATATCGCGGCGCTGCAACTGACTGATGAACTGAATCCTGCCGATGCCAGAGCGCCTTACTACCTGGGCAACCTCTGGTACGACAAGCGCCAATATGCAGAGGCCATAGCAGCCTGGGAGCTGGCAGCGGAGCGGGACGCTACGTTTCCGACCGTATTCCGCAACCTCGGTATCGCCTATTTCAACAAACAACAGGATGCCGCCAAAGCGCTTGCCTGTTTCGAAAAGGCCTTCCAACTTGACAATACCGATGCCCGCGTGCTCATGGAGCTGGACCAGCTCTATAAGCGCCTCAACCGCCAACCCGGGGAGCGGCTGGCCTTCCTGGAAACGCACCTGCCCGTAACGGAGCAGCGCGACGATTTGTACCTGGAGCGCGCCAGCCTCTACAACTATCTTGGCCACTACGAAACGGCTTACCAGCTCATCATGAACCGCAAGTTCCACCCTTGGGAGGGAGGCGAAGGAAAAGCGTCGGGCCAGTACGTGTTCAGTTTGGTGGAACTGGCGAAGCAAAACATACAGCAGGGCAGCTATGAAGAAGCCGTTCGCCAGCTGGAGCAGGCGCAGGTATACCCGCACAACCTGGGCGAAGGCAAACTGCCCGGCGCCCAGGAAAACGACATCTTCTACTGGCTGGGCTGCGCTTACGAAGGTTTGGGGGATGCCGAAAAAGCCACAGCCTTTTTCGGGAAAGCTACTACCGGTTCCGCAGAACTTGCTATTGCCATCTTCTACAACGACCAGCAGCCCGACAAGGTGTTCTACCAGGGTCTGGCCTGGCAGAAACTGGGCGAAGAAGCAAAGGCAAAAGCTATCTTCGAAAAACTGATTAGCTACGGAAAAAAACACCTGCACGACCGCATCCAGCTGGACTACTTTGCCGTGTCGCTGCCCAACCTCCTCATCTTCGACGACGACCTGAGCCTGCGCAACCGCATCAACTGCCTGTACATGCAGGCGCTAGGCCACCTGGGGCTGCAGCAGTTTAAAGAAGCAGAGCAGTACCTACAGGAAGCGCTGCAGCATACCTCCTCTGATTTCGGCCTGAAGTCGGCGCTGGGGCTTGTAAAATACCTGGTACCAGCAGTTTCGTAGGGGCAGGTCTTGCACCTGCCCAATCGTTCCCGAACATATTTGAACACAGTCCTGCACCAGCTATCATACAAACTTTCCTGCATAAGGAGTGGCACATTACTGTTTACAGATATACACGATCCTTTACAGATCTATTCGGGAACGATTGTGCTCAAATATATTCGGGAACGATTGGGCAGGTGCAAGACCTGCCCCTACACAATCTTTTAACGCCTAACCTTCTTCTCACTCATGAACATATTTAAACACCCGTTGCTCACTTTGCTCTTCTGCCTCGCCTGGCAGGCGGCAATTGCGCAAACCCAGACCTACACCTTCGACCTGAGGCAGACGGAGGTACCTGTTATTTCCGGGCACTTAAAGTTGGGCACGAACAGGAATCCGAAAGGGGAAACACTGGATGCCAACAGCCTGTACTTTACCAAAAACGGCAAGCCCTGGTACCCGGTGATGGGCGAAATTCATTTTTCGCGTGTTCCTAGGGAGCAGTGGGAGGAGTCGATTCTGAAAATGAAAGCGGCAGGAATTGACGTTATTGCTTCCTATATTTTCTGGATTTACCACGAAGAGGAGGAAGGGACGTTCGACTGGAGCGGGAACAACGATTTGCGAGCTTTCTTGGAGCTGTGCCGGAAGCATGATGTGTTCTTCTTCAGCCGGATAGGTCCGTGGGCACATGGCGAAGTTCGGAACGGCGGCTTTCCGGACTGGGTGGTGCAGCGCGGCAACACCCGTCGCAACGACCCGGCTTACCTGGCGTCGGTGCAGAAGTTCTACAACGAGATTGGCAGACAGCTCAGTGGCCTGTACTTTAAAGACGGTGGCCCGGTGATAGGCGCACAGCTGGAAAACGAATTCCGCTTTAACAGCCAGGCAGGGCTGGAGCACATGCTTACGCTGAAGAAAATGGCCGTAGAAGCGGGCATCGATGTGCCGTTTTACAGTGCCACCGGCTGGCCCGCCTCCAACCAGAAGCAGGATGAGCTGATACCGGTGTGGGGCGCCTACCCCGAAGCGCCCTGGGATAAGAAAACCACCAAACTGGCGCTCTCGCAGAACTACCTCTTTGGTTCCCTGCGCAACGACCCCGCCATCGGCAGCGATCTTTTGGGCAGCCACGAGCAGCAAACCGATTTCAAAGGCTACCGCTACCCCTATGCTACCGCCGAAATGGGAGGCGGGAACCAGATTACGTACCATCGCCGCCCCATCATCGAAGCCCCGGATGTAACGGCACTTACTTATGTAAAAGTGGGCTCAGGCGCTAACCTGATGGGCTACTACATGTTCCACGGCGGCTCCAACCCCATCGGCAAAAACACGACCCTGCAGGAATCGAAAGCCACCAAGTACCCGAACGATTACCCCATCATCAGCTACGATTTTTTGTCGCCGCTGGGGGAGTGGGGGCAGACGCGGCCTTCCTACCACGACTACAGGGTCATCCATACCTTCCTGAACGAGTTCGGTGACAGGCTGGTGCAGTACGGAACGGCTTTCCCGGATAACATGCCTGAAAAGCCGAATAATACCGATCTGCTGCGCATGGCAGTGCGGACCAACGGTACGAGCGGCTTTGTGTTCATCAGCAATTTTCAGCGGCAACTGACGATGCCGGACATCCAAAACGTGCAGCTGGAACTGAAGCTGAAAGAAGGTGTGCTGCGCTTCCCTGAACAGCCCATTACGGTGAAGAGCGGCGTACAGATGGTGCTGCCCTTCAACATGGACCTGGACGGGCTGAACCTCCAATATGCCACTGCGCAGCCCCTGTGCCGCATAGCGGCTGCCGAACCGCTGTATGTGTTTTTTGCGCCTGAAGGCGTGGCGGCTACTTACAACCTGGACAAAACAGCCATTCGGGCGGTCGAAGCAAAAGGTGGCAGCGTTAGCGAAAAGGTAAATGCCTGGCAGGTAGCGGCAGAGAAACCCGGTACAAATTGCCTGGTGTCGGTAACGCTGAAGGATGGCAAAAAAGTAAACATCCTCACGCTCACGCACCAGCAGGCGCTCGATGCCTGGAAAGCAGAAGTTTTTGGCGCCGAACGTCTTTTTATTTCGAACCAGGATTTAATGTTCAGCAACAACGGCATCAGGGTGCAAAGCACGGCAAATCCCGACATCACGGTGAAGGCGTATCCGGCTATCAAAAGCCTGGAATCGAGCAGCGGTAAAATACACAGCACTACCGACGGCATCTTTGCCTCCTACAAATTAAAAGTACCTGCCCATAAGCCCGAAGTAAAGGTGAAGGAGGTAAAGGACATCTCACCGTACCTGAACAAAGGCCAGCAGCTTCCCCCCGACGACCGCAACAGCACCGTGAACACCCCCGCCAGTCCCGGTCCGCAGTACCAGACCAATTTGGCGCCCGTGGAAGGTGCACGCTATTACGAACTGCAGGTACCCAACAATATCCTCAAAGGCCTGAACGACGCCTTCATCAAAGTAGACTACCTGGGCGACACCGGAGCCGCCTACGCCAACGGCAAGCTGATAGCCGACAATTTCTACTCCGGCCTCCCCATGACCATCGGCGTAAGGCGGTTCAGGAACCTGCTGCCCGGCAATAAGCTCCTGCTGCAGGTGGTGCCACTGACCGACGAGCGGCAGATTTATTTCGAAGAAGGAATACGGGAGCCGCTGAAGGGCAGGGCAGTAGCCGAACTGAAAGCGGTGCAGGTAGTGCCGCAGTATGTGGTAGAGCTGAAGCAGCGCAGGTAGTTTGGGCAGGCAACACCTGGTCGCTCCACACACCGGGCTTCTGGTGATGCCTGCCTTTTACTATGCCTCGATCAGTTGCTGCATATCGAGCTTCGTCATCTGCATAAAAGCCTGTGTCACGCGGGGAGCTTTTTCCGGGTCGCTCATAAGCTGGCCTAACACAGCAGGCACCACCTGCCAGGATACGCCATACCGGTCCTTGAGCCAGCCGCATTGACTCTCCTGGCCGCCTTCGGTCAGTTTGCTCCAGTAGTAGTCGATTTCTGCCTGCGTGTCGCAGGAGATGACAAGCGAAATGCCCTCGTTAAAGTTAAACGCATGCGCATAGGAGCTATCCATGGCCGTGAATACCTGCTGCCCCAGCGTAAACTGCGCATACTTTACAGTGCCTTCCACGTCCGGTTCCCCGGCCTCGTACCGCATAATAGCGCCGATGTAAGCCGGTTCGAACAGGCCAGTGTAGAACCGGATAGCCTCCTCGGCTTTACCTGCCTGAGCACCTGTGAACATAAGAGATGTAGAGCACGGCGCACCATCCTGCTCCGGGTTCGCGAGCGACAGTTGCCAGCTAATGCCAAATTTGTCCTGCACCCAGCCGTACTGTTTGCTCCACGGGTAGGCATCCAGCGGCATCAGCACCTGGCCTCCCGCCGAAAGCTTTTCCCAGGCGCTTTCCAGTTCGCCTGAAGATTCGAAATGTATATTAAACGAAATGGAAGGATTAGGCGTGAACATGGGGCCGCCGTTCAGGCCCATAAATTTCTGCCCAGCCAGCTCAAACGTAACCACCAGGGGCGTATCGCTTGTCAGCTTGCCGTTGGGGAAGGCAGACAGGTAAAGCTCTGCCGCTTCTCTGGCCGTGCCATCGAACCAGAGGCAGGGGTAAATAGCGTGTTTTATCATGATTTCTTTTCGTCGCAGTTAAACATCCAGTGCACACCGAATTTATCTTCGCAGCTGCCATAGTAGTCGCCCCAGAACATGTCCTGTAGTTCCTGTTCCACTTTGCCTCCTTCTGAAAGCGCCCGGAACAAGCGGTCGGTTTCGGTGCGGGTGTCGGGGTGCAGGGTGATGTACACGTTGTTGCCCATCGTTAGCTTAAAGCCCATCGATTCGGGCGCATCGGTGCCCATGAGCACGTGCCCGCCCAGGATGGGCAGTGCCACATTCATAATCAGGTTTTTGTCGGCCTCCGGTATGGGAGGCATATCGTCGGAAGGTGGGATGTCGCTGAAGCGTGCGATGTTGCCGATAAATTCAGTGCCGAACACAGATTTGTAGAAATTAAAGGCCGCTTCGGTCTGGTTAACAAAGTTCAGGTAAGTGCTTACGGATGCCATGGTTACAGCTGATTGTTTAGAAGGTTTTTGAAGGAAATAATTAGAAGAACTTAGGCTGCTGTTTCGCAGAGTTCTTTTAGCTTTTGCAATGCTTTGGGCCAGGTTTCTGTAAAGTAGGCTTTAAACTCCTGGTTCACATCCAAATCCACCGATAAGAGGGTTTCGCCGCCGGATTCGGTGAAGGTGTAATTCTCCAGCGCTCCTGCCCAGCCTTCCACTTCCGGGCCGCTGGTTATTTCTTTGCCGTTTTGTACCAGTCCCAGGTGTTCAATGCTGACAAACTTGTTCGGGATATTCTCCTTTATGCGGCTGACCATGCCCCCTGTGGTGCCGTCTTCGTTTGTTCCCAGGAATACAATTTTTGCCCCCTGCTCCCAGGAACCTTCGTAGTAAGAGCCGGGGTTAAAGGCGGCCGTCCAGGCAGTGTAGGTGTCTTTTTCCAGCATGGTGCGGTACACTTTGTCAACGCCGGCCCGAATACTAATCTCAAAGTCCATTCTTTCCAGCTTACCGGAATTTTCCACATACTTTTTGAAGTTATCCAGTATCGCCTGCCAGCCCTGTTGCTGCATCTCCAGCGAATGTGTCTGCTCGGCATCGAAGGTTTCGGTTACATGGGTTCCTGCAGCCGTGGGCGCAAAAGTAATCTGCACCTTTCGGCCGTCCGGCATGGCGTAAGCGAGCTGCCGGTGTTCTTCAACAGCAGAATAAGTGCCTTCAAAATCGAAGCCCATGCTGCCGTCTCTGGCTTCCATCCTGGACGTAAACTTGCCGCCCACGCGTACATCGTTCTCTGCCCGTGGGGTGTGCCAGTCGTCGGAGGCGTTGTTCCACTGCGTGATGTGTTGGGGCTCGGTCCAGGATTTCCATACTTTTTCTACTGGTGCCTGGACAGTGGTTTCTACTGTGATGGCTGTTTTTTCTGCTGTGTTTTCCATAGTTAAATGTTTCGTTTATAGAATTTTAATATTACAAATTTTGCCGGAGTATCCAAGGAAAGGGAGGAGAAATGATGCCAAAAAAGAAGGGAAATTGCGACAAAATAAAAGGGAGTCTGACCGGCCTTTTGTCAGAATCACGGATTTAAGGGATTACACGGATTGATAGCAAAAGTAAATCAGTGTCATCCTTTAATCCCTTAAATCCGTGATTCTCATAATTTGCAGCCACACTTTATGCAAAATGCTGCTTTCCTGCATCATATGGATAGCGCTTCTTACTCCTGCTCCACTGATTGAAAATGAAACAGAAGAAATAGCCCGGATTATTTACTTTTATCTTTACAAGCAAACCTATACCCGATGCTCCTACGCCAACAGCTTAAAATAAAACTCCTGCTCCTGCTTTTTTTAGTAACTTTTGTGCAAACAGGTAAGGCCCAGCAAAAGATGTTCGACCAGCTGCATGCAAAAATAGATTCACTCGCAGGACAGGGCTTGCCAAAGTCGGCCCTGGCGGAGGTAGAGAAGCTGGACCAGCTGGCCCGTCAGCGCAAGAATGTGCCGCAGCAGGTAAGGGCCACCATTTACCGTATCACCTTTATTTCGTACCTCGAAGAAGACGCCATCGTTAAAGTTGTCCACCAGCTGAAAACGGATGTGGCCGCTGCCACCTTTCCCCTGAAGCCGGTGCTGCAGTCGCTGCTCGCAGATATGTACTGGAACTACTACAGGCAGAACCGCTACCGCTTCAACGAGCGCAGCAGGCTGGCCACTCCCGATGACGACTTCACCAACTGGGACCTCCACACGCTGCTGCAGGAGGTAGCGCAGCAACACCAGCTGGCGCTGCAGCACGAAAAGCAACTCCAAATTACGCAGGTAGGGGTGCTGGAAGGCGTGTTAGCCGGCGATGTGGCTAACCGTTACCTGCGGCCCACGCTCTACGACCTCCTGCTGCACCGTGCCCTCGAATTTTTCCTGGCAGGTGAAGCTACGCTGCTCAAGCCTAAGGAGCCCTACACCCTAAACGACCCCGCCCTCTACAGCGACAGCCGCACCTTTGCCAACCTGCCCCTCACCACAACCGACACCACTTCCCTGCTGTACCAGGGGCTGAAGCTGTTGCAGCAGGCTACAAAATTTCACCTGCAGGCGCAGAACCGGGCCGCACTCGCCGACCTGGACCTCAAACGGCTGCAGGCAGTTCACCGGCACGCTGTGGTTCCTGGCAAAGATGCCCGCTACGAGCAAAGCCTGCAGCAACTGGCGGCGGATTTTTCCACTGAACCCATCAGTGCCGATGCGCTGGTGCTCCTGGGGCAGCATTACCAGCAACAGGACAGCCTGGCGCAGGCGATGCGCTGGTTCCGTGAAGCACAGGAGCGCCATCCAAATAGCCTGGGCGGGCAAAATGCAGCCAAATCCATCCAGGAAATTACCCAGCAGCAGCTGGAGGGGGAGCTGGAGGATGTGGTGGCACCCGGAAAAGCGGTTTTGGTTTCACTGGAGTACCGCAACGTAACCGAAGTAAGCGCAAAACTTTTTAAAATCACGGAGGCGCAACTGGGGCAGTTGCAGGAGCTGCTGCAAAAGCGCCTTACCGACTCCCGCACCGGCAGAACCGGCCCTCCTTCGGGCGACATATTGGCTCTACTAAACCGGCAGCCTCCCGTGCAGGAGCACCGCCACCACCTGACCGGTACCGAAGATTACCGCCGGCACCGCACCGAGCTGCTGCTGGAACCGCTGCAAAGCGGCTTTTACGCCCTGCTGCTGCAGGAGCCGAACACCACAGACACGGCTCTTTACCAGTTGGGCACTTTCCGGGTAACGCCGCTTTCCTATGTGTCCAGGGTTAATCCGGATGGGCAGGTAGAGCTGCGGGTGCTGCACCGCGATACGGGGGAGCCGCTGGCAGGGGTGCAGGTAAAAGTCAGTTACATTGCCCGGTACGAAGCCAGTAAGGCAGACCAAACCTATACTGCACTCGCCACCACAGCCTCTGACCGGGACGGGAAAGTCGTCTTCAGCAAAAGAAAGCAAATTTACAACGTGCGGATAACGCTGACTTCCGGCACCGAAACGTTTACAGAAGACAACAACCACTTCTGGGGCCCGACGCTGGACAGGGTGCCGCAGGACGAAGCGGAGGAAAAAACCATCCTGTTCACCGACCGGCAGATTTACCGCCCGGGCCAGACCATCTACTTTAAAGGAATGCAGCTGAAAACGCTTCAGAACAAAAGCAGCCTGGTGGTGGGGCAAGAAGTAGACGTCGAGCTGCTCGATGGCAACGACGAAACCCTTGGCGAACTGGCGCTCAAAACAAACGAATTCGGCACCTTCAGCGGCACCTTTGTGCTGCCTTCGTCTGTGCTGCCGGGCGTGGTACGGCTGGAAACCCCGGACGGGCAGCTGGCGGTACGGGTGGAGGAATACAAGCGCCCGACTTTCGAGCTTACGTTTGCGCCTTACAAAGACAAGCCGAAGCTGAACGATTCGGTACGGGTACACGGGCAGGTGCAGGCATTTGCCGGTTACGGGCTGTCGCAGGCGCAGCTAAGCTACACCGTTACCCGCCATCCGTACCAGCCCTGGCAGTACTGGCAGTACGACTACCGCATCTTTCCAAGGCAGGAACCTGTTATGATTCAGACCGGCACCCTGATTACCAAATCCGATGGCTCGTTCGAAGTGAAGTTTAAAGCTTCCGTGGATGATGTGGCGCCACAGGAGGGACAGGTGTTCGTGTATAAACTGGAGGTCAGCGCGACCGATGCCAGCGGCGAAACACAGCAAAATACGCTGGAGATAAAAGCCGGGAACAAACCCCTGCTGCTGATGGCCCGGCTGCCTGACAAGCTGCTGGCGCAGGAAAAACTGAAAGGCACCGTCAGCCTGTCAAATTTAAACGGGCAGCTGCAGCCCGGAAAAATACAGGTAGGCGTGTATGCCCTGCAGCAACCGGAGCAGGTACACAAGCACCGGCTCTGGCAGGCGCCCGACAAACCTTTGCTCAGCAAGGAAACCTATCGCAGCAGCTTCCCGGCCTATGGCTACCCGGGCGCAGCGGCGTGGCAGCAGTGGCCCCGGCAGGAAAAAGTGCTCGAACAGACGGTACAAACCACTTCCGAAAAACCAACCGAGCTGTTGCTGGAGCTGCCCGACGACCAGGCGGCGGGCGTGTACCTGGTGCAGCTGTACGGCTTTAACGAGCACGGCGACAGCACCTCCCACACCCAATTCTTTACATACATTAACCCACAGCAAAACAAACCTGTCCGGATGGAGGAATGGGTGATGCCGGTAAAAACAACGGGCAAGGCAGGCGAAGAGGCCGTATTCCTGGTTGGCACCGGCACCCCCGGCCATGTGCTGATGGAGGTGTATGAAGGGGCAACGAAAGTAAGCGCGACGTGGGTGCGGACAGGGGAGTACCAGGTGCGGAAAACAGTACCGTTGCGTGCAGGCGATAAGGCGCAGCGGGTGCAGTTTCTGCTGGTGCAGGACAACAGAAGCTACCGGAGCTACCAGCAGGTGTATGTGCAGGAGGAGCAGGAAAAGCTGGACGTGAAGTTCACTACCTTCCGCGATGTGCTGCAGCCGGGCCAGCGGGAAGAATGGAAAATACGCATCCGGGATGCAGCAGGCAAAAAAGAAGCAGCCGAACTGGTGGCCACGCTCTACGATGCCTCGCTCGATAAATTTGTGCCCGACCGCTACTGGCCCGGAAGCTTTGGCACCGGGTACCACTATGTTCCGGAATACTTTAGCTGGAACACCGGCCAGTTTGTACAGGGCAGCCAGTTGCGGGCACTGCAGTACCGGCAGTATTCCTTTGGCCATGCCAGTCGCGATTACGAGCACCTCAACCTCTTCGGTTACAACTACTACGGCGGCTACAACTACCTGTACCAGCAGTACCTGCGGCAGGTAGAGGCGCGCCAACGAAGCGCCGAAAACGACAAGCGGCTGGAGGAGGAGTATCAACGAAATGCCGAAAAAATAAAAGAAGGCCTCGGTGTGAAAGGCCGTGTAGTAGGACCTGACGGCGAGGCATTGCCGGGTGTAACCATCCAGCTCAAAGGCACCACCATCAGCACCCATAGCAACTCCCGGGGTGCGTTCCGCTTTAAAGTTCCTGCCGGAGGCGTGCTGATGTTTCAGTTTATCGGCTACCTGCCGAAGGAGGTAAAGATACAGAAAGCAGGCGACCTGGTCGTGAAGCTGGCACGTGATACAAAGGCGCTGGAGGAAGTGGTGGTCGTCGGTTATGCAGTACAAAAAAGGGACGCAGAGACAGGAGCAGTGGAAGCCGTTGGTGGAGTCGAGCTACAGGAAGCCGCGGCCCCTCCAGTAGCAGAAGCCATGCTAGGTAGCGTAGCTGGCATGGATACCGAGGAGGAAAGTGCTAACGCAGCTCCTGCCGCCCAGCCTGTAAGACGCAATTTCCAGGAGACAGCCTTTTTCTACCCGCACCTCCGCACAAACAAAAATGGCGATATCCTGCTGGAGTTCACGGTGCCCGATGCCTTAACCCGCTGGAAATTCAAAGGGCTGGCGCACACGCAACAGTTGAAGCTGGGATACCTGGAGCAGGAAGTGGTTACGCAGAAGGAACTGATGGTCAGCGCCCACATGCCCCGCTTTTTCCGGGAAGGCGACACCATTCGCGTGACCGCCCGCCTTGCCAACCTTACCGGCAAAGAGCAGCGGGGTAAGGTGCAGCTGGAGCTGTTCAATGCGTTGAACAGGCAGCCTGTTCAACTGCTGACGGTACCATCGGAGGCGCAGCAACCCTTTACCTTAGCCCCGGAAACAAACCAAGCTGTTGCGTTCACCATCGCCATTCCGGCCGGGCTGGAGGCTATCACCTACCGCATCACCGCCGAAACAAGCCGCTTCAGCGATGGAGAAGAAAATACGCTGCCCGTTTTGCCTAACGCCATGCTCGTAACCGAATCGCTGCCACTGCTGGTGCGGCCTGGCCAGCAAAAAGTTTTTTCCTTTGATAAATTATTAAGCTCCGGCAGCAGCGCCACCTTGCGGCACAAGGCACTCACGCTGGAATACACGCCCCACCCGGTTTGGTACGCGGTGCAGGCGCTGCCGTACCTGATGGAGTTCCCCTACGAATGCTCGGAGCAGGTGTTCAGCCGTTACTTTGCCAACCGCCTGGCGGGTACTATTGTGCAGAAGCAGCCGGTTATTCAGGAGGTGTTTGCCAAATGGCAGGAGGCGGGGAGCGGGGCGCTCCTTTCGAACCTGGAGAAGAACCCGGAGCTGAAGGCCGTGCTGCTGGAGGAAACGCCCTGGCTCCGCGATGCCGTGAGCGAGCAGGAGCAGAAAAAGCGCATCGCCCTGCTCTTCGACCTGCACAAACTGAAAGCCGAAGAACAGGCAAACCTGCAAAAGCTGGCGGACATGCAGCTGGTGGACGGCAGCTTCCCCTGGTTCCGGGGCAACTACCCGGACCGCTTTATCACACAGCACATCCTGGCCGGTATCGGGCAGCTCCTGCACCTGCAGGTTATCGACGGCAAAGAACCGGTCCTCGAAAAAATTACCCGGAAAGGCTGGAACTACCTGGAGCACCAACTGCAGGAAGAGGCAAAGCGGCAAAAGCAAAACAAAAGCTACCACCTGAACGCCCTGCAGCTGCATGCCTGGTATGCCCGCAGCTACTACACCGCCACACCGCTGTCGGCCCACATGCAGGCGCTCTGGAAAGAATATCAAGAACTCGCCGCCACCGAATGGAAATTCCGCAGCATCCACGAACAGGGAATGATAGCGCTCACCATGCACCGCTTCGGGCAGGCGCAGGTAGCCAGACAAATCATCGCGTCTCTTTTAGAAACCGCCACCCGTTCCGACGAACTGGGCATGTACTGGCATCAGAACAAAGGCGGCTACTTCTGGTACCAGGCCCCCGTGGAAACGCAGGTGCTCCTGGTGGAGTTGTTTACAGAAGCCAAAGCAGCACAGGCGGAAGTGGAAGAAATGAAAATCTGGCTGCTGCAAAACAAGCGTACCAACAACTGGCGCACCACCAAAGCCACCGTGGCCGCCTGCTACGCCCTGCTCCTGCAAGGCGAAAACTGGTTAGCACCTGCCACCACAGCCACTCCTGCCATCCGCCTGGCCAATCAGCCTTTGGCATCCCTGAAACCGGGACTGGCAGCAGAGGCAGGTACCGGTTACATCAAAACCAGCTGGGCAGAAGACGAAATAGCGCCAGCCATGGGCAAGGTGGAAGTAAAGAGCAACAGCAGCACCGTGAGCTGGGGGGCGCTGCACTGGCAGTACCTGGAGCAGCTCGACAACATCACCTCCTCCGACACCAACATCAAACTGCAGCGCCAGTACTTCATCGAAACCCAGACCGAAGCCGGAAAAATCCTGACGGAAGTTGATGCCACGCACTTGCCAAAAGTAGGTGATGTGCTGAAGGTGGTCGTCTACCTGGCTGCCGACCGCGACTTCGAGTACGTGCACCTCAAGGACAAGCGCCCGGCAGGCACCGAGCCGCTCGACGTGCTTTCGGAATACAAGTACCAGGACGGGCTCTACTACTACCAGACCACCAAAGACGTAGCCACCAACTTTTTCCTGAGCGGACTGCCGAAAGGCAATTTTGTGTTCGAATACCGGTTGCGGGTGGCGCACGCCGGCGAATTCTCCACGGGCATCAGCAGCGTGCAGTGCATGTACGCACCCGAGTTTAACGCCCACTCAGAGGGGCAGCGGCTGCGGTATGTGAAGTAAGCGGCAGGAAGCTCAATCGGCAGGATAGGGATTGTCAGGGCATATTTTAAACTTCATGTGACGGCATTGGAAGGCTGTTACCTGAAGGTGGAAAAGGATTTTTTGAATAAAAGTCAGTAGTTTAGCTTCAGGCAATGTACCTTTACTATCCTTTTTTCAGAATGTCCGGTAGCAGAGGCAGTGGTGGCAGCTGCAGAAAAGAATTTGAAGCTGTTTTGAGGCTGAATCTGCTGAATTTTTTAACTGAAACAATCTCTCATGATACAATTATCAAGAAACATCCTCCTGCAGCTGCTAGCACTGCTGCTGGTTTTTGTGGCATCAGCAGCCTGTCTGGCGCAGCAAAACAAATCAACCTGGGAAACACTTACCTGCGAAGGGGCACCAAGCGCCAGGCATGAAAACAGTTTCGTGGAAGTGGGAGGTAAGCTATATTTACTCGGAGGACGCGGCATAAAACCGGTAGATATTTTTGACCCGGAACGTAAATCCTGGAGCAAAGGGCAGGAGCCACCCGTAGAGGTGCATCATTTTCAGGCGGTGGCCTATGCAGGGAAAATTTATATCGTCGGTGCGATGACAGGCGCTTACCCGCGTGAAAAACCGTTAGAACGGATCTTGATTTACAATCCTGGAGCAGATGCCTGGGAATGGGGGGCAACCATACCGGCAGACCGGCGCAGGGGTTCGGCCGGCGTGGTGGTGGCTGGTGATAAAGCTATTGTGGTGAGCGGCATAATAGACGGGCACTGGGAAGGGCATGTACCCTGGGTGGATTCCTACGACTTTAAAACGGGCGAATGGTCCAAACTGCCCGATGCTCCCAGGCCCCGCGATCATTTCCATGCAGCAATAAAAAACGGCATTATTTACTGTGCCGGCGGCCGGAACTCTTCCACTAAAACCGGCGAAACGTTTACCCTGACCATTCCCGAAGTTGATGTGTATGATACGAGGAAAAAGCGATGGTCGACCTTGCCTGCTGCAAACAACATTCCTACCCAACGAGCAGGTGCATCCAGCATTTTTCTGAAAAACGACCTTCTTCTGATCGGAGGCGAAAGTGCCGCCCAAACTACAGCACACAACGAGGTTGAGGCCTATAATATCAAAGAAAAAACCTGGCGGAAACTGCCACCCCTGAATACAGGCAGGCATGGTACACAAGCTATTTACTATAAGAACGCCGTTTTCCTGGCAGCCGGATGTGGTAACCGTGGTGGAAAACCGGAATTAGATTCTGTTGAAAAAATGACAGACAGGAAGTAGCCTCGCAAGAGATCGTTCTTTTATAGAAGCAAGTCGCTGCCATTTTTTAGAAAAGTACTTTTTACTATTTGATGTAATGCCCCTATTCGCAAGGGCTGCTGCAGTTCATGAATTCTTGCACTGCAGCAGCCACCACACCCACTGCTCCTTTCCGCCAGTACCTGGACCTGCCATCCCTTTCCTGGACCCTCCGCAGTAGCAGCGCCTGCTTTTTTTGAACAGTGCCGCCGTTGCAGGTGAGGTAGCTTTTACCGGTTTCCCTTTAAAACAACGGCAGGAAGTACAGCACAGGGAATAGAATTCCTGTAACACAGGTGTATATTTCTGTTAAAATACTAACTATTGTTTGTTTTCCTGTTGCAAATGCCTATTATTAACCGCTAAAAATAAATTCAAAATCACCCTTATGGCTGAAAATTTTTACGATGCGATAGTTGTTGGCTCGGGTATCTCTGGTGGATGGGCTGCAAAAGAGCTTACCGAAAAAGGGCTGAAAACCCTGATGCTGGAACGTGGCCGTAACATCGAGCATGTGAAGGACTACGTAAATGCGAACAAGCACCCCTGGGAATTTGAGCACCGGGGCCGCCGCACCCAGCAGATGATCGGAGACTATCCTGTGCTCAGGCGCGACTACCCCCTCAACGAAACCAACCTGGATTTCTGGGTGAACGAAAAGGAAAGCCCTTACACCGAAGTAAAACGCTTCGACTGGTACCGGGGCTACCATGTGGGGGGGCGTTCGCTTACCTGGGGGCGCCAGAGCTACCGCCTCAGCGACCTCGATTTTGAAGCCAATGCCCGGGAGGGTATCGCCGTAGACTGGCCTATCCGTTATAAAGACCTTGCTCCCTGGTATAGTTATGTAGAGAAGTTTGCCGGCATCAGCGGTTCCAAAGAGGGTATCGCGCATCTGCCGGACGGGGAGTTTATGCCTGCTATGGAAATGAACTGTGTGGAAAAAGATGTGGCGGCACGTATCAAAGGGCATTACAAAGGCAGCCGCCATATGATTATCGGGCGTGCCGCTAACCTTACGCAGCCACACCACAACCGCACCAACTGCCAGTACCGCAACAAGTGCTGGCTGGGCTGCCCGTTTGGCGGCTATTTCAGCACCCAATCGGCCACCCTTCCGGCAGCGATGGCTACAGGAAAGTTAACGCTACGCCCCTATTCCATCGTTACCCGCATTCTTTACGACAAAGACACGCAACGGGCCAAAGGCGTAGAGGTGCTCGATGCCGAAACCAACCAGACCTACGAATATTACGCGCAGGTGGTCTTTCTTAATGCCTCCGCCCTCAACTCTACCTGGGTGCTCCTGAATTCGGCCACCGATGTGTGGGAAGGCGGGCTGGGGAGCAGCAGCGGCGTGCTGGGGCACAACCTCATGGACCACCACTTCCGGGCAGGTGCTTCGGGCAGAGCGGAAGGGTACGATGATAAATACTTCTATGGCCGCCGCCCCACCGGCATCTACGTCCCCCGCTTCCGGAACCTCCACGGCGAAAAGCGCGACTACCTCCGTGGCTTTGGCTACCAGGGTGGCGCCGGCCGGCAGGGCTGGAACCGCGACATAGCCGAATTGAGCATCGGCGGCGACTTTAAAGATGCCCTCTGCGAACCCGGCGACTGGACCATGGGCCTGCTCGGTTTCGGCGAAACGCTCCCCTACCACGAAAACAAAGTAACCCTCGATAAGGAGAAAAAAGACAAGTGGGGGCTGCCTGTGCTGGCCATCGACTGCGAAATAAAAGAAAACGAGCAGAAGATGCGGCGCGACATGATGGAAGATGCCAAAGAGATGCTGGAAATGGCCGGCATCAAAGACGTAAAATCCTACGACAACGGCTACGCCATGGGCATGGGCATACACGAAATGGGAACAGCCCGTATGGGCCGCGATCCGAAAACGTCGGTGCTTAACCAGTATAACCAGGTGTGGGATGCTAAAAACGTGTACGTGACCGATGGCGCCTGCATGACCTCGTCGGCCTGCCAGAATCCTTCGCTTACCTATATGGCACTTACGGCACGCGCTGTAGACCATGCCGTGGGCGAAATGAAGAAACTCAATTTATAAAAGCCGTTTTTTCTCAAATTTATATATTCAGCCTTAAAGAATTATGTCTGAAAGGGATAAACAACCTCTTACTCCGAATAAAACCAGGAGGGACTTTCTGAAAGTAGGTGCGCTGGCTGCGGCAGGTTTCTTTATTGTGCCGCGCCATGTGCTGGGCAAAGGGTATACAGCCCCAAGCGATAAACTGGTAGTGGCCTGTGTAGGTGTAGGAGGGATGGGCGCAGCCGATGTGAAAGGCGTTTTTAAAAGTGAAAAAGCCACCATCGGTTACCTCTGCGATGTAGACGACAGACGAGCGGCTGCCTCCAGGGAAATGTTGCCGCAGGCAAAGTACTACAAAGACTGGCGGGAGCTTTTCAACAAGGAAGCTAAAAACTTTGATGCCGTTACCGTTTCCACGCCGGATCATAACCACGCCATCATTACGCTGGCTGCCATGCAGTTGGGCAAGCACGTGTACGTGCAGAAGCCGCTCACACACGATATTTACGAAGCCCGGGTACTGACCGACGCTGCCAAACGCTACAAAGTGGTTACCCAGATGGGCAACCAGGGGGCTTCAGGCGACGGTGTCCGTCAGTTGCAGGAGTGGCACGACTCTGGTGCTATCGGACATGTGCACACCATCTACTGCTGGACCAACAGGCCTGTGTGGCCACAGGGTATTGCCTGGCCTGCCACTGCAGCGCCGGTTCCCAAAGAGCTGGACTGGAACCTTTGGCTGGGTACAGCACCAGATACCGACTATGTTGAGAAACTGGTGCCGTTTAACTGGCGCGGCTGGTGGGAATACGGTACCGGTGCTCTGGGCGATATGGGGTGCCACCTGATGGATGGACCTTTCAGTATCCTGAACCTGAGTTATGCCAGCGAGGTGGAGGCCAGTGTCGGCAGCGTGTATATAGATGAATTCAAGCGCGGCTACTTCCCGGAGAGCTGCCCTCCCTCGAGCCACGTTACCCTTACCTTTCCTAAAACAAATAAAACCAAAGGTGCAGTAAAGCTGCATTGGATGGACGGTGGTATACAGCCTGAGCGCCCGGAAGAGTTAGGAGCCAACGAAGTGTTTGGCGATGGCGGCAACGGCGTACTCTTTGTAGGTACTAAAGGCAAAATGATGGCAGGTACCTATAACCGCGACCCGCAGCTGCTTCCTACTACCCGTACCAACGAGTTTAAAGTAAAAGACAAATATAAATTGCCACGCGTACCGGGCAGTGTGGGCGGGCACTACAACCAGTGGGTAGAAGCTTGTATTGCCGGGCATGGCAATAAAGAAGTAAGCTCTCCTTTCGAAATTGCCGGTCCGCTCACGGAGGCTTTGCTTATGGCCAACCTGGCCATACGTGGTTACGATGTGCGGGTACCCAAGGCTTCCGGTAACGGGTTTGATTTTCCTGCCCGCAACATCAAGTTGCTCTGGGATAACGAGAACATGCGCATTACCAATGTGGATGAGGTAAATCAGTTTGTGAAGCGCGAATACCGCAAAGGCTGGTCTTTGAGCGTGTAAGAAAGAGTTAAAGATTTGGCTGAAAAGCCGGAGATAAATAATTATTCCTGTTAAGAAATAATATGAACAGAAGAGAAGCATTAACAGCTGTTGGCTGGATACTGGGAGGCGCCATGATCGGGGGGGACTTATTGGTGGCCTGCACTTCCAAGCCGGCAAAGGTAAACGAGCTGTTCGACCAGGACCAGGTCGCTTTCCTGAACGAAGTAGCCGAAACCATTCTTCCTGCCACCAGCACACCGGGCGCAAAAGAAGCAAAGGTTGGGGAGCTAATGGCTGTGATGGTGCAGGACTGCTATACCCCCGAAAACCAGGCTATTTTTCAAAAGGGAATTACCCAGCTGGATGAAGCGGCCAAAAAGAAATTTGGTGCGAAGTTCCTGGACCTGGAGGCGCCGCAACGCACCGCTTTATTAACTACCCTGGACGAGGAGCAGAAAACATACATGCGCGATAAAGCACCTGATGCCCCGAACCATTATTTCAGGATGATGAAAGAGCTGACTTTATTTGGCTTCTTTACTTCTGAAGTGGGCGCCACGCAGGCTTTGCGTTACGTGCCGGTGCCGGGCAGGTACGAAGGCTGCATTCCGTATCAAAAAGGCGATAGGGCCTGGGCAACCTAAGCCTGCGTTCAGTTTTCAAAGGATGATTAGCTTTAACAGGACCGGAGAATCCTCGCCCTGTTTTACTCATTTTGCTTGTATAAAACGGACCAGCCTGCGCCAGGTGAGCTTTTTCTGATTAGCTTTTTTCAGCTGCTTTTGCTTACTTAGGAAGTGCTGCACCTGTGGTAGGTGGTACAGTGCCTTTTTTACAGCATTCGTTTCAGGAGGAAACAAAACGACAACAAAAACAAATGACAAAAAAACTACGCTTAGGTATGATAGGCGGCGGACAGGGCGCTTTTATTGGCGCTGTTCACCGCATAGCGGCACAGCTCGACGGAGCGTATGAGTTGGTTTGCGGCGCCTTCAGCAGTAATCCGGAAAAGTCGAAAGCAAGCGGCATGCTGCTGGGGCTTTCGCCGGAGCGGGTATACAGCTCCTACCAGGAATTATTCGGAAAAGAACAGCTGCTGCCGGAAGAGGAGCGGGTACAGGTGATCAGCATCGTTACGCCCAACCATGTGCATTTCGAGCCGGCACGGCTGGCGCTGCGAAATGGCTTTCATGTGGTGCTCGACAAGCCCATGACCTTTTCGCTGGAGGAGGCGCTGGAACTGCGCAAAATAGCTGCTGCTTCCGGCAAACGCTTCTGCCTGACCCACACCTACACCGGCTACCCCATGGTGAAAGAAGCCCGCCAGCTGGTGGCCTCGGGCAAGCTGGGCAAGATCAGGAAAGTGTACGTGGAATACCCGCAGGGCTGGCTGAGCCGCTTCGAAGAGGGCGGCGACAATAAACAAGCAGGGTGGCGCACCGATCCGGACCAGAGTGGCATTGCAGGCGCCATGGGCGACATCGGAACGCATGCTTTTAACCTGGCCGAATACGTGAGCGGGCTGCAGGTAACAAAACTTTGTGCCGACATCAACATCGTGGTGGAAGGCCGCCGGCTGGATGACGACGGGGCGGTGCTGCTTAAATTTAACAACGGCGCCAGCGGCGTGCTGATGGCTACCCAGGTAGCAGCCGGCGAAGAAAACAACATCAAAATAAGAGTCTACGGCGAGCACGGCGGTGTGGAATGGCAACAGCAGGATGCAAATTCACTGCTGGTAAAGTGGCTGGATCGTCCGGCCGAAATTCACCGTACCGGCACCGGCTACGTGAGCTCCTATGCGCAGCACAACTCCCGCACCCCGGCCGGCCACCCCGAAGGCTACCTGGAGGCGTTTGCTAATCTGTACCGCAATTTCGCGTTGTGTATAAAGGCGGATCTGGAAGGGAAAGAGCCCCAGCCGGAGTGGCAGGATTATCCGGGCATAGAAGAAGGCGTGCGTGGAATGGCTTTTATCGAGCAGGTGATTGCCTCTGGCAGATCTGAACAAAAATGGATTGACTTTACAGTATAACAACCTATGACAACAATACAAGGACCCGCGATTTTCCTGGCACAGTTCATCGGCGACCAGGCACCGTTCAATAGCCTGGAAGCCATCTGCCGCTGGGCCAAAGGCCATGGCTATGAAGGCGTGCAACTGCCCACCAACGACCCCCGCTTCATCGACCTGCAGAAAGCCGCCGAAAGTAAAACCTACGCCGACGAGGTAAAGGGAATAGTAAATGAGGCAGGCCTGCAGATAACCGAGCTCTCTACCCATTTGCAGGGGCAGCTGGTAGCAGTGCACCCGGCCTACGATACCTTGTTCGATGGCTTTGCGCCTGAACAGTACCGGAATAACCCCAAAGCCAGAACCGAGTGGGCTGTGCAGCAGCTGAAGTATGCGGCGCAGGCTTCGCAGAACCTGGGGCTGAATGCCTGTGCCACCTTCAGCGGAGCACTGCTCTGGCCCATGGTGTACCCCTGGCCGCAGCGCCCTGCCGGACTGGTAGAGACAGGCTTCCAGGAGCTGGCCGACCGCTGGCTGCCCATCCTAAATGAGTTTGAGGAGCGGGGTGTGGACCTGTGCTACGAAATACACCCGGGCGAGGATTTGCACGACGGCATCAGCTACGAAATGTTCCTGGAGCAGGTGAACCAGCACCCGCGGGCCTGCCTGCTTTACGACCCCTCGCATTTCGTGCTGCAGGCACTGGACTACCTGGCCTACATCGACCACTACCACGAGCGCATCCGCATGTTCCATGTTAAAGATGCCGAGCTTAACCCCACCGGCAAGCAGGGCGTGTACGGCGGCTACCAGAGCTGGGTAAACCGGGCAGGCCGCTTCCGCTCGCTAGGCGACGGACAGGTGGACTTTAAAGCCGTGTTCAGCAAGCTCACGCAGTACGATTTTAAAGGCTGGGCGGTGCTGGAGTGGGAGTGTGCGCTCAAGCACCCGGAGCAGGGCGCAGCCGAAGGAGCGCCTTTTATTAAAGACCATATCATCCGGGTAACAGAAAAAGCCTTCGACGACTTCGCTTCAGCGGGTATGGATGAGGCAAAGAACAAACGTATACTGGGATTATCATAATCATAAAGACATCAAAGTAAATAAAATGAAAAAAAATTTATTATTGTTAAGCTGCCTTGCCCTGTTAGCAGCCTGCGGCGGGAACGGTGGCTCGGAATACGATAAATACTACAGCGGCGACAAAGACACTACCGAAACTGCTACGGCAACTACACCGCCCGCACAGGCAGAACCAGCGACCAGCGAAGCCGTTGCCGGTAACTACGAAAAAGGAATTAAACTCATCTCGTCCTCCGACTGCCTCGCCTGCCACCAGGAAAAACAGAAAGTTGTTGGGCCGGCTTATGTGGATGTGGCACAGAAGTATGATTTAAACGATAAGAACGTGGACTACCTGGCCGAAAAAATTATCAAAGGTGGCAGCGGCGTCTGGGGGCAGGTTCCCATGTCACCGCACCCGGATATAAAAGAAGCAGATGCCAAAGAAATGGCCCGTTATATTTTATCTCTCAGGAAGTAGCGCCCATGCAGCAGAATTTTATAGCCGTAATGGCACTTGCAGCACTCGTGGAGTGCGGAACACCACAGTCTGAAAATACCAACACCGGAACCACCGGAAGCGAGGCTACCGCGGCTGCGGTAGAGGCGCAGGAAGGGGAGTGGCTATCGCTCTTCGATGGCAAAACCACCAACGGCTGGCACAGCTACGGCAAAACAGCAACCGGAAAAGCCTGGAAAGCAGAGGATGGAACCCTGCACCTCGACGCTTCCAGCAAAAAAGACTGGCAGACCAGCGAAGGCGGCGATATCCTGACCGATCAGACGTTTGAGGATTTTCACCTGAAACTGGAGTGGAAGATAGCCAGCAACGGCAACAGCGGCATTGTGTTTTATGTGCAGGACGACCCCGGAAAGTATCAACGTACCTGGAATACCGGCCTGGAGATGCAGGTGCTGGACAACAACGGGCACCCCGATGCCAAAATTCAAAAGCACCGCGCCGGCGACCTCTACGACCTGATTGCCAGCAGCCCGGAAACCGTGAAGCCCGCAGGCGAGTGGAACCAGGTGGAAATTATCAGCGACAACGGCAATCTGGAGTTTTACCAGAACGGGGAAAAAGTAGTGTCGACGACCCTCTGGGACGATAACTGGAAAAAACTGGTGGCGGGCAGCAAGTTTGCCGGCATGACTGGCTGGGGTACCTTTAAATCCGGAAAAATCGCGTTGCAGGACCACGGCGATAATGTCTGGTACCGGAACATCAGGATAAAAAGATTGAACGAGCCCCGCACTTAACCTCAACCACAGCATGACATCTGCAACCCGCATCAAATTATCGGCCATGATGTTCCTGGAGTTTTTTATCTGGGGCGCCTGGTTTGTAACGTTAGGTACTTTCCTGGGCAATAACCTGAAAGCAACCGAACTCGAAACAGCAAGCGTCTTCTCCACGCAATCGTTTGGGGCCATCATTGCGCCCTTTATCATTGGGCTGATTGCAGATAAATACTTCAACGCCGAAAGAATACTGGGCCTGTTGCACCTGGCAGGAGCCATCCTGATGTACCAGATGTACAACGCTGCTGCTATCGGGGATTTCTATCCGTATGTGTTAGCCTATATGATTGCCTACATGCCAACCCTGGCGTTGGTAAACTCTGTTTCGTTCCGGCAAATGAAGAACCCGGAAAAAGAGTTCTCGGTGATCCGGGTGTGGGGCACCATCGGCTGGATTGCGGCGGGCTTATCGATCAGCTACATTTTTCACTGGGATTCTGCTGCAGGCATAGGGGAAGGTTTGCTACGGAATACGTTCATGATGGCGGGTGTCGCTTCACTTGTCCTGGGTATTTTCAGTTTCCTGCTCCCGAAAACACCTCCTGTTTTACAGCAGGAAAAAAGCAGCTCCATTTCGGAAATTCTAGGCTTGGATGCGATTAAGCTTTTAAAGAATAAGAACTTCCTGGTCTTTTTCCTGTCCTCTATCCTTATCTGTATTCCGCTGGCTTTCTACTACCAGAATGCCAACCCGTTCCTGACGAGCATCGGCCTGGGTAACCCGACTGGTAAGATGACGATCGGGCAGATTTCGGAAGTATTGTTCCTGTTGCTGCTGCCTGTGTTCTTTTCGCGGTTTGGCTTTAAGATAACCATACTGGTAGGTATGGCTGCCTGGGCCTTGCGATACGTGCTCTTTGCGTATGGCAATGCCGATGAGCTTGCCTTTATGCTGCTCATTGGTATAGCGCTGCATGGCATTTGTTATGATTTTTTCTTTGTGTCCGGCCAGATTTATACCGATGCAAGAGCCGGTGAAAAGTACAAAAGCTCGGCACAGGGGCTTGTTACTTTGGCAACGTATGGTGTGGGTATGCTGATCGGTTTCTGGGTGGCAGGCTTTATTAGTGAGTACTACAGGGGAGCAGAAACGGAGAACTTCTGGCAAAGCGTGTGGTTGGTGCCTGCGGGAATTGCGGCTGTGGTTGCCCTGCTGTTCATCATTTTCTTCCGTGATGAGAAAGAACTGGCTGATGCTGCTTCCAAAAAACCATATAGTGCAGACACTGAAAGACAGGAACTGACAAGTTTACCTTAATTAAGCTATTTATCATTTATGTCATTTAATTCTAAACGCCGGCAGTCTGTCAAGGGGATTCTTGCAGGGGCTGCCGCACTAACTGCTACAGGAATGCTGCCATTTGCCGCCGCTGCCAGGGAACCGGAAGCAATTTATAAGCTCAAAGGAAACATCAACCACTCCGTCTGCCGCTGGTGCTTTAAAGATTTGTCGCTGGATGAACTAAGTGTGGCCGCGAAAAGCATGGGCATCACCGGCATCGACCTGGTGGGGCCAAAAGAATGGCCGGTGCTGAAGAAGCACGGACTGGAATCCACGATGTGCAACGGTGCCGAAATAAGCCTGGTCGATGGCTGGAACACCAAAAAAAACCACGCCACGCTCATCAAAAATTACACCGACATGATTCCGCTGGTAGCCAAAGCCGGTTACAAAAACCTGATCTGCTTCAGCGGCAACCGCAGGGGCATGGACGATGAAACCGGCCTGAAAAACTGCACCGAAGGGCTGCAGCAGATCCTGTCGCTGGCCGAAAAGCACAAGGTGACGATTGTGATGGAGCTGCTCAACAGCAAAGTAGACCACAAAGACTACCAGTGCGACAAAACCGCCTGGGGCGTGGAACTGGCCAAACGGCTGGGGTCGGAGAACTTCAAGCTGCTCTACGACATCTACCACATGCAGATAGACGAAGGCGACGTAATCCGGACCATCAAAGACAACCACGCTTACATCGGCCACTACCACACCGCCGGCGTACCGGGCCGCCATGAGATAGACGATAGCCAGGAACTGAACTACCCAGCCATCATGCGTGCCATCAAAGACACCGGTTTTACAGGTTATGTAGCGCAGGAGTTTATGCCGGCGCAACCTGACAAACTGGCCTCGCTGCGAAAAGCCGTCCAGATTTGCGATGTGTGACCGTTGATGGTAGTGATGGAATGGTGTTTGTGATTTTATGTTTGTCTTTTTGTCTGAATCAGGATTTACGGGATTTTTGGATTTTCAGGATTAGGGTTGTCTGAACAAGATTAAGAAGATTTAAGGAATAGCAGGATTGGGTTTGTTTGTGGTTCGTGCAGGATCGTGGCTCGTGCAGGAGACGCGGTCACCACGTCTCTACAGCTAAACGCACGTCTGTTACAGGGTTGAAGATTTTCAACCCCTACAAAAATTCCAAAATTTCTACCTCTCTACCTCCTAAACTCTCTAACTCCCAAACTTTCTAACTTTTAAACTTTCTAACTTCTAACATGTCTTCCCGAAGAGCTTTTTTACAACAAGCCGGGCTCCTGACTGCCGGAGCCTTGGTTGCTCCAGCGGCCTTGCTGGCTAAACCGAACCAGAAAATAGGGATACAGCTTTACACCTTGCGCGACCAGATAAGCAAAGATGTGAAAAGCGTAATTGCCAAAGTAGCCAAAGCAGGTTACTCCGAAGTGGAGACCTATGGCTATTCCCGCGAAAGCAAGTTCTGGGGCTTGGAACCCAAAGCGTTTAAACAACTGCTGCAAAGCCATAAACTTACCGCCCCCAGCGGCCACTTTGGCTTTGACCAGTACATAGCAGCCGGTAAAGAAGACGACCTGAAATCGTACATCGAAGCAGCAAACGTAGTGGGTATGCACTACATCATAGTGCCGCACCTGGGCGAGTCGCTGCGCCGGAGTGCTTCCGATTACAAGCGCGTAGCAGACAAAATATCGAAGGCGGGAGAAGCCTGTAAAAAAGCCGGGCTGCAGCTGGCCTACCACAACCACGCCTTCGAGTTCGACAAGTTCGGCAATACCACGGGCTTTGATATCCTGCTGAAAGAAACGGACCCGGAGCTGGTGAAGTTTGAGCTGGATCTGTATTGGGTAGTGCGGGCAGGACTTGAGCCGGTGGAGCTGTTCAAAGCAAACCCCGGGCGTTTTGAGCTGTGGCACGTGAAGGACATGGACAAAACCAATCCGAAACTGAACACCGAAGTAGGTAGCGGCTCCATCAATTTCCGGAAGATATTCGAAAACACTAAATTATCCGGTGTAAAACATATTTTAGTGGAGCAGGAAAATTTTGCCATCGACCCTTTCCGGAGCATCGGGCAGAGCTATGCCTATGTAAAGAAAAACCTGTTGTAGTATTTTCGGGAGAAGCAACCCGGCTTCTGTCGTTCAAAAACTGTTTGCTGCTGCAGTCACCATAGCCACTGCAGCAGCTTCGGGTTCCGGCGTATCGGTTACGTTACATTTGTTCTGCAGCACCAGCCACCACTCCCGCTGCTGCTTAAAATCCCCCCTACTACACCGTTAACACAAGGTATCTTCTTCAGAAGGAGCCGGATCTGCGAACCCGGTAGCAGCTGCTGTTCTTCGTGCAGCACGGCATAATAAAAAAATAGTGCAATTGCGCTGAATGTGTTTGATTTTTTTAGTATTATTATAGCACCAAACAAAGTAAGGTGTCCGCAGCTAATTCTGAATATTTTACAATTAGGAGCAACAGCAGTGATCTGTCGCGGCTGTTGCCTGGCAACCCGTGTGCTGTAGGTTCCGGAACTGCTGCAGGGCATTTCCGGGCCGGCTTGCAGTAGGCTGATAGGGAGAATACCTGGTTTTTTAACTTAAACCATACCAACAACCGGAACTTAACAACTAAAATGCAATGGAAACAAACAATTTACTTTTTGTCGGAGGACTTGGCATACCGGAACTGATCCTGTTGGTCTTTTTCGGGGTCGTTCCCTTCCTGCTGTTACTCTGGGCGCTGATTGATGTGCTGCGGAGCACTTTCAAAAACAGCACCGAAAAACTGGTCTGGGCAGTGGTCATCATTTTTGTGCCTGTACTGGGGCCTTTACTGTACCTGCTCATTGGGCGTTCCCAGAAAGTAAGGCATCCGTTATAAGCTGACCTTGTAAAAACTACTGCTATGACAGAACTTATACAGGCTGCTTTTTCGGCTGTAGGCATCCTTCCTACGGCCCTGCTGTTTTTTGTGACGCTCTACTGGGTGGCCGTCATCTCCGGATTGCTGGACCTGGACTTCCTCGACATTGAAATAGAAGCCGATCTAAACCTGGAAACGGAGGCCGACGGCGCATCGTCTGTGGCCTGGCTGAACAATGCGCTGGGATTCTTTAACCTGGGCAAAGTCCCGCTGATGGTGTTCCTGACCTTCCTGGCGCTGCCTTTCTGGATTATTACCTTGCTGGCCATCCACTACCTGCAGCTTGAGTCGGTGGTGGCGGGATGGGCGATGCTTGTTCCGGCTTTTGTAGCGGCGCTGTTTATCTCTAAAGTGTTCACTACTCCCTTTGTAAAACTGTTTGCCGCGCTGGAAAAAGAGCATGCGTCCAAGGAAACGATAATCGGGCAGGTGTGCACGGTGGTGCTGCCGGCTTCCGATGCTGAGTTGGGGCAGGCGGCCGTAAAAACAGCCGGTGCACCCCTGCTGCTCAACGTCAGGGCCACGACCGGTCAAAGCCTGCTCAAAGGCCAGTCGGCCCTTGTTATTGATTATAATGCTGAAAATAAAATTTATCTGATAGAACCTTACGAAACAATTTAACCATGTTAGGAGCGCTTAGTTTAGCTACTGTTCTGATAGGAGCAGTAGCCGTATTTGGCATCATTGCCTTTGTAATTAAAATGTACCAGAAAGCCATACAGGGCGAGGCACTGGTGCGGACGGGTTTGGGCGATACCAAAGTATCGTTCTCCGGGATGTTCGTGGTGCCGGTTATCCACAAGCTGGAAGTAATGGACATCACCCTCAAAACCATCGTGATTGCCCGTACCGGCTCTGAGGGCCTGATCTGTAAAGACAACCTGCGTGCCGACATCAAGGTGAACTTTTTCCTGCGTGTAAACAAAACGCCGGAAGACGTGGTGCAGGTAGCGCAGTCGATAGGCTGTAAACGCGCATCGGACCATGCTGCGCTGGAAGGCCTGTTCGATGCCAAGTTCTCTGAAGCGCTGAAGACGGTGGGTAAGCATTTCGATTTCGTGGAGCTGTACCAGGCACGGGAAGAGTTTAAGCGCCAGATCCTGCAGACCATCGGCACCGACCTGAACGGCTACATCCTCGACGACTGCGCCATCGACTACCTGGAGCAGACACCGCTGACCAACCTGAACGAAAACAACATCCTCGACGCCGAAGGTATCAAGAAGATCATCGACCTGACGGCCAAGCAAAAAGTGCAGGCCAACCTGATTGAGCGCGAGAAGGAAAAGACCATCAAAAAGCAGAACGTAGAGGCCCAGGAAACCATCCTGGAGCTGGAAAAGCAGCTGGCTGAAAACGAAGAAAAGCAGCGTCGTGAAATTGCCAACATCAAAGCCCGCGAAAATGCCGAGATGGAGAAAGTGCGCCAGGAAGAGCGCCTGAAAGCCGAAAAAGCCCGCATCCAGACCGACGAAGAAGTAAAGATAGCCGAGCAGAACCGCGACCGCCAGGTACTGGTAGCTGAGCGCAGCAAAGAGCGCACCGATGCCGTGGAAACCGAGCGCGTACAGCAGGCCCGTGCGCTGGAGGCAAATGAGCGGGAGCGCATTGTGGCGCTGGCGCAGATCGAGAAAGAAAAAGCCATCGAAGAAGAGCGCAAGAACATCCAGAGCATCATCCGGGAGCGTGTAACCGTGGAGAAAGCGGTGGTAGAAGAGCAGGAGAAAATCAAAGATACCGTAGCTTTTGCGGAGGCAGATCGTGTGAAATCAGTTGCCATCAAAAATGCCGAGAAAGAAGCAGAAGAGGCTTTGGTGAAAGAGATAAAGAGCGCCGAAGCCGCCCGCCAGGCCGCCGAGTTCCGGGCCAAGCAACTGCTCATCGATGCCGAAGCAGAACAAGCCTCCGCTACGAACCGTGCCCAGGCCATCAAACTCATGGCCGAAGCCGAAGCAAAACAAGCCGCAGCGCTTGGTTTATCTGAAGCACAGGTAATGGAAGCCAAAGCACACGCCCGTCAGCTGGAAGGCGAAGCAGAGGCTATGGTGATAGCTGCAAAAGCCAAAGCGCAGGCCGAAGCCGACGAAAAAGTAGGCCTGGTAGCTGCCAAAGTAGCGAAAGAAAGAGGTATTGCCGATGCGAGCGTAGTAGAAAACCTGGCCGCCGCCGAAGAAAAACGCGGTCTGGCCGAAGCACGCGTAGCCGGCGAGAAATTCACCGTAGACGCCAAAGGCATCGAAGAAAAAGCCGAAGCCATGCGCAAACTCGACGGGGTGGGCAAAGAGCACGAAGAATTCAAGCTGCGCCTGGAGAAAGACAAGTCCATCGAACTGGCCCAAATCAACATTCAGAAAGACATCGCCGCCTCGCAGGCCGAGGTGATCGCCGAAGCCCTGAAAGCCGCGAAAATTGACATCGTAGGTGGCGAAACCATGTTCTTCGACCAGATTGTAGGCTCCATCACTAAAGGCAAGCAGGTAGACAGATTGGTAAGCAACAGCAACGTGCTGGAGTCGGTAAAAGACACTTTCTTCAAAGCCGACAGCCACGGCCACGTAGATTTCAAAGCCAACCTGCAGCGCTTCGTAAACCAGTTCGGCATGGACACCGAAGACGTCCGCAACCTGAGCGTATCCGCGCTATTGTTGAAGATGATGCAGCACGCGGATGAGCACACGCTGAGCACGCTGAAGCAGCTGACGACTACTGCGACGGCCATGGGGATTGCAGATAAGCCTTATATTTCTTTGAATTAGCAACGCCGCCTGCTCCAAAGACCTCGCAGCGTCTTCAAGACCTGCGAGCGTCTCGTGGCAGAAAAGCTGCTGGCCCAGACACTCGCAGGAGCTGCGCACACTGCGAGGTCTTTCGGCGAAGCTATTTTGTCTGAATCAGGATTTTCAGAATTTTAGAATTTTCAGGATTCGGGTCGAGATGCATAAGCTATAAGCTACATCAGCTACTTCGGATTTACCAATCCGAAGTACAACTGTTGCGGGTCTCCAGACCCGTGTAAACCAGCCATTGAGCTACGCGGATTAAGAAATCCGCTACAGTTAACATTCGGATCGATAAATCCGAATAAGCGAGGATGAGCAAGGGGAAAGCCAATACTTTTTCTCTTTTGTCATTCTGAAAGAATCTTGTGGGCGAGACCCACAAAAGCTGGCTAAAAGAAATAACATCATGCTGTAGTATGAAGGCAGAAGTCAGGTGTAGTTTCATTGTAGCCATCCTTTCTGCAGTTTGCCCACAAGATTCTTCCAGAATGACAAGAGGGGGATGGATTTTTTGCAAAGAAAGGGATGAGGCAGCTGCCTTTTGCCCCCGACCATTAGTACAACTTAAGCTATGAAAACCGTCTGAACCAGGATTTACAGTGATTTAACTGATTAACAGGATTAATTTGTCTGAAGCAGGATTTACAAAATTTTAGAATTAACAGAATTGGAGAATGGGTGTAGGAAATTCTGAAAATCCTATTATCCTGAAAATCCTGCTTCAGACAAGAATCTGATTAATCCCCTAATCTGATGAATCCAAATTCAGACAAAATTAACTGAAACCATCCCCATGGAAGATAACAATACCACAGCACCAGCCACCACAGCCACTGTACAACTCGAAGGCGGCACGTACGAAATACTCCGCAACCGCCTGCAGAAGAGTGGTGGGGAACTGCGCGCGCAGCTCGACCAGCTGAACCGGGAGCGGAAGAAAGTGTTTGGCGCTATCGAGACGAAGCTGCTGGCAACGGAGCGGATTACGACGGAAAACAACTGCGTGCCCTGGGACATGGTGGCGGTTGGGCCGTACCTGCTGTTCGGGTACAACGTGCACATCGGGCTGAAGTCGGAGGTGGGGCTGGGGGATGTGTTTGGCGTGTATACTTATGCCGGGCACAGCTTCCATGAGCAGCCGCTGGAGCTGATTAACAACAAGACCTTCGAAGACGATTTCCACAAGCTCTACAAGTACTACAAGAACACGCAGTTTGTCAAGTTCGCGCTGCTGGGCACGCACCTGTTCATGTTGTTCCGGATTGGCAAAAGCGCCTCCGATATCAAGACCTTTAAGTGGGCGGTGCAGGGCGATAAGCTGGTGTACGTCGACAACCGTTCCGACCACGAATACGTGTTCCCGAACCAGCACGACTTTACCTGGAAACGCACCGTCCGGGATGCGCAGCGCAAGGGCAGGCACCCGCACATTTCCATCGAGGACAAGGTGTTTGTGGAAACCGTGGGCGGCGACCTCACCATCAAAGTAGAAGACAACACTGACTCCGGGCATGGTATTTACGCCGAAGAGGTGGAGGACAAGGACCAGAGCCTTGATGATGCGGAGTTTTACTACGCGGTTATCGGGAATATCATCCTGCTGAAGATAAAGCCTTACCGCGAGAACAAGTACCGCTACTTTGTTTTCAACCACAAGCTGAAAGAGGCGCGGCGCATCGATGCGCTGGAGCAGAGTTGTGTGCTGCTGCCCGACAACCAGGGCATCATTTACCCTTATGGCTATTACCTGCAGACGGGCGAGTACAAGGAGTTCGACAACAACCTAACGGACATGCTTTTCGAGAAGCGCATCGTGTCGCCGAACGGTGAGGATTTCCTGTACGTGTTCTACAACCGGGAGCACGGCACCTACCTGCTACTGTCGTACAACCTCATCAACCTGAAAATCGAGACGCCGATAATCTGCCACGGCTATGCGGTGTTTGAGAACGGGGAGCTGAGCTACTTCCGTGCCGACGAGGAGCCGCAGCGGCACCACGCCATTCAAATCTGGCAGACGCCCTACATCGGGCCGAACTTCAGCATTCCGGTAACGCACGACTCGTACCTGTATAAAATCGGCAACAAGGACATCGTGCGGGCCATGGCCGAGTGTACCGAGCTGCTCACGCTGCTGCAGAAAGGCGACACCTACGCCAACCTGTACCTCGACCTGATAAAGCTCACCACCGACATCCTCGACTCCTACCACTGGCTCACGCGCGAAGAAACCTACAACCTGGCGGAGCCGCTGGGGGCCATCCGGCAGACGGCGACGGCAGCGGTGGACGAGTACGAGAAGGTAGTCAGCATCCGGAAGAGCACGCAGGCGCAGCTGGACAAGGTGCTGGGGCATGCCGATGAACTCATTAGCAAGCTGAAGCTACAGAAGGCGGGGCACATCAACGATTATGTGAAGCACCTGGCGGAGCTGCGCACGGTGCGGGGCGAGGTGGTGTCGTTGCGCGATTTGCGGTACGCCGACCTCATGAAGATAGAGGCCTACGAGGCGCAGCTGCTGGACTTTGCCCAGAACACGGCCAACGCCACCGTTACCTTCCTGCTCAAGCCCGATGCCCTGCAGCCCTACGAGCAGCGGGTGCTGGAAATAAATACGGCCATCGAAGGAGTGGCCAAGGTAGTGGAGGCGGATGCAGTCGATAAGGAAATTGCCGGCATTGCGGCGGAGCTGGAGATGCTGATAGACATTGTGAGCAACCTCAAGATTGAAGACGCCACCCAGACCACCAGCATTATCGACACCATCTCGGGCATCTACAGCACCTTTAACCAGGCCAAAGCTACGCTCAAGCGCCGCCGCCGGGAGCTGCTGAGCCGCGAAGGAAAAGCCGAATTCAACTCGCAGGTGAAGCTGATAGGGCAGAGTGTTATCAGTTACCTGGATGTGTGTGACACGCCGCAGAAATGCGAGGAGTACCTGGCCAAGCTGATGGTGCAGCTCGAGGAACTGGAAGGCAAATTTGCCGATTTTGATGAGTATGTAGAGCAGCTCACGGTAAAGCGCGAGGAAATTTACAGCGCCTTCGAAACCAAAAAGGTGGCCCTGCAGGAGGCGCGCAACAAGCGGGCGAACACGCTGCAGCAGGCCGCAGACCGCATCCTGAAAGCCGTGCAGAGCCGCATCAGCAAGCTGGGCAGCGTAACCGAAATAAACGGCTATTTTGCTTCCGACCTCATGCTGGAGAAGGTGCGCAATACCGTGGAGGAACTCCTGCAGATGGGCGACACCGTGAAAGCCGACACCATCCAGAGCCGCCTAAAAACGGTGCGAGAAGATGCCATCCGGCAGCTCAAGGACAAGCAGGAGCTGTTCGTGGCAGGCGCCAACGTGCTGAAGTTCGGCAACCACCACTTCACCGTGAATACCCAGCCTTTCGAGCTGAGCGTGGTGCACCGCGACGGCGCCATGTTCTTCCACCTCACCGGCACCGACTTCTTCGAGAAGATAACCGACGAAGCTTTTATCAGCTACAAACCGGTATGGGAGCAGACGCTCGTATCGGAAAACAACGCCGTATACCGGGCTGAGTACCTGGCCTACCAGGTGCTGGAGGCAGCGCAGGACAAAACGCTAACCGGTTCCGCCCGCGAAGGCATCACTTACCTGACCGTAGACGAGCTGTACAAGCTCACGGCGGCGGAGCTGCAGGACTACGTAGCCCGCTTTATGGCCACCCGCTTCAACGAAGGCTACACCAAAGGCGTGCACGACCACGATGCGGCCCTGCTGCTGGGCGCCCTCGTGCGCCTGACCAAAACCGCCGATTTGCTGCGCTACTCTTCCGAAGCGCGTGCCGGTGCGCAGCTGTACTGGAACGTGTTCGCACCCGAAAAGCAAAAGCAGACGCTCCACCACCAGCTCAAAGGCATTGGCGCCATTCTGGAGGTCTTCCCCGACACGCACCAGTTCGACAACGTGCTGCACGAACTGCAGCAGGAGCTGCAGGCTTTCCAGCAAAACACGAAACTATTCCTGGCAGCCAGCGCCAAAGAAGCAGGCGAGTACCTGTTCCGGGAGCTCACCCGCGGCGACAGCTTTGTAGTAGACAAGCTGGCCGCCACGCTGTACGATAACTTCCGGGAGTACCTGCAGGAGCAGAAGGCGCTGCCTACCTATGAGGCCTCTGTAAAAGCACTGGCAGGCAAACCTGTGCCGCAGTTCGAGCTGGTACAGCACTGGCTGAAGGCCTATGTACTGCAGGAGAACCAGCCGGAGCTGCTGGCCTATGTGCCGGAGGCGGCGGTGCTGCTCCTGCGCAACGGCTACAACAGCGAACAGGTGGTGCACATCCTCATGCAGGAAACCATCACGCAGCTGCACGGCGTGCACCCGGTAGTAAAGGAGCAGACCTACCCCTTGCAGTACCACCGGTTCCTGGGCAAGCTGCGCACCTATGCCGCTACCACGGCCACGCAATACCAGGCGTTTACGGAGCTGAAGAAACAGCTCACCGCTACTTACGAAGAAGCCATGCGCCTGCAGGAGTTCAAGCCGCGGGTGCTGTCGTCGTTTGTGCGCAACAAGCTCATCGACCAGGTGTACCTCCCGCTCATCGGCGCCAACCTGGCTAAACAAATGGGGACAGCCGGCGAAACCAAGCGCACCGACCTGATGGGCATGCTGCTCCTGCTCTCGCCTCCGGGCTACGGCAAAACCACGCTCATGGAGTACATCGCCAACCGCCTCGGCATCATCTTCATGAAGATAAACGGACCCGCCATCGGGCACCAGGTAACGGCCATCGACCCGGCAGAAGCCCCCAACGCTGCTGCCCGCGAAGAGCTGAACAAGCTCAACCTGGCTTTCGAGATGGGCGACAACGTGATGATTTACCTCGACGACATCCAGCACTGCAACCCGGAGTTCCTGCAGAAGTTTATCTCGCTCTGCGACGCCCAGCGCAAAATAGAAGGCGTGTACAAAGGCAAAAGCAAAACCTACGACTTCCGGGGCAAGAAAGTATGCGTGGTGATGGCGGGTAACCCCTACACCGAAACTGGCGAGAAATTCCGCATCCCGGACATGCTCGCCAACCGCGCCGACATCTACAACCTTGGCGACATCATCGGCGACACCGAAGCGGTATTTAAGCTCAGCTACCTCGAAAACGCCCTCACCTCCAACGCCGTGCTGGCGAAGCTGGCAGGGCGCAGTCAGCAGGACGTGTACACGCTCCTCCAGCTGGCGCAAACCGGCAGCAGCGAAGGCCTGAGCTACGAAGCCAACCACTCCGCCGCCGAACTGAACGAGTACGTGCAGGTGCTCCGAAAGCTGCTGCGCATCCAGGACGTCATCCTGAAGGTGAACCTGGAGTACATCCGCTCCGCAGCCCAGGCCGACGAGTACCGCACCGAGCCGCCATTCAAGCTGCAGGGCTCGTACCGCAACATGAACAAGCTGGCCGAAAAGGTAATGCCTATCATGAACGACCAGGAGCTGCAAACGCTCCTCCTCTCGCACTACGAGTCGGAGTCGCAGACGCTCACAACCGGTGCCGAAGCCAACATGCTCAAGTTCAAAGAGCTGCTGGGCCTGCAAACCGAAGCCGAACAACAGCGCTGGCAAGACATCAAAACTACCTTCGTCCGCAACCTGAAACTAAAAAGCTTCGGCGACGGAAATCAGACCGGGCAGGTGCTGGCGCAGATGGAGAATATTGCTGGAGGGCTTGAGGGGATTCAGGAGGTTTTGAGGGGGTTTGGAAAGGGAAGTAATGAGGAAGAGGGGGTAAGAATTAAAAATATTGATAAATAATTTATTTATTGTGCAATACAAATTAATTTAATGATAGCACGTAGAATGTAATGCGAAAGTCACTTCATACTTTTATTGACTTGTTATTTGATAAGTCTCTGTACGTTTCAGGAATTGCCGTTTTGCTGCTATCGGTAATAGATATTTCTAATGTTAATGAATGGACAGTATCAGTCTTCGGCATTTCACAATTCAAGATTGGTAAGTTATTCTATTATCTAATAGTTCTTATAGCGTTCATATTTGGAATAGTTTCTGTTGCACATGCCAAGAACGTTTCTGATTTAGAAAATGATAAAAAGGAAAAAGGAGAAAAAATAAGAGACTTGGAATCAACTTTATCAGAAATTGTCCAAGAAACAAATGAGCTGTTTAATTCATATATCAAACTCTTAGTAAAGAACTTGGATTTTACTCACTCTGAAAGGATTAGTGTTTACAAAGTTTATCAAAATAGTTTTGTTTTGATTGGGCGGTCTTCAATTAATCCCAATTTGATGGAGAAAGGACGACCAAAATACCCGCTAAAACAGGGGTTTATTGGGAAAGGTTGGGCAGAAGGGGAATATTTTGTTGATGACTTACCAGATCCATTAAATCGGAGTGGAGATACTTATTTTAAAAAAGTTAACGAAATAAGTCCTATTGAAAGAGAGGTTGTTGATAATTTGAATATGAAGTCCAGAACATATTTCGTTTATCGAGTTAATGGCTTTGATAACAATCCTAAGGCAGTGTTAGTATTTGAAAGCGAAAAAGAAAAAGCATTTGCTAAAGAGAATATTATAGAAAGTTTAGCAGGTGTGAAACAACCTTTAATTATGTTTATAGAGAAAAATAATGGTGTTAAAGCATTAGAAAACAAAGATCTTGATTTATGAACACACTCATGGAACTTGTAAAGTATGTTCTACTTACATACCCAAAGCTTGAGGAGTTGTCAAAGCCACGGCTTGTTAAATTAATATATTTAATAGATTGGAAATATGCTATCGATAATGGAGAACAAGCAACAAACATAAAATGGATATATAATCACTATGGTCCTTATGTTGATGATGTAATTAACTTGATGAAAGATAATCCTGCCATTTTTGACATCACCAGTAAACAAAATCCTTATGGTGGTATTACAGATAAATTTAGGTTACGAGACCCTCAAAATATAGTAGTAAATCTTGATACTGAATTAAAGGAAATTTCTAACCTTATTATCGAAAAAACTTCAGATTTAAGTTGGTCAAATTTTATTTCTGTGGTTTATTCAAGCTTTCCGGTAAAATCAAATCTAAAATATTCTGTTCTAGATTTAAAACAACTTTCCATAGAATTCAGAAATTTAAAAGCAATAAAAGGAAGCCAATAATATGTAGCCTCCGAATTGCTGTCGGAGGCTCTACAAGAGCTTAAAAGAGACAGTAAGCAACAGTATAGGTAGCTTTTAAAAGTCCTGGGAATTATTTAACTTTTGGTAGATATAAAGTCTGTTGAGGTAGGTATCTCAAAATTTAATGGTTTAACTTATGGAAATTGAAGAGAAGTTTGCCTTCGGCAAGTACAAAGGTTTGAGCCTGATTGATGTATATAAAGGTACATTAAATATAGACCGACAGCTATTGAGGGACTACCTTAACTTTCTACTAAATACTGATGATGTAAGATTTAGATTTGAAAACAATTTTGATAGTCAGTGTTTCCAACTAGCTGATAAATTTGAAGTTAATGATTACGAAATTCAAGCTTTAACTTTTTATGAAACTAGGACAAATGATGAAGGAGTTCCATATGGTGAATTTGGCGAATTAGGTAATAATATAAAGCCACCGTTAGAGCAATATATTTCCATTTGTAACAGTAGAATAGGATATGAGATAGGTGGTTTTGTTTCGCTGGCTGAGTTTAGTAAAAGTTATCACACTAGATATTTGGTTGGTGCTGACCCTGGTTATCTGTTTTGGTGTATTAAGAACATTGATAACTTCTTTCTATCTGCTAATAATATAGACTTATTAGAGAAGCTAGAAATTTCTATTTTCAAAGGTATCAGAGTATTTAGAAAAAACATGGTTCTCTCCGGTGGCATCTATGAATATTGTCCTGATATGGAGATAAAGTACTTCAGTTTTCCTGAGAAAATAAAGGAGTTGAATCAGGCTAAAATTGAGGCTTCTGAGTTCCAAGGCTATGATGGAGATGATGATAGATATGATAATGGTCCAAGTTTGTACGGTTATGAGAGTTGGGATGAAATGGCATTTTATGAAGCATTTGAGGGAGACTCAGATGCCTGGGAACATTATAATCAATAACATCCGGTATGCCCAGCACAAGCATTCCCTTGCTGGTGCGAGCTTGTAGCTCGTACTTACATACTGCAGAAATTTGTAAAGCTGCTGTAGAAGTAAGAAAATAGCAAAGGTTCTTAAAAATGGAGGTACGAGCTACAAGCTCGCACCAGCTTGCGAAAACCATTACCATTCGAAGAGCAGCGGCAATTGAGGCTGGTGCAGCAAAGAAAACACACGCATCGAAGCAGCCATCTCAAAGCTTATAGCTAAACGAAAGCTGCAACGGAATCGTTATTTTGTAAAGCATTCCTTACATGCAACAACATGGACTTCGAAACGATTGGTATACAAAACGAGACGGGCGGGCAGGCGATTCATATTCCAGAGAGCCACAAAATAGAGGCTGATAAAGTCTATGTGAAAAGGCTTGGTAACGCCCTTTACCTAATCCCATTTCACACCCCCTGGCAAAACCTCTTTGAAAGCCTGGATAAGTTTACGCCCGATTATATGGAAGAGCGGCATCAACCAGAGGAGCAAAAGCGGGAGTGAGGGTTTAATAGTATCGCAATATACTTGTTTAGCTCCTGTTCTAGTTCTCAACAAACTTTTTCGACCTCCTCTCGTTTTAGAATTGTTAACTTTAAAGTTATCTTTGTGGCGTGAGAACAGAAAGGAAGATTTTATTTCACGGGCAGTATTTTGCAGACTTCTATCTGGAACAGACGGCAAGGGTACAGGAAAAGATTGAATATGTCTTTAAACTGCTTAGAACGGTCGAGCAGGTTCCAAAAAAGTTTCTCAAACATATAGAAGGCACAGATGGCTTGTTTGAGATAAGGATAGAAATGGATAGCAATATTTACCGTATTTTTTGCTGCTTCGATAAAGGAAACATTATCATACTTTTCAATGCCTTTCAAAAGAAAAGCCAGAAAACGCCAAGGCAAGAGCTTGCCTTAGCACAAAAGTTAATGAAAGAATATTTCAACCAGAAAGAGAATACAGATGAAAAAGGAAGAAATAAGAAACGCTAAGTCCTTCGATGAACTTCTGGACATCAAATACGGCAAAATAGGAGAAAAAGAACGTGACGCTTTTGAAGAAAAAGCGCAGTACTTTGTAATAAGCGAAATGCTGAAAGAAGCCCGCAAAGAAGCTAATTTAACGCAGGAACAGCTGGCGCAGAAAATAGGCACCAAAAAAAGCTACATCTCCAGAATAGAAAATGGCAAGTGCGATATTCAGCTTTCTACGCTCTTCCGGATTTTTGAAGATGGCTTGGGCAGACGTGTCAGCCTGGTTTTTGGATAGCGTTATTGAAGCAGCCATGGCAAATAATAAAAAGATAGACGAAAAAGACCTGGTTTTCATCAATCAACAATGGACGGAAGAAGAAAGGAAGTCTTTCAGCGATTTCCTGAAGCCCTATGCTGGTGCGAGCTTGTAGCTCGTACTTACATACTGCAGAAATTTGTAAAGCTGCTGAAGAAGTAAGAAAATAGCAAAGGTTCTTAAAAATGGAGGTACGAGCTACAAGCTCGCACCAGCTTGCGAAAACCATCACCATTCGAAGAGCAGCGGCAATGGAGGCTGGTGCAGCAAATAAAATACACCCGTCAAGTCAGCAATTTCAACGTTTACATCAACAAACTTACTACCCCCGCTCATTAGTGTCCAAGTATAATTAAAAGGTTTTCAATTGGTTACAAATGTTATTTTCCGGCATTTGTATTTGTGTGTTGTTAAGTAGTTGATTAAGAGGTGTTTTTTCAAAAGCAGAGATAGAG
>NZ_QCZK02000007.1 GCF_003347595.2 Botryobacter ruber | reverse complement strand
CTGGACCTATATAACAGATGTTTACACCGGGTCGGGCACCAGCGGGTCTTATAACTGGACAGTTCCTGCAGTAGCCACAGACAAGTTCAGGGTAAAAGTGCAGTCCTACTACAATGCTGCCGTCAGCGACTCCAGCGATGCCAACTTTACCGTGTCGCGAGGAGCAGTTTACCTGGCCCTGACCTCTCCAAACGGATTGGAAACTTTTTCATCCAGTACGCTTCAGGAAATAAAGTGGACCACAGTTGGCACTGTAGGCAATGTGTCGCTGAAGTATTCTACTGACGGCGGAGCGAACTGGGACTGGGTGCGAAACAATGCAGGCTCGGCAGCCAACAACGTACCTAACACCGGATCATTTGAATGGCTGCTGCCTTCTAATCTGATATCCTCCAAGTGTCTGATTCAGCTTTATGAGTACAGCAACAGCTGCAGAATGGACTACAGCGATGACTTCTTTACCATCAACAATGACCCTGTTATTACAGTAACAGCTCCTGCCCCGGGAGAAAGCTTTTACTACGGCGAAACGAAAACAATCCGGTGGAGCGCCTCCAATCTTCCGGTAAATAATGTGAAGCTGGAGTATTCGCTTGGCGATGGCGTCTGGCATGTCATAAGGGAATCGCAGGGAAATTATGGATCCTATAACTGGGTAGTTCCTGACCAGGCTACCACCAATGCTTTTATTAGGGTAAGCGCGGAGTCAAATCCTGATATCAACGATACGAACAATGCCCCCTTTGTTATCAAAGCACCGGTTATTCAGGTAACAAACCCGAACACCGGCAACGAAAACTGGTTGGTCGGTGAAAACAAGAATATATCCTGGACAACGACCGGGCTTCCGGGTGATGCACTGGTAGATATAGCATTTTCGGCTGACCTGGGAGAAACCTGGAGCACCATAGCAGAAGCAGTTTCTAATTCCGGCTCTTATATATGGACTGTACCTAACGTTTCGACTTCCTCGCAATGCCTGGTGCGGGTTTCATCCGTGTTGTATCTGGACAGCAAAGACACCAACGGTTTACCGTTTACCATTACCAAACCGATAGTAGGTGTTACAGTACCGAACGATGGGCAGGTGTGGTATATTGGAGAGTCCAAATCGATTCAGTGGGCCGGAATGGGTACTACGGAGAATGTGAAGCTAGAGCTTTCGTCGGACGGTGGTGCAACATACACGACCATCATCGCTTCTACTGCAAATTCAGGGCAATATTTCTGGGCAATTCCTTACAGTACGGTTCCGTCTGCCAATTCTTACATCAAGGTATCGGATGTACTTGATCCTGCAAACAACGATTCTTCGGATGTACCTTTCACGATTGCCAAACCCATTCTATCGCTTACCAGTCCCAATACAGATGAAAGCTGGTACATAGGCCAGACCAAAAGAATAAGCTGGACAAATGTTGGGATGAGCAATTCAAAAATCAAAATAGAATACTCTCCGGATAATGGCGATACCTGGACACTGGTTGCTTTAGTGACTAATACAGGTTCTTATGACTGGACAATTCCTTCGTCCTTAGTTCCGTCTGAACAGGCACTTATCAGAATCAGCGACGAAAACGACGTGTCTATCAGCGATTCCAATGATGTGGCTTTCAGGATGGTGAAGCCGTCCATCAGTGTTACCAGTCCGAATGGCGGAGAAGTGCTGTATGTTGGCCAGAACAAGTTGATCACCTGGAAAAAAGACGGCGCCTACTCGCCCAACGTACGTATCGATTACTCGGCCAACAATGGCGATACCTGGAATACCGTTGTAGAAGCTGTTGCGAATAACGAGTCTTATAACTGGACGTTAGCAACTACGCTTGCTCCGGGTACTACATACCTGATCAGGATTCAGGATGCTGTAGATCCTTCTATTGTTGATTACAGCAACGCAGTGTTCACTGTTATTAAGCCCGGTATCGAAGTAACCGCTCCGAATGGCGGAGAAGTGTGGTTTACCGGAACCACCAGCACTATCCGCTGGAACTCCCAGGGCCTGGCCTCTTCCAGAAAGTTAATGATCAGCCTTTCAGCAGACAATGGTACTATCTGGACGGAAATTGCTGGCGACGTGAGCAACACAGGTACTTATAACTGGAGTATTCCAGCGGAAGCCGACCCCGGTACTTACCTGCTAAAAATTCAGGACGTACTTGATCCTGCTATCCAGGATGTAAGTAACAGTGCGTTTACCATCTCAAAACCCACCATTACCGTTATGAGCCCTAATGGAGGCGAAAAGTGGTATAACGGGCAGGTAAAACAAATCAGGTGGACATCCAATGCCTTAGCAGCTTCCACCTTTGTGAAAATAGAGTATTCTGCTACGAATGGCGCCTCCTGGACTGTTGTCACGGAATCTGCCGCAAATTCAGGCCTCTATGACTGGACAATTCCATCCGGCGTTACATCAGACCAGGTGCTGGTCAGAATTACAAGCCTCACGTATAGCAGTGTCTCTGATACGAGCAACAGCCAGTTTAGTATCAGTGCACCAAGGAACGGGGATACGTTTGAAACAGCTGTAGCTATTGCCTCCATACCCTTTACGCTTACTGATACAACCACTCATTACTCAGACCGGTTTACCGGAACGGGCAACCAACCAGCTCCGGATATTTTCTATTCCTTTAGGGTGCCTGAAGTCTCCGATTCCGTTAGTTTCTCAATAGTCGCTAATTTTCAGGCTAAAATGCACCTGTTAGCTGCTAAAGATAATGTGATAGGCGCCTCGGTTGCCGGATCAACTATTTCTTTTGGTAAGAAAGGTTTGGTGCCAGGTAATACGTATTACCTCGTTGTGGAAGGAAATAATACAAGCGCAGGAAAGTTTACCTTAAGCATAAACAACCATGTGCCTGCTCCTGATTTAAGTGTACACAGTGTAACAGCCAACAAAACAGTGGTATCTCCTGGCGAGATAGTAGCTGTATCCTGGAAAGTAGAAAACGTGGGCGGAGGTCAGTCTGCTATTAACTGGACGGAGCGCCTTTACATGCAATCGGCAACCGGTCAGAACAGGACACTGCTTCAGCAAGCTGCTTTTGCAGATAACGATGTGCTGGCTCCTGGTCAGGTGCTTGAGCGAAACAGGGAGGTAACCATTCCGGCACAAATGAATGTTGGTGACCAGGGAGTTTTTGTAGTAGAACTACTACCGGACCCTGCTATCGGAGAAGTACCTGGCGGCAAGGCGAATAATACTGCTGTTCAGGAAACACCCTGGACCACGAAAAAACTGCTTTCCCTTGAGCTATCAGCAGCTGAACTTACAGAGGGAGGTCCGGGAGTTACGGCGAAAGTCAGCAGAACAGGAGCGTTTACAGCGCCATTGGTTATTTCAGTAAGTCTCACGAACGCTGCACGATTTGCCTTCCCTTCGGAAGTAACCATACCGGCCGGTAATGCCAGTGCTACCTTCATCGTAACGGCTGCAAACAATGATCTTACGGAAGGCCCTGTACAGGATGTACTGCGTGTTGCTGCTACGGGTTTTGAGGTTGCCTCAGCTCCTGTTACTATCCTTGATAACGATAAGCCTTCTCTGACAATTGCTAATCTGCCTGCAGATGCCATGGAAGGTACCAGCCCGACTTTCCGGATAACGACCAATCTTGCTCCTGCTCAGCCGTTGCAGGTGTTCCTCAACTCCAGCAGCCAGACCCGTTTCCCGGTACCATCCTCTGTTACTATTCCGGCAGGCAGCCTGTTTGCAGATGTAGTTGTAAACCTGGAGCAGGATGCAGTTCCGGAAGTGGATTTACCTGTGACCATAAACGCAGGCGCTTCCAATCATGAATCGGCCAGTGCCACAATACTGGTAAAAGACGATGATGTGCCGGGCCTTGAGCTGGTCATTCACACCAGTACGGTTTCAGAAGATGGTGGTGCTTTTGCCACACAGGCAACGTTGCGCCGTACTGCGCAGAGCAGCTCAACCGCCTTTACGGCAAACCTGTCGGCCAGCCTGCCCAATACCCTTATACTACCAGCCTCTATACCGTTGGCAGCCAATGAAAATGAAAAGACCTTTACCATTGGTGTAGTAGACAACACGCTGGCAGATGGTGACCGGGAGGTGCAGGTAACTGCCTCCGTGTTTGTAAATTCCTGCGGCTGTAATGCTCCGGCTACCTCTTCAGGTTCTGTTTCTGCAGCATTAACCGTAACAGATAACGATGGTCCTGCCTTAAGCTTAACGGCCAGTCAGCTTACCCTGCCGGAAGGTTTTGCCAATGCAGGCCAACTTCGTGTAACGCGTAACACGCCTGCCAATGTTGCCCTGACCGTGAATCTTACTTCGTCTGATACGAATGAAGCCACCGTGCCTGCCACTGTTGTAATTCCGGTTGGCCAGGCTTATGTGGATGTACCGGTTACCACCGTGAACGACGGCGTAACCGACAGCAACAAGCAGGTGTACTTCCATGCCACTGCCAGCGGCTTCTCTACCGGTACCGTCTGGGTAATGGTATCAGACCAGAATATCCCCGATCTGCAGCTTACTGCCGTGAGCCTACCAAATGCCAATGTGCAGGCCAAGGCGCTGTTTAACTATACAGTATCGGTTAAAAACTCAGGTTTTGCGACTGCGCCAACCGGAGTGGTGGTGCGTGGGTACCTGTCTAAAGACGATGTGATCGATGCTTCGGACAAGCAGGTTTCTGAAGATGTTATCGCAAATCCAATCCCGGCAGGGCAAACTGTTCAGGTACAGAACGCGGTGCAGGCGCCAAATACGCCAGGCGATTACAAGTTGCTCTACTGGGTGAACCCGGCTTCAACTCTGACGGAGCTGCTGCTTACAAATAACACGTCTGCTCCAGCTACCTTCAGAATTAACCCGGATTATACGGCAACGGCCAGCGTGAGCGGTGAGTATTACCTGAAAGGGCAGCCGGTTCCGGTAACAGGCACAGCCACTAAGTTTAATGGAGCCGCAGCGGCTAATGAGCCAGTGGAAGTGTACGTTATCACCAACGGCTTGCGCAGAACTGTAACAGCTACCACCGACGGTTCCGGTAACTACAGCACCCGGTTTGTTCCGCTTGCCAACGAAGCCGGTTCTTACACAGTAGGTGCTAGCTTCCCGGGCATGGGAGTCACTGCACAGCAGGATAACTTCGATATTCTTGGGGTGAGAATAAATAGTGGCCAGATTCCGCAGTTCCGGGTAGTGCTGGGAGACACCCTGAAAGGTGCACTTTCCATAAATAACCTTAGCAACAGAACCCTAACTGATTTTACGCTGGCACCCGTCACGTTGCCGAATGGAGCGCAAGTTTTGTTCGATACACTTGCTGCTGTTGCCGGAAATGCTACGATCAGCCTTCCTTATGCCGTTGTTGGTTCTGCGCTGTCGCCAGGCACTGATTTTGAGGTGGCCAGCCTGAATGCCGTTTCGGAGGAGGGAACGCTGCAGCGGCAGGACGTATTCTATTTCTGCCAGGCACCTGGTGCCTACCTTGTAGCAGATGTAAGCCAGCTGCATGTTGCTGCCTCTTCCAGCAAAGGGGAGCGCTTAGTGGAGGTAAAGCTGGTTAACAAAGGTGTGGGTACGACCGGCAATATTACGGTTGGGCTGCCCCAGGTAAACTGGCTGACGACAGTTACACCAAAAAGCCTGCCTTCCATGTCGAGCGGCGACACAGCCATTGTTATCCTTAAATTCATGGCGTTGGCAGAAGTACCTTTCGATTACCCTGTAAAAGGCAGCGTCGCGATCGAAGCGCAGAACGGTAACGCTTTAAATATTCCATTCACCTTCGAAAAGAAATCCGAATCTGCAGGCACGCTCAAAGTGGATGTAACAAACCAGTTTACCTACTATTCGGAAGGGGCGCCTAAAGTAGCAGGAGCCCGCGTGCAGGTGAAAAACTACTTTACAGGCGTGGTGTATGCCGAAGGCGTTACAGATGCCACCGGTGTGTTTACGGCAGCAGACATTCCGGAAGGAAAGCACCGCATTATTGTTGAGAAAGACAAACACCTGCCTTACAATGGTACTATCACGATCAACCCGGGGGGAACTACCGAAACATCTGTTTTCCTCAATTACCAGGCCATCACCTTTAGCTGGTCGGTTGTGCCGACAGCCATAGAAGACCAGTATGACATTACGCTGGAGGCTACCTTCGAAACGAATGTTCCCATGCCGGTAGTAACGATTGATATGCCGAAAGTGATGCCGCAGCTATCGGGCAGTGAGGTGTATGCCTTTAAAGTGACACTCACGAACCACGGGCTTATTGCAGCCGAAGATGTGGCACTGAACCTGCCAACAACAGATCCGGAGTATGAGTTTGTGACAAACTACCAGCCTGCCAGGCTGCTGGCCCAGCAGAGCATACAGGTGCCGGTAATTATGCGCAGACGTGCGAGTGCAGAAGAAGGTGAGCCATTGCCAGGCGGACCGTCTGTGCAGGCCATTTCTGACTTCCTGGGCATGGCTCCATCGCAATACAGCACAATGGCCGCCCAGCAAAGCCTGAGTTGCCAGGATTTTGCCGGTGTGGTGTACTGGTACACCTGTAACATTTCGACAGGCCTGTGGCAAAAGGGAGGAACAATGTTCTCTTACTCGGGGAGGTCATGTACCAGCACAGGTACAGGTACTGGTACTCCTATCGTCATAAATCCTGGTAGTGGTGGCGGTGTAGGCACAGGTACTCCTACCTGTGCCATATGTCCTACCAATGGTACATATACCGGAACTGGCAAAACGCCCGAGTATGAAACAAGTAAGAGCAGTTGCGTTGAGTGTATCAATGCTATAGCCGGAGCAGCCGCCGGTTGTGCCGGACCTGCCGGAACAGGGCTTGCCACTGGTACGTGCGTACTGGGTAATATCCTGGCCAAAAAAGGTGCCATTGACTACATTCCTTGTATACCTGACCTGGTGCCACCCTGGATTGGCTGTCCTAAAGGAATCATTGATGCCATAAACACCTGCGCAGCTACGGAAACCGCGGGTGGTAGCATGAACGTGTTTGGCATGCAGCAAGCAGCTGCCAGCGATCAGTTGGGGGCAGTATTTTATGAAATTGGAGATAACCTGCAGTTTGTGCTCAGTGCTTACGAACTTCGTGAAGCATGGGCAAGGGAATATTTCGGAACCATGATTGACAGCGATGCCTGGAAAGATCTTGAACCGAAACTGGAAGGTTATATAACTGCTTTAGATTCTATTCCGGCAGCAGTTCAAACTTCCATACTGGCCGCCATGCAGGGATACGAAATTCCCCAGAGCACTATCCGGACTTTCTTTACCCGCTGGAACACATCCATAGAGGCGCTGGAGGCAGGTGTGCTGGCACCAAATGAACAGTATCCTGACATCATCAATTGGAACCAGGTGCAAACCAGGTCTTATGCTTTAAAAACTGCCTATGATGAAGCTGTAAGCAAGGGCTATACATCTCTGGAAGATATGTTCATGCAGAACAGGGAATCATTGGATCAAATTCTGGACGGACAGAAGAATGCCGTTTGCGCCTCTGTAAAAGTGCAGTTCAGCCAGCAGCTCACCATGACCCGCGAAGCATTTGAAGGTACGCTTGACATTTTCAACGGCCACCCAACCGATCCGATGGAGTTAATAAGTATTGACATCCAGATCACGGATGAAAACGGTGTGCCAAGCAACGGGGTGTTCGAAATCCAGACCAAGAGCCTGACCAACCTGTCTGATGTAGCCGGAAACGGCGCCATTGCTTCGCAGCAGAATGGCATCGTGAAGTTCCTGTTCATTCCGGAACAAGGTGCGGCGCCTACAGTACCAAAGGTGTATAACTTTGGTGGCACCGTACGCTATTTCGATCCATACGCACAGGCCATGGTAAACCTCCCACTGGCTGACGTTCCGCTCACTGTAAACCCTAGTCCGAACCTGATGCTGCACTACTTTATGGAGCGCAACATCCTGGGGGATGACGCCCTTACTTCACCTGAAATCGAACCATCTGTTCCTGCCGAACTGGCCGTGATGGTAGAGAACCAGGGCTACGGGCCGGCGGTGAACATGATGATATCTTCGGCGCAGCCTAAAGTTGTCGAAAACGAAAAAGGACTGGCCATCAACTTCAACATTGTAGGCTCCAACTTCCAGGGGCAACCGAAAAAGCTGGGCGTCACCGATATCAACTTCGGCACTATTCCGGCACTGCAAACACGTATCGGGCAGTGGTACTTCACAAGCTCCCTGCTGGGTAAGTTCGTGAGCTACGAAGCCAGCGTGGTGCATGCCAACAGCTTCGGCAATCCGGAGCTGAGCCTGGTGAAAGGCGTGCAGCTGCATGAACTTACCCGCAGTATCCGGGCTTATGGCGCATCAGAAGATGGTATCAACGACTTTCTGGTGAATGACAATTTCGATGCTGATGATACGCCGGATATGATCTACTTCTCGCAAGGCAACCGGACCGAACAGGTAGCGGTGGCAGCAGCCGGCAATTTCTCCGCTGCGGTAGCAGGGCCTGCCTTTACCAATACGCTTACAGTAACGCCTTCCGGCAGCGGATGGAATTACATCAGGCTTGCTGATCCGGGCAACAGGAAATACGACCTGGTAAGCGTGACCCGCAGCGATGGGCAGGTGATTCCGCTCGACAACGCCTGGCTCACGTTTGTAACTTTACCGGTTAGCCGTCCGCCTGTGTATGAAAATAAATTCCATTTCGTGGATAAGTTCGCTTCTACAGAACCGGTTACCTATACTGTTGTCTGGAGCCCGAGAAACCAGGATGTGCCGGAGGTGGTCAGCATCGAAGGACCAGCTGAGGAAATCACCTCCGAACAGGTGCAAACGCTTACTGTTAAATTTAACAAGAGCATCGACCCTGCCACCTTCACCTACGAAGATCTGAGCCTGACTTTCCAGGGAGGTCCGAACATCATCGACAACTCCGTGGTGGTTTCACAAGTTGATACAGCTACTTTCACAGTTGATGTTGCTGCGCTGACCTCCGGAAACGGCTTCTACAACTTAACGGTACAGGCTGCCGGTGTGCAGGACAGCTATGGCACCAGCGGCGAAACCGGGAAACAGTTTACCTGGTCGCAGTTCCTGACGGTGCCGGCGGTGCAGGCCTTCCAGGGGCTTCCGGAAGGCAACATAGCTGCTGCGTTCGATACCATACAGGTACTCTTCAACCTGCCAATCGACGAGACTACGGCCGGTCCTGAGAAGTTCCGGGTACTGAAGGGGGAGGTGCTGCAAAATGGCTTGCTTACCATCGACTCGGTGCGGGCAGACAAGCAGCTCTTCTACCTCTCGGGGCTGGGCCGCATCCTGACCGAAAGCGGAACTTATATGCTGGAGGTGGACCTGCCAACGATAAAATCAGTGGACCAGGTAGCAGGTATGAAAGTGCAGTCGGTACAGCTGACAGTGGATAACAACGGACCGCAGGTCGTGCGCCTGGAAAAATCGACAACAGGTGGCATTGATGCGCAGCACGTAGCTTCTGTAAATATGGAGTTCAACGAAGATGTAAAAGGTTTCAACACGGCCTCCTTAACGCTGACGCGGAACGGGGAGGTGCTGCCGCTGGCAATAGACCAGCTGTCAAACACCGACCTGCAGACCTGGACAGTCAATAACTTAAGCATGCTGACTTATCCGGATGGCGAATATAGCTTTACTGTTAACCTGGAAGGCTTTACAGATGCCATTGGTAATGCCGGTACGGGTACACAGGCACTCTCCTGGACGGTGAATCGTTCTGCTGCACCGGCCATCACAGCCTTAGCTGTAAGCCCGGACCGTGGCTTCTCCGATTCGGATGGCGTTACATCCGGCCTGTCGCTGGACGTAACCTTTAACCTGAGCGACGAGGCGTCGCAGGTAACTGTTTCGCAGGTTGATTTAAGCGGGGAGGTAGTTCTGAAAACTGTGGCAAACGCTGCTGCCGGAGCTGTCTCCATACCGGTTACCTTACGAACGGGCGGCAGTACCGGCATTAAGGTAACCGCCACAGGTGTAAACGGAGGAGTGGGAACTGCAGAGAAACAGCTGTTTATCGACCAGGTGCCGCTTTCAGCAAAATGGAAGTTTAAGGCAAATCAAACGATCAGCACACAGGTAGATGCCGTACAGCTTGCCTTCAATGCGAAGTTGCTGAGCGATACAGCGTTCCCGGATGCCATTCGCTTCACCAGAAACGGAACGGCTGTAGATACAGAAGGTTTAAGTTTTGCGATGGTAAACGACACGGTCTACAGTGTTTCCGGGTTAAGCAGCGCAGGCAACCTGCCGGGTAATTACCAACTGAGTTTCGACCTGCAGCCATTCGCCAAGCATAGCAGTGGAATGGCGGGGACCGGGGAAACTTCGGTGAGCTGGACCGTGCAGTCAACCAATCGGGCGCCTGTTGCCAATGCTGGTCGGGATATCACCGTTACAGCTGCCGGCATTGTAACATTAGACGGCTCAACCTCTTCAGATCCGGATCCCGACGAACTGACCTACGAATGGATTGCTCCGGAAGGTGTAACCCTTTTCGCTCCCAACAAGGCTAATCCGTTCTTTTCGGTTACCTCCTCCGACCAGGGCAAGACTTATTCCTTCCTGCTGGTTGTTCATGACGGTGCATTATTTTCCACTGATGCTGTAAAAGTAGTCGTTAATCTTGCTCCTACTCCGGGCATTGTGCTGAAAGGTAATGTGCAGCTGCAGGGTAGGCCGGAGGCTCCGCATGCCAACTGGAAGGCGCCGCTTCATGTGGATGTTTTCCCGGCCGGACAAACAACCCCTGTTGCGTCTTACACTCCTGCAACGGACGAACAGGGTAATTTCTCGATCAATGATGTCTGGGTGGCAGAAGGAAATTATGTGGTGACGGTGAAAAACAGCCATACGCTCAGGAATGCACGTGCCGCCACACTCGCTCCGGGCGAGAATGTGATTAATTTCGGAGAACTGAAAGAGGGGGATGCCAATAACGATGACCAGGTTACAATTACTGACTTCAGTGTGCTGGCATCTACTTACAATCTGGCGCAGGAAAGCAGCGGCTACGACGACAGAGCCGACTTTAATGAAGATCAACAGGTTACCCTGCTGGATTTCTCATTGTTGTCGGGCAGCTTTAACCAGCGCAGCGATGAAGTTACGGCTACTTCCTACGAAGACTTGCGAGGCCGGGAGGAGGAGCTGAACGGCATGGGCGTGCTGTTGGCTACTTCACCAGTATTTATGGAACTGGTGAAACCAGGGCAGGTTCACCAGGTGGGAGATGAGTTCAGTCTGCCGGTGATGCTTCATGCGAATCAGCAGGAGATAGATGGCGCCGAAGTCCACCTGGCCTTTGATCCGGAGGTGCTGCAGGTAACAGCTGCAAATGCCGGTACCCAACTGCCTGTCGAACTGCTGAACATGGTAGACAACAGGACGGGCCGGATCAGTTTTGCCGCCGGTGCGCTTAGTAATCTTCCGAAAGGAGATGTAACGTTGCTTTCTATCAGCTTTAAAGTAGTCGGAGAATCTGCGGTGGTGCCGGTAACCTTCACGGGCAGCTACCCTGGCCAGACATTGGTTACCTACCGGGGCAGATCTGTTCTGGGTGGTACAACCGGCGGGACTGTTGGCATAGACGACTGCAAAAATTGTGAGGCCCAACAGCTCATTGTCTATCCTAACCCAACAAGAGACAGGTTCCGGGTAACTGCGCACGGCTACAAGCAGGAGCAAGGCAAGCTCACGATCTTCCGCATGGATGGCGCTGAGCTAAAATCCCTGCCAATTGACCTTCGTAAAGGTAACACCGTGGAAGTTGATCTCGCTGACCAGTCGACGGGCATATACCTGATCCGGTTAGAAATAGGAAATACCATTACGGTGCAAAGGGTGGTGAAGTACTAGCCTGATGTATTCAGGTGTAAACTGGCTGTGAATTCAGCAACAGGGAGTAAGCAAAAGAGGAAATCGGTTTAGGCTGGTTTCCTCCTTTTGTTTCTGTGCAGGCACGTCCTGTACACAGCAGAGGCTGTGGTGGCAGGCGCAGCAGAACAAAAACAGCATAAAGAAATGGGATAAACCGAAGCTGGTAAATGCGAATTTATCTAACGCTCTCTCTTCTGCCCCTTCTCCTTCTCAAAAATATTTACCGCCAGGTAACTGGAGCCGCCCCGGCTGGTGTGTATCCAGCCCTTGCGGCGCAGTTCCCGCTTAATAAAATTATTGAGCAGGCCATGGGCCACCAGGATGGCACTGTCGTGTACTTTGGCTTCATCGGCTAACAGCTCCGCACAGTTGCGGGCACGGTTGCGCGCCTCCCTGAACGTTTCGATGCCGCTGTTGTTCAGGCCAAGCAACCAGAGGATGCGGTTGCTCAGCAGCCAGAAGTTGAGCGGAAGTTTAAGCAGGGGAAGGGTAATCACTTTTCGTTCGAACTCCCGGAATTCATGACCAACAACCAGCTCTACCTCCTCCCCGAAAATAGCCCTGGCTGTGAGCTGGGAGCGGACGAGGGTGCTGCAGAATACTTTTTTTATGCCGTTTGTAGGAATGGCGTGGTGCTCGAACACAAAATCTTCAACAGCAGCTGCATCGTATTCCGTAATAAAACGGCCGGCAGCAGCGGCGCTGAATAAGCCGCTGCGGTCCACCTTAGGTTTAGCATGGCGGATGAGTACTATTTTGTAGGTCTCGCTTGTCTCCATTAATACAGGTGCTACTGAATTTTTATACGAAAGGGAGACCACTCTGAATTAAAAAGTAAAGGTTAAATCAGGAAACACCCGCTCTTTGAGCTCCTGCCATTCCGGCCGAAGAATGCTGTAGTAGATGGTGTCGCGCATGCGGCCGTCGTGCATCCGGGTGTGCCGGCGCAGAATGCCTTCTTCGGTAGCGCCTATTTTCAGGAGTGCTTTCCGGGAGCGCTCGTTCAGCACATCCGTTTTAAACTCCACCCGCTCAAACTGCAGCACCTCCAGGGCATACGACAGTAGCAGGAATTTACAGTGCCTGTTCAGGTCACTGCCCCGGAAGGCACTGCCCAGCCAGGTCCAGCCAATTTCCAGTCGCTGGTCCGGAACCGAAATATTCCCGTAAGCCGTACTGCCGGCAATGGACCCGCACGCTTTGTCGATGATAGCAAAAGTATACCGGAGTTGCTGCGTCCGGGCGTCTGTTGCCTGTTGCATCCAGGTGTTCAGTTCCGTTTCCGAAGCTATCCGGGAAATCATAAAGCGCCAGGTGTCGGGCTCGTACGCAATGTTTTGGAAGGCGGCAGCATCTGTGTGACAGATCGGGCGTAGCAGCACCCGTTTGTCTTCCAGCTTAATGTTGTAGTTAAAGTTCATGTTGCAAAGGATAAGAATTGAATTGTTATAGTCTGAGGTAGTGAATTGAACAGGGTTCCCGGGTGATGGTATGGCTGCAGCAGCGTCCAGAGCTATAGAAGCAGCACTGCAGAGCGCTTATGCGGCAGCAGTGGGTGTGGTGGCAGCTACAGCAAATACGGGAAAGGTATAAAAAGGTGCTGCTACCGGCGCGTAAGTTTTGTAGGGCTTAAATTCCATCAACTTTCTTTTCGGCAGCTTTGATGTCGTTATTTTCGATGCCGCGTTTTTTTCGCACCATTTCCTCCTCCAGTTTTCCAAAGCGGTAGTTGAACGTGAGGCTGAACCAGCGCTGCAGGAAGTGCGACTCCTGGAACTGGTAAAAAGCTGGCGTCTCCAGCTGGTTAAACCACCTGCGCTCTTTCCGGAACGGGTTGCTCACGTTAAAGCTCAGGCTGCCTTTTTCGTTCAGGATGTCCTTGTTCAATGCAAAGCTGTTGTAAAAATAGTCGCCGGATTTGCCTTGCAACAGGATACCGGGTGCATGGTAGCCGGCATTGCCGCTTACCCGCCAGGTGTTAAGGAATTTATAGCTGAGGTATAAAAAAGCATCGAACGTAAACCCTTTGTTGTGTTGGGGGTTGCCGTCGATGATGCTGCTTAACCAGGTATAGTTGCCGTTGCTGTTCAGGTTGATGTTGATTTTCTCCAGCAGATCAATATTACTGCTGAAGGAGATGCCAACGTTGCTGCTGCTGCCAATATTGCCATAGGTGGTGCGGGCAACGCCGTCGGTACCGGTGGTGGTGAACCGCTGGATGGAATTGTTGGTGAAGTTGAAGTACGTGCCGGCACTAACCGACGTGCCGCCGAAATAGGCATTGTAGGATAAGTCGAGTTGGTTGCTGACGGCGGGTACTAAGCCCGGGTTACCGAACGAAATGTTTTTCGGGTCGATGCTATTCTGGTACGGGTTCAGGTAGTACAGGCTGGGCCGCTCAATCCGCTGAAGGTAGGCCAGTTTCAGGATGGAAGTAGGCTGTAGCTGGCGCGAAACAATGATGTTGGGAATAAAATTCAGCTGTTCCTGCCTGGCCACGGTGCCCGATGATCTGAAGTCAGCTTTGACCCTTGTGTTTTCCAGGCGCCCGCCTGCTTTCAGCCCCCATTTAGCGTGGTGTAAGGTTACGGAGGCATAGGCTGCATGAATATCCTGGGTGTAGTTAAACAGGTTGCTGAGGGCCTTGTTAACTTCGTAAGTGTCTGTGTTGGCGTTCAGGCTTTTGTAATAGTAGTTGCTCTCGTTAGCTCGGAAAATGCTTTTTACACCCAGCTCCACCTGCTGTTCCTTGATGGGATGTACATAATCGGCTTGGAACGTATGCTCCCGGAAAGAACCGCTGTTTTCCGTTTTGTTCAGGGAGCCGTTGTAGTGAAGCACCGGGAAAAAATTGAAGTCGGAAGTGGCATTGTCGGAGGTGGCTCTGAGTTTATAGGAAAGCGTGAAAAGCTGCTCTTTGTTTTTCCGGAAGGAGCGCTGGTAGTCTGCACCCAGGTCGTGCCCACGCCAGGTATTCTGTACGTCGTACTGCTGGGTATACGCCTGTTGTAGCTGGCCTGCCGGGTCAAACGACTGCACATGTTGGGTATAAAAATTGCTCCCCCTGTTCGCGTTGTAGCTGAAACTGGCCGAAAGCAAATTCAGCGAATCGGGTTCGTAGCTCAACTCCGTTTCCAGGTACTGAAAGTTTCCGCGGTAATCTTTTTCGCCCTGTTGTTCCAGCCTGCTGTTGCCCTGCGTATGATTCTTCCTGGTTAAAGAAAACCTGCTGTCGGGCGAGGCATTTTTGTTGTAACCGAAATAAGCCGAAAAACCAACTTTCTTTCTGATCGCTGTCAGGTACCCGCCTGCATAATAGCCTGCGGGCCTGCTGGCACTCAGGTTGACGGAACCGTTGTAGCCGCCCTGTTGCTGCCTGTGCGTAACAATATTGATCACGCCCCCGATCCCTTCGGCATCGTACCGCGCGGGAGGCGTTGTCATTACCTCTATGCTTTTGATCGAGTTGGCGGGCATGCTTCGGAAAGCATCTTTTGCATTGCGCGCAAAAAGGGTCGACGGCTTTCCGTTGATCAATACAACATAATTGCCATTTCCCTTCAGTTTAATGTTATCGTCGGCATCTACGGTCAGGTGGGGGACTTTGCGGAGCATATCAATGGCCTGACTCGTTTTACTTTCCGGATCTGCGGCTACATGGTAAACTGTTTTATCGATTTCGTAGGTCACGAGTGCCCGCTCCGAAACAACCTGCACTTCGCTTAACTGCTTTGCATCCGGCAACAGCAGGATGTTTCCTAAATCCACAATGCCACTCGCCTGGGCAGGCACCGGCATTTCCCTGACCTGGTAGCCTACGAATGAACACACCACTTCATACTGCTGCGCCGGAACCACTTCCACCCTAAACCTGCCATCCTGGTCTGTTAAGGTACTCTTGAGAGGTTGCGTGTTACCTGCCACTTTTACTACCACCGTTACAAATTCCATTGGTTGGTTAGATGCAGCGTCGAGCACTGTTCCTTTCAGGAGCAGCGACGGGTTTACGTGCTGGCCCACAGCCAGGCTGCCCACGAAGCACCACAATAGGACAAACGACAAGGCATTTTTCATGAGGATGTTTCAAAAGATTATCAAAGCATGTTAGCAGGCAGCAAACGACGCAGGAGCACAGCTACAGGTAGTGCAGGTGGTAAATGATTCCCTGTTAAGTAGTTCGTTTATAAATTCTTAGCAGTTGACCGAATAACCTGGGTGAACGGTTCATCCTTTAGCTTATGTACGCGTAAATGTAATAATCATATAAAAAATATAAGTTATTTTAAAAATTGATTCTGCGGTATCCATTAGCTGGTGCTTTATATGGTTTAAATACTATAATCTTGTGCTTTAGCGACTGTTTTTTGTAACCAACTTAATTTGCTACCCAGGGTTGGGGTTTTATTGCTGCGTCTGTATGATAGGTACAGTTAAAATACTTGCGTGCGCACTACGCTCCAGCCTTTCCTCCTGAAAAAGTATGTAGAACACAGAAATATTGAGTACTCATGAACGACTGGCAACGAATTACAAATCATGTTTCAAAGTCTATCGCTCCTTTTAGGTTTAAGATACTGCTGACACTGTTGCTTGCGCTTTCCGCATCCGGGTTAGGAGTGCTGGAGCCCCTGATTATGAAATTTTTCTTTGATGAGATCGTATCGCCGGAGAATACGGCTGTGCAGGTAATCGCATTAACGGTGGGTGCCTTGTTTGTGCTCACGCTGGCAAAAGATGTGATTGGGGGCATGCAGAACTGGCTTGTCTGGAAAGTAAGGCTGAGTTTACAGGTCGATCTGCAGGCCGTTGCTGTCGAAAAGCTTTATTTTCTGCCGCTCACCTATCACCAGAAAGAAGGAGTGGGTACGATCATGACTAAGTTTGACCGGGCCATCAATGGCTTCGTAAGCGCCTTCTGCGACATTATTTTCTACCTGCTCCCAACACTGGCTTACCTGGTTATTTCCCTGTGTGTCATGTTCCGGCTCGACTGGCAGTTGTCGCTGGTCGTGCTGTTTTTTGCTCCTTTGCCTGCCCTCATTGGCATGTGGGCTTCCAAAGAGCAGATCCAGCGGGAGCGGTTCCTGATGGAAAACTGGGCAAAGATTTACGGACGCTTCAGCGAAGCATTTTCGAGCATTCTGACGGTAAAAAGTTTTGCCATGGAACGGGTGGAAGCCAGTCATTTTCTGTCGCGGGTAGTTGAAACGAACGGGCACGTGCTCAACGGCATCAAGACCGACACGCAGGTAGGTGCGTTTAAAAACCTGACCGTGACCATCGCCCGCATCGCTGCCATTGCGTTTGGCGGCTACCTGATTATGATAAACGAAATTACGCTGGGAACGCTGGTTGCTTTTCTGGGCTACATTGGCGGTTTGTTCGGGCCGGTACAGGGCCTGACCGGGGTTTACCAGACCTACCGCAAAGCCTCTGTGTCACTGGATATCCTCAATTCCATTTTAGATGCCGAGGATCCGGTCGCCGATCTGCCCTCTGCCTGCGAGCTGGAAAAGCCGTACGGGGAGATCCATTTTGAAAACATCAGTTTTGCCTATCAGCAGCACAAACCGGTGTTCCAGAACCTGAACCTGCACGTACATCCCGGCGAAACGGTCGCCATCGTAGGGCCCAGCGGGGTAGGAAAAAGCACGCTCATGGCACTGGTGCTACGCCTGATCAATCCTGCTGCGGGTACTATTAAAATAGACGGCACCGACATCCGGCAGTTAAAACAAAGCGCCATCCGGCGGCACATCGGCATTGTGCTGCAGGACACGCTTCTCTTCAACGATACCATCCGGAATAACATTGCCTACGGAGCGCCGCATGCCACCCAGGCAGAAATTGAGCATGCTGCAAAACTTGCCAACGCACACGACTTTATCATGCAGCTGCCGCACACCTACGAGGCAATGGTAGGCGAGCGCGGCAATAACCTTTCCGGGGGACAGAAGCAGCGCATTGCCATTGCCCGGGCAATCCTGAAAAACCCGGCTATTTTAATTCTCGACGAAGCCACCTCGGCCCTCGATGCCGAGGCGGAAGCACTGGTGCAGGCTGCTTTCAGGCAACTGGTAAAAGGCCGAACCACCTTCGTGATATCCCATAAAATGTCGAACATCATTGATGCCGACAGGATCATCGTGCTGAAAAACGGACAGATAACGAAAATAATAAAACCGCAGGAAAGTCTCAGGAAAGATGAAGTGTTTGCTTTTAGTTAGGTTTCAGCGGGGCGGGAATGGCTGTAATCAAAGTGCTTGCCTGTTTTTATCGCGTGAAAAGTTTACTGCTGCAGTCACCACACCCTTTGCTCCTGCAGATTTGAAAAACATAACTATTTTTTCCCAGATCAGTAGTGTAGGGTTAACCAACTAACAAACAGAAGCGCACCTCTTCTGGCAACAGGATCAGTTACAGGTAGTTTGTAATGTTTACATAAACTGCACAAAGCCTGGCGGACAGCAAAAGTTGAACAATAAAACGTACGTTTTTGCAGGATCAGCAGCTTCTTCTACAACCCTGTGCCTGCATCCTACGTTCTAGCTATCAATAAAGGAATTGAAAAAATTCTATATATATTAATCACTATAATTGATCTGCGTGCTGCATTTAAAGGGTAGAAAAGCTTTGGTAAGTGGGGGAAGTTCTGGTATTGGTCGCTCGATAGCCAGCAGGCTTTCTGCCGCCGCTGTTCAGACTGCCGTCGCCGACATTAAGCCTGCTGCTGACCTGCCCGGGCAAATTTCATTTTTTTCATGTGACGTTACTTCGGGCCCGGCCATCAACGCACTTTACGCACAGGTGCAGCAGGAAATGGGCACACCAGACATCCTGGTATGCAGTGCAGGCCAGGGCATCCATGAAAAGCTGGCGGAGGGCGACCCGGAGAAGTGGCAACAGATCATTAACCTCAACCTGATGGGGGCGCTGCGGCTGGTGCGGGCCTTTGTGCCGGGCATGCTGGAAAAGGGCAGAGGCGATGTGGTGTTTATATCATCCGTATCGGCACAGCAGGCTTATCCCTACGGTGGTGTTTATGCCGCTACCAAGGCGGCCCTGGAGGTAGTAGCCCACACGCTGCGGCAGGAAGTGTTGCCAACCATCCGGGTAAGCGTGGTAGCGCCAGGCGTAACCGATACATCTTTTTTCGAAAATACAATTTCAGGATTTCATACAGCCGAAGACATAGGCTACGGCACAATTTCGCCAGACGATGTGGCGGAAGCTGTACTATATGCCTTAAGTCAGCCGGAGGGCGTGTCGGTGAACCAGATTACCATCCGGCCAACGGCGCAGCCTTTTTAAGCTTTGTACCAAAACAAAAAAACAAAAACTATGAAACAGAAAATTCTGATAACGGGAGGTGCTGGATTTATCGGTTCTCATTTAGCCGACGAACTGATCAGCCAGGGTTATGAAGTAAGAGCGTTAGACAGTCTGTCGGAGCAGGTGCATGGCAAAGACTGCGTGCGCCCGGCTTACCTGCACGACGAGGTAGAACTGCAGCTAGGCGATGTGCGCGACCCGAAAGCAGTGGAGCGGGCGCTGGAAGGCGTAGATGCCGTATATCATTTTGCTGCCATGGTGGGCGTGGGGCAGAGCATGTATCAGATCAAAGATTACACCGATGTAAACAACCTGGGAACAGCCGTACTGCTGGAAGCCCTCATCAAAAAGCCGGTGAAGAAACTGGTAGTGGCCAGCAGCATGAGCATCTACGGCGAAGGCTGGTACAAAAATGCCGCCGGTGAGCTGGTAACCGTTCCCGAACGCCGCATTGAGCAGCTGAAGGAAGGGCAGTGGGAGCTCTCCGATGAGCAGGGGCAGGTCCTGCAGCCTGTGCCTACCGATGAATCGAAAACACCGTGCCTGTCGTCGGTGTACGCGCTTTCCAAATACGACCAGGAGCGTTTGTGCCTGATGGTAGGACGTGCTTACAACATCCCGACCGTGGCCATGCGCTTTTTTAACGTGTACGGCACCCGCCAGGCGCTTTCCAATCCTTACACCGGGGTGCTGGCCATTTTTGCTTCCCGCCTGCTCAACAACAATGCCCCCATGATTTTTGAAGATGGCAACCAGCAACGCGATTTCGTGCATGTGCGCGATGTGGCACTGGCCTGCCGGCTGGCGCTGGAAAAAGAGGAGGCAAACGGACAAGTATTTAATGTGGGCAGCGGCAACAACTACACCATCAGCGAAATAGCCGCACGACTGGCCATGGTGATGGACAAAACGGAGTTGCAGCCGCAAATTACCGGCAAGTACCGGGTTGGCGATATCCGCCACTGCTATGCCGATATCTCCCTTGCAAAAGAAAAACTAGGTTTTTATCCACAGGTTGATTTTAACAGTGGCCTGGAAGAACTGGCCGCCTGGCTGGAAGGACAGATTGCTTACGACCGTGTAAACGAAGCCAGCGAAGAGCTGGCCACCCGTGGCTTAACGGTCTGATACGCCCAAACACTATCTATCAACCCAAAAGGACAAACAATGAACATGGACATAAACAACAACGCAGCAGACCAAACCAGACGACCCGCCATCGGAATAGTAGAATGGTTTCGTCCTGGCGAAAAGGAGCATGTGGAACAGGTGCTGGCCGACCTGAAAGAGTTGGGTGTTACCGAGCTGCGCACCGGCGTTTCCTGGGCCGACTACTACACCGAAGGCGGAAAAGCCTGGTACGAGTGGCTGATCCCGACACTTGCCAAAGAAGTGAATATCCTGCCTTGCTTCCTGTACACGCCGCCTTCTATCGGCGTGCGGGCTAAAACTTCTTCCCCGCCAAAAAATCCCAAAGCCTATGCCGATTTCCTGGATGTGTTCATCACCGATTTAGGCGAACACTTTGAGTGGGTGGAACTCTGGAACGAACCCAACAACCGCACCGAGTACGACTTCACGCTCGATTATGGCTGGTACAAATTTGCCGAAATGGTGGGCGGCGCTGCCTACTGGGCAAAACAGCGCGGCAAGAAAACACTGCTGGGCGGCATGAGCCCCATCGACCCGAACTGGCTCGATGTGATGTTCCAGCGCGGCGTGATGCAGTACATAGATGCCATCGGCATTCACGGTTTCCCGGATGTGTTTGACCAGCTCTGGGATGGCTGGAACGAAAACATTGAAGCCGTGCGGGAGGTAATGAACCGTTACAACTGCAAGGCCGAGCTCTGGATAACCGAAGCCGGTTTCTCCACCTGGCAGTTCGACGAGTACAAGCAGCTGAAGGAGTTCAAGAAAGTACTTAAAACCAATGTGGACCGGGTATACTGGTACGGCGCCCGCGACTTAGATTTGAGCCTGCCCACAGTAGGCGGTTTTCACGTGGACGAACGGGAATACTACTTCGGCCTGAAACACACCGACGGCACGCCCAAACTGCTGTACAGGCTGTGGGCCAAGCACGGGCTGGAGGAACTGGAGGAGCTTTCGTATGTGAATAGAGCCATTACCAAATCGGCCACCGAACGCTATACGCTCATAACAGGCGGAGCCGGTTTTGTAGGCACCAACCTGGCCAAGCGACTGCTCGACGAAGGCAAGCGGGTGATGGTGTTCGACAGCCTGTCACGAAACGGGGTGGAGCGAAACCTGGAGTGGCTGCACGAAACCTACGGCGACCGCCTGCAGGTGCACGTAGGCGATATCCGCGATGCACAGTCGGTGCAGAAGGTGATGCAGAATGCCGAAGCCGTGTTCCATTTTGCTGCCCAGGTAGCCGTTACTACTTCGCTGGACTTGCCGGTGAACGATTTCGAGGTAAATGCTCGGGGTATTATCAATGTGCTGGAAGCCATCCGGGCACAGGACAACCCGCCACCGCTCGTGTTCACTTCTACAAACAAAGTGTACGGCGGACTGGAAGACCTGCGATTCGTTGAGAACGGCTCCCGCTACAATCCTTCCGATGAGCACATTAAAGCGCACGGCATCAGCGAAAAACGACCGCTGGATTTTCACAGCCCCTACGGCTGCTCCAAAGGTGCCGCTGACCAGTATGTGATCGACTACGCCCGCACCTACAATATGCCTGCGGTTGTATTCCGGATGAGCTGCATCTATGGGCCGCACCAGTATGGCAACGAAGACCAGGGCTGGGTAGCGCACTTTGCCATCCGGGCCATAGAAGATAAGCCTATCAGCATTTACGGCGACGGAAAACAGGTGCGCGATATCCTTTTTGTGGAGGACCTGGTAGATGCCTTCCTGCTGGCCCAGGAGCACATGCCGCGCATCTCCGGACAGGCCTTTAACATAGGCGGTGGAGTGGAAAATACCGTTAGCCTGCTGGAGCTGCTCAAAGTTATGAGCCGCTACAAAGGCCAGGAAATTCCGCTCTCGTTCGGCAACTGGCGTCCGGGCGACCAGCACTACTATGTGTCCGACATCCGCAAATTCCGGAAAGCCACCGGCTGGTATCCGAAGCACAGCGTGCAGGAGGGCGTAGCCAAGCTTTACCAATGGCTCTGCGAAAACCGCGGACTGGAAGTGCCGATGGTGCTCAATACAATCACGCAACAAGAAGAAGAGCGGGTTAAAAAAGTAGCCGTCGCCTGATTTGTTCTGAACACGATTCTCAGGATTTGAGGATGACAAGATTTCGGAATACTTATTCTTAATCCTGTTTATCTTTTAATCGTAGGAATCGTGTTCAGGACTAACCATTAACCAACACCCATGCAGAACACCCCTACAGCAGAAAAGTCAACAGCAGCCGAAACAAAAGCGGCTACCATGCAGGCCGCGGTTATCACAGCGCCCCGGCATATTGAAGTACAGGACGTAGCGTTGCCCGATCCACAGCTGGGGCAGGTGCGCCTCAAACTCGAAGGCTGCGGCCTTTGCGCTTCCAGCATTCCGGTATGGGAAGGCCGCGACTGGTTTACTTACCCAGTAGAAGCAGGCAATCCCGGTCACGAAGGCTGGGGTGTGGTAGATGCCGTAGGTGAAGGCGTAACCGGTGTAGCCGTCGGTGACCGCGTAGCAGCCCTTTCCTACAACTCCTATGCCGCCTACGACGTAGCCGATGCCGACAAAGTGGTCAAACTGCCCGAAGCGCTGCACAATCAACCATTCCCCGGCGAGCCGCTGGGCTGTGCCATGAACATCTTCCGCAGGAGCAAAATAGAAGCCGGACAAACCGTCGCCATTCTTGGTATCGGATTCCTGGGGGCACTGTTGGTGCAGTTGGCCAAACACGCAGGCGCCCGGGTCATTGCCATCTCGCAACGCGATTTCTCCCTGGAAATAGCCCAAGAATGCGGCGCCGACGAAGTGATAAAAATGGAAGACCACTGGCAGATCATTGAAAAAGTAAAGCAACTGACCAACGGCAATTTCTGCGAGCGTGTGATTGAATGCACCGGGAAAGAATGGCCGCTGAACCTGGCCGGAGAATTGTGCGCCGAACGGGGGATGCTGGTTATTGCCGGTTTCCACCAGGACGGCATGCGGCAGGTAAACATCCAACTCTGGAACTGGCGCGGCCTCGACGTCATCAATGCCCATGAACGCGACCCGCAGGAGTACATCAAAGGAATAAGAGAGGCTGTCGAGGCAGTAGCAAAAGGAATCCTGCAGCCGGACAGGCTCTACACCCACCGCTATCCGCTGGAAAAAATAAACGAAGCCTTTACCGCCTTAGCCATCCGTCCCAACGGATTTATGAAAGCCCTGATAACCTTTTAGATGATGCAAGACACCCTGACCAACCCAACAACTGAAGCAGGCACAACAGCCATTACAAATACGAGCAAACCAAAATTAGGCTTTCTGGGCGTAGGCTGGATTGGCCGCAACCGCATGGAGGTAATCGCGCAGCACCAGGTGGCCGAAGTTACCTGCATTTCCGATACAGCACCCGAAAATTGTTCTGCTGCACTAGCCACCATACCCTCTGCTCATGCTATAAACTCCCTGGACGCTATCCTGGAGCAAAGTGAAGTAGAGGGCGTGGTAATCGCAACGCCGAGCGCGTTTCATGCCGCACAAACTATTGCTTCGCTTGAGGCAGGCAAAGCCGTGTTCTGCCAGAAGCCCCTCGGAAGAAATGCCGCCGAAACAAAACGAGTTGTAGCTGCTGCACGTAAAGCAGACAGATTGCTCGGCGTCGACCTTTCCTACCGCCATACACAGGCCATGCAGGAAGTGTACAAGGTGGTGCAGTCGGGGGAGCTGGGGCACATTTATGCGGTGGAGCTGGTATTTCACAACGCCTATGGTCCCGACAAAGCCTGGTTTTACGATCCCAAACTTTCGGGTGGCGGCTGCGTGATCGACCTGGGCGTGCACCTGGTCGACCTGGCCCTGTGGGCACTCGATTTTCCGGAAGTACAGAATGTAAAGAGCCATCTTTTTGCCAAAGGGCAGCCCGTTACCAACCCCGACGAGGTAGTAGAAGATTTTGCCACGGCAAGCATGGCACTGGGCACTGGGGCACACCTGCAGCTAAGCTGCTCCTGGAACCTGCCAGCCGGACAGGAAGCCATTATCAGTGCCACTTTTTACGGAACAGGAGGCGGCGTCGCCTTCAAAAACACCAACGGTTCTTTCTACGATTTTGTAGCCGAACGCTATTACGGCACCAGAACTGAACGTCTCTGCTCCCCACCCGATGCGTGGTCGGGCATGGCTGGCGTAGCCTGGGCCGAACGGCTGGCAAAAGGAGAAGGATTTAACAACGAAGCAGAAGAGTATGTGAAAGTAGCAGAAGTATTAGATAAGATTTATGGGAGATATGATGCCGAAGGATAAGGAAGCAAAGCAGCCTTCAAAAATATTAATGACCGCCGACACCGTAGGAGGTGTCTGGACCTATGCCCTGGAATTGATTAAAAGCCTGGAACCCTTCGGGACACAGGTAGCTCTGGCAACCATGGGAGCGCCCTTAAGCCAGGACCAGCGAAAAGAAATTAAAGACATTACCAACCTGACGCTTTACGAAAGCAACTACAAACTGGAGTGGATGGATAATCCCTGGGAAGATGTGGTAGACGCCGGCGAGTGGCTCCTGCAGCTGAACGAGGAAATCCAGCCCGATCTGGTGCACCTGAATGGCATGGCGCACGGCAACCTCGACTGGGGCAGACCCGTGGTTGTGGTGGTGCATTCCTGCGTGCTGTCGTGGTGGAAAGCTGTGAAAGACGAAGAAGCGCCTGCCGCCTGGAACAAGTACCGGGAAATGGTGCAGGAAGGCTTGCAGGCGGCCGACATGGTGGTAGCGCCAACACAGGCTATGATGCGCCAGGCAGAGCTGTATTACGGACCGTTCAAGCGCAGCACTGTGATCTACAATGGTCGGGAGCAGCAGCAGTTTCAGTTTGGGAAAAAAGAGCCATTTGTGTTCAGCATGGGCCGCGTCTGGGACGAAGCCAAAAACATTTCGATGCTCGCCCACATCGCCTCCGACCTGCAATGGCCGGTCTACATTGCCGGCGACGACAAGCATCCAGCCACCGGTGAAGTTATTGAGCTGGAGAACGTCCACTTCCTGGGTAAGTTAACCGACAAAGAAGCCTCCGACTGGCTGGCCCGGGCCTCTGTTTACGTATTGCCAGCCCGTTACGAACCGTTTGGCTTATCCATCCTGGAAGCAGCCATGTCGGGTTGTGCTTTGGTAGTAGGTAAAACAGAAAGCCTGGCAGAAGTGTGGGGCAACGCCGCCAAGTTTGTAAGTCCCGACGATGCCGACGAACTGCGCGATACCGTCAGCACGCTGATCGAAGACGAGTTCACTCGCAACATCATGGCCTGCCGCGCCGTCAAGCGCTCCCACGGCTACACCTCCAACCACATGGCCGAAGACTATAATTATGTGTACCGCCAGCTTCTCCGCTTCCCGATGGCAGCAGTGGTGAGTTAGAAAGTTTAGGAGTTTGGGAGTTTAGGAGTTAGAGAGGTAGAGAGGTAGAGAGGTAGAGAGGTAGAAAGTTTAGTGGTTATCCTGACCTCGCAGCGTCTTTTAGACCTGCGAGCGTTTCTGGGAGTTAGAGAAGGTAGCAAAACTTTTCTGCTCCTGCCACCACTGCCTCTGCTCCTGTAAACTTGTTCCGGCAGAAATTCATAGTCATCAATCAAATCACAAAAATCAGCGGTTCAGACAAATAGCACATTAACACATTAAAAAATCAGCAAATCAACCTATGAACATCACCCTCTTCTACCACTCCATCCTCTCAGACTGGAACCACGGCAATGCCCATTTTTTGCGGGGTATTGTGCGGGAACTGCAGGAGCGGGGGCACAAGGTACGCGTATATGAGCCCGAAAACGGCTGGAGCCTGCAGAACCTCATCGAAGGCTACGGAAAAGAAAAGCTGGACGAACTGCAGCAGTACTATCCCGGCATCAGCACAAATTTCTACACACTCGATTCGCTGGACCTGGATGACGTGCTGCGGGATTCGGACCTGGTGATTGTGCACGAGTGGAGTGAGCATGAGCTGGTGAAGCGGGTAGGGGAGCACCGGGCCAAAAGCAACTACAAACTGCTGTTCCACGACACGCACCACCGGGCGGTAACCGAACGCAAAAGCATGGCCAATTACGACCTCACACACTACGACGGCGTACTGGCTTTCGGCAAAGTTATCCGCGACCTGTACCTGCAGGAAGGCTGGACCTCCCGCGCCTGGACCTGGCACGAAGCCGCCGATGCCAACGTGTTTTACCCGCACGAAAGCAAAGAACTGGCAGGCGACCTGGTCTGGATCGGTAACTGGGGCGACGAAGAGCGAACAGCCGAGCTGCATGAGTTTTTGATAAACCCCGTGAAGGAACTGGGGCTGAAAGCTAAAATCTATGGAGTGCGTTATCCGGAGCATGCGCGCAAAGCCTTAGCCGATGCCGGTATTGAGTACGGCGGCTGGCTGCCCAACTACAAAGCAGCCGAAGAATTTGCCAAATACAAAGTAACGGTGCACGTGCCGCGGCGGCCGTATGTGGAGGCACTGCCGGGCATCCCGACCATCCGCCCCTTCGAGGCCATGGCTTGCGGGATTCCGCTCATCTCCTCGCCCTGGGACGATGCCGAAGGTTTATTCACGCCAGGCAAAGACTTCCTGGTTGCCAGAACCGGCGAAGAAATGAAGCAGCAGCTGCAGTTGGTGCTAACTGACGCAGAAAAAGCAGCGGAGCTGGCGCAGAACGGGTTACACACCATCCGCAGCCGCCATACCTGTGCCCACCGCGTGGACGAGCTGGAAAGTATCTGCCGGGAACTGGGCATCGAAACATCTACAATAACCCCAAAAGAAACCGCTATTGCATGAAGACGAAAAAACTGAAGGTTGCCTTCTTTGGCTCCAGCCTTGTGTCGGCTTACTGGAACGGGGCCGCTACTTATTACCGTGGCATCGTGCGGGCGCTGCACGAACGGGGGCACCAAGTTACGTTTTACGAACCCGATGCCTACGACCGCCAGCAGAATCGCGACATGCCAGATCCGGACTGGGCAACGGTGGTGGTCTACGAAGCCACAGAAGAAGCCGTGCACCGCTGCCTGGCGCAGGCTGCCGAAGCTGACATGGTAGTTAAAGCCAGCGGCGTAGGCGTTTTCGACGAACTGCTGGAGCGCGAAGTACTCAAGCTACAGACAGACGACAGGCTGGTGGTGTTCTGGGATGTAGATGCGCCCGCCACCTTAGACCGGGTACACCACAACCCGCAGGACCAGTTTCACCAACTCATCCCGCAATATGATATGGTGCTGACCTACGGCGGCGGGCAACCTGTGATAGACGCGTACGAGGCACTGGGCGCAAAAAAATGCGTGCCCGTCTACAACGCCCTCGACACTGCCACCCATTTCCCTGTTCCTCCTGAAGAGCGTTTTGCCTGCGATCTGGCATTCCTGGGCAACCGCCTGCCGGATCGTGAATCCCGTGTGGAAGAATTTTTCCTGAAACCGGCTGCGGCCACGCCGGATAAAACATTCATCATCGGCGGGAGCGGCTGGGGCGATAAACCGATGACTCCTAACGTGAAGTACGTAGGCCACGTGTACACCAAAGACCACAACGCCTTCAACTGCACACCCAAAGCCGTGCTGAACATCAGTCGCGAGAGCATGGCCCGCTACGGTTTCTCGCCCGCCACCCGCGTGTTCGAAGCAGCCGGCGCAGGCGCTTGTATCATTACCGATTTCTGGGAAGGCATTGATTTCTTCTTCGATCCGGGTAAGGAAATACTGGTCGCGAAAAACGGCGACGAGGTAGCCAACATCATGGCAAATCTGACGGAAGAAGAAGCGAAGCGTATCGGAGAGGCTGCTTATAAAAAGGTGCTGTCGGAGCATACCTACAACCACCGGGCAGAGCAGCTGGAGCAATTGCTCTATGCGAAGGTAAAGCAGGAAGACAAGGCTCTTGCATAAAATTGTACACCTCCCGCAAGTTTAGGCGCAGCCGTAACTTGTGGGGTAACATGAGGCAAGTTTTCAACTTACGTGCTTATGAAAGCTGATAGTTTACGGAAGTTGAAAACTTCCTTTCATGATAAGCCACAAGTTACGCTGCGCTAAACTTGCGGCAGAAATTTTCTTTCGAACATTTTCGTCCGAAAGCCTTCTGAAAAGGACATCCGTGTCCGGGACAGCATACATGAATCAAGAAGAAAATCAGTATGAACATCGTTATTTTAGGATTATCCATCACCTCCAGTTGGGGTAACGGCCACGCCACTACCTTCCGGGGACTGGTGCGTGAACTGAACAACCTGAAGCATGAGGTACTCTTCCTGGAAAGGGATGTGCCCTGGTACGCCAGCAGCCGCGACCTGCCCAACCCGGAGTACTGCCAGACAGAACTGTACCAATCGCTGGATGACCTGAAGCAGCGTTTCACCGAACAGGTGCGCGAAGCGGACCTGGTGATCGTAGGCTCCTATGTGCCCGAAGGGGTGCAGGTGGGAGAGTGGGTGGTGCAGACAGCCCGGGGCATCAAAGCCTTTTACGATATCGACACGCCCGTAACGCTGGCCAAACTGGAGCGGCAGGATTTTGAATACCTGCACCCGCGCCTCATCCCGCAATACGACCTGTACCTCTCCTTTACCGGCGGCCCGACACTGGACCTGCTGGAGCAGAAGTATGGCTCGCCTATGGCACGCGCGCTGTACTGCTCCTTCGACCCCGACCTCTATTTCCCGGAACGGCAGGTAATACAATGGGACCTGGGCTACCTCGGCACCTACTCCGAAGACCGGCAGCCGCCACTGGAGAAGCTGATGCTGGATGCAGCCCGCATCTGGCCCGAAGGTAAATTTGTAGTAGCCGGTCCGCAGTACCCGGAAACGGTGCACTGGCCTGCCAATACGCAGTACATCCACCACCTGCCACCGGCGGAGCACCGGAAGTTCTACAACAGCCAGCGCTTCACGCAAAACATCACCCGTGCCGACATGATCAAAGCCGGTTACTCGCCCAGCGTCCGCCTCTTCGAAGCAGCCGCCTGCGGTACACCCATCATCTCCGACTACTGGGATGGGCTGGATACCGTTTTTACCATAGGCAGCGAAATACTGGTAGCCTACTCGGCAGCAGACACCCTCCAGTACCTGCGGGAAATGAGCGAGAAGGAACGGAAAGTAATAGGCGAGCGCGCCCGGCAGAAGGTGCTGACACAGCATACGGCTGCCCACCGGGCACAGGAACTGGTAAACTATGCCAGAAATCTCATGTCGCTGGCGGTAAAGGAGTAGAAGATAAAATATGTAAAAGTCCCCCTTTGAAGGGGGTAGGGGGATGTTTACACCTGCGCATAAAAGCTTTCGATGTACAGACCTGTCTTTTATTTTCCTCAGGTCGTTCAACATCCCCCTTACCCCCTTCAAAGGGGGACTTTCTTCACAATTTGTAATACCGCTTAACCCAAACAACATGAACATACAGCAGGAAATCGAACAGCTAGGTCCCTGGTTCCACAACATCCACCTGCCAACTGGCGAACAAACGGCACCCACTCACTTCCTGGGCGATTTTCCCGCCTTCAAGTGGAAAGAACTGGAGGCTTATATTCCCGCAGATTTAACGGGCTGGAACGTGCTGGACATTGGCTGCAACGCCGGCTTTTACTCCATCGAGCTGGCGAAGCGGGGGGCGCAGGTGCTGGGAATAGATGTTGATCCGCATTACCTGAAGCAGGCGGCCTGGGTGGCGCAGCAGTTCGGGCTCGAAGATAAAATTGAACTGAAGCAGCTGCAGGTGTACGACGTAGCCCGCCTCGACCGCACGTTTGATTTAATCTGGTATATGGGTGTACTGTACCACCTACGCTACCCACTGCTCTCCCTCGACATCCTGGCGCAGAAGGCAACAAACTTAATGGTGTTCCAGACCCTGACCATGCCGGGCGAAGAAGCTGCGGAAACCCCGGACGATTTTGGCATAAACGACCGGCAGCGGATGCTGGAGCCAAGGTGGCCGAAGATGGCTTTCATCGAAAAGAAAATGGCGGGCGATATAACGAACTGGTGGGCGCCCAATCATGCTGCCATCAAAGCCATGCTCCGTTCCTGCGGCTTTACCGTCACCCAGCGTCCGGGCCATGAGCTTTATATTTGCAAAATAGACGAACAGTTGCGCAAAAATAACCAGTGGAACCAGTCGGAGTACTTGTCGGCGGTTGGCCTGGAGTGGGATGAGGCTGTAAAGGAAAAAGTCGCCGCTAAAAACGAATACATGACCACTGCTCCTGCCGGAAATAAATAACAGAAAGCATTCCTCTGCTTCCTGGCCTGCTGTATCTGAAAACAGCAGGCTTTTTTGTGTCTAAAAGTTTGCTGCTCCTGCCACCATAGCCACTGCTCCTGTATTAATACCAAATCGTATTTACACAGTTCCCCAAAACTACTCCCACTTTGGTCATCTTATCGGGATATTGTGGGCGAACTGCACTTAGGTCAGCTAAAAGGGTTTTCTGAAATGGAAGTTACTTTAAATTTATTTGGTGTTGTTAGTTCAAAGACTTGTCGTTAATAATTTAATGCGATGTAAAACAAGCGGCTATTTATAAGTAGATTATCTGTTGATGTGCTAACAACCGGTTGTAAAGTAAAGTAGAGCCTGCCGGGACAGGTGAAAAAAAACAACGACATTAGTTAAACTATCGGGCAGAACAAATGTCTAAAACTTCGAAATTTGGCAATTGTTATTTATACCCGGAATGAAACATTTATTACTATTGCTGGTCTTTATGGCCGGCTTTTTTCAAGTTCACGCACAGGGGCAGCGACAGACGGTGTACGGTACCGTGCAAAGCCAGCAGGATAACACTACCCTGCCCGGTGCCAGTGTCGTGCTGACCAAAACGGCTGATGGCACCACCACCGGCACCGCTACCGATCCGGATGGCAAGTTCAAACTGGAAGGGGTGACGCAGGGCGAGTATACCCTGAAAGTAAATTATATTGGCTTTACAACGCTTACCAAAACCATACGCGTACAGAATGCCGCACTTAACCTGGGTACACTACAACTAGAAAGCGAAGCAAAAAACATCAAGGAAGTGGAGGTAGTGGGCCGTGTGCCACTCGGTGAGCAGAAAGGCGATACCACACAATTCAACGCCAAAGCCTTTAAAACGGCCCCCGACGCCAGCGCAGAAGACCTCGTGACCAAGATGCCGGGCGTAACCGTACAGAATGGAACCATTCAGGCGCAGGGCGAGGACATCAAACAGGTAATGATCGACGGCAAGCGCTATGTGGGCGAGGATGTGAATTCAGCCATGCGGAACCTGTCTTCCGACATGATCGAAAGCGTACAGATTTTCGACGGGCAAAGCGACCGGGCTGCCTTCAGTGGCTTCGACGACGGCAACCGCGTGAAAACCATCAACTTCACCACCCGCCGTGACCGCAGGCAAGGCTATACTGGCAAGGCATCGGCTGCTTACGGTACAAATGAGCGCTACATGGTAGGTGCAGCCGTTAACTACTTCAACAACAACCGCCGCATTACCTTCACAGGGCTTACTAACAACATCAACATGTTCGATTTCTCAGTGGGTGAAACACCAGGCGGTGGCATGCGTGGTCGCCGGGGCGGCTGGGGACGTAGCTCACCGAACGGTATCATCAACACGAACAACATCGGCTTAAACTACAACGACAACTGGGGCAAAAAGATGGAAGTGGCAGCCAGCTATAATTTTTCGAGAAGGGAAATTAACAACAGCCAGTATTCTTTCGAGGACTTTTTAAATATTGACCAGACACAAACAACCAACAGGGTGAACCTGAACACGGAGGAAAGCCACCGGTTAAATTTCAGGCTGCAGTATAATATAAATGAGAACAACAGGTTGTTGATCACACCAAACATTTCTCTGCAGAACGATTATAGCACAATAAATGCACTGACCGTAACAGAGACATCAGAAGAAACTATTGGTACATCTGTTATTACGAACAAATCTGATAATGCCAGCCTTAATTTCAACAACAATGTTCTCTACTCGCACCGCTTCGGAGAGTCAGGGCGCATTTTTACTGCGAATCTCAACACAAATGTAAATAACGCTGATGGCGATGAATTCCAGTTTGAGGATACAAAGAGTTTTGTTAATCAGAATGGAAATAAATACCGCGACCAGTACTTTAGCACCGATAGAAACAGCTTCAGCTGGTCCGGGAATGTGAACTACTCCCAGTTTATAAATAACAGCAAAACGGCTCGCCTGCAGTTGGAGTACAACATCAGCAACCAGCGAAATGATAACGACCGTATTGCTTACAACCGTCTGGCCGATGGTAGCCAGTATACCGATACAATAGCCAACCTTAGTAACTCATTTGAAAGCAATTATCTTGCGCATAGCATCGGGCCAAGCTACCAGTATCGTACGGATAAAGTAAGATTTCAGGTAAATACGCTCTATCAGTACGCAACACTTGAAAATGATGCTACCTACCCGCTGGACTATGATTTAAAACAAAGTTTCGGCAGTGTGCTGCCATCAGCAGAGTACGAGTATAAATTTACAAATACCCGTAACCTCAGGTTGGAATACCGCAGCAGTACCAATGTGCCGTCAGCAGACCAGTTGCAGGATGTGCTTAACCTGGCGAACCCGGTGCAGCCGCGCATAGGTAATCCAAACCTGGAGCAGGATTTTCAGCACCGGTTTACCATACGCTTCCGTAATTTCAGTCCGGAAACAAGCAAAAACTTTTTTATGGGTGTATTTGGTACTTTAACCCAGGATGCGGTAGTTAACAGTGTTTACATGGTCAGAACTGTGCAACCAGGCGAAGAGCCTGCTATTCCTACCAACAATCCTGAAGTACGCGCTATTTTCAATAATTACGAACAGCAGACAGGAAACTTTTTGCTGGATAGGCCTGGTGCCAGGCTTATCCGCCCGGTTAATATGGATGGTAACTGGAACGTGCGGTCATTCTTTAATTATGGGCAACCGGTTAACTTTATCAGTTCAAGTGTTAACATAAACGGTGGAGTAGGTTTTTCCAGAAACCCGGGCATGATTAATGATACCATCAACTTTGCCAGCACGACGAGTGCTGGAGTAGGTCTGCACCTGAGCAGCAATATCAGCGAGAAGGTAGATTTTAATATTTCGACCAATGCCAGTAAAAATTTCGTGCGCAATACCATTCCGGGTGAGAACACAAACTATAACTACTTCAGCCAGAACACGAGCGTGCGCCTCAACTGGATTATCTGGAAAGGGTTGGTTTACCGCACCGAACTGGCGCACCAGTTTAACCAGGGGTTAGCGAGGGGTGTAGATCCGAATTTTACCTTATGGAATATGAGCATTGGCAAAAAACTGCTTAAAAATCAGCAGGCTGAAATTAGTTTGAGTGTAAACGACCTCCTGAATGAGAACACCAGCATCTCCCGGAATGTGTCTTCTTTTTCAGTTGTTGATACCCAGTCCACCGTGCTGCAGCGCTTCTTTATGCTGACCTTCTCCTACAACATCCGCAGCTTTGCCGGTGCCGCACCTCCGGATGAAAATAACCGTGGCGATCGTCCGGGAGGATACAGAGGAGGACGTTAACCGCAAGCGAAACAAATAAGAATAAACAGGAAAGCCTGTAGCGCGAACGCTGCAGGCTTTCCTGTTTTCGGACCATCTGCTTCATAACTTATCCTGCCACACCTACTGCCTGTGAACAGAAAAACGTCGGATGGAATCTGCAATGGTTTGCTTTTTAGTTTAATGCTGTGGTATCCTGATGAAGTGGAACCTGCAAGAAGCTGAGGGAGTGGTGGCTGGGGCAGTAAAAAAAACGGGTAACGCTTTTACAACTGGAGATTCATCTGCAAAAGCGTTACCCGTTTATAAGTTGGGTGTCGTTATTTGTTGTAAATAGCAATCGCCTCTTCCAGTTTTCTTTCAACGGGAGCTTTGTTTATCAGCGGAACTGTTAAGGTAAGGGCTCCTAACAGGATCAGGGGCGAAATTTTGGTGTCCAGACCTGTTTCAATGAACGGCGCCTCGTTGTTGTTATTAATCTTGTGCATGTGCACAATGCCGGCTATCCACATGCTGCCGCCTGCAACCAGGCAGATTTTGTTTGTCATATTCAGCCTGTTTACCTCCTGCAATTTTTGCCTGCTCGCCTGGTTACCGGAAAGGGCAGGTGCCAGGTTTTTGTAGCTGATTTTCCGGATGGGGCCATTGCTTACCTGGAAGTAATCAGGTTTAGCTGCTGGCGCCCGTCCACCATACGGGTCTGCTGTAGCGTTAGAAACTTTATTCCGGAAGTAGGTGGTTACCTTGCCCTTGTTGTTTACCTTCAGCAAATCGCCTTCTCCGGCTTCGTTTACCTCGGCCCAGTAGAAAAAAGAAGTGCCGTCTTTGTAGTATTTAATTTCATTGGAGGGGAGTTTGTATTGGCTGTCCACCCGCAGGTAAGGCTTTTGCAGGGGCAGTGCCATGGGCTTGATCGTTTCCGGGTATATGACAGAGCCATCTTTCAGGGCAATGAGTAGCGGTTCGTCCAGTAGTGGCTTTTGCTGGCCCAAAGTGTTCAGTGCCATTATAAGTAACGGCAGAAGCAGAAATGAAGCTTTCTTCATGTTGGCTAAAAGTAATTTGATTGGGGCTTGTGTACCTGTTGTTGAAATTTTTATCAAAATTATAATAAAATTTTGTAATATAAAGCAGGTTTAAAGATTGCCTCAAAATATTTTTCATCAGGAATAACTACCGTAGTCGCATGATAACTGCAGGGAAAGCTGTGTAAAATACTGGAATGCAGCCTTTTAAATATCCAGGAAAGAGCGGGCGCTTGCTGGTGAGGGAAGTTAGAGGAATAGGTACAGTACGTGTTTTGTTAGCCTACAGGATTTTCAGAACCGGCGAAGCTGGTTTTGGTTAAAAGTCCATTCGGGAGTGAAGAGTTGTTTGCCGAAACGGGTGCTGTACCAGGGGCTTTTGTCCGGGTCCATGGGATTGCGGAGAATGTGGATCTCCTGGGCGGGCATGTAACTTTGGGCCAGCAGGAACAGCTTTTCGCCGGTTGCAGGGTTTACTGCTGCGTCCACCACAACCACGGCATGCCCGGGGCTGCCTCCTTTTATGAACACATCGCCTGCCTGTAGCGCTGTTACCTGAACTGGCTTCAACTCCTTCTCCAGCGACAGGGTGCCGGCGTAGGTGAAGACAAGCTGCAGGTACTCTTTAAAAGACGCGTAAGTGGTAGCAGGAGCAGCTCTTTTAATCCAGCTGCACGTGTTGCCCCGTACCTGTATCCGGTTGCCCTGCCGCCAGGTGGCATAGTCGGCACGGAAGCCGCTGTTGAAGTTAAAACGGATGCTGTCGTATTGCTGCTGCTGGTACAGGTGCTCCGCCCGCAGCCGCATAATGGCATCGGCACACTGCTGCAGGTTCTGCTTCCCCACATCTATGTCCAGTACCGCTTCATACACGCCATCGTTAGCCTTTACCGTGCCGTCGTAATAATGAACCACGGCGCCGTGTGGTTTGAGTGGGAAACTGCGCAGGTAACTGGCAAAGGAGCCCTGGGGGTAGCTGACGCGTGTAAAGCCTTTGGGGAGCCGGAACCGTTCGGCTATGGTTGCACCTTCTGGATTTACCAGGACCTCGGCTGTGGCAGCGGGAGTAATGGTTTCCTGTACCTGCTCGGCCCGGGATGTGCAGGCACACAGGCAGCAGGAGAGCAACACGTACAGGCAGTAGCGGAGCAGCATAAAAGTAGCATAGGTACAACTAAAGGTACAAAACAGCCAGCTTATCTCAAATCAGTTTTTACGCTGACTCAAACGAATATGGCAACTGGAAACTCAGCCCGTGGTGGCGGTGGTGGATTTGCTGCAGGTAATTGTCGAGTTCGTTTTTGTATTCGAGGTGGTAGTCTTCGTGCAGGTTTTTGCGGATAAGCTGGATGGTGCGCAGCAGCAGGCGGGCGGTGGCGGTATAAAAGCCTTTGTAGTAGCTGTCGAACTGGCCGGTAAAGTTGTCGAATATCAGCCGGAGCACGTAGAGGTGCAGGTCCACTTCGGTTTTGGGGTCTTTGGTGATGCGCTTGTAGCGGGCAATTTCCTTCATGACCTTCCGCAGCGATTTCGCCAGCGCCTTGCTCAGGGTGCGGCCGGAGGTATGCAGCAGCATTTCCCGGATTTTTTCCGCAGTCTGCTCATACACCACCTGCACCGTAACATCTTCGAGCAGCTCAAACGACAGCAGCTCATACAGCTCCGCATCGCGCCTGGCAGCTTTCAGGATAATGGCTTCCTTTTCCTTGTCGGTGAGCTGGCGCACGGCCTGTCGGAAATCAGGTGAAATAGCGGGCATAGGTGTTGATTCTGATTATGATTTCTGTTGGTACGATAGATAACGTCTTGCAGTTGGCGCCGGTGTAGCCTGTTATGCGTGGCAGCAATGGCCAGAAAGGAGGAGCAGACGGAATGGTGGCTGCTGCAGCAGAATAAAGCGCTTGTTTTTGTAGCTGCTGCGGCTTGCTTCCGCCGTTTCCGCAGCGCCTGGGGCTGTTTATTGGCTGCTGCAGCCTTGTTCCGGAGAGATTGCAGCCGCCTAAGTAGCAGGCAATAATGCAATTAGTTTTGCACCTTGCATATCAATCTCTATAAAATTTCGTAAATTTGTAGTATGAAAAGTATGAATACAGGAACTGAAATTCTGCATCAGGAAGAGATTGATGTGCTGGAGGAAATAACTGATCTCCGTAATCTTGTGGTCTACAACGACGATGTAAATACCTTTGATCATGTGATCGATACGCTTATAAAAGTGTGCAGGCATACGGCAGAACAGGCAGAGCAGTGTACGCTGCTAATCCATTACAAAGGCAAATGTACGGTAAAAACCGGCTCCTACGAAGAACTGGAGGGAATGTGCACCGCGCTGCACGACAAAGATCTTTCGGCTAATATTGAATAACAGGAGGGTTGGATGAATTTTCCGTCTAAGTTAATCGAGAATGCCGTGGAGGAGCTGGCGAAGCTGCCGGGTATTGGTCGTAAAACTGCCCTGCGTTTAGCCCTGCATTTGCTTAAAGAGGAGTCGGAAGAGTCTTTTCAGCTGGCAGAGGCGCTGGTGAAAATGCGTACCGAAGTAAAGCACTGCAGCGTTTGCCATAACATTTCGGATACGGAAGTCTGCAGCATCTGCGCCAACCCGCTGCGCGACCGCAGCCTGCTTTGCGTGGTAAGCGACATCCGCGATGTCATCGCCATCGAGAACACAGCACAGTATAAAGGCCTGTACCACGTATTGGGTGGCGTTATTTCGCCCATCGAGGGCATCGGCCCGTCCGATCTGCACATTGAGTCGCTGCTGGAGCGGCTGCCAAACTCCGAGGTGAAGGAAATTGTGCTGGCCATCAGCCCAACCATGGAAGGCGATACCACCGGTTTTTACCTGACCCGCAAGCTGCGCGATATGAACGTGCGCATCACGACCATTGCCCGTGGCGTGCCTGTAGGAGGCGAACTGGAATATACCGACGAAATTACGCTGGGGCGCAGTATTGTGGAGCGAACAGCCTATGGGAAAGTGTAGAAACTTACAAATATTTGTAAAAGATACAGTTTTTTAGCTGTATCTTTTTTATTTTAGAGCCTTTAAGCAATCGATTGTCCCATTTTTGCCCTGAAGCTGGAGTGTAAAGCTGTCCGGGGAGTTAACATTGTCGCGTTTTGAAGAAGCTATCTGTAATTGTTGTGAGCTACAATGTTCAGTATTTCCTGGAACAGGCACTTTCGTCTGTCCGGGATGCGCTCGCAGGTATTCCTTCCGAGATTTTTGTGGTAGACAACAACTCAACAGACGGTTCTGTGGAAATGGTGGCAGCCAAATTTCCGGAGGTGAAACTGATCGCCAATACCGGAAACGTAGGCTTCTCAAAAGCAAACAACCAGGCCATAGAAGCATCTACCGGCGAGTATGTGCTGCTGCTGAACCCGGATACGGTGGTGCAGGAAACAACTTTCCGCAAGTGCCTGGCCTTTATGGATGAACACCCCGACGCCGGCGGCCTGGGCGTGAAAATGATAGACGGGGCCGGAAAGTTTCTGCCTGAATCGAAACGCGGTTTGCCGACGCCAATGGTGGCGCTGTGTAAAATAGCAGGTATCTCAAGACTTTTCCCCAAATCCAGAACTTTTGGCCGTTACCATTTAGGCTTTCTACCGCCCGACGAGCTGCACGAAGTAGAGGTGCTGTCGGGTGCCTTTATGCTGATGCGCCGCGAAACGCTGGACAAGGTGGGGCTGCTGGATGAATCCTTCTTTATGTATGGCGAGGATATCGACCTGTCGTACCGCATTGTGCTGGGCGGTTACAAAAACTACTACTACCCCGGCACCACCATCATCCACTACAAAGGCGAAAGCACCCACAAAGGCAGCCTGAACTATGTGCTCGTTTTTTACAAAGCGATGGCCATTTTCTATAAAAAGCATTTTTCCCATTCCAACGCGCTTTTCTTCTCAAAGCTCATATTGCTGGCTATCTATTTACGGGCGGGTTTATCGGTGGTGATGATGCCGCTTCGCAAAATGCTGGGCATAACAGGGCGGCAGCTGGAAAACCGGAAAATGGCAACCGGCAGAAACGTGCTGGTAGTGGGAGAGGAAGAGGAGTATGAGCGGGCGCTGCAAATACTGCTGCAGAGCGGAATAGAAGCGCGTTATGTGACCCGCATTGCTGCAGCCGACGCAAAAGGTAAAGGTTCAGAATTCTTCCTGAAACAGTACAAACCCTCAGAAATCGTTTTCTGCAAAAAAAGCCTGACCTACGCCTGCATCATAAAAAACATTGCAGCCCTTTCCGGGAAAGGAATCACCTGCAGCATTCTGCCCGATAGTTCGGACTTTATTATCGGGAGTACCTCCAAAGACGACCGGGGCTATTATTATACCGCCAAATCGGAGGTGGGGGAAAAACTGCTCGTGTTTGTGTAGCAAAAACAACTCCGTTTTTTCAATCTGCTAAATTTTCCAGATTTCCTTTTTAATTTCCGCTGCTTATTCCCAATTTACCTGCCGGAATGGAAACGGCTTTGCCATTAAAGTCAGATGCTGTTGGCAAGTCTGTTTCAGATTAACTAACTTTGTTTTCAAATTTATAACCATATGTACGATACAGAAGCGGTGAACATTGTCCTATCTGACAGAATAACTGCATTGGCAGAGTCACAGACTATCGCCATGGCAAAAAAAGGCCGTGAACTGGCGGCCCAAGGATTCGATGTAATAAACCTGAGCTTTGGGGAGCCGGATTTCCAGACGCCTCAATACATCAAAGATGCTGCTAAAAAAGCCATCGACGACGGGTTTACCTTTTACACGCCGGTGCCCGGTTACCCGGAGTTGCGCCAGGCCATTGTTGACAAGCTAAAACGCGATAACAACCTGGACTACAAACCAGAGAATATTGTGGTTTCTACAGGTGCCAAGCAGTCTATTGCCAATGTGGTGATGTGCCTGGTAAACCCTGGAGATGAAGTGGTTGTTTTTGCCCCTTACTGGGTGTCGTATGAAGAGATTGTGAAGCTGGCCGAAGGGGTTCCGGTTCCGGTAATGGGAACGCTGGAGAACGACTACAAAGTAACAGCCGAGCAACTGGAGAAGGCCATTACGCCAAAAACCAAACTGGTGATGTATTCTTCGCCTTGTAACCCAAGTGGTTCCGTGTTCAGCAAAGATGAACTGGAAGCGTTGGCAAAGGTGCTGGAGAAACACCCGCAGGTGTTTGTAATGGCTGACGAAATTTACGAATACATCAACTTCGGTGAAAAGCATGCCAGCATCGCAGGCTTCGATTACCTGAAAGACCGTGTGATTACGGTGAACGGCTTCTCGAAAGGCTATGCCATGACGGGCTGGCGCGTTGGTTATATTGCAGCGCATAAAGAAATTGCTTCTGCCTGCGATAAAATGCAAAGCCAGATTACGTCCGGTACCTGCTCTATTGCCCAGAAAGCGGCTTATGCTGCACTGCAGGGTGGTTCAGCGTCTGCCGAGGAAATGGCTGCACACTACCTGCGCCGCCGCGACCTGGTGCTGGGCCTGATGAAGGAAATTCCTGGCTTCAAAACAAACGTACCAAACGGTGCCTTCTATATTTTCCCGGACGTGAGCTACTACTTTGGCAAGAGCGTAAACGGCAAAACAATTAAAGACTCATTTGACCTGAGCATGTACCTGCTCACCGATGCCTATGTGGCGCTGGTAAGCGGCGACGCTTTCGGAGCTCCAAACTGCATCCGTTTCTCGTATGCAACCTCCGACGAAAAGCTGGTTGAGGCGATGAAACGCATCAAAGAGAGTCTGGCAAAACTTCAGTAATGACTCAACTTACCGATTTGGAAGCCATTTTTCAGGCTTTCAATAAGCTTACGGTGCTGATTGTGGGCGATGTGATGATCGACTCCTACTTATGGGGCAAGTCGAACAGGATATCCCCGGAGGCGCCGGTACCAATAGTAAATGTAGTAAAGCGCGAAAAGCGCCTGGGTGGGGCCGCCAATGTTGCACTGAATGTGCAGGCATTGGGGGCCACTCCTTTACTATGCTCTGTCATTGGCGACGACCAGGACGGGGCAGACCTGCTGCGCCTGCTGGAAGAGCGGGAACTCGCTACGGAAGGTATGGTGCAGAGCCCGGAGCGGGTAACCACCATCAAGCACCGCATTATTGCCGGTGCCCAGCAACTGCTGCGCGTAGACTCCGAAATAGAGCACAACCTGACCGACTACGAAGAACGCCACCTGGAAGAACGCTACCTGAAGCTGCTCGACCAGGCTGATGTGGTCATTTTTGAAGACTACGACAAAGGCATCTTCTCCGAAAAGAACATCAGCCGGTTTATACAAGCGGCCAGGCAGCGCAATATCCCCACCGTAGTCGATCCCAAGAAAAAGAATTTCCTGAGTTATGTGAGCTGCAGCCTGTTCAAGCCAAACCTGAAAGAGCTGAAGGAAGGGCTGAAAGTGGACTTTGCAGACGAAAACCTGCATGCCTTCGAAGACGCCGTAGCCACCCTGCAACGCAAGCTTAACGTGGAGCAGGTACTGGTAACGCTGTCGGAGCGGGGGGTGTTTATTGCCGATGGCGGAACAAATACCTACATCGAGGCCCACCGCAGAGCCATTTCCGATGTGTCGGGTGCGGGCGATACCGTAATCAGTATAGCAGCCCTGTGTATGGCGCTTCGGACATCGGTGCCTTTTATGGCCGGGTTAAGCAATTTGGGCGGAGGATTGGTGTGTGAACAGGTGGGCGTGGTGCCTATAAACAAGCAGAAGCTGCTGGAGGAGGCAAAGCAACTGAAGCTTTTCCAACTGCACGAGCTGAAAAGTGCCTGAGCACTTCGTTCCGGTTTAATCCCTTGCCTGACCGGCAACTTCGTGTTGGCAGTAACCGGTACAACTTAAATTTTAAATGTGGTAAACTTCCACCATCGGACAGCAACAAGTAGTTTTTACCTGGCTGATTTCTTTAAATGGAAGGAAGTGCAGAAGAAATGGTGACAACGGCAGCAGAATAAATTTAGTAAATTTACTGCCGCCTTTGTCACCATTTTTATTTTTGAAGTCGTAACAGGGTTTTATACCTCATGAATACAGAAAAACTAAACAGGGTATTATACGACAGCAAGCTGAAAGCTTATGCTGCCATGCGGCGTGTCACCTATTCGCTTACGCTGCTGGCTATTGCCTTACTGGTGTATGCGCATGGCATTGTGGAGAGCCCCGTGGAACTGCAGCTCATTTACTATGCGATCGACGGTATCCTGGCTGTTTTTGTCATTATTTACCTGCTCCGTATTCTTTATACCTTCGAGCGGATAAAATTCCTGCAACGTACCTGGTTCGAGGGGCTCCTGATGCTCCTTATTTTTGTAAACCAGATAAGCACGTACGTCCTGCAGATACCGCTTATTTACAACATCTTCGAGAGCATTGATATACCCATGTCGGTGGAGATTTACCGCGCCTCGGTTTCCATTTACATGCTGCTGTTGCTCATAATCGAGCTGCTCCAGACGAAGGTGCACCTGAAAACACTGCAGCTTCAGCCAAATGTGACGTTCCTGTTCAGTTTCCTGTTCCTGATTCTGCTGGGTACGGGCCTGCTGATGATGCCTAAAATGGTGACTGCTTCGGACGGCATGAGCTTTGTTGATGCGCTGTTTATGGCCACCAGCGCTTCGTGCGTAACAGGGCTGGCTGTAGTTGATCCGGGTACCTATTTTACACAGGCAGGGCAGGTGGTGCTGTTGTTGCTGGTGCAGTTAGGCGGTTTGGGCATCCTTACCTTCGCGACCTTCTTTGCTACCCTGATGCGGCAGGGGGTGGGTATCAAGCACAGCGTGGCCATGTACGAACTGATGGAAAGCGAGTCGCTGTATTCCACAAAAAACCTGCTGCGCAAACTGGTGGTCATGACGCTGTCGATTGAAGCGATCGGGGCCTTTGTTATTTTTAATACCTGGGGACCGGAGGCACAGTTCGGATCGCTGGGGAACAAGATTTTCTTTTCGGTTTTTCATTCGGTGTCTGCCTTTTGCAATGCAGGCTTATCGCTCTACCCGGAAGGACTTTACACGGAGCCTGTCCGGGAGGCTTATATCCTGCACCTGACCATGGCGGTGCTCATTATTTTCGGCGGTATTGGCTTTCCAACGATCATCGATGTGTTTTCGCCGGAGGCCATGCGCACGCGCATGGTTTCGCCCTGGAAGAACTGGCGCATGCTTACCCGGATTACAATTTACACTTCTGCCGCGCTGCTTGCACTCGGTACAGTGGCTTTCTTTCTGCTGGAGTACTACAATACGCTGTCGCACCTTAACTTTGTGGAGGCGCTGATCACAGCCTTTTTCCAGTCGGTTACCACCCGTACGGCCGGCTTTAATACCGTAGAAATTTCGGCCCTGACCTCGCCTACGATCCTGCTGTTTATATTCCTGATGTTTATCGGAGCCTCGCCGGGATCTACGGGAGGCGGTATCAAGACCACCACCTTCACGGTAATCATTCTTTCTGTTATCACCACCATCCGGGGGAAACGGAATGTAGAAATTGGCAAAAGGTCTATTCCGCACTCGGTCTCTTATAAAGCCTTCTCTGTTTTTACCTTCGCGGCCAGTATCAATATCCTGTTCCTGTTTTTCCTGTCTATAACCGATGGGCAATACGATATGGTCCGGCTGGCTTTTGAGCAGGTATCGGCTTTTGCTACGGTAGGCCTGAGTACGGGTATAACGGCAGGTTTGTCGGATATGGGCAAGGGCATTATTATTGTGTCGATGTTTGTGGGCAGGGTGGGGACGCTTACGCTGGCGCTGGCATTAAGTACGCGGGCTACTTCAACGGCTTACAAATACCCGGTGGCGCACCTGGCGGTGGGTTAAGCAACCTGGCACAAAAAATCAGCGGCGTGTACGACAGCTATTCTCAACTGTGGTACACGCCGCTTCTGGTTTTAAGAAAATCTTCTCTTATCCTTCTTTATTCACGATGGAGCTGTATTCTTTTACCGTCTGCACGAAGCATTTTACTTTTTCGGGGTCGGTATCGGGGTAAACGCCGTGGCCCAGGTTGGCAATGTGGCGCTGTGGTCCGAATTCTTTCAGCATGTTGATGGTTTCTTGCTGGATGGTTTCAAAAGAGCTGTAGAGCAGGCAGGGGTCCATGTTGCCCTGCAGGGTTTTATTTGGTCCTACCTGTTTCCTGGAAGTGCGGATATCCATGTTCCAGTCCAGCCCGATGGTTTCGCAGTTCAGGCGGCTGAAATCTTCCAGCGCAAAGAAAGCACCTTTGGCAAACACGGTTACAGGCACATCGCGGATGGCATCGCAGATCTCGCTGATGTAAGGCAACGAGAAAGCCCGGTAATGCGCCGGTGGCAGGATGCCTGCCCACGAATCAAATATCTGGATCAGGTTGGCGCCGGCTTTTACCTGTGCTTTGAGATAGGCAATGGTCGTATCGGTGATCATGCGCAGCAACTGGTGCGCCAGTTTGGGGTTGGTATACAGCATGCCCCTGGCGGCGGAGAACGTTTTGGAACCGCTGCCTTCTACCATGTAAGCCAGAATGGTCCAGGGGGCGCCGGCAAAACCGATGAGCGGAACACGGCCATTCAGGGCGCGTTTGGTTATTTTAATCGCTTCCAGCACATAGCCCAGGTGCTCCTGCGGGTCTGCCACCCGGAGCTTTCGCAGGTCGTTTTCGGTACGGATCGTGCTCGGGAACCAGGGGCCTCTTTTTTCCTGCATCTCGTAAACCAAACCCATGGCTTCGGGTACCACCAGGATATCGGAGAAAATGATGGCGGCATCCACGTCCAGGATATCGACGGGTTGTATGGTGACTTCAGCGGCCAGTTCCGGCGTTTCAACAAGTTCCTTAAACCCGCTCAGGCTCGCACGCACTGCTCTGTACTCGGGTAAAATGCGACCGGCCTGGCGCATGAGCCAAACAGGCGTACGTTCCACTGCGTCTCCTTTGGCAGCTCTTAAAAGCAAATCGTTCTTCAGTTGCATGGTGCAAAGATACTCATTTTACTTTTGGTTGAATTGCTGAAAAGTTAAATTGTTGAATGGTTAGATGGTTAAATGGCTGGAAAAGTTAGCCAGTAAGAAATGTTTTATCCCTTTCTCTCGCAATCAATATTGGAAAGCAAACATGTAATCACATACATCATTTTATCCTGTCATCAACGGTTCAGACAAGGAGCAGTGGGTGTGGTGGCAGCTGCAGCAATGTTTTTTACTCGCTGAAGAACAGCGCCCGCAGCGCCGACATGATAAAGTTCACCCCAATAGACAGCACGATAAAGCCCATGATGCGGGAAAGCGCCGCTAAGCCTGATTTCCCCATAAACCGGGTCAGCTGAAACGAAAACCGCAGGATAATATACGTAACGATGGCCAGAAAAATGATTCCCACCAGGATGAGCGCCATATCAAAGTAGGAGAGGGAGGTGGTGAAAAGGCCGATGGCAATGGCAATGGAACCAGGACCGGAGAGCATGGGCATGGCCAGCGGCGTAAACGAGATGTCCTCTTTCTGCTGCCCTTCTTCCTCCACGTCAGGCGAAATCTTGCGTTTGTTGGCGCCGGGCGTGAGTAAATCGAAGCCGGCCCGCATAATCATCAGGCCGCCGGCAATGCGCAGGTCGTGTATCCGGATGCCAAAAAAGTTGAGCACATACTGCCCTGCCAGGAAAAACACCACCAGGATACCCACCATGTAAATACAGGCCCGCAGCGCCTGCTCGTTCCGGCGTTCCTCCGTATCGTCCTGCGTCAGGGTTAGAAACACCGGCATGGCTCCGAACGGGTTTACAACAGAGAAAAGTGCCGTGAAAGTAGCAAGTATGATTTCCATAAATCAGATTTGATGCAAAAAGCCATTTATTCTTTACAGAAACAACACTTGGTTTGGAATAAAACTTTTTTGAGGAGCAGGTGAGACTGTGGTGGCTGGTGCAGCAGAACTTTTACCTGTTTTTCTGCCAGAAAAGTCTGCTGCAGCTGCCTACACACCCGCTGCACCTCCTCAAAGCCATTTACTCCTGCACAAATTAGCACATTAGCACATTTACCACTAATTTTGGCGTTTCAGGAAATAACACTACTATACTATATGACAGGAGAAGTAAAGCTGGGCATACTGGGCGGCGGCCAACTGGGCCGGATGCTGCTGCAGGCCGGGCTGGATTTTAACCTCTACACGCTCATCCTCGACCCCGATAAGGATGCGCCCTGCAAGCCGCTGTGCAACGAGTTTTATGTGGGTAGCTTCCGTGATTTTGATACGGTGTACAACTTCGGGAAGAAATGCGACATCGTTACCATCGAAATTGAGCACGTGAACTGCGATGCGCTGGCAAAATTGGAGGAAGAAGGCGTAAAGGTGTATCCCGATGCCCGCACCGTCAGAACCATCCAGGACAAGGGGGCACAGAAGGAATTTATGCAGCAGCACAACATTCCAACTGCCGACTTCCGCCTGCTCCAAAACAAGCAGGAACTGCAGGAAAGCCATCTTGCTTTTCTGCCTGCGTTCCAGAAGCTGCGCCGCGAGGGCTACGATGGACGTGGCGTGACACGCCTTACCTCTGAATCTGACCTGGGCAAAGCATTCGAAGAACCGTCGGTGCTGGAAAAGCTGGTTGATTTCGAGAAAGAGATTTCGGTGATCGTGGGGCGTAACGCCAATGGCGAGGTGGCGGCTTTCCCGGTGGTGGAGCTGAGTTTCCATCCGGAGCACAACCTGGTCGATTCGTTGTTTACGCCAGCCAATGTGCCGGCGGACCTGCAGCGGCAGGCAACCGAAATCGCTACCCGTGTGATTGAGGCGTTCGGTATGGTGGGTATCCTGGCCGTGGAAATGTTCCTGACCAAAGACGGGCAGATTTTAGTGAACGAAGTGGCGCCACGTCCTCACAACAGCGGCCACCACACCATTAAAGCTAACTTTACCTCGCAATACGAACAGCACCTGCGCGCCATCCTGAACCTTCCGCTGGGCGACACCGATATACAGAGTGCTGCCGTTATGCTGAACCTGCTGGGTGAGCCCGGTTATTCCGGTGAGGCAGTTTACCAGGGGCTGGAGGAAGCCCTGCAGGTACCAGGTGTTTACATCCATTTGTACGGGAAGAAATATACCCGTCCTGCGCGTAAAATGGGGCACATCACTGTGCTGGGCAAAAGCCTGGAGCAGGCACAGGAGCGGGCAGCATCGATCAGAGACGTAATCAAAGTAATAGCATAACATGGCCGAAGAAACTGTAAAAACACCACACGCACAGCCTCAGGTAGGCATTATTATGGGTAGCCTATCCGATAACAAAGTAATGGAAGCTGCTGCGGAAGTACTGGATGCGCTGGGCGTACCCTTCGAGATGACGATTGTGTCGGCACACCGCACGCCGCACCGCATGGTAGAATATGCCGAAAATGCCCGCAAAAGAGGCTTGAAAGTAATCATAGCCGGAGCCGGTGGCGCTGCGCATTTACCCGGAATGGTCGCCTCAATCACCACCCTGCCTGTTATTGGCGTACCAGTTAAATCGTCTAACTCTATCGATGGCTGGGATTCGGTGCTGTCTATCCTGCAGATGCCGGGCGGCGTGCCGGTAGCTACGGTAGCTCTGAACGGTGCGCAGAATGCCGGCATACTGGCGGCACAGATTCTAGGCACCAGCAACGCAGCTGTGGCTGACAGGCTGGAGAAATACAAGAACAGCCTGAAAGATAAAGTAATGCGTTCTGTTGAAGAGTTGAAAAGAGGAGATTCCCACCTGGATTAAGGGGAGCTTGATATAAAAAGGAAAAAGCAGCTGAAGATTGGCCTTCAGCTGCTTTTTTGTTAAGAAGTCAAACGTGAAATTATTGCTGGTTCGCCTTGCTGGGCAGGTAGATTTGCAGTCCTAAGCTAAGCGACAGACCGGTTTGGGTATTGTCGTCTACATCGACATTTGCATTGCTCCTGATGAGGTTTACCATCCCTTCCAGCGCCACATTGGAAGCCACAAAATGGGCATAGCCGGCGCTGATGCCATATACCCTAGACACAACGGTGCCAGTGTCTTCGCCAGGTTGTGTGCTGCCTGCAATTCCCAGTACTGCCTCGCCAAACCAGCGGTGGGTAGGGGCGGAGCCTTCCGGGAAGTAGTAGCGTGCAAAGGGAACTAAGCCATAGCGGAACAGGTTTTCGCCGCTCCAGATGGTAGCCCCTAGCTGCACCTGTGCACCAATAACAGCATTATCGCTGATAAAATAACCCGCCCTGGGGCTTAAATCAAACGAAAAGGTTTCGGAGCTGAAGTTGTGACCAATGTTCCCGATACCGGCGCCCACCATCCAGTTCCCTTTTTGAATAGCATCACCGGAAACAGCTGCGGTCGTCTGTGGTCTGGAAAAGTCCTGTGCAGTTGCCTGAAACGTTAAAGCCAGGAGTGCAGCTGTTAAGAGTAGTAAATTTTTCATAGCTTTATCTGTTAGTTCAACATATGTTCATATAAAAATTAACGCTGTCGAAGCTTAATTGTTTAGAGTTTCACCATATTCTGTAGTTTTCTAATACAAAATAGGCACTCTGCCGGAATGTGTAAGTGTTTCAGTAATCTGTAGCCACCTGTAGAGTTTGGTTGAAATATCCAGTTAGGGTTTGTTATGAAAACCAGTTCGCACCACTTGCGATAGCTGAACTGTTAAATCACCTTGTACTTCTTTCCCTGATCTTCGCTTCATCGGAGTTGTCCGCTCACTTACAGGAATAGTTTCTGTAAACTGCTCCAACTGGATAGGTGGAGGGAATTAGCCTGTTTTTTTAAATTCTAAAAATGAGAAAAGAGGATAATTTTAGGTGGGTCAATATTCTATAAATGGGAATAATCTTGAAGTTGTCCTGTGTTGTTTTTGTAGTTATGGAAATTGTTTTATTGTATATATTTTATTCTGATGGTAAATATATT
>NZ_QCZK02000062.1 GCF_003347595.2 Botryobacter ruber | reverse complement strand
ATACAGGAAGGAGATTCCTTGTGGTCCATATCACCAAGTGTATGTAGATTCCCTATAGTTACCTTCCTGCATCTGTCTTTTAAAAGTATATAAAACTTGTACTGTATACGCTTGTAGTAAAGGTATGAGATCCCTAAAGGGATGACAAAGAGGGGATTATTTTGTGGAACAGAGTAAACACTATCTGGTATAACAGACACAAACGAAGACGTTCGCGCCAGAGATAAAAGCTTACTGCAGCTTAAAGTCCGCCTCCTTCACCTCCTGGCTGCTGGTGCCGATGAACACCTTAAAATCGCCGGGCTCCGCTACATAATTCAGTTCGCTGTTATAAAACTTCAGATCTTCGGCCGTAATCTTAAACGAAACCTCCTTCGACTCGCCGGCTTTTAAAAACACCTTCTGGAAACCTTTCAGCTCTTTTACAGGCCGGGTAATGCTGCACACCACATCGCGGATGTAAAGCTGCACTACCTCCTCGCCATCGTATTTGCCGGTGTTGGTAAGAGTTACCGTTGCGGTGATGGCCTCGTTGGGTTTCATGCTGTTTTTGTTCAGCTTAACATCGCCGTACGAGAAGGTGGTGTAGCTTAAGCCATAGCCAAACGGGAACAGCGGCGAGTTGGGCACATCCAGGTAATTGGACTGGAATTTTTTAAATTCCTCGCTGGTTGCAGGCCTGCCGGTTGTGCGCTGGCTGTAGTAAATAGGCACCTGGCCCACGTTTCTGGGGAAAGTCGCAGTTAATTTGCCCGATGGATTGTAGTCGCCGAACAGCACATCGGCGATGGCATTTCCGGCTTCGCTGCCCGCATGCCAGGTTTGTAGCATAGCAGTAGTCAGCTCATTCTCTTCCTCCAGCGCCAGGGGGCGACCACTCATCATCACGAGCACCACCGGCTTCCCGGTCTGAACCAGGGCCCGCACCAGTTTCTTCTGGCTTTCGGGCAGGGTAATGTCGGAGCGGCTCGACGATTCGCCGCTCATTTCAGAGGCTTCGCCGACTGCGGCAACCACTACATCTGCTTTCCTGGCTGCTTCTACGGCTTCTTTCAGCATTTCTTCCGGTGAGCGTTTGTCAATATCGATGCGTGTACCGAATACATTCACTTTTTTGGCCAGCAGCGTATCGTTTGTGATGTTGGCGCCTTTGGCATAAATGATATTCACGCCGTTGCCCGCCACATTCTTCATGCCTTCCAGCAAAGGGATAGACGTCTGTGGGTCGCCAGACACGGCCCAGGTACCGAGCATGTTGTTTTTGTTGTTCGCCAGCGGCCCGACCAAGGCAATGGTGCCGGACTTTTTGAGCGGCAGTACCTGGTTGTTGTTTTTGAGCAGCACAAACGAACGGGCTGCAATTTCGCGTGCGGCTTTGCGGGTATCAGCTGTAAGTATCTCTTTGGCTGGCCGGGAGGTATCGATGTAGCGGTACGGGTCGTCGAAGAGGCCCAGCTTGTATTTTGCTTCCAGGATGCGGCGGCAGGACTGGTCAATTTCTTTTTCCGTTACCTTCCCTTCTTTCAGCGATTTTGGCAGCGTCGTCAGGAAACCTTCGCCCACCATATCCATGTCCAGGCCGGCTTTCAGGGCCAGTGCCGATACTGCCTGCAGGTCACCCATACCATGTGCAATCATTTCGTTTACAGAGGTGTAGTCCGAAACCACGAAGCCATCGAAGCCCCATCGCCCCCGCAGCAGGTCCGTCAGCACCCATTTGTTACCGGTTGCCGGAACGGCATCAATGTCGTTAAAGGAACTCATCACACTACCCACACCGGCATCTATGGCTGCTTTGTAAGGGGGCAGGTACTCGTTAAACATTTTTATGCGGCTCATGTCGGTGGTGTTGTAGTCGCGGCCGGCTTCTGCAGCGCCATATAAGATAAAGTGTTTCACGCAGGCCATCATGGTCGTGGGTTTGGTCATATCGTCGCCCTGGTAGCCGCGCACCATGGCTCTGGCAATCTGCGAGCCCAGGTACGGGTCTTCGCCTGCTCCTTCGGCAACACGTCCCCAGCGGGGGTCGCGGGCAATGTCCACCATCGGCGAGAAGTTCCAGTTCAGCCCGTTAGCCGTAGATTCGAGGGCGGCAATGCGGGCCGAGCGTTCGATCAGCGCCATATCCCAGCTGGCCGACAAGCCCAGCGGAATCGGGAAAATTGTTTTGTAGCCATGGATAACGTCCGAGCCAAAGAGCAGCGGAATTTTCATGCGGGTTTGCTTTACGGCAAAATCCTGGGCCTGCCGTACCTTTTCAGGGCCGTGTACGCCAAACAGGCCGCCTACTTTGCCCTCTTTGATTTTTGCTTCTACGTTACTGCTCACCACAGCCCCCGTAGCAATGCCACCGCCAGGAGTAACCAGGTTCAGCTGCCCGATTTTTTCTTCGATGGTCATCTTTTTCATCAGGTTAGTGATGAAAGCATCCATCTTTTTTTTGTCCTGCGAACGTTGCGCTGCGGCAGATAGCGATACAAGGACCGCAAGTGCGAGAATTAGCTTTTTCATTTATGTAAAGTTTAGTCTGGCAATGTTGAAGGGGGTGTGATTGCCGGGTAAAGGCCGGAAGAGTCCTGGCAACAAAACCAGTATCGAACAAATAGTTGTTTGCAAATATACTCAATACGGGAACACCGGACTTTGGTCGTGCGCTGTGGTGCGCTTGCTGAGAGCTGATGTAGTAAAAAATAAGCCGGTGAAAGTACTTGTGCAGCGTAGGCGTGTAGTGGTGTAGAGGTGTCAGGTTCATCGGAACCCGTGGAAGAACGTAAGCTACAGCAGCAAACCGGCCGGTAGCTTGCCTGAGAGCGGTAAAACAGCAGCAGGGACAGGTGCAGGGAAAGCGCATTGGGATGTGCGGTAGGTTTGGTGGCAGCTGCTGTTTGTGTGGTCGTCTGCTGCTGATGATGTAGTGCAGCCGGCTGCCCGTTAAAGCGAAGCAGGTACTAGGGTGTTGTTTGCTGCATCAAAAAAGAAAGCAGCCCGCACTTTGTTTATAGCTTATGGGAGCTGGAATTTATCCTCCATAACAACAGGTATATATATAAATTATTTAATTTAAAGTAGTACTTTGTTTGCGGAGGGCAAACCGGTTTTGCTGCCGTTGCCACCATTGTTTCTCCTGTCCCTAGTGCAGCAAGAGGTGCGGTTTGTTAATTATTTGTTAAGGAAAACAGCTGTTTTTATGTTGTGTTTTGGGCTGCATTGTACCTCACATTTTACCACCTGGCTGTGCAGATGAGCAGTTTTTACCTCTCTGTAGCTCATTTTCGCAGTTTTTTGACTACATCATTACCTCTCATCGCCCTTTTGTTGCGGCTCCCGGAAACAACTTTTTTTAGCTGTTCTATTTCTAAAATGATACCTAAAAGCGGCTGCTTCGTACAAATGCTTGTTAGTTTACAGGTATTTAGCTACACCGGCTTGCAGAACCAGATATTGATGTAGTAAAGTAGTGGACTACATTTTTGTGATGAAAATTTTTTAGCAGATTATTGTTCCTTCAATCAAATTAAAACAAGACCATTGTTATGAAAAACTATCTACTATTAGTTCTGTGTCTGTTTTCATTCCATGTGCTCTTTGCGCAGGAGAATATAACAGTTCGCGGTAAAGTAACGGATGCTTCGGACGGGCAGCCTCTTATAGGAGCAGGTGTTCAGATAAAAGGCACGACCCAGGGTACAGTTACAGATATTGATGGAAACTATGAACTCCAGAATGTACCGCCAAATGCAACACTTGTTATCAGTTATGTGGGCTACTCGGACCAGGAGCATCCTGTAAACAACCGGGCCGTGATTAATGCCCAACTCGGCAGCGCTATCAGTGAACTGGAGCAGGTAGTGGTTGTGGGGTATGGTACCCAGCGCAAAAGAGACCTGACAGGTTCTATCAGTTCTGTAAGCGGACAGGAGATTGCCCAGCAACCAAACGTAAACCCGGTTTCTTCCCTGCAGGGTAAAGTAGCCGGTTTAACGGTAGTTAACAGTGGCCGGGCCGGTGCCAGCCCAACAGTACGTATCCGGGGTGTGAACAGTACCAACAATACAGATCCGCTTTATGTAGTGGATGGTATTTTCCAGAACAACATCGATTACCTGAACCCAGGCGATATAGAGAGTATCGAAGTTCTGCGCGACCCCTCGTCTATTGCCATTTTCGGTTTGCAGGGTGGTAATGGTGTTATTATTGTAACTACCAAAAGAGCCGCCAAAGGCGAAACACGCGTTAACTTCCAGAGCAATGTAGGGGTGCAGCGGGTGCAGAAAAAGATTGATGTGGTGGATGCCGCAGGTTTCAGACAGTTATATAATGAGCAGTTAGCTAACCTGAACGCAGCTCCGTTTGATTATACCAATTACAATGCAAATACCGATTGGCAGGATCTGATTTTTCAGAATGCCCTGATAACAAACAACAACCTGAGTATTTCGAACAGTGGCGAAAAAACTACTACCCTGGTCAGTATTGGTTATAACGAGCAGGAAGGGGTGATCAAGTACGATAACTACAAAAAATATATTGCCCGCCTGAATCAGGAAATAAGGATTACAGATAATATAAAAGTAGGCGCCGATCTGACAGGTTTTCACTTCAGGCAGCAGGGGATAGCAGGTGGAATTCTGAACAATGCGTTGTGGGCAGCACCTATTGTGCCTGTGCAGGAAGGTGATCGCTATTACAGCATGCCTTCTTTCCAAAGGGCCCAGGTGGGTAACCCTGTCGCCAACATCAACAGGACCAGGGGCAATACAGTAGACCAGGGATATCGCGTAGTCGGAAGTTTGTTTGGTGAAGTGAAATTCCTGGAAAATTTTACGGCACGGTCTACGGTTTACACAAGCTTAGGTTTTAACACCTTCCGTGGCTACACGCCACTGCCATTTACGGTAATTAACTTAGGCGAAGGTGGTGCCCCTACCGAAGATTTCTTCAATCCTTTAAGCAGAACCAGCGTCAGCCAGTCACAATCACAAGGCCGAAGGTTTCAGCAGGATCATACGTTAACGTATAATAAGACCTTTGCTGATAAGCATAGTGTAACGGCATTAGCAGGTTTTACCACTTTATTTACGGCAACTTCCAACGTTTCGGGAAGCCGTACAGATACGACACTGGTTATCCCCCGCGATCCTAATTTCTGGTATCTGGGCATTGTGGATGAATCTATGCCTATGTCAACAGGCGGTGGAGGTAGCGAGATCGCGTTCATGTCCTTTTTGGGAAGAATTAATTATGCCTTTAATAACAAATACTTAGTTAACCTCTCTTTCCGCAGAGATGGTAGCTCCATATTCGCACCTGGCAGTGATACCCGGTGGGGGGATTTCGGAAGTGTTGGTTTAGGCTGGGTTGTCAGCGACGAAAGCTTCTTTGAAGGTGTAACAGCCCTCGACTTTTTAAAACTTCGTGGCGCATGGGGCGAAGTAGGAAGTGCATTGGGCTTCCCTGCAAATCTTTACCAGCCAGGAGCGGTTATCGCAAACAGGGCAATTTTTGGTAATAACGTAAATGCCTCTGTTGGCCCTGCTTATGTACCGGATCCTAACCTGCACTGGGAAGTTGTAAGAGGTATAGACCTGGGATTGGATCTGAGAGCTATCGACAGTAAACTGAGTGCAGAGTTTACCCTCTACGACAGAACAACAAAAGATATACTTACCCGGGTAACCCTGCCAGGTACTGCAGGTGATTATGAGTTCCGCACTAACCTTGGAAATATCAGTAACCGGGGTATAGAAGTTGCCTTAGGCTGGACCGACCAGATCGGAGATTTCAACTACAGTTTCTCGCCGAACTTTAGCTATAACAAGAACAATGTAGAGTCCATTGGCCCTAACCTGGAGTTCCAGATTGTTGGAAATGGTGGTGTGAACTTAACCGAAACCGGTCAGTCAATTGGCTACTTCTACGGGTACCGGCAAACTGGTATTTACCAGACAACAGCGGACATGGACAGAGTGGCGACTTTTCCAAACTCACTTCCTGGCGACATTGCATTTGAAGATGTTAACGGCGACGGCATTCTCTCGCCTGCCGACAGAACCTTCTTAGGTACTCCATTCCCTAAATGGAATTTCGGCGGCAACTTTACAATGGGCTATAAAGGGTTCGATGCCTCTGTGGATGTGCAGGGGGTTGCCGGCAACGAAATTTATGTAGAGCGCCGCAATGCAACCTTTGCCGTGCTTAATTACGAAGCTAACCGCTTAAATGCCTGGAGAGGACCAGGTACCAGCAACGTGGAGCCTATCCTGGACAACACACGCGGTAACAACTTCCTGTTCAGCAGCTATTTCCTGGAGCCCGGCGATTACTTCCGCTTCCGTAACATCCAGATTGGCTACACCTTTGGCGCCATGGAAAACCTGTCTAAGATCGGTCTTAAGAAATTAAGATTATCGCTAAGTGGCCAGAACGTAGCCACCTTCAGCAGAACCTCAGGCTACACACCGGAGGCGCCTTTAAGCAACCCTATCGCAAGCGGTGCTGATAATGGCTTATATCCAGTGCCGGCTACTTATTCCATTGGTGTCAGTGCAACCTTTTAATCCAATTATTAAATCATAATAAGATGAATTTATTCAATAAAAAATATAGAAACTACGGCATTATGGTCCTGTTCATTGCTGCAGTCTCTACCTTCGCAGGGTGTAAAGATGATTTCCTGGACCGTGAACTTCAGGGACAGTATACATTGGATAATTATCCCTACCCGGGTGGTTCAGGTCCTTATGACCAGTTTCTTTTTGGTGCTTACTCCAGTTTAAGAGATTTTGGGGTACACAGCTTTGCGTTTATCCTGACAACCAGCGTACGAAGCGACGATGCAGACAAAGGCAGTACGGCTGCCGATGGTGGCGCCAATGCGATCGACATGGATAATTTTCCCGTTCAACCTAGCAACGGGCATGTCAACACGATCTGGAACGGTTATTATAATCTGATCAACAAAACAAACATAGCCTTAGATCAGATTGCGAACAACGAGGAAATTCCTGCCGCACCGGAAGTAAAAATACAAGCAGAAGCAGAAGCAAAGTTTATTCGAGGTTATGCTTATTTTATGCTTGTTCGTTTGTTCGGAAGAGTACCCTTGATAGACCGGGTGTTCGAGGACCCGGCTGCACAGGCGAATGTGCCGCAGAGTACCCCTGAACAGGTTTATGCCCTTATTGAAGAAGACCTGAGATTTGCCGCTGCGAACTTACCGCCTTCCTGGAGCCCGCAGTTTGTTGGCCGTGCTACCTCCGGAGCAGCTAATGGTTTATTGGCTAAGGTGTATCTGACCCAGAAAAAATGGAGCCAGGCACTGGGTGCTGCTAACATGGTGATAATGTCAGGCCAGTACGACATAACCACGCCATACGACAAAATCTTCCGGGAAGACGGCGAGAACACCAGCGAGTCGGTATTTGAAGTGCAGGCAACAGCAAGCCGACAGTTTCCTACAGCCAATGGTGTGCAGTACGCCCCGATACAGGGGATAAGAGGATCAGGGCAATGGAACCTGGGCTGGGGCTTTAACATTCCGAGCCTCGCGCTGGAAGCAGCTTATGAAGCAGGTGATCCGCGCAGGCAGAGAACCATCTTATACACCAGTACACCAACCACGCCGGGTGTAACTATTTATGGCGAAGTGACTCCTGTAGGCTTACCTAACCCACGTTACAATAACAAGGTTTATACTAACCCTGCCATCAGGAACACGGTCGGTAGCCAGGGAGGCTGGTGGATGAACATTCGCATCCTGCGCTATGCCGATGTATTGCTGATGTATGCCGAAGCCGCCAACGAACTTGGAATGACGGAAGAAGCCCTTGAGAAGCTGGAAATGGTTCGAAACAGAGCCAGAGCCGGAAACAATGCCATTCTTCCGCCGGTAACAACCACAAACCAGGCTGAATTACGGCAGGCTATACGTCATGAAAGAAGAGTGGAAATGGGTATGGAGCACGATCGCTTTTTTGACCTGGTGCGCTGGGGAATAGCAGAAGAAGCACTACATGCAGCCGGTAAAACAAATTTCAACCCGGCAAGGGATGTAGTGTTACCAATACCGCAGCAGCAAATAGATTTAAGTAAGGGTGTGCTTACACAGAACCCTAATTATAATTAATTCTAAAAGGAAACAGAAATGAGAATTTCAAATTTACATACCAAAGTTTGCAGCCTGTGCCTGGCACTGGCTGCAACTGCCCTGGCGTCCTGCGAGTACAGCGGCAACCCGAACGATTTGCCAGATGTGAATCCTGCAGATTATGTCGGAAAAATAGATGGGTACAACAACTCAGAAGAAATTTTTCCGGATAACCTGGTAGCTTACTGGTCTTTTGATGATACCAAGAAAGAACTTGTAAGCGATACAGAACCCACCTCTTCGCTTAACGATTCTTATGTAGAAGGCGGTGTCAGAGGCAAGGCTTTACAGCTAAACAGTGGTTGGGTGTATTATGCAAAACAGTTCGAAAATTTTAAAACTGCTGAACTTAAAAGCTTCACCATCAGCCATTGGGTTCAAATACGGAACAACGGTTCCAAGCGAACCATGACCTTTCAGCTGGCTAGGCCGGGTATACAGAACGGAAATATCAATGTTATTTTAAATACCCAGCTTGACCCTGCCGCTAACGCAAACATCCTGCGGATACAGCCTACTTTTAACACCCAGGCCGGTGGTTTCCAGGATAACCTGAACAACCAGTTGTCCCCGGACAATCAACCGAACAAGTGGGTGCACATTGTGCTTACTTATGATATCACAACGGGCATTTTCAATATCTGGGCAGACGGTGTGAAAGTTGGTAATTTCCCGAACAGAGGTTTGACCAATACCTTTTATGCACATGAGCCAAGCGAAGTGATTATTGGCGCCAACTACAATAGTATACCGGGTAAGCAGGTAAATAATGACACGAACTTTGCCCCCATGAACGGCAAGATAGACGAGATCCGGGTGTATGATATTCCCTTACCGGATGCGCATATCAGGAGCCTGTACAATTTAGGGCTGGCTGGCAAATAATAAGTAGCCGGATGTATACCTGCAGTTGTTGTAGCTACAGCAACTGCAGGTTTTCCTTGTCACATTTTCATTTACCAGGGTGTACATGATAAACCTGTTACTTCCGGAGCGTAAACATAATTCGGTAAGTCTCGCTGATTTAGCCTTCTTCCTTTACGGTTTAGGTGTGCTGTTTCTTTTTTCAGGATGTAAAAAAGACGAGTCGGCTACACCTGCCAATACCTCTTTAGCCTTTACCGTTAACGGTTCCTATAACGGTACCCTGACGTATGCCGGCTTAAATACAAAGCCAACCATCAGCTTTACCTTTACCGAACCTGTCAGCAGCAGTACGGTGGCCGATGGTGTTAAGCTCACGACGGCTTCGGGTAGCGCAGTGGCCATAGCTACAAACCTGCAAAATGGCGACAAAACGTTGATAGTTACGCCTCAGAACGATTTAGCCTCCTTCTCGGACTACAGGCTTGCCGTTAACAACAGCCTGCAATCGTCAACAGGTGGCCGCCTGGTAAACCCGGTGACCATTAACCTGGGCACAGGGCTGGACGATACCGATAAATTTCCCCGCATTTCCGACGAAGAGCTGCTCACGCTGGTGCAGCGGCAAACCTTTAAATACTTCTACGACTTTGGCCACCCTGTCAGCGGTCTGGCCCGCGAACGGAATACCTCGGGCAATACGGTTACCACCGGCGGGTCCGGATTTAGCATTATGGCACTGGTTACCGGTGTGCACCGTGGCTTTATTACCCGTGCCGAAGGGCTGGCCCGGCTGGAGAAAATTGTAGATTTCCTGAAGAACCGGGCAGAGCGGTTTCATGGGGCTTACCCGCACTGGCTCAATGGCAACACAGGTGCTGTTCAACCTTTCAGTGCAAACGACAATGGCGCCGACCTGGTAGAAACGTCCTTCCTGATGCAGGGGCTGCTCACGGCCCGCCAGTATTTCGATGGAGCCGATGCAGCTGAAACTACTTTGCGTAACGATATCACGGCAATTTATAATGCCGTGGAATGGGACTGGTTTCGCCAGAACAACAGCAACACCTTGTACTGGCACTGGAGCCCTGACTTTGGCTGGGCAAAGAACCTGCCCATCCGTGGGTGGAATGAGAGCCTGATTATCTACGTGCTGGCAGCAGCTTCGCCTACACATACTATTCCGAAAAGTGTGTACGACAACGGTTGGGCCAACAACGGCGGTATGCGGAATGGCAATGTGTATTATGGCATACAGCTTCCGCTCGGTCCTGCCTTAGGCGGTCCCTTATTTTTTGAACATTACTCTTTCCTGGGCATCAACCCGATGGGCCTGACCGATACCTATGCCAGTTACCAGGTACAGACACGGGCACACACGCTCATCAACTACAACTACTGCGTAGACAACCCGAAGAATTTTTATGGCTATGGAGAAAACTGCTGGGGACTGACAGCAAGCGACATACAGGGTGGCTACACCGCCAGTTCGCCCACCAACGATAGAAGTTTCATTGCGCCGACAGCAGCGCTTTCTTCCATGCCTTACACTCCCACAGAATCGATGCGGGCGCTCCGGTTTTTCTACTACAAACTGGGCGATAAAATCTGGAAAGAATATGGTTTTGTCGATTCCTTCTCTTTGCAGGAGAAGTGGTTCGCCAGCTCTTTCCTGGCTATCGACCAGGGACCGATTATTGTCATGATCGAGAACTACCGGTCCGGGCTGCTGTGGGACCTGTTTATGAGCGCACCCGAAGTGCAGAATGGCTTAAAGAAACTCGGTTTCTCCAGTCCTAAGCTTGAATAACTCTTTTTGAATCAGAAAAAACTACATCTACACAATCTTTATTTTTTAGCCTTACTACCAATTACATGAAATTCCGATTCCTACTCTTCCTGACACTACTCTTGTTGCCCGGCCTGCTCCTGGCCCAGAAAGCAAAGTCGCCCAAGGCGCTAGAAAAATTTGCAGCACAACGGCCTAAAAACCTTTCGGATACGGCCCTGCTGGAACTGGTGCAGAAGCAAACATTCCAGTACTTCTGGGACGGCGCCCACCCCAACAGCGGCCTGGCCCGCGAACGCATTAACCTGGTAACGGACCCTACCCGGGAGGTGGTAACCACCGGAGGTACCGGTTTTGGTATTATGGCCATTGTGGTGGCAGCCGAACGTGGCTGGATTACCCGTGAGCAGGCGGCCGAGCGGGTGCTGAAAATTGCCAACTTCCTCTGGAATGCCGACAGCTTTCATGGGGTGTATTCGCACTGGATAGATGGCAACACCGGTAAAGTGATCCGGTTCGGCGTGAAAGACGATGGGGGCGACCTGGTAGAAACTGCTTTCCTGATGCAGGGCCTGCTCACGGCACGCCAGTATTTTTCTGAAAACAAACCAGTCGAAAACCAGCTCCGCAACCGGGTACGGCAGCTCTGGGAGAACGTGGAGTGGGACTGGCACACCAAGGACGGGCAGGATGTGCTTTACTGGCACTGGAGCCCGAACAACGGCTGGGCCAAAAACCACCAGGTGCGCGGCTGGAACGAGTGCCTGATTATGTATGTGCTGGCCGCTTCCGCACCTAAATATGCCATCAGTCCGCAGGTATACCACAAGGGCTGGGCGGTGAACAATGTTTTCCGGAACGGGCGTGAGTACTACGGCATAAACCTGCCCCTGGGTACACACTACGGCGGTCCGCTGTTTTTTGCGCACTACTCGTTCCTGGGGCTGGACCCGCGGGGCCTGAAAGATCGCTACGCCAACTACTGGGACCAGAATAAAAGTCATACACTCATTAACCGGCAGCATTGCATTGTGAACCCGAAGGGCTACAAAGGCTATGGTGAGAACAGCTGGGGACTGACAGCCAGCGATAACCACCGCGGTTACAGTGCCCACTCGCCCACCAACGACCTCGGGGTTATTACGCCTACGGCAGCGCTGTCGTCGTTCCCGTACACACCCGAATACTCCATGCAGGCGCTGAAGTATTTCTACAACAACCTGGGCGACAAAATCTGGAGCGAATATGGCTTTGTAGATGCCTTCAGCGAGGAGCACGACTGGTATGCCAAAACTCACCTGGCCATAGATCAGGGACCGATTGTGGGCATGATTGAAAATTACCGTACCGGGCTGCTCTGGAAACTGTTCATGGAGATCCCGGAAATCCAGACCGGGCTGAAGCGGCTTGGTTTTGAAAGTCCGCAATTGAAAAGTACAGCCGGATTATAAAACTGAAATGACTATGAAAACTACAAACTATTGCCTGCTGCTGTTAATCAGCCTGAGTGTAAGTTTCCTGGGCTGCAAAAGAGCTACAGAAACAACAGAAGCTACAGAAACTGCTACCGCTGAAAGCACGGGCAAACTAAGCGACGAAGAACTGCTCACGCTGGTGCAGCGCAACACGTTCCAGTATTTCTGGGATGGGGCAGAACCCACCTCAGGGCTGGCGCGCGAGCGGATACACATGGACGGGCAGTACCCCCAGAACGACCAGAATGTTGTAACTACCGGCGCTTCGGGCTTCGGGGTGATGGCGATTTTGGTTGGCATTGAGCGGGGCTTTATTACACGCGAGCAAGGCTTTGAGCGGCTGCAGAAAGCGGTAAACTACCTCGAAAAAGCCGACCGTTTCTATGGCGCCTGGCCCCACTGGATCCAGGGGGAGACGGGCAAAGTGAAGCCCTTCAGCAAAAAAGACGATGGCGGCGACCTGGTGGAGTCGGCTTTCCTGGTGCAGGGGCTGCTCACGGTAAGGCAGTATTTTGCTAACGGAAACGAACAGGAGAAAGCCCTTGCCGCCCAGATAGACAAGCTGTGGAAGGAAGTGAACTGGGACTGGTACCGCCACGACACCAACGCCCTCTACTGGCACTGGTCACCCAACTATGCCTGGGAAATGAACTTCCCGGTGCGCGGTTACAACGAATGCCTGGTAATGTATGTACTGGCTGCGTCCTCACCCACGCACACCATTCCTGCCGAAGTATACCACGAAGGCTGGGCGCGCAGCGGCGAGATAAAAGTTGATATTGAACCCTACGGCCACGAAATCACCCTGGACCACCAGGGCGCACAAGGTAGTGTAGGGCCGCTATTCTGGGCGCACTACTCTTACCTGGGGCTTGACCCGCGTGGCCTGAAAGACCGCTACGCCGATTACTGGGAGCACAACCGCAACCACACGCTGGTGCACCGCTCTTACTGTATCGAGAATCCGAAAGGATACAAAGGCTACGGTGAAAATGCCTGGGGGCTTACTTCGAGTTACTCGCCCAACGGCTATGCTGGTCACAGCCCCACGCATGATTTAGGCGTGATTTCTCCTACGGCAGCTCTGTCGTCTTATCCTTACACCCCCGAAGAATCGATGAAGGTGATCCGCCACCTCTACGAAGACTTAGGCGATAAAGTGTGGGGCAAGTACGGCTTTTACGATGCCTACAGCGAAACGGCAGACTGGTATCCGCAACGCTACCTGGGCATAGACCAGGGGCCGATTGTAGTGATGATCGAGAACGAGCGCAGCGGCCTGTTGTGGGACCTGTTTATGAGCTGCCCCGAAGTACAGAACGGTCTGAAAAAATTAGGCTTTGAAAGTCCTAAACTAAAATAGAAAAAATCCGCCTGAAAGGCAATACAAAAGCTGAAGAAGCAAGTTATCAGAATCTAAAATGCTTAAAGCACTTAAAACATTTACCGCTCTCTGCCTGCTTTGCTGCTGCTTCCTGCCGGAACTGCAGGCGCAGTCCGTGCAGATGAACACCTACTGCAATCCAATCAACCTGGATTACACCTACATGATTTACAATGCGCATAAAGATATCTCTTACCGGTCAGGGGCAGATCCGGCAGTAGTAGAGTTCCGGGGGGAGTATTATATGTTCGTTACCCGGTCCATGGGGTACTGGCACTCCACCGACCTGACGAACTGGGACTTTATTACGCCTGAAAAATGGTATTTCCAGGGTTCCAATGCGCCGGCGGCTCATAATTACCGCGATTCGGTACTGTATGTAACCGGCGACCCATCCGGTTCCATGAGCATCCTTTACACCGATAATCCCAAAAAAGGAGACTGGAAAGCAATACCGGGTATTCTGAACAACCTCCAGGATCCGGACCTGTTTATCGATGATGACGGAAAAGCCTATATGTACTGGGGCTCGTCGAATAAGTTTCCGATCAGGGCTAAAGCACTAAAGAAGGAATTACGCTTCCGCCCTTCAGACGAAACGCATGAGCTATTCAACCTCGACGGGAAAAAGCATGGCTGGGAACGCTTTGGCGAGAACCACTCCGATACTGTATTGGCCGGCTATATCGAAGGACCGTGGATGACCAAACACAATGGAAAGTACTACCTGCAGTATGCTGCTCCCGGAACCGAATTCAACGTGTACGGCGACGGCGTTTACATCGGCGATTCTCCACTGGGGCCCTTTACCTACGCTCCCAACAACCCGGTCTTTTACAAACCGGGCGGGTTTATGAACGGAGCAGGGCACGGGAGTACCGTAGTTGGTCCATACGATCAGTACTGGCATTTTGCTTCCAATGCTGTGGCGGTAAATGTTGGCTGGGAAAGGCGTATTGCCATGTTCCCGGCTTATTTCGATAAGGATGGCCTGATGTACTCCAACAATTCCTTTGGCGATTACCCGCATTTTGCACCGGCTGTGCCCGGCAAAGGAGGCGAATTTACCGGCTGGATGCTGCTTTCCTATAAAAAGCCCGTTACCGCCTCTTCCACACTCGAAAATTACAGACCAGAGGGTGTGGTGGATGAGAGTGTGAAAACTTTTTGGGTGGCCGAAAAAAATAACGACCAGCAATGGCTGCAGATCGACCTGCAGAAGCCGGGCCGGGTGCATGCGATACAGGTAAATTACCACGACCACAAATCAACCCTGTACGGGCGCGTACCCGGGCTTTACCACCGCTACCTGGTAGAAGGTTCCGCAGACGGGAAAAACTGGATTACCCTGGTCGACCGGAAAAACAACTATAAAGATGTGCCCCACGATTATGTGGAATTAGGAATTCCGCAGACAGTCAGGTATATCCGCTACAAAAACATACATGTGCCTACTACCAATCTTTCCATTTCAGGGCTTCGGGTTTTTGGCGTAGGACAGGGTAAAGCTCCTGCAACCGTGAAGAAGCTGACGGTAAACCGCCTGAAAGACCGACGCGATGCCCTGCTTACCTGGAGCAGTCAGCCTGGCGCACAGGGCTACAATGTGTACTGGGGAATTGCGCCGGATAAGCTGTACAACTCCTGGATGGTATACGATAAAAATTCCCTGGAACTGAAAAGCCTGAGTACCGACCAGGTTTATTATTTCGCTGTTGAGGCATTTAACGAAAACGGCGTTTCGGAACGTACGAAGCCTGTAAAGGTACAGTAGCTTACAGGTAAAACAAGAACGGAACAGGCAACGGGTTTTCCTGATGTCTGAGTAAACATGAAACATAAAAAATGAGAGTAACAAACCTTTGGCTAAGCTTTTTTCTGGTCCTGATCGCATTTAGTGGCTGTAGTCCCGAGATAAACAAGGCAACTTTTGTGCTGCTGCCCGACACGCAGACCTACGCCGAGAAGTACCCGGAAGTAATGGACGCACAGGTAGACTGGGTAGTAAAAGAAGCCGCCAACATAGACCTGGTGCTGCAACAGGGCGACCTGACCCAGAACAACAACGACGAGGAGTGGCAGCGGGTGCAAAACGCCTTCAAGCGTCTTAATGGCAAAGTTCCTTATGTGCTGGCCGTCGGCAACCACGACATGGGCAGCGGGCCCGGCAAGTTTGCCGATGTCCGCAACACCACCCTGTATAACTCCTACTTCCCCTACAGCACCATGGCTTCGCTGCCTGCTTTCGGGGGCGCGTTTGAAGAAAATAAAACCGATAACGCGTATTACCTGCTGGAAACCGGCAAGCACAAATGGATGGTGCTCACGCTGGAGTTCGGGCCACGGGAGTCGGTGTTGCAGTGGGCGAACAAGGTGGTGGAAGATCACCAGGACCGGATGGTGATCCTGAACACGCATGCCTACATGTACTCCGACAGCACCCGGCAGCACGATAAGGACTGGTGGCGCCCGCAGGCCTACGGCATCGGAAAAGACACCGCCATGAATGCCGTAAACGACGGAGAGCAAATCTGGAAAAAGCTGGTGAAGCAGCACCCGAACATCCGCTTTGTTTTTTCGGGCCACGTACTCCACACCGGCGTAGGCACACTGGTAAGCATCAACGACGCCGGGCTACCTGTATACCAGATGCTGGCCAATTACCAGGAAGGCGTGAAAGGCTCCATAAAAGGCGGCAACGGCTGGCTCCGGATACTAGAGCTGGACTTTAAAGATAACAGCATCACCGTGAAGACGTATTCGCCTTACATAAACGAGTACAAGGAGGAACCGGCGCATCAGTTTAAAATTGAAAGCGCCTTTTTGAAACCAGGAAAGGATAAGAAGTAGGAGCAGAGGCTGTGGTGGCAGGTGCAGTAAGGTTTTTAGAAGGTTCCGTTATTTCTCTACTTCAAGTTTACAACTTGGAGTACAAATGAGGCCAGTTTGTAACTGGCGTAAGTCGAACTGTAATGTTTCGCCAGTTGCAAACTGGCCTTATAAAAAGCTCCAAGTTGCAAACTTGAAGCATAACTATACTAGCCATTACTGCAGTATATGCTGATGATAACCTTCGTATAGAATAGATGACCCAATGGCAAAAAAACACATCCTCCAATGGCTCCTCCTGCTGGCACTCTGCGTTTCGTGCGTGCAAACAACTCCGCCGCAGCAGCAAACGCAGCAAACGCAGCAACAGCCGCAGCAGACGCAGCCACAGAAACAGCCTCCGTTCTGGAACGAGATAAAGGCGTTTAAGCAGGAGGACAGCCTGCAGTTGCCACCGAAGCAGGCCATCCTGTTTGTGGGGAGTTCTTCTTTCCGGATGTGGAAGCACATGCAGGAAATGCTGCCGGAGTACACCGTCATCAACCGCGGCTTTGGCGGCTCCAACCTGCTCGACCTCAGGCGCTACCTGAACGATATCGTATTCCCCTACGAGCCGAGGCAAATCGTGATCTACTCCGGCGAAAACGACATTGCTTCCGACACGGTGGGGGCGCAGGAAGTGCTGCAGCGTTTTGAGGATGTATTCCAGGCCATCCGGGCAAAACTGCCAACGGTGCCCATTGTCTATGTCTCCATCAAGCCAAGCCCGTCCCGCGAGCGCTTCATGCCCCTGATGCGTGAATCGAACCAACTGATACAAAACTACCTGCAGGACAAGCCGCACACCCGGTTTGTGGACGTGTACCAGCTGATGCTGAACGAAAACGGCAAGCCGCTTCCGGATATTTTTATACAGGACAACCTGCACATGAACGACAAAGGATACGCGATATGGGTAAAAGCCCTGGAACCGCATTTAATCAAACAGTAAATCTTAACGAGATAAAAATATGAAGAAACTATCTACAGCACTGATATTTTTCCTGTGTGTTGGCTGCTCGCAGAACGTGCCACAGCAGGGAACAACTTCTTCTGCACCTGCCACCACAGCCACTGCTCCTGCGCAGGAAGCAACTACATCTAAAAATCCGGAAATGGACCGGTTCATCAACGACCTGATGGCGAAAATGACGCTGCAGGAGAAAATCGGGCAGCTTAACCTGCTGGCGGTCGGGTTTGATGTAACAGGTCCGGTGGTAAGCAAGAACGTGGATGAAAAAATCCGGAGTGGACAGGTTGGCGGCGTTTTTAACACCTTTACGCCTGTGGCGGCACGCAAGCTGCAGGAGTTTGCCGTCAACAACACGCGCCTTAAAATTCCGCTGCTCTTTGGCTACGACGTCATCCACGGCCACCGCACCATCTTCCCGATTCCGCTGGGGCTCTCTACCAGCTGGGACATGGACATGATAGAGCGCAGCGCCCGTATTGCAGCCGAAGAAGCATCAGCCGACGGACTGAACTGGGTGTTCTCGCCGATGGTGGACATTGCCCGCGACCCCCGCTGGGGGCGTATTGCCGAAGGAGCCGGCGAAGACCCGTACCTCGGCTCGCAGGTGGCCAAAGCGATGGTGCGCGGCTACCAGGGCGACGACCTGACGCAGAACAACACCGTGATGGCCTGCCTGAAACACTTTGCCCTGTACGGCGCCGCCGAAGCCGGCCGCGATTATGGCACCACCGACATGAGCCTGCAGCGCATGTACAACGAGTACCTGCCGCCTTACAAAGCTGCCATAGAGGCCAATGTAGGCAGTGTGATGACGTCCTTTAACGAGATTAACGGCATCCCCGCCACCGGTAACAAATGGCTGCTCACGGAGCTGCTGCGCGATAAATGGGGCTTCGATGGCTTTGTCGTAACGGATTATACCGCCATCAACGAAATGATACCGCATGGTATGGGTACCGAGGCCGAGGTAGGAGCACTGGCCCTGAAAGCCGGCACCGACATGGACATGGTGGGCGAAGTATTCCTGAAGCACCTGGACCAGGCCGTAAAAGAAGGCAAAGTAACCGAGGCTGATATCAACACCGCCTGCCGCCGCATTCTGGAAGCAAAATACAAGTTGGGCCTGTTCCAGGACCCGTACCGCTACACCGACGATAACCGCGCCACTGCCACCATCATGAAGCCGGAGTTTATCGATGCTTCCCGCGAAATTGCCCGCAAAAGCATGGTATTGCTCAAAAACAAGAACAACGTGCTGCCCCTGAAACAGTCAGGTTCCATTGCCCTGATTGGTCCGTTGGCAAAAAGCCAGCGCGACATGATCGGGAACTGGAGTGCCGCCGGCGACTGGAAAAAAGCTGTTTCGGTAGAGGAGGGCATCCGAAACGTGGTGGGCAACAAAGTGAAAATCAACTATGCCAAAGGCGCTAATATTGCCGATGATGCGCAGATGCTGAAAAGGCTGAATGCACACGGCGGCCAGCTCGACCTCGACACCCGCACCTCCGAAGCCATGATACAGGAAGCCGTAAAAGTGGCGCGTGCTTCTGATGTGATTGTAGCGGTAGTAGGCGAGTCGCAGGGCATGAGCGGTGAGGCTGCCAGCCGTGCCGATATTACACTACCCGGTCAGCAGCTCGAACTGCTTAAGGCGCTGAAGAAAACAGGAAAACCGCTGGTGCTCGTGCTCATCAATGGTCGTCCGCTGGCGCTGAAGTGGGAAGAGGAAAACGCCGATGCCATCCTCGAAACCTGGTTTGCCGGTACGCAGGCCGGTAACGCTACCGCCGATGTGCTCTTCGGAAACTACAACCCCTCCGGTAAACTGACCACCACTTTTCCGCAGGTGGTAGGGCAGGTGCCGCTATTCTACAACCACAAAAACACCGGCCGCCCCTATGGTGGTCAGTTACTAGACAAGTACAAATCGCGTTACCTCGATGTGGAAAACGAACCGCTTTACCCCTTTGGTTATGGACTGAGCTATACCACCTTCAACTACTCCAAACCGCAGATCAGCAAAACCACGATCAGCCCGACGGAGTCGCTGGAGGTGAAGGTCGATGTAAGCAACACGGGTAATTACGATGGCGAGGAAGTGGTACAGCTTTACATCCAGGACCTGGTAGGCTCCATCACCCGGCCCGTAAAAGAACTCAAAGGCTTCCGGAAGATAGCGCTGAAGAAAGGGGAAACCCAAACCGTAACCTTCACCCTTAAGCCGGAAGACCTGAAGTTCTACAATTACCAGCTGGAGCATGTGCTGGAGCCCGGCGATTTTAAAGTGTATGTAGGACCAAATTCCCGCGATGTGCAGGAGCAAAGCTTTAAAGTGCAATAAGCATCCGGAAAAAGATACTGCCGGCAGAAAGAAGTTTTTGCGCTGTACCAATTGCAGGAGCAGCGGCTGTGGAGGCAGGAGCAGCAGACTTTTCAAAGGCAAAAACGGTTCTGCAGCAGTAAAATTTTAACCACGAACAACTATCATGATACACTTCAAACCGGACAAAAGAAAAATACACCAGGTGCTGCTGGCGCTGGGTGTATTTTCTTTCTCGCTTTCTGTACTTACCTACTGCAATACAAAAAAAGACACCGACTCCGAGATAGAGGGTTTCGAACGGGAAGTGGTGGATACCAATCCTCCTGTAACGCCGCTGTCGCCGAAGGAAAGCATGAAGAAAATGGTGCTGCCGCCCGGGTACCGGGTGGAACTGGTCGCCCATGAGCCCATGGTGCAGGAGCCCGTTGCGCTGGCCTGGGATGGTAATGGCAGGATGTACGTGGCCGAGATGAATACCTTTATGATTGACGTGAATGGCACCGGCCAGTTCCAGCCTTCCAGCCGTATCAAGCTGCTGGAAGACACGGACGGCGACGGCGACATGGACAAGTCTACCGTGTTTATCGATAACCTGGTGCTGCCGCGGGCCATCCTGCCCATTGGCGACCAGCTGTTGTTGCAGGAGTCTAACATCAAGCACATCTGGGCCTACCGTGATACCAACGGCGACGGCAAAGCAGATGAGAAATGGTTAGCCTTCAATAATCCGCAGGTGGATTTGCGGAACGTGGAGCACCAGAACGGAGCCCTGCTCTGGAACCTGGACAACTGGATTTACCCCACCCGCGACAACCTCCGCTACAAATTCAGGAACGGACGACTGGTGGCCGATACGCTCATCAACAACATGACCGGCCAGTGGGGCCTTACTTCCGATAACTACGGGCAGTTGTTTTTCTCGGAAGCAGGTCCGGGTTTGCCTGCAGTGCAGATAGAGCAGATGCCGCATTACGGCGCGCTGAATTTCAAAGACCAGTATACTCCGGAGTTTGCCGTTCCCTGGCCCATTATCGGCAACCTGGATGCGCAGGGAGGCGAGAAAGCGTTGCGCGAGGACAATACGCTGAAGCATTTTACATCCGGTTGCGGCCAGTCTGTTTACCGGGGCGACCGGCTGCCGGCAGACATGCTGGGCGATTATTTTATCCCGGAGCCGGTAGGCCGAATCATCAAGCGGGGAAGGATATTCAAAAATGAGGATGCAAAAATTCAAATTCGGAATGTGTATGAAGAAAAGGAATGGCTGGCCTCTGCCGACTTTAATTTTCGTCCGCTGAACACCTACACCGGCCCGGACGGTTGTTTTTACATTGTAGATATGTACCATGGCATCATCCAGGAAAGCGAATGGTCCGGGCCGGGAACATACCTGGGTAGTATCATCAAAGACAAAGAACTGTATAAGAACAGGGGCCTGGGGCGCATCTACCGCATCGTGCACGAAGATTTTGAACCGGACAAGACACGCCCGCGCATGCTCAGTGAGCCAGCCAGTCAGCTGGTTACGTACCTGGAGCATCCGAACGGCTGGTGGCGCGACAATGCCCAGTTGCTGCTGGTCGTGCGCAACGACAAATCGGTCGTGCCTGCGCTACGTGAAATCGCCCTCGGCAAGAAAGCTTCCCTGAAAAAAGCCCCCGGCCCGGTTACCCGTGTGCACGCCCTCTGGACTCTGGAAGGCATGGGTGCTATGAACAAAGCGGTACTGTTCCGGGCACTGCAGGATAAAGATGCCCAGGTCAGGAAAGCAGCCATCTGGATAAGTGAAATGTATATTAAAAGAAATGATCCGGAAGTCATCAGCAAGCTAAGTTCCATGATAACAGATCCGAGCCCGGAGGTGCGGGTGCAGCTTACTTTGTCGCTTCGCACAAATAAAACAGCACAGGCACAGGCAGCCGTAAAAGAGCTGCTCGCCCGCAACCCGGATAATGAACTGATGCAGGTGTCTTATGCCTCCCACATCGAAACGTTAAAATCCATTGCAGCGGAAAAAGCCCTGATCGAAAACCTGGGACCTGCCGAGCGGGCGCTTATCGCCGAAGGCGCAACCATCTACAAACAGCTCTGCGCCACCTGCCACGGCCCCGACGGCAGAGGAAGAGCGCTTGGCGGAGGACAGCTGCATGCGCCACCGCTGGCCGGTTCGCCGCGTCTGCAGGGTAAAGACAAAGTTCTTCCGATCCAGATTATGCTGCATGGCTTAAAAGGTCCTATCGATGGGAAAGAATATGCCGACATGATGCCTTCGATGGCAGCCCAAAGCGATGAGTGGATCGCGTCAGTGCTTAGCTACGTGCGTAACAGCAGCGAATTTGGCAACAATGCCTCCATTATTACGCCTGCGGATGTGCAGCAGGTGCGGCGCTATACCAAACTTATCCCGGGCGGAGCCACATTGCAACAGCTGGAAATAACCAAAGGCTACCGCTCCCTGGAAAGAAACTGGGCGAAATAGCCACAGCCTTGAGAGGAAATTTAAGAGCTTGAATTATGGACATCAGACTGAAAATACTACTCTGGCTTCCGCTGTTTTTCCTGACCGGGACCAGGCTGCAGGCACAGGAGCAAACCTATACCAACAGCATCGGGATGGAGTTTGTCCTGGTGCAGCCGGGAAGCATGGTGGTTGGCCGCTATCAGCCAACGGTGGGCGAGTATGTGCCGCCGAGGCCCCTGCCAAATGCGCCGAACCGGAAAGTGCTGCCGCCATCGGCATATGAAAAAGCCGAAAAAATGGCTAAAGAAGCTTATATGCCCGGCTTTCCGGTAACGCTGGACCGACCGTACTACATCGGGAAATACGAAGTTACGCAGGAGCAGTGGGAGAAAGTGATGGGGCGGAATCCCGCTTATTTTCAGGGCAGCAAGGTAAGCGGCGATGCGGGCAAGCACCCGGTGGAGCAGATTACCTGGGAAGATGCGCAGCAATTTGTTCAGAAGCTCAACCAACTGGACCAGGAGCATGTGTACCGGTTGCCAACCGAGTTCGAGTGGGAATATGCAGCCCGAGCCGGAGCCGAAGACGATGTTCCCTGGCCCAAGGCAAGAGCCATGGCGGTGATAACCGACACCACCACCCGCCCCATCGGCTCCAAAGAGCCAAACGCCTGGGGTATTTACGATATGCTGGGCAACGTGTGGGAGTGGGTGCAGGATTACTACAACGAAAAAATATTTGCCGACCCGGTACCTCCAGTCTCGGGAGAGCTGCATGTGTTAAAAGGCGCTTCCTTTACCGGCGATGCCAAAAATGCCACTTATAAGACACACGCAGCTGGTCCGGGTAACGGATTTGATGTAGGAATGCGGGTGGTGATGGAAGTCAGGTCGAAGTAGTAGATCGTGTATTTGTCTGTTGCAGGTAACTAATCTTGTAGGGAAAATGCTGAGGAGGTTGTGCTGGTGCGAGCTTGTAGCTCGTACTTTCATGTGCCGAATTGAATTGCTGCCTTAAATATAAGCAGCAACTATATGAGGTCATACATGGTGCTTTAACTGCTTGGAAAATCAGTACGAGCTACAAGCTCGCACCAGCGAAAGAAAAACTTGATTATTAACTGGTTGATGCCGCAAGTTTGAGCGCAGCGGTAACTGGTGGTATTTAACTATTACTATGTCAATGCTTATAGAATTGTGTTCAATATTTTCTCTTCAAGATTGGCTTCAACGGCAAGACAAAACACTCTTGCACGACTTCAGCAATTAACTAAAAACGAAAATCATGCAGCTAAAATACCTTGTGCTCATCGTTTTATTCTTCTGCAGTTGCAGCGCTGCCAGGGTGAAGGTGCCGGAAGGGTACACGCCCATCTTCAACGGGAAAAACCTCGATGGCTGGCACATCAGCCGCACCACCCACCAGGGCACCACACCCGATGTGCAGGTAGAAGATGGTGTGCTTGTGCTTCGGCAGAACCCCTACGGGCAGGGGGGCGTGCTGTTAACCGACAAAAAGTATAAAAACTTCGACCTGTACCTCGAAGCTAAAACAGATTCCTTTACCAACGGCGGCATCTTTATCCGTTCCTCCGAAAGCGGGATGGCCTACCAGGTAGAAATTGATGAAAGTATAGGAACCACCGGTAGCTTACTCAGCGAACGCATGCGGATAAGCAAGCCATTCCGGATAACAGAGCGCCCGGACAACTGGAGGCCAGGTGACTGGAATTCGTTCCGGATACGGATGGTGGGCGAGGTGCCAACCATTACCCTTTGGATTAACGGGGTACAGGTGTGGGAGGTAACGCAGCCCCAAAACGATTTCCTGACGGGGGCAACAGAAGGCATGATCGGGCTGCAGTCGCACTGGACGGCATTGTTTTCTCCGGCAGCAGGCGACTGGCGGGGACTCAATTCCTGGGCGCCCGGCGCTGAACACCGCTTCCGCAACATCGCCATCAAAGAGTTGGATGATGATGTAAAGCCATAGTTTATAGTCAACCGAAGAGCCTGTTGCTATTTAGTTAGCCTGGAAATTCAAGTATGAAAGCAGTATCAATCTTCTCTGTCAGCTATTATATCGGGGTAGTCCTGCTGCTCTGCTGCTTTTCCTGCCAAAGCAAAAAAGAAGAAACAGCAGCAACAAAGCATCCGAACATCGTTTTTATTCTGACCGATGACCAGCGCTGGGATGCCTTAAGTTTTGCGGGACACCCGCACCTGCAAACTCCCAACATTGACAAGCTGGCAAAAGAGGGCGTTTATTTCAAAAATTACTTTTGCACCACCTCCCTGTGCTCTCCCAGCCGTGCTTCCATCCTGAGCGGATTATATGCCAGTGCACATGGGGTGGTAGATAATTTTACAGAGTATCCGAAGGACCTGGCCAGTTTCCCGGGTGTTTTACAAAGTATGGGGTACGAGACAGCCTATATCGGGAAGTGGCACATGGGCGAAGGGAACGACAGTCCCCGTCCGGGCTTCGACTACTTTGTGACGCACAAAGGCCAGGGGAAATACTTCGACACGGAGTTTAACATGAATGGCGAAGGGGCCAAGGTCGTGAAAGGGTATTACACCACCGTCGTTACGGACATGGCTACCGAATGGCTACGGAAAGAACGGAAAAAGCCATTCGTGCTGATGCTCGGGCATAAGGCACCACATAGTTTCTACACCCCGGAACCCCGGTATGCCGATGCCTTTGAAGGCGTTCGTGTGCCCTATCCGCGGAGTGCCTTTGAACTGGGCGACAAACCAGATTGGATTAAAAAACGGCTGCCCACCTGGCATGGCATTTACGGACCGCTGTTCGATTGGCGCAAAAATTATCCCGATTCCTCGGCTGCAGGTGTAAAGGATTTTGAAGCCATGGTGCATGCCTACTGGGGAACCATCCTGTCGGTAGACGACAGTGTCGGGGAAATATACAAGGCACTGCAGGAACTGGGGGTGCTGGATAATACCATCTTTGTTTTTACCTCCGACAACGGCCTGCTCAACGGCGAGCACGGCATGGTGGATAAACGAACAATGCACGAACCCAGCATCCGGATTCCGCTAATCATCCGCTACCCGGGCCTTACGCCTGTAGCAAAACCGGTGGTGGTAGACAAGCAGGTGCTGACCTTAGACATTGCACCTTCCTTGCTCGATTTGTGCGGCGCTCCTCCTCTGGAAAATATCCACGGGCAATCGTTCAAACAGCTGGTGCAGGGCGATACAAGTAACTGGCGGAATGCCTGGTTTTATGAGTACAACTATGAAAAGGAGTTTCCTTACACGCCCAACGTGCGCGGCATCCGGACCGATAGCTGGAAGTACATGCACTACCCGCCGGGCGACGGCGGACCGGACAAGCACATGGCGGAGCTTTACCACATTGCAGCAGACCCCGGTGAAGATAAAAACCTGATTGATGATCCGGAATACGCAGAAAAGGCCAGAGAACTAAAAACAGAACTCGCCCGCCTGATGAAACGTGCGGGTGGAAATTCCCAAAAGATGCCCGTTGACCAGGGCATCAAAACGGAGTTGCCGGAGGAGTCAATCAGGTGAAAAATAGCCGCGGTTTTGGCTTCTATGTTTTGCTGCTGCAGTCACCATTCCCGCTGCTCCTGTATATGAATCACTACAGGTGAAAAGTCCCCCTTTGAAGGGGGTAAGGGGGATGAAGCACAGGCTGTGGAAAAAAAACAGAATCTGTAAGCAGTATAGTAACAATTGTTCGCAGACGTAAATCATCCCCCAGCCCCCTTCAAAGGGGGACAAAAGTTACCTTGTATTACAGATTGTATAGAAAGATTTCATCAAAGCCAGAATCGTTTCAAAAGAAACCAATTATGAATACAACAAAAACTACAACTGCTTTCTGTTTCTTCTTTCTGATTACCCTGTGCTCGTTTTACGTGCAGGCGCAACCGGGAGGCAGGCTGAAGTACACCATCAACGACTCCTGGCAGTTTGCCAAAGGCGACCACCCGGAAGCGAAGAACAAAATCTTTAACGATGCGGAGTGGGAGCGGGTAAGCGTGCCGCACACCTGGAACACGCAGGACCCCTACGACGATACGCCGGGTTACTATCGGGGCGTGTCGTGGTACCGGAAAAACCTGGTGCTCAATCCCTCGCTCAAGGGCAAAAAGATTTACCTGTACTTTGAAGGCGCGAACCAGGAAGCCGATGTGTACGTGAACGGCAAACACGTTGGCAACCACAAAGGCGGCTACGCTGCTTTTGCTTTTGACGTGACCGACGCTGTCTCGTTCGATGGCTCGCCAAACCTGCTGGCCGTAAAGCTGGATAACAGCCACAATGCCGATATCGCACCGCTGATGGGCGACTTCAATTTCTACGGCGGCATTTACCGCGATGTCTACCTCATTGCCACCGAACAAACACACTTCGACGTGCTGGACCATGCTTCCCCGGGCATCTTCCTCGAAACGCCAAACGTATCGGAGGCTGCTGCCACCGTAAAAGTGCGGGGCAACGTAGTGCACGAAGAAAAGAAAAACAGGAAGACCGATGTGCGCATCACCATCCGCGACGACCGTGGCAAGACAGTCGCCAGAAAGCAGTTTTCCCTGAACCTGAAGTCCGGCAAATCGGGTTTTTCGCAGGAGCTGCCGAACATTCCGAACCCGCGGCTCTGGTCCCCCGACGACCCGTACCTCTACAGCGTATCGGTGCAGCTGCTGGAGCGGAATAAAGTGCTGGATGAGGTGAACAGCTCCCTTGGCCTCCGGTGGTACCGTTTCGATGCCGACAAAGGCTTCTTCCTGAACGGAAAACCGCTCAAGCTGGTGGGCTCTAACCGGCACCAGGACTACCTCCGCATCGGCAGTGCATTGCCCGATGCGCTCCACCGCAACGACATGAAGCTGCTCAAGGAGATGGGTGCCAACTTCATCCGCATTGCCCATTACCCCCAGGACCCCGCCATCCTCGAAGCCTGCGACCGGCTGGGAATCCTGGCAGCAGAAGAGATTCCGGTCGACCATAAAATCACCGATTCTGAAGGTTTCTATGCCAACTCCGACAACATGATGCGCGAAATGATCCGGCAGCACTACAACCACCCCAGCATCATTATCTGGGCCTACATGAACGAAATGCTGCTGGGCCGGAGCCTCCCCCGCGACAAAGAAGCCATCGATAAAATTGTAGCCTATGCGCACAAACTGGAAAAACTGGTGCGCGAAGAAGATCCCAACCGCTACACCATGATTGCCAACCACGGGCAATTTGAATTGTACCACCAGGCGGGACTGACCCAGATTCCGATGGTGGTGGGCTGGAACCTGTACTTCGGCTGGTATGAAAGTACTTCAGATAAGCTGGGCGATTTCCTGGATAACTTCCACCGGCAGGTGCCGGACAAGCCGGTCATCATCAGCGAGTATGGCGCCGGTTCCGACACCCGGATTCACTCTTTCGAACCCATCAACTTCGATTATTCCATCCAGTGGCAGAACGCTTTACACCAGAGCTACCTGAAGCAGACATACGAAAGGCCTTACGTAGCAGGAGCCGCCGTCTGGAACTTTGTGGACTTTAGTGCCGAACAGCGGCAGGATGCTACGCCCCACGTGAACAACAAAGGCCTCGTGACGCAGGACCGGCAGCCAAAGGATTCCTATTACGTGTACAAAGCAGCGCTGGCAAAGGAGCCGGTTCTCAAAATTGGGCCGGTGAACTGGAAGAACAGGGCAGGCGTAGCCGATGCTGCCAATGCTGCTGTGGCTACCCAACCGGTGGTGGTATTTTCGAACATGGAAAAAGTAACGCTTTGGGTGAATAACCAGTCGCAGGGGGAGCAAACGGTAAAAGACGGGCAGGCGCAGTGGCAGGTGCCCTTCCGGCAGGGCAGGAACAACCTCGAAGCCCAGGCTACACGGGACGGAAAAGTGGTTAAGGATTTTACCGAAGTGGACTTTACGCTGTACCCGCAAAACCTGAAGACAGCAACCGGACCAGCGGCAGATATAAACATTAACCTGGGCACCCATTTCTATTTTGTCGATAACCTGACGCAGGAAGTCTGGATGCCGGACCAGGCCTACAAGTCTGGCTCCTGGGGCTATGTTGGCGGGAAAGATTTCATGCCCCCGGGCCGCGACCGGGGCATAGGCACCAGCCTGAATGTGCGCGCAACCGACAACGACCCGCTGTTCCAGACGCAGCGCACGGGCATAGAGGCTTACAAATTTGATGTGCCGGACGGGCAGTACGAGGTAACGTTATCTTTCGCCGAACTGCTGTCGGTAGAGCAGATAGAAAAGCTGGCCTGGGACATCGGGCAGAAAGAAGCCACCCAAGCCAAGATAACCGAACGGGTCTTTGATGTGCTACTGAACGGAAAGCTCATTATAGAGAACCTCAACCTGGCCAAAGATGTTGGCGTACGAACCGCCCTGCAGCGCAAATTCCCTGTCACCATCACGAACAACGAAGGCATCACGGTAACCTTCCGCAACCAGAAAGGCGAAGCAGTGCTGAACGCGATTCAGGTGCACCGGGTGTATTAGGAAATAATACCAAACAGTATTTACCCTCTTCCATAAATATAACCCCTCTTGTCATCCCTTTAGGGATCTCATACCTTTACCACAAGCGTATACAGTACAAATTTTATATACTTTTAAAAGACAGATGCAGGAAGGTAACTATAGGGAATCTACATACACTTGGTGATATGGACCACAAGGAATCTCCTTCCTGTAT
>NZ_QCZK02000061.1 GCF_003347595.2 Botryobacter ruber | reverse complement strand
ATCGCTTCTTAAAAGTTTGGTCGCTTCTAAGATACGCTACAACTCTACTTTTTAATCAAGCTATATCCCCTTCTTATATCCGTTGCAACAAAGTCGTGGCAGGTTAATAGTGGGACAGGATTTGCAGATATAGCTGGTGCTACTTTTGGATCATTGACATTGACAAAACCAACAGTATCGATGAACGGTTTGCAGTATCGATGTGTGGTTACAAATGCCTGTGGTGCGGCAACAAGTATTGCAGCTACATTGAATATAAAGAAAGCTGATCAGACCATCACGGTAGTAACGGCTTCACCAGCGAGTGCTGTTTACAACATGGGGTTTACAGTTGCCGCGACCGCAAGTTCTGGCTTGGCCGTAAGCTACGGCAGCGCCGCTCCATTGAGCAATATGGGTGCTGACTATACGATGAACTCTGGTACAGGTACTGGTAAAGTAATCTACAGTCAGGCCGGTAACGATAACTACAATGCTGCTCCAGTGGTAGAAGTAGAGGTAGCTGCTAATAAGGCAGATGCTACTATCGTAGTGAATGGCTACGAAGGCACTTATGATGGCTCCGCCCACGGTGCCACGGGTACCGCGACCGGTGTTCAAAACGAAGACCTGAGCAGCCTGCTGGACCTGGACGCTAGCTTTACCAATGCCCCCGGTGGCACGGCCAACTGGCGCTTTGCTGGCAACGGGAACTACAATGCAGACAACGGTAGTGTAGGCATCACCATCGGTAAGGCTGCTTCAGTAACGACAGTAACCATCACAGGCGCACCGTTCACCTATACAGGTTCAGAAATAGAACCAGCTACCGTAAGTGTAACCGGTGCTGGTGGAGTAGTTCTATCAACTCCACCAGCTGCTTATGCCGATAATGTGAATGCCGGTACAGCTACAGCCAGCTATAGCTTTACTGGCGATGCCAACCATACAGGTTCTTCAGACAGCCAGGCGTTTACCATCAGTAAGAAATCTATTTCAGTAACACCAAATGCTAACCAAAGCAAAGTGTACGGCTCTACTGACCCAGTCTTTACTTTCACACCAAGTGAAGCGCTGTTACCTGGCAACAGTTTTACAGGTACGCTTGGCCGTGAAGCAGGCGAGACAGTAGCCGGCGGTCCTTATGCTTATACTTTAGGAAACCTGGCTGCAGGATCTAACTATTCACTAGCCCTTGCAACAACTGCTAACAAGTTTGATATCTCTGCTAAAGCAATCACCGGAACCTTCACTGCCAAAAACAAGATGTTTGATGGCAACAATGCTGCAACTGTTCTTACTCGATCACTGGAAGGTGTGATTGGTTCAGACGTAGTAAGTTTAACAGGTGGTAGTGCAACTTTCGCTGATGCATCGCCAGGTGAGGCAAAAGTAGTCACTTTAGCTGGTGCTACCCTTTCGGGCACTGGTGCTAATAATTACAACATAGTCTCAGTAGCTACTACAACTGCAACTATTTATCAAACTCCGGCAGTACTATTAAATCCGGTTGCTTCAACTGAGGTTTCAAAAACAATTGGTGTAACTGGTAATTATACAGGAATTGTAAAAAGCCCGGTTTGGGTATGGAGTTATAGCGCCAGCACAACAGAAGGAGGTATAGATGAAACAAATCAAACTATTTCAGGATCCTCAAATGCGCCAGCTGCATCTGGTATGTATACTGTTTACCTTAAGTATACTAATGCAATGGATGAGCCTCAACAGACACCTGCAGTGTTTGTGCCAGTGTATGATTTGAATGGAGGTTTTGTAACTGGAGGAGGCTGGATTAATTCAGCATCAGGTGCAGTAAGAACGTCTGATTATGGACTAGTTTCAAACACTGCTGGAAAAGCAACCTACGCCATTTTATCTAAATACACTAAAAAAGGTAGTCAGAATATCCTTGAAGGCCATACCGAATTCCATTTCAACGTTGGAAATCTGAAGTTCCAGAGCACATCCTTCGAAAACCTGAGCCTTGTAATTAATAGTGACAAAGCTACTTACAAAGGGATAGGTATGCTAAATGGTCACAGCGGCTTTAAGTTCACTGTAATTGTATCTGACGGAGACAAGAAAGTACCAGTTCAACCTGACAAATTCAGAATCAGAATTTGGGATAGCGGGGATAATCTTGTTTATGATAATGTTATAGGTGCTTTGAATGAGGAAGATTATACTGAACCAGGAGATTGCATAGGAGGAGGTAATATCGTAATTCATGAAGCAGTTAAAGAAGTTAGCGGCGGTAGCAACTCTAAAAAATTAACTGCTGAAGTTACCCCTGAGCTGACAAAAACCATTCAATTCTACAACTATCCAAACACCTTCTCCGACAGGACAACCATCGTGTTCTCTGTAGATAAAGAGCAGACTTACCTGGTTGAAGTGTACGATGTGAAAGGTTCTTTGGTGAAGAAAGTGGATATGGGTGTAGCAGAGGCTAATAAGCTGTATGAGTTCGAACTGGATAGCCGTAACATGCCTGAGGGTATTTACTTTGGCAGACTGACGACTACTTCGGGTGTACAGACAATTAAGATGGTACTGAAGAAGTAACAGCAGTCCTAAGCCTGAATTAAAGCAGCAAGAGCCGGTTCCCGTAAGGGGCCGGCTCTTGCTGCTTTAATTCAGGCTTACAGCTAGTACCAACATCCACAGTCATCTGCTTTTCAAGCGGATTCGAAAGTGAGTCAATATCCAGGGGCTGCTTATCGGGAGAACCTCGTGTCACCGAGAGACTGGTAATATTGTGCAGAAACATCAAAACAACTACTTCGACTACTGGAGAACCCGTCCGAAACAAATGACGCTCTGCTTCAACTTCTCCGACGACCAGACCAGCACCACGCTGACTTCTACGGAAAAGTAAACTGGAGTAAATTGAAAGCAAAAGCACCTGTAGGTGAATTCACTGGCATGGGCTTTGGCTTTAGGGCATTTTCTGCCTGATTGCAAGCGCTGCCTTCCAATTTAGCAGCAGCGGGAATGGTGGCAGGAGCAGTGAAGTTTTTATGTAGAAAATCAGGCTTTAAAATCAGGATAAGCTTTCAGGTGCTACTGTTTTTATGTTATAGTTTCTTGTATTTCAACCACATTAAGATATTGTTCGTTTTCTGTAGAGGGGGTGATGGTATTACACTAAGCAGAATGACCTATGAAAAAAGTACTATATTTCCTGATGGCGGCCAGCCTGTTTACCTTTAGCGCCTGTGCCTCTTCCGATGATGCTGTGGAAGAAGAAATGGAGAAGGTGGAAGAAATTGAAGAAGACATTGAGGAGGATGTGGAAGATGCTGTGGAAGAAGTAGAAGATGAAGTTGAGGAGAAAGAATAACTCACAGCATATTTAAATACTAAAAGCTTACTGCACCTGCCACCACAGCCACTGCAGCTCTGTTTTTATTATCAACACCCACTCTCTGTCCCCTGACAGAGAGCTACAAAATATCTGGCAGCTTTCCTACAGCGGATAGTTTTGTTGGGGGAAAAAAACGGTGAACCGATAGCACAAGCGTTACAATTAGTACTAAAACCAAAAGCCCCGCTCACCAGAGTAAATCTCCTGTGAGCGGGGCTTCTTAATTTATCAAATAAAGCAGCTGCTACTTCTTATTCAGCGCCACTTTATAATTTTCTTTAATATCCTTGTACTCCGGTTGAATACCGGCTTTTTTCTTTATCGCTTCGTCTACCTGCGGACCGTTGTTTTCCCAGAGGTTGCCGGGGCCGGGGGAGTTGGAGAAGAACTTGTCGGCTTCAGTCCAGTTGTTGATGGCGCGGATGTAAGAGGAGCCTTCGTCGTAGTAGATGTACTGGTAGTGGTGTGGCATGTGGGCGTACGGCGCTTTCATCAGGTCGTGAATGTAGTTTTCGCTTACCTCGCTGTTAGGCTGTGCCGACAGCGTATACACGCCGCCAACATCGTACATTTGCTTGGCGAAGTGGTGGATGTGGTTGGCGTGCACGCGGTTGTTTTTCATGCTGTTGATGGTTTTGGTCCAGCCCCAGCCCACGCAGATGCCGGAGTAATTCACGTCGCTTACCTCGTTGTGTTCGATGTTCACGTCATGGGCAAAGCCCACGCTCACACCTACGGTGCCCCAGTCTTCGTTAGTAACATTCGTAATCAGGTTGTTGGCGATGTAAATGTGGTGCACCAGTTCGCGCTCGTCGGTTGGGTTGTACGGCAGGTGCGCTTCGTAGGCAGGACTGCCAAAGAAACCGGCTTGGATGCCTGTTCCGCCAATGTCTTCGAACACGCTGCCTATCACGCTGCTGTAGCTCACGCCTTCTACAAAGTCCAGGCCGGTAGCGGCCATGTGGGTGAACACGCAACGCTCCACATCAATGTTGCGTGCATTGGTTGCCATTAAACCTGCCGGCTGCCGGCCTACCCAAGCCTGGTTTTCCAGACCTGCTTTGTCGGGTGTTCCTGGCTCTTTCAGTTTATAAGCATCCAGTAGGTACCAGCCCGCCTGCAGCGGCACATGACCTGCCTTAGAAGGACGCAACCAGGTAGTGTGCTCGAAGCGGATGCCTTTGAATCCTACATGCTGTACCGGTAAATCCCGGTGGCCTTCTACCTGTACCAGTGTCTCCAGTACAGGAGCCGTTACCTGGACATTGGACATGTTTTCACCCTTACGTGGCCAGTAGTACAGCTTGCCTGTTTCCTGGTGAGCAAACCACTCGCCTGGTTGGTTGAGCAGTTCCACGGCATCTACCAAAAAGAAGGCAGAGTTACCGTTGTATTCTTTTTTCTCGTCGATGAACGGAGCAGGCCAGGGGTGCTCAAATTCCACCTGGCTTTCGGGCTGATGGAACGTCAGCTTCGTTTTGTTACCCTGCGTTTCCATCGACTTCACGCGCAGGTTGGCAATAGCCCACCACTGGTGAATCACAAACTCCAGCTGGTCGATGTCTTTGATGGCTACTTTGGGTGTAGGAATCCAGATGGCCTGGTTTTCTTTGTCTACCGACAGGATGCGGTCGAGGGTGCCGTCGGTCAGGTTGGTGGCGCGGGTGGCTTTGTTGTTGTTCACGTACAACTGGCGGAACTCCAGCTGACGGCCACCTACTTTTGGAATATCGGCTACCCAAACATTTCCTTTGGCCGCTTTCGGCAGACCTGCAACGCTACCAGCTTTTTTCCAGCCCTTTACCTGGACGCCACCGCTCAATACTGGTGTTTCGCCCGGAGCTGCTTCGATGGTAGTTGGGCTACCCGGTTTCCCAGAGTCTTCCGGACGGATAAGCATGGGCTGGTGCAACTGGTACAGGCCGCCCTGTAAAATAATACGGATACCTTCTTTTTCCGCAGCAGGGTCTTTGAGCCTGCGCAGTTCGCGGGCCTTCCGCAACGCCATATCAGGTGTGGCGAAAGGAGCTGATTTGGTGCCTGCATTCGAATCCGAGCCCTTTGGCGACACCCAGATATCGGTAGCATAGGCTTGTGCTGTTGCCAGCCACAGGAAAGCTAAAAGAATAAGCTTCTGCTTTTTGTTCGACGTCATATTTACTTGGTTTATTGATTCTAAATTGTCTGAATTTGGATTCGTCAGATTTATGGATTAACAGGATTTCTGTTCCATTGCCACTGCTAGTGCGAGCTTGTAGCTCGTACTTTTTTTAAGTCATTTCCCGCCGTTATTGGTGTTATCACCATAGCCGTCAGGCTAAAACCAAAAATTATTCATAGTCATTTCGACCGCAGGGAGAAATCTGGGATATTTCACCTGTGTATGTGGAATTCAGATTTCTCCCTGCGGTACCAATGACACAAAAGACAAGTTAGCCTGACGGCTATGGTGATATCACCAACAATGGCGGAAAATCCGATTAATCCCTTAATCCGGCGAATCCAAATTAAGACAAAAAACGCTTCTGCACCTGCCACCATTCCCACTGCTCCTACTTTCGCTTTGCTTTTGGTGCGTACGACTCTACCAGATTGGTTACCGCTTCGTCACCCATCACCGCATGAGCCGGTCGTGGGTGCTGCTCGTCAAATACCCGCAGTACTTCCGGTTGCTCGACTTTGATAAAGCTTTCATCTATCTCGCCGATGGCGTTAATCAGGTTCTCGAGCTTGAGGTCGAGGTGTTTTGCCAGGAAGAAGTAAGCAGCTTTCCGTTTGTTAGGACCGTAGTCGTGGCCTTCGTCCGCCAAATGCGCGTTCTCTACCAGGTTTTCTTTGCCGTAGAGGCTGTACACGTTTTTGATATAAGGGAATTCTACTTTCGGGGTATTGGCTGTCCAGTCTTTCCCGTCTGAAATAATCAGCATCGGGCGAGGGGCTGCCAGGGCGGCAATTTCTACGTTGCTGGTTTCGTGGTTGTGGCTCTGGTGGATGGGCATTCCGCTTTCGCACACGCAGCCACCAAAATGATAAGCCGACACCATCACCACCGGCACCGACACGGCAATGCGCTTATCGATGGCTGTAAGTACAAACGTCTGGGTACCGCCGCCTGACTCACCGGTTACGCCAATGCGGTTCTTGTCCACTTCCGGAAGCGAAAGCAGGAAATCGACGGCGCGCTGGCTGTTGTGTGACTGCAGCTGCAGGGCCCGTGGATGCTTGTGTGTCGTTTGCTGCGCATCACCGTTACCGACCATGTCGTAGGCAAATACGATGGCACCCATACGGGCCAGGGCCGCGCTACGCTTCTGCACATCCGCACCGAAACGCGGGTCTTTTCCATGGCCGTGCGGTGTCAGGATGGCAGCATAAGACGACTGCTTTTGGGTAGGGCGGTAGAGGTTGCCGGTGACGAAAAAGCCGGGCAGGCTCTCGAAGGCCACGTTTTCCACGGTGTAGCCGTCGTAGGTGCGTTTGCTGTGGACGATGGGCTTGAGCGGCGTGTTGTTCGGCAGCTCGTCGAGGCGTGCCCCCTGAATGATGCCTTGTCGTATTTTTTCGGCTCTTTTCTCCCAGCTCTTTTTGTCGTGGTAAGTGGTTGCAAACCGTTCCAACGCTTCCTTTCCTTTGGCCTCTGTATAAAAGCGCCCCTGTCGTAGCGTTGGTTGCTGCTGACTGCTTTCCTGCGCTACCGTTTTGCAGCCCCAAAGAGCGCCTGTTAAGAGCAGCAGGAGGCAGGAAAGGAGTGAAAAGTTTTTCTTTTTCATTTGATGTCTTTTTAAACCTGGTAGGTTCGTTCAAACCCGGTAGGTTTTCAACACCTACCGGGTTTTGATTTCATTTACTGTACTGCCAAATCGTAGAAGCTTACATTTTCAGCTTCCGTTGAGGTGATGCGTACTTTATACTGACCGGCATTTACCATGCTGCCCGTGGTGGTGTTGATGTAGTTCCACTTGGTAGGGCGTGTTGAGGTGAACTCAACAGTCTCTTCTTTCATCAGGGTGCCGTCCACAGAAAACAGTTGCAGCTTTCCGGTAAAGGTGTTGGCATTCGGGTTATGGTAGCGCACTTCCAGCGCATAAATATCGGCTACACCCACTTTAAAATCCCACTCTACCGCATTGTTGGCTGATTTCGTTTTGAACGTAAAGACATCCTTGTTATTCACCTGCTCTTTTACCAGCTCTGCACCAGCTCCTCTGCCTGCTATGGCATTGTATTTTATCGTCGATTTCAGGTCGTAAGCCGGGTCGATGTTAGCGGCTTTGGTGACAGCAACCGAATACATGGCCGGATTACCGGAAGGAATCTTACCGTTTGCGCCAAGCGTAACGGTGGCGCCTGCCGGGAAACGCTTTTTGTACACATGGAATTTGGTGCCTTGCGTGTTGTAGATAAAGCTCTTGGTGTCTTCGTACTCCTGCAACCAGGCTGGTTTTTGGGTAATGCGTCCGTCGATGCCAACATACACATCAGCTTCCTGGCTCACCTTAAACTGGGCCAGGTTAATGCCTGCCCCGGCTTTAACGGTTGCAGGCGTTTTTATCCACTCGGCCCCGTACCAGTCAGCAGGTAAAATGGTGAAGGCAACATCAGCGTTCAGATACTGCTTGTAACCGGTGTCCAGCCAGGTGTGGGCGGTCCAGTTGTTGGCCATGGCGTTATCGGTTGTCGCTAAGTCCTGGATAATAGCAGGAGACGGAGCAGCAGCCTTGCTGTTTTTATTGGCCGAAGCGATAGCAATGGCCGAGATAATGGCCTGTCCGGAGGCTGCACGCGGGAACGAGATAACCAGTTGACCGCCTGTTACCTGTGCTTTTACCGTTTTCTTTAAAGCCCCATCGTGTCCGACTTCTTTCCAGATGTCCAGGTTTTCGATAACGGTTTTGTCGTTTACAGCCACGTCAAACAAGCGCCAGCCTGTCGCATCCAGACCGCCGCCTGTTCCGAGCCACGGTTCTGTGAAGTACAGCTCCACCAGGTACTCGCCATCCGGCACCGGGAACTCGTAGCGCAGCTTGTCCAGGCCGTAACGGAACTTCTGGAAGAGCGGCCATTCGTCTGTACCGTTTATTGGGTCGTGGGTGTGGCGCTGGCTGGCAAAGTAAGGCGGCAAATCGGTAAAGTCGTCCGTCCAGGATTTAGAACCCCAGGTGCCGTTCGTGGTTTTATGCACGTCTGCCATCCAGGTATTGCCTTGCTTATCGGTGTAGGCAGGGCCACCGCAGTTTACGCGGTACAGGTAATTCATATTTGCAGCTGGTGCCAGCAGCGGCTTGGCTTCTTTGTAGAAGGCGTTGAAGTTCGGGGCCTGTGGCAGGTGGTGCAGCACGATGTAATCTTTCGCTACCGGCTTGCCATTTACGTAACCCACGGCATACAATACATTGTAGTTGATGTCCACGCCATCCCAGGTGAAGTGTGTGCCTGTACCACCGCTTCTTTTGCGTTTGCCCAGCGAGCGGGCATTTACGTCGTTGAACAACTCTACCTCATCACAGTTGGAATACACCACGACACCGTCTTTTTTGCCGGGGGTAGTCCAGCGGTCGGGCCAGGTGTGGGAGGCGATGTACACCATCGGCTCATTGTCTTTGGGCGCATAGTTGGAGCGGAACATGTAATATACATCCAGCGGCTCCTCCCATGGCGTGAGCGTGCCTTTGTAATTCACCGGACCTATTCGGTCCAGTTCGCGCAGGCCTTCGCCACCCTGTACACGACCGGGGTTGTCGTGAGAAGTGAAGAGCCAGAAGTAATGGCCGGAGGTGCTGTCTTTGGCTTCTTCGGCCAGGCGTACTTTCATCTCCATCAGCTGCGTCATACGGTCTTCGCTGTAAGCGCCATCCTGTACAAAAGGTCCTTCGGTGTGCAGGTCAAGTGTTCGCCAGGCGCCATATTCCCCGATGAGCACTTGCCGTTTTACGTCTTCGTCGTAGGTGGCGGGGTTGCCGCCGTAGGTACCGGTCCAGTTTTGAGGTACGTTCCAGTCGGTGCCTTCGCCGCCGTTGCAGGTCGTTACCAACCGTTGCGAGGGGCTGGTTGGGTCGAGTTCGCGTATCAGTTGGGTGCACTCGCGGGCAAATTCTTCGGGCAATGTACTTTCGTTCTGCAGCCCCCACAGCACCACCGACGGACTGTTGCGGCGCTCTTTCACCCAGTCCACCAGCAGCTGTTTAAAGTTCTCGCGGAATTCCGGTGTGTCGAACCAGATGTGGGCCGTGTGTTGTGTCCAGAGCAGGATGCCCAGCTCGTCCCAGTGCTTGTTGTAGCGCAGGTTGTGTGGCTGGTGCCCGTCCCGGAAAGAGTTAAAACCAGCTGCTTTCATCTGCAGCACCCGCGACCGTATCTGCTCCTCGCTAAAGGCATGGCTGTTGCCCAGCAGGTGTTCGTACTCCGCAATCCCGTTGATAAACACAGGTTTCCCGTTCAGGAAGAAGCGTCTGTCGTTATCCGCTCTGTAAATTGGCCAGGAAATCCAGCGGAAGCCATAAGGGGTAGTGATGCGGTCAATGGTCTTATTCTTCTCCACTACTTCCGTTACCAGCGTGTACAGGTATGGGTCTTCGATAGACCACAGGTGCGGATTCGCAATGGATGCAGGCTTTTGTTTGATGACGGTGGTTTTGCCAGGCTGCAGCTTCTGCTTGGTCTTAGCTTCGGCTACCGTGGCGCCGGTTTTGTCCACCAATCGGTTTATGACGGTAATTTTGCGCGCCTTCTCGCCATAGTTCTTTACTTCGGTGTTGATGTAAGCCTGTGCTGCTTTTTCCGTTAGTGTAGAGTCGGTCCAGATATGCACGCCAAAAGGCTCTACCCGCACCGGGTCTGTTACCAGCAGGTGCACCGGGCGGAAAATACCCATAGGCTGTGAGCCTTCAGAAAAACCGCGCTCGTCGGAGCAGCCGCCGCATACCCACGGTAGGTCGCGTATTTCAGCAGGATGGTCGGCACGAACAGCCAGTACATTTGGCTTGTTAGCGAGGTTGATGGCATCCGTTACATCGAGTGTAAAGGTGGTTCTGCCGCCGGCATGATAGCCCACTTTCTTGCCGTTCAGCCACACCGTTGCATAAGAACCTACACCTTCGAAGAACAGGAAGTAGCGCTGTCCTTTTTTCTGCGGCGCTACCTCAAACGTTTTGCGGTACCAGGCATAGCCGTGCAGGTTGCCATGGCGCATACGGCGGTAGCCTTCGTAGTCGTCCCAGTTGTGGGGTACGTTTACCTGCTTCCATTCCTTGTCGTTGTAGCCCGAATTTTCGAAGCCCTGGTATGCGTTCTGGTTCTTTTCATCTACAATGGAGCGCCAGTTTTTGTCAAGGGAGATGTCCTGCCGCACGTTTGCTTGTTGTGCAAAGGCATTGTAGGAGGTAACAACAGCGAGGAGAACTGCTGTTGTGAGTGCAACCAGGTGGTTGCGGTTGAAAAGTGTGAAGAAGGGTATGTTTGGTTTTTGCATTTTCTGTTTTAACATTTCAAAATGACCTTGCAGCGTCTTTCAGACCTGCAAGCGTCTCAGGTGAATGCTTTAAAATTTTCTTGCTCTTTCGGATTTTTTAATCCGAAAGCTAATTGTAGAGGATTTCTTAATCCTCGTGAACCGGACGCTGGTGTACGCGGGTCTGGAGACCCGCAGCAGCTAAACTTCGGATTGATAAATCCGAAGTAGCATAAGTAGCATATCTTTCATTCTGCACCTGCCACCATTGCCACTGCTCTTTTGTCTGAATCAGGATTTACAGAATTTTAAGATTTTCAGGATCGGCTTTCCGCTTTAGTACCAAGTCCCGTTCTTCCAAACAGAAACAGGCATAATTTGAATTGGGAATACATGTTTATTATTCCTCACTCCTGTTAATCCTTCAATCCTGTAAATCCTGATTCAGACAATAAAGACACTCGCAGGTCTGGAAGACGCTGCGAGGTCAGTTGGCGGCCTATATTAGCTTCAAATCCTTATTCAGTTTATAAGTCTTGCCTTTCTGGGCGTTGAAGGTGATGGTTTTGCCGGCATAGCGCAGGGTGCATTTGTTGTCTGCACGTGGCGTTACCTCCAGACTCTGCAGTTTGCCGCCGTTCCACTTCATGTCCAGCACAAATCCGCCTCTGGCACAGATGCCTTTTATGTCACCTTCCGGGAGCGCTTTTGGCAAGGCAGGTAATAAATCGATACCGCCGTCGTGGCTTTGTACCAGCATTTCTGCAATACCGGCAGCGCCTCCAAAGTTTCCGTCAATCTGGAAAGGCGGGTGGGCGTCGAACATGTTCGGGTAAGAGCCTCCTCCTTTGGCTGCCGGGTGAATGAGCATCTGCAGCATCTTGTAAGCATGTTCGCCGTCCAGGAAACGGGCCCAGAAGTTTATTTTCCAGGCAAGGCTCCAGCCGGTGCCTTCGTCGCCGCGCATGATAAGCGACTGCTTTGCTGCCTCCATCAGTTTAGGGTTTTTCTGCCAGGTAATGTCGTCGCCGGGGTGCATGCCCCAGAGGTGCGACACGTGGCGGTGCTTGTTGTCCGGGTCGTCCTTGTCTTCTAGCCATTCCTGCAGCTGTCCGTGTTTGCCTATCTGGTTAGGAGCAATGCGGGGCAGCATTTTCTGTAACTCGGCCCGGAACTGCGGGTCGGTGTTCAGAAGCTGGCTTGCTTCAATGGTCTTCTTAAACAAACTACGGATAAGCTGGTGGTCCATGGTCGGGCCTGCTACCAGTCCGCCGTTTTCCGGTGAGTTGGACGGCGTGCTGATGAGCCAGCCTGTTTCCGGGTCCTCTACCAGGAAGTGTGTGAAGAACTCTGCAGCACCTTTCATAATCGGGTAAGCCTCTTCTTTCAGGAACTGCTTGTCCTGCGTGTACAGGTAGTGCTCCCAGAAGTGGTGGCTGAGCCAGGCGCCGCCTGTTACCCAGATGCCGTGGTTGGAGGCATTGATTGGGGCCGTGCCGCGCCAGAGGTCTGTATTGTGGTGCAGCACCCAGCCGGGGGCGCCGTAGTGGTATTTCGCCGTTACTTTGCCCCGCGTTGCCAGTTCTTCCGTCATGTCGAATAGCGGCTGGTGCATGGGGGAGAGGTTCAGTGGCTCTGCCGGCCAGTAAATCATTTCCACGTTGATGTTGGTGGTGTACTTGCTGTCCCACGGCGGTGCCAGCATATCGTTCCAGATGCCCTGGATGTTCGGCGGACGTGTACCCGGGCGCGAGCTGGAGATAAGCAGGTAGCGGCCAAACTGCAGGTACAACGGCACCAGTGACGGGTCCGATTCAGAAGCAAACTTGGCGATACGCTCATCTGTTGGCAGCTGCGCATTGGCAGTTTGCGGAGTCGTAAACGAAAGGGTGTTGAAATAGCCCTGGTATTCCTTAGTATGCGCATCTTTTACCTGCTCATACGACAGCGGCTGCACTGATTGCAGCGCCTTGCGGCATACTGCTGCCGGGTCGCCCGAAACGTTGTCGTAGCGGATGTAGTTGGTGCCGGCGGTCAGGTAAAGGGTTACTTCGTCTGCGCCATTGACGCTTATTTTATCGTCTGTTACGGTTATGTTTCCGCCTTTATTGTTGGCTTTCAGGAAGCTTTCGCCGCGCAGGGCACCGTTCTTTACCTGCAGCGAGAGCCCCAGTGTCTGCGCATCTATCTTACGGGTCGACGATTTCTTGTGCGGACTGTTCAGCGAAGCATCGAAGGTAATCTGGCCGGGTTTGCTGGCTTTCAGGTGTACAGCCACTACCTGGTTAGGCGCACTGGCGAAATACTCGCGGGTATAGGTAACGCCGTTCAGGGTGTAGGTCGTGCGGGAAATAGCATTCTGAATATCCAATTCTCTACTGTAGTCGGTGGCGCCGGTGTGGTTTTTAAAGTTGAGCCACAGGTCGCCGAACGCCTGGTACGCAGCCTGGAATGTCGGAACAGCAGGCGGATTATCGTCCTGCACCCAATACTTCCAGGGCTTGGTGTTCAGGGCCAGCAGGTTTTTCTCCGGGCTCGGGTCGCCCTCCGGGTAAACGGAGATGGGAATATTGCCGAACTTATGGCCCACAAAACCGCCTTTATTGAAATAGTTGATGACCTGTACGGCAATTACATTTTTGCCTTTCTTCAGCAGCGAAGCCGGAATAACGTAGCGTCGGTGGTTACCGATGCCTTCGGTGGAGCCAACCAGTTTGCCATTCACGAAAGTGTAGTCTTTGTCGCGCACGCGGCCCAACTCCAGCTTAATGTCTTTGCCTTTCCACTTCTTCGGAAGCTCAAAGCTAGTGCGGAACCAGATGGAGCCATCCAGACCTTCCATACCTACTTTTTCCCAGCCGTCAGGGGTCGGAAGCGTCATTTCTTCCCATTTACTGTCGTTGTAGCCAGGTTGTGCCGGTGAAACTGGCTGCGTTTGCACAGCGGTTACTTTTTTCTCCCACACGGCCTGGTCGCCTTCTTCGGTACTTTTCCGGCCCATGAAGTGCTCCTGGGCCAGTTTCTCTGCCTCGTCCTGCTTTCCTTCTTTCAGCAGCCTGCGTAGTTCCGGCAGGTATTTCACGGCGCCTTCGCGGGCGTACTCCCGTGGCTCACCGGTCCATAAGGTTTCCTCGTTAAACTGTATCTGGTCTTTTTCCACTCCTCCGTACACCATGGCACCCAGGCGGCCATTACCAAGTGCCAGGGCCTCAGTCCATTTTTCGGCGGGTGCTTTATACCAAAGAGTTAGGTCCTGTTTGCTTTCCTGTTTCTGGTTAAAGGCAAACAGGGTAAGTACGAGTAAGAAGAGAGCTACAAAGCTTTTGGCTTTCATGCGGTATGTTGTTTTTTGTTTTAGCGGCTGCTTTGCCTGAACAGGCTTTGCCGCTGGTTATAGGTTGACTATTGTTTTTTTTTATGCTTTCAAAAATTCTGCTGCACCTGCCACCATTGCCTCTGCTGCTGGTTCAGACACTCGCAGGAGCTGCGCACACTGCGAGGTCTTTCTTTAAGATTGTCATTTCGACCGCAGGGAGAAATCTGATACAACTCATTAACCAGATTTCTCCCTGCGGTCGAAATGACAATTACTTACTGCTCCACCTCATCCGTCAGCTCATTCCGTTTCACCGACTTCTCTGTTTGCTTTTCAGCGCCGTCGATGCGTTGTATCCGGAGGGCCATGTAGGGCTTGTTGGGCAGCTTTATTTTTGATTTCTTTTTATCACTGTATTTATAGCGGTTCACCTCCTCCACTTCAAAAACCTGGCCAAGCGGGGTGATTTTCATGTTCCAGGTGTCGATTAGGTCTACTTTAAAGCGCATGCCGTTTTTCAGGCCATCGTCGGGTAGTTCGAAAGCCCAGGTTTTGGGTGTTTCGGTGCCGAAGTAGTAGAGGTAGTACTCGCCGTACTTGCCGGCGGCGTTGGTCAGGTAGTACTGGTCCAGCGGGTTGAGGCCTTCTTTCGGACCGTCCAGCACAATCTGCTTCAGGAAAGCGATGCGTTCGGGGCTGGTACCGGTGAGGGTGCCGCCGTTCGATATCCAGCCTTCTTCGGTGGCTTCGCCGTGGGTGGCGTAGGCACCGCCGATGTAGGCCATCCAGAAGCGGTGGCTCATTTCTTCGCCCGATAACTGGCCCCACCTTCTGCTGATGTTGCCTTCATAGTTAATTTCGTCGTGCACGATGGGCTTGCGGTAGATGTCGCGGAGCAGGGGCGATACGCCGAAGGCTTTCACGGCATTGTAATACTGCAGACTCACGTGTGTCACCCAGGGTTTGCTGTAGTCGTAGAGGCGGTCGGCGTTGTGGATGGAGCGCAGGTGCCCGTAGGGGTCGTGCTGCTGCACTACCTGGAACAGGCGGTCCCAGTCTTCCTGCGAGAGGTGGCGCATAAAGCTGTTCTCGTTGGCCAGGCTCCACCAGATGTTGCGGTAAGCGCCGAAGCGGGCTATCACATAGCGGATGAAGCGCTCGTTCGTTGCCATGTCCATTTTATCGAATCCCCAAGCGCCGTCGTATGGCCGCAGCAAAATAAAATCGGCTTCCACACCAATTTCCAGCAGGCGCTCCACGCAACGCTCCAGGTGCTGAAAGTACTCAGGATTAAAGCGGGAAAAGTCCCAGTTCTCTTTGGAGGTGCCTTCAAAAGGAAACAGGGTAATCTTCAGCGGGCCCTTTGTGTATTTCTCTTTGTAAGGCGGAATAGCCAGAAAGCGGGCTTTGTTAAACGGCGATTTCTTCAGGGTTTCAATGGTCTGGTCTTGGGTCTCTTTCAGGTTGTAAGGCCATTCGTAAATCGTAGTGCCGAAAGGGAAGAAGTTGGTGCCGTCGGCGTATTCGAAATGGTATTGGTCGCGTACCTGCACCGGGCCGTGGTTACCGGGAGAGGCGGCCGTGCAGGAAAAGGTGCCTTTCCTGCCGTTCAGGGCTTCGTGCCTGCTTTTGGTTTCGTAGGTCCAGGTGCCTTCCGCATCGGGCATAAAGCGGACTTTGTACATCCCGTTGCCGTCGTAAAAGCCGTCGGGGGTAAAGGTTTTGCCGTTGTGGGTAAACACCGCCGTCAGGGGCACCTCGATAAATGGATTTCCTGCCTCTGTACCTTTTAAGGTAAGCTCAAAAACAGCCCACTTCTCTACTTTTTCCGGGGCAGACTTTTCCTGGGCCAGCAGCGGACTTGCCAGGAGGAAGAATAGCATCAGGAAAAGATAGGAAGTGTTCTTCATGCTTAAAATTGTAAAAGCTATTAAATTTTCATACCGCCAGTTTGAGCGAAGCGGTAACTGGTGGTTCGTTATGCTGCCAGTTTGTAACTGGCGAAAGTATCCTGCACGAATGCCAGTTACAAACTGGCGCCATGAATTACCACAAGTTACCGCTTCGCTCAAACTTGCGGTAGTATTTCTGTTTTCTAAAGCCCTTGTTCCAAAACAAAAGCCTGTTTTTGCTTTTACTTTTCTTTTTCTACTTATTCAGCACCTGTGGCTGCTTTAGTTCCACAACCGGTTTCTCGGTCACGTCCTGCTCTATTACCAGCGGGGTTTTCACGTGCTTCAGGTTGTTGCCGTTCAGGGTGATGCCTTTGGTTTTGCTGCCTTTCAGTTTCAGGAAAATATCGGTTCCGGCTCTTGGGAAGGAGTTGTAAAGGAAGGCGTCTTCCACGTTGGTCAGCTCTACCAGCGGTGTATTTGCGAGCGGCGTATACGTTTTTATGCCAGACAATTCCAGCCCCTGCACTTCAGCAAATTTGAATGGTGTTCCGGTTTCGTTATTCAGCTGTATGTTGTGCAGCTCAATTCGTTTGGCGTTCCGGATAGTGACACCTGTTTTGGAATTGATGTTCATATTGCTGAAGGTGATGTTCTCCACAGGCATCTCTTCCAGACCGTCAATCAGAATCGCTTCGTTTACGCCCATCGCCGTGATGTCGCTGAAATGGATGTTGCGGAAGGCAGGCGTTCTTTCGGAAACCGGCTCCGGTTCTGATTTGGCATACTGCATGTTCAGCACAATTGCCTGGTCTTTAATGTCTTTCATAATGACATTATCTACCCGGATTTCCTCTACCACACCGCCACGACCACGCGCTGTTTTAATGCGGATGCCCCGGTCGGTGCCGTCGAACACACAGTTGGAGATGGTGATTTTCTTTACATCGCCTGACATTTCGCTGCCGATTACCACACCGCCGTGTCCGCGCAGCATGGTGCAGTTGGTGATGGTGTAGTTCTGGGCAGGAGTTGCCATTTTACGGCCAGCACGGTCTTTACCTGATTTAATGGTGATGCAGTCGTCGCCCACGCTGATGTGGCAGTCGGAAATGCGCACGTAGCTGCACGACGATGGGTTGATGCCGTCGGTGTTGGGCGATGGCGGGTTGTTGATGGTTACGCCGGTAATGGTCACGTTTTCACAGAACTCGGGTGTAACGGTCCAGAAAGGCGAGTTGATGATGGTAATGCCTTCAATCAGCACGTTTTTGCAGAACATCGGCTGGATGAACGGCGGACGCAGGAAGCCACGCTCGATGGTGCCCGGCAGGTCCGGGAGCAGGATGTCCTTGTTCAGGCGATGAAATTCTTTCTGCCATTTAGAGTCAGATGATTTGCGGGAATCCACTTCGGCAAAAGCCCACCACTTTTTGCCCTGCCCGTCGATGGTGCCACGGCCTACAATGGCGATGTTCTCTTCTTCATAAGCATAAAACAGCGGATGGAAACTGGTGACGTCAATCCCTTCGTAACGCGATGGTACCATGGGCAGGTAATCGTCGAAGTTGTCGCTGAACTTGATTACCGCACCGGCATCAATAAAGATGGTGATGTTGCTCCTCAGGCGGATGGGGCCGGTCAGGTATTCGCCTGCCGGGAAGTAAACGGTACCGCCGCCGGCTTTTACCGCTGCGTCGATGGCCTTGCGGATGGCGTCGGTCGCCTTTTTGCTGCCGTCGTTTTTGGCGCCGTACTTCAGCACGTTATAATACGGACTCTTTTCTGCCTGCGCGGTTACAGCCGTGAGTGCCAGGAGGCAAATCAGGCAGAAGAAAAGGCCTCTGGAGAAGAGGGACTGTTTGGTGTTCATGTTGCTATGCTTCTATGTTGTTATTTCTGCTCTTGTTTAACCGGCTGCTCAATTAGCTTTTCTTCTGCGGTAACTGTGTTACGACCGGCTTCAGCTCTTTGGAATGGTGAATTTCCTTGCCATCTGCGAAGATACGGAAGCCTTTGCCTTTGCCATACTTCTCACCGGTTTTATCCCACAGGATGGTCACCATTTGGTCGTGGTACAGTACGTTGTCCAGGCTGAACCAGTCCCATTGGTCTTCCGGGATAAGCGGCTTCACCTCCAGGGTGTTTCCCGGCTGCGGCTTCAGGCCCACCAGGTCGCTGATAACCAGGTCGCAGAAGCCGGAGTGGTTGTAGTAGCTACTGCGAGGGTTGTCGCCTTTGAGCCAGTAGCCTGTTTTTTCATCCTGGTATTCGCCCAGGTAAGGCAGGCCGTTTTTCTGGTGCGATTTGGCATAAGTGCGAAGGGCATTATAATAATCCTGCTTCGTCATGCTGTGGTTGCTGTAGCTGTTGAGCAGGTTCGACAAGCCTTTCAGGGTTTGTGTGGTGGCAAAAGGCCATACGGCGCCGTCCCATTCGCAGCCATGACCGGAACCGCGTGTGCGGAAAGTAGGCTCGCGGCGCTCGACCGTGGTTAAGCCCCAGGGTGCTGCAAAACCGGCCGAGTCAGTTAGTTGCTCCCAGGCTTTGGCATAATTCGGTTTATCATCCGGCAGACCAAAATACCAGGGTATGAAGCCAATGGCTTCGCGGGCGCCATCCAGCTGGCCGTCTTCGTGGCGGGTTTTAAAGAAGTTTTCCTGCTCGTCCCAGAGGTGCTCCTGCACGGCGGCTTTTATCTGAGCAGCTTCCTGTGCATATTTTGCTGCTTTTTCTTTCTGGCCGGCCATAGTGGCGATGTCAGCAATCGCTTTGGCGTAGCCGTACATGTAGCTGCTGATGGTAGGGCGCGCATTCTTCTCTTTGCGCGAGCCGCTCACCGACTCTTCCATGCCGTCGCGCACGTCGAACTGCCAGAACAGGTTTTTGCCGTAGTTGTTCGTTTCTTTCCAGGTACTGTAGTCTTTCTCCAGGTCGTCGAGCAAGCCAAGCACGTAAGCCGAATCCTGGTTTACGAGGTAGCGGTTATACGAGGCATCGCCAATCCAGGAGCTGAACTTGTAGTACTTGCTGCCTTCGCGGGGAAGTTCTTTATCGAACCAGAAGTTCACGTACTGGTCGATGTATTCCTGGTTGTGCAGCCAGCGGCCTTCGTACACGTGGTGGGAGAGGGCACAGCTGATGGTATTATGAATACCGGCATGTTTTACCGGGGTGATAAATTCGGTGAATACAAAGCCATCCGGCGTCTGTTTCAGGTGTTTCCGGAACGTCCACCAGCGGTAATAGTAGGTGCCTTCCATCACAGAATCAGGGCATTCGAACAGCGGCACATTTTGCTTCATCCAGCTGGCTGCCTGTGCGTTCGGGATATGGTTTACCACATCCTCGGGCTCCATCTGGTTGAAGTAGGTAACATATTTGTCAACTACCGCTGGCTGTACAACCCGCTCCCCTGGCTCCAGGGCAGCGTCGGAGCAGCCTCTCACCACCGCCAGGATAGATAATATTAAAAAGAGTTTCTGTGTGAAATAAATCATATATGGAAATTCTGGATAAATTTACTTTTTAGGGAGCAAACAAGCAGTTGTTAGTTGCTTAAAATGCAATAATCCTGCCTGAAAAATCTGCAAAATGCCCTTTTATGCTTTTATATAGCAAGTATACTAATAAATAATTTACTTATGAAGTATTTTTTTAAATATAAATAACAAGCGTATGTTGCTTACCGGCTGCCAATTTTTGCATTTTGGCGAGAATACAGGAGCAGAGGCTGTGGTGGCTGGTGCAGCAGATTTTTAAACCAGGTTAGAGATGGGTTTTGCGGTAGAAGTAGTGAGTCGCCTTACGTAGCAAAAGGATAAGCTCCGGGTTTGTATATTTAGGTAAAATTAGTGTTATTCACAAAAACATACTAATTATCGTTCAGACCCTTTACCCGTGAAGACACCTTTCCTTACCAAATCGTATCTTTTTATAATCCTGCTGCTAGCATTTGCTGCGGCAGTCATGACTGTTTCGGCTCAGTCCGATTCCAAAGAAGCCATACTGGAACGCATTAAAGCGCCCACCTTTCCGCACAAGGAAATCCGGATAACCGACTTCCGGAGCGCCAGCAGCGGCGGCAAAAACTGGAAGCCTGCGTTCGACAAGGCCATGCAGCAGAGCAGGAAGAACAAGGGCGGCCGCATTATTGTGCCGCCAGGCCGCTATTTCATTAAAGGCCCGATTCATTTTGTGTCGAACACGGAGCTGCACCTGCAGGAGGGAGCGGTGCTGGTATTCAGTTCCGATGCGAAAGCCTATCTGCCGGTGGTGCGCACCAGCTGGGAAGGAACGCTCGTGTACAACTACAGCCCTTTTATTTATGGCTACCAACTGGTGAACGTAGGTATTACCGGAAAAGGAACGATAAAAGCAGACCAGGCGAAGGAGTGGGCGGCGTGGCGCGCCAAACAGAAGCCGGCCCAGGACCTGAGCCGCGACATGAACCACAAAGGGGTGCCGGTGGAGCAACGCACGTTTGGCGAAGGCAAATTCCTGCGGCCGCAGCTTATCCAGTTTTTCGAGTGTGAGAATATTCTGGTGGAAGATGTGAAAATAGAGGATTCGCCGTTCTGGTGCATTCACCTGCTGCTGAGCAAAAATATAACCGTGCGCGGCGTAAAGTTCAACGCGCATAATTTTAACAACGACGGCATCGACCCGGAATATTGCCAGGATGTGCTCATCGAAAACATCGACTTTGATAACGGCGACGACAACATTGCCATTAAAGCCGGCCGCGACCACGAAGGGCGTGCTATGAAACGCCCGAGCCGCGACATGGTTATCCGCAACTGCCGCTTTAAAGGGTTGCACGCCGTGGTTATCGGCAGCGAAATGTCGTCGGGGGTGTATAATATTTATGTAGACGACTGCACCTTTGCCGGATACGTAAAACGGGGCCTGTACCTGAAATCAAACGCCGACAGGGGCGGGGAGATAGCCGGCATTTATGTGAACAACGTGCAGTTTGGCGAAGTGGAAGATTGTATCTACATCACGTCCAACTACAAAAACGAGGGCCAGGGCAACGTTACCAATATCCACGACATCCGCTTCAACAACGTGAGCTGCCAGAAAGCAACAAATAAAGGTATCTGGGTAGAAGGCTTTGCCGGAAAGAAAGTACACGACCTGCACATCACCAACTTCCGGGCCGACAGCGCCAACGTGCCGGTGGACATTACCAACGCCGAGCAGGTGGAACTGAGCAACATCTGGTTTGGGCCGGGGGAGAAACAGGAGCGTAAGGTAGGGAAAGTAGATTGATTGTCTGAACCTTTGATTTACAGTGATTTTTATGATTTTTTTGATTTTCTGGAATTATAGTTTATACTGCCGCAAGTTTAGCGTCAGCGTACCTTGTGGTTTTCTTTACCTGCAAGCTTTCAGCTTGCGAGGTACATGTATAGGTTATTCTGGAGCAGCGGGATTGAGCAATCACTTCAAGTTGCTTTTTCTTTCACCAGTTTTGCTTATGGCATCCGCAAGCTGAAAGCTTGCTGGAATAAATTACCACAAGTTACGCTGTCGCTAAACTTGCGGCAGTATAGGATTATCAAGCCCCATTCCAAAAAATCACTGCAATCATTAAAATCACCGTAAATCAAAGGTTCAGACCTAATATCGTTTCCAGCACATCGCCAACAAAGTAAGCCAATAGGGCTGCAATACCTCCGAGTGCGAGCGTTTCAGACACTCCCCGGACAATGCTTTTTTCGGTGACGATGCTTTTCAGGCTGCCGACCAGGGCTAGGGCGACGCCGGTCAGGAGGCTGGAGTAGAGGAAGAGGCTGGAGTTGTCGAGTTGTAAGTTACGGCCTGCGAATATGTAGGCCAGCAGCGGGATGGAGCCCACCAGCACAAAGCTAAAAAAGGTGACGCCGGCTGTTTTATAAGGCGTCTTTTCGTCTTTGGCCATCTTTAGCTCTTCCCGCATCATCGTATCTATCCACACCTCTTTGTCCGAAGTGATGACCTGTACCACCTGCTCGAGCAGTTCGCCTTTGAAGCCTTTGGCCGCATAAATATCCCGGATTTCGTTTACCTCCGTATCCCGCAGGTTCTCCACTTCCCAGCACTCAATGGCCCGGTGGCGGTCGAAGTTGTCGCGGGCGGCTTTGGTGGAGAAGAAGTTGCCGACCGACATCGAGAAGCCGTCGGCAATGAGGTTGGCCAGCCCCAGGATAATGACAACCGTAATGCCTAGGCTGGCTCCTTCGGCACCGGCCACTACCGCAAATGTGGTAATAGCCCCGTCGATGCCGCCATACACAAACTCGGCGATGTACTCCTTGTTAAAGAACAGGATGTTGCCGCTGCCGTGGTTGTTTTCTTCAGACATAGTGTGGGAAGTGCAAGAGTATGCTTTTTGGCTCAGCAAAATAAAAGCTTTTGCTGGTGCCGGTGATCAGCTGCAGTCAGTTTATTTCCTTCGCCCCCTGCTTTGCCACCGTTACGGATTGCAACTGCTTACATTTCCTGAAACGTGCCTGTGTCGTGAATGTTCTCAGTTTCCTGACCTGGTTTGATAACAAAACCTAAAACTGCTACAGGATGTTGAAGCTTCTCAACGCTTGTCGTCAAAGAAACGATAGGATAGGGCATTTGCTGGTGTAACTGACTGGCTGTTAAAGTTTAGTATTGTTTTTAGTATCTTTATAGAAAGTCCGGCATTGGCGAACTAAACTTTATCAAAGTCGCTTATTAAAATAAGGCTTGGATAAGCTGCTAACTAGTGTTAGCTTGCGTGGTCGGAGGTATTGAGGCAGGAGCAGATGACTTTCTAAACTCCTTTTCCCGCGTTTGCAGCAGTTCAATCCTCGCAGAGAAGGTATCAGCAAAATGAAGTTACAATACATTACTTTCCTTTTAATGATGTTCTTGTTTTCCTGTGGCAATTCCCGGGAAAGCAAACATTTCACCATTGGCTTCTCGCAATGCACGGAAGGCGATGCCTGGCGTAAAGCTATGCACGAGGAAATGGAGCGCGAAACATCCTTTTACCCCGAGCTCGACCTGCAGATTAAAGATGCCAAAAACAGCAGCCAGACACAGGTAAAGCACATCCGCGAGTTTATCGACCAGGGCGTAGACCTGCTCATCGTCTCGCCAAACGAGGCGGAGCCTATCACGCCTGTAGTAGAAGACGCTTTTCAGAAAGGTATTCCTGTAATTGTAGTTGACAGGAAGACAAGTTCCAGCATGTATACGGCTTACGTAGGCGCAAACAACTATAAAATCGGAAAACTGGCCGGTGAATATGTGGCCCGCATGCTTAACGGAAAAGGACGTATTATCGAAGTCTGGGGCCTGAGAGGTTCTTCGCCGGCTATTGAGCGGCATAAGGGGTTTATGGAAGCCATTGCGCCTTATAAAGATATTCAGATTGTAGCGCAGGTAAATGGGGAATGGGAAAAAGAGATTGCCAAAGAGCGTTTTCCTGCCGTGTGGGAGCAGCACCGGGAGGCAGACCTGGTACTGGCGCACAACGATGTGATGGCGCTGGGCGCCTACGAGAGCCTGAAGTTTGATGGTCCGCAGGACCTGAAGTTTATTGGTTTCGACGGGCTGGGAGGTCCGGGCGGCGGATTGCAGCTGGTAGAAGACGGTATTCTGGATGCTACTTTTCTTTATCCAACAGGCGGTGAAGAAGTTATACAGCTGGCCCACAGCATCCTGCACGAGCGCCCTTTTTCAAAAGAGAACATCCTGAACACTACGGTGATTGACGAGCGGAATGTGCACATTATGAAGCAGCAGTCGGATAAAATCCTGGCACAGGAGCGGAATATTGAGCGGCAGCAACACCGGATAAACGAACAAATCCAGATTTACAACAACCAGCGCACGCTGCTCTACATTATGTCGGGCAGCCTGGTTGTTATTATTGTGTTGGGCGCCATAGCCCTGCAGGCCCTGCGTGCCCGGAAGGAAGCAAACATGGCCCTGGAGACGAAGCACCAGGAAGTACTCAGCCAGCGCAACGAGATTGAACTGATGGCTAAAAAAGCTGATAAAGCACACGAGGCCAAACTGAAATTCTTTACCAACATCTCCCACGAATTCCGTACCCCGCTCACACTCATTTTAGGACCGGTAGAAGATGCCCTGCACAGCGATATTGCCCCTGCGCTGAAAAAGGATTTGCAGCTGGTAAAGCACAACGCCAACCGCCTGCTGCGCCTGGTAAACCAGCTGATGGATTTCCGGAAGGTCGAAAACAAGAAAATGAAGCTACAGGCAACGGAGCGCGACCTGGTAAAGTTTGTGGAGGAAGTAGGTTCGTCTTTTACCAGACTTGCCAGAAAGCACAATATCAGCTATAAAATCAAGTCGGAGCTGAAAGAGCTGAACGTGTATTTCGACGTGGACAAGCTCGACAAGGTGCTGTTCAACCTGCTGTCTAATTCTTTTAAGTTCACAAAAGACAACGGCAAAATTACCGTCAAGCTGCGCTTAACCGAAAACCGCGACCAGGCGGAAATAACAGTAGAAGACAACGGTATAGGCATGACGCCAATCCAGGCCGAGCATGCGTTCGACCGCTTTTTCAGCGGCGACGAGACCAGCAACCTGGGCACCGGGCTGGGGCTGGCGCTTTCGAAAGAGTTTATTAAACTGCACAAAGGCGACATCTCCTTTAAGAGTAAAGAAAACCAGGGCACCACCTTCACGGTAATGCTGCCACTGGGCAAAGCGCACCTGCAGGAAAACGAAATTGTAGTTCCAACAGGAGAGCACCTGACGCAGCAGCATTTAGCCGGCGTGCTGGATACGGAGCAGGAGCAGCACCTGGAGCCGGAAGGTGCAGGCGAAAAAGTGAAAGAGCACACCGTGCTGCTGATTGAGGATAACAAGGAGCTGCGGGAATTCCTGAAAACGCGGCTGGAGCGCGACTATAACGTAGTAGAAGCAGCACACGGCGCCATCGGGCTGCACCAGGCCTTCGAGGTGGTGCCCGACCTGGTGATTTGCGATGTGATGCTGCCCCAGAAAAATGGGCTGGAGGTGACGGCAGCGCTGAAAAGCGACCTGCGCACTTCCCATATCCCGGTTATCCTGCTCACGGCCAAAGATGCCATGGAAAGCAAAATAGAAGGCATTCAATCAGGAGCTGACCTGTACGTGACCAAGCCGTTCAGCTACCTGTACCTGCAGGAGCGGGTAAAAGGCCTGCTCAAGAACCGTAGCCTGCTCAAAGAGCATTACAGCACCGAAATCGCCATTGATACCAAAGCCGCCCCCTCGCCACCCAAGCAGCTCGACAAAAAGTTCATGAACGAGGTGATGGCCGTGGTTGAAAAGGAGCTGTCTAACCCGGACCTCAATGCCGAAAAAATTGCCCAGAGCCTCGGCATGTCGCGGGTGCAGGTGTACCGTAAAATGAAAGCGCTGCTGGGTTATTCGGTAAACGACTACGTAAACAACGTCCGACTGACCAAAGCCCGCCACCTGCTGCTCCACAGCGACATGAACATCTCCGAAATTGCCTACGAAGTCGGTTTCTCCTCGCCAGCCTACTTCTCCACGGCCTTCAAAAACCAGTTCGAGATGAGCCCCTCCGATTTCAAAGCCAGTCGTTCGCCTAAAGAAGACGCTTCTGTCTGACCTTTGATTTACAGTGATTATTTTGATTTAATTGATTTTGGTCTTTCGCTGGTGCGAGCTTGCAGCTCGTACCTTCAATAGCCGAATTTATTTGCTGCCATATTTCGTGCACGAAGTGAGAGTAGCAGCTATACGAGGTCATACAGGATGCTTTACTTACTCCTGGTGGTAAATAAGTACGAGCTACAAGCTCGCACCAGCGAAAGTCGCGACCTGTCCCTACTGCCAAAATCAATTAAATCAAATTAATCACTGTAAATCAAAGGTTCAGATAGAAGAGCAGTGGCAATGGTGGCAGGTGCAGTCTGTATTTTTTAGTCCTCACCTGCAGTCACCATTCCCTCTCCGGCTACCCCTTTCATTTCCTAAATCAAGCTGCCACGGCTCCATCTTCTGGTTGTGCAGTGGTTTCCTCTGCACCGGTGTTAACACATGAAACTATTTTGGAAGCTCACAGCTGTTAATATGAGAGAGGGGAGCGTTAATTACTTTTCAGGATGTATCAAATTTGAAAATGTGATACAAAATCAAAAGCCTCAGAAAATAAATTTTCAGACCTTTTTCCTGCTTTTCAGGCTGTAAATGCAGTTTCTGAGGCTGAAAAGGTAAATGAACAGATTTTGAAAAAGGTTGAAACGCTGCCGAAACAGGTTTGGGCTAACAAGCGGTAGTTTTGGTAAAAATTAACACAGGCAGCAATGAACGAAAGGAAGATTTTGTTTTGGTCCATCACAGTAGCATTAGGTGGATTTTTATTCGGCTTCGATACGGCAGTAATATCAGGAGCGGAACAGTCAATACAACAGGTATGGCATCTGGATGTATTTCAGCACGGACTTACCGTGTCTATTGCTTTAATAGGTACTGTACTAGGCGCATTGTTCGGAGGTATTCCTTCCGACAGGATGGGCAGGAAAAATACCTTATTCTGGATAGGTGTGGTTTACCTCATTTCAGCCATGGGCTCCGCGCTGGCTACGGACTGGTACTCCTTCCTGTTCTTCCGGTTTATCGGTGGTTTGGGCGTGGGTGCTTCCTCGGTGGCAGCTCCTATGTATATCAGCGAGATTGCCCCCGCCAAACGACGAGGCCGCATGGTAGCCATGTTCCAGTTTAACGTGGTGTTTGGTATCCTGATAGCTTATGTTTCTAACTACCTGCTGCAGGATGCGGGCAGCAACGCCTGGCGCTGGATGCTGGGAGTAGAAGCCTTCCCGGCGATGCTGTATGTGGCGCTGGTGCTGCTCGTGCCGGAGAGCCCGCGCTGGCTGGTGGTAAAAAAAGGAGCCCCGGAGGCAGCCAAAGCCGTGCTGCTGCAGATAGACCCGACTACGGCCGAGGCAGAACTCAAAGCCATTATGGCCTCTAAAGACAAAGCCTCTTCTGGTCCTGCTCTGTCGCTCTTCTCCAAAAAATACAGTACTCCGGTGATGCTGGCTGTATTGTTTGCCATCTTCAACCAGGTGTCGGGCATCAACGCCATCATCTACTACGCTCCCCGCATTTTCGAAATGACCGGTCTGGGCAAAGGAGCCGCTTTGCTTTCTTCGGCAGGCATCGGTTTGGTGAATTTTATCTTCACCTTCATTGCCATTGGCTTTATCGACCGCTTTGGACGCCGTACGCTGATGCTCATTGGCTCGGTTGGGGTAATCGTGACGCTGGGCCTGGTAGCCCGGGCTTTTTACCTGGAAGAGTTCGGCAGCATGGTGGTGCCGGTCAGCCTCTTTGTCTACATCGCCTTCTTCGCCTTTTCGCAGGGAGCTGTTATCTGGGTATTTATCTCGGAGATTTTCCCCAACAGCGTACGGGCGAGCGGTCAGGCGCTGGGCAGTTTCACCCACTGGTTTATGGCAGCTGTCATCGCCTTTACCTTCCCTTACATTACGGCTACACTGGGTGGTGGCAATACCTTTATGATATTCGCGGTCATGATGGTGCTGCAACTGCTCTTCGTCTGGAAAATTATGCCCGAAACCAAAGGCGTATCGCTGGAAGAGATTGGCAAAAAGGTGGCGGAGCCTGAAAAACAAGTACCTGCAGTGGAAAAAGTATACTAAACACGCTCATAAAAATATTCCATACCATGACACATACAATAGTTTGTTTCGGCGAAACTTTATGGGACATGCTGCCCAGCGGCAAACAGCCCGGAGGCGCTCCCATGAACGTGGCCATTCACTTAACCTACAACGGCTACCAGCCGGTGGTAGTAAGCCGGGTGGGCAACGATGACTTAGGCAAAGAACTGCTTCAATTCCTGGAGAGCAAGCAGGTGTCCACGCAGTGGATTCAACAAGGCGAAACGCACCTGACCGGTGTGGTAAAAGCCAATATCTCGAACAAAAACGAAGTTACCTACAAAATTGTAATGCCCGTTGCCTGGGATTACATCCAATACGACGAGCAGGTGGCCCGCCTGGTAGGGCAGAGCGATGCTTTTATCTACGGCAGCCTGGCCGCCCGCAGTCCCGAAACGGAGAACACGCTACTGCAATACCTGCCCCAGGCAAAGCTCAAGGTGTTCGATGTAAACCTGCGCCCGCCGCACTACACGCCCGAAAAGATAAAGCAACTGCTGCACCTGGCCGATATCGCCAAAATGAATCACCAGGAGCTCGAAGAGATAATCGGGTGGTTCGGGTTTGAAGGCAATGAACAAGAGCAGATGCAGTTTGTGAAGCAGGAATTCGGGCTGAAGGTGGTCCTTGTAACAAGAGGTGAATGCGGTGCTGCGATTCTCGATGACGAAGGCTACACAGAAGATGCCGGATGTAAAGTAGAAGTGGAAGACACCATTGGCAGCGGCGACGCTTTCCTGGCTACTTTCCTGAAAGGCTACCTCGAAGGAACGCCAGTATCCGACATTTTGAAACGAGCCTGCCTGGTGGGAGCTTATGTGGCCACGCAGAAAGGGGCTACCGGTGAATATGACCCGGAAACGATAGAAGAGCAAATCCGGAGAAGCCCTGAGCGTGGACAAGATGAAGTAAAAGAAAATGTGCTGGAAGAGCAGGCAGTTGGGTTAAACTACCTGCCAAAACAGAAGAATCAGTTATAAAATCCATAAAAGCTAACATTATGAAGAAATATCTATCATTCCTTATCTGCTGCCTGCTGTGCCTGCACGCGTTGGCAAGCCAGGCGCAGCAGAACACCATTAGCGGAAAGGTGACCGATGCCAGAACGGGGCAGTCGATGCCGGGCGTGAGCATTGCTGTAAAGGGAACTTCCAGGGGTACAGCCACTGATATGGATGGCAACTTCAGCCTGCAGGCAGCTCCCGGCGACGTGCTGGTGCTGAACTTTATCGGGTATCTGGCCAAAGAAGTACCGGTAGGCAACCAGGCCAAATTCAATCTTACCCTTGACGAAGATAAGGTGATGCTCGAAGAGGTGGTGGTAACGGGCTACCAGGCAGAACGCAAAAAAGACCTGACCGGTGCCGTGGCTGTAGTGGATGTGGAAGACATGAACAGGCAGGCGGTAGCTAACCCGATTAAAGGCCTGCAGGGCAGGGTAGCGGGTGTGAACATCACCAGCAGCGGCTCTCCAAGTTCTCCTGCTACCGTGCGTATCCGGGGCATTGGTACGCTTAACAACAACGACCCGCTCTACATCATCGACGGCGTTCCTACCAAAGCCGGCATGCATGAACTCAATCCGGCCGATATCGAATCGATGCAGGTGCTGAAAGATGCGTCTTCGGCCAGTATCTATGGTTCCAGGGCTGCAAACGGTGTGATTATCATTACGACAAGACGCGGTAAAATGGGCAAACCACAAATCAATGCCAATGCCTATACTTCCGTGTCAGGCTTCACGACGCGTACCCGCATGCTTAACACCGAGGAGTACGGACGGGTGCTGTGGCAGGCAAGTGTTAACGCCGGCCAGGACCCTAACGCTAACAACGTGAAGTACATGTTCGACTGGGGCGTTGACCCACAGACAGGGCAGCCGGTGCTGAATAAAGTACTGGTTCCGAAGTACCTTGACGAGAACAACACCATGCGCTCTTCTAACACCAACTGGTTTGATGAGATTTCCCGCACCGGTGTTATCCAGAATTATGATGTTTCGTTGTCGAGTGGTACCGAAAACGGCAATTACCTGCTATCGCTGGGGTACTTCAACAACGAAGGGGTTATCAAAACGACAGAATTCAATCGTTTCTCGGCCCGCCTGAACTCCGACTACAAATTTTTTAACGGCAAAGTAGTTATCGGCGAGAATTTAACGCTGAACAAAACCTATGAGGTAGGAGGTGCCCCGATGAATGCAGCCATGCAGGCGCTGCCGATTATCCCGGTGCGTACCGACGATGGCGGCTGGGGTGGCCCGGTGGGTGGTATGAACGACCGCCAGAACCCTGTGCGCCTGCTGGAAGACAACAAGCAGAACAGCTACGATTACATGCGGGTGTTCGGAAACATTTTTGCCGACATCGAGCTCCTGAAAGGCTTACACTTCCGCTCCAACTACGGCATCGATTACGGCAATTACACGCACCGGCAATACAGAAAAGCTTACCAGTCAGGCTTCCTGAACAACCCGGTGAACAGGCTGGAAAACAACCAGAGCCACAGCGTAAAAACGAACTGGTCGAATACCTTAAACTATAGCAAGGTAGTTGGCGATAAGCACCGCATTGATGTGCTGGCCGGAACCGAATACTACCGCGAGTACTTCACCGCCTTCTGGGCGTCCCGTGAAAACTTTGAGGTAGAAAACAACGACTACATGTACCTCGATGCAGGCACCGGTCTGAAAGACAACGGCGGTAGTGCCGCAGAGCACGTGCTGCTCTCGTTCTTCGGGAAAGCCAACTACACCTTCAACGACAAATACCTCTTCTCTGCCACCATCAGGCGCGATGGCTCCTCCCGCTTCGGGCAGAACAACCGCTTCGGTACCTTCCCTGCCTTCTCGGTAGGCTGGCGTTTAAGCGAAGAAAGTTTTATCAAGGATAACATCTCGTTCATCAACGACCTGAAAATCCGCTACGGATGGGGCATGACGGGTAACCAGGAGATTGACAACAACGCCATCTACAATATTTACCTGGCCGACTACCCCACCACCGGCTACGACCTTGGCGGAAACAAAAGCGGGGTGCTGCCATCCGGTTACAAACTGGTGCAGACCGAAAACAGGAACCTGCGCTGGGAAGCTACTACCATGTCGAACCTCGGCGTAGACTTTGAGCTGTTTAACCAGAAGATTTATGGTAGTGCAGAAGCTTACATCCGCAAAACCTCCGACATCCTGTTTGTGCCACCCTGGATTGCAGTAAAAGGAGAAGGCGGACGCCAGGTAGTAAACGGTGCTTCCATGGAAAACAAAGGTTTTGAACTTACCTTGGGCAACCGCACCCAAATCGGGGAGCTGGCGCTCGACCTGAATGCCAACTTCGATATGTACCGCAACAAGGTGACCGTGCTGCCCGACGAAATCATCAACGCCTATGGTGGCGACGGCAGAGGCCAGAATATTTTAGGTCGCCCAATCAATTCCTTCTTCGGATATGTGGCCGACGGCCTCTTCCGCACCCAGGAAGAACTCGATACGCATGCCACACAACCGGGCAAAGGCCTGGGCAGAATCAGGTACAAAGACCTGAACAAGGACGGGGTAATAGACGATTACGACCGCACCTGGATTGGCACGCCGCACCCTGATTTCTCTTATGGCTTCAATGCATCGGCACGCTATAAGAACTTCGACTTCAACTTGTTCCTGCAAGGTGTAGCGGGTGTGGATGTGGTAAACGACTGGAAATTTATCACCGATTTCTGGAGCGTTTCCGAAACAGGTTCAAACAAAGGCGCCCGTCTGCTCGATGCCTGGTCGCCAACGAATCAAAGCTCTGACATTCCGGCCATCTCGCTGCTGGATACCAACTGGGAGTCCCGCTTCTCGACCTACTTTATCGAGAAAGGTTCTTACCTGAAATTACGCAACGCACAGGTAGGCTACACCTTCAACACAGGGCTCACCCAGAAAGCAGGCATACAGTCGCTGCGGGTGTATGTAGGCGGCGATCACCTGGGCATCCTGCTCAAGAGCAAATCCTTTACGGGCATAGACCCGGAGAACCCGGGGTATGGCTATCCGAACCCGGCAGTAGGTACAGCAGGTGTTAACATCCGGTTTTAAAAATTCAACCTTGTAAAAGAAGCATTATGAAAAAGATATTAATAGCATGTGCAGGAGCATTACTCTTTTGCGCTTCCTGCAACGATTTGTTAGATGTAGAACCAAAAGGCACCCTAAGCGAGGGCCAGATAAGCAGTGCAGAGAATGCAGAGGGTTTGGTGACAGCAGCCTACGCGGCCCTGGGCAATGACTGGTACACTACCCCCAACAGCCTGTGGCCTTATGGCAACGTGCGCGCCGATGATGCCTACAAAGGAGGCCGCGATGCCGGCGATATCCAGGGCTTTCACTTCCTGGAAACCTTCACGAACATCCGTCCTGAAATAGGCGAGATTGACGGCATGTGGTACCAGCTGTATTCCGCCATCCGTCGCTCCAACGATGCTCTGCGCATTATCGAGAAACTACCGGAGGCGGAATATCCACAAAAGAAGGTGCGCCAGGGGGAGCTGCGTTTTCTGCGGGGCCACTTTTACTTCACCCTCAAAACGCTCTACAACCGCATCCCTTACATCGATGAGCAAGCGCCGGTAGAGGAGTATGAAAACATCACGAATGTGGAGTTTACGAGCGACGAGTTGTGGGATAAAATTGCACAGGATTTTGAATTTGCCGCCGAAAACTTACCTGCCACACAACCGCAGGTAGGTCGTGCCGACCAGATAGCCGCCTATGCCTACCTGGCCAAAACCAGGCTGTACCAGGCCTACCAGCAGAACGACCAGCACCGGGTAGTTAACATAAACCAGCAGCGGTTGCAGCAAGTAATTGCCGCAGCAGACAAGGTGATTGCCTCTAACCACGGCCTGGAGCCGGATTTTGCCAATAACTTTATGGCAGGTACTTTTGAGAACGGGAGAGAGGCCATTTTTGCGGTGCAGTATTCTACCGGCGATGGCATTGTACGTGATTTCGGTTTCGGTAAAGCTAATGGCCGCGTGAACTATGGCGATATGCTGTCGGCGCCGCAGGGCCTGGGCTGCTGCGACTTCCAGAAACCCTCGCAAAACCTGGTGAACGCCTATCGAACTACAGAGGCTGGTGTACCACAGTTCGATACCTTCAACGAAAGCAATGTAGACATAGGCCAGCAAACCGTTGACCCCCGCCTCGACCATACCGTTGCCCGCGTGGGTAACCCCTGGAAGTATGATGCCACGAAGATTTTCGACAACACCTGGAGCCGTACGCCTCAGATTTACGGCTACTACAACTCCCTGAAAGAAAACGTGTCGCCCAACGACCCGGGCTACGTAAACGCCGACCCTTTCCGGGCAAATACCAAAGCGCGTATTGTGCTGCGCTATGCCGACGTGTTGCTCTTTAAAGCCGAAGCCCTGATTGAACTGGGCCGCCAGGATGAGGCACTGCCTATCATTAACCAGATACGCACACGGGCAGCAAACAGTACCAGCAGGCTGCGCCATGGCTCAGGTGCTCCACTGGCCAACTACAATGTGAAGCCCTATGAGCCGGGGGTAAACATCACCTGGAACCAGGAAAATGCCCGCAAAGCACTCCGTTTCGAGCGCCGCCTGGAGATGGCCATGGAAGGAAGCCGCTTCTTCGACCTGGTGCGCTGGGGAGTAGCCGAACAGGTGATGAACGATTACCTGAACAAGGAGAAGACGAGGAGGGAGTTCCTGCAGGAAGGAAGGTTTACAGCAGGCAAACATGAGTACCTGCCTATCCCGCAGAACCAGATTTTCTGGAGCGAAAACAGGTATGAGCAAAACCCTAATTATTAACAGCTGATTTTTCCTGAATCCGGAAGGTTTGCGCAGCAGCACCTGTTTGCATGCTGCTGCGCCAGTGCCGGGTGCTTTCAAAAGCTTTCGCGCTGCTACAGGTGAGGCTTTGGGAAATTCTATCACATCATAAGTTTTAAATAAATTTTCCAGACATGAAAAAGATAAATACAAAATATACGTCGCTCCTGGCGCTGCTCTTTATGGTGTGCCTCTTTAGCGGGTGTGAGGATGATTTCGAGAACACTAACCTCGATTTGAGCGGGGATGTGAACATTCTCAACTTTCAGGCAGAGGGAGCACTAAACGTAGCCATCGACGACAAGAAAAGAACAGTTGTGATAACGTACCCTGGCGGTACCGATATCTCCAGCGTAACGCCTGCCATCTCGCTTCCTGCTGGTGCGGTTATCAGTCCTGCTGCCGGTGCTGCGCTGGATTTAAGGTCGCCCAAGACCTATACCATCACCAACGGCAACCTCTACAACAAATATACTGTGTCGGCTAATGTGCTGAGCGTAACCGCCTTCCTGAGCCACCACAGAAGCGTAGCCGAAATCCAGGATGATGACGAGAAGGCGCTGGCCAGCTGGTTCTTCAGCAATTACGACGAACAGGTGAGTGCTTTTGTCAGCTTCCAGGATATCAAAGAAGGCAAAGTGGACCTGACTCAGTTCAAGACGCTGCTGTGGTACCTCGATGGCGACGCCGACGAACGCTTTAGCATGCCTGCCATTGCCAAAGACCCGCAGGTGCTCACTTCTATCACCAACTGGTACAAAGCCGGAGGCAATCTCTACTTGTTAGGTTACGCCAACCAATACATATTTGAGATGGGCCGACTGGAAAATACCTTTCACCTGGCTATCGGTAACGGGATGGGAGGCGATAATCCGGACACCTGGGGCATCAACGTGAATGTGAACCGCAACAAAGACAACAGCAGCCACGGTTTGTTTGCCGGCATCAACCTGACCACCCACGGCGACAACCGCAAAACGTTCCCTGTAATCGGGCCGGGCTGGAAAGAAGACCACAATTTTGTGATGATTCGCATTCCGGAAGTATATGGTTTGCCAAACGACAGCGAGCAGGCCTACACCACCTTCACCACAACCAACAGCGTGAGATGGCTGGCTACCTGGGATGGTATCGGCGATTACTTTATGGCCGGTATCATGGAACTGCTGCCTACCACAGAGTTCAAAGGAAGAGCTATCTGGCAGGGCATCGGGGGCATCGAGTGGAACCAGAATGCCAAAGGCACCATCAACGCCACTGGTGTAAATCCCCACAAAGGAAACGTAGAAAAGCTGGCTGAAAATGCCATCCGCTACCTGTCTGCTAACTAACAAAAGAGAAAATGGTCTGTAAGGTTTTGAAACGTTTTTGTATGGGTATTGCCTGCTTGTGGCCTGCTTTAGGCGCAACTCAGACAGCGCCATACCAGGAGCCTTACAGGCCACAATACCACTTTTCCCCTAAAGAAAATTGGATTAACGACCCCTGTGGAATGGTTTACCTGAACGGGGAGTACCACCTGATGTACCAGTACAACCCTTTCGGGACGCAATGGGGCAGCATGTCGTGGGGGCAAGCTGTTTCCAAAGACCTGGTGTATTGGGAAGAATTGCCGGTAGCCCTTTATCCGGATGCGCAGGGGCAGATATTTTCTGGTGGTGCAGTTGTAGACCATCATAATACAGCCGGTTTCGGGACAGGGGCCATGGTGGCTGTTTACACCAGTGCCGGTAGCACGCAACGGCAAAGCCTGGCTTACAGCACAAACAACGGCAGAACCTGGCGGAAGTATAGCGGCAACCCGGTACTGCCCAACCAGGGCATCGCCGACTTCAGAGACCCGCAGGTGTTCTGGCACGAGGCAACAGGCAAATGGGTGATGACACTGGCGGTGCTGGACCGCATCGAATTTTATTCTTCTCCTAACCTGAAAGACTGGACCTTCGAAAGCGATTTTGGCAGAGGTATTGGGGCGCATGGCGGCGTTTGGGAATGTCCTGATTTGTTTAAACTGAAAGTACAGGGGCGGGAAGAATACCGCTGGGTGCTGATGGTAAGCCTGAACCCGGGTTCTCCTACCGGTGGTTCCGGCACACAATACTTTATAGGAGATTTTGATGGAAAAACTTTTACACTTACAGAAGAATTCGATGCCTTATTGAGACCAGAGGAGGTATTGCCGCAGGGGGTACTCTTTGAAGGCTTTGAAGGCGACAGCTATGCCGGCTGGACGGCAGAAGGCACTGCTTTTGGTGATAAACCTGCCACAGGCGCTTTTCCTGGTCAGCAGCAGGTAACGGGTTACCTGGGGCAAAAGCTGGTAAACTCTTACCTGAACGGCGATGCATCGCAGGGTAGCCTGACGTCTGCTGCTTTTACCATACAGCATGACTACATTAATTTCCTGATAGGAGGAGGCAACCTGCCGGGGCAGGCAGAGATACGCCTGCTCATCAATGGCCAGGTAGTAGCAGCCACCACCGGGAGAAATGAGGAAAAGCTGCGCTGGGAAGCCTGGGATGTGAAACAGCACAAAGGGGCGCAGGCTACGATTCAAATTATAGACCATGCAACGGGCAGTTGGGGACACCTCAATATCGACCATATTTATTTTGCTAACGAAGCCATAATGGGTAAGGAGGAAAAAGCCCTCTGGACCGACTACGGCCCCGACTTCTATGCGGGCCGCTCCTGGGAAAACCAGCCTGCCGGTACTTACGAGCGAGTGTGGCTGGCCTGGATGAATAACTGGGCTTATGCAGGTGCTATTCCAACTTCCACCTGGCGCGGAAGCATGTCGCTGCCGCGGTACATGGAGCTGCGGCTTAACGAAAACGGAAACGTGCGGCTATACCAGAATCCGGTAAACGAACTGACCAAGTTACGGCAGGCGTCCGTTAGCCTCCCCAACCTGCCCATAACACAACTAAATGAGCAAATCCAGGCAAGGCAGCTAAACGGTACAAAATATGAACTCCAGTTTACGCTGGTACCAGCCTCCACAGCCACCACAGCTGGCGTGCAGGTGCGGAAGGGAACATCGGAGCAGACGGAAATTGGCTACGACCCTGCCCGAAATGCCATTTACATTGACCGAAGCCAGTCAGGCAGCAGCTTTTCAGGAAGTTATGATAAAGTATTTTATGCTCCGTTGGAGGCACAACACCAGGAGCTGAAATTCAGAATTTATGTAGACGAGTCGTCGGTGGAGGTGTTCGTAAACGATGGCGCTGTTGTTCAGACAGCCCGTATTTTTCCTGCGGCGCAGTCAGACCAGATTTCCTTTTTTGGCTCGGGAGAGGTACAGGATTTTATCTTCTGGAGCCTGAGAAGCATCTGGGAACCTGCGCCCATCCTGGCTGCTGATACGGACGTGCCGGCACAAGCAGTTACCGTGTATCCTAATCCCGCAAAGGGTATTCTCCGGATTGAAAGCGAACTCGACCTGGAAAAGGTGGAACTCTTCACCCTTACCGGACAACGGCTGCCCGTCAACCTGAAACAACAGGCCGGTGCAGCCATCGTTGAGGTTTCGGGAAATAATGTTTCCGGACTCAACTTCCTGAAAATTTATCTGAGAGGAGGGAAAACGATAATCAAAAAAGTAATCCTGGAATAATCCGAAATAAAACATGATGAAACGACTATCCACATTCGCAGCCTTTTGTGCCCTGCTCAGCGCTTGCGGCTCCAATCAGCAGCTGGTTGGAACGAATGAGCAGGCGCAAGTTACCGGCAGCAGCAGTACGGTTGAAATGCACCGGCCCTGGTTTCACTTCACCCCACCCGCCATGTGGATGAACGACCCCAACGGCATGGTGTACCTGGACGGGGAGTACCACCTGTTTTACCAGCACACCCCTCACCAGGCAGTTCCCGATTTTGCCCGGATGCACTGGGGCCACGCCGTCAGTACCGACCTGGTGCATTGGCAACATTTGCCACCTGCGCTTGCACCTGATAGCCTGGGTGCAATCTTTTCGGGTGGTGCCGTGGTTGATTTCAACAACACCTCCGGACTGGGTACAAAAGATAATCCACCGATAGTAGCTTTTTTTACAAGTGCAGGCAAAACGCAGCAGCAAAGCATGGCCTACAGCCTGGACAAAGGCCGCACCTGGACCAAGTATGAAAAGAATCCGGTACTCCCCAATCCGGGCATTCCTGATTTCCGCGACCCGAAAGTAATGTGGTATGAGCCACAGCAAAAATGGATTATGGCCTTGGCAGTAGCCGACCACATGAGCTTCTACTCCTCCAAAAACCTGAAAGACTGGCAGCACGAAAGTGATTTCGGCGCCACCGTAGGCGGGCATGGCGGCGTGTGGGAGTGCCCTGACCTGTTAAAACTTCCTGTAGCGGGTACGCAGGAGGAAAAATGGGTGCTGCTGGCCAGCATTAATCCAGGCGGGCCAAACGGCGGTTCAGCGACACAATATTTTATAGGGGAGTTCGATGGTAAAAATTTTGTGCTGGATAAGCAGTTTGAAACCAGCCTGCGCAACAAACCTGCAGCAGGCGGCAAGGGGCATGAAGGCATCTGGCTCGACTACGGGCGCGATAACTATGCTGGCGTTACCTGGTTTGGCGTACCGGAAACCGATGGACGCTGCCTGTTCATAGGGTGGATGAACAACTGGGCGTATGCCGATGCTGTGCCTACCGAAAACTGGCGGGGTGCCATGACCATTCCCCGCAGCCTGGCACTGGAAAACACACCTGCCGGTTTACGCGTGGTTTCCAAACCAGTAAAGGAGCTGCAGCATCTTTATGGTAAAACAACTAAACTGAAGGAGCAACCGATAGCTGATGGGTATTCCATTTCTGAGCAGCTTCCTTTTAAGCCCGAAGCTTTTGATTTAACCGTAACTATGGAAGCAGTAGGTCTGAAGTCCGATTTTGCAATAGAGCTCTCCAACAGTCAGAACCAGAAGTTGGTTGTAGGCTATGATGCCAAACGCAACGAATACTACACCGACAGAACCCAATCCGGCAGGAATAACTTCTCCACCGCCTTTGCCAGCATCAGCTACGCACCACGGTTAGCTGCAGATAACCAGTTCGAACTGCGGATTTTGGTAGATGCTGCTTCTGTAGAAGTTTTCGCAGACGGTGGCAAAACTGTGCTGACAGATACCTTCTTCCCGGACGAAAAGCTCTCCGGTATCAAACTTCTTACGCCCAACGGGAAGTACAGGCTGAAGGCAGGCCAGGTAACGGAATTGAAGTCAATTCATGCGAAGGATAAAATCAATTAGTAGCAGTCCTGGAAACAAATACAGACCATAAAAAACAGCAGCACCAGCCACCGCACCCACTGCTAAGCAGAAACTGGCATTGCTTCACCCAAAACATGCGCAGCTGCATACGTCGAAAGGTTATGAATAGAAATTTTTTACTCCTGATTGCTTGCTTTTTCAGCAGCCTGCTTGTACAGGCGCAGACGCCTGTGCTGCACTTCAACTTCAACGAAGTGAGCGGCACAACAACAGCTGTAGAGGCAGTATCCGGTAATACCTTTCCGGTCCGGAATAATTTTAACCGGCCTGAGCGGGTGACGGGCATTACCGGTAATGCGCTGCGTCTGGATGGCTTCTCTACCTGGGTGGAGGCAACTGCCACACATAACTACCGGAAGGCGTTTACCCTCGAAACCTGGGTGAACCTGGAAAGCTATCCTTCCGATGCCGAGGTGCCTTATGCCAATTTAACACCTTCGGCTATCGTCAGCCAGACCAATGGTATGAACGGTTTTCAGCTGGGTATCAACACCTTCGGCAACTGGTACTTCCGGGCCAGCATCAACGGAACCATGTACACCTGCCATGCCACCGAACTGTTCCCGCTCTACCGGTGGGTGCACGTGGCAGCCGTGGTAGACGGTAACCAGGGTACTATCAAACTCTACCTGAACGGCGAAGAAAAAGGCAGCAGCACCATTCCGGCAGGAGGGGAGCTGCAGGAGGCAAATGCGCCACTGTTTATCGGGCGAAGCAACACCGGGAAGTGGGACGGCATTTTCCTGCTCAACGCCCTGAGCGCCGCCATCGACGACACCAAATTATATGATGCAGCACTCACCAAAGCCACACTTAAAAGCCACTACGAAGCGGGCGCAACCCAGGCAGCAGCCTTAGGCGTTACTTCACTCGACGTACCCGCTACCCGCTTTGCGCAGGATGTGCAGCGCCCGGTGTACCATGCCATGCCGCCCGCCAACTGGGCCAACGAACCACACGGACTCGTCAAGCACAACGACCAGTACCACCTGTTCTACCAGCGCACACCCAACGGTCCGTTTAAAACGCAGATGCACTGGGGCCACATGGTCAGCAAGGACCTGGTGAACTGGCACCACGCCAAGGATGCGCTGTGGCCGTCGCTGGAGTGGTCGCCTACTTCGGGCTACGACATGAAGGGCATCTGGTCGGGCGATGTGATTATGCATAACAACAAAGCCTACGCCTTCTACACTAACGTCAACCACTCCGGTTCCTACAACCCCGGCATCGCCCTGGCCACCAGCACCGACCCGAACCTGGAGAACTGGGAGAAGCACGGGCCGGTAATTAATCGCGAAAACGTAAACGATTTTCGCGACCCCTTTCTCTGGAAAGAAGGCAACACCTGGCACATGCTCATAGGTGCTGCCTTAAACGGCGGTGGCGGATTAGCCTACTACACCTCCACCGACCTGCTCAACTGGACCTTCAACCCCAGCTTTACCGCCATCCCTTACAGCCAGATGGACATCGGTTCTGCCATCTGGGAAATGCCGGTGTTCGAGCCGCTGGGCAATGGCAAATACGTGCTGGTGGTAAACCCGATTGGCGGCAGCGTGGGCAAGTACGGTCCAAATAAGTATACCAGGGCCGTGTACTGGACGGGCACCTGGCAGAACGGCCGCTTCACCCCCGATTACGCGCAGCCCAAAATGCTCGACCTGATTCACGGGCACCTGTCGCCTACCATCGAGCGGGATTACAACAACAATATCGTAGGCATAGGCATTGTGGATGAGCGGCGGTCGTCGCAGGCGCAGCTGGAGGCCGGGTGGGCGCACGTGTTCAGCCTGCCCCGCGTGTGGCACCTGCTGCCCGATGGCAAAACGCTGGGCCAAAAACCGCTGCCTGACCTGGCCGATATCCGGCAGGAAAGCGGGTACCAGAAACATACAGACATCCAGGTAACGGCTGCCACACCTGTCAGCAACATCGGTGGGAAGCGTACGGAAATTATTGCCTACGTCGACACCACCGCCACCGGCACCCGCTATGGACTGAATTTCCGGGTATCGCCTAACCGCCAGGAATTTACCTCGCTCTACTACGATACGCAGCTGAAGACGGTGTTCCTGGACAAGCGGCAGTCTACGTTTGCTATACACGACGAGGAGAAGCGGCTGCTGCAAGGCGCTTACGACGAAAAAGCCTTTGGCAAACCCTACAAGTTCCAGCTGTTCATCGACCATTCGGTAGTGGATGTGTTCATCAACGATGCCGCCGCTTTTTCCTTCCGCATTTACCCTACCCAGGCGCAGAGCGAAGGCGTGGAGCTGTTCTCGCAGGGAGGCACCACCCGCTTCCTGTCGGTGGAAGGCTGGGGCATAGCGCAGGCCGTGCACAATGGCCGGTCCAGCGACGATACTTCTGCTCCCGTAACAACTCCGGTACATACCAGCTACCTGCGCTACGATTTTGAGCAGGGCAATTTCAGCGACCTGCAGGTAACCGGCCAGGCCTTTACACTAAACGACATAACCACCGACAGCAACTGGGGCTGGGGCGGACCATTCAACCAGCAGGGGCAGCGCCACCTCTGGGGCCACAAAGCAGGCAACGATACCCGCACCGGTGAAATACGAACCCCCGATTTTGAGCTGGGAGGCGATGGCAGAATCACCTTCCTGCTGGGTGGCGGCAAAAACCTGAACACCCTGTACGTGGCCCTCGTGCGTGCTTCCGATGACCAGGTGCTGCTGAAAACCACCGGCCTGAATGACGAAGCCTATGCACCCAAAGTGTTTGAAGCCGCCGACTACGTTGGCACCACCTGCTACATCCGGGTAGTGGATAACGAGACAGGCGGTTTTGGTCACCTGAACCTGGATAACCTGGTAATCCCGGTAGCAGGCTCTGTAACGGGTCTGGGAAAGGAAAAGGCAGCCGGGACCTTGAATCAGGCTATCCGCGTGTATCCCATTCCGGTGAAAGATAGTTTTACGCTGGATTTAACCCCGCTCCGAAACGAACCGGTATCGGTGGAGTTGCTTGATTTGCGGGGCAGGGTGCTGCATCAAAAAATGGTAAGAGCAGGAACCACGGTTGATTTCCAGGTAAAAAACATCCTGAAGCCCAGCCAGCTTTATCTGGTAAAGGTAACTTCGGCACAAGGGACTTTTACGAAGAAGCTGCTGCTGTTGTAGCTTGCCTGCGGCAGTGGCAGGCCGGTTATTTCGCTGGATAGGCCTAGAATAAAATAAGAATCAGCATACAGCCTGAACAGCTGTAGCGGGAATAGAGCAAAAATGATGAAGTTAAAAAAGAGTATGCTTGCCACAGTTGTTGCCTTTGGATTACTTGCCTGTAGTTGCAGCAAAGAAAGCACAGGACCGGACACATCCAATACATCGGGTGCCAATTTAAATAAGGTAGCAGGAATTTATCCTGCACCACCTTCTGGCTGGACCGGTACCACCAACCCCTACAATACTACCGGCTGGGTGGGCGATATCATGCCGTATTACGATAATGGCAAATTCCACCTTTTCTTCCTGCACGATGCCCAGACAAAACCTGCCGGACAGGGTTTTCATGCCATACACAAGTTTGAAAGTACCAACCTGCTGGACTTCTCTTACGGGGGAGAAATGATTCCGTACGGTTCCACTACCCAACCCGATTTTGCTATCGGTACAGGCTCAACGGTAAAAGTGGGCGACACCTACTACATGTACTACACCGGCCATAACGGCATTTCCGAATTCTTAATGAGCAACCCGCGCGAGAGCGTGCTCTACGCCACCAGCAAAGACCTGAAAACCTGGATAAAAAATACTACCTTTAAACTGACAGCGCCACCGGAATACTACAATTTTGATTTCCGTGACCCTCATGTTTTCTTCAACAGTGAGAAAAACGAATACTGGATGCTCATTAGCACCCAGACCGTACACAGCCGGAAAGCTGTTGTGCTGCTCTACACCTCTGCAAATCCGGCTACCAACAACTGGACATTAAAAGGCCCGCTCTACACCACCACCGAAGAAGAACGTTACCTGATGATGGAGTGTGCCGATGTGTTTAAAATGGGCAACTTCTGGTACATGTTCTTCTCCGAAAACTGGAGCTCAAACAAGGGCACCCATTACCGCATTGCCGATTCGTCGGAAGGGCCCTGGCGTAAACCCGCACACGATATGCTGGACGGGGAATTCTTTTATGCTGCCAAAACCGAAACAGACGGAGCCAAACGCTACCTGTTTGGCTGGACTGCCCGAAGATTGCCTGAAAATGACAACGGCAATAAGGAATGGGCTGGAAATATGGTTGCCCACGAGCTAACACAGGCAGCAGACGGTACGCTGGGGGTGAAAGTGCCGGGAACGGTAGCCGCTATTTTCAAAAACAACCTCCCGCTCCAGGTGCAGAAGTCTGCCGGAGCTGTCACGGTAAATGCTAATACGTATCAACTTAATGGCAGCGGGGCAGAAGCTTTCTACACATTTACACCTGTAAATGGCACCCGGAAAATACAGGCAAAACTAAAAGCAGATAACAATACCGGTACCACCGGCTTTATCTTTAACGCAAATAATTACCCGGAACAGGGTTATAAAATAGTATTTGAGCCGCAGCGGGGAAGGGTGGCAGCTTATAACCTAACAGGCGGAAATCCGGTCGAGGTGACGCGGGTACCATTCGAATTCAAAGCGAATACGGAATATACCATTGATATTGTGCTGGACGGAACAATTTGCGTGGTCTACATAGACGGCAAAGCGGCCCTGAGCAACCGCATCTATGGCATGCCCGGCAGGCAGTGGGGTATCTTCGGCCATGCTACACAGGCAGAATTCAGTTCCTTGCAAATAAGCAGCCCGGACTAAAGCGACTGATTGAAACAATTGATAACGAAAAACAGCTAACCATATGAACTTTAACTATCTCGTAAAGGGTCTGGCCATGTGCATGGCCGTAACAGCCCTAAGCTGCAACACCGGTAACGGTACTGCAGATGCCACCACAGCCTCTGAAGGCATAGAACAAGCCACTGCAAACCAGGAGCCGCACCGGCCGCAGTTCCACTTCACACCACCATCCAAATGGATGAACGACCCGAACGGCATGGTGTACCACAACGGCGAGTACCACCTGTTCTACCAGCACAACCCCGACACCACCGTTTGGGCGCCTATGCACTGGGGCCACGCTGTGAGCAAAGATATGGTGCACTGGGAGCACCTGCCCATCGCGCTATATCCCGACAGCCTGGGCATGATTTTCTCAGGTAGTGCCGTGGTGGACGTGAACAACACCTCCGGCCTGGGCAGCAAAGAAAACCCCGCGATGGTAGCCATCTTCACCTATCACGACATGGAAGGCGAAAAGGCAGGACGTGAAGATTACCAGACGCAGGGCATTGCCTACAGCCTCGACAACGGCCGTACCTGGAAGAAATACGAAAACAACCCGGTTATTAAAAACCTGGGCATCCGCGACTTCCGCGACCCAAAAGTATCGTGGTACGAAGAAGGGCAGAAGTGGGTGATGGCGCTGGCTGTGAAGGATAAAATCAGCTTCTACTCCTCTAAAAACCTGAAAGACTGGAAACTGGAAAGCGATTTTGGAGCCAACATTGGTGCGCACGGCGGCGTTTGGGAGTGCCCTGATTTGTTTAAGCTTCCGGTAGAAGGCTCTAACGAGGAGAAGTGGGTACTGCTGGTGAGCATCAACCCAGGTGGGCCAAACGGCGGCTCTGCTACCCAGTATTTTGTAGGCAACTTCGACGGGAACAAGTTTGTGATGGACAAGCAGTTTGAATCGGGGCTGCTAAGCAAGCCGGCTGCAGGTGGCGCGAAAGGACACGAAGGCATCTGGATAGATTACGGCCGCGATAACTACGCCGGTGTTACCTGGGCCAATATTCCCAAAGAAGATGGCCGCCGCCTGTTCATGGGCTGGATGAGCAACTGGGACTACGCCACCGTAGTGCCCACCGAAAACTGGCGAAGCACCATGACCGTAGCGCGTGAATTAACACTGGCCAACACGCCAGCCGGTTTACGTGTGGTATCTAAACCTGTAAAGGAGCTGCGGAACATCTACGGCTCAAGCAAAAGTCTGGAAGCGCAAATCATATCGGATGCGGTAGTTGTTTCTGATAAGTTACCTGCAGGCACTACGTCATTCGAATTGAACCTGGAACTGGAAGCACAACAGGAGGGAAGTGACTTTACCATTGAGCTTTCCAACGCGAAAGATCAGAAAATGGTCATCGGCTACGATGCCGCCGGCAACCGCTACTACACCGACAGAACCCAGTCGGGCAACTTCAACTTCTCCGACCGCTTTGCAACTGTGAATTACGGACCAAGGGTAGCAAGCGGTAAAACGATAACAATGAAACTGCTGGTAGATGTAGCGTCGGTAGAGCTGTTTGCAGACGGCGGTAAAACCGTGATGACCGATATTTTCTTCCCCAATGAGCCTTTCACTACCGTGAAGCTTGTTTCTAAAAACGGGCAGTTCCAGCTGAAGTCCGGGAAAATAACGGAGCTGAAATCCATCTGGAAACCTGCTTCTGAGGCAAGAGCGTCTGTGCAGTAAAGCTATAGAAAAAAGAACTGTCCTTTCGACTGCAAGAAGAAATCTGGTGTACCATTTAATATCAGATTTCTCCTGGCAGTCGAACGGACAGATTCAAAAGACCTCAGCTTGTGCGTAGCTCCTGCGTGTGTCTGACAGCAGCACCTGCCACCATAGCCTCTGCTGCACGCTGGCAGATTATTTTGCCATGCTTTGCAGGAACTCCCGCACCTCTTTGGTATCATACTTCGCCATGCCTTCCTGCTTCGCTACAATCTTACCATCAGGCGAGATAATGAACGTGGTGGGAATAGCCGGTGAATCAAACTCCTGCGGAATCGGGCTGGCGGGTAGGTATACCGGGAAGGTATAGCCTTTCTTTTGGATAAACTTCCGCACCTTGTCCACACCGCCCTGGTCTACGGACAGCATCACGAAGGCAATTTTATCGGAGCCTACTTTCTCGTAGAGGCTTTGGATGTTGGGCATTTCGGCAATGCAGGGCGGGCACCAGGTGGCCCAGATGTTCATAAAGATTACTTTCCCTTTCAGGCTTTCCAGGCTGACTGTTTCCCCGGATAGGCTTTTCATCTGGAATCCTTTTCCTGCCATTTCGGAGGCTTCTGTGGCTATGGTGGGTGCTGCAGAAGGGTTTTTGTCAGGTATCTGTTCCATTTGTTCAGGCACATCGGCTTTTTTAAGGCCTGTTGCCAGCAGGAGCCGCTGCACCTGTCCGATAGCCTCGGTGTGCAGGCCCGTCAGGTAGAGTACGCCAAAGATTGCCAGCATCACTGCCCAGCCCGGAATGTCACGAAATGATAATTTTCTATTGCTCATTTTTTATTTTTCTGTTGATGTAGCGCTACCAGGTGCCGCTGCACCCGGTCTGCGGATTTAAAAATTAATGCGGCAGCCTGTCTTTTATCAGGCCGTAAAAATAGGTGCCTGCAATGGCGCCCCCTACAGCTACCAGGAAAGCCCAGTAGGCATGGCCCAGGTTTACGAACAGCGGGCCCGGGCAGGCGCCGGTCAGGGCCCAGCCTAGTCCAAAAATAGTGCCGCCAATCAAATAACGCGGCACCGACTTCTCTTTCGGCTGAAAAACAATCGGGTTCCCCTGGTAGTCGCGCAGGTTGAATTTTTTGATTAACGCTACCGCAATTACACCCAGCACCACGGCCGTCCCGATGATGCCGTACATGTGAAATGCCTGGAAGCGGAACATCTCCTGAATCCGGAACCATGAAATCGCTTCCGACTTGCTCATCACGATGCCGAATAAAATGCCGGCCAGTATAAACTTTATTCCTTTCACGTAGGTCGAATTATGTCTTTAAAATACGAGTTTAAGTTGCTGCCTTGCCAGTTAAAAGATCAGCGGTAACAGCAGGTGTGTCATCAGCAGACCACCAATAAAGAAACCGACAACGGCAATCAGCGAGGGCAGCTGCAGGTTGGATAAGCCGCTGATGGCATGCCCGGAGGTACAGCCTCCGGCGTAGCGGGAGCCGAAGCCAATCAGAAAGCCACCGATGAGCAGCAGCAGAAACCCTTTTAAACTGAACAGCGCTTCCAGGCTGAAAATCTCTTCCGGTTGTAAGCCATCCGGGGCGGAGATACCCAGCTGGGCTAAATCGTTAACCGTGGCCTGTGAGATTTGGACTGCTTCTTCGCCGGCTAAGAACTCTGCCGAAATATAACCTCCTGCTACGGCGCCTACCAGGAAAAGCAGGTTCCAGGTCTGGGAGCGCCAGTCGAAATCGAAAAATTTTGCCGTTTTACCTGCTCCACAGGCAGCGCATATCACGCGGAGGTTAGAGGAGAAGCCAAACGACTTCCCGAAGAATAACAACAGCACCATGATAAAGGCTATTACCGCACCCGAGGTGTACCATGGCCAGGGTTGTTTTAAGATTTCCAGCATATCTGTTTTATAAAGTACGTATTATTTTTTTGGTGCAACAGCAAACAGGCAGGTTGTTAGGCTGCCTGTTGCTGCCATAACAGGACAAGCTTGCTGCACAGCAGGTTTATTTTGGCCAGGCGCCTATTCCACCGGACAGGTTGTACACCTTAAAGCCCTGGTCCGCCATCAGTTTGCTGGCATTGCCGCTTCGGGCGCCGCTCCGGCAAAACAGGAAATAGGGCTCGGTTTTATCCATCGTCTTTATTGCCGTCTGGAATTGTGGCGAGGTTATATCCAGGTTTTTTGCTCCTTTTATGGTTCCGGATGCAAACTCCCCCGGTGTTCGTACATCCAGCAGTTTTGCTTTGGGTGTACTTTCGTATTTTTCTCTGAACGTTTTGCCATCCAAATCCTCATAGGCTTTGGGAGCAGATTTAAATAAATTAAACATAGCTATTTTATCTTTTAGATTCTGTATTTGATTTTATATTATTTGCATGGGTGGCTATGGCAGGAGCCTGTTTCTTCCGAAGCCAGGCCCCCTCTTTTAGCCATCTTTGTTATTTTAGTGTGGACGGACACACATAAGCTGTTTTAGGAACGTCTGTTCCGGCAATTGCCTTAAAGCCGCCTTCCACGTTTACCACGTTATCGTAACCCCTTGCCTTCAGGATGGAAGCTGCTATCATGGAGCGGTAGCCGCCGGCACAGTGCAGGTACATTTTTTCATCTTTAGGCAGTTCGGCCAGGTGGTCGTTCAGGTAGTCGAGCGGAGCGTGTAGTGCGGTGGTAACGTGCTCGGCCTGGTATTCGCCCGGCTTGCGTACATCCACTACTTTGAGCTGGTTGTTCTGCGCATATGCCCGGGCAAACTCTCCGGCTCCGATGGAGCTGATGGTGTCCGGTTCTTTACCGGCTGCTTCCCAGGCTTGCATGCCGCCTTTCAGGTAACCAATGGCGTGGTCGTAGCCGACGCGTGCCAGCCGGGTTACTACTTCTTCTTCGCGCCCTTCGTCGGCAACGAACAAAATGGGCTGCTGAATGTCGGGGATAAGCGCACCTACCCAAGGCGCAAAGCTGCCATCGATGCCGATGTTGATGGAGTTGGGAATAAAGGCTTTGGCGAACTCCTCCGGCTTGCGGGTATCGAGTACCAGCGCGCCGGTTTCGTTGGCAACCAGTTCAAATTCATCCGGCGTGAATGGCCGCAGCCCCTGGCTCAGCACTTCTTCAATGTTGGTGTAGCCCTCGCGGTTCATTTTTACATTGAGCGGGAAGTAACCCGGAGGCGGGAGCAACCCGGTGGTAACCTCCTGCACAAACTCCTCTCTGGTCATGTCGGCACGCAGGGCGTAGTTGGTTTCTTTCTGATGGCCGAGCGTATCGGATGTTTCCTTGCTCATGTTTTTACCGCAGGCAGAGCCAGCGCCGTGTGCCGGGTAAACAACCACCTCGTCGGGAAGCGGCATAATTTTGTTGCGCAGCGAGTCGTAAAGATTTTGCGCCAGTTGCTCCTCCGTCAGGTCCGATTTAACAGCCAGGTCCGGACGGCCTACGTCACCGATAAACAGGGTGTCGCCGGTGAAGATGGCCTGTTCTTTTCCTGCTTCGTTTAGCAGCAGGTAGGTAGTAGATTCCATGGTATGCCCCGGCGTGTGCAGTACTTTCAGGCGCACATTTCCCAGTTTCAGCTCCTCACCATCAGTGGCGATATGGGCTTCGAAGGAAGGCCGTGCGTTCGGACCAAACACAATTTGTGCGCCGGTGGCTTTGGCCAGATCCACGTGCCCCGACACGAAGTCGGCGTGGAAGTGTGTTTCCAGCACGTATTTGATTTTAGCGCCGTTTCGGGCCGCCTTGTCCAGGTAAGGCATAATCTCGCGAAGCGGGTCTACGATGGCAGCTTCTCCGTTACTTTCGATATAATAAGCCCCTTGTGCCAGGCAGCCGGTATATATTTGTTCTACTTTCATAATATTTTTGCTTTGGGTACTAATTGCTTTTATGTTATCTGTTGCAGGATATTTGTCTTTAAGATGCTCTGTAAGGTGTTTAATAACTAACAGGAACAATACAAATTTCGGAAGATATTATGCCGTTTTCAGTGACTTAGGTCACGCTAACCTCAGGAAAGAAAAATTTCTTTTACCAGGATATAAATCCCCATCAGCAGCACAAACCATCCGAACGATACCTTCAGTTTATCGGCATGAATTTTAGTGGACAGGAAGGAGCCCACAAAAATACCGGCGATGGAGATGGTGGAGAAAATGGCCAGAAAAGTCCAGTTGATGTCGTAATTATAGATGTCGCCCACAAAGCCCAGCAGCGATTTTGCCGCAATGATGAGCAGTGAAGTACCAACAGCCATTTTCATGTCGAGTTTGCTGAAGAGCACCAGTGCCGGAATAATCAGGAAGCCGCCGCCTGCACCCACCAGGCCCGTGATGGTACCAACCACCAGTCCTTCGGCCAGAATGCCGCCATAGTTAAATTTTGGTTTGGCATGTACCGTGGGCTGTTCGTGGGCGATGTCGATTGCTGTGTCGGCGTTATCGTCGGTTAGCACATCATCCTTTTTTTTCTGGCGGATCATGCTCAGGGAGGCGAATACCATCAGCCCGGCGAACAGCAGCATGAGCATAATGTCCTTTGTTACGAGCAGATCGCCCATCGTGAACAGCTCGTCGGGAATGGCCGGTACAATGTAACGGCGGGTAATATAGACCGATATAATAGACGGAATACCGAACACAACAGCCGTTTTCAGGCTGACCAGCCCTTTTTTGTAAAACTTATAGCTGCCAACCAGGCTGGTGAGGCCTACTATAAAAAGGGAGTAAGCGGTGGAGATAACCGGGTTTAACCCGATCATATAAACCAGTACCGGAACCGTAAGAATAGAGCCTCCGCCACCAATCAGACCTAGCGAAAGACCAATGACGAGAGCTGCTACATATCCAAAAATTTCCATTTTATTATTGTTATGAGTTTAACCTTATACAAAGGTACCAGGTTGTGAAAGGCTTTACAGTGACTATTATCACAGAGCAGGAATTGTTGCGTTTCTGTATGTTGGTCTTGTTTTTTTCCTGCTACAGCCACCGGGAGGTAGCAGCTGAGCAGGAGCAGCGGGAGTGGTGGCAGGTGCAGTAAGGGGATTTAGCCCGGCTTCTGTCTTTTTTAAGTTCAAATTTGTTTCGGGCGCTGGCTGCGGCTGGCAGTGGGAATATAATCATCTGAAATACGTTTGCCTCCTGGTAAACCGGGAGGTAAAACGCTGCTGCTGTTGCCTCCACAGCCTCAGCACAACGGCTACGCATACCGCAGGCTTTGGGAGCTTCAGCTGAAAAAGCCGGTGCAGTTAGGAACCGCACCGGCTTTTGGCATGCACTTACTCTTTAAATCTGCTGATGTCTTCGCTCAGGTCCAGTACCTTGGTGTGGGGCAGGGCTTTTTCGAGGATGCTGCTGGCAGCGGCAGAGCGATAACCGCCGGCACAGTGTACCACCACCGGCTTTTCCTCCGGTATGTCGCTTGCCCGCTCCCGCAGTTCGTGCAGCGGAATATGAATGGCCTTGTCAAAGATCAACTTCCCATCTACTTCGGAAGCATTTCGGACGTCGACGATGGTGTAGTTTTCGGGGTGTGCTTCGAAGTTACTAAGATCAAGGGCAGGGGAGGAGGCAGGGGCTTTTCCTTCCAGCACAAAGGCACCTTTTATTTTGCTTTCGTATCCGATCCTGGCTGCCCTGGCAATCAGTTCCTCCAGCTCCTTTTCGTCCTGCGCCACCAGGTAAAACGACTCTTCGGGGTCAATGATGCTTCCGAGCCAGGTTTTGAACTTGTTTCCTGCTTGTATATTATAGGCACCTGGCAGGTGGCCCTGCTTAAAGGTCTGCTGGTCGCGGGCATCTACGACCAGGGCGCCTGCTTCGGGCGAAAAGTTCTTTTCCAGTCGTTTTACAGCTGCAATGCTTTCTTGATAGGCTGGTGCCCCCTGTTTGTTGAGGGCCACATCATAGCCAAAATATTTGGGGATGAAGGGCTGGTCCTGGAGGAGCAGCTTTACAAATTCTTCTTCGCTCATGGGCTGCAGGGCATAGTTGCCTGTTTTCTCGGCGCCTATGGTGCTGCTGTTGGCGCTGCTGAGGGCTTTTCCGCAGAGGCTTCCGGCACCGTGGGCGGGGTACACCAGCACGTCATCGTTCAGTTTCATGAGTTTTTCGCGGGTGCTGTGGTACATCTGCCGGGCCAGTTCTTCGCGTTTTGCCATCACTTTTCCCGCCTTCTCGCGCAGGTCCGGACGCCCCACATCGCCAATAAACAGGGTATCGCCGGTAAATACCGCTTTGTCCTTTCCCTCATGCTCCAGCACCACGCTGATGCTGTCGGGGGAGTGGCCGGGGGTGTGCAGTGATTTGAGCTTAATGTCGCCGACCGTAATTTCGGACCCTTCGTCGAATGCCTGGTGCGGATAATCGGCGTCTACCAGGCTGTGCGTGTAAATGGTGGCCCCTGTTTTCCGGTGAATCTCCTGGTGTGCGCTCACAAAGTCGGCATGGGGATGCGTTTCTATCACACCCACTATGCTGGCATTGTTGGCGCTGGCAAAGGCATAATATTGCGCCGGATCGCGGGCAGGGTCTACGAGTACAATCTCTTTTGTTTCCTCGCTTAAAATGGCGTAGGAGTAATGGGCTAATCCTTTATCTTCAAACTGTTTAATTTTCATAATAATTATTGTTTTTTGATGGAGCGATTACTTTGATTTACGTTATTGCACCTGAATGAATCAACCTTAATCCTTTTTTTATTTCCTGTTCACAAAGGTACAGTCGCGTTTATCCCGCTTCAGTGATGGAGGTCACACAGTAGCTTCGGGCAGAGACTGGAGCAAAATGAAGCAGCAGCAGTGGCTGTGGTGGCAGGAGCAGTACATAAAAATGCGTGCTGGTGACGTGAAGAGGGGAAGTTTTGATGACAGTAAAGTGCCTGAAAGGGTGCTGGGGCACCTATAGTTGCTGCTATGCGTATAAGCGGCTATGGCAGAATTCAACACACACTATACCCGCACGCCTCGCTCCGAGAAGCTGAAGTGGGTAGACCATATTACCAGGATCATGGATAACCAGTTTTCCGTTCCTGGCACTACCTGGCGTTTCGGGATGGACCCGATCCTGGGACTGATTCCGGGGGTGGGCGACCTGGCTTCGTTTGCCGTTTCGGCGATGCTGATCCTGACTATGGCCCGGCACGGCGCCAGCGGAAAACTGGTGGCGCTCATGCTCCTGAACGTGGCCCTGGATGCTGTGATTGGGAGTATACCCGTTCTGGGGAACATCTTCGACTTTGCTTACAAAGCCAATTCCCGGAATGTGAAAATGCTGCGCAGCCACTATGCCGAAGGCAGGTACCAGGGCAGCGGCAAAGGCATTGTGATTGGTGTGCTGATAGCCATTGTACTGCTGCTCATCCTGATGGGCTGGATTATGTGGCAACTGGTGGAATGGGGGTATCAGCTGCTGGCAAGTTTATTTTAGCCGGCCCATCGAACGGGCTATTTCGATGGCTTTTAGGGCGCTGGCTTCCTTGTCTTTAATTTCGAGCATCAGGTCCATGTCCAGCCCTTCGGTTTCTGCCAGGAAATCGTGGAAAAGCTGTTCCTGTATGTTTTGCACGTGCTTGCCTTTGCGCTCGCCAGGGGCCTGTGAACTGTAATCCATCATCAGGATGCCGTCGCGGTCGGGCTGCCAGGTTTGGGAGGCCAGTTGCACGGCTTCGCGCATGGGTTCGCCGTTGCTGTTGCACTCGTGGTGGAAGTTGTCGAAGATAATGGGCATTCCGGTGAGCTCGTGCAGCACCAGGCAGTCCTGCAGCGAATAGGTGCGGTCGTCGTTTTCAACACAAAGGCGTGCTTTTACGGCTTCGGGCAGTTGAGTGTGGTACACGTCTGCAAAGCGGTTCAGGGCCGTGGGTTTATCGCCGTACGCGCCGCCGCCATGTATCTGCAGTTTGGCGGTGGTGTCGAGGCCCATCAGGTCGAGCACACTTCCCTGGTACACGAGTTCAGCAATGCTGTTGCGTACTGTTTGCTCGTTTGGCGAGTTGAGCACCACAAACTGGTCGGGGTGCATGGAGATGCGCATGTTGTGGCTTTTGATGTAATCGCCCAGGCTTTTGAATGTCGGCTGAAAGTGCTCCTGCCAGTTGTAGGTATTCACCTGATGCGAGGCAAAGGGCACCAGCCCGGAGGTGAGCCTGAAAAACAGCATGCCGTGCTGCACGTTGTATTCCAGGATGCGGCGCAGGCAGGCCAGGTTCTGTTCAACGGAAGAGATTAGCCGCTCTTCGGAATAAGATGCCAGCCGGAATGTTCGGGAAGAGGAGCAGTCGAGGCTCTCGTTGATGCAGGGGTAGCCAATCTTCATACGGTCAGGTGTTGTAGCCCTTTTAACCTGCCTAATGCAAAAATGTTTTCAGGCGGCTGCTTTTTATTCGTAGCCGGTGTTGTCTTTAAAGAAGCGGTTGTACTCTTTTTTCTTCTCTTCTGCCTCTTTCAGGCGCTGCTCCTTTTCGAGTTGCTGAATGAGCTGCTGTAGTTTGGCCCGTTCCTTTCCGTCTTTCGAGAGCATTTCGTAGAGCATCGAAATGGGGCTGGCTGCTGTAGGAGCGACGGGTGTCGGCGGGGCCGGTTCTTCGGCAGGCGGTATATAGCCCGGTTTTTTGGCCTGGCTTACCTGCGGCTGCTTCATGTTACGCATAGCGCGCTCGATCATTTCCTGCGATGGGCGTATGGTTACTTCCACCTCTCCGAGCATCACGCTATCTTCCTGCAGCACAATTTTTACCCGCAATTCCGAAACAGGCAGCTTGCTGGGCACATAAAGTACCGGTTTGTACCCGATGGCCCGTATCAGCAGCGTGTCTTCCTGCTGCATATCAATCAGGAATTTCCCCTGATCATCCGATACCACCCCTGTTTTTGTACTAAACTTGATGACATTGGCCCCCGGAACCGGTGTTGTTTTATCGGGTTGCAGGATGCTGCCACTAATCCTGATAGCTTTCTGGGCTGTAGCCGGCAGGCTGCAGAGCAGAAGACAAAAGAGGAGGAACAGAAGCAGTGGATGTCGGAGCATGTGTACTAAAGGAGCCGCAGTTTTGCGTATTTTAAGTTAAAGTAGTTACGATAAAATTACGGAAAAATTATCAAGAGTCTAAAATATTGTTGCGGAATGCCGGGAAGGAAATAAGCAAAAAACCTGCCAGCACCTGCCGGTGCTGAAGCCTGCTTTGCCGGCGCCTCACCGGAATGGCAGTTTTCTGTAGGCGTTTTCCAAAAACAAAAGCCTGCAGCTTTTAAACTACAGGCTTTTGTGTGCAATAAGCCGAAAAATTACCTTGCTTATTTCCGCTCCATCTTCATCTTTTCGTTTTCAGTTTTTATTTTCGTTTCATCGCCTTCCACTTTCACTTTATAATCATCTGACTTGTACTTCATCTCATCGCCTTCAGACTTGATTTTGGTGTCGGTGGCATCGTTTTTATATTTCAGCTCATCGTATTTGGTGCGGTTCTGTACGAACTTGTTATACTGTTCGGCTGTTAAAACCGACTTCAGCTCCTTGTCGGCATCTGCCATAATTTTTTTACGTTCAGCGGTCATGGCTGTGTTGTCGCGTTCCATGGTGCCGGCATCATCCATCATCCTGGTGTCTGTGGTGGTGCTGGTCTTATCTTGCATCATCGGATCTTCCATCCTGGTGCCCATGTCGTTTTCATCCATAACACGGCCGCCCATTCGGTTTGTTTCGCTAAAGTTATAGCGGCCTTCCAGTTCACCTAATCTTCTTTCGCGGTCGTAGATAATAGCCGAAACCCGTTGCTGTGCAGGCTCGTCGAGCTGCAGATCCGTAGCCATCTGTTCGGTAATATGCTCGGAGCGTTCGCGATAATCAGCAACCGTTGAAGGCGTATTAGCACCTACGTCCTTGCCAATTTCATCGCCAAAACCCCGGATATTGGACTGGTTTACAACTTCATCCTCGTTGGCATCCGCCACCTCGGTCGTTGTGCCCCTGTCTTCGGAACAGGATGCAAAAAGAAGAACACTGACACTGAATATTGAATAAATAACCTTTTTCATTGTTTTATCATTTATCTATAAAATAAATAAGGTACAGCAAACCGGTTAATAATAGTAAAAAACCAATTTACTGTACCATAGCTTTTTACGGTTGTCTATACTGTTGGTTTATAATTTTGCTAAAAACTGAAACAGGAGCTGCTTGTTTGATTTTTAAATTTTTGGAATTCAGTTATTTGTGGTTGTGGGTTTGTTTCAGGAGCTGCCCCGGATACTTGTTGTGATTACAGGGTGGAGCCAACGTGTGATTGGATAATGTTTATTTGCGTTGGCTGCCTGAGAAAGAGGGGTGCCTTGGCTGAAGTCTCGCTTTTTGTGCCTGAAGTTGTTCTGGGCAGGAGCAGCGGGAATGGTGGCTGTGGGTGCAGAACTTTTAGAGGGTACAAATGGCAGCGGGCAGGAAAAAATCAAATTATAAGCTTAACAGGTGTACTAACAGATATATTTCGTAATATCGCCATCCGACGTGGCGTAATTGTCAGGATACTGGCAGTCTCGTACGTGCCACCAGGGTGGTACTAAAAATAAATTAATCAGGATTCATACGATAGCAAAAATAGCAAAATAGAATGGCTTCAGGACTTCTCGCTTTACTCGATGATGTGTCTGCGCTTGTTAAAGCGAGCGCGGCAAGCCTCGATGATGTGCCCGCCCAGGTATCAAAAACAACAGGGAAAGTATCAGGCATTGTGATTGACGATACGGCTGTAACGCCCAAGTATGTGGTGGGGCTCGACCCGTCGCGCGAGCTTTCGATTATTTACCGGATCGCCAAAAAATCCTTACTAAATAAGGTGTTGATTTTAAGCCCGGCGGCCTTGCTGCTCGGGTTTTTCGCGCCCTGGGCCATTACCCCGATCTTGATGCTGGGTGGTGCTTTTTTGTGTTTTGAAGGATATGAGAAAGTGCATTCCATGTTCAGTAAACACGAGGAGGAGGACCAGCATGTCCCGGAAGAAGGGGTAAAAGTGGTTACACCCGAAGAACTGGAAAGAGAACGCGTTACAGGCGCCGTGCGCACCGATATGATTCTTTCGGCTGAAATTGTTGCCATTACCTATGCCACTGTCGCCGATAAGGCCCTGGCCACCCAGATTGTGGTGATGTTTAGTGTGGCGGTGTTTATTACGGTTGCCGTTTATGGGTTTGTGGGCCTGATTGTAAAAGCCGACGACATTGGCGTGCACATGGCCAAAGACACCTTTCACCCGCAGATCAGGCGGATCGGGCGCGGGATTGTTACTTTTATGCCGCACTTTTTAAAGGCCCTCGGGTATATTGGAACCGCAGCCATGCTGTGGGTGGGGGCCGAAATTATTGCACATGGTATTCCGGTTACCAGCCACGCGCTGGACAACCTGGAGCACTCTTTGGCAGACATTCCCGCGCTTGCCTGGCTTGCAAAGGTGCTGGTTAGCGGTATCGGCGGGCTTATTTTAGGTGCCGTTATCGAAAAAATAGTGGTGCTTGTGCGGCGGGTTGTGAAGGGGCCGAAAACCCAGAGCACTTAATTGTTATTCTGTACTTCCGTATCCGGGATTCATACCTGGTAGTTTGTTTTATTTTTCATTTGAGGGCAGGAGCCTCCTTTTGGCTTTCTTACTGATATCCATTTTTCCTTTTAACATTCGTTTCAGAATTAGCGTATTAACTTCACCATAGTGCCTGCTGCCTGTTTTACGACAGGTGGCCCGAAAATTATGGCGGCAACAATCAAGGAAAAATGGTAGAAATAAAGTTAGAACGTAAAAGGAAGCCGATTTGGCCATGGCTGTTCCTGCTTCTCCTGCTAGGGCTACTGGCCTGGGGTATTTATGAACTTGCATCCGACAGGGATGACGTTGAAGACGAAGAGCCCCCTGCTACCGGTATGGTTATTCCTGCGCAGGGCAAGTTTGAGTCGGTTTATTTTGTTTCTGTCTGAAGTAGAACAATTTAAAAAGGTATGAACAATGGATAATTATGAAATAAATGCTGGAAGGCTGGTGCCGCTAAGCAACCTGAAAGACTATAAAATTGCAAAAGATAATCCGGATATACTTGGCTGGCGAGTAGTTGGCGCCGATGGCGAGAGTTTAGGCATCGTGAAAGACCTAATTGTGGACCCAAAGGCCATGAAGGCGCGCTACCTGGCAGTAGTGGCGAACCGCAGGTTTTTTAATACCAGCAATGATCAGTATTTGCTTATCCCGATCGGGGCAGCTGCCCTGGACAAGGGCGGCAGAAATGTGTTTGTTTCTTCCATCGATTCAAAATCCATTGCCAGGTATCCTGTTTACACTGGTGGCCCGATAACAGATGAGTATGAGTACGCTGTGCGCGATAACCTGCGTCAGTCACAGCGGGAGTTCCTGCCCGATGCCAAAGATGATTACAAAGCAGAGTTTGGCCAGGCACTTCAGCAGCAACCCGGAAATACGCGTCGCATCTCTGATGATTTTTATAACAACGACACGTACAATGAAGACAGGTTTTACACTTACAATCAGGAAATAAACAGGGATAGAATTCCGGCACGTGATTATGCAGAACCGGACTATTCCTCCCTTTCAGCGGAAGACCTGCACAAGGAAGTTGACAATCCGAGAACTGTTGAAAGCTCCATCACTACTATTGAAAGGCTGGACCATCTTCGCCAGAGAGGATCTATTTCAGACGAAGAGTACTTACTTCTGAAAAGAAGAGCACTGGATCTGTAATTGCCTGTGCTGCCCTAAAAACTAAAGTGTTGCAAGGGAGCAGCGGCTGTGGTGGCAGCTGCAGTAAATTATGCTAACCACCGATTGACAGGGTTCCAGGCTTAGGGTAGCGATACTAGCAGCGCTTTTCAAAACAAGAAGGCTAAAAGGATTGAGATAACATTTTCTCTACTCCTTTTAGCCTTCTTGTTTGTGCTTACTACCACTGTTGTAGTAGAATGTGGCCTTATCAGCATCCCTGGAAAGTCTGCAGCTCCTGCCACCACAGCCACTGCTCCCTGGTTTGCAGGAGCAACATCCTGCTGCGATATTTACCAGACCCAGGTCGGGCACAGCACTTTTTGCGGGTTGCTGAGCTTTATGCCTACCACTACTTCGTGGCTGGTAGCACTTACCCTTCGAAGTTCGGAGGTGGTAAAGTCGTAGGAGTAGCTGAGGTCGATCATGGGCGTGAGGTAAAAGCCGGCCATAGCGGAGGTGGCATCCTGGTGGCGGTAGGAGAGGCCGGCCCAGAAACGCTGCCCGTAAATCAGTTTCGCATTTACGTCTGCGGCTGTTGTGCCCTGGTCTGCCATTTTAATCATTACCGAAGGGGTGAAGGCAACCATGTCGGAGAACAGGAAGCGGTAGGCGCCTGTTGCATAAAAGTGCGGCTGGAGCGACGCTTTCGGCCCATCGTTGATGTCAACGTCATTTTTGCTTTTCAGGAGCTGGATGGCTGAAAGTCCCACATAAAAATCGCGGCTGTAAAGCCACATGCCAATGCCCAGGTCCAGTTTGTTCAGGTTGCCGAAGTCGCCATAAATAAACGGATCGTTGTCAGTCTGCACTTTTACCCCGTTCCTGTTTAACCGGTACTGTACCATGCCGGTGGTAATGCCGCTGGAGAGGTTCAGTGTTCGGGTAATGGGCAGGTGGTAGGCATAGCTCACGTTCATGGACGCAGTCGTCAGTAAGCCAGCCCTGCCCATCTGGGCCACCGCGCCAATGCCATGGTGCGGCTGCACATGAAAGCGGTTGTTTCTGTTGGCGGTTTGTTTGGTGCTTTTAAAGTAGGACTTCTGGCCCCGGGTTGGTACAATGTTCCGGTCGTTTTTCCCGATGGCGGTCTGGGCACTGGCGTAGAACGTAACAGGAGCACCCTCCATGCCGGTCCATTGGTTGCGGTAGCCGAAACGGACATCGGCGAAACTTTCGATACCAGCCACAGCGGGATTAAGCAGGTAGTTGTTCTGGAAATACTGCGTATGCTGCGGCCGCTGCTGGGCCAGGGCAGGTAAGGCTAAACAGAAAATGGCTATAAAATAAAAGTACTTCATAGTGCTGCTGGTAAAGGTGTTATTTAATAAGCGTAATGCTGCCTGCTAGTGGTTCTTCTGCTACTCCCAGGTCAATAATGTAATAGTAAGCCGACATAGGCAATGGCTGCCCCTGGTTGGTGCCGTTCCAGGGAGTCTGGTAGCCTTTGGATTCGAATACCAGCGCCCCCCACCTGTTAAAAATCTGCACGCGGCAGTTAGGGTAGTGCTGAATATTGCCTATGTACCAGGTGTCGTTAATGCCATCGCCGTTAAGGGTAATCGCGTTGGCGATTTCAATTTGTGGTAGTACGGTTATGGTTACCTCATCCGTGAAAACACATCCCTCTTTTGTGGTGACGGTTACGGTATAGGTGGTGGTTTCCTGCGGGTTGGCAACCGGGTTGTGCACATTCGGATCGGAAAGCCCTGCAACAGGCGACCAGGAATAAGTTTCGCCCCCATAGGCTAACAGCTGCGTGCTGCGGCCCTGCATCATGGTAATGTCCGGTCCGGCATTTGCGCTTGGTTCTACGACAACCGCCGTAGCCTTTACCCGCTCACTGGCACAGCCGTACTGGTTCGTGGTCTGGATATAATAGTCGGTCGTGGTCAGGAGCGGTTCGGTGGTATAGGTGGTGCCTTTGTGCAGCACGACTCCTCCTTGTTCCTGGTCGTACCATTCAATTACATATCCCGCTATGGGCGATGATGCCTTCATTACTACGTTTCCGCCCGGGCAGGTGATGCCTCCCGCTACATCCGGTGCTTCCGGCAGCGGGTCAACGGTTACCAGCACGGCGGGGCTGATGTTTTCCTGGCAGGGTGGCAGAATTACTTTGCGGCGGAACCAGGTGTTGCGTGTAAGCTTTTCGGGTTGATAATGCACGTCGTTGTTAACGCCGGGTGCCGGTGTAAAACCATCCGTTGCGCTTACGGCACTCCATTCCCAGAGATACGTAAAGGAGCCGTTTCCGCCATTAGGCAAAGAGCCGTTCAGTTTTAGCGGAGCCGTCTGGGCACAGATACGTTGCGCAGTTCCGATGTTGTTGTAGGTAACAGGCGCCATCACCGCTACTTTTACCACGTTGCTTTGCAGTTCGGCACAAGTGCCGCCCGAAACGGTGCGGCGGAACCAGGTATCTTTTGAGAGCAGTTTCGGGTTGTAATGTTCCTGGTTGTTGGTGCCTGGTGCCGGCACGAAAGCCACATTGTCGGTACTGATTTCCCACAGGAAGGTATAGGTGCCGCTGCCTCCTTTCGGAGTGGTGCCCTGTAAAGGAGCAGGAACCGTACCCACACAGATCAACTGGTCAGAACTGATGGTGTTGTTGCTGAGTGGCTTTACCACAGAAATCTGGATGGCTGCCGAAACGTTTGAGCAGCCCCCGGCATACAGCGCCCTCCTGAACCAGGTTGTTTGGGTAAGGTGGCCGGGGGTGTAGTCGGACTGGTTATTTATGCCTGCAGCAGGAGCAAAGGTTCCGTTAGGCCCGGTGGTGCTGCTTTCCCAGAGGATGGTGAGACTGGCATTTCCACCGGTGGGGGTGGTGCCTTTGAGTGTGGCAGGTTGCGTCCCCTCGCACACAGCCTGCGGTGTGGAGATCTGGTTATTTGAAATAGGAACGGCCACGGAAATCTGTACTGGTGCGCTGGTGCTTTGCTGGCAGACGCCTGCGGTTACCACACGGCGGAACCAGGTGGTCTGGCCGATGTCGCCCGGGGAGTAATGTTGTTCTTTATTATTGCCCTGGGCCGGCGCAAAACCTGCCGATGAACTTGTTGTGCTGCTTTCCCAGAGGTAGGTGTAGTTCCCGTTACCACCTTCCGGAACCGAACCAAGCAATTCAACTGGCGTAGCTCCCGTGCACAGGAGCTGGTCCTGCGAAACGGTGTTATTGGTTATCTGTTGCTCAACCGTTACGGTAACAGCAGTTAAGGGGCTGGGGCAGCCTAGGGCGTTTTTGGTATGTACATAATACGTAGTGGTGGTCTGAAGCGCAGCTGTCGGGAAAGTAGATCCGGTGTGGATGCGGGTGGTGCCCGTGTCGTCGCTGAACCATTCATAGGTGCCGTTCGGGTTCTCTACCGTCAGTTGGGTGGCGCTACCGGTACAGATGGCTGTTCCGGCCACAATTGGAGCGTCCGGGGCAGGATTAACTGTAATCTTGACGGCGTTTGATATTTCTTCACAGCCATTTGAATTTGCAATCCGCCTGAACCAGGTGTTTTGGGTGAGTGCTGTTGGCGTAAATTCCCTGTCTGTAGCGTCGGTTACTGCCTGGAAGCCGGAGGTGCCGTCGGTTGTGCTGTATTCCCAGGTATAGGTAAAGGAGCCGGAGCCACCCGATGGTACAGGGCCAGTGAGTGTGGCAGGCGCTGTATTGCCGCAAATAGTCTGGTCGCTGGAGATGATGTTATTGGTAACGGGTGGCGCAATGGTGATGACCTGGGTTGCTATTTCTGACTCGCCACAGCCGTTAGTGGCTTGTGCTGTTACGGTATAGGTGCCATTCGAGGGGAAGCTTATCTCCGGGTTTTGCGAGTTGGCAGTAGTTCCGTTTACAAATGCCGCGCCTCCCGAAATGGTCCAGGTATAAGCCGAGATCGGGCTGTTGTTGCTCCTGAAGACGGGGGTGTGGAGGGCATTGGATGCATCAAATTTAATGGTTTGCGGACTGCAGTAGCCTTTGTTTTCCGGAAGCTGTACCAGCGGCTTTTTCATGATTTTTACCTGCTGTGTGGCGGTGGCGGTGCTGCAAGGATTTGATGTAACCAGCGTAATGGTGTAATCGCCGGTTTCTGCAAAATCAAATACCGGGTTTTTGCTGTTAAGTGTTCCGCTGGCAAAGGTGAAGCCTGAATTCGGGCTGACAGACCAGGTATAGGACAGCTTGTCGCCTGTAGAGGCATTGGTAACAGCTACTAAATTGTTACAGGTTTCGGCTTCGCCAATGGTGAAAGCAGCTACAGGCGGGAAGATGACATACACATCTTTTGTAATCACATCGGTGCCGCAGCTGTTGGTTGCGCTAAGCGTTACTTTATAGCTTCCTGGTATTGAAAAAACTAATTTAGGCTCTTCGGTGGTGGCAGTACTGCCGGGATAAAACGCCCAACCGGTTGCCGGCTGCACATCCCAGTGGAAAGTGGAGCTTCTGTCGCACTGCCCGGTATTGGTGATGGTGCTGCCGTTGATGGTTTCATTCAGGAGGGGAACAACCTGCCCCAGGCAAACGGAGTCGGTGGGGGTGCTGAAATCAACGGTAGGTTTCGCCGCAATTTTAATCGAACTTACCACCACCGTGGTTTCGCCGCATGGGTTTTCGGCCCGGCCGGTCAGCGTAAAAGAGCCATTCGGCCTGTCGCAGGAGGCTGTTGTAAAAGTATGGCTGATTGTGGCAGGTAAGTTTTCCTGGGTATAAATATGAGGGTCAGTGCCGTCATCAAACTGGAAGATATACCTGGTGCCGGGGGAGTTATCTTCTATGCTGCTGATCGGGAAGGTGTAAACCTGTGGGGCACAACCCATGGTATGACCAGGGTTACCGATGGCCAGACTGGGTTTGCTGCCGTTGTAGACTTTATAAGATGTTTTGGATTCACAGCCGTTGTTACCCGTAATCGTGAATACAAGTTTATACATTCCCCGCTCGGCATAGACGTGGGTTGCGTTTTCAAAGGTGCTTCCTAAATCTATTTTAGTACCATCGCCCCAATCAATCGCGTAACTTTTGTTTAATTCCGGCGTGGTGCTTTTGTTTTCCACCTTCAGGGTGTAGGCAATGTTATCCGGGTTGGTGGAGCAGTTCGCAAAAGGAGTATTGCCTGGCGGAACGTCTATCTCTTCGAGTGTTGCATCCGGACCTTCGCTAACGACCACCTCTTTTGTGATTACAGCTTCGCAACCAGCTTCGTTTGTAACTTTTAACGTAACGGTGTACTTCTGGGAGGTGCCAATAAAGCCCCTGTAGGCATGCGACGGCGACTCGTCTGTACTGGTGTTGTTAGCCCCGGAGGCCTGGTCTCCGAAGTTCCAGGAATACTTCAGATCCTCGCCGGTAGAGGTGCTCGTGAACTTTATTTCTGATCCGGCGCATTGGTCTCCGGCGTTAAAAGTGAAGCCGGCTACCGGTTTCGTACTGACCGTTACTTTTATTTCGTCAGACTGCGTGTCTTCGGGTTTACAATTCAGGCGGTTATTTATTCTGACAGTATAGCTTCCTGGTTCAACAACCGTGAGGGTGCCGCCGCTTTGCCCATTTATCACTGTGCCGTTTTTGTACCAGGTGTACGTGTAGCCGGTTTGGTTTACCGCCAGCCTGACAGAAGTGCCCGGACCACACAGGGCTGTATTGTTTGCAGATAGGGTTGCCTTACAACTGTTGTCAAGGGCTTGTGCCTGGAGGAATGTGAAAACACATAACAGAAAGGCTAAAAAATGGATTCTGGGTAGTAAGGGTGTCCGCATATAATAATTGGTAAAATATTATAATTAGATTAATGGGTTTAGAGCAAACTATAACAGCTACAGAACTTTACAGGGCTTATTTTTTCATAACTCACGAATGCGCCTGATAATCCCAACTTAATTTTACTTGATTTACTTTAAAAAATTATAATAAATAATTTTTAGTTTATAATAAGTGATATACGATTAATAATAATATAAGATAATGGAACAATGGAAAATATGAAAAATTTTCTCATTTATTTTCAAGTAAAAATCAAGCGGCTGTTTGGTGATTCTTAAGAACGATTGTAAGTTTTTTATAATAATAAGTAGCTAATATTCAGGGGTGTAGATTGGATTTGTAAAATGAATTCTCCTCCGGTTTCAGGAGCACGGGAGCTTCAGCAGGTAGTAAAGTTTCGGATGGGAGTTCTTTCCAGGTCAAGAGGCAAGGGTGCCTGGTACAGCAGGGAAGGCGCTCTCATGCGGGAGCTAAAGCAATGGAAGGGGGGCAGAAAAGGGAAGAATGTATCTCGTGTTATAACAATGAAACAGGTACAAGTGCAACCTTAAAAATAAATGAACCGACAGATGTCAGGGGTGTTTCCTCCTGCACCTGCCGGTTCTTCATTCTTATAACGAAATCTTTTAGCCTCTTTTAAGCTCAAAAACGGTTATCTCCGGTAAAAAACCAACACGGCCAGGATACCCCAGGAAGCCAAGCCCGGTGTTTACATACAGGTACTGGCGCCCTTTCTGGTACAGGCCAGACCATTGCTTGTACACGTACTGCACCGGGCTCCATTTAAACCCGGGTATATTCACACCAAACTGCATGCCATGGGTGTGGCCGGAGAGGGTCAGGTCGATGTCCTCGTATTTCTGGTTTATCTCGCCATCCCAGTGCGACGGGTCGTGCGAGAGCAGCACTTTAAAAGGTGCTTGTTCTGCCCCTTTGTAGGCCCTGTCCAGGTCGCCGTATTTTGGAAAGCCTGCCCGGTTGCCCCAGTTTTCTACCCCTAGTACCGCAATTTGGTCACCACCCTTTTCAATCAGGCGGTGTTCGTTCATCAGCAGCTGCCAGCCCATCTGGCCGTGTGCGCCTATCAGGTTCTGCAGGTTGCTGCGTTTCTGTTCGGCGCTCTCCCAGCGCACATAGTCGCCGTAGTCGTGGTTGCCCAGCACGGAAAATACGCCCGCTTTGGCTTTGATCTCTTTCAGGGAGTCGATGTGGCTGACTACTTCGGTAGCGGTGTTATTTACCAGATCGCCGGTAAAAAACACCAGGTCGGCTTCCTGTTTGTTGATGAGCTTCACGGCTTCTTTCAGAGGGGCCGTAGACATAAAGCTGCCGGTGTGGAGGTCGGAAATCTGCAGCATTTTAAAACCATCGAAAGCCTGCGGCAGGTTCGGGAAGCGGAGCTTTACGCGTTTTACACGGTAATCGTAGGCGCCTCTGGCCATGCCATACACAAAAGCTGTGAACGGTACGGCTGCTACCAACAGCCCCAGCTGGCTCAGGAATTTGTGCCGCGAAGCATCGTAAGGAACCTGGCCTCCTGCTGTGCTCCAGGCTAATTTCCCAAGCCGGAGCCCGTCATCCACCAATAAGAAAAGGACTACTACCAGTTTGGAAGCAAAGATAATGAACAGCACGCTGAACAGGTATACTTTAAGCGTATCGGGTGGGGTGCCTCTCGTGGCAGAAGCAAAGATAAAAGTGCCTGCCGTTAAGGCAAAAACAGCCCAGTAAATAGAGTAGACTATATTCCGGGCAATGGCGGGAATGTGCTGGGTAACTGTTCTGACGGCCTGAAATACGTAAAGGTCGAGCAAAAACAGAATCAGAAGCACTATCCCGAAAGTTATCATACGTTGCATAGGTTTGGGTGCCGGAATTTGTAGCTCAATGCAGCAAATCCGGCTGCTAAAATTTATTTTAAGTGAAAGAAAAGCCAGCCTTTTTACTGAACTAATTTTTGTTGTAAAAGCTTCTGCTAGCATCGTTTCTTTATCAAATATTATACCGTTGTGGAAGAACTAGCTGTTGCTGCTGAAACTGTAGGTTACCAGCCATTATCGCTAAACATTAAAACCTGGGCGGAAGAGGACAGGCCCCGTGAAAAACTGCTCCTGAAAGGCAAAGCAGCCCTGAGCGATGCCGAACTGATTGCTATCCTGATTGGCTCGGGTACGCCAAAACTGACGGCAGTAGATGTAGGCAAAATTATTCTGGCTGCCGTCGGCAACGACCTGAACGAACTGGCAAAACTGTCGGTAAAGGACCTGACAAAACATCCGGGTATCGGGGAGGCAAAGGCCATTTCGATTGTGAGTGCCCTGGAACTGGGCCGCCGACGTAAAGAGACTGTGGCTGCAGCCAAAACCCGCATCACCTGTTCCACCGATATCTACAACTACATTAAGCCGCAACTGCTCGACCTGCCCCACGAGGAGTTTTGGGTTATTTTACTAAACCGGGCCAACGTGGTGATGCGGAAAGAGAGCATCAGCATAGGCGGTGTGGCCGGTACGGTTGCCGACCCGAAAATCATCTTTAAAAAAGCGCTGGAGCAGCTGGCAAGTTCTATCATCCTGGTGCACAACCACCCGTCGGGTAACATAAAACCCAGCGCAGCCGATATTGCCCTGACCAAAAAAATGAAAGAAGCCGGACAGTTCCTCGACCTCCCCATCCTGGACCACATCATCTTTACCGATAACGACTACTATAGCTTTGCCGATGAAGGAGTTTTATAAGTTTGGGAGGTAGAAAGGTAGAGAGGTAGAGAGGGATTATTTTTGTTTTTTGCTATTTTTTTCGTCATGGAGAAGGTTTTAAGAAACGCACCAAAGACTTTGCTTTGCGTGCTATTCGATTGTTTCAGGCTTTGCCAAAACAGGCAGATGCGCAGATTCTGGGTAAGCAACTGCTTCGTTCATCTACATCTGTAGGGGCTAATTATCGGGCTGCATGCCGTGCAAGGTCAAAAGCTGAATTTGCAGCAAAAATTGGGATTGCGCTGGAAGAAGCTGACGAGTCGCTGTTCTGGATGGAACTATTGGAAGAATCTGGTATTATTTCCTCTAGCCGTCTTCAAAGCCTAAAACAGGAAGCGCACGAACTAACTGCCATATTAACTACAGCCAGAAAATCAGCATACAAAAATAAATAACACCCCTCTCTACCTCTCTACCTCTCTACCTCTCTACCTCTCAACCTCCCAAACTCTCTAACTTTCTAACTCCAAAATTTCCTTCACCCTTCCTACCTCGCCGGTTTCGAGCCTTACTTTGATGCCGTGGGGGTGGGTGGGGGAGTTGGTGAGGATGTCCTGTACATACCCTTTGGTCAGGTAGCCGGTGCGCTGGTCCTCTTTCAGTACAATGGCTACATGCATTCCTGGTTTTATGTTAGCGCGTTTTCTTCCGTCCATTTGCGGTGTGTTTTGAGGTTGAATTGATCGTGTCAGTTTTTTGGGTGCAGGTGAGGCTGTGGTGGCTGGTGCAGCAGACTTTTTTGTTTGTTTTGGGGCCACTGAATTAATAATGGGCTTCCCGGAAAAGGTGCTGCTTTGGCTGCATCAGGCTCCGGTCAGCAGACCATCGTCCACCACCTTTAATTAAGAGAAACAGGCTGCCGAGCAGCATGGACCAGTCGGTGCGGCTCGCGTGCAGCATTTCCCAGAAACCATCTGTCGCCAGCATCGGAGCTTTGGTGGTGGTAAGGGCCGTCAGCATGATGATCAGCAGGGGTATACTGGCCAGGCGGGTAAACAAGCCCATGAGCAGCAGCAAACCGCATAACGCTTCGAAACTGCCAACAAAATAACCCAAAAATTCCGGGTCGGGTAAACCTATCTTCTCAAAGCGGCCTGCTCCTCTTGTTCCCGGAAAAAGAAACTTCTGAATCCCTTCCGAAAGAAAAACGGCTCCTACCATCAGGCGAATCAGGATGGTGGTTGCTGCCTTGTTGGTGCTGATTATTTTTCTGAACATGCTGTTGCTGTTTTGTTGCTTTGCCCGGTTTGCTTCTTATACCTGCACCGGGGCATAACGTCATATTACTGCGATCTCAAATATAGGCAGTTGAAAAGCAGTAGCAAAATATATGGCAGGTTCGGGGCAAATGTCCTGGAACAGAGGCAACTAAAATTTAGGCTTCAAGTATAGTTATTTTAATAAATAATTGAATTTAAATAAACAGCTATGGCAACAGAATTAACATCAAAAACCTGCCAGTTTCATAACCTGAAAGTTAATGTAACGGAGCGGGCGGGCAAATCACCGGCTATTATTTTTATTCCTGGCGTTTCCATGACCGGGGAAATCTGGAAAAAGCAGCTCGAGAGCGAGCTGCTGCAGGATTACCAGTTAATCGCTATCGACCTGCCCGGGCATGGCACGTCCGACAATTCTGCCTCCCCTGCGACTGATTACACCATACCCGGATACGCAGCCGCCATAACAGAAATGATTCAGCAGTTACCGGTTGATGAGTTTGTGCTGGTGGGGTATTCGCTAGGTGGTAATGCAGCGATAGAGGCACTGCCTGCTTTAGAAAAATGTATCGGGATAATGGCCGTGACGACAGCTGTTGCCACCAAACCATTTATGGTAGAGAAAGCTTTTCAGGCAAATCCTGCACTGGCAACTATTTTTAAGGAAGATGCCAACGATGAAGAGATAAGCACGCTGGCAAATGCACTATTTGCTGCCGGGTATAATGATATTCCAAAATCTTTTAAAACTGATTTCCAAAACACAGACCCCAAAGTGAGAGGCACGTTGGCGCAATGCATTGCTGAAGGGAATTACGAAGATGAAGTTGCTATTCTGAACAAGGTGCAGATTCCTGTTGCTATCGTTACTGGCACTGATGACCAATTTGGAAACCCGGAATACCTGAAAACCCTGCCTGTACCTAAATGGACGGATGCTGCCATAGAAGTTCCTGGTGCCGGGCATATGCCCCAACTGGAGAACAGCGAGTTTTTTAATGCTGCCCTTCTAAGGTTTATCGTACACTGCCAGGCAGAACGGGAAGCAGCCAGAGTGCCGTAGCACAACGGGCTGGGACAAGGTAAGCTAATAAAACCAGGAGGCTGGGATAAATCTTATCCCAGCCTCCTGGTGTCTTTCCCGATAACATCAGGCGCGTATCGTAAATAAAGCAGCAGTGGTTGTCTTTATAGTTTAGCAGATGCCACCACAGTCTCTACACAGTCTGTGCAGCTTTGGTCGTTGTTTTCGTTTTTGAGATAAGACACTAATACAGCTTCGCCTTTAGAAGTAACCTGCACATGCTCCTGCGGGTCCAGGTAAAGCCCGTTGCCACGCCTTACCAGCGCAAAGGCATAGGCGCGGCTGCTGTTCTGTTCTTTGGCCAGCAGGTAAAAGCTTTTTTTATCCCTGATCTTAACAATCTGCAGATTTTCGAAGAAGATATCGGTGGTAAGCGATTGGTTTACATGGAGTTTATAGTAATCGCCCAGGTCGCCGTTGCAGATTTGAAGATCACTGGTCCTGTACGTTACCCCAACCAGCATGGCTTTGGTTTGGGCAAAGGTGAAGTTTGCAGTCAACAGCGCTGCCAATCCCAAAAGCAACACGTGCCTGATCTTCTTTTTCATTGCTGCAATTTTTTAAGGTTGTTTTGTGTAAAAATAAAAATCCATGTATTAAAATACAACTATTTGTTAAAAAAATTAATATAGAAGATGGATATATTTTTTCTCCCTATTTTGCTTCTTTTGGTTGTCACGGGTGAAGGTTTTTGACAGGCCGGGCTGTCACAGCAGGTCAATCCGGTGCAGCAGGAACTGGTTCCTGGGCAGGCGGGTAAACACCGAATAAAATTTCATCCTATATTGTGGAGAAGAAACAAATAAAGTAGTAAAAAACAACACGATGAGCAGGATAATAAATGTCGGCTTGATTGGCTTCGGTATGTCGGGCAGAGTTTTTCAGGTACCTTTTCTGGACAGTGTGCCGGGGTTCAGGCTGGTAAAAGTACGGGAAACGCGCGAAGCGAACATCAACATACTAAGGGCGCGGTACCCGGATGCGCAGGTGGTGAGCCAGGTAGAGGAGATTTTCGGGGATGAAGCTGTTGAGCTGGTAATAGTAGCTTCGGCTACTCCCACCCATTACGAGTTAACCAAAGCTGCCCTGCTGGCCGGAAAACATGTGGTGGTCGAAAAGCCATTTACCAGCACGTCAGCTGAGGCCGATGAGCTGATAGAGCTGGCGAAAAAACAGCAGAGGTTGCTTACCGTGTACCAGAACCGCCGGTGGGACAGCGATTTCCTGACCGTGAAAAAAGTACTGGCGAGCGGCATGCTGGGCAACCTGGTGGAGTACGAGGCCCATTTCGACCGCTTCCGGAACACCATTACGCCCAACACCTGGAAAGAAGAAAATCTGCCGGGTACGGGTGTGCTCTATGACCTGGGCGTACACCTGGTGGACCAGGCGCTCTGCCTCTTTGGCTTACCCGACGAAGTTACCGGCATGGTGCGCATTCAGCGGGAGGGCAGTAAAGTAATCGATAATTTTAAACTGCTGCTGCACTACCCCCGCCTGACGGTTACGCTGCGGTCCGGCATGCTGGTGCGGGAAGTGGGGCCACGGTATACCTTGCTCGGCGACCAGGGGTCTTTCCTGAAGTATGGCCTCGATGTGCAGGAAGAAACTCTTAAAGCAGGCATTGGCCCAAAAGATCTGCCGGCCTGGGGAGTGGAACCGGAGGAGATCTGGGGCAGGATTAACACCACCCACAACGGCTTGCATGTTATCGGTAAAATAGAAAGCGAACACGGCGATTACCGGGGGCTGTATGAAAATGTGTACAAAGCCCTAACCGGCGAAGCAGAACTGGAGGTAAAGCCCGAACAGGCACGTAATGCTATCCGGGTGCTGGAACTGGCACTACAAAGCAGCCAGGAAAAACGGACTTTGAAGTTTGGGTAATCTTTTTCTGCGGAATATCCTGATGGGTAAGGAGCAGTGGCTGTGGTGGCAGCTGCTGCACTTTCCTGTGGTGTTGTTTGAAATAAATAGAACGTGCCTGGCTAGTATGCTTCAGGTTAAAAGCACATCAAAATTTTACACTTCCAAAAACTGGCTTCCCTGTCAATTTAATATTGTTTACAAATTTTTACTACCTGACTGGCAACTGATAACAGCAAATAACAGCAGCGAACGTAAAAGTTTTTATATCATATAAGGCTAATATATAACAGCGCATCAAATTTGATGTCGTCTGAAATTCATCTGTTTGTTTCCTGCCACCAGGGAACAGCTTCCAGTACAGCAAGTAATTGTTCCTGCATGATGTGATAACAACAGAAGCAGGAGATTTGCTGGTGTTCCGTTGCTGCTTGCATTTTCGGTTTCCCTATCTCAAAACTAACTTTAACTCCTTTCCAACGCTATGAAAAACTTTATTTTTCCTGCCGGACTAAAGCTTCTGGTACTGGTTTCTTTTTTTTCGCCTTTCGCCATAACCGGCTGTGATACAGACACTGCGCCGGAGCCCGTTATAACAAAGTTGAGCTCACAGTTGGGCTCGTTTGCGAAACCCGATTACCCGGGGGTGTTTGTGGCGCCAATGGATGGGAGCCAGGAAGCTACACCTAATAACTCGAAGGCAAGCGGCAATGCTATATTTCAGCTGAGTAAAGACGGAACCGAACTGCATTATAAACTAATCGTTGCCAACATACAGAATGTTCTGCAGGCACACATTCATAGTGCTCCTGTGGGAGAAAATGGACCGATTGTGGTATGGCTGTATCCTTCCGGACCGCCAGCCATGCTGATTCCCGGCAGATCGAGTGGTGTGCTGGCTACAGGCGTCATTACCAGTGCCGACCTGGTTGGCCCCCTGGCCGGCTTGTCGCTGGAAGACTTGTTACTACACATGACGGCTGGCGATACGTACGTGAATGTGCATACCCTCCAGCTTCCCGGCGGGGAGATTCGCGGACAGATCAAATAACGCTGTAATCTTCCCTGACAAAAGATTTGAGGCTGAGCAACAGGTAAAAGAGCAGCAACAGCAGGTGTTTTCTGCTGTTGCTGCTCTTTATGTTAAATCACTGTTTTTCCGGGGACTACCGCTTCTGCGCCACCTTAAAAGAATGTTCTGCGGCACCCACGGCACCCTGTCCTGTAAAACCTTCGCAGGTGGCGGTAAAGCTGGTAACGTCGTCGGAGGTGAAGAAGCTGAGTTCGGCTTTGCCTTCGGCGTTGGTGGTGAGGGTGGGCTGCCAGTGCAGTGTGTTACGGAAATCGGGCAGGTTGTGGCGCTCGTCCGGCACATCGTAGCGGGGCACGTAAAATTCGCTGGCTTTGTTGTAGCCCGGCAGCCTGAACGAGATGGTGCCGCTGGCCGGTTCGTTCGAATAGTCGTAGTTGGGGTTGCCGCGTTTCGTGAAAATAACGATAGCGCCGTTTGCGCCCCCGTAAACCGAGGCATTGGCGCCCTTCAGCAGTTCTATCGTTTCTACATCCGTGGGCGGAAGCGATTGAATAAACTCCAGGTCAACCTGCATGCCATCCAGGATAAAGGTAGGCGTACCGCCCCCTCTGATCGATACTGTCGTGTTCAGGCCTGCGCCGCTCACCTGCACGCCGGCTACACCTACCAGGTACTCTAAAATACTGCCCCGTACCACTTTATCTGCCGCTACATTAATAGTGGCATCGGTAAAATCTTTCGAGTGAAGCCGGCGCGTGTCGGGTTTCTCCCTGTCTGCTTTTACTTCTACTTCGCCCAGCATAATGGCGCCTGATGCTAAGCGTAAGGCTTTGTCGGCTTTTGTCCAGGTGGAAATGCTGTGGAGGTAGGCTTCGTGAATGGCTGCAAACACCGTGGTGTCTGTTTCCGGGTAGTAGGTAGTGGCAGGAGAGGTAAATACATTGCGTTTAACGAGGAGGTTTTTGCCGCCTTTGGGCGTCCGGGCCTGGATAAACATCTGGAGCGTGTCGTAATAATGCAGTCCTCCGATGTAAAAGCTGCCATCTGCCGCTGTCTGGCCAACCGAAATGGCAGGAAACGCTTTTTTAGGAGCCGAACTACTGCTGGAAATAATGCTCAGGTTGGTAACGCCGGCTTCTTTGTTCCTGCCGAATTCCTTTTCGACGACACCCGAAATGCTGATGTACTTCTCGATGAAATGGGTGATAGCCGGTTGCTTGTCCTGCAGCACCTCCTCCCAGGAAAAGCGTCGCCAGCCCTGCGTGAGCAGCAGCAGGTCGAGGTGGGGGATGGCGTTGGGGTTGCGCGTGTCGAAGTAATAGTTGGGCTGTTCGATGTGCCCCTTCAGTTCGCTGCTGAGGTAGGTGTAGGTGTAGATGTCGTCGTGCAGGGCGGCGGCCTCGGGGGCGTTGCGGCTGTCGCGGACGGCCAGCGAAAAGTTGCCTGCTACCGGGTTGCCTGCGGCATCTTTTACCGTTACCTGCATGTTTACCTGCTCACGCTGCCCGTACACCTGCTTGTTGGTGGTAATGGCAACGTTCAGTTTGTCGGGCATGTTCACAAAAGCTAATCGCTCAGCCAGCGGCTTTCCTGCCCTGTTGAAAACGGTAAAGTACACGAGGCCTGCGGGTATGCGGTTGAGCGGCAGGGAAGCTGTAATCTCCTGCCGGTTTGGGTTCGCCTTGGCTGCATAAAAGATTTTCCCCTGGGCATGGGCTACCAGAAAAAGGCTGTCGGTGCTGCTGCCCAGGTGGTTTAACAGCTTCAGCTGAAGTCCGTTTTCTACCGTGTGGGCAAGGCTGAGGCTTACGCCATTTTCCTGTGCCTGCGGGAGCGGAAAAGTTAAGACCGTGCCATCGGGTTGAGTTACGCGTGCTTCGTATGTTTTTCCTTTTTCTGCTGTTAGTTGGACCTGCCCCATGCCCAGGTGCTCACTTTTGAAATCAGTTACCTTGTTTCCTGTTTCGTCGTAGATGCTGCCTGCCACGTCTTTGCCTTTGCCGCTCCTGCCGATGGCTTTAAAGGCCAGCCGGGTTTGGGTGCCGGTTAGCCAGTTGCCTGATTCGGGGAAGAACTGCAGATCGAGGTCAGCGCCGGCCTGTGGGAGCTGGTACGTCTGGCTGAACTTCGTGCCCCCTGTAGCAGCTTCGACGAGTAGAACCGCCTGAGGCATCGTGTTGCTTTTTGTTTTTGGCAGGTTAGCGGCAAACTGTACCTGTCCTTTTTCGTCGGTTTCGAGGATGTGCTTCTTTTGCTTCTTCCCGTCTACGGTCAGCTGGAAATTAAGCCTGAGGTGAGGCAATGGTGCGAACGGCAGCTGGTAAAAAACTAACGTGGAAACGATGGAGTCGCCGGTGCTGTGGGGGCGGGTGCGGAAGGTAATGCCTGCTTTTACAGCCGCCGCGTCGGGGTTGACAATCGTTATTTCCCTGCGGAAGAAGTAGTCGGAGCTGAAGTTGCGCATCCAGTTGGTGTAGGCCCGTAGCTGGTAAGTGCCTTCGGCCAGGGTATCGGGCAGGTACATGTCGCCGTGGGCAGTGCCTGCTGCCGTGTGGAGTTTCCGGTTAAACACCACCTTGTTGGCCGGGCTCACCAGGTCGATGTACACAATTTTGCTCAGGGTATCTGCCTCGGCAGACGGAGCCAGGGTCAGGTAGGTTTTAAACCAGATGGTTTCGCCCAGGCTGTAGAGGTTTTTGTCGTGGTGCAGGTAAATTTTCTCCTGCGGGTATTTGGCGTAAAACTCGTAGAGCTTAAAGGCAATGGTGGTAAAAAAGTTGTCGTTGCCGGGAGCTGCTCTAAAAGCAAAAGTCAGCGCAGAAAAGGACAGCAGCAGTAAAAGTACCTTTAACTTTTTCATGAAGTGGTTCGGAGCATCAATGATTAAAACTGACCTGGACTTGTGTGTAAGTGCCAGCCTGTAAACCTGTACTGCGTATGCGCCCGTACCTGCTTTAGCTTAGCAATATATTAAATAAGTTTTGAACTCTTGGATGGCGCATTTGCAAAATGGTTTAACTACAGAAAAAATAGTTTTGCTTGCCGGTGGAGTGCTCCTGAGCAGGAGCTGAGGCTGTGGTGGCTGGAGCAGCAGAACTATTTGCGTGTTTGGAAAGAGGAAAAGCGCTACCCTTTGCCTGCAGCACCCGGGTAGTTACATATCCGACACGTGCAGGCTGCGGAGCATGGATGTTTTTTTGTTCTGGTGCTCCTGCATCCGCTGCAGGATCTCGTCCAGCAGCTCGATGGCCTGGATCACGAAAGGCCCTTTATTGAGCATCACACAGTCGGCACGCTGCGACATGGCGGCATCGGTGATTTCGGCGCGGGACGGGCGACCTTTTTTGGCCAGGCTCTCCAGTACCTGCGTGGCCCACACCACGGGCATGTGCGCCGCCTCGCAGAGCCACAGTATTTCTTCCTGCACTTCGGCCAACCGCTGCCAGCCGCATTCCACCGCCAGGTCCCCGCGGGCAATCATGATGCCGGCCGGGTAGCTTTGCATGGACGCCAGCAGCAGGCGGGGCAGGTTTTTAAAGCCTTCTTTGGTTTCGATCTTGAGCATGATGGCGAGTTTCTTTGCTTTCAGCCGGGCTAGTTCCGCTTGCAGCGCCTCTACGGTGGAGGTGTCGTTAACGAACGACAGGTTGACGATATCGGCATGCCTGCAGATAAAGGCGACGTCTTCTTTGTCTTTTTCAGTCAGGCCTTCCAGGGCGAGTTTGCTTTCGGGTAAATTAATGCCGGCATCGGCCCGCAGCTTGCTCCCTTTGGCACGGGCGTTGGTGATTTTTATCAGCAGGGAGTTTTTCCGCACCTTGTCTATAACACCTTCAATTTTGCCGTCGTCGAACAGGATGGTTTCATTAGCCTTTACCAGCGAGAAAACTTCCGGCAAGGTGCAGGAGATATGCGCCGATTTAACAGTATGGCCTGAGGCATCGTACAGGGCGGGCTCGCCGGGTATGGGTTCACGGGTCAGTTCCAGGAAGTCGCCTTGTTTGAGGAGGATAGGCAGTACGATGGGCGACAGCTCCCCGACTGTCGTGAACCGTTTGGTGGCTGCTTCGTCTTTCAGGAAAAGCTGGGTGCCGGTAGCAATGTACGAGGTCTTGAACAGGTGCGCGATCAGCCCGTCTTTTTCTTTTCGCACAATGGTGAGCGAGCGTTTGCGGCCGCGTGTATCTTTAAAGGTTAGCTTGTCGCCTTCCTGGAGCTGTGCCAGCCAGGCAGCGGGAAGTGGTAAGGCGGCATCGAGGGGTAAAGGCGGGGCAGCATTGGCGGGAGCCAGCCAGACTTTGGCAGGTGAACTGGTTTTTCCCAGCAGGTCCTTTACAGGCTGAATGACCACAAGTTTGGGGCCGGGCGCCAGCGGGCCGGTGCGTAGTTTGGGGCCCATCAGGTCCATGAGTATTTTGCAGGGCACCTTCATTTCTTTTTCTGCCTGCCGGATGTTTTTGATCATGCTGGCCCAGGTTTCCTGGTCGTCGTGGGCGCAGTTGATGCGGGCGCAATCCATACCGGCTTTCAGCAACCGGCAGATAAGGTCGTAATTGGTGGCAAATTCGCTGGAGCAGGTAACCATAATGCGTGTATGCCGCTTTTCGGGCTTAGGTCCGAGCAGGGCCTGTGTGTTTTTGGCTAATAGTTCCCTGCTTTCCCGGAACGATGCGTTGTTGTTGGAATTCCGTTTTTGCGGTGCTTTCAGGAAGGCTAAATTATGGTAAACAGCCTGCAGACTGGCCATCACATGGCCTTCGGCCCTACCCAGCGAAGACAGCCCCAACTCTGCCAGGCTTTCCTGCAATGCCCTGATGTCGTGTTTGCGCAGCGCCAGGTAGTGCAGCAGGTTACGGGCGCTTTTCCGGAACGAAGGGTGGGTTTTTTTGATGACGGCTGCAAATTTTTTCTCCAGAAGCTTTGCTTCGTCTTGCAGGGTTTCAAGCTGGGTAATCAATTCGTCCAGCTTTTTTTTGTCTGGCTGCATGGTCGTGTTGTGTACAGGTGCACTCTTTCAAACTGGTGCAGCGGAAGTAGGGTTACAGGTTCGGGGAATAAATTGCAGGAGGAGCAGTGGGTGTGGTGGGAGCTGCAGAAGCTGCAGAAGCTTATTTTTTACAAGCCCCGAGTTCTGCCTGCCAAAGTTAACCGTTAGCAGGCTTTTTTTGCAATGCTCGTTTTTGCTGTGCCCGTTGCGTATTCGTGTATAATGATAAGCGAATCGTCGGCAGCTTCGAAAAAGGTGAGCCTACCTTCGTTGACGCTAAAGTGTACTGGTTTTTCCCGTAGCTGGACGTTACTGAAGATGTTAAATGCCAGTGTGTCTTTTACCGTTGTCCCGGTATCTAAAAATTCCATTTTAAACGAAGTAGTATGCGCGGGCCGTTCTGCTTTTGGCTTAAGCAGGTAGGTAATCAGCAGGGTATCATTCAGAAGATGGAAGTCAATTTTATTGAACTCAGCGAAAAGCATGTTGGTGCTGTCGCCGGTTGCTATTATGTAAGAGGTGCTGTCTTTTGGCCATTGTCCTGTTTCTGTCCGGATGAATGTTGTCAGGAACTGAATTTCCCAAAGTACAGGATTAGTGGACTTGGCCATTTCTTTTGCAACTCCTGCTATTATAGCCTGGCAACCTGAAAGCACTACTGCCAACAGCGTTGTCAAGCTAATCGTTAGCCATGTTGCACGTTTATGCATAGTAGGTGTTGGTTGCGTTACTAACAAATCTCAAAACCATAGTTTCCAGTTTTATCTACTGTTACATTTAGCTCTCTTCGCGTGCTGGCAAATTTATCATAGCCGGTTTTCAGGTTGTTCCAGAAGGTGAGCAACTCCTTTTTATGTTCGTACTTCAATTTATATAATTTCATGTTGGCATCCGTCATTTTGAACGGAAAAATGTAAACCGGGATGTGCTGCTGCCCGCTTTGCCTGGCCAGTACGGCATACAGGTAGAGCTCTTTTATTTTGTCGTCGGTCATGGGCAGGCAGCCAATGGTCATGCAGGCGCCATGAATAAAAATATCGCCGCCCAGGTCTTTGGCTTTGCTTTTCCTGCGGTCGGACTGGTTGGGGTAATCCTTTCTCGCCTATTTTTCCGAACTTTACGGCAAATTAGCTGAACACATGCAACGACCCATTAAACTTGTGATATATGCAGGCATCGTACTGGTGCTGTTTTACTTTGTAAAGGAGTCTTTTTTTAACGAAGAGAACTACACAAAGCCTTTGCTGAAGGAGCGGGAAGACAAAGACCTCTCGTTCAGGAGCAGGGAGAACAGTCCGCTGGAGGATGCAGAACGGAGGGCGTTTAAGCGCCTGGCGTACTACGAGCCAAAACCCGACTACCGTGTGAAAGCCGATGTGGAGGTGCTGGACAAGCAGGATACGCTGCAGATGCCCATGACCAACGGCAGCACCGAGGCGTACCTGCGCTATGCGCTTGCCAGTTTCGAGCTGGAGGGCCAGCCCCTGCAACTGACGCTGTATAAAAAAGTAGCAGAAGCCGAAGAAACACTTTTTGTACCTTTTACCGACAAAACCAACGGCTTCGAAACGTATGGTGGCGGCCGCTACCTGGATGTGCCCTTTAAGGAGGATGCTGAAACCGTAGTGCTGGATTTTAACCGCGCCTACAGCCCCTTCTGCGCGTATAATGCAGAATATGTGTGCCTGGTGCCGCCCAAAGAGAATTACCTGCAGGTAAGTATTCCGGCGGGGGAGAAGGCGTATGAGAAGTAGGTGAAAAAGATTAAGCCCGGTAAGTTTTAACGTTTACCGGGCTTTTGTTATTCCTGTCTCTCTGTGAAGCAGGTTATTTGTTTGGGTTTTTCAGGGCAGAAAGTCCTTTCTTTTTTACCTCTTCTGCAGTAGTGGTGGTGGCCTGGGCAGCGAAAGGCCCGAACGGAGGAAACTGTAAAATATAATTCGGAACCGCTTCAAAAATATAGTCCTGTTGATTAAACAAGGTGCACATGGCAAGTACATTCCCCTGTGAATGCTTATCGGCACTTAGCTTACAGAAATAAAGCCCATCGAAGTTTTCTTGTGCCAGTATTTTCGTATTTGTGCTTCTGACAAGCGCTTCAAACTGCGGGAGGTTTTCATCTCCGAAAAAAAACACCAGGAATTCGTTTGTCAAGCCAAGCCAGGAGTAAAAGCCGTTCGGATCGTTGACAGCTGGCAGTGCAAACTGAACCGCATGGTGTTTCTCCAGTTTCTGTATCATTTGTTCTACCTGGTTGCAGGTTGTGCCGGGTTTTAGCTGGATCTTGATTGTTGGCCCATATTCTGAAAAGGATGCGTTATCAACAGCTTCAACCTGGTGGTATGTAAAAAGCAAGGGCGTCCTGGCCTGCTGCGGAAATGTAGTTGAGAAACCGACAAAGAGTACATCGCCCCGCGCATTGCCAAACGCAACATTCCCAAAGTCTTTATGAAAAAAAGAGTACTCGGTGCAGGGCAATGTTTTTACTTCCAATGTATCGCTGAACGTTTCTATAATCTGTCCGTTTGGTTCTATATTTTCTTCCTGGCAGGCGAATGCAAATGGAAGTAGCAGTCCTATATAGGTTAAGTATAATAATCGTTTCATAGCAAATATTATTTAATCGTGAATGGTAGTATGTTTTACGATTTTGATTCAAAAGTTGCTGAGAAAATTGTAATATTTTTATTTTATTAGCTTGAGGATATATAGTAATTGGATAAATTTTAGAGGTTTTCCGGGTGCGGGTCTTGGTTTGCTACTGTAAACAACGGTAGCTTTACAGGCAGGAAAAGGCGTTTGGTTATGGCGGTGTTGGTTAAGTACAAGTTTCGGGTAAGCCTTGCTTCGTGCAGGACAGGCAGGCAACTGATCGGGTTCTTCTTAAATCTTTTGCCTTTCCGCCGCGAGTCATTCCTCCCGTAACAGAATTATCCTTAATTTTGGGAAAATTAGCTTCAGCGGCTGAGGCTATACGGAAAAACCAAGACACATTATATATGCTGATTTCATTCGACTGGCTGAAACAACTTATTCATATAGACAAAACGGCAGAAGAAGTGGGTGCCTTGCTGACAGGTGCAGGACTGGAGGTAGAAGGTATTCATAATTTTGATGTGGTAGAAGGCGGCTTAAAGGGTATCGTGATAGGAGAGGTGCTTACCTGCGAACGCCACCCGGACGCGGATCGCCTGAGCGTGACCACGGTAGACATCGGGGAAGCTACGCCCAGCCAGATTGTTTGCGGTGCGCCCAATGTAGCAGCAGGACAGAAAGTGGTGGTAGCTACCGTAAACAGTACGCTCTACCCGGCGGGCGGCGAAGCTTTTAAAATCAAGAAATCGAAAATAAGGGGCGTGGCCTCGGAGGGCATGATCTGTGCCGAGGATGAAATCGGGCTGGGTACTTCGCACGAAGGTATTATGGTGCTTGACACAGCCCTGCCCAACGGTTCGCCAGCCGCAGATTACTTTGGCCTTGCCTCCGATAAAGTATTTGAAATTGGGCTTACGCCAAACCGGGCCGATGCCGCTTCGCATTTCGGGGTGGCCCGCGACCTGCAGGCGCTCCTGAAAGTGCAGGCGCAGGTGCCCGATGTCAGCACTTTTCGTGTAAACAACACCTCCCGCCCCATTGCGGTGGAAGTGGAAAACACCGAGGCTTGTCCGCGCTATGCCGGGGTAACGGTGAGCGGCGTAAAAGTAGGTCCTTCGCCGGACTGGCTGCAGAACAGGCTGAAGGCCATCGGGCTGTCGCCTATCAACAACGTGGTAGACGTGACCAACTATGTGCTGCACGAGCTGGGGCAGCCGCTGCACGCCTTCGATGCCGACAAGATTAAAGGCGGAAAGATCGTGGTGAAGACCGTGCCCGAAGCGACAGTCTTTGTGACGCTGGACGGCGTGGAGCGCAAACTCAAAGCCAACGACCTGATGATCTGCGATGCCGAGGAAAGCATGTGCATCGCCGGTGTGTTTGGCGGACAAGGCTCTGGCGTAACGGAAGCCACTAAGGCGGTTTTCATCGAAAGCGCTTACTTCTCCCCGGATTATGTACGCCGAACCGGGCAGGCACATGGCCTCAAGACCGATGCCTCGTTCCGCTTTGAGCGTGGTACTGATCCGAACATGGTGGTGCACGCCCTGAAGCGTGCAGCCCTGCTGATACAGGAAATAGCCGGTGGCGAAGTTACGTCCGAGATTGTAGATGTTTACCCCGAGCATATCCCGAACCATGAGGTTACGCTCAACATCGACCGCACGCACCGCCTCATAGGCAAATACATTGGCGTGGAGCGCATCAAAACGATCCTGACAGACCTGGAAATACTGATTACCGGCGAATCGGAAACGCACCTGGCGCTGTCGGTGCCGCCGTTTAAAGTAGATGTGAAGCGGGAGTCGGATGTGGTGGAAGAAATTCTGCGCATTTACGGCTTCAACAACATCGAGGTGAGCGAGCACATGTCGGCGGCGTTCCTGGCTAATTTCCCGAAACCCGACCCGGAGCAGATTACCCAGACCATCCTGGATTATATTTCTGCCAACGGCTTTAATGAGATCATAACCAACTCCATCACCAACTCAAAATACTACGCCACGGCAGGCGGGGAGGCAGGCGCTGGTTTGGTGCGGGTAGTAAACTACAACAGCGAAGACCTGGATGCCTTGCGCCAGTCCATGGTGTATTCTGGGCTGGAAGTGTTGCGGCACAACATCAACCGCCGTCAGCGCGACCTGAAGCTTTATGAACTGGGTAAAACCTACGAGCAGGTAGAAGGCAAGTACCAGGAAAGCACAAAGCTGGCTATGTACATGACCGGCAACCTGAGCAGCGAGAGCTGGAACCAGCAGGCAGCCAAAGTAACCTTTCACGACCTGGCCGGCGTGGTGCAGAATGTGCTCACGAAGCTGCGGATGGCCGAGTACACGGTAAAGCCGCTGGAGGGCGACAGCCTGTTGAGTCAGGGGATTGTCTACCACAAATACGATAACGTGATTGCCACGCTCGGTTTGCTGAAGCCCGGCGTCACGAAGCAGGTGGAAGTAAAAGAGCCGGTGTGGTATGCCGAACTGAACTGGGAGTACCTGCTCAAAAAATACAAGAGCCACCTGGTAGCCGAAGAGTTGCCGAAGTTCCCGGAAGTGCGCCGCGACCTGTCGCTGGTGCTCGACAAGAACATTTCCTTCGACCAGGTGAAGCAGGTTGCCCTGCGCACTGAGCGGAAGCTGCTGCAGGAGGTGAATGTGTTTGATGTGTACGAAGGCGATAAGATAGCGGCAGGCAAAAAAGCCTACGCCCTGAGCTTTACCTTGCTGGATAAACAGCAAACCCTGACCGACAAGGTGATTGATGCGACCATGAATCGCCTGATGCAGCAGTTTGAAAAGCAACTTGGAGCCATTATCCGGAAATAATTATGTCAAGGGATAAGCAACTGCAACAGTTACAGGCAATTGAAGACAAAACGCGCAAGCTCTTAAACCGCTTTGCCGACGTGCAGCAACGGCTTATAAAGGCGGAAGAAGAGATCAGGTTCCTGGAAGCGCTGGTGGAAGAGAAGGATCAGCAAATAAAAAATTTTCAAAATCAGGAGAATATTGTTAAAATTGTAGAAACAATAGCAGGTAATACTGCAAACACGACAGAATTAAAGCTGAAGTTAAACGAATATATCAGAGAAATCGATAAGTGTATCGCTTACTTACAGGATTAGCTTGGTGCATGTACAGCTGCAACATACTTTTTTCAGCAACTTTACAGGCAGAAGGCTTTTGTATCACCATAAACCATTAAAACTACGCACGGATGAGTGAATTATCGATAAAGATCCGGATTGCGGAACGCGAGTATCCGATGCGGGTAAAGGAAGCCGAGGAAGAAAGGCTCCGGATGGTGGGTAAGCTGCTGAATGAGCGCGTACGCTTTTTTAAAGAACAGTTTGGTATCCAGGATAAGCAGGATCTGCTGGCCATGGTCGCATTCGAAACCATGGTGGATAAGCTTAAAATGGACGAAGAGAAAAGCACGCAGCTTTCTCAGGTAAGCCAGAAGTTGCATGTTCTCGATGAACTTTTATCGTCAGCTAAATAAGTTATATTCAGTATAAGTTACAAAAGGCTTCCGGCCGGACGGTTTTATCACAGCAGGTAGTTAACCGTGTTACGTGAAGGTTTGGATACGGGAAGCAGGTTTTATGCCGGTGAAGTGCCCTGTTCGGGAAACAGGACAGGTACTTTGATTAACTTTTGTAAGTTAGTTTGAATCATGGCTTTATACACAGATGTCTGGTTATTTTGAAGTAGTAAAGTGAAAGGGAATGAAAGGTAACTGCATAAAGAAGTAGTGTGTTTTACTTTATGCCGGGTGTTCTTTGTTCTGCTTTCCCTGACCTGAAATTTAAACCGGGTTGCTGTAATCAAAAGCTGCTAAAGCTGTAATGCTGTCTGCTGCAGGTAACTGCTATCTGTTTTTAGAACCCTAAAAGCTTATAGAGATGCCTAATATCCTTTACATTTTACTTACCGCTGTTGTAGCGCTCGGAGTGGGCGTGTACATCGGGCGGTACATGCTGCACAAGCTCAACCAGGAGAAAGAAGAAGCAGCCCGTCAGAAAGCCAAATCCATTATCCGCGAGGCCGAACTCAATGCCGAGAGCATCAAGAAAGACCGAATCCTGGAGGCTAAAGAGAAGTACCTGAAGCTGAAATCTGAATTTGAAGAGGAGTCAAGCAAGAAGAAGAACATCATCATTCAGAATGAAAACAAACTAAAGCAGCGCGAACAGCACTTAAACAAGCAGCTGGAGCAGGTAAAACGACGCGAAACTGAGCTGGACAAAGAAAAGGAAACCCTGCTGGCGCAGGTCGAGAAGGAGAAGGAAGTGCTGCACGCGCACCAGGAGCAACTGAAAAAACGCAAAGAAGAAGTAGAGCAGCAACACGAGGAAGTGGTTGGCCAGCTCGAAAAAATAGCAGGCTTAACTGCCGCCGAAGCCCGCGAGCAACTGGTGGAGGCCCTGAAAAGCGAAGCACAGTCGCGCGCCTCATCGCACATTAAAGACATTGTAGCGCAAGCCAAACTCACCGCTACCAAGGAAGCCAAGAAAATCGTTATCGAAACCATTCAGCGTACGGCTGCTGAGCACGCTATCGAGAACTGCGTATCGGTTTTCAACATCGAGAGCGACGACATCAAAGGGAAAATCATTGGTCGTGAAGGCCGTAACATCCGCGCCCTGGAAGCGGCAACCGGCGTGGAGATTATCGTAGATGATACGCCTGAAGCCATCATTATTTCCGGTTTCGACCCGGTACGCCGCGAGGTGGCCCGCCTGTCGCTGCACCGCCTGGTAGCAGATGGCCGTATCCACCCTGCCCGCATCGAGGAAGTTGTCGCCAAAACGAGAAAGAACATCGAAGAAGAGATTGTGGAGATAGGGGAGCGCACCGCCATTGATCTGGGTATTCACGGGTTGCACCCCGAGCTGATCAAGATGGTGGGTCGTATGCGTTTCCGTTCGTCTTATGGCCAGAACCTGCTGCAGCACTCCCGCGAAGTAGCCAACCTCTGCGCCACCATGGCAGCCGAACTTGGCCTGAACGTGAAGCACGCCAAACGTGCCGGTCTGCTGCACGACATCGGTAAAGTAACCCCTGACGAGCCGGAACTGCCGCACGCTATCATCGGTATGGAACTGGCCAAGAAGTACAAAGAGCATCCGGATGTGTGCAACGCCATCGGTGCCCACCACGACGAGGTAGAAATGACGGCCATGATTTCGCCGCTGGTACAAGCCTGCGACGCCATCTCCGGCTCCCGCCCAGGCGCCCGTCGCGAGATAATGGAATCGTACATCAAGCGTCTGAAAGAACTCGAAGAAGCCGCTATTTCGTTTGACGGCGTTAACCAGTGCTACGCCATCCAGGCTGGCCGCGAACTCCGCGTAATGGTAGACGCCGATAACGTAACCGACGAAAAAGCATCGCAGATTTCGTACGACATTTCGCAGAAAATCGAGAAGGAAATGCAGTACCCGGGCCAGATTAAAATCACCGTTATCCGGGAGATGCGCGCCATCAGTTATGCGAAGTAGATAGCGTTAATATGTATAGAAAAGCGCCTGCTGCAGTTTTGCGGCAGGCGCTTTTATTTTGGGAGCAGCAGAGGGTGTGGTGGCAGGTGCAGAGGTATTTTGTAACTGGCTTGCCTTTTTTCGCTTCCTGTATAGTGCTTGTTTTAGTTGTTTTGTTCTGCTGCGCCTGCCACCACAGCCTCTGCTGCTCTTAATTGGAGGACGTTCAGCGTAGTATTATCCCTGCTGTATATCCGGCAGAATAGAACAAGGCTTCTTGTAAAATTTTTAGCTAATTGCTATCTTGATTAAGGAAAAGACGAGGCTGCCGTAGCAATACGTTTCCAGTTAAAAAGATTGCAACAAGCGGCTGAACTTCCTGCGCACATAGTGCTGATAAGCGTAGGTTTGTAAACCGTAGGTTTGGTCGTATTACGTTTAGCCTCCCATATTGGGAGTATAAACGTAGTAATTACTTTTACACTTTAGTTAGCACAAATGAAAATCATAAAATGAAAAAGGGTTGCTATATCTCTGCTCGTCTTTGCTGTCTCAGCTTATACTGAAAATAAGAGTTATATTTTTTCAACGCCTGGTGAATAAGTAGTAGAAGATGGCCAGGAAAATAATCAATATCATAAAAACATGAAGTAAGGTTAAAGTAGGAGAACAGGTATGATACTATCCAATATGTTGATAAACATTTTTTTATTGATTACCAGTTGCCTGCTAGCCTGCTCGTGTAATAAGAGGTCTGATAAAAGTTTTGAAAATAGGATCAATGTTCATGATATGGATACAGTGTCTTATTTCTTTGGGCCTTTTTATGATTCCACTCAGATGTCAAATCAAGCGCATAATATTGTAGAAGTAAGTAATAATTTAATCTCGTATAATTATAAAAATTACCAAAGATTGATTGAATCACAGCCAAACTCTAAAGGCTCTTTTCTAGTAAGTCTGACTAAGAATATTATAGTAAATGTTGATACAGCTGCAACAATTAGTTCAGAAGCATTTGGAACAGATAGAATGTTAGACACCGTTTATGTAAGAAGAGATGTATTTGAAGCGAAGCCTGTATATATTAAGAACATTACAGATGATACAGTAGCATTATATTTTAATGATAATGACAATACATTATGGGCTGTAGTGGAGGCAAAGGATAAGCAAGGGATTTGGAGGCAAATCGAGTATTTTTCTGCCAACAAATCCCATTTTCAGCACGGTGATTTTGTAAGGGGAAAATATATAGGTCCAATGCTCCTTCTGCCCCCAGGTTACTTCATAAAGTTAGGCATCCCTAATTTTGTAGGCGGTTTCAAGACACTGCTAAGAATAAAGCTTGCTCAAAATGGCGATACAGTCTATTCCAACGTTTTTGAAGGCACTATCAAATTAAATCAGTTTCGGCTTCCGGAGGGGCTGAAAAAGCGCTCAGATGTTTTATTAGAAGAACCCTTTATTGTACCTAGCATGTAGTAAAGGCTATCACGACAAATTAATTACGAGCTAAAAATAAACTTGAACGTCCTTAGTACAGCTTTTAAGGTTATACATTACCTGAGAAAGCCAAACCGAACACCGTTCGATGGTCAGTTCAACATAAGTGTTCTTTAAAACTCTAAAGAGAGAAGAAGTTTAATAATCAAATGTGCTAACCCTGTATATACTACATGCTTCGGCTAATGCCTTGCAAGTCGTATATACTAGCACCGTTATTGTTCATTAATAAAAGATGGATACTTAAAGATTTATATTAAATGTATTGGCTCCATGGGTTCCTTTCCTTTTGAGAAAATGGCTGTATAACTTTAAAGTCTGGCAAATCCTGCTTTTATCGGTTATTTTCCTATTACCATTCAGCTTTACATTATTCTCAAATTACTCATTTTCTACCCCTTTAATTTTTTCAGTAGCATTTATTTTATTTTTAATCTCAGTGTCCACTATTTGTTGGTTATTAACAAACAACAAAAGATTTATTCTATTTGCAACCCTGATCAATTTACCCACTATTCTGTTTTTCTATTCCGCTAACTGGCAAGCAAACCCATATGACATGATAGCCAGTAAGCCCAAGAGGAGTGTGCTAAACGTAGAAAGCAAATATTATTCTGACATTGAGAAAAGCTATATTCCACTCGGTAATTTAGAAGTATTTGATGCCCGCAAAAAGGTTATGGGAGGCATTTTAGTAAAAAAGTTTAGATTAGATACTATCGATTTTACTGATACTTGCCTTCTTAAAGGGTTTGATTATGAAAGAGACAAAATATTTTATTGGGATAAGTGTAATAATAAAATATACGAACTATAACCAAATATATACTTCATGCTTCGACTAAAGCCTCGCAAGTCGCATATACCACCCCGTTGAATGCAATTATAAGTTATTAAAAGTATGACTTAACAAGTGCCGACTAAATAGTTGTGAGCAGCCAATAATGAGTAAATCAAGAAAAACCGAAGTAGGTTTTGTAGAAACAACAGGCTGGTTCTCTCTCGCAGGATTGTTTATACCTGGATTCACGGCAATCGGAATCCAAGGTTTAAATTCACTCATAGTACTGTTTGGGTTTGAATGCTCTGATGCATGGAATGTCCTGTTTAGATTTACAAGTGCTGGATGTATACTTGCACCATGGCTATTCTTTCGATTTATCCAAAGAACTTCATTAAGTAATGAGACGCTGAATAAATGGTTAATGCTGTTTAATACAATTGAGTATACATTTCTTCAGGCAAGTATTGCGTCTTTCTTAACAAACGGGAAGACGCTTTGCTATGGGCCGGACGGGCAGAATGGATTAGAATTTGTCTTTACTGGTTGGTTCGCTATACCTGTTTTATTTTTATTGAGCATCTTATTTCAGCAGGTACAGAAAGCAAAGATGGAGCAAGCAGAACTTGAATAAGAGTAAAAGAAAGAAAAGCCACACAAAAGCACATAAACCATGATAACACCAACCCCCAAACAACTAAACGAGATTGCCGAAAACCTGGAGTGCGGCTTCAGGTGTTTCTGGAACACGAAAACCGGTGAATTGGTCTCCCTGCCCGACAACAGAGACCCTGGCTATTACGATGACGAAGGCGATCTGGATAAAGAGTATGACCGGGTGGAGGCCGAAGGCGACAATTTCCTGGAACTCGAAAAGCCCGGGTCTGGGGCATCGTACCAGATAATGGAGGACTTTGCCCATAGCCTGAAAAACAAAGGCCTGAAAAACAGGCTTCTGGCAGCTTTAGAGAAAAGAAAGCCGTTCCGGGAATTCAGGCACGTTGTAGATAACGCCGGCGATTACCGCGACGATTGGTTTGCCTTCAGACACAGCAAATTCAGGGAAAGGGTACAGGAGCAAATCGAATGGATGCTGGAGCAGGAGCGGCAGGAGGAGGAGGAGGAGGAGAGTTGAAGTATTTGCAGGGCTAACCTATTTTATTAATGAGCAGAAGCTTTTCCTTTAACAGGAATGCAGGACGGCGAAGTTTCATATTAGCCTTTTATTTAGCAGGTAGTTGGTTTCTCCGCTCGGAAGGGATATGAAAATAAAAAACACAGAATCTTTTGATCTGCAGCTATTCGTTTCAGGAAAATTCATTTAATTTCCAGCCAATTGTATTTCTTCAACTAAAAATCCTTTAATGAATCCTAAAATCTTTAATTTTTCACTGGTTCTACTAGTTATAGCCTTTCTGACAGGTTGCGCTTCCAAAACATACTTGTCCCGGGCAAAAGAAGAAGTTTTGCCCCCCTTAAATCTTGCTTATCATGTTCAAAGCATCGAAATACTTGATGAGAGAGTAGAAAGTTCTACAGAAGAGATGAAACTGCCCATCGTGTCCAGGCCAGACCAGCTGATCAGGCACAGGCCTTTTTTGACTCCGCCTCACAAAGCGGTTATCGAAAAAGTAATACAGGATAATGCTTTAGCTTCAGGGACTCCTGTCAGGGCAGTCGTTACTATCCTGGAAAGCTATAAAGAATTCTCCGCCACATGGAGCAGCGAAATGGAAAAAGGCTTTGCACAGGTACAAATAAGGTTTGTCGATATTGAATCAGGAGAGCCCATAACAGGATGTGATTCCAGTGGTGAGTTTTTTATACAATCCATGGATGCTACCCCAAATAAAATGGAGGAAGTATATCAGATAACTTTAAAAAGAGTAGTTTACAATTGTTTAAAGTATATTCAAAATTCATAATAGCTATAGAATATGCTGTGTTTTTTGGTTTGCTTTACGAGCTGTGCAAGTTTGTAAACTGGAAAAGCTGGCATTGAGGCCACTTTATTGTATATTCCCTGATTCAGGCATTTTTTAATCGTTTAGTAAAGAACACGAATGAAATCCGGATTATTACCTAAAATGATGCAGGCAGCACTCAGCCTGCTGTTACTCCTCCTGTGCCACCTCAGCTGGGCCGATGTATCCATGCCTTCGCTGTTCGCCAACAACATGGTGCTGCAGCAAAAAGCCGATGCCAAATTATGGGGGTGGGCAGACCCCGGCGAAAAAATAAAAATAACCGTGGACTGGGACAAGAGGCCTGTAAAAGTGGTGGCAGATGCAGAAGGCAAGTGGCTGGCAACCGTGCGGACCGCCACGGCTGGCGGTCCTTACAAAATACAGGTGAAAGGCAACAACACCATCGAACTGGAAGATGTGCTGCTGGGGGAGGTGTGGCTGGCCTCCGGCCAGTCGAACATGAACTTTAACGTGGCAAAAGGACAAAGCTGGCACACCGGCGTCGAGAATTATGAGCAGGAAGTAGCGCAGGCCAATTACCCGACCATCCGGATGTTTACCGTAGAGCAGAAATCGGCCGCCGAACCACAGAAAGATGTAAACGGCGAATGGGTTTCCGCCTCTCCCGAAACCGTAGGCGGCTTTTCGGCCGTAGCCTATTTCTTTGCGCGGGAAATCCAGAAAGAGAAGAAGGTGCCGGTTGGTATCATTCATTCGTCGTGGGGCGGCACGCCTGCCGAGGCCTGGACTAAAAAAGAAGTACTGGCCGCAGACCCCATCTACCAGCCCATCCTGAACCGTTTCCAGGAAAAGCTGGCCGCTAACCCCGAAAGTGCTTCCAGTCCCAGGAACAATCAGGCGCCCTCGCGGCTGTACAATGCCATGATTGCGCCGCTTGTGCCCTATACTATCAAAGGGGTGCTCTGGTACCAGGGCGAGTCGAATGCCGACCGGGCTTACCAGTACCGCAGGCTGTTCCCGGCTATGATAGAGAGCTGGCGCAAAGACTGGAAGGTGAAGCAATTGCCTTTTTACTTCGTGCAGATAGCCCCGCACCGCAGCCAGCATCCGGAGATCAGAGAAGCACAGCTGATGACCTACCGTACGGTGCCCAATACCGGCATGGTGGTAACGACTGACGCAGGCGACTCGCTCGATATTCACCCGCGTAACAAGCAGGTGGTAGGGGAGCGGCTGGCCCGGTGGGCGCTGGCCAGGCACTATGGAAAGAAGGAACTGGTGCCTTCCGGCCCGCTGTACAAGTCCATGAAGGTGCAGAAAGATAAAATCAGAATCAGCTTCGATTTTGCCGAAAGCGGCCTGGAGGCAAAAGGAGGCGATCTGAAAGGCTTCACCATTGCCGGCCCAGACCAGCAGTTCGTACCGGCCCAGGCCAGGATCGAAGGAAACGAGGTGATTGTCTGGAGCGACCAGGTCAAAAAGCCGGTAGCAGTGCGCTATGGCTGGAGCCATGTACCCCGTGTCAATTTATACAACAAAGCCGGCCTGCCCGCATCCCCCTTCCGCACCGACATATGGAAAGGCGAAACCGAAGGCAAGTATTAGAAATAATGTCAGTATCAGGATTTTACAATTACGAGAATTTTAGTGGCGTATTTTTTTGTAATAGCACAAGGTGCGTGCTAGGCTGTATCGCCGCGAAGATGAATTTGGGATTTAGTACATATTAAATCCTGGTAATCCTGAAATTCTGTAAATCCTGATTCTGACAACCTCACTGCTCCACCCACCATTCCCTCTGCTGCAGCCTGCACAGTTTCTACAGGACATAGCAGGATAGAAAATAGCGCCAGAGGCAGTAATTTTAGGGAAGAAGAAAAGCTGCGAAACTGTAGTGCAATTGCCATAACAGGAGAGAAGGAATCTTACTCGGTTGTTTGGTTTATTGCAGGAACAACTATTCGTTCAGCTGATGCGGTGGTAGTTATTTCATTCAATTCAAAAATAGTAATGGTGCACATGACGGATATCCTTGGTAGGTTACAGCTGCTGGTTGGTTTATTATTAATTTGTACTTTATCGGCAGTTGCGGGTCCAAAGCCGGCAGGTCGGGCTACGTATAATTTTAACCCCGACTGGAAAGTAGTAGTAGGCGACCCGTCGGGTGCCGAAGCGCCAAACTTCAACGACGCCACCTGGAAGAAAGTCACCTTGCCCTGGGCCTGGAACGAAGACGAAGCCTTCAAGAAAGATATCCACCACCTGACCACCGGTGTGGCCTGGTACCGCAAAGAATTCAAGCTGCCCAAAGGGTCGGAAGGCAAAAAAGTGTTCCTCGAGTTTGAAGGCGTGCGCCAGGGAGGCGAGTTTTACGTGAACGGCCAGCACATTGGTCGGCACGAAAACGGCGCTATGGCCGTGGGCTTTGATGTTACAGCTCTTGTAAAACCTGCTCCTGCCGTTAACGTGGTAGCCGTGCGCACCGACAGCGACTGGGGCTACCGCGAAAAAGCCACCAACACCAAGTACCAGTGGAGCGACCAGAACTTCAACGCCAACTACGGTGGCATTCCCAAGAACGTGTACCTGCACCTCACCGATAAGCTCTACCAGACCCTGCCGCTCTACTCCAACCTGGGCACCACCGGCGTATATGTGTATGCGCAGGAGTTTGATATTCCCGGTAAAGCAGCCACCATTACCGCTGCCTCAGAAGTAAAGAACGAGCACAACACCGCCAAAACACTGCAATACGAAGTGGTAGTGGAAGACATGAAGGGCAAAAAGGTAAAGACCTTTGCAGGAGAGAAAACGACCATTGCCCCCGGCGAAACCAAAACGGTAAAAGCCAGCGCCCGTGTCAATGACCTCAACTTCTGGAGCTGGGGCTACGGCTACCTCTACAACGTGTATACTACCCTGAAAGTAGACGGCAAGCCCGTAGACGAAGTGAAAACAACTACCGGCTTCCGCAAAACTGAGTTTAAAAACGGCATGGTTTACCTCAACGACCGCGTACTCATGATACACGGCTACGCCCAGCGCACAAGCAACGAGTGGCCGGGCGTGGGCATGTCGGTGCCGGCCTGGCTGAGCGACTACAGCAACGGCCTGATGGTGAAGAGCAACGGCAACCTGGTGCGCTGGATGCACATCACGCCCTGGAAGCAGGACGTGGAGAGCTGTGACCGGGTGGGCCTGCTGCAGGCCATGCCTGCCGGCGATGCGGAAAAAGACGTAAACGACACCCGCTGGACCCAACGCACCCAGCTCATGCGCGATGCCATCATCTACAACAAGAACAATCCCAGCATTGTGTTCTACGAATCGGGCAACGAGTCTATCAGCGAAGAACATATGGCTGAAATGAAAGCCATCCGCGACAAGTACGACCCCTATGGCGGCCGCGCGGCCGGCTCCCGCGAGATGCTCGACAGCAAAGTGGCCGAGTACGGCGGCGAGATGCTTTACATCAACAAAAGCAGCAACATCCCGATGTGGGCCACCGAGTACTCCCGCGACGAAGGCCTGCGCAAGTACTGGGATGAGTTCACGCCTCCGTACCACAAGGATGGCGACGGCCCGCTCTACAAAGGTCAGGATGCCCGCGCCTATAACCGCAACCAGGATTCGCACGCCAAAGAAAACGTTATCCGCTGGTTCGACTACTGGAAAGAGCGTCCGGGAACAGGCAAGCGCGTGAGCTCCGGCGGCGTAAACATCGTCTTCTCCGATACCAACACCCACTACCGCGGCGAAGAGAACTACCGCCGCAGCGGCGAAGTCGACCCGATGCGCATTCCCAAAGATGGTTTCTTTGCACACCAGGTAATGTGGGACGGCTGGGTAGAACCGGAAAAGCCACGCACGCACATCATCGGGCACTGGAATTATGAGCCCACTGTTACGAAAGATATTTTTGTGGTATCGAACGGCCAGGCCGTGGAGCTTTTCATTAACGGCGAATCCAAAGGCAAAGGCGAGCAGAGCCACCGCTTCCTTTTCACCTTCAAGAACATCAGCTTTAAGCCCGGCACGCTCAAAGCGGTAAGCTATAATGCAGCAGGCGAGAAAGTAAGCGAAGCCGAAAAAGTAACCGCCGGCAAACCGGAGGCACTGCGCCTGACCGTGATGCAGCACCCGCAAGGCATGAAAGCAGACGGCCACGACCTGGCGCTGGTAGAGGTGGAGGTAGTAGATGCCAAAGGCAACCGCTGCCCGACAGCCCTGAACATGGTGAACTTCACGCTAGACGGACCGGCTGAGTGGCGTGGCGGCATCGCCCAGGGACCAGACAACTACATCCTGGCCAAAAGTTTGCCGGTAGAAGGCGGTGTGAACCGTGTGCTGGTGCGCTCCACGACCAAAGCCGGTAAAATCAACATCAAAGCAACAGCAGCGGGTTTGGAGGCAGCTACAGCAGAAATAAAAACCAAACCTGTGAAAGTAGAAAACGGACTGGCAACGCTCCTTCCCGGCGAAAACCTGCCGTCGTACCTGGAGCGGGGACCAACGCCGCCGGGGCAGTCGTATGAAGTAACGCGTACCCCGGTAGCCATTGTAAAAGCAACCGCCGGCGCCAATCAGGATGATGCAGCAAAATCATTCGACGAAAACGAATTATCAAACTGGTCCAACGACGGTATGCTGTCAACAGGCTGGATTGTGTACGAACTGGAGCGCCCGGCCACAGTGAGCGAAGTGACCATGAAAATGAACAACTGGCGCAACCGCAGCTATCCGATTGTGATAGAGCTCGACGGCAAAGAAGTATTCCGCGGCAACACCGAGCGCAGCCTGGGCTACTTTACGGCTAAGTTTGCGCCGAAAACCGGCAGGAAACTATCTATCAGACTGACAGGTGCCAACATCGACGGCGATGCTTTTGGCTTTGTGGAGATAACCGGCGTGAAAGAACCGGCAGGAGAAAGCACAACAGCCAAAGGAACGCTGGGCATTACCGAAATAGAAGTCTACGAGAAAGCAGAAAACCAATCGGAGGCAATGAAGCGGTAACTAATCCTGCTTCGGCCAATAATTTCTGACAAAGAACAAAAATAGCTAACTTTATATTCAGGAGTACAACAAATAAACATGACAACAAAACCGATTTCTCTTTTCAGAGTTTCTCTATTAACCCTGCTTGCCTTGTTCGGCGCAGCCTGTGCCTCTCAGAAGTCTGCCAAATCCGCCGAAGCCAGTCTGCCTGAAAAGGAGCAGATACTGCAAACACTGCGCCTGGCCAACAATTACTTCATGCAGAAGTGGCCTGACCCGGGCAAGGAAATTGTAACGAACAAAACACGCCCCAGCAACATCTGGACACGCGGCATCTACTACATCGGGCTGATGGAGTTCTACAAAGTAGACCCGCAGAAAAGGTATATCGATTATGCCGAAGAGTGGGGGCAGAAGCACAACTGGAGCCTGACGGGCGGCGAAAAAATACGCCACGCCGACTACCAGACCGCAGGCCAGACCTACATCGACCTGTATAAAATGGACCCCAGGCCGGAAAAAATCCGCATGATTAAAGCGGCCATGGACAACATGGTAAACAGCACCAAAGTAGACGACTGGGACTGGATTGATGCCCTGATGATGGCCATGCCACTCTATGCCCAGCTGGCCGAGATTTACCCCGACAGCGCCGATAGCTACTACAAAAAAATGCACGAAATGTACCTGGCTACCAAAAACGAAATTGGTGGCGGCCTGTACAATGAAAAAGACGGCCTCTGGTGGCGCGACAAAGACTTTGTGCCTCCGGTAACCACGCCTGCCGGAAAAGATATTTACTGGTCGAGAGGGAACGGTTGGGTAGTGGGCGCCCTGGTGCGCGTGATGCAGTTAATGCCCGAAGGTCACCCGTACCGCGAAGAGTACAAGAAAACTTACCTGGAGATGATGAAAGCACTCGTGCCGCTGCAGCGCGAAGACGGTTTCTGGAATGCCAGCCTCGAAGATCCGGAGCATTACGGTGGTAAGGAGACATCCGGAACAGCCCTGTTTACCTACGGTATGGCCTGGGGTGTAAACAATGGCCTACTTGATGCGAAAGTCTACAAACCTATCATTGCCAAAGCCTGGAATGCCATGGCGACAGAGGCAGTGCACCCGGATGGATTCCTGGGGTACCTGCAGGGCACCGGTAAAGAACCAAAAGACGGGCAGCCTGTAACCTACACCAGCAAGCCCGACTTCGAAGACTACGGCCTTGGTTGCTTCCTGCTGGCCGGTTCCGAGATAATCAGGATGAAAGAGAAGCAGTCTTAATACAAACAAAGAAATAAAAAAGCTCTGACTGGTAACACAGTCAGAGCTTTTTTATTGTTAAGTCAACAAAGACTTAGTGCTAGAATTTTCCCGGTTAACTATTGATAAACCGGAGGGTGTTTACTGGTAAGAAGGGTGGCTAACAGACCAGTCAGGGAGAGTCATGGAAAATGTTTGATTCTGAAATTCAAAAAAATACGGTGCCTTACCGGGCAGGGAACTAACAGCCCTTAAAGCAGGCAGTACTTAAAATGGTAGCCCTTCCTTCAAAACGAAGTATTGATCGGAAGCGACTGGTATTTTTTTCTGGCACCCGGCTTATAACCACTCTGTAGCGGGGGATGGTAGGGAAGAACCTGAACGAAAGTATCAGCCTGAATTTGTTGGGAAAGCGCCTGACTAGCGGAGGCTGCATCATTTTCCGATAACAGTTTAAGATCAAGCTGGTGTGGCTTAGTGCTTCTTGTAAACAGAATTTCCATGATGAAAAAAATATATAATGAACAAAGAAATAAATTCTGTGAAACGAAGCTACCTGTGATTTCCTGGTACCGGCCCACCTCCCCATTGCCTGCCGCATCCGCAACCACATAATCTACCGGTTAAACTAAAGCAGCAACCGTTGGTAGAATCAGGCGATGCCTTGAAAGGTAACGCTAAAAGCTATTTTATATAGCAGGTGCACACACTATACTACCTGGCGAACATAATGAGCGCAGGCAGGCGTAATGCATACGTGTAATTAACAGTGGGTACAGTATTGCAACAATGTTGCTATACAGCTTTAAGTTTTAGGGTGTGTGTTAAGTTATAAACTAATATTGATAGTTACTATTTTTTGTGAAAAAAGTTGTTTGCATTTTAATATTTATTCGGATTTTTTTCATGTATGAAGTGCTGCTGTGCCCGGGGTGGGAGGACGGGTGCTAGCAGCTAACTTTAGAGGGAAATAAAGTAGGGGGAATGGCAAAAATAACAGCAATCTGAATGCAAAAATTCTTCTGCACCTGCCTCCTTTGCCTCTGCACCTTAAAGTTTTTGCCCCGGAACTGTCGCTGAACCAGGGGCTGCCGGTGCTGAAACCAGGAAGGATTATTTTTTCAGGAGTGTTACCTGGATGATGCGCATGGGGCAGTTGGCGGCAGCCTGCAGGTTTTCCTGGTACTCGTCCGGGTGAACGACTGCCTGGTAAATGCCTTTCTTTTCTTTGCCGTCGATGAGGGTGCAGCGGCCGTCCTTTTTGGAGACCTGCCACCGCAGGGGCGCCGCCTCCACACACCCGTTGCACCCGATGCACCTGCCGCGCTGAAACAGTATCCGGACCATCAGGCATTCACTACTTTATACAGTTTGTCGTTGGGCTTTACCTTCTCCGGCACTTTCATGGAAAACACATCGCCCCTGGCTACGTTATCCACGGCCACATCGTCTAGCCGCATTTCCTCCACGGTTGTCCGGATAACGCCGGTGTTCGGGCCGGTAATGAGCACCTGGTCTCCTTTTTTCAGTGTGTGCGATTCCAGGCTGAACTCCCCAACCTGCAGCTTGCTGAAGTAGCGGATGCCCCTTCCAATCAGGATTTTCTTTTCGGTGGCTTTGGAGCCATAGGAATCGTTCCATTCACCCATTTTCCGGCCCAGGTAATAGCCGTCCCAGAATCCGCGGTTGTACACCTTGGAAAGCCGGTTTGTCCAGTCCTCAATTTTTTCGGGAGTATAGCTGTTTTCCTGCAGGGCAATGAGGGCTTCGCGGTAGCAACGCACCACCGTGTCTACGTAATCGGCAGCGCGGCCACGGCCTTCAATTTTGAGAAGCTGCACGCCGGCATCCACTAATTTATCCAGGAAGCCGATGGTGCAGAGGTCTTTGGCGCTCATGATGTACTCGTTGTCGATTTCGAGTTCCGTGCCTTCTTCCTTGTCGGTCACGATGTAGCTTTTGCGGCAGTTCTGGATGCAGGCGCCCCGGTTAGCCGAGGCGTTGTGCGAGTGCAGGCTCAGGTAGCATTTGCCCGAAACGGCCATGCACAGTGCGCCATGTGCAAACATCTCAATCCGCACCAGCTGCCCCGATGGCCCTTTGATTTGACGTCGTTCAATTTCGCGGGTTATTTCCTTTACCTGCCGCAGGCTCAGCTCCCGCGAGAGCACCATCACATCGGCAAAGGCGGCATAAAATTCCACCGTTTCGATGTTCGTAACATTCACCTGTGTGGATATGTGCAGCGGCATGCCAATGCTGCGGCAGTGGGCCATAACGGCATGGTCGGAGGCAATTACCGCCGAAACGCCACTGGCTTTGGCCTGGTTCACGATGGTTTTCATCAGGCGGATGTCGTGGTCGTAGAGGATGGTGTTGAGGGTAAGATAGGCTTTTACATTGGCCTGGCGGCAAAGCCGGGTTATTTCCTGCAGGTCGTCGGTGGTGAAATTAACTGACGAGCGCGCCCGCATGTTCAGCTGCTCCACACCAAAGTAGACAGCGTCGCAGCCGGCTTTCAGGGCTGCCGTTAACGATTCGTAAGAGCCCACGGGGGCCAGAAGTTCAGTTTGAGAAGTACGCATGTGTAAGCTGTATGTACCGGCCATACCTGTTGCGGACAGGCCGTTTCAAACCCGAAAGGTAGGAGCGGGGCTGTAGGAGAAAAAGGACAGAAATCCTCCTGCTACAGGGATTTTGTCATTGTTTTTGTACCGGCGTTTTGCTATGGCCCGGATAAACAGCAGCAACTGATGGACGCCCCGGCGAAGCCCTCGTACTCTCGTAAAGTTTAGCACATTTCCTGCTCCGGCCACCATTTCCTCTGCTCTTGCAATCCTGCTGGTTGAACTCTAACGGTGGCGCTATACAGGCTTAAAAGATTTACTTTGTTGCACCATTGAATTTCTCGCAATAAAAGTCTTTGTTTTAAAGTGTTGCTTGTGAATTTGATATTGAAATGTTGATTTTATTGAAAATAAAATAAATTTAAAAATTAATGTTTAAAAAATTTGCAAATAAATGAGGGTGTGTATACCTTTGTAACATCATCAACACAATGTAGGGTGTTGAAACTGGCAGACAAGCCCTCCTCTCTCGGGGGTGGAGATTCCGGGATAAAGCAGCTTTTTTGAGCTTACCAGTACAAAGATATTTGCCTAACTACTCCGTGGAGGTTCGACTCCTCCCCCTACAGCAACAAAGCCTCTTACCAGACCGGTAAGAGGCTTTTACTTTTTACAGCTGTAAAGATATTAAGACAAGCTTATACCAAATAGTAAATAACCTATTCTATAAAAAACACTCCTTTTGTCATTAGGAAGGGATCTCGTGAGCAAGCTGCACTTAGGCCAGCTATAAGAAGGTTTAAAAGGAAGATCCTTTTAGCTAATCAATGTGCAGTTCGCCCACAAGATCCCCTTCGGGGATGACAACGGGGAATGATTTGTGGAACTGCGTAAATACTATTTGGTATTACTTGCCGGATGAGCTTTTGTGGGGAAGGTTTTTTCGCTAGTGCGAGCTTTTAGCTCGTACTTTCAAACCACATGGAAACTGGAACACCGGAATCATCCTGTTGATAAATGGATTGTGCCCAACAACAAAAAGGTACGAGTTGCAAACTCGCACCAGCGGCAGAAATCGTTTATTGCACCACCCACCACTGCCACCGCACATCCCAAAACCACTTACTCGGGCTTGAACCGGATCCTCATCTTCACCTCCTGCGGCACAGTTTTCCCGTTTTTAACAGCCGGTTTCCAGGGTGGCCCTTCTTTTACCAATCGTAAAGCTTCCGCGTCTGCGGCAGGATGCAGGCTTTTCAGGATGCGGATGTTTTCTAAGGTGCCCTTTGCCGTAACCGTGAAACCAACGACTACCCGGCCGCTTATTTTTTCGGATGTAGCTGCTGCCGGAGTTCTGCGGTTTTTTTCGATATACTGGTTATAGGCTTTCATGCCGGTAACAGGGGCAGCGGCGGCTTCTGGCATCGTAGTGCCGTAGCCAATGACAACCACCTCATTCAGGGCTTTGTTATCCGGGGTGAGTTCTATTTTAACCGTGTTGGTTTTCGGATCCACCTTCACTTCCTCCTGCTGGTAGCCGATGTAGTTAAAGGAGAGGGTGGTGTTGTCGGTCGGGGCCGGAAGCGTAAAATTTCCGCTCCTATCGGTGCTGGTGCCTTTGCTGGTGCCCTTCACCACAACCGACACCCCCGGTATCCCTTCGCCCTGCTCCGATACCACCTGGCCCTTCAGCTGCTTTCCGGCTTCTACCACAACGTTACCCACACTTTCTGTTTTACTTCTTACAACAGCCGGAGCAGAGGCGGTCAGTTCTCCTGGTTTCTTACTTAAAGCTGTATCCGGATGCTTCACTTCCGTTTTGTCCTGCACGGCTACCCCTGCTACCATACCTGCTGCTGCTTCTGAGTATGCTGCATTAGCTGACGCTTCTGCTCTTGCTTCTGTTTTTGATGCTGATGCCGCAGATGGTTTGCGCGTTACAGGCTTCTGGTAAGCCACTGCAGGTGCAGTGGCTGTGGTGGCAGCTGCAGTGCTTCCCGTCGGCCCCGGAACCGTAATAAATAAGGTGTCGGTTGTGGCAGAGATGGCCAGCAGTTCTGCCTGTGCAGCCAGTTCGGCTTTCCGGGCTGCCGCTAACCGTTCGCGCTGTATCTCCCCGTAAATAAAATACACCACCAGCCCTACCGAGCAGAGCAGCACCAGGATGGTTGCCGCTGCACGCCAGTCGAGCAGGGGGATGAGGGGGAGGCGGCGCTGTCGTTTTTTCGGGCCCAGGATGCGGAGCTGCGCGTTCAGGTCGTGCACGGCTTTCCGGGTGGCCTTGCGGTCCGACAGCTTCATGCCCTGCACCAGGTCGGTGCAGAGTTCGCAGGAAATCAGGTGCCGCTCCACCGCCCGGCTTTCGGGTTTAGGCAACGACTCTTCCTGGTACTCGCGCAGTACCTCCAGGGGTGGGTGTTCCTCGTCTTTCCAGAGGAGTTGGCTGTTATCGCTTCTCATGATGGCTTTCGAGGTAAATTTTTAAGTTTCTTCTGCCGTTCTGGATGTAGCGTTTTACCTTGTTTAGCTCCCATCCGGTTATTTCGGCAATTTCTTTATAACTCTTCTGCTGCAGGTAAAACAGCTCCAGGCAATTTTTCTGTTCCGGCGGCAGCTCGGTCAGCCCCCGTTCCAGGAGCTGTAAAGTGGCCTCTTGCTGGTCTTCTTCTATTAGATGCACAAACGATGCCGATTCCACGAGCGAAGCCCGGTGTTCTTCCTCCTGCCCGTTCTTCGACTTGCGGGAGCGCAGCAGCATGAGGCAGTGGTTGCGCGTGGTGGCGTGCAGCCAGCTTTTGAAATTGCTTACCTGGTGTTTCTTGAGGAGCGTGAGCAGGCTTTCGAACACCTGCATGGTGGCGTCTTTGCTGTCTTCGTCGTCTTTCAGGTACTTCAGGCACACCAGGTACACCATTTCGGTGTGGCGCTCAAACAAATCCCCGATAATACGCATGTCACCCGTCTGCCGGTACTTCTGCACCAGTTCCAGGTCGTCGGGCGGCCTCGATTTAGAGAAAAGCTTAATAAACATCTGGTTAGGTGCCGGTGCAGTCTTTTTACAGGGTGAGAATTGTATCCTAAAGAAATAAAAATCAAAAATAAAAAGCACTCTCTTTTATGGATTTTTTTCAGGCTCTGCATCTTACCTGTAAACAAAACCTAAAGCCATGACCAGACAAGTTTACATCTTCGCCTTTATGGTAGGTGCTTTCCTGCTGAGTACTTACTTTTTGATTTTCAGGCACAAGCCAACGTGGTAACCGGTAAGGTAACCTCGACTGCCGACGGGAAGCCCCTGCCGGGCGTAAGTGTGCAGGTAAAAGGCACCCAAACGGGTACTGTTACCGATAAGCAGGGAAAGTACAAGCTGTCGGTGCCCGAAAACCGGAAGGTGCTGGTTTTTTCATTCATCGGTTACAAAACGAAGGAAGTTAACATCGGGACCCGCACAGAGGTAAACGTGAAGCTGGAAACGGATGCGCGTGCACTGGAGGAAGTAGTGGTAGTGGGTATGGAAACAAAACATAAAAAGCCACAGCTGCTAAAAGAAGAGGCCCAATCTTACAGTATGGTTATGCCAGCGCCTGCCGTTAAATTTGCGCCACCTGTTGTTATTCGCGATGTCGAAGTCGCTGACATAGAGGTGCTGCATGACAGGAATTTCAACACCGAAGCCTACGACGCCATTCATGAGAATTCCTTCCTGGATGTAAAGAAGAACCCGCTCTCTACGTTCTCGATTGACGTGGATAATGCCTCCTACAGCAACGTCCGCCGTTTTCTGAACATGGGGCAGCGACCGCCGAAAGATGCGGTCCGGATTGAGGAGCTGGTGAACTACTTCACCTACGAATATCCGCAGCCCGAAGGGAAAGACCCTTTTTCGGTGACGACCGAATTGGCACCCTGCCCCTGGAACAAGGGAAACCAGCTGTTGCACATTGGCCTGCAGGGGAAAAATATTCCGATGGAAAACCTGCCTGCTTCCAACCTGGTTTTCCTGCTGGATGTGTCGGGGTCGATGGACACGCCGGAGAAGCTGCCGCTTGTAAAAGCCGGTTTCAAACTGCTGGTAGAGCAGCTGCGGCCGCAGGACAAGGTAGCGCTGGTGGTATACGCCGGAGCTGCCGGACAGGTGCTGCCTCCTACCTCGGGTAGTGAAAAAGCTAAAATCATGGAAGCGATTGAAAACCTGGAGGCTGGTGGTTCCACTGCCGGAGGCGAGGGGATTAAACTGGCCTACAAAATAGCGCAGCAGCACTTTATAAAAGAAGGCAACAACCGGGTAATCCTGGCGACTGACGGCGATTTTAACGTGGGTGTGTCGAGCGATGCCGAAATGGAGCGGCTGATAGAGGAGAAGCGGGAGTCGGGTGTGTTCCTGACGGTGCTGGGTTTCGGGATGGGCAACTACAAAGATTCCAAAATGGAAAAGCTCGCCGACAAAGGCAACGGCAATTACGCGTATGTCGATAACCTGCTGGAGGCGAAGAAGGTGTTTGTAAACGAGTTCGGTGGCACCCTCTTCACCACCGCCAAAGACGTGAAGCTGCAACTGGAGTTCAACCCCGCTAACGTAAAAGCCTACCGCCTGATTGGCTACGAAAACCGCGCTTTACGGAGCGAAGACTTTAACAACGACAAAAAAGACGCCGGCGACCTCGGCTCCGGCCACACCGTAACTGCCCTCTACGAGTTGGTATTAGCCAAATCCAACAGCACGACCAAAACAGACCCCGTTGACGACCTAAAATACCAGACTGCACCTGCCACCACAGCCGCTGCTAAAACGGATGAAATCGTCACGCTGAAGCTGCGTTACAAGCAACCCGACGGAGACAAAAGCAGCCTGTTGCAAACAGTAGTGCGGCATCATGCCCTTATTGATAGAAGACCTTCAGAAAATTTCAACTTTGCCGCCGCCGTCGCCTCCTTCGGCATGCTCCTCCGCGATTCGGAGCACAAAGGGAACGCTACCTACGCGTCCGTGCTGGAACTGGCCGAAGGTGCCCGTGGTAAAGATAAGGAAGGCTACCGTATTGAGTTTATTAATATGGTGAAGTCGATGAGTTTGTTGAGTAGTGGGAAGTAGGGTGAAGCCGAGACTTTATATTGTTTTGTCTGAATCAGGATTTACAGAATTTTAAGATTTTCAGAATTCGGAGTATTGTTACTTTTGTTTAAATGTTTTCATTCTAAAGCAGAGCAAAATCATTAACCTGATTTGCTCTGCTTTAAATTCAATCCTGTTAATTCTGTAAATCCTGATTCAGACATTTTGTCCTTACCGCCTGCTCAACCCTTCACCGGCACCAGCCTCAATAGCCACTGTGCCTTCCTGCAATCCAGGAGCAGTCGCTTTCAGCACAATTTTACCGGTAGAAGCAGAGGCTTTTAAAATAGCGACAGCTTCGCCACGGTAAGCACTTCTTTCCTTTGCCTGGAAAGGTTCGTGGCTGGTAAGATTGCCATTGTCGACAGCGGCGATGGTGCCGGGGCCGGTCAGGCTGAAGGAGATTTTAGGCGTGGCGTTGGGGCAGGGGATTCCATTGGCGTCTACCACGGTGGCGGTTACATAGGATACATCCTCGAAATCGTGGGCCAGCTTTTTCTTGTCTGCTGTTACTACGATTCGGGCCGGTTCGCCTGCAGTTTTCAGCTCGTGCACCGCTACTTCTTTGCCCTTGTTCCGGCCTACAGCTTTGATGGTGCCTTTTTCGAAAGTGAGGGTCCAGTTGCGGGGGGAGTCGTTTGCGGGTTTGGGTCTGGTGCCTAACGATTTGCCGTTCAGGAAAAGCTCCACTTCGTCGCAGTTGCTGAAGATGGTGACGTGCGCTTCGTCGTAGGTATCGAAGTCGGTGGGTGTCCAGTCGGAGACGAGTTTGCCGACGCCGCCATTCTGGGCTTTGCGTGCGATGTGCACCATTGGCTTGTCGGACCACCAGCTTTGCCGCTCGAAGGTTTGAGGTTTGGTGCCGCCTACGCGGTCGTAGATGCCATGCTCGCCGGAAATGGCGGGCCAGTCGGCTTCACCCAGGTAGTCGAAACCGGTCCAGATAAACTGCCCGGACATGAACGGGTTGTCGCGCAGCACCAGCCAGGCCTGGAGTGTGTGCCCGTTTTCGGTGCCGATGACCTTGCGCTCCGGCTTGTCTTTGTGCGCCTGCACCAGTTCGTTTTCGCGGTAGTTCTGCCCCACCACATCCATCAGCTCCACAAAACCATTGGTGTACACGTTGGCCTGGTTCGGGCGGAACAGCGCCATGGTGACGGGACGCGTCGGGTCGAGGCGGTGAATCAGGTCGCGCTGGTTGGTGAAAGTTTTGAAGCCGGTTTCGCTGTCGAGGTTGTCGCGGATTTCGTTGCCCACGCTGTAGATGATGATACTGGGATGGTTGCGGTCGCGGAGCACCACATCGCGGGTGTCGGCTTCCCACCAGTCTTTAAAGTAATGCTGGTACCCGTAGGTGCCGTGGTTTTTGGTGGCGGTCCAGGTGTCGAAGGTCTCGTTCATCACCAGGAAGCCCATGCGGTCGCAGAGGTCGTAGAATTCCGGGGCAAAGGGATTGTGGGCTGTGCGGATGGCATTTACGCCTGCTTCGCGCAGTTGCTCCAGGCGCTTCTCCCACACCCGCAACGGCACAGCTGCTCCGAGGGCGCCAGCTTCGTGGTGCAGGCAAGCGCCTTTGATTTTCATGTTTTTGTCGTTCAGGTAAAAACCGGTAGCCGGCTCAAATCGGAAACTGCGGATGCCGAAGGGGGTAGTTACTTCGTCGAGCACCGTTTTGCCTGCGCGCACCTGTGTAACGGCTTTGTAGAGGTGCGGGCTCTCCAGGTTCCAGAGCTGCGGTTTGGCCACTACGACTTCTTTCTGGAAATCCAGCGCCTGGCCGGCTGGAACCGTTTTCGTTTCTTCCGCGGTCTTCACGGCTTTACCTCCTGCATCCACAAGCGTGGTTTGCACCGTAACCTCCTGCTGCTTGCCTGAGTCGTTCTTAATTTTTGCCTGTACCCGTACGGTTGCCTGCTCTTTGCTAACCTCCGGCGTGGTGACAAATACGCCCCAATGGTCGGCATGAACCGGGTCTGTCGCCACCAGGCGCACGTGGCGGTAAATGCCGGCACCGGTGTACCAGCGGGAGGCAGGTTGCTGGGAGTTGTCGGCACGTACGGCGATGACATTCGTTTTACCCTTGCCAATGTTAAGGTGCGGCGTGAGGTCGTACTGAAAGCTCACATAGCCATACGGCCGCTTGCCCAGGTGCTTCCCGTTCACCCACACATCGCTGTTGGCCATTATGCCGTCGAACTCTACAAACACTTTGCGGCCGTTGTAGTTGTCAGGCAATGTAAACGTTTTGCGGTACCAGCCCACCCCGTTAGGAAAATAGCCACCGCCACGCCCGGTCGGGTTGTCTTTGCTCACGGTGCCTTCAATGCTCCAGTCGTGCGGTACATCTACGCGTCGCCAGGCTTTGTCGTCGAAAGAGGCGGCCTCGGCACCCTTTGCTTCGCCCTGGTGGAACTGCCAGTCCTTGTCGAAGGAAGTGGTGGTGCGGGCGGAAGCCTGTTTTTGAGCCTGTGCTGTTGCGGTTAGCCCGAGGAGCAATGCCAGCAGGAGCAACAGCATAACAACCAGCGCCCAAGGCTTGTGATGAGCTGCAAAGACTGTGGTGGCAGGTACTGCAGAGTTTTCTGCCGCTGGTAAAGGAGTCGGGGTTAGGTGGTACATACGTAGCCTGTTTGGTTGATGGAAATCTGTTTCTTTTAGGTGAAATCCCGGAGAAAAAGCTAGTCTTAAAAGTACCGATACTTTCTGAGTTATACAACCTATCGTTTGTTCGTTTTATGGAAGCGTTTAGGGCTTGCTTCCGGTTTGTTTCCACACTTTCGTGCTACTTTTGTATAGTTTGATTACCTTTCTGCTGCTGTCACCAAACCCGCTGCTCCTGGCAGTGGCCTACTCCAGTACTTTCTCCTGCTGCGGTTGCCTTTGGGTTGCAGCAACGAAAGCGCCGAAGGCTTTCGGCAGGAAAGTTGCATGACATAAAAATCTCTAGTACCCTTTAAAAGACATGATGATGCGTAAAATGAAGTACCTGTTAGCCTTTTTATTCCTGCTTCCGTTTGTGCTCACGGCACAAGACACAGCCTCTTCCAAAAGAAAACTGAACATCCTTACTCTTGGCGATAGCAACGGCACCTATCCCCACAGCTGGCCGAAGCAACTGCAGGTGGCGCTGCCGGAGGCGCAAATCTTCAACATCAGTAAGTCGGGGAGAACAATCGGTTTTGTGAACAACGGCGACAGCACCCTGAATTCGCTGCTGGTACTGGACGAAAATCTGAAGAAAGCTGCTGAATTTACAAAAGACCGTCCGTATGATTTCATTGTGCTGGAACTCGGTACCAACGATGCCAAAGCTGTATTTGCTGACAGGCAAAAGGAAGTGCCCCAGAACCTGGAGACGCTTATCAAAAAAATAAAAGGCAGTCGCTACCCCACCATCAGCAAGGCAAAAATCATCATCATTTCGCCTCCTCCTTACGGCGAAAAAGCAAAGGCTACAGAAAAGTATGCCGGTGGTGACGCACGCGTGCAACAGATGAGCAAAACTTTCGAGAAAGTAGCCAAACGCAATGGCTGCCTGTTTGTAAACGGCTATAAAACTCCCGGCCTCGACATCAATACCATGACAGCAGATGGGCTGCATTTAGATGCGGTAGCCTCCCGGAAATTAATCGAGCCTGTGGTGGAGCTGATGGTGAAATAAAAATTTGCCTGCAGTGAAACTGCATGCAGATTCAACTTACTGCTGTGGTGCAAAAATTACAATAGCAGGAAAAGTCTCCCTTTGAGGCTATTCTTATAGGTAAATATCTGAAACGGGTGCGCTAGTGCGAGCTTGTAGCTCGTACTTTTATTTCCAGACTAAATTGCTGCAGTTCTACCTACATCAGCATGACGAAACAATGCATCATGCTTTACATCATGGCAAGTAAGTACGAGCTACAAGCTCGCACTAGCAAAATTTCTTTTGCTTCAGCACCTTTTCTTTTTCCTTATAAGAACCTGAAGCAGAGGCTGTGGTGGCAGGTGCAGTAGCCTTAACAGGGCGTGCCGGCAAGCTGCGCAACCCGCCGGGCTCTCGCTTCGAATTTTACTTCTTCGCCTGCCCCTTGCCAGCCTGCTTTTTCTTTTGCTGCTCCTGCGGTGTGAGTACCACGATGTGCGGGCGGGGCGGCTTTTGCATGCCGTGGCCCAGGAAATAGCTGGTGTGCGGCGGCTGGTTGTAGCCCACGTTCTGCCAGGCAATGCTCATGCGGTATTGCGGGTCGTGCATCAGGGTAACCAGGCGGTGCTCCGTGGGGATGGTGGTGGTGTAGATGCGGAGTTCTTTGTTGTCTCTTGTGCGGAGCATTACCTCTTCGCGCCAATCACCAAACAGGTCAGCACTCAAAGCTGGAGTTGACTTGGTACCGTTATTCGACATGCATTCTTCTGCTGTGAAAATGCGGTTTGCTTTCTCGTTCTGGTAATCCCATTTTTCGATGTAGTTGCTGTTGAGCAGTTCACGCAGCAGGTCGCCATCCCACCAGATACCGAAGTTGGTAGACCGGGGCGCCTGGCTGATGCGTTCGCCTTTCAGGTTGTGCAGGCCGGCGGCGCCGTTCCACCAGAACTCTGCCCCGGGGTTGCGCGGGTCGATGTCAGCGGCCATGCCGCGCCCTACGTCTCTGCCCTTTTCAGTTCCCCATAAAATTTTACCGGTACGGGCGTTAAAGAGCGCCACGCCGTGTCCTTCCTGCACATGGCCTGCTTCGTTTTCAATCTCGTGCACGCCCCACACCAACTGGTCAGGGTTAGACGGGTCGAAATGGCTGACATGGAGGGCGTCGCCGTGGCGGAGGCCGGTGGAGTAGATGCCTTTGCCGTTATCGTCAACGGCCATGGCGCCATAGACAATTTCGTCTTTGCCGTCGTTGTCGATGTCGTTGATGCTAAGGCCGTGGTTGCCCTGGCCGGAGAAAGGATTTTTTCCGTTTTCAGAATCGAATACCCAGCGGGAGGTTAGTTTGCCGTCGCGGTAATCCCAGGCGGCGATAACGGAGCGGCCGTAGTAGCCGCGACACATGAGCACGCTGGGCAGCTTGCCATCAAGATAGGCGGAGCCAGCCAGGAAGCGGTCGGAACGGTTGCCGGAATTGTCGTTGCCGCCGTTGCCGCCCACGCCACCCCAGCCGCCGAGGTCGCCGCGAGGGGCAATGTAATCGGCAGTTGCCAGCGCTTCGCCCGTTTCGCCGCTGAACACCGTGAAGAACTCCGGACCGTCCAGGATTTTACCATTGGCATTGCGCCAGTCTTTGGTGGCGTCCCCAATAAATTTGCCTTTGCCGTCTTTGGTGCCGTCGGCGGTTTTGCAGGCAAATTCCGCTTTGCCGTCGCCGTCCATGTCTACCACGATAAACTGGGTATAGTGGGCACCTTCGCGTATGTTTTTGCCGAGGTTAATTTCCCAGAGCAGGGTGCCGTCCATTTTATAGGCATGAAAAATAGGATCGTCGGTGAAGCCGTTGGAAGGGGTATCGCGGCCGCGGCCAGCCATGTGCACGATTACCTCATATTCGCCGTCGCCGTCCAGGTCGCCTACTGAGGCATCGTTTGGTGCGTAACCCTGTGGCGTCTTCAGTGGGATAGACAGGTAGTTCTTCTCCCACACCACTACCTGTTCCGATGCTTCCTGCTCCTTGCCTTTCAGGACTGCTTTTACGAAATAGGCTGGCTTCTCCTTCAGGTTTGCTTTAGTGTCGGTGAAGTTGGTGCTGTTGCTAATGGGTTTTGTGTTCAGCTTTACCGGTTTGCCGCTGCCGGATTTGCGGTAGAGATTAAAGGCAATGTCTTCCGGTTCGGTGCCTAACAGGCGCCATCCTACATAAACCGAATCGCTGCCGGTTTGGACGGCTACTACGCCCCGGTTCAGGAATTCCATCTGGCGCTGGGCGCTAATATTTTCGGAAAATAAAAGGGTAAAACAGAGGGTATTTATAATGGTAAAAAGTCTGGTCATGCGATTGATATAAATAGTACTAACGAATGGTTGTTGGTGCTGTGGTGTTGGTGGTTAGATGGTTTTGGGGAAGAAAGGTTTAATGAGCGGTCAAAAAATCTGCTTTGAATTCTCTATGTTTGGGTTACTATTTTCTCCATTCTATAGATTCTATTTTTGTCATGCTGAAAGCATCTCGTGGGCGAACTGCAGAATGGATACTACTGCTACGGGTACGTTTCGTCATCAACGGTTCAATGTCAAGTAGTTTCACTGTTTCATTGCTACCTTCTGTTCTTTTTTTCTTGATAAAAAAGAACCAAAAAAATCAAGACCCTCCAAACTCGCTGAACGCTCGAACAGTGGAGTGTCATTTTACGCACCTGGCTGGCGGCGGTGCTTCGTAGATAGAGAAAAACAATCCACATTCAGCTGGCAAGCCAACATCTTTTCAAGTAGCTGTTTATTGCTATTATTACTTCAAGCCTCTCTCAACGCTTACCCAGCTTCTGTTGCTCCTTTCTAACCTGTGGCAAAACGATAACAGGACGTGGCGGTTTTTTCATGCTTTCGCCAATGAAGAAGCTGGGGTGCGGTGGCTGGTTGTACGATACGTTTTGCCAGGCGATGGCCAGGCGGTACTGTGGGTCGTGCATGAGCGTATACATCCTGTTAGTAGCCGGAATAGTGGTGGTGTAGATGCGCAGTTCCTTGTTGTCGGTGGAGCGCCAGATGATTTCCTCGCGCCAGTCGCCCAGGATGTCGGCGGTGAGGCAGGGGGTGGCTTTGGTGCCGTTGTTGGAGGAAACGCCGGTGGCGGCCAGCAGGTTTTTGGTGGTTTTGTTTTGCCAGTCCCATTTGGTCACCTGCGTTTTGTCCACCAGCTCGCGCAGCAGGTCGGCATCCCACCAGGCGGCGAAGTTGACGGAGTTGGGCACTTCTTTGTAGATGGGTTCACCGGTGTCGGCACGACGAGTACCGCCGGGTGCTCCCCAGCATTCGGCTCCGGGAAAGTTCGGGTCGATGTCGGCGGCCATACCACGGCCTACGTCCACGCCCGGGTTGTTGGACCAGATGATGTCGCCGGTGCGCCCGTCGAACATGGCGGAACCGGGCGTTTGAAGCGCCAGTGTTCGGCCTTCGCTTTCGTGCACGCCAAACACTTCCAGGCCGGGGCGGGAGGGGAGCAGGTCGCCGGCATGCAGCGCATCGCCGTGGCGGAGGCCGGTGGTGTAGAGGCCTTTGCCGTTATCGTCGATGGTCATGGCGCCTACGCATATTTCGTCTTTTCCGTCTGAGTCAAAATCAGCTACCGTAACAGAGTGGTTGGCCATGCCGGAGTAACTTTCCCATTCCGGTTTCGCTGAATCGAACACCCAACGTGATGTTAGTTTGTTACCCCGCCAGTCCCAGGCGGCAGCTACAGTGCGTCCGTACCAGCCCCGGACCATCACGACGCTAGGCAGTTTGCCGTCGAGGTACGCCACGCAGGCCGTGAAGCGGTCGGAGCGGCTGGCGGTGTTATCGTTGCCGCCGTTGCCCCCGATGCCACCCCAGCCATCGAGCGGGTAGCGGGTGGGCACGTATTCCTGCGAGGCCAGCGCTGCCCCGGTCAGGCCGTCGAAAACGGTGAGGTACTCCGGGCCTTCGGCTACTTTGCCGTACATGGAGCTGTTGGCAGGGGAGAGCAGGCGCCAGTCTTTCGTAGCATCGCCAATAATTTTTCCTGCACCATCCACGGTACCGTCTGCAGTTTTGCACACCAGTTCTGCTTTGCCGTCGCCATCGAGGTCGTACACCAGGAACTGCGTGTAGGCAGCACCGGAACGCACGTTTTTACCCAGGTCGATGCGCCAGAGGCGGGTGCCGTCGAGTTTATAAGCATCAATAAGCTGGTTTCCCGTCAGCCCGGTCTGCGGTGGATTCCGGGAGTTGGAAGGGTCCCATTTCAGGATGATTTCGTATTCGCCGTCCCCGTCGAGGTCGGCGGCGCTGGCGTCGTTGGCGCTGTAGGTAAAGGTTCTGCCGTCAATTTCGCTGGGAGCCGGCACCTGCAGCGGGATGGACAGGTAAGGCTGAGCCGGTGCCGTAGCGGGTAGGGCATAGGCGGTACTTGCTTCCTGCTCTTTTCCCTTCAGCACCGGGCGCACGTAGTAGCTGTTCCGGCGGGAGAGGTCGGCGGAAGTATCGACAAAATCGGTGGTGGCGGTAATTGGTTTGCTGTTAAGCTTAACAGGCTTCTGCTTATCGGTAATGCGGTAGAGGTTAAAGGCGATGTCGTCGGCATCGGTGCCAAGCATGCGCCAGCCGACGTACACGCTGTCTTTGCCTGCATGTACTGCTACGACGCCTCTGCCGAGGTTTTCCATGATGCGTTGTGCCTGGGTGGTGTTTAGGGTGCCGAGGCCTAAGCAGGCTGCAAGGCTGAAGGTAAGCAGTGCCTTTTTTGTCAACATTGTATTCTTTATAATTTGGTTCACGGCGGCCAGAGGCCGCGGAATAGTAGACACGGGCGAGGACGCCCGTGCCATTTTTAGTTTTATATTTCCCTACCGCTTACTAATCCCAATATCCGCCTTCAATTTGTTCGGCACCAGCACGATGTTGGGGCGTGGGGGCTTTTTCATGCCATGGCCCAGGTAGAAGCTGGTGTGGGGCGGCTGGTTATAGCCTACGTTCTGCCACACGATGCCCATGCGGTACACCGGGTCGTGCATGAAGGTGTAGAAGCGGTGTTCGGTGGGGATGGTGGTCGTGAAGATGCGCAGTTCCTTGTTGTCGGTGGTGCGGTAAATAACCTCTTCGCGCCAGTCGCCCAGGATGTCGGCGGAGATGGCGGGGTTGGATTTGGTGCCGTTGTTGCGGACGCAGTTAAACTCAGATGCGTTGAGCAGGCGGTCGGTTTTGCTGTTCTGGTAGTCCCACTTCTCTACGTTAGTGCCGTTCAGGATTTCGCTGAGCACATCGCCGTCCCAGAAGATGCCCATGTTGCAGGCAGGGGTGCGGTCGGCGATCACGTTGCCTTTGCTGTCGAACATGCCCCTGATGCCGGCTCCGGCCACCCAGCATTCGTAACCGGGATAACGCGGGTCAATGTCGAGTGCCAGGCCGCGACCCGGACCTTCGCCGTCGTCGCCTGCTTTAACAGATGCTTTTTTCCAGATGATTTCGCCGGTGCGGGCGTCGCGGAAGTTAGCACCGGCATCGCCGAAGCGCTCCTGTATCCCAAACACCTCCAGGCCGGGTCGCTCCGGGTCCAGGTCCGATACGTGCAGGGCGTCGCCGTGGCCGATGCGGGTGGTGTAGAGGCCTTTGCCGTCGTTGTCGAGGGTCATCTGGCCGTAAATGATTTCGTCTTTGCCGTCGCCGTCTACGTCAGCTACGCTCAGGTTGTGGTTGCCTTGTCCGCCGAAACCCGGAAAGTCAGCGCTGGAGAATTTCCACACCTCCGACAGCTTCCCATTGCGGAAATTCACCGCTTCGAGTTTGGTGAGGGCATAGTAGCCGCGGCACATGATGATGCTCGGATGCTCGCCATCGAGGTAAGCCACCGCCATCAGGAAGCGGTCGCCACGGTTGCCGTAGCAGTCACCATAGTCGCAGATGTTGCCGCGGGGAATGTAGTTGGTGCGGGCTACCTCTTTTCCGGTCATGCCGTCGAACACAGACAGGAATTCCGGGCCTTCCAAAATGTAGCCGGTTTGCATGTTGCGGTAGTCGGTGCGGCCGTCGCCGTCGGTGTCGCCGATAGCAGTGCCGGTGCCGTCTACTGTGCCTTCTGCGGTGCGGATGGCTACTTCGGCTTTGCCGTCGCCATCGAAATCATACACCACGAAGGGAGTGTAGTGGGCGCCTTCGCGGATGTTCGGGCCCAGGTCTACGCGCCAAAGCATAGTGCCGTCGAGTTTATAGGCTTCGAGTTTAGTTGTGCCGGTGAGGCCGCGGTGGGAGTTGTCGCGGGGGCGCATCTCCTGTTTCAGTACGATTTCGTATTCGCCGTCGCCGTCCAGGTCAGCCACGGCGGCATCGTTGGGGGTGTGGCCTTCCAGGGTTTGCAGCGGGATGGAAAGGAATGGCTGCACCGGGGCATTGGCTTTCAAGGTGAATGAAGCGCTGGCTGCCTGTTCTTTGCCCTTTACTACCGGTTTCACGAAGTACGCGTTTTGCTTCGCCAGGTCCACGCCCTGGTCTTGGTAGCTGGTGCTCTGGGTAAGGGGCTTCTTATTTAATTTAGTTGCTTTGCCACCTGCTGTGCTGCGGTAGAGATTGAAGGCAATGTCGTCGGGGTCGGTGCCGAGCATGCGCCAGCCCACGAACACTTTCCCGTTTCCTTCCGGCACAGCCACTACGCCACGTCCCAGGTTTTCCATCTGCTTCTGTGCCTGCGCCTGAACGATGCCGCTTAGCAGCAGCGCCAGGGAAAGGCAAAGGTTTAAAAGTCTTCTTCTCATGTTATTATAGCGTAAAGCGTATCAAAAATCTTTTTATCATTTCAATTAGCGCTGCAACGTTTTGCTGCACCTGCCACCATTGCCACTGCTGCTTGTTTGTTGTAGGGACAGGAGGGCAATGCTGTCAACTTAAAATCTTTTCATACCGCCAGTTTGAGCGCAGCGGTAACTGGTGGTTGGATATGGTGCCAGTTTGTAACTGGCTTACCTGCAAAATACTTTCGCCAGTTACAAACTGGCCTCATGAAATACCACAAGTTACGCTGTCGCTAAACTTGCGGCAGGATTTTTACATTAGCGACATTGGGCCGTGACCTGTCCGAATCGTGCACCTGTTATCTCTGCTGGTAAATGGTTTGCCTCCCTTTACCGTAGTGCCTGCACGGCTTGTTCGCAGACGATTGGGCAGGTCGCGACCTGCCCCTACAGAAACAACACCTCCTTTATTACTAATTCCCATCCGGCTTCACCACCGTTGCATCCGGGCTTAGCGGTAATTTCCAGTTTGCCACCGGGTCGGGTTGGGCTGGGTTGTAGGGCTTCACGTCGTCGCGGAGGTACTGGACTAGTTTCAGGTTGTTCTTTTTGATGCCTTCTACAACTGCTTTTGCCAGCTGGTAAGCGCCGTAAGTACTGAAGTGGGTGTCGTCTTTCAGCTCCGTGGCCTGTCCGGGGAAGGTGCCTGCCGGGTAATGTACAAAGGCTTTTTTCGATTCTTCCGGGCCCATGGCTTCGTAGAACTCCTTGCTCATGGCGTTCAGGTCGATTACGGGTACGTTTTCTTCCTTTCCCGTCTGGCGCACTGCTTCGGGGTAGTCGGACAGGGTGTTGATGATTTTACCGTTGTCGTCGAAGCGGCGGCGGTGCATGGAGGTGACCAGCACCGGGTTGCCGCCCTTTTCGCGGGCTTTGCTGATGTATTGTTTCAGCGTTTCCTTGTAGGTGGTGAAGGGGTCCAGGTGGTTGCCGCCGGGTTTCTGGTCGTTGTGGGCGAACTCGATGAAGAGGTAGTCGCCGGGCTTCATGAGGCTGAGAACTTTGTCGAGCCGTTTTTCGCCGGCGAAAGCCCTGAGTGTTTCGCCGGATTCTGCAAAGTTGGCTACGACTACGCCTTCTTCAAAGAACCTCGGAATCATCTGTCCCCAGGCCGCCCAGGGCTCGTTCTCCTGGTCTACCACGGTAGAATTGCCGGCCAGGAACATCGTAATCACATCCTCTGCTTTGGTTATTTCGACAGCTGCCACAGCGGGCTTTGCGTTGTTGAATTCCAGGGTGAGTTTATTATCCCAGTTGAGGTAGTTATGTTCGCGTGGCTTCAGGCGGATCCTTTCCTGCTCATTGATGCGGGGCGTGCGCACGTTTACCAGAAACGTGTGCGACTCCACTTTGCCATTCGCTGTTTTTACTTCCTCCAGCATCAGCCTGCGCGATTCTGCCTTCACGGTCGTAACGGAAGTGCCCTGCGCATCGCCCAGCGTTACCGTTACTTTGTAGTTTCCTTCCGGCACATCCGCTACAAAATAAAAAGGCTCCTGGCTCGTGACGAAGTCGCTGCGCAGGGCATCTTTCCCGTTGCGGCTCACCGCCTGCACTTCCGATTTGCTCACGATGCCGTAGCCGCGTTCGGGGGTGTAGGTGGTGGTGGGCAGCACCTGCTGGTAACCCGCTGCCACTTTTCCGGTACCGAAATCGAATTTGTAGGAAGTGCCTTCTGCTGCCTGTGCAGAGGCTGTGGTGGCAGGAGCAGAGGAGTTTTCTTGTGCAGCAACGGGTGTTGTATTGCTACTTTTGCAGCCCGTCCCGAAGGTGAGGGCTGAGAGGCAGAGGAGGGTAAGAGATACGTAAGAACTGTTTTTGAACATTTGTTTTTGCTGTAGAAATAGGAGGTCTTTAGTCTGAAATTGTCTGAATCAGGATTTGCAGAATTTTAGAATTTACAGGATTTGAATTATTATATTATTCGCTGGTGCGAGCTTGTAGCTCGTACTTGCAAAACAGAATTATCCTGTAGAAGAAGGTACGAGCTACAAGCTCGCACCAGCAGCCTGCATTGGTTCACTGGTTAGGCAATGAATGCTGTAATTTGTCTGAATTGGGATTCGTGGGATTTTAGGATTTATGGATTGTTATCAATCAACAAATCCTGCTAATCCTAAAATCCTGTAAATCCTGATTCAGACAAATACTTATTTCCGGGCTGCCGGAAACTGCACAGAGCTGTCGTTTATTTCGTGTTTGTTGGCTTTCAGAAGATTAATCATTTCGGCGCCTGCCAATAACACCGGACCATAGCTGTGGGCGGCATACACGTTCACAGGACGGTAGTAGTAAAACGCCGGGTCGAAGCCCATACCGGTGCCAACGCAGGTTCCTTCTACCTGGCCTTTATCGTTTACTTTGGTAGAAACAGCGTTCCAGGCTAGGAGCACCATCGGGCCGTAGGCCTGCTTGTCTATCCAGCCGCGGTTGATGGCGCGGGCTATGGCGTAGGTGTAGATGGCGGTTGCGGATGTTTCGAGGTACGTATCGTTGCGGTCGATGAGCTGGTGCCAGAAACCGGGGCCTGACTGGTATTTTGCCAGTCCCTGGATGTGGGCGCGCAGCTGGTCGAGTACTTTATTATAGCCGGGGTGGTCCTGCGGCAGTACGTCGAGCAGTTCTACCATCGTCATCACGGCCCAGCCGTTGGCGCGGGCCCAGTGGAACTGCGGATGCGGGTTCATGTCCTGTACCCAACCGTGCATAAAGAGGCCTTTTTCCTTGTTGAACATACGCTCCGAGAACTGCACCACCTGCTTCACGGCATCGTCGTAGTACTTCCGCTCGCCGGTCATTTTGCCCATTTGCGCCAGGGCTGGCACGCTCATGAACAGGTCGTCGAGCCAGATGGTGTTGGGCAGCGGACGGTTACGGGCCAGGGTGCCATCCGCTAAACGGAACTCTTTCTGGCTGATATAGTCCACGTAGTTCTGGATGATAGGCCGCATGTCGGGCGTGATGTTGGCTCGTGTGGCCTTTATCATGGCAGCAGCCATGGCGCCTGCATCGTCGAGGGCGCGTGGCTCCAGCACCGAGTGCACAGGGTTACTGGCTTTCGGGTCTTTTTTGTGCTGCTCTTTGTAATACGGCACCAGGTCGTTGATAAACTTCAGGCGGTTGGCAGTGTAATCGGAATAACGCTTGTCGCCGGTGGCTTCGGCAGCGAGGAGCATGCCGGCATAGGTTACGCCCCACTCGTAGCTGATGAGGCGGTAATCCCCTTTCTGGAAGATGGCGTTATTGCCCGGCTTCTTATAATTCTTCACCTCCGCTCCGGTGTCTTTGTCGACCAGCTTCATCGGGGTGGTAGCATCGAGGTAACTGTGTACCCGGTTCAGCACTTTGGTAATGTCCTCTACCGTGGTTTTACCATAGGGGGTCGGGTAGTCGGGCTGCAGCAGGTGCAGTGGCGTGGTGGAATCGGTGGCTTTGGGCGGATTGGTTTGTGCAGCGGCTGTGGTGGCTGCTGCAGCAGATAGCGCCAGCGCCAGAACCGCCGTTTTCAGGTTATGCTTCAGGTGCGGGTAGCCTGCAGGCGTAATGTTATTTCCTGATAGTCTCATTTTTCTATTTGAATTTTATTGTTTCCGTTATTTTGCTGTGTTAGGGTGTATGATTTCCGGTCCTTGTTTTACCTCCAGCTTTAGCCCGGACGTATCGAGGTTGGTTACATGCTCCACCAGCAGCCCCTTCTCCGCCACAATATGGCAGTCGCGGAAAGTGACGCCCTGGATGGGGCTGTCGGGGAGGCCGCGGATGTCGCCTACGCGGGAGGCGGTGCCGGTAATGCCAATCAGCTGCACATTGCGCACAACAGGCAGTACTTTGGCTGGTGGCTTGATGGGCGGCACCATGTGCCAGGCCATGTTAAACTCCACGGCTTTGCGGGTGTCGTTTACTTTGATGTTGCGGAAGGTGATGTTCTCTACCACCCCGCCCCGGCTGGGCTGCGATTTAAACCGGATGGGCGCCCAGTTATCGGCTTCGGCTACGCAGTTACGCACCTCTACATTCCGGATGCCGCCGGATGTTTCGCTGCCCATCGCCACGCCGCCATGGCCGTAGCCGAAGCGGCAGCTTTCGATGATAATGTCTTCGCTGGGCCTGTTCACCCGCAGCCCGTCCTCGTCCTTGCCTGATTTAATGGAGATGCAGTCGTCGTTCACGTCGATGTCGCAGCCGGAAACGCGCACTTTTTTGCTTGAGTCTATATCGATGCCGTTGGAGCTGGGGATGTTGTGTTCTGCCCGGATGAGCAGGTTCTCCACGTCTACATTCTCGCTGTACAGGATATGCAGCCCCCACACCGCCTGGTTCAGCAGCTTCAGGTTTTGTATGCGGATGTTGCTGCATTTCTGGATGCTGATAAGCCGGGGCCGCCCCAGGCGCTGACCGGGCGTGGGCGTTGTATTTTGCTGTTGCTGTTGTTCGCGGTGCTGGCGGGCACGTGCTGTCCAGACTTCGCCGGAGCCGTCGATGGTGCCGGGGCCTGTCAGGCTGATGCCGTCCAGGTTCTCTGCATTTAAAAGGGCAGCCGTAAACATGCGTTCTGTTCCTTCCCAGCGGGTTTGCACCTGCGGGTAATCTTCCTGGTTTACAGAACCTTTCAGGATGCCATCTTTTTTAATTTCCAGGCTTACGTTTTTTTTCAGGAAAACAGAACCGCTTACAAAGGTACCCTTCGGAATAACGACTACGCCGCCGCCTTTGGCCGCGCATTTGTCAATTGCTTTCTGAATGGCTTTGGTGTTCAGGGTTTGCCCGTCGCCTTTGGCGCCGTAGGCAGTTACGGGGTAGCGCTTCGATTGCTGGCCGCTACCGGCCGCCACTGCCAACTGGGAGAGCAGCAGGAATGCCATCAGCACCAGCACCAGGCGTTTTTGATAAAAAGGAACTAATGTTTGTATCATATACTACCTGCTCCACTTCTTTGATAAAGATAAATGTAGCACTTGTTTTCCGTTATTCAGTTTTGAGGTAACATCAATTGTGTTTTAAAGGTAGCGAAAGAAGCATAAGGTTCTATCCTGCACTGTCCGGTTTGTTTCATAAAGTCTTTAACTCTGACGACCACACCGGCAAGCAACGTGTTGCAGCAAACCGAATGAGGAGTTGGGGATATTAAATACTTAAAAATCAGTATTGTATAAGAGAGAGGTGAAACTTATATTTATCGTACAAGAGCTGTTGGTGCAGGTTAATTGTTTTATAGGCTCGTGTTGCTGTTGCATAACACGTATCCTGGTTTTGGTGCAGCACCTGGTCTGCCCCTTGGCTGCTTTTGGGTTACCGCCACCTGTTTAAGCAAAAACTATGAAAATAAAGAACCACCTCCTGTATGGGAAAGATGACACGCAGGTAAGTTATCACCCAACACCCAATAAAAGTGGCAAATATGTGCCGCAGTACCTGGTCATGCACTACACTGCCGTCACGACCACGCAATCTACCTTAAGCTGGTTTATGAATCCTGCCGCCAGGGCTTCGGCGCATCTGCTCATCGGCCAGGACGGTGCCGTTTACCAGTTCGCCCCCTTCAATGTAATTTGCTGGCACGCCGGCGTTAGTTACTGGAACGGCTTGTCGGGCTTAAATAAGTATGCCATTGGAATTGAACTGGTGAATGCCGGCAGGCTCTCCCGCAAAGGAAGCCAGTACATTTGCCCGGTTGATAAAAGGCTGGTGCCTGATACGGAAGTGCTGCTGGACACGCACAAAAACGAAACCCGGGCGAGTGCCTGGCAGGAATACACAGAGCTGCAACTGGAGGTGAGCCTGGAGATTGCAGCGCTGCTGGTGAAAACCTATAACCTACAGGATGTAGTGGGCCACGACGATATAGCGCCTATCCGCAAATCCGATCCCGGACCGGCTTTCCCGATGAAGAGTTTCCGGGCCCGTGCGCTGGGACGGGAGGACCAGGCGCTGGATGAATACCGTACTTCTACCGAGCTTAACATCCGGTCCGGCCCCGGTACCAGTTTTTCGCAGATCACCAACCCGCTCCCTGCCGGTACCCATGTGCTGGTGCTGCAGCGCGAAGGCAACTGGAGTTTTGTAGAGGTGCTGGATGTGGTGCACGGACTGATGGACCTGGAGGGCTGGGTGTTTACCAGGTACCTGGTGAAATAATGCCATCAACACGTATAGGCTTACATGAATGAAGAAAATCCAAACCGCAAACAGTTTCTTATCGACTGCATTGTAAAGCATCCGCTGGAGTTTACGGATGCGGCGTTCGAGGAGCTGGTCAGGAAAGAAACCAACCTGACCTTTGCAGACCTCCGCCAGCTGCTTATCCGGATTTTCGATATCAATGAAAGCACGCTTAAGCTGCAGTCGGATGCTACCCGTGGTATGCTGGGGCTGATGAACAGGTGGAGTACCCGCTTCAGGCAAAAGCGGTACTATAAAACCATCCGCAACGGATTCCGCGACCCGGGGAACAGCAGGAACAAAGTGATAGTAGCGGAAGGCGATTCCTGGTTTCAGTTTCCGTTTTTTGTACAGGATATCATCGATTGGCTCAACGACCGCCCGGATTATGCCATCTACAGCATTGCCTACGGCGGCGACTGGTTTACCAACATTCTGTACGAGGAAAAATACATCGAAGAGCTTTCGATTCATGTGCCGGATGTGTTCCTGATAAGCGGTGGCGGCAACGACTTTGTGGGCTACAACCGCCTGGCCATTATGGTAAACCCCAACTGCGACAGTAAGTTGAGAGATCCGGAGCAGCTGGAAAAGATGTTCTGCATCGGGGCAGATGAGCGTACCAAAGCTGCCATCCTGGACGGGTACCGTAGTGTGAGCCCTGTCTTTTATTCGTTTATCTGGACGATAAAAGCCCAATACTATATGCTCTTCCGGAACCTGCAGGAGTCGGGCAAGTTCGACCACATGCGCATCATTACCCAGGGCTACGACTATGCGCTGCCTACCTACAACTACCGCTGGCGAAAATGGTACCAGCTGCAGCCGCTGCTGAACCGGATGCTGGGCTCCGGCAACTGGCTCAAGCGCCCCCTGATGATCCGCGGCGTAACAGACCCGATAACCTCAGACAATATCATCAAAGCCCTAATCTTTGAGCTCAACTACATGTTTCACGAGCTGGCACAGCGGTTCCCGAATGTGTACCACATCGACTGTCGCGGCGTAGCCCCTTCCTTCGACGACTGGTTTGATGAACTGCACCTCACTTCCGAAAAATACCAACGGATTGCCGATGCTTATAAACGCTGCATCGACGGTAACCCGCCCCCTGCTAAAGTTATCCGGGTGGTGGACTGGTTTTGAACGGCGGTTTGGCTTTAATTAGATAGGTAAGCAGGAGCAGAGGCTATGGTGGCAGCTGCAGTTAAACTTTGTGAAATACTTCCGTGAAAAACTTCCGTGAAATCCTTTCATCCGGTAAATCTGTGGTTCAGACAATTCTGCTGCTCCTGCCACCATAGCCGCTGCTGCAGCACGAAAGAGGCGGTTTTACAGGAAAAGCTACCACGCCTGCTGCACAATAAAACCAATTGCTGCGCTTATGTGTTGTTTAATTAGCAGGTATTGCAGGATAAACTTCCTAAATTTGTACCGCAATTATTAACCATAACAAACCAGCTGCCAACTGCAATGGCAGCCGTTATAATGCAGACTTTATGGAAACCACAGAAAAGGAGGTGTTAAGGCCTCTTGATAAAATAGAAGATGCGATCGAAGATATCCGCCAGGGAAAAGTAGTGATTGTGGTGGATGACGATGACCGCGAAAACGAAGGCGACTTTGTTTGTGCCGCCGAACTGATCACACCCGAGATTGTTAACTTTATGGCCACGCACGGGCGCGGCCTCATCTGCTGTGCCTTGCCCGAAGAACGATGCGACGAGCTGGGGCTGGAAATGATGGTTACCCGCAACACCACTTCCCATGCCACCGCCTTTACCGTATCGGTAGACCTGCTTGGCCATGGCTGCACCACCGGTATCTCCGCCTCCGACCGTGCCAAAACCATACAGGCACTCGTGGACCCGGCTACCGACCCCGAGTCGTTAGGAAAACCGGGGCATATATTCCCGCTCCGGTCAAAAACAGAAGGTGTTATCCGACGCCCGGGCCATACAGAGGCTTCTGTTGACCTGGCGCGCCTGGCAGGTTTGTACCCGGCGGGCGTGCTGGTGGAGATCATGAACGAAGACGGCTCCATGGCCCGGTTGCCCGACCTGGTGAAAGTGGCGGAACGTTTCAACCTGAAGCTGATCTCCATCAAAGACCTGATTGTGTACCGCTTAAAGCAGGAAAGCCTGATTACCCGTGAGATTGCAGTGCAGATGCCGACCGATTACGGCAACTTCGACCTCTATGCCTTTACCCAGATCAGCAACAATGCCAAACACCTGGCATTGGTAAAAGGCACCTGGGAAGAAGATGAGCCGGTACTGGTGCGGGTGCATTCGTCCTGCGTAACAGGCGATATTTTTGGTTCCTGCCGTTGCGACTGCGGTCCGCAGCTGCACGAGGCCATGCGCATGATTGAGCGCGAAGGCAAAGGCGTGGTGGTGTACATGAACCAGGAAGGACGCGGCATCGGGCTGCTGAACAAACTGAAAGCCTACAAACTGCAGGAGCAGGGGCTGGATACGGTGGAGGCGAACCTGGAACTCGGTTTTGGCATGGACGAGCGCGATTATGGCGTAGGTGCCCAGATTCTCCGCGACATCGGCGTTACCAAAATGAAGCTGATCTCCAACAATCCCAAGAAGCGGACAGGGCTGATTGGCTACGGACTGGAAGTAGTTGAAAACGTGCCGATAGAAGTTGTGCCAAACGAGCACAACCAGCGCTACCTGACCACCAAACGCGATAAACTGGGGCACGAAATCCTGAAAAATATCACGATCAGTAAAAACCTGTAACCCTGGCATATAGCCGGCGCTGCTGTTACAGGGCTGGCCTTTCATGCCGCATACACTATTATGAGAAGCAGCAGCACAGTTGCCTGTGAAGTTCCTGCTTAGTACTATTATATTGAATTATTTTTATATTTGTTGCAGGAGGTGGTGCTGTGTTGCGTTGCTAACTGCTTCAAAAACAGCCTGAAAGAGAATAGAAATGTTGCACTTTCGGGCTGTTTTATTTTATAGGAAATTGTATCGGGAAGGCAACTTTTTAGCCGTAAATGCACTATATTATCGTAGATAAAATGTGAAAAAGAATCTGGTGGAGCTTCACTATCAGTTAGCTATGTGCTTGTTTGGCGCCAGGTTTGTTTAAGTGAAAAAGCATATAGCTTTCAGGATAGGATGGCTGGTAAAGTGATAGGTTGTGTATCGTTATCTGTTAAAAAAACAGGTAGCAAGTGTTTCATCAATAATCTTGTGTAGCATATGTTTGGTTTTATATCTGTTTCCCGTTTTCTGACAGTTGTCTTTTTCGTTTTCCTGTCAGGCCCTATGGCGCTGTTTGCGCAGCAAAGAATCTCCTCTATTGATATTCAGGAATGGCCGGTAGCAAACGTCGTTCTTTTTTCCGGAGATACCGTTTCCGGATCACTAACATTCCATCACCAGGAAGAGATCATTAATGTGCAGCAGGAGGATGGTACCTTGCGATCTTTTTCACCGGTAAACGTGGATCATTTTATTGTAAGCAACGCTTCGGAGGAAAGCCCGGGTCAGCAGGTGTTTGTAACCTACAACTGGGACCAGGACAAACCGTACACCGACTTTAAAAAACCCACCTTTTTCCAGCAACTGAATTACGGGCAGCTGACGCTCATTATGCGCGAAAGTTACGTAAGGCGGGATGTAAACAACATGAGCGCCATGAACACGCGGCGTTTCGGTTACTACGATCCGTATTATAACTCCATGGGTTACCGGTTTGTAGAGCAGATTGTGCCCTTGTTTTACCTGCTGCTGCCGGATGGCGACATCATAACACTTCGCAACCTGCGGAAGGACCTGCCCCGCTACTTTGGCAAGAAAGAAAAAGACGTGAAGGAGTTTATGAAAAAGAACAAGTACAACTATGATAACATAGATCATCTTGTTGCCATTATAGACTATTATAACACCCTGGTGAAGTAACTACAGGTCTCTCAGTTTCAGGATAAGCCAGGCAGCAGAAACAAGCAGCGCAGAATAAGCAAGTGCCGGCAGTACCGCCCACTGTGGTGTCAGCATCTCGGTGGGAGTGGTAATCTGGTCTATAAGGGCCTGGCCGGGCCGTGGTGTCAGGCTGGCGAAAACCTTTACCGGGAAAAACTTGTCAACAGTGTCCGGCAGGCTGTAATGAATAAGCGGCTCCACGAGTATGGTGTAGACAAAAAAAGCGATGATGGCCAAACCGCTCTTCCGGATCAGGAAACCGAACAGCATGGCCAGTGCCATATAGGCAACAGCCTGCACAAAAAAATATGGAACAGCATCCAGTTGGCTGAAGATAGCAGAAGCACTTTTATCGGTGCTGTATAGCAGTCCCAGCACAAACCCGAGCACCAGTAGTACAAGAGTGCAGAAAGTAGCCAGTGCAAGCCCCACATAAAACTTGGCCAACACCAGTTCTCCCCGCGAAAGTCCGTCTATCACCTGTTGCCTGAACGTTCTGAAAGTGAACTCGTCTGTTACCAGGATAATGATCAGAATACCCAGGAGCACATTAAAAAAGCTGCCGATGTAGGCAAGCCGCGACCAGATCTGCGGAAACTGGTACATGGTTTTTCCATACACTTCGCCGTTTACTACTACACTGCTGCTGGCGGAGGTAACCAGCAGCAGTAACAAAATGTAAATTCCCAGGATAGCCCAGAAGGTGCGGTAGGGGAATATCTTCCGGAACTCTGTTCGTAACAAGTCCATCTTAAGAAGTTGTTTTAATGATTTCCATAAACTGCGCCTCCAGGCTCTTGCGCCGCACAATCAGCTGCGACAGCACAATGCCCTGCGCAAACATGTCGCGGTTAATGTTGGTGCTGTTATAGCCTTCTTTCAGGGTAAGGGCAACTCCTTCTTTGGCCGGTGTAAACTGTGCCACATAGGGGAGGCGCTCCAGCAGCGCCAGCACAGGCTGCAGCTCGGGTGCACTGATAACGAGCTGTTCGTTTGCTGCAAGCATGTCGCCCACCGGTCCGCCTGATACCAGCCGACCTCCGCGAAGCACCGCCATGTGCGTGCACACTTTCTCCACTTCGTCAAGTAAATGGCTGGCCAGGATAATGGTTTTGCCCTGTGCCCCGATGCGCAGGATCAGGTCGCGCACCTCGGCTATCCCCTGTGGGTCCAGGCCGTTGGTGGGTTCGTCGAGCACCAGTACTTCCGGGTCGTTGAGCATAGCGGCGGCAAGGGCCAGGCGCTGTTTCATGCCCAGCGAAAAGCCTTTAAACGTGGTGTTGCTGCGGGTGCCTAATGCCACCATATCCAGCATCCTGTTGATGTTGCTTTTGTCGGCTCCTTTTATGTCGGCAACAAGCTGCAGGTTCTGCCTGGCGGTAAGGTAAGGGTAAAAATTTGGCGTTTCGAGTAAGGCGCCAATCCGCTGCTTGGTCTCTTTGCTCACCGGGCTGCCGAACCAGGAAAAGCTGCCGCTGGTGGGTTTGATCACATCCAGCACAATACCCAGCGTGGTGGTTTTGCCACTCCCGTTGGGGCCGAGCAAGCCATAAATGCTACCCGCTTCCACCTGTAACGAAAGCCCCTGCAGCGCCTGCAGGTGTCCGTACTTTTTGGAGAGATGATGTATGTCTAAAACAGTTGCCACAGGAGAAAGTTAAAAGGTGAACGACACGGCAGGAACAGCAGCATAGGCAAATATAGAATTTTTGAATTACAGTTGAGGGCTTTACACAGCTTTTTAAGCTGAGGCCTGAAGCATTTTTCCGGAATGTGAAGCTTGTAAAAAGCCTTCTCCACCAGCCACCATAGCCGCTGCTGCTAGCCAGCGTTTTGCTGCGCCCGCCACCACACCCGCTGCTCCTTTTTCCTGCATCGGGGCAGCAAATTCAGGAGCATTTCTGCAGCCTGAAAAGAGGCGGAAGAAAACGAAGCAGGAGTATTGCTTTTGTTTGTTGCGGGGATTATCTTGTACTGTTTTTTGAAAGAACGGACAATCCCTTTTTAACTTTTTCAGCTTTATCTTATGAAGGCAGGAATTACCCTTGCACTTACCTTGCTGCTGTCGTTGTTGTTGCGCCATGGCTATGCGCAGGTACAGCAAAGTCCTATTGTTGTAACCAAAAAGGTAGGCACCACCTTTACCCTCGATGGGGTAAAACTTTCGCCCAGTCAGCTGGAAGATGTTGTGCGGGAAAACCCGGAAGCGCTTCAGGAAATGAAGGTAGCCCGCAGAAATATGATCCCGGTAACTGTCCTGAGTTATGCAGGGGGCTTTATGGTCGGTTATCCCCTGGGTTCCGCCATAGGCGGGGGTACGCCAAACTGGACGATGGCAGGAGTGGGCGCCGGTTTGCTGGCACTCTCGATTCCGTTTTCGGTGGGGTACAGCAAACATGCGCAACAGGCTGCCGAGCTCTACAACGAAGGACTGTATACAAGCCAGGACAGGCAGGGCCGGCTTAGGTTCAGACTGGGTTTCGCCACAAGCGGTCCGGGCCTTGCAGTAACTTTTTAGATCGCCGGGTCCGCAACACCAGTCGCTGGCAGAAAACCTCACCCGGTAAAGCCTGGTGGGGTTTATTTTTGCCGCTTCAGCTATTGTTTTTTCTCATTAAACCAATGCTATATAGCCTCGTAGATATCAAAGTGTATACAGCACTATAGCTGTGTTCAAACCAACTACTATGGACAGCAGCATCCTTCAGCAACTAGGCAATAGCAGTCGTAAAATTATTTTCGCATTCGATGTAGCCAGCACCCGGTTTACCTACCTGAGCAGGGCAGCGGAGTCCCTGTTTGCAGGTGATTTGCATATTTTTCTGCAGCAACCTTACACCCTGCCGGACGTGGTGCACCCCGAGGACAGCATGGTGGTTACAAACTGTTTCAACAACCTGCTGCAGGGGAAACCGATCAATACCCAGTTCAGGCTGCAGTTGCCCGGCTTATCCACCAAAGTAATCTGTGCCGAAGCCGCTCCTCTTTATGACGAAACAGGCAGCCTGTCGGGCGTGACTGGCATAGCCGAAGATATCACCGACCGGGCGGAGCACACGGCCTACCTGCTGGAATATGCCCAGAAGAAAGACACGGCCCTGGAAATTTTAGCGCATGACTTGCGGGGGCCGATCTCCATTATACAAAGTGTATCGGGCGCACTCGAAACCGACCACCAGAGACAAAACTACAGCGAACTGACAAACTACACCCATTTTATTGGCAAAGCCTGCGAAACCTGCATCAGCTTGATTTTAGATATCCTGAGCGAAGAGCATTTAAAGTCGCCTGGAATTGTCGTTAACAAGCAGCGGATCGACCTGGTTGAAAAAGTGCGGGACGTAGCGGAAATGTTTGCCATGAACAAAAGCATAAAGCAGAAAATCACGCTCATTGCCCCTGCTAAAGTGTTTGCCGATGTAGATGTTATCAAGCTGGACCAGATCCTGAATAACCTGATTTCCAATTCCATCAAATTTACAAAACCGGATGGCACTATCACACTCGCCCTAGAGGAGGAGGAGCATAGCGTACTGCTGAAAATTACGGACAATGGTATCGGTATTCCGCAGGATATGCAGCCTTACCTGTTTGATAAATATACCAGGGCCTCCCGGACCGGGCTTCATGGCGAGCAGGCCAGGGGCATCGGGCTTTCCATTATCCGGGATCTGGTTGAGGTACAGGGCGGTAAAATCTGGTGCGAGAGCAAGGAGGGCGAAGGAAGTACTTTTTCCATCAGGCTGCCAAACCAAACTTAAGTAGATTTAACATTTCTTTTTTACCGATGAGCGGTAATTAGTATTTTATTTCCTGTATATTCGGATATCAGTTTTTTAACGCCGCCTGGTATTTTTCAGAAGAGCAGTGGTTACCGGAAAGCAGGTGGCTTACAAAAGAGAGCAGTAAAACAGCGTATCAGACAAACAAGCAAGTAAACAAAACAAGCTCCACTACACCTGGCGCAGAAACTGGCATGGTAATTATTATAGTTGCCGGTGCCATCGCTTTGTGCCTTCATCAAAAAAAGGAAGGACCTGATAGCGGAGGTTGTGTGCATTAAAAACAATTAGAAATCATGACAAAGTACGATAAGTGGTATCACCCCTACGAAATAGACAGTAAATACACGAAACGCGTAGCCTACTTCAGCATGGAGTTTGGCATACACCAGGCCCTTAAAACATATTCCGGTGGTCTTGGCTTTCTGGCCGGCTCCCATATGCGGAGCGCCCACGACCTGCGCCAGAATGTTATCGGGATTGGCATTTTATGGAAATTTGGCTATTACGACCAGGTGCGGTACGAAGACAATACCATGCGGGTGCTGTTCCAGAAGAAGTTCTATACTTACCTGGAAGATAGCGGCATAACGGTACGCGTAGTCGTAAACGGGCACCCGGTTTATGTAAAAGCCCTGGTGCTGAAGCCTGAGATTTTCGGCACCGTGCCCATGTATTTCCTGACAACGGATATTCCCGAAAACGATTTCCTGGCGCGCACCATTACCCATAAACTCTACGATGTGGAGGTGAATGCGCGCATTTCGCAGAGCATAGTGCTGGGTATTGGCGGTGCAAAAGTAGTGGATGCGCTGGGCGGTGCAGACATTTACCACCTCAACGAAGGGCATGCCCTGCCGATGGCGTTTCACCTGCTGGATAAATTTGAAGGAAATGCGGAAGAAGTAAAGAAACGGGTTGTGTTTACCACGCACACGCCCGAAAAGGCCGGCAACGAAGAACACGATATTAACCTGCTGCACCGGATGAGTTTCTTTAACAACTTTTCGCTTGAAGAGGCCCGTGAATATACCGGCATGTACGGACAGATGTTTAACCACACATTGGCTGCCCTCCGGCTTGCCCGTGTCGCGAACGGAGTTTCGCAACTGCACGGCGAGGTTGCCCGCGCTATGTGGTGTGGCAACGAAGGAATCTGTGACATAAAGGCCATTACCAATGCCCAGAACGTGCCGTTCTGGATGGACCGGACGATGCGGGAAGCCTACAACGCCAACAACGACGAGTGGCTGCAGGCACGCAAGCGGGAAATGAAAATGAACCTGTTTGAGGTGGTTGCCGATCAGACCGGTAAACTCTTCGACCCCAATGTGCTGACCATTGTGTGGGCCAGGAGGTTTGCCGCCTACAAACGGGCCGACCTGTTACTGCGCGACCTCAACCGCTTTATCGAACTGATCAACCGCCACGACCAGCCTATCCAGGTAATCTGGGCCGGAAAACCTTATCCGTACGACTATGGTGCGGTAGAGGTGTTTAACAGGCTGGTGCACATTTCCTACCAGCAGAAGAACATGGCGGTGCTTACCGGTTATGAAATTGAGCTTTCCCGGAAACTGAAGCAGGGCTCCGATATCTGGCTGAACACGCCACGCCGGCCACGGGAAGCCTCCGGAACCAGCGGCATGACAGCGGCCATGAACGGCTCCATCAACTTTTCTATCCAGGATGGCTGGATACCGGAGTTCGGCCGCCACGGCGAAAACAGTTTCCTCTTCCCGATCATCGACACCACCATGACGGAGTTCTACCAGGACGATGCCGATTACGAAAACATGATGCAGATTCTGCAGGAGGAAATCATTCCTACCTATTACCACAACAAGCCCAAGTGGCACAGCATCATGAAGCAAAGTATGAAAGACATCATACCAATGTTCGATGCCGACCGCATGGCGCACGAGTATTATACCGAAATGTACAACTAGTACAGGTCTGGCTACAGCAACAGAAAGTCAGCATCAGGGCAGCAAAAAGCCCGGGTGCTGATTTTTTCTTTTCTGAACCTGCAGAAGAGGAGCAGAGGCTGTGGTGGCAGGAGCAGAAGGCTAAAGGAAGTCAGGAATGCTTGTTTTTTATTTCGCTGCAGCTGCCACTATAGTTTCAGCTGCAGGGTGACATAGTAATTGCGGGCATCCGACGGGATAATACCCGGACCCGGATAGCCGGTGGCGCGTCGTGTGAAGTAGGTTGCATTGGCCAGGTTGTTGATACCCGTCTCTAGCGTGAAGCACTTGTAGGTGTAGCTGGCCGATAAGTCCATTACATCGTAAGCGGGTATTTTGCCGACTACGGCAGTAGGGTCTCGCTCGCCCATTTTACCAGAGTTGGCTGCATCTGTATATTGGGAAGCAGTGTAAGCATACTGGTATGCCAGCTTCAGATTTTTGCGTTTGAAGGACAGACCAAATTTGGCAATAACCGGTGGTGCCAGTTCCACTTCGTTTCCATCAATGGTTTTAAATGGGCTGTAGTACCTGGTAGTAACCAAGGTGATGTTTGAAAAGGCGGAAAGGCTGGTCGCATGCTCTTTGCCATAAAAGAACTTGAGCAGATCTGCCTCTACAAAGGTTTCCAGCCCGGTATTGCGCGAGTCGCCTACGTTGGTTCGGATAAGGTATACGGTGTTGTCAATATACCGGAGGTTGATGCGGTTTTTGTAAGCAATATGAAAAAGGCTGGCGTCGAAATGCAAAAGTCCGTTGAGGTTACCCCGGAAGCCCAGGTCGGCACTGTAGCCGCTCTCGTCCTGCAGGTTCTGATCTACGAACTGGTTCGGGTTGATCACGCGCATATCATTGAAGTTGATAGCACGGTAATTCTGCGACAGGTTGCCGTAGACCTCGATTTTTTCCGATGGCTTGTAACTCAGCCCCAAACCCAGCAGCAGGATGTTTCGGGAGTTGCTGCGGTTTTCAGGCACATTCCTGTCACTTACAATGTTACCAGCCTGGTCGGGCACAGCATCGCGGTAACTGCCGTCGGCATTGGTGTTAATCCACTCGTAGCGAATCCCGGGGGTAGCGCTCAGTTTAGGTGAAATCCGGAAGATGTTTTCAGTAAAAAGGGCAAAGTTGCGGCTCAGGTAGTCGTAGCTCGATTTGTTTGGGGCACCTGTTTCGCCGTAGAACCTGAAATCAGCATCCGAAGCAACAGAACCATCTCCCTGCAACTGGTTTGTGGAGCCATGGTAGTAGCGGGTGCCAACCAGCACGGTAGAGAACAAATTCCGGATGTCGTAGTGGTGGATGAGCCGGGTTTCGTTGCCGTAGTTGTTGAACTGGTCCTGCAGCAGGAGACGTGGCGCGGTAAGGTCATCGGGACGACTGATTTTGCCCATAAACCCAAGTGCATCGCGCTGCGCCAGTAAGCCAAAGTTGCGCACGTTCAGCCTGGTGCGGTCGCTCAGGCGGTAGTCCAGCGAGAGGGCCAGCAGGTTCCAGTTCACTTTAAACCAGTTCCGGTCGCGCTTCGATTGGCGGGCATCCTGCTCAAATTCAAGATCGGTCAGGCCGCCGGGCTGCTGGGCCAGGTAATCCATAAAGGTGTAATCGAATTTCAGTTCGATCTTATCGCTCGGGGTGTAGTGGACGGTGCCGAAGGCGGTGTGGGCATCGAAACCGGAATTTTGGCGCCAGCCGTCGCCGCGCTTGTACTGGTAGTAGCCGTAGTAATGGAATTTGCCTTTGTTGCCGCTGATGCTGTTGAAGGTGTTAAACAGGCCCCAGGAACCGACCGTCTGGCGCGATACAAGTTCGAACGGCTTTTCCTGCGTTCCTTCTTTCATTACAAAATTGATCATGCCGCCAAACTGGGTGCCGTATTGCAGTGAGGCCGCGCCACGCACCACTTCTATCCTGTCGACTGCTTCGGTGGGAGGGGTGTAGTAGCTTTCCGGGTAGCCCAGGGCGTCGGCGCTGATGTCGTAGCCGTTCTGGCGGGTGTTGAAGTTGGAGGTGCGGTTCGGGCTGAGGCCGCGGCCACCGATGCCGAGCTGCAAGCCGGCGCCGTCGCTCTCCCAGATATTAAGTCCCGCCACGCGGCTGAACACCTGGCGGCTGTTGTTGGTGGCTTTATTGGCAACCACATCGTCCAGTACCACCACTTCGCTTTTCTTGGCTTCGTAAATGGCGGCTCCTTCCACGCCGTGCAGGCGGGTAATGCCAAAGGTCTGTTCGCGCTGGTTCTTTACGTTTACCGTGCGCAGGCTTACCTCCAGCGGCTTCAGTTCAAAATTTAACAGTACATCGGCCTGACCGATGGTTACCTGCCTGGCGCTGCTGCTGTGGCCGTTGCCGAAGGCGGTGAGGGTGTAGGTGCCTGCACGGAGGTTGCCGAGTTGGTATTTTCCCTGTGCGTCTGCTTTGGCGATGCTGCCCGTGTTGCTGATGATCACCTCGGCCTGTGGCACCGGCTTACCCGTATCGGCATTCGTAACGCGACCGGAAATTGCAAAGGTTTGTGCCAGTGCAGCCGGTATGCTGCAAAGGAAAAACAGGCTAACGAGAATAAACTTACACCAGTACATGTTTTATTTCTTTTGCACCACAGCGGTTTGCGGCAGTGCGTTTTCTTCAAAAGGTAAAATCCAGGTTTTGGGCAGAAAACTTTCCTGTTCTGCCGCCAGGTTAACTGTAGGGTCAATATAGGGCCGGCTGCCGCGCCCGTTCAGGCTGACATAGACCTCGGCGCGAACCTGCGGATTCCGGATGCCTTTGCTTTTATAATCATCCCGCAGCAGGTGCGCAAACTGCAGCAGCATATCCGGTTGCGAGGCCATCATTTTTTCCTGGTTCGGCGTCAGGTAATCGCGGTTCACAATTTCGGATTCGCGGCCGGTGCGTGGGTCGCGCACATAAAAGAAAGCGGTCCCGGTTTTCTCCATCAGCATCACCCGCCACGAAAAACGGTAGCCCTGCTCGGTCCAGAAAAGCTTGTCCGGGTAAAGCAGGAAACGCCAGGGCACGAGCAGCTGCAACACAAAATGCACCGCCAGCAGGCCCGGGAGCAACCGCTGCATGAGCGGGGTAACCTCTGCCACTTTCTGGCTGAAAGAAAGCCGTACGTTAAACCAGCCCCGGAACGTCTGCAGTACCCGCAGGTGAAAGCTTTCGGAGAAGAACACCAGCGTGCTCACCATCATGATGTAAGGGAACATGCCGATCTGGAACAGCAGCGCCGTGAATACATGAAACACAATGACCGTGGCATAGGCCGGCAGGCGGCTGCGGCGCCAGGCCAGGAAAAAGGGGATAGTCAGGTCGTAGAGGGCGCCGAACCAGCAGAAGAAATAGGCTACCAACACCTCGTCAAACAGCGGGCCGATGAGGGGCAGGTGTGTTTTGGCCGGAAGCCAGTAGCGCAGCGGCATCGCCTCCAGCAACCAGTCCGGGTTTAGTTTGGCTACGCCGGCGTAAAAATATACCAGCCCCAGCTGCAGCTGAAAGATGAGCACCGTCCAGCGCGGTACCCGGCTTACCCACAGCGCAGGTTTTCGCAGCACATCCAGCGAAAAGTGACGGTGTGCCGGCACCAGCAGCAGCAGGAAAGCCACGATGCTCACAAAGTAGTAGTGGTTCAGGTAATTGGTTTTGTCGATCAGCTCCACATAGGTAAAGCTCAGGAAAAACAGCACTGCCGACCAACGGTAGAAGAGCCCCAGCATTAGCCCCAGCGCCGAGAGTGCCATCAGCCCAAACAAGGCATACATGCCCTGCTCGCCCAGCGGCTTCACCCACTCAAAACCGTAGTAAGGAAAGTATACCTTCGGCTGCACATACAGCTCCGTTACCCAACCTTTCAGCATGAAGCGCAGCATACTGACCAGCATCATCCCGCCAAAAATAATGCGGAAAACCGCCAGCGGAGCGGCAGAAACAGGGGCTGTCAGGAAAGGTTTCAGCTTCTGGAGCATGTTGTTATTAGCTAAGGAAGCAGAACGGTTGTACGGGTTGTCGTACAGCTGTTCTGCTCCGGGTATTCTGCATTACAGGTCTTTTATCAGCGCTAGTCGCCGTCGTTGTCGGTGTAGGTAATGGCAACGCCCAGTGCGGCGGGCATATCCGTTTTGGTAAGCACAATGAGCTTCTGCAGCTCGTCATAAACCTTGGTAACGGCCTGTGTATTGCTGGTAACAGCCTGCCCCAGCGGGGCAGGTACAGCTGCTACGGCTGCCAGTGCAGCATCGTATTGTTGTATGATCGCGTTGGCCAGCGTTGTGTTGCCGTACTTGGCCTCCACGTGGTCCAGGTAATCATCCAGGCCAGGGCCGTTGGTGCTATTAGCTGAAACACCCATGAAAATGGCTTTCTGGGCGCGCAGGTTGCGTTCCAGCAGGGCAAGCGACTGCTGGCTGTAGAACGCCTCCACCCGGTCCGGAACAGGCGTGCCACCTGTAAACCGGCCCGACGGAATGCCTACTTTAAACCGTTTGGTCATGTCGATGTCGGAGTTGAACTGGTTTACCAGGTTGCCTACTGCACTGCCTACTGCCGTGCCACCCGATTCTTTGAAGCTTTGTGCTGTATTGCCGCTGGTCCAGCCGGTGTAGGTGGCATTGGCTTGCTGGCTGATGAGGTTGGTAATATCCTGCAGGTATTTATTACGGTTGGCTGCCTGGGCGCCGGTGGTATACTGGTTCAGCAGTTCAGCATCCGTCGCAGCACCGTAGAGCAGGTAATCCAGGGCTGGAAAACCTTTGGCCGAAAGATTTGCCGTTGTCTGCAAATCGTAAGTACCCGACGAAATATTGCTTTCGATCTGGGTGGCTGAGGTGGGGTAGATGTTGAGGCTGTTGCGCAGCATCTGCTCGTCTGCCGGACCAAATTCATACACACTCACGTCCTGCCAGGCCAGGTAAGCCTCCTGGTATTCTGTACGGGCAGTAGCCAGCGTAGCCGCAGTCGGATTAGCCGTGAAAGCCGCGACAGCAGTTGCCAGCTGGTCGGTTTCCGATTTCAGCGCCTCGTAACCCGGAACAATCAGGTTATCGGCATAGTTGGTCAGCATGGCCTTGCGGTCATATTCTGTTTTCGGATTGTCTTCTCCGTTATCGCCACAGCCGGCCAGTGTGGCCAGGCAGGCAAGTGCAGCAAACGTATATTTTCGTATCAATAGCATGCAGGTATTATGAAAGTAGCAGCAGCCAGGGCATTCTCTGCCGTAGCTGCTGCTCGTTATTTCAGACTCGTAAGTTCAGGCAGCTGCTACAGCTGGGCTTTGATAGTATCCATGCCGTAAGCAGCACTCAGGACATCTATCGCTGCAGCTATGTCGGCAGCATCGGTTTCGTACAGGTTCGTGCCTATTGCAGACATTACCTGGTTGTATTGGGTGTTGGTCAGTTTGCGGTCGGTTTTATATTGCAGGCTCATTACAAAACCAATGGCTTCTGACAGGTAGTGGCTTTTTTTCGCCTGGTCGGCCAGGTTGGTTTTGGCGGCGTTCAGTTCATGAATGGCTGAAGCAGCTACAATGCGCTCCCACTCGGAACGGATGGTGCTGATGGCAGCGTCTTTGGCCGCTTTGTCTTTCGCAGAAATGGCGGCACGTCCTTTCAGGAAGGCATCCATCATGGTTTTGTTGCTGTTCAGCCTGCTGTCGAGCTGGTTGCTGTAGTTGGCCCAGAACTTCAGGTTGTTCAGGTTGGCCGGGAAATCGATGGGAGCGCCAAAGTAACCGAAGGCCTCGTCGAAGTGGTGTTCCATTTTGGTGCCTTCGCCTTCTGTCACATTCGTATTATCAACGGCTTCACCTGTTTTTTCGGCTGTCAGGTAAGAATCTACGGCCTGGAAATAGAACACAGCGCCCATCAGGCCTTTCTGGATTACCTGGGCAAGCTCTACCCCGTTTGCATCAACAAGGTAGTTTTTGTTATCGGCAGTAGTTAAAATTCCGCCTGAAATTCCTTCTACGGCAGGCAATCCTGCCGACTGGCTGGCCTGTGCCACTTTGTCGAAATAGTTTTCAAACACAGACTGGGCTGTCAGGATGGTTTTGTCTTTCAACTGTTTGCCGGACGTGTTCAGGCTCTGGTCGGAGAAGCGGTTGTTTGTGTTGGCATACATGTCCTTCAGCTTCTGGGCACTCAGCACATCACCGTTGTTTGCTGTTTTAATATAAGCATCCAACTCCGACAGCATATTGATCCGGGCTGTCTGGCCGGAGTAATTTACGTTTGCAAAGTTGTAGGTCTGCGGTACGGTGTAGGAAGGGTCCTTGTCTTTATCATCGGAGCAGGAACTGAAAATCAGGCTGGAAGCAAGTGCTGCAAAGACAAAGGTTTTACTTTTTAAGGATGTGAACATAGTAAAGGATGTTAGAGTTTTAATTAGATTTAATCTAAATAATGATGCAAAGCTAAGGTACTGAATCATGTGAGGCAAGACTTATTTAAAATTATTTTAAATAAGCATCAGGAACTTGTTAAGCAGCAGCAGTCCGGGGCACTTGAGGAGCAGGTAAAGCAGTGGTGGCAGCAGCAGAAGAAAAATGTCAGTCCGTTTTGAGCGAAAACGAACGTGAAACAGGATCAACAGCACGTACAGCTTCCCGTATTGCATCGTTAGGCAAACAATAAAAAGAGATAGACTAATTAAAAATTAGCCTACTGTATGGTTTTTATCTTATATTTGAGAATAAAAATATAAAACATATCTACTATGAAAAGTTTAAAGACATTTGCGCTTGCCCTGTTATTCGTTCCTTTCCTGTATGCCTGCGGAGAGAGCACCGATGTGGTAGAATCTGGCACTTACACCGGCACGATTGATGAAGTAGAGGCTGAAAAATCGGAAATCTATGTTAAAACAGACGATGACAAACGCCTGGAACTGTACTTCACAGAATCAACCACCCTTACCAGGAATGGCGAAGCCGTACCTTTCGACCAGCTGGAAGAAGGTGGTAAGGTAGAAGTAGAAGTGGAGAAAGTAGGCAACAGGCTCGACCCGAAAGCTGTCAGAATACTGGAGTAGGCATGATCGACACCAGCTTCTGGAGAACGGAACTCTGGCACCCGCTTACCCTCCATTTCCCGATAACGCTGCTGCTGCTGGCAACGGTAGCAAAGCTGGCCGGTCTTTTTTTGCGGGAAGGGGTGGCGTTTTTCTGGCAAAGGAGTGGTTCCTACCTCTTGTATGCCGGATGCCTGGCAGCCTGGTTCAGTATTTATACCGGCAACCTGGCGGAAGGAATTGTTGCCCGGAAGATTTGTGACCCGACTGTATTAAAAGACCACGAACTGTCTGCGTATGCGCTGGCGTATATTTTTTCGGCAGGAGCAGTAATGGACCTGGGCAGGAACCTGCCTTTTTTGAAAGGAAATTCCAGGTTTTTTCAACTGCTCCTTGTGCTGCTGCTGCTGGCCGGTTCTGTGGTACTGGCGTATACCGGCCACCTGGGAGCGCAGGTCGTGTACCAGCAGGGAGGCGGCGTAAATATGCCTGCTTCCGACTGTGCCGGTTTTTAATGTCAGCCGACAAAATTTATCCAACCCGTCCGGTGCTACCGAGCGCCGGACGGGTTTTTTTTATCTACCTTTTACCGACTAACATGGTGCAGCAGCGGCTGTGGTGACTGCAGCAGCAGACTTTTTTCGAAGAAGATGATCTGTGAAATCCCTAAATCTGTTTAGTCCCGGTTCAGACAATAATAAGCTTTACTGCAGCAGCCACCACAGCCGCTGCACCCGCACATGATCGTCCGGGCGGGCCTGCTTGTAAGTAGGAAGTAAACCTGGAAAAAAGGGTAACAGTCCGGAAGGCTGCAGCTATACTCGCCGGATTAGTTGGAAAGCAGCGCTTCCTTAAAATTTTCTTTGATAGAAAACACGCGCTCCAGGCCCAGTATCTCAATGATTTTACGGACTTTAGGTTGCAGGCCGAAAAAAACCATCGTCGTGTTTTTGCCGCTACAGGTCTGAAAATGAGCCAGCAGCACGCCGATTCCAGCCGACGAGATATAGTTTAACTGGCTACAGTCCAGGATCAGTTTTTTCGCATCTGTCTCTACGGCCTCTTCTAATTTGTTGTCTGCCAGCACACACGTATGTGCATCTAACTCTCCATACAGGGTTACTACCGTCTCGCTCCCTAAAGTTCTATGATTTATCCTAAAGTAAGTCATAACTTTTTCTTTTTAGTTTTAACCCCCGGTCATTTCTGTTACCGTTACAAATAAAGTCCATTTTTGCCACCCGAGCTGCTGTGCTATGTAGGTACATCAGCTGAGTTTTTCTGTCGTCTTGCTTTTGTAGCAATTTTAGGTACTAAATTTACAAAAATGAAAATAAGATACACTACGTAGTTACACTTATTTTTAAAAAATAAATACCTGATATTCAGTTTTTAGGAAAATGGGTGTCTGCGGGCCTGCTGCTGAAATACTATGTAGGCGCAAAGGGTGGGTTTTGATGGCAATAAAAGACGGTTATTCCTGCAGCCGGTAGTTTTTGGAGCGGTTTCGTTGTTAGAATAGTGAAATTTACATTTATTAGTAAAAGCAAGTCGTTTATTAATTGTCGGTTTGCCGTATTAAATCTGCTGCTCCAGCCACCACAGCCACTGCACCTGCCTGCAAAGCGCCCGGAACCGGGAATTTTGAAAATAATATATAATAGGAATTGTATCTTATCGTTTCAGATACCGTTCATACACGCAACAGCATGAGCAGGTACTATTTACTTGTTCAGGTGAATGAAAAACCTGCTTTTTAACCAGATTAAGCTACCGTTTCGGTACGTTATAACCTTTTGGGCATTTTCATAGTAAGTGCCCTACAGCCTATTAAACAAAAATGCATGCTCCTAACAAGGTTTAAATGTAGCGCCAGCTTCCTGCTGCTATGCGTTGTCGTGGTGTTGTCGGGTTGCTATACAAGAAATGAAAACAGCGCAGCAGAAACCGAACCTGCTGCTACGGTTGAACAACCCCCTGCTGCGGACAAGGCGGCTCCTGCTGCCACTCCTGCTCCCGAAAAGGTGAACGTGAACCTGTACCTCGAAATTTCCAATGGCATGAAAGGCTTTATGCCGCCTGCCGAAGCCGGCAAAGAACCTACTGTTTTCCAGAGCCGCCTGAACAAGCTGATTTCCGAGATACAGGATGGCCGCTATGTGGCGGAAAAAAAATACTACCTCGCCAGGGAAGACAAGCAGGGGCAGCCGGTGCTGGACAGTGTTTCCTATAATACCATGAAGAGCACTGTCGTGAGCGGCATCAGGGCCAACGTACTGGGCACGCCACTGCCTGATCTGCTCAAGGCGGCCCTGGAGCAGTCGGTGAAGCAAAATGCTGTTAGTGTGATTATCTCCGATTTCATTCACGGTCCGCATCCGGATAAACGCGGGCAGTTTATATCCCTCGATTCCGACATCCGGAGCAGCTTAAAGGAGGCGGAACAGCAGGGCTTAGCCATTGCCGTGCTGGCCGATGCGTCCGGTTTTTATGGCAACTACTATCCTGCTGTTAAAAAGCCGGCGACAAGCCGAACCTTAACCGGCGAAGAAGTTCCCTTTTACATCTGGGTGATCGGCAGGCAACAGGAAGTGCTGGCCGTTACCAAAAACATATTCCGCAACCTGCCGCCCCAGCAGGCTTACTTTGGTTTTGACTACAAGGACGTTCCTTTTTCTGCTATCCTCAAGGCGAACCAGTTCCGGCCTGCCGGCACCGTTTATTGCGCCTCCCGCAACGCCGATCCCTGTACGGCCATTAAGCTGCTTCCTGAAAAAAGTATCCCGGTGGAATTTACGCTGGGCCTGGACTTGAGTGCGCTGCCCCGGCAGCTGCAGCAGGAAAACTACCTCAAACGCAACCTGAAGGTAATTGGCAGCGGCTGCAAAGCCAGCCTTGTTTCGGTAACAGCTGCCGACGATGCCGTTCGTGCTTCTCCCGATCTTGCCCGGTATACCCACTTCCTCCGGCTGCAGGTACCCCAGCTGATAGGCACTTCCGGCACCATCACGTTGCAGTTGCCACAGGTGCAGCCCGCCTGGATTGACGCCTGGACGACCAATAATGACAACAACCCGGCGGCTGATCCAAAAAAAACATACCAGCTCGATAAAATAATTGACGGGGTTCAGGCATTATATAGAGACCAGCGTACCTATTTATTTAATGTGACTATCAAGTTTAACAAAGCAGACTAAGCATGATTCAAAAGTTTTTTTCGGGGCTCTACGAGCTTCTGCTGGGCAGGCCCTTGCCCGCCAACTTTACCAACGACTACCGTGAAGTTGTTTTCCCGAACACGGGGCTGCAACTGGTCCTGATCACGCTGGCTATGGTGATACTCTATTATTATGTGTTCAACCGCATTATGAGCACCGGCTTCTACAAAACGCAGCACTGGGTAATCATGCTGCTCATCAATGCTGTTATTGCCTTTGCTATTCCGCTTATCCAGGTAAACAACAACGGCATCGAGACGCACTCTTACACCTACATGTTTGCGTTTGTGAACACCGTTTACAGCCTGGTGCTGTTTTTCCTGTTCTCTATTCTTTTAAAAAGGGGTTCTGTTCAGGCCTGGACAACTCCTATGAAATGGCCTAATAAAAAATAACCTATGGCAAAACTTTTTGTATTCGGAATTGGTGGCACCGGTTCGCGCGTAATCCGCTCGCTGGTCATGTTGATGGCCGCAGGTGTCAAAATTCAAAATTGCGATAAAATCGTTCCCATCATCATCGACCCCGACACGCAGAACGGCGACATGAACCGCACCGTGGAACTCCTTAAAACCTATAAACAAATCCACGATAAGCTGGGCAGGCGCGACGAAGGCTTCTTTCACACCGACATCAGCACCCTCTCCAGCATCGCCGGCGACGGCTCTTCCAAAATCCGCGACAGCTTCGTGTACGACTTTGGCGGCATCAACAAACCGTTTAAAGACCACGTGGGCTACAACCAGCTCGATATCGACAGCCAGGCGCTCGTAGACCTGCTTTTTACGAAAGAAAACCTGAGCAACAGCCTCGACGTCGGCTTCCGGGGTAGTCCGAATGTGGGCAGCGTGGTGCTGAACGAAATAATCGAATCGCCGGAGATGCGCTTTTTCGCCTCCAATTTCCAGGCCGGCGACCGCATCTTCTTTGTGAGCTCCATTTTTGGCGGCACAGGCGCTGCCGGGTTCCCGCTGCTGCTCAAGAACTTTAAAGATTCGCGCATCGGGCTACCCAACGCCGCCAGCCTGAACTCCGCACTGACAGGCGCCATGGTGGTGCTGCCGTACTTCTCGCTCGAGCAGCCGGCCGCTGGCGTAGAAGCCGATTTTATCGACTCCAACACCTTCACCACCAAAGCCAAGGATGCGCTCTCGTACTACCAGCACCACCTGAACGGCATCAACGCGGTGTACTATATGGGCGACACGCCGGACAAGCCGCTGGAGAATAACCCGGGCCGGGCCAGTCAGAAAAACGATGCCCACCTGGTAGAACTGCTAAGCGCACTGGCCATTGTCGACTTCATGGACTACACCGACAACGACCTCATCAGCAACGAAGTGTACCATGAATTCGGGCTGCGGGAAGATGTGGACCAGGTGCAGTTTACACACCTCGACCAGGAAACACGCGACCGGATAGCGAAACAGCTTATCCGTTTCCACTACTTTGAACGCTACTACACGCAACACGTACCCGACGATGCACAGGCCGCCTATGCCCGTGGAGTAGACCTGATGGGCGCCATCCGCAACGAACCTATTTTTAAAGAGCTGGACAAATTCCTGAAGCACCCGGATTACGGCTATCAGTCGTGGCTGCGGGAGCTGGGCCGCAAAGAGCGCACCTTCGCCGCCCTCAACGTGAGCGAAAGCGACTTCAACCGCATGGTAGCCGACAAGCAAATAGAGACAGGTTTCCTGAACAAAGGCATCCACCAGGGCTCCTTCGTAAAAGAACTAAACCGCGCCTCCGAATCCATTTCCGACCGCGATGCTTTCCGGGCAACGATTCAGGCCTTTGAAGTAGCGACAGATAAGCTGGTAGAGGAGAAGCTGAAGTATGCGTAAGCAAGAAGCCGGTCAGAAGACCTCGCAGTGTGCGCAGCTCCTGCGAGTGTCGGGCCAACTGCTGTCAGACACTCGCAGGAGCTGCGCACACTGCGAGGTCTTTTAAAACGCTGTTGCGGAGAGCATCAGATGCGCAACAGCAAACTTTTTTCAACAAACAAACTTAACTATGCCGAAAGTACTTCGTCTTCATAAAACAGGGTCAAACGTAGAAGGCTGGTCCAAGACCGGTCAGATAACCAGTACCGAGATAAAAGATATAGTGGATGGCGCCGGGGGCAGGGCTGTCAAGATAAATGCCTCTATTCCCACGCCCTTTGCCCGCATGCACCTCTTCGAAACGGCTTTCCATTTCGTGAAGCAGGGGGTGGCGGGCACCAACAGCATCTACCACAAAATGGTGACGCACTTCTGGGATTTGTGGGAGCTGCTCTACAACCAGCAGAGCTATGCCCAGGCCGGCAACAAAGTAATTGTCCGGCGCTGGAACAAACACCAGCAGCTGGGGGCGATGCAGGCCAACCCGGGAACGGCGCTGCTGGGCAAGACGCTGGAGCTGTTCATGAACGACAGCCGCTTCCAGGGCATCGAAGATTTGTTTTTGTTCTACTTCGAAAGCACGAATAACTACGGCGATAAGCAGATGCAGCTGCTGGGCGGCACCTCGCCGCTCACCTTCCTGTTCGTGTCGCCCAACGTGCAGCCGCTGGGCATCAACCGGGCGCAGAATGTGGGCACGTACTTCGATAACAATTATGTGTCGCTGAACGACCGGGAGCGGGACTTCCGGGAATATGTGCACAAGCTGTTTGTGTCGAATCCGGCCTTTATACAGGCGTTCCCTGCCGTGTACAACGCCCTGGACGAAACGCTGCTCAAGAGCATCAGCATGTCGGGTGCCGTGGGGCAGCATGCCATTGCTGCGGAGTACCTGCCGCTCGTGGATTACCAGCAGAACCCGGTGCACGTGGGGCACCTGCCTTTCCTGATTAAGAAAGAGCAGACCGCCGTCTCCAGCAGCGACCTCTTCCTCCGACCCACCAACCCGGCGTTCAACGGCGACCGCCCGATTGTGCTCAAGCCAGAGCTGCGACTGGCGCCGAACGTGAAGTATGTTAACAACCTGGCCTGGCCTGCCAACACCGTCGTGGACTACTCTGACAGCAAACCGCTGGAAAACCGTTCGCTGCCGGGCGTGGGTTTTAATTACCCATACCTCACCCTCAACGACCTGCTGCAGGAAAGCATCATCCAGGTCCCGTACGAAGTGAACACCGACCGTTTCTACAGCGGCACCGTGGTATACCAGCCGGGGGTAACGGAGAAGCATTTCAATTACCTGCTGCCGGTTACGAGCCTGTACTTCCGCTTCTTCCGCCCGGAGGACCTGGCCAACCACCTGACCTTCCACATCGACGTGAACCATGTGCGTGTGACGCTGCAGGTGCCTACCGAGAAAGGCAATGTGGTGTACGAGCGCAGCTACTACGACAATCCGCTCAACTCCAAAGATGCCAACGGCGACGTAATTCCCGAGAAAGGCCACATCCTGAAGTCGAGAATCGGACTGGGCGTGTTTCCGTTTTATAAGTTTACCGATGCGCCAGCGTACAACGACTTTTACAAGGTGATGCTGGTGGACGAGGACATCGACCCGCTGCTGGTAAACCGCAACCACACGCTAACGTTCTTTGCAGGAGGCAAGGAACTGGGCGCAAGCGGCGGTGTTATCTCGGCTACGGCACAGCAGCGTACCAAGAAGAGCAACAGCAGTGCAGGCAGCACCTACTATGAAATAAAAGGCACACACTTCGACTTTGCCGAGCTGACGCATGCCGGGGCAGACCGCACGGGCAAGGCGCTGCTGGTGCCTAAGTTCCAGGAAGTGCAGCAGGGCATCCAGAACTTCACCTTTGCCGTGGACTTTGGTACCTCCAATACCCACATCGCCTACACTGCCGGCTCTAACCAGGCGCCTAAGGAATTTTCCATTACAGCCCAGGACCAGCAGCTGGTGATGCTCAACAAACCATCTGACGACCCGGCATTAACGGATTACCAGCGCTTTCACAAACGCGGCTTCGGCAGGTTGTTTGCCGTGGAAACGTTGCTGCGGCGGGAGTTTATCCCGCTCATCATCGGGGCCGGCGATTCGCTCTACTCCTTCCCGACCCGCACGGCCACCTGCGAAACCATCGATTTTGAAAACCAGATTCCGAGCCTGTTTGGCAACATCAACATCGGCTTCTCGATCAACACCGAAGGTACACACCAGGACCAGTACAAGCAGACGTATCATACCGACCTGAAGTGGAGCGAAACCCTCACCAGCACCGGCAAGCGCCGCATCGAGGCTTTCTTCACCGAAATTATGCTGCTGATCAAAAACAAGGTGGCATTGAACAACGGCAACGTCGGCAGTACCAAAATTGTGTGGTTCGCCCCGCTGAGCTTCGATGAATATTCGCGCAACATGTTCCAGAACGTGTGGGACGGCGTGTACAACAACGTGTTCAAAAACGGCAGAACAACCGTGTGCATCACCGAATCGGTGGCGCCGTTCTACTTCCTGTCGCGCACGGGTGCCGTGGTGCCGAGCCAGGATGAGAACCTGATAAACGTAGACATTGGCGGTGGAACGACCGACGTGCTGCTGTTCACCAACCGTAAGCCGTCGCACAGCTCCTCCTTCCGCTTTGCCGGAAACGATTTGTGGGGCGATGGCTTTGCTACCGTGAAGACAAACAAAGATAACGGTCTGCTGCAGTATGGGGTGGAGCATGTGCTGCGCATCCCGCTGACGGAGGAGGGCAAGGAGTACAAGAAGTTCCTCGAAACCGCCCTCGACAACCCTGACTTCAGCTCTGCGGATATTTCTTCGTTGTTGTTTAGCTACGACAAAGAACTGAACTACAGCAACCAACTGCTGCAGGCACGGCAGCTTCGGCTGATGTTCTACCTGCACTTCGGAGCCCTGATGTACCACCTGGCGCAGCTGGTGCAGCAGCTCGGCGTGCAGACACCGCGTTACATCTGCTTCAGCGGGCAGGGTAGCTTGTACATTAAACTGCTGAGCGCGGGCAATAACCTGTCGAACGTGGAACGCTATGCCAAAACCATCTTTAAGAAGGTGACAGGGCAGGAGCCGCCGGCTAACTTCAAGCTCGTGCTGGTCGACAACCCGAAACAGGTAACAGCCAACGGCGGCGCCATGGCGCTGGAAGGAGCCGACCTGAACGACCTGACGAACATTCCGATCATCAAACCAACCGGTGCAGCAGGCGAAGATGCTCTCAAAACGGTAAACAAAACCCAGATAACCACCATGCTGCGGCAGGAGGTAATAGACAACGTAATGGCTTGCCTGGAACTGCTGCTCGACGACGATGATGTGTCGCCGCTCATGCGCTCGATGGGTGTGGAGGTAGATCCGATCCGGGAGCTGGAGTTCCTGAAAAACAACATGCAGGACAGCCTGACGATGGTGCTGGAAGATACCCTGCGCGGCCTTTCGGACCGGGAACCGCTGCACGAAACGATGTTCTTTATGCCGCTCAAGCAGTCGCTCTACTTATTATCCAAGGAGCTGTACCGGCAGCAGGCAAATGTAAGTTCTATGGCGTAGGCAGCACCAACCATCCCTGCCTCCTCCTGAACCACTTCGCGCTTTTTCGGATTTTTTAATCCGAAAGGTAACTGTAGAGGATTTCCAAATCCTCGTGTTTCAACAGCCGGTACACGCGGGTCCGGAGACACGCAACAGCTTTCCTACGGATTTATAAATCCGAAGAAGCAAAGGGAACAAGGAGGGGGCAGGGGATAGTTGGAACCGGTCATGCATAAAACCACAAACACATCAGAAAAAACAAACTTTTATTCAATCTAACATCACTGTATGGATTACGCATTTATTATAGCCATTGTGGCGCTGCTGATCGCGTTGTTTGCCATATTCAGGGTCTATACCTTTCATAACATTCTGGTAGCCCGGATAGAAAAACTAAAAGAAATGAACAGGATGCTGGAGCACAAGTTGCCAAATTTTAATAGCAGCACCGGCAACCGAACCAGCGGTAAACGGGAAGGTCGCTCGTCAGCCGTAAATGAGCCGGTAGCACAGGTGCGGGAGCCAAAAGAACAACGGCAGCAACCACAACAGCAGCGGCCCCCGAAGGAACAGCGCCAGTCCAGGGAGCAGCAGCAAGCAAGGGACCAGCAACAGCCCAGGGAGCAAAGGCAGCAACCGAATCAGAACCAGCCACGGCAGCCAAAAGAACAGCGGCAGCAAGGGCAGCAGCCTAATCTGCAGGAACAGCAGCCTAAAAAGAAAAAAGAAAACCGAAGACGAAACGAACCTATGGAAAGACAACAGCCGGAACAGGAGAAGCCCCGCCACGAAGAGCAGCTGAACCCAGAGAATATGCCGCTGGAAATGCAACTGGAAACAGACCACCTGCTCGAGTTCGAAACGGTGGAGCAGGAGCCAACACCACCACCAGTGCAGCAGGAAGAAACCTATGCCGAACGGAAATACGCCATTATTCCCGAAGACGGCATTATCCGCCAGCACCAGCTCCAGGTACAGCCCGACTCCGACAGCTACCTGGAAGTAGACATGCCTGCCTACGGCAAGAGCAACATGACCCGCTACCGCTTCAACATGGGCGGCAACCACGCCTTTGTAATTGCGCAGGGCATTGATAGGCTGGAAAATGCGTTCTCGTTTGCCAAACCATCGAACCGGAAAGTGAGCCAGGTAGTACACCAGGAAGATGGCGTGCTCGAAAAAACAGACAACGGCTGGCGGATATACGAAAAAGCTAAAATTGATTTCAGATAAAGCGATTGCATGGAAGGAATATTTATTTTTGAGGCACTTCTTATTTTTGTCATTCTCGGTTACCAGCTGTACGTGTACAGGGGCAACCGCGCAAAAATAGACCGGATAGAGCGCCTGTTTCCTTCCGAAGAGGCTTTAGCCATACGCGAACGCCGCCTGGGCGAAGCGGAGAAGCCTTCCGGCAACGAAAATGAGGCGGAGAGGCAATGGTCGCAGGTGCTGTCAGGTCGTTCCTTCCGGGAATATTCCCCGGCCAGCCCGGTGGTGAAGCGGGTAGCGAAGGTAGAAGGCTACCAGCTGCACATCGAAGCGGAGGGCGGGCCTGTTCCTGCTTATACCATTGCCACAGAACGTTTCCGGAAGATGCTGCAGGGCGGCAATATTTTCCTGGTGGAGGCGGATGAGCAGGCGCTTATCCGCATGCCCGCTGCAGATGCTACCGGTGCTAAAACCGACCTGATTGAGGTAAAAAATCCGTCGGAAACCTTCAGCAGCATCATCAAAAGCACGAATGAGTACCTGAAGCGCAACAAAGGTGCTGCTGCTGATTTCGATATCCTGAAAGATGTGTCGGAGCGGCATGCCGAGGCGCTGGACAACGAGGTGCAGTCTACCATTGCTACGCCGCTGTACGTGGGCCTGCTGGGTACCTTCTCGGGCGTTATCATCGGCCTTTCCAGCCTCATCTGGACCGGCTCGGGAGCAGCAGAGGAAGTGGTGGCAGGTGCAGAAAGCTCCGCAGCCTTCATCACGGACCAGAATATCTCTTCTTTCCTGTTCGGGGTGCTGATCGCCATGACCGGCAGCTTTTTCGGGCTACTGCTCACGCTGCTGGGCAACCACGGCCTCAAGAACGCCCGCAGCATCCGCGACCGCCACAAGAACAACTACTACACTTTTTTGCAGACGCACCTGCTGCCCAAGCTCAACTCCGATATGGCCGCCAGCCTGGGCAACCTGAAGTCGGTGCTCGACTCGTTCAACAAGGATTTCCTGGACAAGGTGCTCGGTTTTCGGCCTATTGTCGACAGCCTGAGCGAGAACATCCGGGTGCAGAAAGAGTTTATCCAGAAACTCGATGAGATTGGCTTCACCACCATGGCCAACGCCAACCTGCAGGTGTTTGATAAGCTGAAGGAGAGCGAGCAGTTGTTCCAGAACTTCCTGCAGTACCAGGTAGCGCTGAACGAGTCGGTGCAGAAAGGGGGCGAACTGACGCACAACATCGGGCAGGTACTGAGCCGCCTCACAAGCTTACAGGAAGGATTCGACCAGGTGCCGGGCTACCTCCAGAAGCACGACGAATCCATTCAGCGGCAGATCAACTTCTTCGGACGTCACGAGCAGGACCTGAACACCATTGCGGCCCGCGTGGAGCAGTACCTCGACAAAGCCGCCCTACGCCTGACCGACCTGATGGAGGCGCGCCTGCAGCACCAGGAGCGCGACGCCCAGAACGCCTACGCCAAATGGCAGGAACACTTCCGCATCCTGAACGAAGACAACATTTACAAGCGCATCCTGGATTACATGCAGCCCTTCGAAAACCTGAACACGCAGCAGGAGAAGCTGAACACGGCGCAGCAGCAACTGGCAGGCGAAATACGAAACACAAACGAGCGCCTGCTTCAGAAAATCGACACCGACACCGCCGTGCAGCAGCAGCTCCTCAAACAGCTGGCGGTGCTCAATGCCAACGTGGAGAAAAGCATGGAGCCCGGGCCCATTAAAGCCGCTTTTGACAGGATGCTGGGCAAAGGCAGCAACAGCAGAAGGTAAGGAGGCGGCCGCTATGAACAAGGAAAACAAAGACTTCTTCTGGCCCAGCTACGTCGACCTCATGACGGTGCTCTTCCTCGTGATGCTGGTGCTCTTTGTGCTCAGTTTTAAAATGTTCTACGACAAAGATTCCGAGAATCGCCAGAACATTGCCCGGCTGCAGGTAGAGGTGGAAGAGAAACGGAAGCTCGATGAAATTAAAGCCGCCCTCTCCAAACTGGATGAAAAGTATTTCAAATACAACGAGAAATACAAACGCCACGAGCTGCTGGTGGATGTGCTGTTTGAGCAAAGCAAAGCCACCATTCCGCAGCGCTCGCTGGCGCCGCTGCGCAGGGCAGGCGAGGAGCTAAGCAAGGTGATCAATTCCATCGACGATAAAGAAGTGAAATACCTGATCGTGATTGACGGTCGTGCCGCCAGCTACCCGGCCGGCGATCCGCGCAACATTACGGAGCGGGAATATGCACTGGAGCTGAGTTACAAGCGGGCGCTGGCCCTCAAAAACTTCTGGCGAAGTTCCGGCATTAAATTTCCGCAGGACCGGATAGAACTGGTGGCCTCCGGCAGCGGTTTTGAAGGAGCAGGCCGCACCGGCGACATCCGCGACAGGCGGTTCGTGATTCAAATACTTCCGAAAGTGGGAACACTGGATACAAAGGAGGTGCAGTAGGTGCATCTGGTAAAGATTATTTCTCGTAAAAGGTATATTGTGTTATTGTTAATATTGCTGATTATGAGAAACTTTAGAATTTATTTAACAATGATTTGTGCAGTTCTTGTGCTCGGGGGCTGCAGCGGGGAAGGCTGGAGTAAAAAAGCCAAAGGAGCTGCTGTAGGTGGTGCTGCCGGTACGGCGGCAGGTGCTGCTGTAGGAGGTACGGAGGGTGCTATTATTGGTGGCGCAGCCGGTGCTGCTGCAGGTGGAGCCGTAGGTCGCAAAAAGGATAAGAAAAAAGACCGCAAGCGCTACGAAGAGTACAAAGACTAAATGCCAGAAAAAACATACAAAAGAGCCAGCTACGAGTAAACCCGGTAGCTGGCTCTTTTTTTGTCTTTCGTCAGGCCATATCTGGTCGGAGCATCCGCATGACCAGTTCTGCCTGCGTGCGGGCCACCAGGTTATTGCAGGTGTCGGAGTTGATCACCATGAGCATGTAGGCCATCGGCGACAGGCGGAAATCCGGAACCACCGTGCCATCCTGCGACCGGTATACGACCTTAATGTTTTCGCGCAGCGGCAGGTGCATGTTGTTGCACACGGCTGTTGCCCGCATAAGGGCCTGGCCGATTTCCTCCATGGTGTGGCAGCCACTTAGTTTCAGGAAATCACTGGCATAGAGGGTGAGGTTACTGTCGGCGAGGCTATCCATAAATTCATCGATCGCACGCTGGGCCCGGGCTTGTTCAGCTGTTATTAACATGGCATTCTCCTGGATTTTTGTTTAACAATTCCTCAAAGCTGGGCCACCCGGCTTGTTGTATTCAATAGGAACAAAGGCAGTGGAAAAACGGTGGCAGACAGCTCTACAGGTATGCTTACGTAAAGAAAACCAGATGGATAATGCTGTTTTTGCCATCCTGATAAATTATCTTGTAGCATTATGCTGGCAGGCGTGCTGGCTACTGCCGGGCAATAAAACCGTGCGGCTGCGGTTAAAAATACAGGGTATTCCAGTGCAGGAGCTGCCTGTTTTTATTTAATTTTAACAGAACTTTTGAGAAAGGTAGAAGTATAACCCTTGCCGTTGGCGCTACACCTGCGCTGCATCAGGTAGTGTTCTGACGGCTTACACAAACTATTTGCTATGCTAAACACACTTATTTCTGTTCTTACAGCCACTGTGCTTTTCACGGGTGGCGCACCTGTCCCTGATTCACACGCTACTGCTGCGGCTGTTCCTGTGGTCAGCAGCCAGACAAAGGCGGGTGCCATACCCGCCGGCCGGTATGTGGGCACCATCCCCTGTGCCGATTGCGAAGGAATAAAGATGGAACTGACGCTCAAGGATACGCAGGGGAACCAAAGCCGTAGCTTCAACTTAAAACAAACCTACCTGGGAAAAACGGGCAGTAATGCCACCACCGAGATAAGCGGTATCTGGTTTGTTGCAACAGGCAACAAACAGGATCCGAAGGCAGTCGTGCTGCAGCTTATCCCGTCGAGCGGGCTGTACGACCCGAGCTATTTTATGCTGGTAAACAAAACACAGCTCCGGATGCTCGACCAGGAGCAGAACGAAATCAACAGCAAATTGAACTACACGCTCCGGAAGCAGTAGCAACCGGAAAGGGAGCGACCTACACCAGGTCCAGGTTATGCACCTCGATGTAGTTGCGGTGGAGGGTGAGGGCGCCGGTTTGTTCCAGCTTTTTCAATAGCCTGGAGATAACTTCGCGGGAGCTGTTCAGTTCGTCGGCAATCTGCTGGTGCGACAGGCGCACCTCGTTTCCGCTTACCTTTACGTGGCGTTTCAGGTAGAAGAGCAGGCGCTCGTCCAGGCTTTTAAAGGCGATGCTGTCGAGGGTTTGCAGCAGCTCTTCGAAGCGTTGGCGGTACGAAAAAATCACGAAGTTGTACCAGCTTTTGTACTTAGCCAGCCAGGCTTCCGTCAGGTGAGAAGGGATCAGCAGTATTTCGGAAGGCATAACGGCCTTTGCCTTGATCTGGCTTTTTTCGGTGCGGGCGGTGCACATCATGGAGAGGGCACAGGCGTTGCCGGGCTCGAGGTAATACATCAGGAATTCATTGCCTTCGTCGTCTTCGCGGTATACTTTCAGCAGCCCGTCCAGCAGCAGGATAGTCGAGCGCATATATTGCCCCGTCTGGATGACAGGGTCGCCCGCCTCCAGTTTTTTGGTAGCGCTTTCCCGCATAATCTCGTCGAGCAGCGGCTGTTCAAACTGTGGAAAGTGCTGCTGTAGTGTTGTCTGAAGTTCCTGTTCCATGTGCTCTAGCTGGTGACGCAGGCGGATGCCCGCATCAGGTGTACGTTTGGTAGCGAAAGGTACGCAATTTCTGCAAAGGAAGTAAACCCGCTTCAGCTTTTGCGGATAACACGAAGTACTTCCGATGGGGAAGTAGCATCCGAAACAGCTTTAAAATCGCCACGCAGGGCTTTCAGGGCCATCTTTTCCTCGTTTATTTCCTGTCGGGTGCGTATGCCCATTGCCCGGAAAACCGGCAGCGGCGGACACCAACCCTGCAGGCCGTGCTGCAGCAGGAACGTTGTTACCACACCCGGCAGGATAAACCACTTCCTGTTTACAAAGGCACCCAGCAAAACACCGGCCAGCGCCAGGGTAGACGCATTTACCTCCAGCGTTTTCTCGATGTCCCATTCATTTTTCAGCTCCTGCAGCCGTTGGCCGATAGCTTCCGGCGATGAACTGTGCGCGCCGATGTTGCCGATGATTTCCTGGTCGATCTCTTTGTTGATTTCCTCTGGAGTGCTTCGCCTTACGCGGTCCTGTTGTTTTTCTTTAGTAGTCTTCATGTTGCTGATCAGTTGTTCTAGCTAGTATTCGTTAAAGGGCGGGTATTGGTTGAATTGTCAGAACCGTTGATGGTAGGATGGAATGATGGATGTGATTTTATGTTTGCTTTTTTGTCTGAATCAGGATTTGCAGGATTAAAGGATTTACAGGATTTGTATAGTTCAAGAATCTTTGCACCAGCCTCCATTCCCTCTCCTCCTATTCCATCTTTCGTGTCTATCTGCTACCTTCTCGCTACAGCCAGGGCTAACCTAATCCTGAAAATCCTTTAATCCTGTAAATCCTGATTCAGACAAATTGCCGTTTCATCACTACCATCAACGGTTCAGAAAGCGATAAACGACGGGTTGTGCAGGTCCGGTTTGTTGTAGTGCAGCTCCGATTGCAGGTCAGTCTGGTAAACGCCGCGGTTCAGGGCGATTAAGATGGCATGCGCGGCGGCAGTGTCCCATTCCATGGTGGGGCCGAAACGGGGGTAGAGGTCTGCCTTGTTTTCGGCCAGCAACATGAACTTTAGCGAACTGCCAATGGTGTGGAGCTGCGGGTCGCGGAGCTGCCGGATAAACTGTTCGGTTTCGGGGGTAAGGTGTGAGCGGGAGGCAACTACAGCTAATCCGGGCGTTTGCCGCAAGGCTTCATAGTTCCTGCTTTGCGTTGAAGGCCCTAGTGAGACTGTTTCGCCTTTGGTCTCTTTAATTACGCCGGTTTCTTTGGCGCCATAGTACAAGGTGCCCAGCCAGGGCGCGTACACCACGCCGCCTGCCGGTGCATTTTTGTGCATCAGGGCGATGTTTACCGTAAACTTGCCGTTTCGTTTCAGGAACTCCCGGGTGCCGTCCAGCGGATCGACGAGCCAGTACCATGGCCACTTCTGCCTTTCTTCAAAAGGAAGCTGGGCGCCCTCTTCGGAGAGGATCGGGATGCCTGTTGGCTGGAGGTGGTGCTGTATGGTGGCATGGGCAACCTTGTCGGCTTGTGTCAGGGGGCTATTGTCTGCTTTTGCTTCTACACCATAATCTCCGGAAGTATAGATTTCCAGGATGGCTTTGCCTGCATCCAGTGCGGCCTGCCGTGCAGTTGCCAGTAGTCCGGCCATGCCAGCTGCGCCTGGTGCTGGTGGAACTTCTTCAGGATGCGGTTTCGTGCTTTCTGTTTCCATAGTCAGATAAAGGTTTTCAGGAGCTGCAGTGGGTGTGGTGGCAGGTGCAGCAGAATTTTCAGAGCTTGTACAGCGCTTTTGTTTGTGCCTTGTCCTGGAGTTGCGGTTCCACGTAGTCGATAAGCCGGTACAGCGATTCTTCGATCGTTTCCTCGTCGGTTTTCAGCTCCACATCCGGAACCACTGGTGCCTGGTAAGGCGCGCTGATGCCCGTGAAGTTGGGGATGATGCCGCGCCTGGCTTTGTCGTACAGGCCTTTGGTGTCGCGCTTTTCACATTCTTCCAGTGAGCAGTTGACATACACTTCGGTGAACCTGTTTTCGCCTACGATCTGCTTTACGAGTGCCCGTTCCTCCTGGTAAGGCGAGATAAAAGAGCACAGCACGACCAGCCCCGCATCCAGCATCAGTTTCGCTACTTCGCCCACACGCCGCAGGTTCTCTTTCCGGTCCTGTTCGGTAAAGCCCAGGTCGTGGTTGAGGCCATGCCGGATGTTGTCGCCGTCGAGCAGGAAAACTTTATAGCCCTTGTGAAACAGGTAATGCTCCAGGCGCAGGGCCAGCGTGCTTTTACCGGAACCGGAAAGGCCGGTAAGCCAGACCAGGCAGGGCTCCTGCTGCATCATCTCTTTGCGCTGTTCGTAACTTATTTTAGAGTTGAAAGGGTAGAGGTAGTTCATCGTTGTCCGTGTTTTTCAAAAGAACAATGGGTGGTACAGCTAATTAATACGACTTGTACGCCAAAAAACGTTTTGCAGCCGTATAGGGGGCAGACGATAAAAACTGAAATTACTTTTGACCATGAAAATCCTGCAAGGCGGCGCGCCCAAATGCGGCAACTTCTGGCTGTACCAGATCATGCAGCAGCTCCTCTCCAGAACCGGCCACGACACGACCAGCTTTATCCAGACACAGCCCATTTACGAACTCGCCCGGACCTGGGACCTGAACTACCCCAGCCAGGCCAGTATCGATGTGCTGGATGTAACCGACCTGCAGTACAGCTACCGCATCAGCAGCATTTTCCGGATGCCCATCACGGATATCAGCACCTACGTTGCCCGCACCAACCACGTCTGGACGCACTCGCCCATCTGCAAACGCAGCGGCGAACTGCTCGACCTCTTCGACAAGAAAGTGTACATCGTGCGCGACCCGCGCGACCGGGCTATTTCCGCTTCCAAATACTACACTTCCGACTACATGCTCAAGTACTACCCGCAGCCCGAAAAAAATGCGGAGCGGTATTTAGAACAGCATTTCGAGGAGCTGATGCTCGAATGGGTGTGGCACGTGTACGACCACCTGCGCCTGAGCCGCCGGCACAATATTCACATCGCGTTTTACGAAGGTTTCCTGCTCGACTTTCAGCAGGAACTGGGGCGGCTGCTCGATTACCTGGAGCTGGAGTTAAACCGGCAGCAACGGGAAGAACTGCAGGAAGCCATGAGCTTTGCCACGCTCAAAACCAAAAATCCGAAACACCTCAAAAAAGGGCAGTCAGGTTACTGGATGGACCAACTGACGGAGGAACAGGCTGCAAAAGCAGAAATGATTGCTGGTCCGCTTATCCGGTTCCTGCAGTACCCGGAGCACAAGGGGCAGCCGATGACTTATGCCACGGTGTGGCCGCACCAGGATTTTGAGCAGTTGAAAGAGGAGATCATTTATTCGCAGCAACCGCTCTACCAGGAGTAGCCTCACCACACCCCAAGCTGCCGCCCGATGGTTTTGAGCTGCCCGATGTGGTAGGCGTTGTGGTGCAACGTAGTCATGGCGGCCCAGGAGATGGTCTTGCCGTTGGACTGCACCCGGAACAGCTGTGTTTCCGGGTGCTGCACCAGCTGTATCATTTCCTCGAGTTCCTGCTCAAACTGGCTGATGGCCTGCTGCCATTCCTGGTCGCTCTGAGGGGTATGGTTTTCGGGCCAGTGGGCATCGGGCCATATATCGGGGTTATTTTCAGGGTCCTTCATAAACTGGAGCAGCGTTTGCTGTCGCGCGCGCATGTGCCCCAGCAGCACCCAGGCCGAAAAATGCAGCCCGTCCAGCACATATCCCGCCTTCTCAAACTGGAATTCGCGCAGTAAAATAACGGTGGGGGCAAAGCCGCCTTTCAGCAATTCTACCAGCTGTTCCCGCACCAGGGCATCGGTGTTCTGTTGAAATGTTGTTTGTTCCTGCATCAAGTTCTTTTATTTTTGTGCCATTAACGGTTCAGGAACGGTTGTTCCCGGTTTTGGTTGTGGGGCAAATGCTACTTCCGCAACTGTTTCACGTAAGATTATAAAAGAAAGCATCGGGATTATTTTGAGATCCAGTGTTTTCAGATTATGAAGTACCTGTTTGCTAAAATATTATTTATCCTGCTTTTAGTAGCCGGAATGGAGGCGTGTACCTCCGGAGGAGTTGCCTATCGCGCTGACTCCTATCCTGCCTGGTACCGCCACCGAGGAGAGCCCCGCTTCCGGTACTATTACTTCCCGCGCCACCAGCTTTACTTCGATTTCAGTACCCGCGAATACTTATATCACCAGCGGGGAAACTTGTTCCGGTCCACTTATCCTCCGCCCAACCTCCCGGACCGGGCCAGGTACCGCGGCATTCCCTATACCGGAGAAAACCCCTTCGAGTATGAGAAAAAGAGGTCAAACAGGAAATTTAAGCAGGAAACATCCGAAAATAGCTTAACGGAATACTAAAATTACACTTCCTGGTGTGATTTGGGGGCGCTTTTATTTTGCTGCAGCTGCCACCACAGCCTCTGCTCATCCAAAACTTTTGTACAATTGAAGTTGAAACTTTGATATGATAAATAAAGTTATTTTGTAACTTGTGTTTTGAATTTGAACAACTGTTTGTTTGGTTAAAAATCTGTTGAGATGAAGGAGTTGCAGGATATCGTTCTTGCTTTTGAAGAGGCCCTGGAAGCGGGGAAACAGACAGCGCTGGCAACGGTGGTGCAGGTGCAGGGATCGTCGTACCGCCGGCCGGGCGCCCGCATGCTTGTAACGGAAGACGGGCAGTTAACCGGTGCCATCAGCGGCGGTTGCCTGGAAGGGGATGCCCTGCGGAAAGCGCGGCTGGTCATGCACCAGCAAAAGGCAATGCTCGTTACCTACGACACCACCGACGACGATGATGCAAAACTGGGGGTAGGATTGGGTTGTAACGGCATCATACAGATATTAATAGAACCTGTTTTTCCTGAAAATACTGCCCATCCGGTAGCGCTCCTGAAATCGTTTTTAAGCAAGCGGCAAAACGCCGTACTCGTCACGCTTTTCTCGCTCGAAAGCCGGACCGGTCAGCAGCCGGGCACCTGCCTGTTTGTGCCGGAAAAAGGTGCTGTGCAAGGTGATGTTGCAGACCAGGTATTAGAAGCAGCGCTGCTCGCTGATGCACAACAGGTGCTGGAAACCGGTGCCTCTGTGACCAAAGCCTATGCGACTGCAGACCAAAAGCTAACCGGTTTTGTGGAGTTTTTGAAACCTGCCGTTTCGCTGATCGTGGTAGGTGCGGGGAACGATGCCCTGCCGGTCACGCAACTGGCTTCGCTGCTGGGTTGGCAGGTAACGGTGGTGGATGGGCGTGCGAATTATGCTACGGCAGAACGGTTTCCGGCTGCACAGCGTGTGCTTGTCGCCAAACCGGAGCAGGTGCTGCCGCAACTGGCACTTGATGCGCAAACGGTTTTCGTGCTCATGACGCATAACTACAATTACGAGCTGGCCCTGTTGCGGCACCTCTTGCCACTCCGCCTGCCTTACGTAGGCGTCCTTGGACCGAAAAAGAAACTGGACCGCCTGCTCAACGAGCTACAGGAGGAGGGAGTGCCGCTGGGGGAGGAAGAACTGAAAAGCCTCTATGGTCCGGTAGGACTGGACATCGGGGCCGAAACAGCTGAAGAAATAGCACTTTCGATGCTGTCGGAGATGAAAGCCGTGCTCGCTGGCAGATCCGGAACTTCGCTACGGGAGAAGCAGGAGGCAATACACGCGCGGGAGACGGAGGTGATCGGGTAGGTGCAGAATAAGAAGCATACAAGTAGGGACAGGTCGGGACCCAATGCCGTCAACTTAAGAAAAACTAAAGGTTATTGTCATTTCGACCAACGGGAGAAATCTGGGTTAATTAGCAAAAAAGGCAATATATCAGATCTCTCACTGCGTTCGAGATGACAATTTAATCCTTAAGTTGACGGCATTGGGGCGCGACCTGTCCCTGCATAATCGGAAGGAAAGGTGAAAGCAAAAGATGTGAAAAGGGGTGCAATATTTAACTGAATACTATGGCAACAGGACTTGTACTACTCGCAGCTGGCGCCTCCACGCGCCTCGGGAAGCCGAAGCAAAACCTGCAATATAAGGACGAATCGCTGCTGCAGCGGGCTGTGCGGGAGGCAATCGCTTCTGTATGTGAACCTGTTGTGGTGGTGGTAGGTGCTCATGCAGAAGCCGTAATGCCTCAAATTGCGGCGGAGCCTGTTAGCATCGTGCAGAACCCGGTGTGGAAGGAGGGAATGGCCTCGTCTGTTCGTGCCGGTCTCAAAGCCTTGCTTGCTATTGAACCAAATGCAGCCGCCTGTGTTTTTATGGTCTGCGATCAGCCTTTTACTGATGCCGTGTTGCTTAATGCGCTGGTAGAGGTAAAACAAACAACAGCGAAGGGAATAGTGGCAAGTGCTTACGATGCCACGCTGGGAACACCTGTCCTGTTTGACAGTACGTATTTCCCGGAACTGCTGGCGCTGCAGGGGCAGGAGGGGGCAAAAAAACTGTTGCTCCGGCACGGGCAGGAGGTAGCTTCCATCAATTTCCCCTTAGGAGGTGTTGATATAGATTCAGCCTCCGATTACGAGGCGCTTCTGCAGTCCTGAAAAGCTTTCTGCACCTGCGACCACAGCTTCTGCTGTTGCAATACTTTTTGAAAACGAAGAAAATAACATACTACTTATATACAGAATGGCTACTTACAAGCTTCAAATCAACGGCCGGACCTACGAAACCGATGTTGAGCCGGATACCCCGCTCCTGTGGGTGCTGCGTGACCACCTCGGGCTGGTGGGTACCAAATATGGCTGCGGCATCGCCCAGTGCGGCGCCTGTACCGTGCACATGAACGGAAACGCCATGCGCTCCTGCGTGCTGCCGGTCGCGGCGGTGGGCGCGTCTAAAATCACGACCATCGAAGGCCTTTCTGCCAACGGCGACCACCCGGTGCAGCTGGCCTGGGACGAGGTGGATGTGGCCCAGTGCGGCTACTGCCAGGCCGGGCAAATTATGTCGGCCACGGCGCTGCTGAACAGGAACAAGAAACCAACTGCCGAGGAAATAGACAATGCCATGCAGGGGAACATCTGCCGCTGCGGCACCTATCACCGCATCCGGGAAGCCATTGTTGTAGCTGCAAATAAAATGAAAGCCTAGCCATGTCGGAACTATCAAAACCAAGCAGACGAAATTTCATGAAGCTGATGGCCACTGCAGGCGGTGGCCTGGTACTGGGCTTCAGCTGGACCAGCACGGTCGCTTCGGCACTCGAAGTGGTAAGCGAAAATGCCGTTGCCGCCGGTACCATTGAATTCAACAGCTACCTGTCCATCGCCCCGGATGGCATTATCACGATTTTTTCTCCCAACCCGGAGCTGGGCCAGAACATCAAAACCTCCTTCCCCATGATTGTGGCCGAGGAGCTCGATGCTGACTGGTCTAAAGTAAAAGTAATTCAGGCGCCACTTGATACCGAAAAGTTTCAGCGGCAGGTAACCGGCGGGAGCGGCGCTATTCCGCACTCCTGGGGACGCCTGCGCAAAGCCGGGGCCACTGCCCGCCAGATGCTCATAGAAGCTGCTGCCAAACGCTGGAATGTTCCGGCCAGTACGCTTACCACCGAAAACGGCATGGTAGTGCATCAGGCAAGCGGGCGCAAACTGGGCTATGGCGAACTGGCTGCAGAGGCTTCCAAAGTACCCGTGCCTGCCGATGTCAAACTGAAAGACCAGAAAGATTTCAAGCTGATCGGCAAAGCCGTTCGCAACGTCGACAACCGTGAAATGATAACCGGCAAGCCGCTTTATGGCATGGATGTCTACAAAGAAGGAATGCTGTTTGCGATGGTGCAGCACCCGGAGGCGTTCGGCATGAAACTGAAGTCGGTGGATGCGGCTGCGGCCAAAGCCATGCCCGGAATCGTGGATGTGGTGACATTCGGAGACAAGGTTGCCGTGGTAGGAAAATCGACCTGGCAGGTAAACAAAGCCCGCAAGCAGTTGAAAATAGCATACGAAAAAGACGCCGCCCTCGAAAGCTCCGCCGACCACGACCGCCTGTTCAAAGAGCTGCTGGATAGCCCGGATGCGAAGGTGCGCCGCAAAGAGGGCGATGTGGAGGCCGCTTTTGCTAGTGCAGCAAAAGTGGTCCGGAGCGAATACCAGTGCCCGTTCCTGCCGCACAGCCCGATGGAACCTATGAACTTTTTTGCACATGTGCGTCCGGATGGGGTGGAGCTGATTGGTCCGACGCAGACACCGGATGGGGCACGAAGCCAGACGGCCCGCCTGCTGAATATTCCACCGGAGAAAATTACCCTGGAGCTTACCCGCCTTGGCGGTGGCTTTGGCCGCAGGCTCAGCAACGACTATGTACTGGAAGCAGTAGAAGTTTCCAACCTCGTGAAAGCCCCCGTAAAAGTTATCTGGACCCGCGAAGACGACATGACCGGCGGCACCTACCGTCCGGCTGTGCGTTACCGTTTCGAGGCGGCCCTCGATGCCAAAGGCAATATGATTGGCTACAAACTGCGGGGAGCAGGCATGAACGCAGGTAACCCGACACGCGAAGACAATTTCCCGTCAGGTGCGGTAGATAACCTGCTGATCGATTCGGTGGAGCACAGATCACCCATCACCACAGGGCCGTGGCGTGCCCCAATTACGAACTTCCTGGGTTTTGCCGAGCAGGCGTTCCTGGACGAAGTAGCGCATGCTGCCGGAAAAGACCCCATCCAGTTCCGCCTGGAGCTGCTCGATAAAGCCAAAAAAGCGCCAGTCGGTGCCGTGAAATATGATATCGACCGCATGCGCGGCGTTATCGAACTGGCGGCAGAAAAATCGGGCTGGGGCAAGAAGAAAGGCGTGCACCAGGGTTTTAGCGTTTACTTTTCGCACCGGTCGTATGTGGCGCAGGTTGCGGAGGTAAAAATGAAGGACGGAAAACCGGCTATCGATAAAATTTATGCTGCCGCCGACTGTGGCGTGGTGGTAAACCTGAGTGGCGCCTATCAGCAGGTAAGAGGGGGTGTAGTGGATGGTTTAGGCCATGCCATGTACAGCAACCTGACCTTCCGGAACGGCAGCCCGGAGCAGAGCAACTTCAACAATTACAGGCTTATCCGGATGAAAGAAGTGCCTGAAATTGATGTGCATTTCGTTAACAACGGCATCGACCCGACTGGGCTGGGAGAGCCTGCGCTTCCGCCGACAGGTGGTGCGGTGGCAAATGCTATTTTCAAAGCGACCGGTAAGCGACTACGTAACCAGCCTTTTACAGCGCAGGACGAGGTAAGTTTCGCCTAAGCAGCCTCACATTCACATTAAAAGCATATCACTGGTTTCTTGCCGGTGATATGCTTTATTTTTTTCAGTAGCTTTACTGGCGTTACTACCGCAAGTTTAGCGACAGCGTCACTTGTGGTACTGCTTACTGGCAAGCTTTCAGCTTGCGTGTTCCAGTGTTTGCAAGCTTAAAGCTTGCTGAAATAATAAGCCACATTTACGCTAACGCTAAACTTGTGGCAGTAAATCAGATACTATGATTCAGGTTGACGAAGCAGAAAAAATAATTCTGGCACTGGCAAAGGACTACGGGCAGGAACTGGTGCCGTTTGAGCAGGCGCTGGGGCGGGTGCTGGCAGAAGACCTGCGGACCGACCGCGATTTACCTCCTTTCAACCGCGTTGCCATGGATGGCATTGCCATCCGTTACGAAGGCTTTGCCCAAGGGCACCGCACTTTTACCATCAAATCAACCCAGGCAGCAGGTGACGCGCCTGCCGTACTAGAGACTGCAACAGAATGCATCGAGATTATGACTGGTGCAGCCTTGCCACCTTCTGCCGATACCGTTATCCGCTACGAAGACCTGGAAATACAGGATGGTGAAGCCACTTTGCTGACGGAGCATGTAAAGCAGGGGCAGAACGTGCATGAGCAGGGGAAAGACAAGAAAAAGTATGACGTGGTGGCGCAGGCAAATCAAGTAATTTCTCCGGCCCTGCTTGGAATAGCCGCTGCCGTTGGCGCTACTGAGCTACCGGTAAAAAAGCTGCCGAAGGTGGTACTGATCTCTACCGGGGATGAATTGGTTCCGGTGCACCAGCCTCCATTGCCACACCAGATCAGGCAGTCAAACAGTTACCTGGTGCAGGCTGCTTTGCAGCAGTATGCGCTGCAGCCTGACCTGCTGCACCTGCCCGATGATTTGTCTGTTACCAGGATGCACCTGGCGGAGTGCCTGCAGCAGTATGATGTGATCATCATGAGCGGCGGCATCTCGATGGGGAAGTTCGACTACGTGCCACAGGCGCTGGAGGAGCTGCAGGTAGAAAAGCTTTTCCACAAAGTAAAACAACGGCCCGGGAAGCCTTTCTGGTTTGGCAGACATGCAGGAGGAACCCTGGTTTTTGCGCTGCCCGGTAACCCCGTTTCCACGTTCATGTGCCTGCACCGCTACTTCCTGCCCTGGCTAGAAGCTAGCCTGGGCATAAGTGGCAAGTCCGGCTTATTTGCTGCCCTTAGCCAGGAGGTGACGTTTAATCCGCCGCTGCAGTACTTCCTCCAGGTGAAGATCAGCGTAAATGAAAAAGGGCAGTTACTGGCAACACCATTTGCAGGCAACGGTTCCGGCGATTTTTCGAACCTGGTAGAGGCAGATGCCTTCCTGGAGCTGCCTGCGGAGCAGAACAGCTTCCGTGCAGGCGAAGTGTACCGGGTGTGGCCTTTTAAGCGGCTGTTTTATTGATTGTTGAAGCTGGATAAGCAGCAATTTTAACCTTGCAATTTAAATTAACATGAGCGACTTCACGCATTTAAACGATAAAGGCAAAGCCAACATGGTAGATGTGGGTGGCAAACAGGCCACGCACCGCACGGCCAGAGCACGCAGCATTGTTTACCTGCCACCAGCGGTACTGGAGAAGTTCCTGGAGGGCGACATACAAACCAAAAAAGGCTCCGTTTTCCAGACGGCCATCATAGCCGGCATTATGGCTGCCAAGAAAACCGGCGACCTGATTCCGCTCTGCCACCCGCTGGGCATGGACAACTGCCACATCGACATTCACCTGAACGAGCAGCAGGAGGTCGTGATAGACTGCACCGCCAGCATCACTGCTAAAACCGGCATCGAAATGGAGGCCTTGGTTGGAGCTTCTGTTGCTGCTCTTACCATCTACGACATGTGCAAAGCCCTCAGCCACGATATCATCATCCGGGAAACCAGGCTGATGGCGAAGACCGGAGGCAAGCGCGATTTTAAAAAGTTAGAAAGTTAGAGAAGTTAGAGAGTTTAGGAGTTAGAAAGTTTGGGAGTTAGAGATTTTGTATGGGTTGAAGATTTTCAACCCTTTAACGGCAGCACAGAAAGTTAGAGCGTTGGGTATTATGATCTGTAGAGACGCGGGCACCGCGTCTCCTGCACGAACCACGAACAAACCTAATCCTGTTATTCCTTCAATCTTCTTAATCGTGTTCAGACAAATCCAATCCTGAAAATCCAAAAATTCTGTAAATCCTGATTCTGACATAAAATCACAAAAATCATTTTAATCACCGTAAATCAAAGGTTCAGACAACGGTTCAGAGGCTGTGGTGGCAGGTGCAGAAGGGTTTTTCTATGCTCCTGCAAAAGAAAATGACCTGTCGGGGGACAGGTCATGGGTAAGGATCGCTCCCGGTGATACTGATGACAATTTGCTCATAGGCTACTGGTTTACGGGGATCTGGAGATCCCCAGCAGCTAGCATTCGGATGAAAACATCCGAATGAGCATGTTAATCCATACAATGGCTTAAACCCTGTTCAGGCAAACATCAAATCATTTCATCAATATTATCAACGGTCAAAATCACAAAAATCATTTCATCACTACCATCAACGGTTCAGGCTACTTCTTCCGCTCGGCTTTTACCTGGGCTGGCGTTACGGGTTTGGCTTTGTTGCCCCAGTTATTCTGAATATAATTAAGCACGTCGGCTACTTCCTGGTCTGATAAGTGGCTCTGGGCCGGCATATCCATCATATACGTTGCACCGTTTACCGTAATCTCGCCGCTGACGCCATATACAACGGAGCTGATGGCGCGCTTCTGGTCTTTCAGCAGGTAATCCGATTTTGCCAGCGGTGGAAATGCTCCGGGAATTCCTTCGCCTTGGGCCATGTGGCAGCTCTGGCAGTTGGTAATATATACCTGTTCGCCCCGCTTCAGGCTTTCTTTTAGGGCATCCGGCTTTTGTTTTGCCTGGGGTTGTGATGGTGTTGTGAACAAATATCCAGAACCCACAAAAATTGCTATTAATATTCCTTTCAACATGCGCTGCTAAATTTTAAGCTAATATAATCAAAATTCTTCTTCAGTATTACCTGTGCTTGATATGCTGAACGATTTGCTTAGCTGCTTTAGTTCTTTTGCAGAATTTGTTTCTTAAATTTTAGGTTAACCCGGCCTTCGCTTCGTTCCACGTGTGGGTGGTGCTGAGAGCGGATCGTCGGGCCAGTGATGCTTGGGGTAGCGGCCGCGCAGGTCTTTGCGGACGTCGAAGTAGCCGGTGCTCCAGAAGCTGCGGAGGTCGCGGGTAACCTGTACGGGGCGCGAAGCCGGGGAAAGCAGGTGCAGGAGCAGGGGCACTTTGCCGCCGCCGATGCGGGGCGTGTCGAGCAGGCCAAACACTTCCTGCAGGCGCACCGCCAGCACGGGAGTAGCAGGGTCGGAGTAGTCGAGAGGGATGCGGGAGCCGCTGGGCACTTCGAGGTGCGTGGGCGCCAGCCGGTCCATTTCCTGGCGCTGCTCCCACGACAGGTCCGCCAGCAGCAGCTCGTTGAAGTCGAGCTTGGCCACCTGCTCCAGCGATCGAAGTCCTGCCAGGTGCGGCGCCAGCCACTCGTCCATGGTAGCAGCCAGGGCAGCATCTGACATATCGGGCCAGCGTTCCGGGTCGAGTTGGTGCAGGAAAGCCAGCCGCTGGCGGGTGCGCAGCGCTTGGTCTGACCAGGGCAGCCGCTCGATGCCCATTTCCTGCAGCGCCGCCAGCAGGGCCTGTGCCACTAGGTCAGGGTCGGGTTTTGTTTGATTAACTTCCTCCAGCACCAGCGCGCCCAGTCGTGCGATCTGTCTTGCCACTACACGGCCCGAGGCGGCATCCCAGCGCACTTCCTGCAGTTGCTCCAGCTGTTCCGCAAACTGTTCCAGGATTTCTTCTTTTGATACCGGTGCTGCCAGGAGTACGCGGGGCTGCTTGCCGCCGGTGTCGAGTTGGGCTACGCCGTAAAACTCGGCTTCGCTGAAAAGTTCGGTAGGCAAGGCTGCTTTCTGTCCCGTTATCAGCCGCACCCGTCCCGACGATTCGCGCTGCGCCAGCCGGTCGGGGTAAGCCAGGGCGGTGAGCAGGCCGGCGGCGTCGGGATTGATGGCGGCATCGCGTTCGCGCAGGCGATTGCGCAGGTTTTTCGCCTGCTCGCGTACTTTGCGAATAGTGTTTTCGTCGGTAGTGAAGCCGGGGGTATAGGAGGACTTGCGGTCCAGCAGCTCCAGGCGGAGGTGAAGATCCGGTTGAATGTCGCCCCGGTTGGTTTCCACGGTCCGGAGGAAATCGCGCTCAGCCAGGAAAGCAGCCAGGGCACAGGCTGTTGCGCCAAGACCCTGCGCATGACCGCGCATAACCATGTGGCCCAGCCGCGGTGGTAGTCCGAGTGCAGCCAGTGCTTTGCCGTGTGTAGTGGCATTGCCTGTTGCATCGATGGCTTCGAGGCGACGGAGCAGGTCGCGGGCAAGGGCCAGGGCAGCGGCGGGAGGGGTGTCGAGCCACTTCAGGTCTGTGGCGTCTTTGATACCCCAGATGGCCAGCTCCAGGGCCAGCCCGGAAAGGTCGGCTTCGCAGATTTCGGGCGCCTGGCGGTCGGGGAGCTGCAGCTGATCGGCGGAGGACCAGAGGCGGTAGCAGAAACCGGGGCCGAGACGACCGGCACGTCCGCAGCGCTGGTCGGCGGCATCGCGCGAGACGGGGATGGTGGCGAGGGTAGTGAGGCCGGTGCGGGGAACGAATTTTGGCACGCGGGCAAATCCGCCATCTACCACGATCTTCACACCCTCAATGGTTAAGCTGGTTTCGGCGATGCTGGTGGCGAGCACCACTTTGCGCCGTCCTTTGGGAGCAGGGTGAATGGCAGCCAGTTGCTGAGCGAGGGCCAGTTCGCCGTGCAGGATGTGCAGATCGGTAGCTGATGGTAGTTTGTCTTCGAGTTGGCGCGCCACTTTCAGCATTTCGCCCATGCCCGGCAAAAACACCAGCACATCGCCTTCCGGGTGGTTGGCCAGTGCCTGCCGAATGGCTTTGGGTACGAGGTTTGTCAACCGTTCTCCCGGACGGTTACCGGCAGCAGCCACTTCAGCCAGCGGCAGGTAGTGCGTCTCGACCGGGTACTGACGACCTTCGCTTGTTACTACCGGGGCCTCAAGCCAACTGCCGACGGTGGTGGCGTCGAGGGTGGCGCTCATGACGAGCAGGCGCAGGTCGGTACGCAGTACGGCCTGTGCATCCAGCGCCAGCGCCAACCCCATGTCTGCCTGCAGGCTGCGTTCGTGAAACTCGTCGAAAATGATGGCGGCTACACCTTCCAGGGCCGGGTCTTCCTGTAGCATGCGCGTCAGGATGCCTTCTGTTACTACTTCGATCCGGGTATTTTTGGATACCTGGTGCTCCATCCGCACCCAATAGCCCACCGTCTGCCCCACCGGCTCGCCCAGCAGTTCGGCCATGCGTTGTGCGGCTGCACGGGTAGCAAGCCGCCGGGGTTCCAGCATCAGGATTTTGTTATCCTGCCGCCAGTCAGCCTGCAGCAGGGCCAGTGGTACCAAGGTCGTTTTACCGGCGCCGGGTGGTGCTTCGAGTACGGCGCGGTTGTGGGTGTGCAAAATTTCCAGCAGCCGCGGGAGCGCTTCTTTAACGGGTAAGTCGGGGAGTGAAGCAAATAGGTTTGAAGTAGCCATGGTACCTCAAAGTTCGGGAAAGATTTCGAAAGTTGTAGAGCAGGCATGGGGCCTATTGTTTCTGATTGCCTTAAGAGCTACGACAGAAGTTTAGTAAGGATAAAATGGGAAGGGAACAGGTATGGTCCTGTCGGGGGACAGGACCTGGAACAGAATGATTTTAAATATTAATAATATTCATAAATTGTTCGTAAGTCATAACGGCCTTCCGTATACTGCCCTACCACCCGTCCTTTCTTGTCTGTATCATATAAAAGTTCAACTGTCCCTTCCTTATCAGGCACTGGTCCGTTCACTGTAAGTTGATTACTGAATTCGGTAAGATAGATTGCTTGTACGCAGCGTTCGGCAATTTCTTCGTAAAGTGAAGGTACAATGTTTACTTCCCGGCTTGCCATAAAAGGGAAACCTAATTTATTATTTATGATGTAGTAGGGGCTGTAGGAAGAAGCGTACCTATTTATTTTTACTTCTCTTTTTGGTTCTGCTACTTCGCTTCCGGGACGAAAGACAGAAAAACTGGTGTTATACGTCTTCACAGTTTCTATTTTTCCAAGGTCATTGTACCTGATAGAATCAATTTGAGAACCTTTCTGTAAGGAGATTAATCTGCCATTCTGGTAAGTATACCGGCTGACAACATCAGGATTAACGCCTGTTCCTTTGATAGTAGTTTGGATGATTTTTCCTTCTGCATCTCGTGTAAACTCATAGTTCTTTTGCTGTACAAAAGTGTAAGAATTGAGGGATTGGGAAATAATAACTCTGGTGGCATAATTCAAGGTGCCGTCTGCATAAAAGAAGCGGGTGCTGTCGTTTAAGGTAGATTTACCAGCAAACTCGCTTCTGTTAGTAATATATTCGATTTTATCCTGGTTATATTTTATGAATGTAACATGGTACCCCCGAACCATACTTCCATTTTGATAGCTCGCACCCGGAACTTTTATATTCTTGACTTTAATGTCTTCGAAAGGCGCCATTTCCTCCTTCTTTTCACAAGCAGCTAGTCCTATTAAAAGAAGTGCGATAGCAACTAACCGGTAGAGCTTCTTCAGGTTCATGAAAGATTTCGTTCTTGTTTTGTTCAGATTAGACAGAAGCAAGATATTATGATATTCCCGCATTTCTAGGATCCTGAACCAAAAAAATCAATTACAGAAAATTTGACACACTTCACCAGAAAGCTTGCACGCCAACTGGATAAATTATAATATCAGGAGCCGGTGCATGTGCCGGAAAAAAGAACACCCGCTTTCTTTTGCCTGTCGCTCCGGGAGGAGAACTTCAGGCCTAAAGAAAGCGGGTGCTTGGAAAACTACTGCTGCACCTTAGCGGTACTGGCAAAGGTAAGCAGTTTGCCCTTTGGATTTTACTTTAAAAGACGCGTTGGCAGGAACTTCAAACTTCTGGCCCTGTCCGAACGACTGCCACTCCTGTGCGCCTGGCAGCAGTACTTCCAGTTCGCCTTCCACGATAGTCATGATTTCGTGCTCAGAGGTGCCGAATTCGAAGTCGCCAGCTTCTATGACGCCGACTGTAGACTTACCAGCCTCTGAACGGTATGCTAAAGACTTTACCTGACCGTCGAAATATTCGTTAACTTTGATCATTTTTTTCTGAAAATTTTATGGATGATTACGGGCACGAAGTAAATACATTCCGCTTAGATATCCGAAAAGAAAAACACGATTTACCTTTCCTTTTGCCTGTGTTATATCTTCTCGCTAAAATCTTCTTCCATCGAGCAGCAGAGGCTGTGGTGGCAGGTGCAGCAGAGGTTTACCCGCTGATAAATTCGGGGTTGATCATGTTTTCGAAGGTATAGATCTCGTCCCACTTCTCCTGCATGATCAGTTTGCGCTCCAGCACCACAATGTCGTGTACAGATTTGCCGGTGGCCAGGGCTTCTTTGGCAACAGCCGAGGCAGTTTCGTACCCGACAATCGGGTTCAGGAATGTGACGATGCCGATACTGCGCATCACCATGTCGCGGCACGCTTCAACGTTGGCTTTGATGCCATCTATGCATCGGGTGCGCAGGGTGTTGATGGCGTTGGTCATGTAGTTGATGGAGGTGAAGAGGCTGAAGGCAATCACCGGCTCCATCACATTCAGCTGCAGCTGCCCGGCTTCAGCAGCCATGGTAATCGTTACATCAGCACCCATCACATAATAGGCTGCCTGGTTCACTACTTCCGGGATAACCGGATTTACCTTACCCGGCATAATGGAGGAACCCGGCTGCATAGGCGGCAAGGCAATTTCATAAAAACCGGCACGCGGACCAGAAGAGAGCAGGCGCAGGTCGTTACAGATTTTGGAAATTTTAATTGCACTTCGTTTTAAGGCTCCCGAGACCTGTACAAAGGCACCGGTGTCGGAAGTGGCCTCGATCAGGTCGGCTGCCAGGGTGATGGGCAGGCCCGTGATTTCGGCTAAATATTTAGTACACAGTTCGGGGTAACGTTCCGGTGCGTTTACGCGGGTGCCGATGGCGGTGCCGCCCATGTTGCATTCCACCAGCATGCCCTGGGCTTCGCGCAGGCGGCGGATGTCTTCGGCGGTGGTGGTGGCATAGCCCTGAAATTCCTGCCCCAGTGTCATGGGTACGGCGTCCTGCAACTGGGTCCGGCCCATCTTAATCACTTTGCTGAATTCGATTCCTTTCCGGGCGAAGGCGTCGTCTAAGGCAGTCAGGGCGTCGAGGTAACCGTTGAGTTTATGATGCAGGGCAATCATGAGGGCGGTGGGGTACACATCGTTGGTAGACTGCGAGGCGTTGACGTGGTTGTTGGGGTGCAGGTACTGGTAGTCGCCTTTCTGGTGGCCCAGGTATTCGAGCCCGATGTTGGCGATCACTTCGTTGGCATTCATGTTGACCGAGGTGCCGGCGCCACCCTGGATCAGGTCGGTTAGAAACTGGTCGAGGTATTCGCCGGCAATTAATTTGTCGCAGGCAAACACAATGGCTTCGGTAAGTTTGGGGTCCAGTACGCCGCAGTCGCGGTTTGCCAGGGCGGCTGCTTTTTTTACACAACCCAAGGATTTTATAAACCACGGCTCTTGTGCCGTGGTGATGCCGGTAATGTTAAAGTTTTCGAGTGCCCGCAGGGTTTGAATGCCATAATAAGCGTCGGCAGGAATTTCTTTTTCCCCCAGGAAATCATGCTCTGTTCTATAAGTTTGCTCCATGTATTTTGCTTTGTTTTTTTCTTTTCATCAGCCTCAATGCATACCGCTTTTCTGCTGTCTTGGTTTTTATAACTGCACCCGTTTACCCGTGCCTGCTGCTTTGTAAATGGCTTCTACGATGCGGATATCGCGCAGCCCTTCCTCGCCCGGCACCAGCATTGGTTTCTTCTGCATAATGGCCAGCGCATCGTCGTCCATCTGCTTTGCCTGCTGCCAGGGCACCTGGTAGGGGTGGTGAATTTCGCCGAGCGGACTGCTGCCTCTTACGCCGGCGTAGCTCTGGTAGGGCTGCATGTTGATCTCGCCTTTTTCGCAGGTAATGTTCAGGTAGTTAATGTTTTTGCCAAAGCTGGTTTCGATGTCGGCCATTACGCCACCCGGAAATTCGAGCTTTGCCTGCGTGGTTTCGTCGAGGCCGTTTTTATAGATTTCCGGGCGGGTGGTGGAGGTTTTGGCAGAGACTACAGCAATGGGTTCCATGCCGGTGCCCAGCCGTGCGCCCTGGATGGAATACACGCCCATGTCGTAGAGCGCGCCGCCGCCCATTTCTTTCTTCTGTTTCCAGTGGTTGGTGCGGTTTTCGCGGTAGCCGGCGCCGCAGCTGAGGTGCTGCACCTTGCCCAGCAGCTGCTCGTTTACAATGCGCATATACTCCTGCGTGTTAGGCTCGTGCTGCAGCCGGTAGCCAATGGCCAGCGTTCTGTTGTTTTTGCGGCAGGCATCAATCATTTCCAGGCATTCTTTTGCCGTCATGGCCATGGGTTTTTCGCACCACACATGCTTGCCTGCGTTGGCGGCCCGCACAGCATATTCGTGGTGCATGGATGGCGGCAGCACCACGTACACCACGTCAATGTCCGGGTTGTTGGCTAGCTTATCGAAGGTCTGGTAGTTGTAGATGTTTTTTTCGGGGATGTTGTACTTCTTTTTCCAGGCTTCGGCTTTGGCAGGTGTGCCGGTAACAATGCCTGCCAGGTAGCAATGCTTCGTCTGCTGCAGGGCCGGGGCCAGCAGGTCGGTGCTGTAGTAGCCGAGGCCGACCAGGGCCACACCCAAACGCTCTTTCTGCGGGCGCGTGGCTGCCAGTAAAACATGCGGTGAGAAAAGGGTTGCGGCGCTGCCCAGCGCCAGGGTTTTTAATACGTTTCTGCGGGAGGTCATATCGTGCTGTTTTTTGTAGCGAAGCTGCTGTTAAAAGAGTATACAGTCCTTTTTCTGTTTGAGTTATGGTCCGGAATTGAGCAGCAGCGGCAATGGTGGCAGGTGCAGAACATTTTATTTTTATGAAGCAGCCCGACCTTGATGCACCAGCTTCGTGTAGGTGATATTTTCTGCATGAAACCGTACCTCCCGGATGCGCTGCAACAGGAGATGCAATAGGAATAAAACGCTGCTGGCAAAGTTGACGTTAGCCTGTAAAAGTAACGATATGCTGCCTCTGGCTGAACGTGTTAGGATAAGAGGGGCTAAAGGCTTTTAATGGCATGCGGTGTGCTAACACCAGGCGCCCAGGATTATAGAGCAGCTGCAAAGTGACGTTATAACATCGGTTATAGGCCGATGATGGTAAGGTTTCTGGAGAGAAGAGCAGGCTTTGTCTATTTGCAAATGAGGCTGAACAGTCATTATTAACTATAGTATGAAACGAGAAGTTCTGCTGTGCATTTTCCTTTTTTTTCAGGTACTCTTCTGCCATGCCCAGGATTACAGTAAAGGACAGGTGCGGGTTGAAAAACTGCTGGCAAAAGCTCTCCAGGGTAACCGTGGCGGTGAAAATCCTGTGCGCAGCATAACCGTTTACCTGCCACCGGGTTATAACGAAGGCAACAAACGCTATCCTGTTATTTACTACCTGCACGGGTTTGCCTGGAACGACAGCCTGCTTATTGCACAGGACCACCTGGACCAGTTACTGGATAAGGCTATTGCCGCGGGAAAAATCCGGGAAACTGTTGTGGTCATGCCAGATCATCATACACTTTACAGAGGCAGCTATTTTACCAACTCCAGCCTCACCGGTAACTGGGCCGATTTTACGGCACGCGAAGTGGTGACCTTTATCGATAAGAATTACCGGACCATTCCGGATAAAAACAGCCGCGGGCTGGCCGGCCACTCCATGGGAGGCTATGGCGCCCTGAAACTGGTGATGCAGTACCCTGATGTATTTGGGGCTGTTTATGCCATGAGTCCTGCGAAACTGGATTGGGGGAAAGAATACACCATTGATAATTCAGCATTCAAAATGATTAGCACGGCAAAAACACGGGAGGAGATACTGGAAAACATGGCGGCTACTGCTTACATAGCTATGGGACGTGTTTATTCACCAAACCCTCAAAAACCGCCCTTCTACTGCGACCTGCCGGTGAGCTACGAAGGCGACAGGAAAGTGGTAAATTACGATGTGCTGGCAAAGTGGGAAAAGCAGTCGCCTACCCGGATGGTGAGCAGCCATGTGAAGGAGCTAAAAGGACTGAACGCCCTAAAACTGGACTGGGGCCGAAATGATCCTTTTCCACACATTCCGGTTACCAGCTTGCAATTTAGCCAGGAACTGGAAGCCTATGGCATCAGCCATTATGCAGAAGAATATATCGGCGACCACGTAAACAAACTATGGACCCCGGACGGCAGGGCCTACAACGACATGCTTCCATTTTTTGAAACATATCTGAAGTTTGAATAACCGGCAGCCTGACATTTACTACAACTACTCGCTAACCGCCTATGCAACTCAAGCAACTTCTAAAATTATGGCGATCAAAATCTGCGCTTTACAAAGGGAGCCTGATGCTGTTAATCGTGATTATTTTAATGGCGACCTACCTGTTCAGGCATAAAATTTTTTCCATTACCACATTCAAAGACTACTATACCATTGGCGTAATTCTGAACACGGTTGAGTTAAGTGAAGAGGATTTTGGGATGGCGCAGCTGATCATCGGGAAAAGGCTGGAGCAGATAAACCTGGCCGGCGGCGTGATGGGAAGAGAACTCCGGGTGCAGTACCTCGACGATAAAAGCAACAGCGAGGTGGCTTACCAGAAGGTAAAAGAAACGATTGATGACGAGCACCTGATTGGGTACGTTGGCTGCTGGAGCTCCTCGAGGGCGTATGCCATTTCAGCATTGATTGGTCCTGCCAAAGTTCCGTTTATTGGCGAGTATGCCTTAACCTCTCTTTTTGATGATTACCCGAGTATGTTTACAGCTGAAAACGGCATTATCGAGCAGGGAGGAGCGCTGAAATTTATACTGAAAGGCCATTTTAAAAGAGCGGGCTATATTGGCAAGGAAGGTGATTTGTTCTCGCTTGCCAACCTGGAGCAGATGACGGATCTGGCGGAAGAGGATTCTGCTTTTTCGGTGGTGGGGCAGTATCATTTCCCGATAGACCACCAGTATACGGATGCAGAGTTTAGCGCTATTGTAAAAGAACTAAAAGCAGCAGGTACTGATTTTATGCTCGTGTCGATAGAATCGGGTATTGCGAAGACCATTATTTTGGGGTTGCGGAAAGCGGGGCTGGATGTGCCTGTTTTTGTGGGACTTGGCGATGCCGGGTTTGTGGTGGCCCAGGCAAGGGCCGAAGGGCAGGATGTAGGAGAGCTGTATGATGTGAATATTGCAGGCGTTTCCGGAACGCTGAATTTACGGCTCCAGGAAGTCCTGTTGTCGTTGGGTAATAATATGAAGTACACGCAGGAGCTGGAATTCCAGTTGTCGTTTGGCGCTCGTTTTGCCGATGCTATCGGTATGATTGCCGAGGCTGCCAACGCTGCACCGGTTGGCCCAACGCCTGACATCCGGGCGAAAATCGTAAAGGGCTTGCACCGGTACATTGGCGGCGAACAGATTTTCAGAGGCTGGTATGCCGACTGGTATTTTACCAAAAACAAATCGGGCGCCCAGGATATGTTTATTGCCTGGAAACCTAAAAACCTGCCGCACCATATTTTAACCCCCGAACAGCTGGTGTTTCTGGACGATTCGCTTAAAGCGGCACCGGTGCTTTACACGCACATGGATTTGGTAAGAATAGACCGGATCAGCGATAATGACGGAACATTTCATGCCGATTTCTTTTTTGAGATTTTTACAAGCACACCTTTCTCCATCGACGATGTCGATTTTACAAATGCCGCCCGCAGCGAAACAGACCATACTTCGTTAATCGATATCAGCCTGATAAGAGAAAGGAAAGTATACGGTGAAGTGCCCATGTACAACAGCCTGTACAAAGTATCGGGCATGTTTATTTTTAAACCCGACCTGCACGAATATCCTTTTGACAAGCAGAAGTTCGTGATCTCGTTTCAGCCGCGCAGTGCCTTGCAACCCTTTATGATTCAGCCGCCTATAGGTGAGCTGCGCGATACTGTTTTTGAGTCTGGCGGATGGGAGTTAACAGACCATTTTGTGGGCTTTAATCACGATATTATCAGTTTTATAAACCCGCTGGAAGAATTAAAGCAGACACTGCCGGTTTACAAGTTCAGCTATATTTTTATTTTGAAAAGAGCCCGTATCGATTTTTTTCTCAAGATACTGATTCCGTTGCTCGTTATCCTGATGGTTACCTATTTCTCGGTCTACATCCCGTTTTACAGGTTCGAAACCATCGGGGCCATACAGGTTACAGCGCTGCTCGCATCCATCGCCTTAAACCTCTCTACCTACAAGCCGGAACTGGAACATGCCACCGTCTCCGACAAAATTTTTGTTTTTACTTACCTGATGATTACCTCGTTGATCGGAACTTCCATTTTACGATATGTAAGAAGGGAGAAGCATGATACCGAAAACGAAATAGCGCGGTTTTACCAGTTGTATGTTTTCCCGATTATCCTGATGGTGTTCACCATGTTTGTCGCTTCTTCTTAAAATAGCTCAGTAGTTAATCACATACTGCAGCCCGTAGCCCACACCTGATTTCTCGGTTGGCGAAAACTCGTTTATCCTGTATTCCACCACTACATAAAACTGTTTCAGTACCATTACCCCAAGCTGGTGTTCTGTTACCCAGTTAAAGGAAACTTTCCCGTTGTCGTGATACTCGACGTTCTGGTCGGCAAACCCGCCGATGTACACGCGGTTGTCCAGTAGCTTGGGCAGAATGTTAAGCTTGTAAACATGCTCCAGCTGCCTGAAAAACTTAACGCCGGTGTGCTCGCTCAGCCGCACGATGTGCAGGTTGGCAAAATAATACAGGTTAATGCTTTTAAAGACAGGGGCCAGTGCAGCCATATCGCCGGGTTTCCAGAGTATTCCGAGAAAGGCATTGTCGTTGCCGGTGCCGCTGCGTATGATCCATTGCGCCGTTAAATCGATGGGGATTTTCGGTACAGGTTTCCAGCGGACATTCTGCTCGGTGTAGAAGTTGTCGAGGTCTGCTGTTTTTTTATCTCCTTGAAAGTTGGTGAGCGAGAAGTATTCGAATCTTTTGGGCAGCTGCGAAAAAATGTTCAGCGTATAAACGCTGAATTCCCGCGTATCGTAGTAGCCGTTAAAATCCAGAAAACCTGTGCTGGAAGAAGTGGCTTGGGTAGTAGCGGTACTGTCCTGCCCCTGAACCGAAATCTGGACAAGGCAAAGCAGGCCTGCAATACAGCTAATTATTGTTATCTTTCTGATCAACTCATGTGTTGCTTCTGCAGCAGTTGTGTGATTCCTGTATAAACGTGAATCAGAAAGATAAGTGTAGCCTGAAAGGGTAAAATTTAGCACGATTTAGCTGAAGCAGGAGCAGCGGTGGCTGTGGTGGCAGGTGCAGTAACATATTGCTGCCTGTTTTTGGGTTGCTGCACCAGCCACCATAGCCTCTGCTGCTTTGTGGCAGGATATGCAGGCAACCTACGAAGCCGACACGGCTGCCGATTCGATGTAGAAATTGGGATCTACCTTGATCGATGTATTTTTCTTCAGGCCTTTCAGTTCCTGCCAGTTCCCGGTGGGCTCGAGCCATTTTTCTTTTCCATCCAGGAACACGCGCACCGGCATGTTAAAACCGGATACTGTTTTCGCCCAGCGGTATTTTAAGGTAGTGCCGTTCAGTTGGTATTCGAGCTTCGGAATGCGGGTGTCGCGAAGGTACTGGTTAAAAAACGGGCCCAGGTCGCGGTTGGTGTGCCGGCTCAGGTAATCTTCTATTTGTTTTGAGGTAACGGTCTGGTGGTAGAAATCTTTGTTGAGCCCCCGCAGGATGCTGCGCCACTTCTTGTCGTCGTTCACGACCTGGCGCAGGGTGTGCAGCATGTTAGCGCCTTTAGGATACATATCGTCCGAGCCGCTGTGGTTTACATTGTACTGGCCGATAATGGGCGCATCGTTCCGGATGTTGCCGCGCAACCCGATTACATAGGCACTGGCGGCATCTTTGCCGTAGTGGTAATCCAGGAAAAGGCTTTCGGAGTAGGTGGTAAAGCTTTCGTGTATCCACATGTCGGCAATATCCTGGTAGGTGATGTTGTTGGCAAACCACTCGTGCCCGGATTCATGAATGATGATGTAATCAAACTCCATCCCGTAGCCCGTGCCGCTCAGGTCGTGGCCCAGGTAGCCGTTCATGTAGTTGTTGCCGTAGGTCACCGAACTCTGGTGCTCCATACCCAGGTAAGGCACTTCCACCAGTTTGTAGCTGTCCTCATAAAAAGGATACGGGCCAAACCAGTGCTCAAATGCTTTCAGCATGCGGGGCACGTCGCGGAACTGCCGTTTGGCTTTGCCCAGGTTGTAGCGGAGCACGTAATAGCTGCAGTCCAGCGGCCCTTTTTCGCCCTGGTAAATTTCCGAAAAATGCACATAGTCGCCCAGGTTTACGTTCACGCCGTAATTGTTTATCGGGTTGGAAACAAACCAGCGGAAGGTTCTGGTGCTGTCGGTATTCGTTTCGGTGCCAAGCAGCCGGCCGTTGGAAACAGCGGTTAAACCGGCGGGCGCCGTTACGCTGATCTGCATGCTGTCGGGCTCGTCGTACATGTGGTCTTTGCAGGGCCACCACAGGCTGGCGCCATCTTTCTGGTCGGTGGTGGCCACAAAGGGATTTCCGTTGGCATCGCGGGCCCAGGTCAGGCCGCCGCTCCAGGGTGGCCGCGGGCTTACACGCGGTTTGCCGCCATAGTAGATGTGCAGCTGGTTTACAGCTCCGGGCTGCTGCTTTTCTGCCAGCTGAATGTAGTACACGCTCCCATCGCGTTTGAACTCCAGGGGCTTCCCGTGCTGCTCTACCTTTTCGATTTTCATGGGCGGCTGCAGGTCTATCTGCATGCGCTGTTGGGGCTCCAGCACTTTATACTGCACCGTGTTCATGCCCCGGATCGTGCTGTCGGCAGGATTCACCCGGATGTCGAGGTGGTAATAGGTCAGGTCCCACCAGGCCCGCTCCGGCGTAATGGAGCCGCGCAAGGTATCCTGCCGCGTAAAGGCTTTCTCCTGTGCAGTGGCTATGGTGGCAGGAGCAGCCAGCAAAACGGCCAGCAAACAAAGCAAATTTTTAATTTTTCTGATCATGATGTAGCAGTAGCCAGGGAATAGCGTCTTGTTTTACGACAAGCAACAACAGCCTGTAAGGTATTAAATATTCTGCAGTACGAAAAAAGCAGCAGCAGAAGGTTACTTATCAACGTTGTTTAGCGGGAATATTTATACTTTTGACATCCGTTTTTTTGTTCTGCACCTATGACCACACCCACTGCTGCCAACCAACCGGCGCACCAATACACCTACCTGGCCCTCGGCGATTCCTATACCATTGGCGAAGGTGTACCCGAAAACGACCAATGGGGGATGCAGCTGGCTAGGCTGCTGCGGGGGCAGGGGCTGGCTGTTGCCGACCCGGTAACCATTGCCCGCACCGGCTGGACCACAGGCGAACTGGCAAATGCTGTGGCTGCGGCCAACCTGTCGGGGCAGTTCGACCTGGTGTCGTTGCTGATAGGCGTAAACAACCAGTACCGCGGGCTCAGCCTGGAAAATTACCGGGAAGAGTTCAGCAACTTACTGCAGACGGCCATACAGTTTGCCGGCAACCAACCGGCGCATGTCCTGGTGCTGTCTGTCCCGGATTGGGGTGTTACGCCGTTTGCACAGGACCGCGATCGCCCGCGCATTGCAGCAGAAATAGATGCATTTAATGCCGTAGCAAAGGCAGAAACGGAAAAGGCAGGAGCAGCTTTTATTTACATCACGCCCTTAACCCGGAAAGCTGCTGCAGAACCGGTTTACCTGGCGGACGATGGCCTGCATTACTCCGGAAAAATGCACCTGGAGTGGGCAAAGCTGGCACTTCCGGTGGCAAAGCAGCTGTTGCAGTAAGTCAGGGTGCAGCGGCAGATTTCAGGCTTTTACCTGCTATAAAAACAACTTTACGTGTTATTTTATAGCGTTTACTTATAAATTACCCGGAACGGCTTTTTCAATACCTGCGTAAAAGGACGATATTTGCAGAAAAAACTATGAAAAAACTTTCTACACTCAGTTTATTACTTGTCTGGGCTCTTGTTTCAGCCGGAACAGCTACTGCCGGAACCGGTACAGCAGCGCCAGACTCCGCTTCCGTAGCAGCTCATCCGGCTGTTTATACGGCATTGCGACAGGATCCGGGCTTTATTCCCAGACCCCTTTATACTTATCCGAAAAATAATTTCAAGATAAACCTTTCGTCGCTGCTGCTCAACAATTACAGCCTGAGTTATGAGCGCTCGTTTGCCCGAAAATTTTCTGTTGTGGCAGGATACCGGTTTATGCCCAAAACGGTAGTCGGTTCGATGGCCTTAACAAAGCAACTGGTAGAGAACCTGGATGTGGATACGGATATCCGGAATAACCTGGATAATTTCAGGACATCAAACAAAGCCTTCACCGGTGAGGTCCGTTTTTATAGCGGCAGGAAACCGGGCGCGCGTGGTTTGTACCTGTCGCTGTACGGTCGCTACACCGATATGCGCTACGACATTGATGTTGAAAAAACCTACGAAGGAAAAGATTATAACATTCCGATCAGGAGCAAAGTGGCCGGTTATGGGGGAGGACTGATGCTCGGCTGGCAATGGCTGATTAAAGAAAGAGTAGTTGTCGACCTGTACATAATCGGGGGCCACTATGGCAAACTGACCAAAGGGGATTTTGAAGGTACCGCAGACCTGAGCGATCTGACAGCAGAAGAAAAACGCGACCTTAAAACCCAGCTCGAAGAACTTGGAACCATTGGCAGTACAAAGTACGTGGAAGCTGAAGTACATGATAATGGGGTACGGGCAACCCTGGATGGCCCGTTCCTGGGAGTACGAGGCCTGGGACTTAATGTAGGCTTTGCCTTCTGATGCTGCTCCGGATTGTGAATTTGATTTAACGAGGGAGGTAGCCGGTAGCGGCTGCCTCTTTTTTTTGCTGCTTCCCCGGGCAGGAAACCGGTCCCGTATTGAGCAGGAGATGAGCAGTGGCAGAATTTTAACAGGAAAGAGAGGAAGGCTGTTCTGTGATCAGCGGCTTTAGAAACGGTGCGCCCTAAAAGGAAATAAGCCGAGGCAGATATACTGTCTCGGCTTATAAATCACCCAAAACAAATCACAATTAGATACTTATACTGCTTCCTGACACTAAGGTAGGAAACATTTTTGGTGCTAACAAATATTAGTTCAAAATTTTTAAAAAATTTTTAATCCGGGTTAAACAACCCTGTTCTCAGGCGGAAAAATTCTTCTTAAAACCAACTTGGTTGCGCGCTACGGGTGCCGATTAAAAATAAGAGCTGGCCGAATAGTATCCGGCAAAAAATAAAAAGGCCCTTGTCGCGCAGATAAGGGCCTTTTTTGCTGTAGGGGAAGGAGTCGAACCTTCACGGAGTAGTTAGACAAGTAGCTTGCTTTATTCTATGTTCTCCACCCCCGAGATAGGAGGGCTTGTCTGCCAGTTTCAACACCCTACATTGTGTTTTTGATGATGCAAATATAAAACACTAAAAATGTTATTTCAAAATTTGGCAAACATTTTTTTTAAAGTTTGAATCATTTTAAAATTTTAAGCTGTTTTTATGAAAAAAAATCATTAGAAGGCGCTGATCCGGCTGTTGGATTTCGAAATTAAAAAATGAGCATTCGTTAACCGGAGGATACTGCCTCTACCAGCAAACCGTTTTGCTGATGAAGTAATACCGGATAGCATTTATTCAGTTCCACAACAAAACTCCCCTGCGCTGACCTAAGTGCAGTTCGCATTCCGGATGCCAAAAATTCAGGCTGCCATGGAAGCAACTTAACACTGGTTTGTTTTTTCATAAAAAGACAAATACTATTGCGGAACAGGCACTAAGGCTGGTGTATTATTGTTATATTTAAAGAGCGTGATGGCTTGCAGCAGGTTGTTGTTCTGTTCACGCAAAAGCTGCCATTTCTTAGCGCCTGAAAGAATAGTTTAAACAAAATAAAAGTGGTAATTTTACCTACTAATATATCTTTTAACACACATGAGTGAAGTAGAAGAAACCAAGCAAATAAATAAACAAACAGCTAATAATTATTCGGCAAATAGCATCCAGGTACTGGAAGGGCTGGAGGCTGTGCGGAAGCGCCCGGCCATGTATATTGGCGATATTGGCATAAAAGGCCTGCACCACCTGGTGTGGGAAGTCGTGGATAACTCCATCGACGAAGCCCTGGCCGGTCATTGCGATGAAATATGGGTAACGATAAACGAAGATAATTCTGTAACAGTATCGGATAACGGGCGCGGTATTCCTACCGATTTCCACCAGAAAGAAGGCCGTTCGGCACTGGAAGTAGTAATGACGGTACTGCACGCCGGTGGTAAATTCGACAAAGACACCTATAAAGTATCCGGTGGTCTGCATGGGGTGGGCGTATCCTGCGTAAATGCACTCTCTACCGACCTGCACGTAACCGTACACCGCAACGGGAAAATTTTCGAACAGCATTACCAGATCGGCGTGCCGCAGTACCCGGTGCGTGAAATTGGTGAGACCGACAGAACCGGTACAACCGTTCAGTTTAAACCCGATGCTTCCATTTTTACTTCCACCGAGTATAAATACGACACCATTGCCAGCCGTTTGCGCGAACTGGCTTTCCTGAACAAAGGCATCCGGATTAACCTGGAGGACCTGCGCGAGAAAAACGAGCAGGGCGAGCCGCTTTCCGATACCTTCTTCTCGGAAGGTGGTCTGAAAGAGTTTGTGGCTTACCTCGACGAGACCCGCGAGAACCTGATTCCGGAGCCTATCCACGTTGAGAGCGAGAAAAACGGCGTGCCGGTTGAGATTGCGCTCCAGTATAACACGTCTTACACCGAGAACATCTTCTCGTATGTAAACAATATCAATACCATTGAAGGCGGTACGCACGTGGCCGGTTTCCGTCGTGCCCTTACCCGTACCCTGAAAGCTTATGCCGAGAAATCGGGTATGCTGGATAAGGTAAAGGTAGAAATCTCGGGCGACGATTTCCGTGAAGGCCTTACTGCGGTAATTTCGGTAAAAGTAGCTGAGCCGCAGTTTGAGGGGCAGACCAAAACCAAACTGGGTAACTCCGAAGTTTCGGGTGCTGTAGATACGGCCGTAGGCGAAATGCTGAACCAGTACCTGGAAGAAAATCCCAAGGAGGCCCGCATTATTGTGCAGAAGGTGATCCTGGCGGCGCAAGCCCGTTTTGCTGCCCGCAAGGCCCGTGAGATGGTGCAGCGCAAAAACGTGCTTTCCGGTACCAGCCTTCCGGGTAAACTGGCCGACTGCTCCGACAGCGATCCTGAAAACTGCGAAATTTACCTGGTGGAAGGTGACTCTGCCGGTGGTTCTGCCAAGCAGGGCCGCGACCGTAAGTTCCAGGCAATTCTGCCGCTGCGCGGTAAGATCCTGAACGTGGAGAAAGCGCAGGAGCATCGCATCTACGAGAACGAAGAGATCAAAAATATGATTACGGCGCTGGGTGTAAGTTTCGGTACACCTGAAGACGATAAAGCCCTGAACCTCTCGAAACTGCGTTACCACAAGATCATCATCATGACGGATGCCGACGTGGATGGTTCCCACATCCGGACGCTGATCCTGACCTTCTTCTTCCGCTATATGAAGGAGCTTGTGGAGAACGGCTATATCTACATCGCCCTGCCGCCGCTTTACCTGGTGAAGAAAGGCAAGGAAGAGCGCTACTGTTGGAGTGAGCAGGACCGCATTGATGCAGTACAGGAACTGGGCAAAGGCAAAGACGAAAGTGTGGGTGTGCAGCGCTACAAAGGTCTGGGTGAGATGAACCCGGAGCAACTCTGGACAACCACCATGGATCCTTCCGTTCGAAGCCTGAAACAGGTGTCGATCGAATCTGCTGCCGAAGCAGATCACCTGTTCTCGATGCTGATGGGCGACGAAGTGGGGCCACGCCGCGACTTTATTGAGCGCAACGCCAAATATGCACGCGTAGACGTGTAACAAGACAGTACTTAAAACAGGAACAGCCGGCCCCCATAAGCCGGCTGTTCCTGTTTTAGGAGCAGCGGCTATGGTGGCAGGTGCAGTAACTCAAAAATACTACTGCACCTGCCACCATAGCCGCTGCTGTTCTTCCTGCATGTGTCTTGCTACGGGTTGGTATTATTTCTTCAGCCGCAGCAGTGCTTTCCCAAGTGTTCCTGCTCCCGGAAAGTAAAGCAAACCTGCCAGTTCGTACTGCTTGTCTTTCAGGCGCTCACGGTAAGCCGCAAAGCCAGCAAAAGCATCGGTATCGCCGTTGGCATAGGTGCGCCTGTAAGTTGCATGCTTCCCTTTGCCGCTAAATCTTGCCCGGAAAGAATGTTTGCGCTCCTGGTAGGGTTTGGGGTAAAGAGATGTGTAAGGCAGAAAAAGGCCAACGAGCAGGAGGGAGGTTACCACAAAATAAATCTGGAATAACACGAAATTGATAATATGCAGCAGCAGGAGCGCAAGCGCCATCCAGAAACGGAGAGGTGGCCTGAAAGCTGCTGCCACGGCAAAAGTCTGTAAGTAAAGAGTCAGCAAAAAGCCTAGCTGCCAGAAAACCGGTGCAGAGAGGTAAAGCTGCTCCTGAGCAAACGGCAGGTCGTACATCCTGTGGCTGACAATGGCATTGTAGAGGGCGGCATCGGGGTGCAGCCAGTGTGCATCGGGTGAGGATGTCAGCACCTTGTAAGCCAGCGCGACTATTTTCCAGATCCCGGCCATGGTATAGGTCGCCAGGATGCCTGTATAAAACCAGTTGATGGTACGGTGCTGGTAGTGGTCGGGTACGTTACGCGCAGGTTTTTCTACTTTCACAAATACCAGGAACAGGTGCGAGAGCAGGAAAAAATGGTTTACATGGCTCAGGAAGCCAAAGCTCCACTGCGGCAGGTTTAGCCAGTACAGGCAGCACATCAGCAAAATCTTAAGTAAACTGCTTTGGCGGTAAAAGAGCAAATAGGCATTGCAGGCAATGGCTACTCCTGTCACCAGCATGACCAGCGCCTGTGCGGGCAGTGCAGGCATAAGGGCCCGGGTAATAAAGTTGACCGGCGAGAAAAGGATTTCAGGTCTTTCGAGCAGGATCAGGTATTTCTTGTAAGTCCAGTACAGCCACACAAACGTGAGTAAACGCAAGGCACACTCGCCGTAGTAGAAGTTGATGCTGCTGCGCAGGTACTCGTTATAGCCTCCGCTTGCACTCAGCCGGCTGTCCTTGTGCATGGCCGGTTTAGAAGCGGATAACTGTAGTGGTGTCATAGGCTGCGGGGTTCTCAAGGATTTTTTTGGGGGAATACTGCTCCTGCACAATTTTATACTGATCGGCAGCAGGGCCAACATATCTGATAAAGGTAAGCAGCTTTTGTGAAGCCAGGGTATCGGAGGGGGCAGCGTTCAGTTTGCTGTGGATCAGGTGCATAAATGTATAATAATACTCGTCATGTGTAAACGTAGGTGTGGGGGCTATGCTCTGTCTTTTCCAGCTACTGTCACCATAGTTTCTGTAGTAGATCCTGTACTCGCTGTAGGAGTGGGCGCTGCCGAGGGGTTGTGTATACAGTTTCCAGAAAAAGAACGGATAAATTTCGCCCAGGCCTGCTGTAAACGTAAAGTAGGAAATAAATGAACCGAAAAAACTTAGCAGCACTAACAGCCGTGTAAGTTGCAGCCGCGACTTAGAAGCTAGCTTCATAAAAAAGAAATATAAATCAGCAGAATCAGATCTTCCTTTAAAACCATATTAAAATTCCTGTATATTAGAGTTTAAATGGTTTGCAGGAGATAAGTTAAGTTAGAACTTAAAAATAAAATACACAAAAGACCTGCAAATTTGTTAATAATTATATTTTGCACGTGTAGTAACCCGCTCCGCTGCTAACTTATATTCGTATAGCTACAGAGAATAAACCCAGAAAACATGCTTGTAAACAAGGTTTCTGACCAGATAAAGAAAAGTAAACTCATTAGCCGCGACCTAAGCTGGCTACGGTTTAATTACCGGGTGCTGGACCAGGCCCGCGATACCGCCAAAAACTTCTTCGACCGAATTAAGTTCCTGGCGATCACCTCCTCTAACCTCGACGAATTTTTTATGATCCGGGTAGGGAGCTTGTACAACTACATCGACTACGGCAAAGAGCGCCTCGATTATTCAGGCCTGCGGGAGCTGCCTTTCCGCAAGAAGCTGCTCGACTATGCCCACCGTTTTGTAAACGACCAGTACCTGACCTTTAACAGCGAACTGAAGCCGCTCTTTGAACAGCATGGTTTTGATGTCCTGAAAATTGAGGAATTATCGGAGGCAGAGCAGAAGAAAGCCGATACCTACTTTAAAAACACGGTTTTCCCGCTGCTCACCCCCATGGTGTACGATACCTATCACGGGTTCCCGCTGCTCATGAACCAGCTGCTCACTTTTGGCGTGGTGACCAGGACCACAGAAGATGCCAAGGCGCAGGACCGGGTAACGTTTGTGCAGATTCCGCAGAACCTGGCCCGCTTTTTCGAGATCAACCGGAAAGATAAAATCGTGTTTGTCCCGATTGAGGAGATCGTACGCTGGAAAATAAAGAAGCTTTTCCGGAATGTGGAGATCGTATCGGCCAACCTGTTCCGCATTACCCGCAACGGCGACTTTACCCTGGAAGAGAGCGACGACATTGACGCCGATTTTGTGCAGGAAATAAAAGCCAAGCTGCGCACCCGCAAGAAAGGCCGCGTGGTGCGGCTGGAGGTAGAGCGAAACCCCTCGCATTACCTCATGAAGATACTCAAGGAGCGCTGGGTGATCGATAACGCCAACGTGTTTACGATCAGTACGCTGATGGACCTGCGGGCGCTGTGGCAGATACTGAACCACCGCCAGTTCCGCGACAAGCGACCCAAGCCGCATCCTTCGGTGCTGCCCATCAGCATGCCGATGGATGGCGTGGACCTGTTTGAGTACCTGAAAGACCACGACGTGCTCCTGCACCACCCGTACAACAGCATGGAACCCGTGGTAAACCTGCTCGAACGTGCCGCCGAAGACCCCTCTGTGCTGGGCATTAAGCAAACCATTTACCGCCTGGCCGACCAGTCGCGGGTAACGGCGGCGCTGCTGAAGGCGGCGGAGAACGGGAAGCACGTGTCGGTGCTGTTTGAGGTGAAGGCGCGTTTCGACGAGGAGCGTAACCTGCGCGAGGGGGACCGCCTGGAGAAGGCCGGTTGCTTTGTTATCTACGGCATCAGCAAGTACAAAACGCATACTAAAATGCTGATGATCATCCGGAAAGAAGGGGAGAAGGTGACGCGCTATGTGCACATTGGCAGCGGCAACTACAACGAGCAGACGGCCCGCATGTACACCGACATCAGCCTGCTGACAACGAATGAGCTCTATGCACACGATGTATCGGAATTCTTTAATGTTATTACCGGGCACTCCCGGCCGGATGAATACAAGATACTGCTCACCTCGCCCAACAGCATGCGCACACAGCTGATCGAGCTGATCCGGTGGGAAGCGCGTAATGCCAAGAAAGGCCTTAAGAGCGGTATCGTAATCAAGATCAATTCGCTGGAAGACCGGGAAACGATTGAGGAGCTGTATAAGGCCTCTAAAGCTGGTGTGACTATTAAACTGATTGTGCGTGGCATCTGCTGCCTGCGCCCTGGTCGCGAAGACTTAAGCGATAACATCTCGGTTAAGTCTATTGTAGGGGAGCACCTGGAGCATGCCCGGATCTACTATTTCCACAACAACGGCGACCCGAAAGTGTACGGCGGCAGTGCCGACATCATGGTGCGCAGCTTCGACCGCCGTATTGAGGCACTTTTCCTGATGGTGAACGAGGATATCAAACAGGAGGCGATCAATATCCTGTACTACAACCTGCTAGACAACCAGAACTCCTACATTATGCGCGAAGACGGGACTTATTATAAGAAGAAACCAACTGCAAACGAGGATATTGTGGATGTGCACCGGTTGTTCTTCTCCAAGAACTGCCGCGAACCGCAAGAGGTGGAACTTGTCTGAACTGAGACTCTTTTGATTTGAATGATTGGTGTGATTTTTAAAAAAGATTCTCACCAATCATTCAAATCAAAAGAGTCTCAGTTTAGGGTTACTCAATATGGCCAATGATAAAGCGGTCGGGGTGGTGTTGTTCGTAGAGGGCGTGGAGCATACCGTCTTTTAAACCTACTGCCGGTACGATCATGCTTTCCACGTTTGCCCACTCCATGGCCGAGAGGTAGATTTCGGCAGCAGGAAGAATGACATCGGCCCGGTCCGGGTTCAGGAGCAGTTCCGTCAGGCGCTCTTCCATGGTATGGGAAGCTATTTTTTCAGCTACTTCTTCTATCTGTTTTTTATAGATGGGTTGCCCGGTGGTTTTGCCTGCCAGGTCAAACAATTTGTTGATGTTTCCCCCTGTACCTACAGCACGCGTCAGGTGGTACTTTTGAGTATTTTCTTCAATCCATTGGCGCATGGCATTCCACAGTTCCACCGAATCGTCGCCGTGCATGTGCCGGATGGAGCCCTGCTCAAACGACTGCGAGGCCATCTTTTCGCGGTTCACATAAATGTTAAACTCGGTGCTGCCGCCCCCAACATCAATGTGCAGGTAGTTGCGCTCGTCCAGGAAATTGACGATAACCTTGTTGATCAGTTCGGCTTCCGTTACACCATCGATCACCTGTATTTCCATGCCGATGGCATTACGCACCCGCTCCAGCACTTCGGGCGCATTTTTAGAGGTGCGCATGGCCGAGGTGGCGCATACCATGTAGTGGTCTACATCATGTACATCAATGAGCAACTGGAAGGCGTGGAGCAGCTTGATAAACTTCTGGATCTTTACCTCACTGATGTGGCCTGAGCTGAAGAAATCCTCGCCAAAACGAATGGCATACCGGACGTATTCAAGCCGTTTAAAGATTACTTTTCCGTTATGGTTGTATACATTGGAGATCTGGCACCGGGCAGCGTTGGACCCAATATCAATAGCAGCTAACTTCAATTCTATTCAGGTTTACAGCGGGTAAAACGGTATTTTAAATTCAAATATAACATAAAACCGCGTACCCTGAAATTCAAATTGGCGCTATTGCCTGCTTTCATCCTGATCCAAGCTTATCTGAAGGCGTGTATCCAGCCTGTTTCACCTGTGGCTGTCTTTACAAAATCGAATTGGTTAAAGGTGCCCAGCACCGTTACATCGGTGCCAGCCGTCAGCTTCTCTTTTGCAGCAGCCGTGGCATGTGCTTCGGCCAATAGCTCGGAGGTCTTTTCCAGTTTCCTGCTTTTAACTGGTTCTGTAGCTGCCTCTACCACACTGGATGCAATGTAAGCTTCGGAACTGTCGGGCAGTTGAACCCTGTACCAGCTGCCGGAGCCGCCGGTTACCTGCAGCGGGGTGTGCCGGGGCAGCGTTGCGGCTACTTTGGAATTACCGGAAGGCTGCAGCCGTATATTCGCCTGCCGTGCCGACACGCGCACCCAGTTCCCGACCTGCGCGGCATCTATGGTAACAGGAGCGGGTGACTCCTTGGGCTGATGCAGGTATGGAAACGGATTAGTGGCGCCCTGCCCGAAGCGGTAAATGCCAAAGTGCAGGTGCGGGGCCGTGGTAATGGCGTTTCCGGTGTTGCCAACCAGCCCCAGTGTATCGCCTGCTGCTACCCGCTGCCCCGGGGCTACCAGTTGGCTGTCGAGGTGGGCGTAATACAGGCTTTGCCGGCGGCTCAGGTCTGAGAGCCAGATTACGTTACCGCCGCGCGGCGTGGTGCTTACCCGTGTAACCACGCCCGCCGTGGCAGCTACTACCGGCGTACCCCGTGGCGCAAAAATATCGACGCCTTCGTGCCTGCGGGCGCCACCGTCGCGCGGGTCGCCCCAGATGCTGGCGATGTGGCGGCTTGTTTTGTTTGGTATCGGGAAAGCCAGGGTTGGCTGCACCTGAATGGTTACCGTGTACTGGCCGCTGCGCAGCAGCTCGGGCTGCAGCCGGAGAATGTGTTGTGTCGTTTCATCCACTTCGTACTGCAACTGCTGGGCTGCTGTATCGGCATAGGCTACCCGCTTTGGCGAAGCTGTGGCATCGGCGGGTGCTTCAAACAGGTCCATGAAAACACGAACAGGTTCTTTTGCATGCAGTTCCAGGTTTACCACAAGACGCTCACCCTCTTTTGCATCTAATTTGTAGCCGAGGGCCCGGGGCCGGTCAGCTGCAAAATAGCCGGTTTCTTTGAATGGGAGAGTTACCGAAATGGAATCGTGCAATGCCTTTTGTCCTGCATTCAGCCAATCCTGGCCCAGCGCTGTTTCATCCAGTTTGGCCTCTTTTAAGGAAGCAACATAACGGTCGTAGGGCGACTGGCGCTGAAAAACGCCTCTGAGGGTTTGTTTTCCGCCACAACTGGCGGCAATTATCATTAACAGGAAAAAGCACAGGTAGTGCCGGAGTTTATAGTTTGTTCGCGTCATTTTAAAATTTCCTGATAGCTACTTTGAGTTACAATACAATGTTTAACCAAAAATGATGCCTTTTTTCTGGTTTTTGTTACTGTTAACTGATTGTATCTGGTTGATTTACAAATATTAGTAAACTGAACCAACTGGGTTTCGTACAAATTAAGTATGTGAAGTGCCAATCTGCAGCAGTTATGAAAAAGATTAGATGGAAATATAAAAGCAGGAGAGTTGCCAAAAAGCTGATGCCTCTTTTTGCACCGCTGGTATTGTCGCCTTTTATTACGCCTACAGGGCAATCTGTAGCGAAGGTAAATCCCAAAAACCTGAAGGAAAAGATACGGAACTACAAGCTGATGAACTTCGACCAGCTGGCCCTGAACCTGTATGATGAAATGGACCTGCAGGATGCCGGGTTACGATTCGAGGTTTTTGATAAAGCGCTGGTAGGTTATTATAACCTGAAGCATGAAGGCATGCTTTCTGACAAGCCGGTAATCACGGTAGTCGATTTTACAAAATCGTCGCGGGAGAAGCGGCTCTGGGTAATTGACCTGCAAAAGAAAGAGGTGCTGCATAACACGTATGTAGCCCACGGACGAAACTCCGGTGAAGAGTTTGCCAGCAATTTTTCAAATGAAAACGAATCGTACATGAGCAGCATCGGCTTCTATGTAACAGAAGATACTTACTTCGGGAAACACGGGCTCTCGCTGAAACTGAATGGTATGGACGAAGAGTTTAATACCAATGCCATGGACCGCTGTATAGTGATGCACGGGGCCGAATACGCCAGCGAAGCATTTATTGCCCAGACCGGCCGCCTGGGCCGCAGCCTGGGTTGCCCGGCATTACCCATGGAAGAGCATGAGGAAATCATAAACGATGTTGTTGGTAAAACGGCGCTCTATGTGCATGCAGCCAACGATAAGTACACCTCTCATTACCTGGACCACGCCAATGCGATGGCCGAAATGGTGCAGGAAACAACCCCGGCTGTAGACCTGCCTTTGCCTGGTGATGTAGCAAACGATGCGGGTGAGGGATTAGCGATATAATGAGGTAAGGCAATGGTGGCAGGCGCTGCAGAACATTTTCATTTTGCTGCTCCTGCCACCATTGCTTTTGCTGCAACCTCTACCGGAAACGGCAGCGAGGCTACGTTTGGGAAATGCTTCTGAGAAAGAAAAAATGATCAGCTAAAGAAGATTTAAGTACTTTTGTGTTTATTTGTAAATAGCTTATACATTCCTATCCGGAACAGGCTCAACAACAAAAGCATAAGTAAAGTACCCATGGAGAGTAAGAACAAAGTAATGGTGACCGGTTGTTTCGATTTACTGCACAGCGGGCACGTTGCTTTTTTAAAAGAAGCCGCCACCTACGGCGACCTGCATGTATGCATCGGGAACGACGATAATATTCACCAGCTCAAGGGGCGTTACCCGGTAAACTCGCAGGAGGAGCGCCGGTACATGATCGAATCGCTTGCCTGCATTACGGAGTGCCGGGTGAACAAAGGCTTTGGCATCATCGATTTTATGAAGGAGCTGGACGAGATTCAGCCTTCGGTATTTGTGGTGAATGAAGATGGCGCGACGCCTACCAAAGAAGAAATCTGTAAGCAGCGTGGCATCGAATACAAAGTCCTGAAACGGATACCGCACGAAAACCTGCCTGCCCGCAGCACGACCAGCCTGCGTACCGAATGTGTGATTCCGTTCCGCATAGACCTGGCAGGCGGATGGCTCGATCAGCCGTTCGTGTCGGAGTACCACCCGGGGCCGGTAGTTACCATCTCTCTTGAGCCCACGCTGGAGTTTAACAACCGCAGTGGCATGGCCTCCAGCACCCGCAACAAAGCGATCGAACTCTGGCGTACGGCTATCCCAAGCGGTGACCCGGAAAAGCTGGCTAAAATCCTGTTTACCTACGAAAACCCACCGGGAACAAAAGAGGTAGCTGGCTCCCAGGATGCGCTGGGTATCGTACTGCCCGGCATGAACCGCCTCTACTACGAGAACAATTACTGGCCCGAGAAAGTTGAATCTGTTCACGACGATGACATCCTCGACTGGCTGGAGCAGCACCTGTACCTGGTAACGCTGGGGCCACGCACCTCCGAGTATTCGGTGGTGGACAATACCAACCTGAGCAGGGAAGGAGCTAAAGCCTTAGCAGACGCCGCAGAAGGAGTTTGGGAGGCGGTGCAGCGAAAAGATGCCCGTGCGTTTGGCGAGTACTTCCGCAAGTCGTTTGAAGCCCAGATTCACATGTTCCCGAACATGGTGGACGAAAGTATTATGAACCAGATCAGGCTGTTCGAAGATAAGGCGCTGGGATGGAAACTGAGTGGTGCCGGTGGCGGGGGCTACATCATTATGGTAGCCGAAGAGCCGATCGAAAACGCTTTCCAGATTAAGATACGACGGAGAGACAGCAGAAATTAATATTTCCTCCAAACCATAAAGTTAACCCGCTTTGTCATGCTGAAAGCATCTTGTGGGCGAACGGAAGAAAAGCCAGCTAATTGTACTGGTTCGCATCGCCAGCTTTGAAGCCTTGATAGCAGGCGGAGCTGTTTCATAGCTGGCTTTCCTGTTCTTTTTGTCTTGATACAAAAAGAACCAAAAAAATCAAGAACCTCCAAACTCGCTTGAACGCTCAAACAGGTGGAGGTTCAATTGATGCACCTGGCTAGCGGGAGTGCTTCGTAGTAGAAAAAAATATTTACAATTTCAATTAACTATTATTACAACTTTAGCTAAAGCAGGAACTTAATACGATCCTGTTAAACCAGCTGTTAACTTCAGGAGCTGAGGGAATGGAGGCAGTGGCAGCAGAAAAAAAATGAGCTAAATTTTTCTGCTGCTACTGCCTCCATTGCTTTTGCTCCTCTACCTGCCGTAAAGCTTTACTATTTTATACAGCTTTTGCGCATCCTTCTTCTCAAAATAGTGAGGTTTCAGGCGCCAGGTCCAGTTGTTTTCGGTGGTGGACGGTTTGTTCATGATGGATTCGGCGCCCAGGCCTAAAACATCCTGTATCGGGAGCACCGCCAGCTGCGCCACCGACATGTAGGCCAGTCGCCCCATTACCTCGTGCGCATTTTCCTTTGTCAGGCTGGTGTGGCTGTATTCCCGCAGCCGTGCCTGCGACTCCGCCCCTGACTCGTTTTCGTACCAGGCCCTGACGGTGCTGTTGTCGTGGGTGCCGGTGTACACAATCGAGTTCTGGATGTGGTGGTGTGGCGCGTAAATGCTGTGCGGCAGATCGTCGCCAAACGCAAAGAGCAGCACGCGCATGCCCGGCAAACCGAACTCCTGCATCAGGTCGCGCACCGGCTGGTCTATTTCGCCCAGGTCTTCGGCGATAATGGGCATATCCGGGCACTTGTTTTTGATGATGGTGAGAAGTTCCTTCCCGGGCGATTGCACCCATTTGCCGTTCATGGCTGTTTTTTCGCCTGCCGGTATTTCCCAGTAAGCGGAAAATGCCCTGAAATGGTCGAGGCGCAGCAGGCCGAAGAGCTGCAGGTTGTGCAGCACGCGGTCTATCCACCAGTCGTATTCCCGTCTTTCCAGCGCTTTCCAGTCGTACACGGGGGAGCCCCATAACTGGCCTGTTTCGCTGAAATAATCGGGCGGCACACCGGAAACCGCTTCAGGCATACCTTCTTTGTCGAGCTTAAAGAGCTGCGGGTGCGCCCACACGTCGGCGCTGTCGTGGCTGACGTAAAAAGGCATGTCGCCGATAAAGGTAATATCTTTCAGGTGACAGTACGCTTTTAGCTTTTCCCACTGCCGGTAAAACAGGAACTGCAGGAACTGCTCCCGCTCAATGTCGTTTTCCAGCTCCTGTGCCAGCGCGTGCATGGCGCCTTTATGCCGCTGCTTTAGCTCCCCGGGCCACTCCACCCAGCTTTTTTGTTCGAAGTGATTTTTAAAGACGACAAACTGGCTATAGTCTTCGAGCCAGGACCAGTGCTTTTCCCGGAACGCACGAAAGGCCTGTCGCAGCTCCTCGTTTGGCCGGGACTTGAAAGTGGCATAGGCTTTAAACCAGATGTTTCGCTTAAAGTCAGTTACTGCCGGAAAATCCACTTTATCATCGGGAAAATGCGGGCGTTGCGCCAGGTCCTCTTCTTTCACCAGTTCCTCTTTCAGGAGCAGGTCGGGGCTGAGGAGTAGGGGGTTGCCGGCAAAGGCAGAGTGGCTGCTGTAGGGCGAGCTGCCGGAGCCAACCTCGGTGGGGTTGAGCGGCAGAATCTGCCAGTAGCGCTGCCCCGCCTCTTCCAGCAGGTCCGCAAATTTATAGGCCTCCGGGCCCAGATCGCCAATGCCGTAGGGCGAGGGGAGCGAGGTGATGTGCAGCAGAATACCACTGCTTCGTTTTGGTATGATCATGCGGTTGTTGCAGTTAAAAGTGCTACCGGGAAGGTGGCCAGCACATCAGAAATGAACAGGGTGTTTTCGCTTGCCGTAACCTGCTGCGGCCCGAATACCGGCTGCCAGTTGGCGGGGGCATCATCGGGTAAGGTGATGGCTGTATCTTCCCACACCTGCCGGCCCAGCGGTAGCTCGTTTTCGGAAATAATGTGCGCCAGCAGCCGCGGAACCACAACCAGGCACCACTGTGCCCCGTGTTTTCGGGCAAAGGCCAGCACGTGTGTTTTGTGCCTGCCGGTTACCGTCAGCGGCTGGTAATCCCCTTTGCTGAACAGCTCGTGCAGCTCTTTCCGGACGTTCAGAGCCTTGTAGAGCAGGAACAGTTTCACGCGCCCGTTGGCAGGGTTTTGCAGCAGCTGTTTGTGTAGCTCCTGCACGTTTTCCTGCTCCAGTTGCTTTACTTCCTGCAGGTACTGGCGGCGCTCGTCGTAGTCTACGGGGCGGCGGTTGTCGGGGTCTACCAGGCTGAAGTCCCAGAGCTCGCAGCCCTGGTAAATGTCGGGCACACCCGGGCAGGTAACCTTCAGCAGGGCCTGGCACAGCGAATAAATCCAGCCGTAGTGGGCCAGCTTCTGGATAAACGGGCGGAAGGAAGCCATAAACGCCTCATCCTTCAGCAGGAGGTTTTCCACCAGGTTGTTTACCGCCTGCTCGTAGGCCTCGTTCGGCTCCGACCAGTTGGTATTTACCTTGGCTTCGCGGAAGGCTTTGGTCAGGTACTCCTGCACCCGTTCCACAATGCTTTCGTCCACGGCGCCATCTACTGGTATTACGCCTAGCAGCGTTTGCAGCATAAAGTAGATGTCGTTCCGTTTGGGGTAACCGTCTACCACGTATTTCTGGATAAGATCGAACCACTCGTGCACCTTTTCCTCCCACGCTTCGGGCAGCTCCGACAGCACGTTCAGGCGCATGCGGGTGCCTTCGCCGCGTTTGGTGTCGTGGGTGGCGGTGGCGTTGAGGGAGTGGGGGTAGGTGCGGAGCTTGTAGAACATCAGGTCGTGGAACTGGCGCGGCCGGATGTTGAACACATCGGGACTGTTGCCCACCTCGTTCAGCGAAATGATGCGGTTGTAGTTGTAGAAGGTAGTGTCTTCCACGCCCTTGGCGGCCAGCGGACCGGTAAACTGCTGGCTGCGCATCACAAAGTACAGTTTGCGCTCCCGCACCTCGTCTGGCTCTTCTTCGTTTGTTTCGAAGAGCGTGCGCAGGTGCGTGAACTGCTCCAGGGCCTCGGGCGCGCGCCTGTCGGCCTCGGCAAAAGCTTTTTCGATGGTGGCAATCGCTTCGTCGGACAACGGGAACTCGCGCGCATAGATGCGGTACACCGGGAACGACGACAGCAGCACGGCCAGCGCCCGCCGCCATTGCTCTTCGGTAAAGTCCGGGGTGAGCAGGTTGTGCTGTTGCAGGTAGCGCAGCAGGTTTTCGAGTTCGCCCGCCATCTGGTCTTTCAGGATGTACATCTTCTTCTCGAACACCAGCTTCTCGTAATCCGACTCGGCATTCGGTACCAGCTGCTTGTAGAGCGCCGTTAGTTTCCGCTCGCCCGAGGGGTCGGTGAAGAGGTTGCTGATCCAGGCCAGGAAGTCGTAGCCGCTGTTGCCCTGGATGGGCCAGTTTTCGGGCAGGTTTTCTTCGCCTTCCAGAATTTTTTCCACGATCAGGTAGCGGTCTTCGCCGGCCATTTCCCGCAGCCGCTCCAGGTAGGTGTCGGGGTCGAAGAGGCCGTCCACGTGGTCTACCCGAAGCCCCTGCACCAGCCCTTCGTCGCAAAGCTGTTTGATGAAGAGGTGGTACTTGTCAAACACATCGGGCCGCTCCATGCTCAGGCAGATAAGGTCGTTGATGGTGAAGAAGCGGCGGTAGTTTATCTTGCGCTCGGTCAGCTGCCAGTGGCAGAGCAGGTAGTGCTGTTTATCGAGCAGCTCCTGTAGCTGTTGCCTGTCCTGGGGCACGCGCTGCAGCACGTTTTCGGTTGCGGCTTTCAGGGCGGCATCCTGCTGTACCAGCGCATAAAGCTGCTGCTTTTCCGCCGACCAGGCAGCAGCGGCTATGGTGGCAGCAGCAGTGAGCTTTTGGAGCCGCTCCCGGGCCTCGGTGAGTATAGTAGCAGCACCGGCTTCAGCGATGATCTGCTGCAACAGCCAGTCGTAGCTTTCCACACTGAGCGGGTACACCGACTCGTAGTAGGCCATGCCGAAACCTTCCTGCGAAAAAGTTACCTGCAGCTGCTTTTTGTCCAGCACCTCTTCCAGCGGATCGCCCAGGAAAGGCACCATGATCTTTGGCCCGAAATCGGGATGTTCGAAGTTGATGTCGAAGAAGGTGTAGAGTTCTGACTTCGGTCCTTTTTCGAGTACATCCATGAGCAGCCCGTTTTCGGGGTGGTACACCATGTGGTTGGGCACGATGTCCTGCAGCCAGCCCATGCCGTGCTGCTGCAGTTCGGCGGTAATCTCCCTGAATTCTTCGAGGGTGCCAATGGCGGGGCCAATCTGGTGCGGGTCGGCCACATCGTAGCCGTGCTCGCTGCCGGTCCGTGCCCTGAAAAAGGGGGCTGCATAAATCGTACTGATGCCCATTTCCTGTAAGTAGGGGATAAGTTTTTGGGCATCCTTCAGCGTGAATACAGGCGACAACTGCAGCCTGTAGGTAGCGGAGGGTATGTATAGCATAGATTATACTTTCAGGTTCAGGCTGTCGTACAGTTCTTCAAATACGCGGCACCATTTTACGGATTTTTCATCTCCGGCCTCACTGCCTTTCTGGTAATAGGCATACACGTCCTGCTTCATCCGGAAAGCAATGTTCTGTGCCTGCCAGTAGTCGGGGTTGAGCGGAGAATTTTTAAGCACATCAATCAGCTTGATCAGCTGTTCCATCCGTTCAGTCTGATCGGGGTTCTGCTCCAGTATCTTCATCAGCTGGTTGACGCACTGCGTCACCTCAAAGTCGAGGAATTCGGTGTTGAGTTTTACCTTCATGCGTTCGGCGCCTTTAAAGAGCCGCTTGATCAGGCGGGCGTCAATTTCTTCTGACGTGAGCTCTTCCTGCAGCTTGCTGTTGATCACGTACTCCACGGTTACCTGCAGCGGGCGGGGCAGCGGAATAGACATCTGGTTCATGGCCACCATCAGCGCGTAATTGTTATCGTAGGTTTGCTGGAAGTCGCGCTCGATGTTCTGCATGGCCTGGTCGAGTACCTGGTCGAGAATCCGTTTCTGTTCGTCCTTGAACAAGTGCCAGAACGAGTAGTTGTGCGACTCAAAGTGCTTGTCGAGCAGCATGATGATTTCGCTCACGTTGCCGCGCTTAAAGGCATTGATCAGGTCTTCGCGCAGGGTTTTGTAGGCGGCATCGTCCACAAATTCGCGCACCCCGCCAAACAGCTGGTGGTCGCCCAGGTGGAGGATACCAAACGTGATGGTGCTTTCTTCCCAGGTAATGGAGGAGCGGATAACGGCTTTGCCCATGGCCAGTTTCTGGCGGCCGCCCTCCAGCAGTTTATAGTTTTCGGAGGTGGCGGTGTAGCTGTAGAGGTTCAGCTTGTCGTGGTCTTTTTCGAACAACGAGGCAACGGCATAGTGCGCACCCACCCGCAGCAGGTCGATCACCATCGGCTTCACATACTTGCGGTAAACGACGGCAGCATTCTGGTGCTCTTTCACGTTACTCGTCGCTTTTTCCAGCAGTTCCACAAACCGTTTCTCGTAGTCGTTTCCGCTTATGTCGCCTGCAAGCTGAATGGCCCTGGCAGCATAGAAAATATCCTGAACGGTTTCGATGCCGGTTACTTCATCAAAGAACCAGCCGCAGCTGGTGTACATGAGCATGGTGTGGTACTGCATCTCGAGCAGCTTCAGGAATATTACCTGTTCCTCTTTGGTCAGCTTACGCCTGGTATGATCCTGCATAAACTTCCGGACGTTTTCTTCGCTCCTGTCCATCACCACCCGGATGTAGTCGTTGCGGGTTTTCCACGGATCGGCGCCCAGCTTCTTCATCCGCTTTTCGAAGAGCGGCGCCAGTTCGTCGCGCAGCCAGTCGAAGGCGTCGCGCAGGGGGCCGCGCCACTCCTGGTTCCAGCCATAGTTGCCGCCGGTGTTACAGCCGCAGTTGCTGCGCCAGCGTTCCACCCCGTGGGCACAGCTCCACGAAGTGTTTTCCGTGATCATAGCTTCGTATTTGGGCGGGTGCAGCTCCAGGAATTCGCCGTACACCGTCAGGTTGGCCGTATGGTCCTGTTCGATGCGCTGCAGGGCGTACGAAAGCGCCATTTCGCCAAACTGGTGATGGTGTCCGTAGGTTTCGCCGTCGGTGGAGATGTGCATCAGCTGGGGCTCCTCGCTGTAAATGTCGAGCGTGCTTTCCAGGCGGCTGGCAAAGCGCTCGCCGCTCTCCAGCAATCCTTCGAAGGCAATGCCCTGCGACACCGGCCCGTCGTAGAAAAACAGCACGATGCTTCTGCCCGACGGCAGGTTGCACTGGTAAGCCCTGCGCGGATCGATGCGGGCGCCAACGGCATTGTGCCATTCTTTTTCGCCGATTTTCCGGAACTTGTTGGCCTGGTACGGCGACAGGATGGTGAACTTAATGCCATGCTCGGCCAGTACTTCAAGGGTTTCGGTGTTGGCGGCCGTTTCGCCCAGCCACATGCCTTCGGGCGCACGGCCAAAGCGCTTCATGAAATCATACATGCCCCAGATTACCTGCGTGTGCTTGTCGCGGGTGTTGGCCAGCGGCATAATCATGTGGTTGTAGACCTGCGCCACGGCAGAGCCGTGTCCGGAAAAGCGTTCCTGGCTTTCTTTGTCGGCATCCAGGATGGCCTGGTAGGTGTTCGGGTCGTTTTTCTGCATCCACTCCAGCAGGGTAGGACCGAAGTTGAAGCTGATGCGGGCGTAGTTGTTCATAATGTCGACGATCGCGCCCTGGTCGTCCAGGATGCGGGAGGCATAGTTGCGGGCATAGCACTCGTTGGAGATGCGGGCATTCCAGTCGTGAAAAGGGGCGGCAGATTCCTGTAATTCTACTTCGTTGAGCCAGGGGTTTTCGCGCGGGGGCTGGTAAAAGTGCCCGTGTATACAGATATACTTATTGTTCATAAAAGGTTATTTAGATTGTAAAATAATCAGCGACTCCGGCTCCAGGGAGCAGAGGCTGTGGTGGCTGGAGCTGCTGACTTTTTTTGCTCCCGGACCGCCCCAGGCGGTGTCGGCAGAGTTCAGCACCGGCTCCCATTCCTGCCTTTCGGGATACGCCGAAGCGATTGTTTGCGGTTGCTTGCTTAAATTAAAGAGGCAGTATATATACGGTTTTGCCCCGGAATGGATAAGGTGCAGCACCGAAGCCTCGGTATCAAAGTGAACGGTAAGCTGCTCTTTGCTGCGTTTGGCAAAGGCTGGAGCCGTTTTCCTGAATTGGATGAGCTTTTTGTAAAACTCGCGCAGTTTGTTTTGCTGTTCGTGCTGGTGGTAACTGTGCTGCAGCTTCGACTGCTCAAAGGTTGCTTCGGCAGCAGGGTCGGGTGCTTCGCCTTTCCAGGCAAAAGCAGCAAATTCTTTCCGCCTGCCCTCCGTCACCAGCTTTGACAGGTGCTTATCCGTGTGGCTTACGAAATACAGAAAGGGATGTTGCTCCCCGTACTCCTCGCCCATAAACAGCATGGGCGTGTAAGGCGACAGCAAAATAAGTCCCGCCACCACCTTGAGCTGCTCAAACGAGATCAGCTGCGTGAGGCGTTCGCCCATCATGCGGTTACCTACCTGGTCGTGGTTTTGGGAACATACCACAAAGTGCTTGGCCGGAATAGCGGTGGCATCGTTGCCTACGGTTCTTCTGCGGTGCACTGAATAAATGCCGTTGTACACGTAGGTATGCTTGAGTGCCTTTACCAGGTGTTCCGGTTCGCCATAGTCTTCGTAATAGCCGTCGCGTTCGCCGGTTACCAGGGTGTGGATGGCATGGTGGTAGCCATCGGCCCACTGGGCCGCCAGTCCGTAGCCTCCCTGTTCGATGGGGTTGAGCAGGCGCACGTTGTTCATGTCGGTTTCGGCAATCAGGATGTACTCCCGGTTCTGCTGCTCGCCCAGCTGCGTTACGTGCTCCTGCAGCTCCTGCAGGAAATGTTTGGCGCCCATGTCCAGGATGGCGTGCACGGCATCCAGGCGCAGGGCATCGATGTGGTAGTCGCGCAGCCACATGAGCGCGTTCTGCAGGAAGAAATTACGCACATGGTCCGAGTCGGCATCGTCAAAATTCAGGGCATCGCCCCAGGGCGTGTTGTACTTGTGCGTGAAGTAAGGGCCAAAGTCTTTCAGGTAATTTCCTTCCGGCCCCATGTGGTTGTACACCACATCCAGAATCACTGCCAGCCCCTCCCGGTGGCAGGCATCCACCAGTTTTTTCAAACCTTCCGGGCCGCCATAGGAGTTCTGCACCGCGAACGGGTAAACGCCGTCATAGCCCCAGTTGCGGCTCCCGGGAAACTGCGCTACCGGCATAATCTCAATGGCCGTAATGCCCAGGTCCTTCAGCTCCGGCAGCTTCCGGATGACGCCCTCGAAATTTTCTTCTTCCGAAAAAGTGCCTGCATGCAGTTCGTAGATAATGTACTCTTCCAGCGGGATTCCTTTCCAGGCGCTGTCCTGCCAGTCGTAAGCAGCCTGGTCAATTACCTCCGATGCTTCGTGCACCCCATCGGGTTGTGACCGGGAAGCAGGGTCTGGCCGTTTGGTTTTTCCGTTTAACCTGAAAAAATATTTTGTACTGGGTTTTGCATCTTCTGCCAGTCCTGTCCAGTAACCAAAGGCCTCCCGCTGCAGCGGAATAATCTGCTTTTTGGGTGAGGTGATGACAGCTTCCACTTGTGCTGCCGTTGGAGCCCATACCGTGAAAGATGTGCCTTTTTCCTGCGTATAGTACGATCCGATGTCTCTAATAATTCCCATAGGTTGTTGATACCGTCTTTTCACTCCCAGCATTTTTAAACTGGCTTCTAAATAAATAGGTTGTGATTTTTAATTAATATATAGAAAGAGTCTTATATTTAGCGCATCATCTCTACCTGTAGTTACGTAGTTCCTTAATTTCGAAGAATATAGGCGAAATGTATATAATCCGAAACATATTTTTTCTTGTCAAGTAACTACAGTAATCTAAAAATAATTATTAATGGAAGCACTGGAAGGAACAAAACGTGTAGTAATTGAAAATGTTAACCCCCAGATTAACTGCGGTCGGTACCCCGTGAAGCGGGTAGTGGGGGAAGAATTGAAAGTGACGGCAGATATATTTACAGACGGCCATGATGAAGTGAAGGCGGTGCTGGTGTACAGGCAGACCGGTGCTGACAAGTGGGAAGAGGTGCCGATGCAGTTTTTGTCGAACGACCACTGGCAAGGGAGCTTTAAGCCGGGTGCAGTGGCCATGTATGAGTATTCCATTCATGCCTGGGTAGATCATTTTTACACCTGGCAGAAAGGGCTCCGGAAAAAGTACGAGGCCAACCAGGATATCGGGGTGGAGCGCCAGATCGGGGCGCAGTACCTGGAGCAGACCGCTGCCGCTGCAGAGCAGCACGACCGCGACAGGCTGCACAGCTGGGCGCACGAACTGCGCCACGGCGGTTCGGATGCCGATGCCGTGGCCATGGTGACGAGCCAGGAGGTACTGGACCTGATGTATGCCGCCAGTGAGCGTAAAAACAAAACAGAATACGATAAGATCCTGCGGGTAGACGTGGAGCGGCACAAAGCCCTCTTCAGCGCCTGGTACGAGTTCTTCCCGCGCTCGGCAGCACAGGAAGCCGGTAAGCACGGTACGTTTAAAGACTGCGAACGCCTGCTGCCCCGCATTGCCGAAATGGGTTTCGATACGGTTTACCTGCCGCCCATCCACCCGATTGGCAGGGCTTTCCGGAAAGGGAAAAATAATTCAGTTACCGCAGAACCCGGCGAACCAGGTTCTCCCTGGGCCATAGGCGCAGAAGAAGGTGGTCATAAAGCCATCCATCCGGAGCTCGGCTCGCTCGATGATTTCCGAAGTTTAGTCAATGCGGCACGCGACCACGGGATCGAGATTGCGCTTGATTTTGCGATTCAGTGCGCGCCCGATCACCCTTATGTAAAGGAGCATCCGCAGTGGTTTATCTGGCGCCCCGACGGCACCGTGCAATATGCCGAAAACCCACCCAAGAAATACCAGGATGTACTGCCCGTAAACTTCGAAACAGAAGACTGGCAAAACCTGTGGATTGAATTGAAGAGCATCCTGGAGCACTGGATCGAACAGGGCGTACACATTTTCCGGGTAGACAATCCGCATACAAAGGCGTTTAAATTCTGGGAGTGGGTGATAAAGGAACTACGACAGGAGCATCCGCAGCTGATCTTCCTGGCCGAAGCATTTACGCGTCCGCGTGTGATGGAGCAGTTAGGTAAAATCGGCTTCACCCAGTCCTACACCTACTTTACCTGGCGCTATACCAGCCACGAAATCCAGGAATACCTGACAGAACTTACCCGCACCGAGATGCGCGAGTACTACCGTCCGAACTTCTGGCCCAACACGCCCGACATCCTGCCCATTACATTGGTGGAAGGGGGAGAGGCGGCCCACATTACCCGGGTAGTGATGGCGGCAACCCTATCGTCCAACTACGGCTTGTATGGTCCGCTGTATGAGTTCGCCATTAATGTGCCGCATCCGGGCAAGGAAGAATATACCGAGTCGGAGAAATACGAAATCAAGCACTGGGACTGGGGCAAGATGACCAAAATACGGGCGGTCATTACGCAGATAAATAAAATACGGCGTGTGAACCCGGCCCTGCAGACAACCTGGAACGTGCATTTCACCAACACGGATAACAGCCAGCTGTTAGCCTATGCCAAAACCGACGACGAGGCAGGCAATCACCTGTTCATGGTCGTGAACCTTGACCCGCACCATGTGCAGTCGGGCTGGATACAGGTGCCGCTGCACCTGTTTGGCATAGCCCAGGACCAGCAGTACATCATGCACGACCTGCTCACCGAGTACAGGTACACCTGGACGGGAGAGTGGAATTACGTGGAGTTAAGGCCTTACGAAATGCCTGTTCACGTGTTCCGGGTAGAGGAAGCAAATAAAGGTATGGGGCATCAGAACCTGGACGATACCTGGTTACCAAAATAAGAAAAAGAACAAATAAAATTCTCTATTTATAGTTAGATACTATGGCAGATAAAGAAACCCAGCTAGACGACAACATACACTGGTACAAAGACGCTATCATTTACGAGCTGCACATCAAGGCCTTTAAGGACGGCAATGGTGACGGGTACGGAGACTTTAAAGGGCTGATGCAGAAACTGGATTACCTGGAGGGCCTGGGGGTTACTGCTATCTGGCTGCTGCCGTTTTACCCGTCGCCCCTGCGCGATGACGGGTATGATATCGCCGACTACTACAGCATCAATCCCTCGTATGGCAACATGCAGGATTTCAAGCTTTTTGTTAAGGAAGCGCACCGCCGCGGGCTAAAGGTGATCACCGAGCTGGTTATCAACCACACCTCCGATCAGCATCCGTGGTTCCAGCGGGCCCGCAGAGCAAAACCAGGCTCCGCTCACCGCGATTTTTATGTCTGGACCGATGACCCGACCAAGTACAAGGATGTCCGGATTATCTTTACCGATACCGAACCCTCTAACTGGACCTGGGACCCGGTGGCCGGGCAATACTACTGGCACCGCTTTTTCTCGCACCAGCCAGACCTGAACTACGACAATCCGAAAGTGCAGCAGGAGGTATTCAAGATGCTGGAGTACTGGCTGGATTTGGGTGTGGATGGCTTCCGGCTGGATGCGGTTCCTTACCTGTTCGAACGCGACGGTACTAACTGCGAAAACCTGCCCGAAACCTATGCCTTTCTCCGGAAGCTGCGCGCACACGTAGACAGCAAATATACCGGCAAACTGCTGCTGGCAGAGGCCAATATGTGGCCCGAAGATTCGGCAGCTTATTTTGGTAACGGTGACATGTGCCACATGAACTACCACTTCCCGATCATGCCGCGCCTGTTCATGTCGCTGAAGATGGAAGACCGCTACCCGATCATCGACATCTTTAACCAGACGCCCGATATACCGGAAACCTGCCAGTGGGCCATGTTCCTGCGCAACCACGACGAGCTGACGCTGGAGATGGTGACCGACGAGGAGCGGGACTACATGTACAAGGTGTACACCAAAGACCCGATGGCCAAGATCAACGTGGGCATCCGGCACCGCCTGGCGCCGCTCCTGGGCAACGACCGCTCCAAGATCGAGCTCATGAACGTGCTGCTCTTCTCGATGCGGGGAACGCCGGTGGTGTATTACGGCGACGAGATAGGCATGGGGGATAACTACTACCTCGGCGACCGTGACGGCGTGCGTACCCCGATGCAATGGAACGATGACCGCAACGCCGGTTTCTCGGCTGCCAATCCGCAGAAGCTATACCTGCCCATCATCCTGGACCCGGAATACAAGTATGAATCTGTAAACGTAGATACACAGGAGCATAACCCGAATTCACTTTTATGGTGGACCCGCCGCATCATCAACATGCGCAAACGCTACAAAGCGTTTGGGCGCGGTACGATCAAATTCCTGAATCCGAATAACTCGAAAGTGCTGGCTTTTGTGCGTGAATACCAGGACGAAACCATCCTGGTAATTGCGAACCTGTCGCGGTTTGCCGAAGCCGTGGAACTGGACCTGCAGGATTACCGCGGCCGTATCCCGATGGAGGTGTTCAGCAAGAATAAATTCCCGACCATTAAAGACGACAGCTATCTTTTTACGATAGGTGCGCATGGTTATTACTGGTTTGAGTTACAGCAGCAGGAGTCAAGCGCTTCGTTCGATGCTGATCTTCAGCGGGCAGCCCTGCAAATTACGTCGTTGCGTAATCCGCTGGGGGCGCCGGTGCTCAAGGAGCTGGAGTCGAAAGTGCTGCAGCGGTACCTGATGCGTTGCCGTTGGTTTGGCGGAAAAGCCCGCACGATCCAGCGCCTGCAGGTTGTGTCGAACACACCGTTACAGGTGGGCAAGCAGGGCGCATCGTTGCTCCTGATCGAGGTGAGCTATAACGAAGGATTGCCGGAGCTTTACCAACTGCCGGTTGCATTTGCTTCCGGTGAGCTGGAGCAGGAACTCATCAATGTATACCCGAACAGTGTGATTGTCCGCGTAGCGATGGATGGAAAAGAAGGCATTCTATTCGATGCCATGTTCTGGGAAGATTTCAGGCAGATGCTGTTCCAGCTGATGGCCAAGCGCAAACGCCTGAAAACAGAAACCGGCGAACTGGTAAGCGACAGCCACAAAGATGTAAGTGCAGTGGCCAAAGGAGCCGGAAATGCCTTGTCATCCAGGATACTGAGTGCCGAGCAAAGCAACACCTCAGTGCTTTATGGCAACCAGTATTTCCTGAAAATCTACCGCAAACTCGACAGAACCATTAACCCGGATGTGGAAGTGGTGCAGGCCCTTTCGGATGTGGCAAACTTTGAACATGTGCCGAAGTTTATGGGTACCATAGAGCAGCATGAGCCGGGCAAACCGCCGATGGTACTCATGATGCTGCAGGAGCTGGTGCCTAACCAGGGCGACGTGTGGGTGTATATGGAAGATGCGCTGAAACGCTTCTTCGAGCGCCTGCAGACCCAGGACGAGCGCCTGCAACCAAAAGCACCGCTGGGTACCCTTTCCAGGCCGGTTGCGTTTACAGAAGTGCCAGACGAGGTACAGATGCAGTTAGGCGGCGCCCACGTGGAGCGTGTGGAACTGCTGGGGCAGCGTACCGCAGAAATGCACCTGGCGCTGGCCGGCATCAATCACCCGGACTTCACACCGGAAGAATTCTCACTGCACTACCAGCGCTCGCTCTACTCTTCGCTGACCTCGCTCGTGCGCAGCAGCTTTGATTTATTGCAGAAAAAACTGCCGGAACTTCCGGAAGGGGTGAAGGCAGAAGCAGAGGAAGTGCTGCAAATGCGCGGGCAGGTGCTGGAGCACCTGAAGATGATTTTTGCCCGGAAAATAGATACCCAGAAAATACGAACGCACGGCGATTATCACCTGGGGCAGGTGCTCTTTACTGGCAGGGATTTCATTATCATCGATTTTGAAGGAGAGCCAGCCCGTTCGTTCAGCGAACGTCGCCTGAAGCGCTCTCCGCTGCGCGATGTGGCCGGTATGATCCGCTCTTTCCACTACGCGGTGTACAATGCGCTGTTCCAGCAGGGCTCGCTGAGAAAAGAAGACAGCCAGTACCTGGAGCAGTGGGCGGAGCAGTGGTACCACTACGCCAGCGGTTTCTATATGAACCGTTACCTCGAAAAAACCATGGGAACAGGTATTGTGCCGGCGCTTGAAGAGGACTACAATGTGTTAATGGAAACATTCCTGCTCGAAAAAGCGATTTACGAACTAGGATATGAATTGAACAACCGTCCTGACTGGGTACTTATCCCGATCAGAGGCATAAAGTATATCATGAGGAAGTATCAGAATGGCTAAGAAAAAGGAAGGCAATCAGAACCCAGAAAAAGACCAGTCTACTCCTGTTGCTAAAACCGGCACCACGAGAGGCAGTTCAAAAACTGAAAAAAAGGCTGCACCTCAGAATGAGGCCAGCGCTGAGCCTAAAAAAACACGGGCAACACGTAAGACCAACGCGTCTGACAGCCCAGTACCTGACGTTCCGGGAACCGCAGAGATTGTTGCCACTGAGGGTGTGATAAACCCACCGGCAGCAACTCCTAAAAAGCGGGGAGGATCGAAAAAAGCAACTCAAGCCCAGGCTAATACACAGGCTGCCCCTTTGCCTGCCGAAGATGTACCGGCAGGAAGTGTAGCAGATGGCTCCGGGCTGGCAGATGTTGCACCTGCTGCCCCCAAAAAGCGGGGCGGAGCTAAGAAAACGACAAAGGCAGCAGCACCGGTGGCGGAACAAGCGCCACCTCCTGCTCCTAAAAAGCCGGGCAGGAGCCGGCAGGAAAGAGACGTGATGATAGATGAAACAAAAGTGACGGAACCCGAGGCACACCCTGTGGCTGTTCCGGAAATAACCGAACCAACCCCTGCACCTGCCACAGCTCCGGCTCAGCAGCGCATAGGGGAGGTATACCACGATGTAAGCCGCTTCACCGACTTCGATGTATATCTGTTCAAGGAAGGAAAACATTTTTCGCTCTACGAGAAGTTTGGTTCGCATGTGATGTCCCGCGAGGGCAGGTCGGGGGTGTATTTTGCTGTGTGGGCGCCAAATGCGGAAGAAGTTACCGTTATAGGTGATTTTAACGAGTGGGATCGTGGCAGCCACCAATTAAAGCCACGCCACGACCATTCCGGCATCTGGGAAGGTTTTATCCCGGATGTGGGGGTAGGGATGCTGTACAAGTACTACATCAAGTCCAACTACCACCTGTACCACGTAGAGAAAAGCGACCCCTATGCCTTAACCCGTGAAGTGCCGCCCTTAACGGCTTCTGTTGTGTCGGACCTGCACTATAACTGGGAAGACAACGGCTGGATGGAGCATCGTAAAAACCAGGCAGGAGCGCCGCAACCGTACTCTGTGTACGAACTGCATGTTGGCTCCTGGCGCCTGAAGCCGGAAGATAACTGTCGTCCGCTTACCTACCGTGAACTGGCGGAGGTACTGCCCAAGTATGTGAAAGAAATGGGCTTTACGCATGTGGAGTTCATGCCGGTAGCTTTCCACCCCTTCAGTGGGTCGTGGGGCTACCAGATTACAGGGTACTTTGCACCGGCCAGCCAGTTTGGCCATCCGCAGGACCTGATGCACCTGATCGATATGCTGCACCGCGAAGGCATTGGCGTTATCCTGGACTGGGTACCGTCGCACTTCCCTTCCGACGAGCACGGGCTGGTGTACTTCGATGGTACACACCTCTACGAGCACGCCGATCCGCGCAAAGGCTATCACCCGGACTGGAACAGCTACATCTTTAACTATGGCCGTAACGAAGTACGTGCTTTCCTGATCAGCAATGCCCTGTTCTGGCTCGAAAAATACCACGCCGACGGCTTACGTGTAGATGCGGTAGCCTCGATGCTGTACCTGGATTACAGCCGCAAAGAAGGCGAGTGGATTCCGAACGAATACGGTGGCCGCGAGAACCTGGAAGCCATCTCGTTCCTGAAAGACTTTAACCAGGCCGTGAAAATGCGCTTCCCGGATGCCATTACCATAGCAGAAGAATCGACTGCCTGGCCTGGCGTAACCAACTCGATCGAGAATGGCGGCCTTGGTTTCGACAAGAAGTGGATGATGGGCTGGATGCACGATACCCTGACTTACTTCTCGAAAGATCCGATCTACCGCAAGTACCACCAGGGCGACATTACCTTCAGCGCTATCTACGCTTTTACCGAGCGTTTCATGCTGCCGCTTTCGCACGACGAGGTGGTGCATGGCAAGCAATCGCTGCTGCGTAAAATGCCGGGCGACGAATGGCAGCAATTCGCTAACCTGCGTGCGTTGTACAGCTACATGTATGCACACCCTGGTTCCAAGCTGCTCTTTATGGGTGCAGAAGTGGCCCAGTCGAGTGAGTGGAACCACAACAGCAGCGTAGACTGGCACCTGTTGCAATACGGCTACCATGCCGGCGTGCAGCAATTGGTTGCCAAACTGAACGAACTGTATAAATCAGAACCGGCCCTTTACCGCTACGACCACGAATGGTTTGGCTTTGAGTGGGTCGATTTCCAGGATGCGCACAACAGTGTGATCAGCTTCCTGCGCAAAGGCGACGCTGACGAAATGATTCTGGTAGTATGTAACCTCACGCCGGCTTTCCATCCGAATTACAGGCTGGGCGTGCCGGTAGAAGGCTGGTGGGCCGAGATATTCAACTCCGATGCAACCAACTTCGGTGGCAGCGGCCAGCATAATAAAGAGGGACTGTACTCGAATCCGGAGCCGTACCATGGCAAAGACTTTTCCGTAGACCTGGTATTGCCACCGTTGGGCGTTACCTACCTCAAGTTTTATCCACCGAATAAATAAAGAATAAACGATACCAAAGCAAAAGAGCCTTCGCTGTGTGTGAAGGCTCTTTCTGTTTTGGACCCACATTAATCGAATGATTTTTCGGTAGCATGTTCCATACTCTTCCAGGTTTCTGATAAAAATATTCTGCTGCAGCTGCCACCACAGCCTCTGCACCTTGGAGTGCTTTACGTTACATCAGTAATGTACGCTTGCAGGAGCAGTGGCTGTGGTGGCAGCTGCAGAACAGAACATTAGGGCTCTCTATTTCCCCTTCCGGAGCGGGAAGAATTTTCGCATATTATTCAGGCTAATAAAAGCGTTGCTTTCCTGCGGCACCTCCAGCTCCGACACCGACCGCACATCCTCTACCGAGTAAAAAGCATTGGGGTTATAGTCCCGGATAAGGCCGATGACCTCCTCGAGTTTTTTGCGTTTCAAGATCATGAACAGCAGGTTTACGTTGCCCCTGGTGCCACGGGCATCTACACAGGTCAGGCGGTAGCCCCGTCCGGTCAGGCGGTCAATTAATTTGCTGGCCTGCTCCACGGTTATGATGCGCACCACCACCTGCCCGAGTGCCAGCTTCTGCTCGATGCGCAGCCCCAGAAAATTACCGGTAGCAAAACCTCCTGCCCAGGCCAGGTACGAAACCGCATTGTTCAGGTTCTGCATCACCTGCGTAATGGCAATAAGCCAGATGAGTACTTCCATAAAGCCAAGGATGGGCGCAATAAGTTTATTCCCCTTCGAAATAAACACAATGCGCAGCGTACCCAGCGATACATCTACAATCCGGGCCATAAAAATCAGAGCCGGTATAATAACCCATTCGACCAGGGTCGGATCTATTCCTTCAAAATACTGCATATTCCTTTTTCTGCCGGGATGGCTGCTACAGGTGTCTAAAGCAGGGGCAGGCAGGTGCCTGCGTCCGGTAAACGAATTTAGGCAGTTTATCCGTATAAGCTCCGGGTTATTTCTGTAAAAATAAAGTGAAGGGAAGGATTTCGTTTGGTGTGTGTTGCTTATTGTATTTTTTATGGTTTTTGTTTTGATATGAAGCAGCCGGTACGGGTGCCTGTTCTAAAACAGGAAGTCCGTATGAGGGCAGGCACAGTCAACAACAATTGCGACAGGTGAAACGATGAAATTATTAAACCCGGAAAGGCAGGAGCGGAAACACCTGGAGAAGCGGGATTTATTCCGGGTGGAGCAAAGCGGTTTGGAATGATTAAAAATAGTGGTAATGTGCAGTTTATATTGATTGAAAGGATGGATACTTTTCAGGAAAACCGTATAATAGTAATTAGTTTGAAGGCTTAATAATTCCTCATGAAATAACGATCTCAGTTTTTGGTTTATTAAAATAATAATAGCGAATAAGATAATAAATAAAAAAAATTGATTTTGATTATTAATAGTAAATAACATATATTAGCAAAACGCAAAAAGAGGCTTTTGCGTAATTAATTTTTACTAACAGAAAATAAGCTTAATAATTAACCATTATCCAGACTCTTAACGGTAGTACCTGCCTTACCCAAAGGTGCTACTCGAGATTGCCTGAGTAGAAATACGTGAGCGCATGGCAAAACTGATTATTATATCAAACAGACTTCCGATCAAAATTGAAGAGAAGGAGGGAAAGCTGGCCTACAAACCAAGTGAAGGCGGTTTGGCGACGGGTCTAGGTTCTATCTACAAGCAGAACGACAATCTTTGGATTGGCTGGCCTGGGATGGTAGTGGAAGAAAAGGAGAAAAAGCAGCAGATAGTCGAAGACCTGCATCGGGAAAACATGCATCCTGTGTTTCTCACAAATACTGAAATCAAAGAGTTCTACGAGGGTTTCAGTAACGAAACACTGTGGCCTACCTTTCACTATTTCAGCCAGTACGCTATCTACGATCAGAAACTATGGGAAACCTATGTTTCTGTAAACCAGAAGTATTGTGATGTGATCATGGAAATGGCCGAACCCAACGATACCATCTGGGTGCACGACTACCAGTTGCTGTTGCTGCCATCCATGCTGCGGGAGCAGTTGCCCAATGCCACCATTGGTTTCTTTCTGCACATTCCGTTCCCGTCGTACGAGGTGTTCCGGTTACTGCCCTGGCGTAAGGAAATCCTGGAAGGCATGCTGGGTTCCGACCTGGTCGGTTTCCATACCTACGACGATATGCGCCACTTCCTGAGTGCCGTTAACCGCATTGTAGGGTACGGCAGCATGCACGGCTGGATTAATGTGGGTTCCCGCTCGCTGCTGGTAGATTCTTTCCCGATGGGGATTGACTATGAAAAGTATTCCAGTATTGCAGTTTCGGAGGAGGTACAGAAACGGGAGAAAATCTACCGGTACAACCTGCAGGAGCAGAAAATCATGCTCTCCATCGACCGCCTGGATTACTCCAAAGGCATACCCAATCGTCTGCATGCTTTCGAGAAGTTTCTGGAAAAATATCCTGAATTCCACGAGAAGGTAACGCTGGTGATGCTGGTGGTGCCCTCCCGCGACAGTGTAGGTAAATACAAGCAGCTGAAAGAGGAAGTAGACGAACTGGTTGGCCGCATTAACGGGAAGTACAGCCGCATTACCTGGAATCCTATCCAGTACTTCTACCGCTCGTATCCGCTGGAAACACTTTCCGCTTTCTACCGCATGGCCGATGTGGCCCTGGTAACGCCGATGCGCGACGGCATGAACCTGGTATGTAAAGAATACATCGCCAGTAAGCACGACCAGAAAGGGGTGCTGATACTGAGCGAAATGGCAGGAGCGTCCAAAGAGCTGTCGGAGGCGCTGCTGATTAACCCCAACGACATCAGCCAGTATGTAGAAGCGCTCCATGCAGCGCTTACCATGCCCGAAGAGGAGCAGATGGTGTACATGAGCCATATGCAGGATACGCTCAAGCGCTACAACATCCACCACTGGGTGAGCATTTACATGGACCGCCTGTCTTACGTGAAGCTGAAGCAGATGTCTATGGCTACCAGCTACCTGGACGAAGCTACTTTCCAGGAGATGAGCAATGCCTACCAGGAAGCCAGCACACGCCTGTTCTTCCTGGAGTACGATGGCGGTTTAAAGGAATACAAAGGCGATCCTGCGTTGGCCAAACCGGACCAGGAGCTTTACGAACTGCTCGAGAATTTGAGCAGTAACCCTAAAAACAGGGTAGTAGTTGTCAGCTCACGCGAGAAAGATAACCTGGAAGAATGGCTGGGCGAGCTGAATGTGGACCTGATAGCCGAGCACGGGGTCTGGATCAAGCAGCGCGATAAAGGCTGGAAAACCATGCTGAGCCTTATCAACAACTGGAAAACAGATATCCGCCTGATCCTGGACCTGTATGTAGACCGTACGCCGGGCTCTTTTATCGAAGAAAAAGACTACTCGCTGGTGTGGCATTACCGTAAGGTAGAAACAGGCCTGGGCGAGCTGCGTGCGCGCGAACTGGTGAACCACCTGAATTTCCTGTCTACAAACAGTAACCTGCAGGTGCTGGATGGCCAGATGGCTGTGGAAATTAAGGCGCAGGAAGTAAACAAAGGCCGGGCTGCCACGCACTGGCTTAACATTTACTCACCTGAGTTTGTACTGGCCGTTGGCGACGACTGGGGCGACGAAGATGTTTTCAAGGCGATGCCGTCGCATGCCTATACCATTAAAATAGGCAATTCAAGTTCCGTGGCCAAATACCACCTCGACACCTGCGAGCAGACCCGCCGCCTGCTGAAAAGACTGGTAGCGCAGAAAAAAACAGAAAAGAGACAGAAAATACAAGGATCGCTGTAACGCGCTTCGAACACAAAAAAGCCGCCACGGTACTTGTACAGTGGCGGCTTTTTTGTGTTTGCTCCGGTTTAAGAAAATAGCTTTCCGTTTGCCGGAGCGTCTTTGGCAGCCGCAGGTTTTGCTTTCTGCGGCTCCTCACAGTTTTCTTCGTTAAACACCTGGTCAATGGCCTTCTCGGCATTGCGCAGTTTCTCGCGGCACAGCTGAATCAGCCTGGAGGAGCGTTGCACCTTCAGGGTTAGCTCGTCTACATCTACGGTGTCATTTTCGATGGCGCGCAGTATGTCTTCCAGTTCCTGTGTCGCTTCGCGGTACGTCATGCTGCTGATATCCTTATTCATCTTCTTTGTCAATGTTTACAATCATACTGTGAATAGAGCCGTCCTGTAACTTCGTTTCGATTACATCTCCGGATTTTACGTCGGCTGTTCGTTTAATTATTTTTCCGTTTACTAATGTTAAGGTATAGCCCCGTAGCAACAATTTTTCAGGATTGTTTGCCTGTATGCTCATGTCGAGCAGGTGCAGGTTGTGGTGCTGGTTCTGTAGCTTTTGCAGGGTAGTGTACTTTAGCTTTTCGTTATATTTTGCAAAGTTCAGCTGTGCCCGCTTCAGCCTGCCATTTGCCTCGGTTTCGAGGCAGTGCACGAGCGAGTTGAGTTCGTGCTCCTTCAGGTGCAGGTAGCGCTGGCTTTTTCCCTCCACACATACCTTTAGCTCCCCTAGCTGCAGCTCTTTGGCGTGCAGCAGCTCGCGGGTGGCAGCCGTTATGTCACGCTCCAGGTTGCTGGTAACGTGTTTCTGCGCCTCGAGGTACGATTTTGGTTTTACCAGTAAGCCCCGTGCAAACTGCTCGAGCCGGTTATTCTCCGTTTGCAGGCGCTGGTTGGTGAGGTTCGTAAGCCGAAGGCTGTGGCGCTCCAGTGTGTCGGTTGTGAGCTTCAGTTTCTGGGCACTGAACATCCGGATGCTGTCCATTAATCCTTCGGCGTATGCCTCGGCGGAATGGCACCTGTCTACGAGAAAATTGGCGACGGCGGTTGGCGTTTTCAGGCGGGTATGGGCAACCAGGTCGGCAATGCTTTCGTCGCGCTCGTGGCCGATGCCGGTGAGCACCGGCAGGGGAGAGCGCCCAATAGCGGCAGCTATGGCATAAGCATCGAAACAGCTCAGGTCGGTTTGGGAGCCTCCGCCCCTGATCAGGATGCAGGCATCGAACTGCTCCTGGTGTTTTGCTACCAGCTGCAGCGCCCGTGCCACCGACGCGGGAGCATCGTTGCCCTGCACCACTGCCGGAAACAGGGTCGTGCTGAAGGTGTAGCCAAAGGCATTGTGGTGGAGCTGGTGTATAAAATCCTGGTAACCGGCAGCGGTGGCAGACGAAACAATGGCCAGGCGCTGTGGCACTGGTGAGAGCTCCAGCAGTTTATTGGCCTCCAGCAGCCCCTCCGCTTCCAGTTGTTTCAGGGTTTCCTGCCGCTGCCGTGCCAGGTCGCCGATAGTGTAGTTGGGGTCGATGTTCTGGATGTCGAGGCTCAGGCCATACATTTCATGAAAACGCACTTTCGCCTGAAACAGGATTTTGAGCCCTGCCTTTAGCGGCTGCCCGGTTTTCTCTTCGAAATACCGGCCCAGCATCTGGAAGCGGTTACTCCAGATGGTAGCCCGTGCCTGTGCGGTCAGCTGACCGCGCGGGGCGTCTTCCTTATCTACCAGCGAGAGGTAGCAGTGGCCTTTGCGCCGGTCGGGGTTTACCTGTGCTATCTCGGCCACCACCCAGTAACTATCCGGGAATGCCAGTTCCAGCTCCTCCCTGATCTGCTGGTGCAGCTCAAAGAGCGTCAGCGGAGCCGTGGAAGCATCGGAAGCGGTTGATTGCCTGAAAAATAACTGGGTCATGCCTGGGGCGCTAAGGGTGATGAAACAGCAACCGGAAGGCCTGCTACTGCGGGAACGGCTGCTTTGATTACCAAATTTATACTTTTGAACCGGGAGGTCAAAAAACAATTGCAGCTGTTCGAAATAAAATTTATATAGTATTTTATTGATATAAGGCCAGAACGACCGCTACCCGTAAAACCGCTCGTACACCCGCTCCCGGATACAGCTCGAAACACGGTTAAATTCTTCTGCAGAAGCCAGGGCAGGGGCAGCCATCAGGCAGAGCGGTACCGGCTGTCCGTGCCGCTGGTAGGGTGGCTGCTGGTAATCGAAAGCGTTCTGGAGGGTAAGACCCAGTTGCTCGTAGAAGGCAATGCGTTTCCGGGTTGTTTCGCAGGTTGGTAGCTCCACTTCCAGCACCAGCTTCGGTGGCGGCTGCTCCAGGAGCCAGCGCACGATGGCTTTGCCATAGCCGCAGCCCCTGTATTCGGGCTCGATAGCCAGGTGTTCCAGGTAAGTAAATTGATCCAGTTGCCAGTGCACGGCCAGCCCGGCCGGTTTGTCGTCAACCAACAGCGCGTGCAGGTACATATCCGGCTGGCTGAGCAGCTGCAGCAGCTGATTAAAATCGCGCCGTTCCACTTCCGGGAAGCAAGATTCGTACAGCTGCTGTAAGGCTGGCAAAGCTGGAAAGGCAGCATCCTGCACCCGAACCAGCTGCATGTTATTCTTCATACCGGTTTCCGAGCCACTTGGCCCGTTTCCGCCAGTTTTCCCGTGCCCACGTCTGCAGGTCGGCTACATTGTCCATCTCGTCCATTATTTCCATGCCAAGCAAGGTTTCAATAATGTCTTCCATGGTTACCAGTCCTGCCGTTCCGCCGTATTCATCTACCACCAGCGCCACGTGGTCCTGGTTGTCGACCATGCTCTGGAACAGGGTCGGGATGGGCGTGTGGTCCGGCACAACATAAATAGCCCGTTTGATCTCTTTGAGCGGCAGCAGGCTCTTGTGCTCGATAAGCTTGTGCATGATTTCGTCTTTCAGGACATAACCGGTTACGTTGTCGATGTTTTCGTGGTAGATGGGGATGCGGGAGAAGCGGAGGCTGGATTCAGATTTAAAAAAATCTTTGAGCAGCATTTTCTCGTCGGCTGCCCAGATAACGGTGCGGGGCGTCATGATGTGGCGCACCAAAATGTTGTTGAAGCGCAGGATGTTGCGGATGATCTGCGATTCGCTTTTCCGGAAAATGCCTTCTTTTATACCGATTTCGGCCATAGCTGTAAAATCGGCCCGGCTCAGCACACTTTTGGTTTTGTCTTTCTTCAGTCGCCTGGTAATGAACTGCGATAGGATGATGATGGGGTAGAGCGGCGAGTAAATCATAACGGTGATGGCCCGCACGGTAAAAGGCGTTAAGGTCATCCAGTAGTTTGCGCCAATGGTTTTGGGAATAATTTCCGAGAAGATAAGAATGATAACCGTGAGCAGACCGGAAATAACAGCCAGGTACTCGTCGCCCCAAAGGTACTGCGCCTGCGAACCCACACCCGCAGCGCCAATAGTGTGGGCAAAGGTATTCAGCGTGAGAATAGCAGCTAACGGACGGTCGATGTTTTCCTTGAATGCCTGCAGGCGTCTGCCCAGGTCCGGGTTTTGCTGCGCTGTAATACTGGCGAAGGAGGGGGTGATGCTGAGCAGAACGGCCTCCAGCACGGAGCATAAAAAGGAGAAGAAAAGTGCGATAAGCAGGTAAAAGATTAATAAACCCATGGAGTTTTTTCCCGATATTTACTGGCAACTAAGTATACGCGTGTAGGTAAAATAGTGTACAAACGCCTGGCGTGCCTGTGGCATGGCTAATCTTGTAGAGATAACTTTGTATTATAAAAAAATAAATTGTTTTTTATAAGTATTTTCTACCGCCAGTTTTAGCGCAGCGGTAACTGGTGGTTGCCCATAAGGCCAGTTTGTAACTGGCGTGGTTACAAAAGCAAGAATATTCAGCTACGCCAGTTGAAAACTGGCACCATACATAGCCACCAGTTACCGCTGCGCTCAAACTGGCGGCAGGAATCTTTTTATTATTCCATTTTTTCCTACAAGATTAGGTGGCATTGGGGTAACAGCCGTTGTATCGCCTGAAATTACCAGCAGGTGCAGTGGCTCTGGTGGCTGCAGCAGCAAAACAGCGGAACTGTGTTGGCACCTGGAAAGCTGCCGTTTTCCCGCAATTTTGTATTTCCGGGAGGAGCAGAGGCTGTGGTGGCAGGAGCAGAAGCTTGCAAAAAGGGATTTGGCTGCACCACAGGGGCGCAATCTGCCTGTTTTTTTACGTTAAAAGCTTTAAGATGAAACTAATTGAATGTCCGCGGGATGCCATGCAGGGGCTGAAGCAGTTTGTGCCCACGCAAACCAAAGCCGATTACCTGAACATGCTGTTGCAGGTGGGCTTCGATACGCTGGATTTCGGCAGTTTTGTTTCGGCGAAAGCAATTCCACAGATGCGCGACACGGCAGCCGTACTCGCCAGACTCAACCTCGACAACACTACCTCCAAACTACTCGCCATTATCGCCAACGTGCGCGGGGCACAGGAAGGAGCAAAACACCCCGAGATTACCTACCTGGGTTTCCCGCTGTCGGTGTCCGAAACATTTCAGCAGCGCAACACCAACAAGAGCATCGCCAGTGCCCTGCAGCAGGTGGCCCAGATACAGGAGATCTGCAGCAGGCAGGGCAAAACGCAGGTGATCTATATTTCAATGGGCTTCGGCAACCCCTACGGCGACCCCTGGAGCGCGGAACAGGTGATCCGGTTTGTGGAGGAACTGCAGCAGCTGGATGTAAAAATTGTATCGCTTTCCGATACCATCGGCGTTTCGAATCCTGAAAATATCACCTACCTGTTCAGCCAATTGATCCCGGCTTTCCCCGGAATTGAATTTGGCGCACACCTGCATACCACCCCCGACACCTGGGAGGAAAAGGTAAAAGCAGCCTATGCTGCCGGTTGCCGCAGGTTCGATGGCGCCATCCGGGGCTTTGGCGGCTGCCCCATGGCCAAAGATGAACTGGTCGGAAACATGCCAACTGAAAATTTGATCGCCTACTTCGAGAATATTGGTTTAAATTTGAACCTGAATAAGGAGGCATTCCAAAAAGCGCTGGCTGCGTCTGGCGCGGTTTTTTTATAATTATGGCAAAAAGAATAGTAGTAGATATTTTTATTCCGTGTTTCGTGGACCAGCTTTACCCGGAAACAGGCCTTAACATGGTAAAGGTGCTGGAGAAAGTGGGCTGCGAAGTGCATTACAATCCCAACCAGACCTGCTGCGGGCAGCCGGCTTTTAATGCCGGTTTTTTCGACGAGGCCCGCGAAGTGGCAACCAAGTTCCTCGACGATTTCTCCAACGAAACGTCCCACTACATTGTAGGCCCTACGGCCTCCTGTGTAGGCATGGTCCGGAATGCATACCAGGATATTTTCGTGAAGTCGTCGAACCTGGTAAAGTACCGCACCATGCAGAAAAAAGTGTACGAGCTCACCGAATTCCTGACCGATGTGCTGGGCATCACCAGCATACCCGGAGCTGCTTTGCCCGGTAAAGTAACCTACCACGATTCGTGCAGCGCTTTGCGTGAATGCGGCATAAAAGCAGGTCCGCGTGCTTTGTTACAAAATGTGCAGGGGCTGGAGTTGCTGGAGATGGCCGACAGCGAAACCTGCTGCGGCTTTGGCGGTACCTTTGCCGTTAAGTTCGAAGCCATTTCGGTAGCCATGGCCGAGCAGAAAGTAGAAAACGCGCTGGCCACCGGGGCAGACTACATCGTGTCGACGGATACGAGTTGCCTGATGCACCTGGAGGCGTATATACAAAAGCAGAACAGGCCCATTAAAACGATGCACATTGTAGATGTGCTGGCTGCTGGCTGGTAAAACATTTTCTGCTCCGTTTCAAATCAATATTTTAAAGCCTGTTCCTTTAAAGGAGGGGCTTTTTTGTTTTCTGCTGCAGGCACCATAGCCACTGCTCCTCGGGGTAAGTGGCTGCACTACAGCCTCCTGCAGGCGATCTGCCCCGGGAAAAGAAGGAGTACGGGAAACAGGCAGAAAGCGGAATCCTCCCGCTCTTATCACCGGACCACCCCTGAAAAGCATCGCTACATATCTTTAATGTTTCGTAACACGTACCTTCTATAGATTGTATAACATGCAGCTTCGGTTTTTGAACACGAAGTACTAAATCAATGTAAGACTAAAACAAAAAGAAATGAGAAAGCTATTTTTTGCATGCGCCATCGTTCTAGGTTCTTTCAGCCTTTACTCCTGTGGGGGCAATGACGGTGCCGGTAGTGATGAGGGAACTGTTATAGACAGGGACACAACCGTATCTGAACTGGAAGTGGAAGAAACAACCATGGATATAGATACCACGATGGAAACGCAAACCGAAACAATTGAGCCGGGAACAGAAATGGAACACTAACCGGCATAATGGTTTAAATGCGTGAAGATTATGAGTAAGATTTACTTTTAACTTTAATTTAACCGGATGGCAGGGCATACAAGGTCTTTGGATTTTGATATGCCCTGCCATTGCTGTTACTGCCATTTTCAGTACTGCAGCTGCCATCACAGCCGCTGCTGCTCTTTCCGGGAAATAAATCCCGCTGCCCCGGTTACGTGTAACCGATAACGCACCTAAACGCACCTAAACGCACCCACTATGAAGAAATCACCTGCCATCCTGTTTGTAGCTACACTCCTCCTGGTACTTGTTGCCTTTGTGCAGGTAATTGCTTCGCAGGGTCACAACGGGCAGGATACGGCGGAGAGCGAACTGGTAGCCCATGCTTACGCAGACGGCGACCTGACAGCTTCTTTTGGTTCTTTCCCGACGCTGCACCCGCTGGTGGTGCACTTCCCGCTGGTGTTGCTGCTTTTAGCTGCCGTAGCACAGCTTGCCTCTTTTTTTGTGTTCGGGAGAGAGCTGAGCTGGGTAACAATGGTCCTGCTGGCCGGAGGCTTTGTCGGAGCTGTTGTGGCTATTTACTTTGTGCACCCCCACACGCAGCAGCTTCCGTACAGAACGCAGCAGGTGCTGGAGATACATGAGAAATTCGCCAGTTATACCCTTTGGATCAGTGGGATAGCAGTGGTGGGGAAAGCCGTAAGCCACTTCTTTTTTAACCGGAAACGGGTTGCAGAGGTCGTTATTGCCTTGTTTGTGGTGGCTGCCGCTACCTTTGTAAGCCTGGCAGGCCACTACGGCTCACAACTGGCCTACATCGAAGGAGTGGGGGCGCAAGGCAGGTACCTGGAGCAGCACCATTAGCAAACGGCGGCAGGCAATTTTTTATTTAACAGGCAACCGATGAAACTACAGCATTTACTTCAGGAATTTTTCGCTTTCGCCAGAGAAGCGGAGAACATCACCATTTATAACAAGACCGGGCTACTGCACAACCTGGCCAATTTTTTACAGCAGCACCTGAAGGAGAAGGACTACGGCCTGCAAATTTCCCGGAATGCGGGAGAGGTGGTGGTAGAGGCCATGAAAGATGACCTTAACCGGGAAGCGATCGACCTGTACGTGTACCAGGTGGCAGGAAAAGAGCAGTACGCGGTGCAGGTGAGTGTGTACAATAAAACGGTATCGGAAGAAGCCGGTGACCTGGAAGCGCAGTTGCAGTTCCTGCAGTCGCTGAAAGCGCATGGTTTTAAAGATACTTTCCTGCTCCTGGTGCGGAATGAACATGCCGGTAAAGCCGCCATCAAACTGCCCGAACAGGCACACTGGCAGGAGCTGCAACCTGCCTCGCAGGACAATAACGGCCCCTGGTTCTGCGCATTAATTTCAGTAGGATAAAATCAGCTGCAGTGGCTGTGGTGGCAGCTGCAGAAAAGAAACAGGCACACCTGTGCTGCTGATGTTAGCCTGCAACAGGCTTTTGCCGCCTGCGCAGCCAGGCCATGTTTACGACTAAAGCGATTACCAGGAGCAGCAATCCGAAGAATTCCCGCGTTTCTTCTATCCAGGGTTTGGTGGCTTTCATGCTTTGCACAATGTTTTCGGCCTGGTGGTCCCGTACCCAGCTGATGACCCCGTGTTCGTCAAAAAAGAGGTAGAGGCCATAGATAAGGTAAACCCCCAGGCCTGCCCAATACAACACCGGCAGGTATTTCCCCCGCAAAGCCATGAAGCATAGAACAGCACCGTACAGGTAAAGCACGATCCAGGTGAGCGGGTCGGGGTCGTTGTACTGCAGCGCTGCAGCGGCCACAAACAGGATAACAAAAAATATGTTCAGTGCTTTCATACAGGTTTTCTTTTGAGGTAAGCAAACAAGGGATGTTTTTTGAAGCAGTATACTAAATTTATGGCAGTGAAAAAGCAAAATGCCAGGCTTTTTATGCTGGTGAACAGGTTTCGCGGTGCTTGCAGGAAGAATTTTTAGCAGCAGCAGGCGACATCTGCCAACCGGAAAACTTTTTCCTGGATTAAAATTAATAATTTTGACAAATCTACCTCCCGGAAGTTTTGTTCCGATTTACCACAACGTGAATCTATGCTAAGAGTACCTTTCCTGTTTTTCCTGCTGCTGTTTTCGGTTGCCCTGCAGGCGCAGCCCGGCCAGACCATCCGCGGAACCGTGCGGGAGCAACTAACAGGGGCGCCGCTGCCTGACGCTACGGTGAGCATTGCCGTGCAGCCGCAGCCCTATATCACCACTACTAACGAGTCGGGGCATTTTGTTGCAAGAGACATACCTGCAGGCAGACATACGATCAGAATTTCGCACCTGGGCTACCAGGACCTGGTGCTGCAGGTGCTCCACATTTCCGGCAAAGAAACGGTGCTGGATGTACGGCTGGAGGAGGCGGCACGGCAGTTGCCCGAAGTGGCCGTGAGTACAGGGGAGCGTGCCGGTCTGGATGAACTGAATTCCCGCTCCTTTACCATCGAACAGACCCAGCGCTATGCCGCCACATTCTACGACCCCGCCAGGCTGGCCGCTTCGTTTCCGGGGGTGGTGACGGCAAACGACCAGGCGAACCATATTTCCGTGCGGGGCAACAGCCCGAATCATTTGCTCTGGCGCCTCGAAGGCGTGGATATTGTGAACCCGAATCACCTGACCAATGCCGGCACCGTATCCGACAGGCCGACGCAGAACGGGGGCGGGGTGAACATCCTGAGTACTCAGCTGCTGGCCAACTCGCGGTTTCTGAACAGCGCGTTTCCGGCGGGCTATGGCAACGCGCTGGGTGGCGTGTTTGACATGCGCCTGCGCAAAGGCAATAACCAGCAGCGGGAGCACACGTTCCAGCTGAGTTTGATTGGCATCGACCTGGCAACCGAAGGCCCTTTTTCAAAGAATTACGAAGGCTCTTACCTGGTGAATTACCGCTACTCCACCATTGGGTTGCTTAGTGCCATGGGCGTCCCGCTGGGCGATGAAGAAATCAATTTCCAGGACCTTTCCTTTAACGTACATTTACCTACCAAAAAAGCCGGCGATTTTACCGTGTTCGGGATGGGCGGCAAAAGCATTACCCGTTTCGAGGCGCAGCGCGATACAACGCAGTGGGTTTACCAGAAAGACCGCAACGATATCGATTTCTACAACGATATGGGCGCCCTGGGTGTGACGCACCAGCTGCGGGTAACGCCTAATTTTTCTATCCGGTCGGCTTATGCGTTATCCGGGGTAGAAAGCGGGCGAACAGCTGATTACCTAAGTCGTGATTTTTCTAAAAGCGAAATAGAGTTTGACGATATCAGCAAGCAGCAACACTCGTTTCATAGCTACGGCACTGTCCGGGTTGGCAAATCGCTCTTTCAACCGGGACTGGTGGCAAACCATATCTATTTCAGCAACCGGAATTATGAGCGGAACATTGAAACAGGGCAGTTGTTTAACCAGAAAGCAGGTAGTGCGGGGGGAATGTTATGGCAACCCTACCTCAATGCCTATTACTTTCTGTCGCAGGACCTGACGCTGAATTATGGGTTGCACTACAGCCGCTTTGCCTATAACAACGCTTCCTCGCTGGAGCCGCGCGCTTCCCTGAAGTGGGCGTATCAGCCAACGCAGAACATCAGCTTTGCTTATGGCCGCCATAGCCAGTTGCCACCGTTTCAGGCGCTCACCTATGGCGGAAACCGCGACCTGGGCTTTCTTAAAGCAGACCACTTTACGATAGAGCAGAACACCGCTTTTAAGGAACATTACCTGCTAAAAACAGCGGTGTACTGGCAGGAACTGCATGAGGTGCCTGTCAGCAGCAACAGTGCTTCTACCTACAGCAGCTTAAACCAGCTGGAGTTTTTTGTGCCGGACCAGCTGGTAAGCCAGGGCAAAGGGAGGAACTACGGCGTGGAGCTTTCGGCGGAGCGTTTGCTGGCACAGGGGTTTTATGCGCTTGCCACCGGCAGCCTCTACAATTCCAGGTACCGGAGCCGCGACCAGGTGTGGCGCGACACGCAGTTTAACGGCAACTACACCTTTACTCTTACTACCGGGAAAGAATTTGCGCAGCGGCAGAAGGCGAATGCCTCCAGAAGCTTTAACATCAATGCCCGTGTGCTCTGGCTGGGAGGGCTGCGGCAGACACCAATAGACGTAGCCGCGTCAGAAGCTGCTGGCAGAACGGTTTACCAGGAACAGCTGGCTTTTACAGAGAAGATGCCGAACTACTTCCGCCTCGACACCCGCATCAGTTTCCGGAAAAACAAGCCGGGCATCACGCGTACCATTTCCCTTGATTTGCAGAATACCACCAACCATCAAAACCTGGCCTATACTTATTACGACGTGCGCCAGAAGAAACTGGTAAAGAAGTACCAGCTCACCCTGATTCCGTTCCTGAGCTATCGGCTGGAGTTTTAGCAGGCGATAAAGGTGCTTCATCCTGAGCCAACATAAAAATGCAGGAGCAGAGGCTGTGGTGGCTGGAGCAGCAAAGCTTTTCAGCACGTTGGTATCCCGGATTAGCACAGAAGTAAGTTTGCAATAGTCTTATTACTGATGTTACGCAGAAAGTTTATTGTCCCCCTTTGAGCTAATCTTGTAGTGAAAAAATGGAATAATAAAATGATTCCTGCCGCAAGTTTGAGCGCAGCGGTAACTTGTGGCTATATATGGTGCCAGTTTTCAACTGGCGTAGCTGAAAATTCGTGTTTTTGTAACCACGCCAGTTACAAACTGGCCTCATGGACAACCACCAGTTACCGCTACGCTCAAACTGGCGGTATGTATCTATGAATATGTCAATAGGCATAATATAATGTTCAATATTTTCCCTACAAGATTAGCTTTGAAGGGGGTAGGGGGATGATTAATATCTGCGAACAAAATAGTGCTGAACTGGCTTCTGGTCCTGTAATTGCTCGCAGTCCGTACTTCATCCCCCTTACCCCCTTCAAAGGGGGACTTTTCTTCTAAAGTAAATTTGTTCGTAACATCAGTTATTTTTATTCCGAAGGATAGAAGTGCGGCTAAAACCGCACGGTTAAGCCTCCGCCTGCCCCGAAGCGGTTGTCGTAGCTGCCCATCAGCGAGAAGGTTTTGGACACCAGGTATTCCAGCCCGAGGTTCCAGGTTTTTTCGCTGCGGTAGTTGTCTGTTTTGCCGGTACCTTCTTCCGGGGCAAAATCGGTTACCCAGCCGAAGTCGGCCTGGTACTCGTACTCGCCAAACAAAAAGGTGCGGGGGAAAATCAGCACTTCCCGGCTCAGGCTGACCTGCGGACGAAGCTTGTTGTCGAGCCGCACATCGAGGTTGAACATGTAGGGCGTCAGGTAGCGGATACCGGCAATGGCGGTGGTTTCAATCTCATCGAGGCTGTCTTCCCCTTCGTTTTCCACGTTTACGCCGGCAAACACATTCAGGTAGTCATACAGGAACCTGCCGTAGGTAAGCTCCGCCTCCAGGTTCTTGTTCCAGCCATACTCGGTGGTCAGGACAAACTGGTTGCGCAAATTCGACAACACCATCCTTGTCTCACCCATATGAGAGGCAGCGTCCACGGCACCCCAAAAGAAGAAATGATTGCTCTTGTTTGTCAGGATGTTGAGCGGGTATCCTTTCAGCCTGGGGTCGCGGGGCGTATCGTAGCTGAAGATGCGGGCCATGCCGGCATCGAGGTGGTAGAGGATGTGGCAATGGAAAAACCAGTCGCCGTACTCGTTGGCATCAAACTCGATAACGACTTTCTGCATGGGCGCCACATTCACGGTATGTTTGAGCGGCGAGTATTCCCCGTGTTCGTTGATGACCCGGAAGAAGTGGCCGTGCAGGTGCATCGGGTGGTGCATCATGGTCAGGTTGTTGAGGGTAATGCGGGTAACTTTGCCCTGGTTGATTTTTATTTTGTCGGCTTCTTTCAGCGGGATTCCGTTCATGCTCCAGATGTAGCGCACCATGTTGCCGGTCAGGTTCAGCAGGATTTCGCGTACAGGCTTATCGGCTTGGAAGTCGGTGGGTTCCGGGGCTTTCAGGTAGTCGTAGTTGAATTCCGAAAACATCGCCATGCCCGGCATGCCTTCGTGCTGCATCCCGATTCCCTTTCTGGCCTCCGGTTGGTTCATCTGCATGGCATCAGCCGCTTTACCATGTTTGCTGTGGTCCATCTTAGCGTGGTCCATTTCCATGCCAGCGGCGGTGTCTTTATGCATTTCCGTGCCGTGCATGGAATGGTCCATTTTGCCCTTGGCCGTATCCTGCTTCATGTCCATTTCGTGCTGGTGCATGGGCTGCGACTCTTTTTGCTGCGGCATTTCCTGGTGTTCCATCTCCTGGCCGTGGTCCATTTGCATGCCTTCCTCCATCTGCATGCCCCACTTTTTCATCATTTCGTAAGGTTCCTCTTCGCTGGGGTTGAATTTTGTGGCGGGGGCGCCCATTTTCATCTTCATGGCTGCCATCTGCTGCATCATGGCAATTTTATCGGGACGGGGAATTTCAGGCGCCGCAAGCACAGGTCCCTGCCCCAGGAAGGCGGAGGTATGGCCGGAGCCATCCTGGGCGGTGGCCCGCATTTCTATTTTCCCATGGTGCGGAATGGTTACCAGGAAATCGTAGGTTTCGGCTACTGCGATAAAGGTTTTGCTGTGCGCTACCGGCACCACGTCGGGGCCGTCGGCGGCAACCAGCAGCGGGGGAGCGCCGCCAAAGGTCAGCCAGAACTGGCTGGAGGCGGCGGCGTTAATCACGCGCAGCCGTACCCGCTGCCCGGGCCTGAACTCCGGGTACTCCCGCACCGGCTGCCCGTTGGTAAGAAAAGCAGGATAGTAAACATCTGCGATGTCTGCTCCCTCCATGCGCTGTTTCCAGAAGTTGAGCTGTGCGCCCAGGGCTCCCCGGGCAATAACGCGGTTCAGCGGAACGGAAGTGCCTTTTTGTATATCGTAAATTTCCAGGCCACGTTTCAGTGTTTTAAGCACATTTTTCGGCTTTTCAAACGTCCAGTCGGAGAGTACCAGCACCAGGTCGGTATCGTATGCCAGGCGCTTTTCCTTTGGCTCAATCACAATAGAACCGTACACCCCCGACTGCTCCTGCAGGCCGGTGTGGGAGTGGTACCAGTAGGTGCCGGTCTGCTTTATCGGGAACTCGTATTTAAATGTGGTGCCGGGCTCTACGGGCGGGGTGGTCAGGTAAGGCACGCCGTCAAAAAAGTTGGGCAGCAAGATGCCATGCCAGTGTATCGAGGTTTCTACGGGCATCTTGTTGGTAACATATATTTGAGCGTAATCGCCCACTGTAAAGCGCAGAGTTGGTCCGGGGATGGTGTTGTTGATGGTCATGCCGCTGCTCGATTTCCCGGCTATGGTTACTTGCTGCTGGTCGATGGTCAGGTGGTACACTACGGTGTCGGCCTGGGCGCAGACAGCTTCAGGAAAACATAAAAAAAATGTGAGCAGGAACAGGATGTATGAATACGTTCTTTTCAAAGTAGTAGCTTCTGGTGTCACTTTTAGTCATTTTTACAGCAGGTAGTTCTGCAACGCTTCAGCTGCCTGCGGGTATGTTCACAGTGTTATACTTGTAAACAGAAGCCAGTGTTGTATCTGTGACTTCTTTATTGGAACTGGAAAATTAGAGGGGATTGCAGCAGGTAAGAACTACAGCCTGCAGGCAGTGTTTCCAACTCCACAGCCTTATTCTCCGTTTACCTGTCAGAAACAAAGCTGCCTGCTATGAACTACCTGTACTTCATTTCCGGGATAGTACTTTTTCTGGTAACCGTATCCGACCTTATTAAAACTACCTTCTCGTCGAATGGTGGCGGAAGAATTACGAAAGTTGTTTCTAAAGGAGTGTGGAAGCTGTTCTTTGTTGTTTCAGGAAAAAACGGTAAGTCGGCGCTGCTTAGCTATGCTGGCCCTGCTGTGCTGATTTCCATACTTCTGGTCTGGGTAATCGGCCTATGGTCGGGTTTGTTTCTGCTGTTGCTTTCCGACACAGACTCCGTTGTAAACAGCAGTACCCTTGCCGTTACTACCCCGCTGGAAAAGTTGTACTACGCCGGTTTCACGCTCTCTACGCTGGGCGTTGGCGATTACATAGCCACCACAGATGCCTGGCGCATCGTTACCAGCCTGGCGGCTTTCTCCGGACTGGCCTTTATAACCGCTTCTATTACCTATTTTGTGCCCGTACTCTCTGCTGTGGGCTTGCAGAGTAAGCTGAGTTTGTACATCAGCGGCATGGGCCGCACACCGCAGCAGCTCCTGCTCAACAGCTGGAACGGGAAAGATTTTTCAAGCTTTTTCGACAACGTACCGGACCTGTGCCAGATGCTTATACAGCACACCCTGAACCACCACGCTTACCCGGTTATTCACTACTTCCACAACAACCAGGTGAAGCTGACGGTTGCTCCGGCTATTGTGCTGCTTGATGAAGCGTACCACCTGCTCAGGTTTGCTGCTGAGCAGGATAAGCTAAAAATGGAGATGCTGCAAACAACCCTGGATACGTTCCTGGAAACGATGCAGGAGAGTTTTCTGCAAGATGCAACAGCCCATGCAGATGCCCCGGCTCCAGACCTTGGGGAACTAGACAGGCAGGGATTGTTCCGGGAAAGTACGGAAAATGTAAAGCAGGTATTTGCGCAAGAACTGAAGGAACGCCGGAAACTTCTTACAGCGCTGCTGGAGAAAGACGGCTGGACGTGGGCACAGGTTTACCATCCTGCGGAGTAGGACACCTGTTAGAATAAATTACTCAGCTCGTTTACCTGACTGCCTTTTAAAATCGTAAAAAAGTGTGAAAACAAACGAGAGCGTTATGTGGCACATGGACGATGATTTTTGGGCAATGCATGCATTCTGGTGGATATTCTGGTTCATTTTTTTTATCATCATCTTTTTTGTCGGGGTCTGGTACATCCGGAATAAACATACAACCAAGGAAACGCCTCTTGACATACTTAAACGAAGATATGCCGCAGGAGAAATAGACACGGAAGAGTATCATTTAAGGAAAAGGGAACTGGAAAAAGGAAACTAAGCCTGTGTATGCGACTTTTCTTTCTTACCTGCCATAATCTGCGCATGGTTAATAGCCGCCACCAGAACCACGCCGCCCAGTATGTTCCCGATCAGGGATGGAAAGGTGTAATGCAGGAACACGTTAACCCAGGAGGTTTCATCCATAGCCGCAAGGGTGAAGGTTTCCATAGAGCCAGCGATTACGTGGCTGAAGTGACCAATGGCAACTACGTAGGTGACTAAAATAATAATCCAGACGCGGGCTGTTCCGGCGAAAGGCAGCAGCCAGACCATCAGGGCAATGAGCCAGCCGGCAAACACGCCCCGCAGCATGACAGTGCCAAAGCCAGGCTCCATGGCCTCATGCCCCAGCTTTGCAAATGTTTCCAGCACATGCGGGCTAAAAGCCGACGTATGCGCTACGGCTAAGGCGACAAACCAGGTTCCCAGCAGGTTGGCAAGCAGCACTATTCCCCACAGCCGCATCACATTCCAGAACTTCTTCAGGGTTTTGTGGTGCAGGAGCGGCAGGATGGGGGTAAGTGTGTTCTCCGTGAACAGTTGCTGCTTTCCAAGTATAACAATCACAAAGCCCATGCTGTATCCGAAGCTGGAAACCAGCACCGTCCACTCCGCCTCAGGCAGGTAAGCCTCCAGCACACCTTCCACAATCATGGATAAACTCATAGACAAGCCTGCTGCCAGGCCGGACCAGAAGAGGTTAAACGTGGGGCGTTCCAGTTCTGATTCGGCCTCTTTGTAAATGGCATCGTGAATATCCTGGGCAGAAGGGGAGTTGCCTGTTTCTTTTACCTGTTCATGGGCAAAAGCATCTTTTTTCTCTGCCATACCTATATGTTCCTGCTCTTTCGCTTCATTTTTTAAAATTCCATTTGAGCTCCTGTCAGTTATTCTAAAGCGCTGTCCATTCCTGTGGCACCTGCCACCATAGCCTCAGTGCAGCAGCAGTGGCTGTGGTGGCAGGTGCAGCAGACTTTTCAGAACCCCTGGCAGCAGCTCAGAAACCAGAAATTAAAGTTTTTTCATCAAAGCCTTACCTCCAGTTCGTACTCCTTTTTTTCGTTGTGCAGTTCCAGTTCGATGGCATAGGTCAGTTTTGTTCCACGCGGAAAAGCTTCCTGGTCAACATAAGGCGGATTTGTCCGCTGGATGAGCGTTTCCCAATCGCTTTCGTTTACCTTTCGTAATATTTTGAGCTCCCCGAGGCAGTCCTTCCGAAACGAAATTTTTCGTCCTTCATCCGTTAATTCTATATAGGGTATGCCGGCGGGATGGTCTGTGCTTACATTGGTCATAAACAAGTAGAATATTAGGAGGTTTACTTCTGCATTTTGTTCATGTTGCTCATCATTTTCTGATAACAGGCATCGTCCATCATGCCTTGCTGGCGCATGTGCTGCATCATGTTCTGCATCATCTGGCGGTGGCCCATCATCATCTGCGACATCATGTTGCAGTTGGCGGAATCCTGGGCGCAGGCAGTCATCATTTTCTGCATCATGTTGTGCATCTGCTGCTGGTTCATGCCGCCCATCATGGCTGTATCGCCCATCATCATGCCGGCGCTGTCGCCCATCATGTGCCCACGGCCCATCATGCCGCCGCCCATCATCATACCGCCCTGCGGGTGATCTTTCATGGTCTGCATCATTTCCTGGCGCATTTCCGGGTTTTCCATAATCATGCTGTACACCTCCTGGCGTTTGGCCTCGGAGTCCATTACTTCCTGTACGGTTGCCTCGCGCTGGCAGGCTGTTGCTGCCAGCAGAAGCAGGATGGCAGCGGTTAAAAAGGAGTTTTTCATAGCTTATCAGGTTTAGGTTATTTTATTTGTCTTCGTAGGAGTTGTGCATTGATGGCTACAATTACGGTGCTCAGGCTCATCAGGGCAGCGCCAATGGCAGGCGAAACCACAATGCCCTGCTTATACAGCACGCCGGCGGCCAGGGGCAGGGCGACGACGTTGTAGGCGGTGGCCCAGATCAGGTTCTGTATCATCTTTTTGTACGTTGCTTTTCCAAAGAGGATGAGCGAAGCGATGTCCTGCGGGTTGCTGTTCACCAGGATAATGTCAGCGGTTTCGGCGGCTACGTCGGTACCCGAGCCAACGGCGATGCCCACATTGGCCTGGGCCAGGGCGGGAGCATCGTTTACGCCGTCGCCGGTCATGGCCACAAACTCGTGCTGCGCCTGCAGTTCCTTTACCTTTTCCTGTTTCTGGTGCGGCAGCACGTTGGCCAGGTAGCCGTCCATGCCGAGTTTGTCGCTCACGCTTCTGGCCACACGCTCGTTGTCGCCGGTGAGCAGCAGGTTTTTGATGCCGTTATCCTTCAGCACCCGAATGGCCCCGGCCGACTCCGGCCGAATCTGGTCGCGCATGGTGATGTAGCCGGCAGGCTGCCCTTCCACGAGCACGTACACCACCGTTTCCACTCCTTCTTCCGCCTCGCTGGCAGGTACCTGTATGTTGAATTCCCTGATGTAATTGGGGCCGACCACTTTTACGTCTTTGCCTTCCACGGTGCCTTCCAGACCTTTGCCGGGCAGGTAGTTGAAGTTTTCGGAGGCAGGTACGGGTATGCCGTCTGCTTTTACCCGGCGTAGGATGCCCTGCGAAATAAAGTGCTCGGAGTTCTGCTCCACGCCCGCCGCCAGCCGCAACATCTCCCGCTCATCGATGGTGTTGCGAAACGTGACCACGGAGGCGATTTCGTGCGAGCCCTGGGTAAGGGTACCGGTTTTGTCGAAAATGATGGTGGTGATTTTGCGGGAGTTTTCGAAGGCGGTGCGGTTGCGGATGAGCAGCCCGTTGTTAGCTGACACAGCTGTAGAGATAGCCACCACCAGCGGAATGGCCAGCCCCAGCGCATGCGGACAGGAAATAACCATTACGGTAACCATGCGTTCGAGGGCAAAGGCAAATTCCTGCCCGAGCAGCAGCCAGACGGCGAGTGTGGCAAAGCCTGCGGTCAGGGCGATGTAGGTGAGCCATTTGGCGGCACGGTCGGCGAGGCGTTGCGTTTCCGATTTTGTTTTCTGCGCCTCCTGCACCAGCGTAATCACCTTGTTCAGGTAGCTGTCTTTGCCCGTGCTGGTCACGCGCACCTGCAGCGACCCGTTACCATTGATGGAGCCGCCGATAACCTTGTCGTCCTGCTGTTTCTGTACGGGTTTGCTCTCGCCGGTGAGCATGCTTTCGTTCAGGTAACTGCTGCCCTGTGCCACCACCCCGTCGGCGGGTACTTTTTCGCCGGGCCTGATCAGGATGAGGTCGTTGGGTTGCAGTTCCTCTACTTTTACCGTCACCGTTTGCCCGTCTTTCAGCAGTTGCGCCTCGTCGGGCATCATGCTTACCAGCAGTTCCAGCGCCCGCGATGCGCCCAGCACGGAGCGCATTTCAATCCAGTGGCCCAGCAGCATGATCACGATGAGGGTTGCCAGTTCCCAGAAAAAGTCCATTCCCTTCAGGCCAAAGGCAACGGCGGAACTGTAGAGGTAGGCCACGGTGATGGCTACGCCGATCAGCGTCATCATGCCCGGCGTTCCTTTCTTCACTTCCTCCACCAGCCCCGTCAGGAATGGCCAGCCGCCATAGAAAAAGATTACACTGGAGAGGGCGAAGGCGATGAACATGTGGTAGGGGATGTCGAGCGTGTAGCCCAGTATCTCCTGGATCATGGGACTGATGACGATGACGGGAACAGAAAGCGCAAGTGAAATCCAGAAGCGTTTTTTGAAGTCTTCGATCATCATGCGGTGATGGTCGTGGTGGCCGCCTGCTTCGTGCCCGGCATGTTCGTCGTGGGGCGGGTGGTGGCGTGTGTCCTGGTGCATGGTGGCGGTGTGGCCGTGCAGGGTTTTCTCTTCCAGGCGTTCCTCTACCTTACCTGCTTTTCGCTCCGCCTGCTCTTTTGCATTGTGGTGGTGATGGTGTTCGTGGTTCATGACAAAAGCCCTCTTTTATGCTACTGCTTTTTAAATGAAATTGTTTTTGTACTATGAAAAATGCTTTTGATGATAAACCGGGTACGGTTGCCGGTTCTTAAAGCTGATGGGCCGTTACGACAGTAGACTGCCAAATACGTGGTTGCTGTTTCTGCTAAATGGTAAGTTACCTAAACCGATAGCCAGCCTGTTCGTTCAATAACTACAGTTTAAACAATACTTAAAAAGGAGGTAACATGTTTTATCACGTAAAAGAGTTACAATTCAATGCCCGTGTCTCCAAGCCGGACCCGGCTTTTGCCAGCCTGCTGCTGGAGCAGTTCGGGGGAGCCAACGGCGAATTAAAAGCAGCCATGCAGTATTTTGTGCAGGCTTTTGGCATGCGCCAGCCGCATCCGGATAAGTATGATCTGCTCATGGATATTGCTACCGAGGAATTCAGCCACCTCGAAATTGTGGGTGCTACCATCCAGATGCTGCTGGGGCCGATAAATGGCGAGCTGAAAAATGCGGCGGAAGAGGCAGAGATTATGCAGCTGCTCGATGGCAAGGCCAAGAAGGAAAACTTCATTCACAACGCGATGATGAACCCGCAGTTTTTTGTGCTGAGCGGCGGCGGTCCAACTGTAACCAACAGCCAGGGCGTGCCGTGGTCGGGTTCGTACGTGACGGCCAACGGCGACCCGACAGTTGATTTGCGCTCCAATATTGCGGCCGAGTCGCGTGCCAAAATTGTGTACGAATACCTGATGCAGTTTACCGACGACCCCTATGTAAAAGAAACGCTCCGTTTCCTGATGACCCGCGAGGTGGCGCACTTCCAGATGTTTGAGGCGGCGCTGGAATCGATTCAGCCAAACTTCCCGCCGGGGGTGCTGCAGGGCGACCCGCGTTACAGCAATACCTACTTTAACCTGTCGAACGGTGCCGATGTCAAAGGTCCCTGGAACGAAGGCAAGAGCCCGGGCTTGGGCGAAACCTGGCAGTACATTGATGATCCGTTCAAGCATGTGGTAGACACCAACGGCATGCTCGACAGCAAGCCAACAGGTACCGACCGCACTCTGAAAGACGTGGAGAAAAAGAACAAGGAACTGAGCAAGGAGCGCAGCAAAAAAGTAAAAGCTGCCGTGCCAAGCGGAGAAAACCAATGGTGCGAATACCCGCACAAGCGCCCGTAGCAAAGGGCGAACAGCGTACCTATAAGTGATAAAGAAAGCAAACGAACAAGCAACAAACAACAGGCAGGGTCGGTGGAGATAACATACTACACCGACCCTCTTTGCTGTTGGAGCTGGGCACTGGAGCCGCAGTGGCGCATGCTCCGCTACCTGTACCAGGGCCACGGCCCCAGGCCTGTGTAACGACTTTGTTGCAACGGATATAAGAAGGGGATATAGCTTGATTAAAAAGTAGAGTTGTAGCGTATCTTAGAAGCGACCAAACTTTTAAGAAGCGAT
>NZ_QCZK02000060.1 GCF_003347595.2 Botryobacter ruber | reverse complement strand
GATATTATCAGAGATATTGTAATTCTTTGCAAAGGAAATCCTAAACTACTCGACCAGCTTATTCTTTCTGGCTAAGGTTTCGGACAACAATGTTTTTAAAACCTGCCGGGTTTGTTTTATGTAGAGATAAAATTCCGGATTGCTTCCGTCACTTCGCTTCCTTTTTCCTCCTGCAGAAAGTGTCCTGCTTTGATGCGCTGCACCGTTGCCTCCGGAAAAGTCTTTTCCCATTTTTCGAGCAGCCGCAGCGGGAGCAGTTTGTCCTTTTCTCCCCACAGCATGAGTTTATCGATTTCCCGCAGCTTTTCCCGCTGCTCCCAGAGTTGCGCAAACCAGTCACTCGATTCTTTCAGCGCGATGGCAAAATGCCAGGTACCAAGCCGGGCGGTGGGAGAGGAGAGGGGGCTGAGGTAATGCTGCTTCACATCTTTCGTTAAATGTTTGTCCTGGTGGTAGCCCAGTGGCAGTAGCACACGCGGCGAGAAGGCCAGGCGGGTATAGAGAAATTTACCGATGCTGCCGCTCATTAACTTACTGATGCGCATGATGCGCTTTTCCTCTTCCAGGCTCCACATCCAGGTGTTCATGATCACCAGCTTTTTTACATTTTCCGGATGGCGCAAGGCATAGCTCAACCCGATTGGTCCGCCAAAATCGTGCACCACCAGTATGATATTACGAAGCTGCAGGTGCTCTAGCAGTTGCTCCAGGTTTTGGGCATGGGCTTCCGGTGTAAAGCTGAAATCGGTGGGCTTGTCCGACAAACCAAACCCCAGGTGGTCGGGCGCAATGCAGCGGTACTGCCTGCTAAGCGACTTGATCTGCTGCCGCCACAAAAATGACCAGGTAGGGGTGCCGTGTACAAAAACAATAGGGTCGCCTGTTCCTTCGTCGATATAATGCAGCTGCCCGTGCGCTGTCTGAAAAACCTGGTGGACGAAAGGGTAGAGGATGCGGTCAAGCCATTTCGGTGATTTCATAGTTGTTCCTGTTGGGTAAGCTGCTGCTACTGTTGCACTTCAACAGCTAAATAACAAATTCTTATTTGAATGTAAAATTCCAAAAGTACTCATGTTCAAAAAAGAGCTTTTTTTTGCTTCTACTGAACAAATAATCAGGAAAGTAAAAATAACAGGTTGACTTGAACCTTTGTTCAGAAGAAACGGCAGCTGCAAAATTAATGAACAAGTGTTCATTGCCAAAATTTTCGAACCAAAAAATGAACAAATGTTCAATTGGAAAATATAAAGCAGCTAACGCTGAACATAGATTCGGTTTATAAAGGAAGCCTGGAAGTAGTTGAACAATAGACAATAGCAGATATTATTTATTTGCTTTCATAAACTATTCTCCCTTTGTCATCTCCGAAGGGGATCCTGTGGGCGAACTGCAATTATGCTAGCTTGGAGGTTGAGTAATGGAAGGTCCTTTTTACTATTTGGTATAAATTTTTATCAGGATCGGAAGATTTGCGATCTGAAGTTCAGTTGAACTGCGCGTGTTGCTGCGGGAGCAGCATATCGTTTTATGCCTCAGGAGAGGCAGTGGTGGCTGGTGCAGTATACTTTCAGCTGCCGTATTTGAGCGGAGATCAGGTGCCGCTGCAGTATTTTCTACTGTCTTCTGTACTTCATAATCAGCAGGGTGGCTATGTCGTCTATCGGGTAATTATCGTAGAGCAGGTAATGATGCGCCATGCCATCAATGGAGGCAAAAAGCAATTTGGCTTCCAGGTCCGGGAAAGCGATGCCTGAATCTGCCAAGTACTTTCTGATTTGAATCTCGATAAACTTTGTTTGCTCCCGCATCTCGGCCAGGAGTTGCTGCACCACCGGCGACTGCATCCGAATGCCGTGCAGTAGTTTCCAGAAGTTCCTTTTCTCCTTCAGTATTTTTACCGTTTGCCGGATATGCCGCTCTACTCCCGACATGTTCAGCTGCTCCTCCGAAAAGTTAGTAAACGAAGCTTTTATGTCTTCGCTGCCTTGCCTGAAGATTTCGAGCAGCAGTTCGTCTTTGCTGTTAAAGTAGTTGTACATCAGCCCCAGCGAAATGCCGGCGGCTTCTGCAATGTTCCGGATGGTTGTTCGCTCAAATCCGTTATCGGCAAAAAGCCGCAGTGCTGTTTCGGTAATCAGGGTTCTGCTCAGCTCCTGCTTTAACTCCTGTTTGTTCTTCATGCTACCTTAGAACTGTGGTCCATAAAATTAAACCTTCTCATGATGATTACCAGCAGCAGCGGGTATGGTGGCAGGTGCTGTATGCTTCAAACACCCCTTAACGGTTGCACCCGCTCCTCCTGTTCACGCACCTGCTACGCTTCTGTTGTTTTGATCAGTAACTTACGGTATTTGGTGAAGATACTGGATTTTGAAACAAACCCTAAATACTTTTTACCCTTTAAAACAGGCAGGTTCCAAACGCCGGACTCATCAAACTTTTTCATGACATCGGCCATGTTATCGTCGTACTGCACCATTACCGGTGGTTGTACCATCAGCTGCTTGGCCGTAACGGTTTCATACTTTTCCGGCTTAAACATAATCTCGCGAACGTTCTCCAGCAGAATAATGCCTTCCAGGCCTTGTGCCTCGTTTACCACCGGAAACAAATTTCGTCTTGAATGCGCAATTACCTGCACCAGCTCACCCAGTGTTGTATCGGGCTGCACAGGCTGAAAATCGCGCTCGATCAGGTGCTGTATCTTCATGATGCGCAGCACGGTTTTGTCTTTGTTCCGCGTGATCAGATCGCCTCGCTGGGCCAGCTTTTTTGTATCGAGGGAATAGGGCTCGTAGTATTTAACGAGCGCAAACGAAGTGGCCGACACCAGCATGAGCGGGATCATGAGCGTGTAGCCGCCGGTTATTTCGGCAATAAGGAAAACTGCTGTGAGCGGGGCATGCATTACGCCGCTCAGGATGCCCGCCATGCCTACGAGGGTAAAGTTTGTTTCGGGTAGCGGCCCGATGTTTACCATGTTGAGCAGGCGTGAGAAAAAGAAGCCGGCATGCGCGCCAACAAACATGGAAGGTGCAAAGTTACCGCCGTTACCGCCTGAAGCAATGGTAAACGTGGTGGCAAAAACCTTTACAAGCGCCAGCGCGCCAACAAAGCAGAGCAGCAGCCATTTGTTGGTGCCCACAAACCAGAGCCAGCTGTTCTGCAGCAAAGCCGAAATGTCGCCGGTTTCCAGAATTTTGATGCTGTTGTACCCTTCCCCAAAAAGTGGCGGAAACAACAGGATCAGCAGCCCCAGCAAAACCCCGCCGACCAGGGCCCGTGCATAAACTTTTTTCTGGTAGGGCTCAAACAGTTCTTCCACAAAAAGCACCATGCGGGTGTAGTACACGGAAAGCAGCCCGGTCATGATGCCGAGCAGCACGTAAAACAGCACGTTGTCGGCATCAAAGGCGCTAATCTCGCCAAAGTAAAACAGGATATCTTCCCGTAAAATAATTTTGGAGCACAGCGCTCCCACTACAGCCGAAATAATTAGCGGAATGAAAGCGGCAATGCTGATATCCGTCAGCAATACCTCGATGGCGAAAAGCACGCCGGCAATGGGCGTATTAAACACTGCCGCAATGCCGGCGGCGGCGCCACAGGCCAGCAGCAAGGTGCGGTCGCGGTAGTTCAGGTGGTAATCGCGCCCGAAGTTGGAGCCGATGGCAGAACCCGTTACCACAATCGGCGACTCCAGACCGGCAGACCCACCGAAACCGGCAGTAATACCACTTGTCAGGATGTGGGAAAACATCTTGTGCCTCTCAACCAGGCTCGATTTCTGGGAAATGATAAAAAGAATGTTGGCCGTGCCCCTGCCTATTTTTCCGTTAAAAAATGCCTGTACCAGGAACACCGTCAGCAGGATGCCGACCAGGGGAAACACGACCAGCCACAAGGGTTGGTTGAGGAGCCTGTTGCCATACGCAAGCAGTGCTTGTATATAATGCACCAGCAGTTTCAGGACCACGGCAGCCAGACCGGCAGCCAAACCTACAAAAACACTGGAAATAAGAACGAAGTCGCGGTTATTAGTATGACGCCTAAGCCATAACAATGGGATTTTAGATTTTTTTAAATAGGGCATCCTTTAAACCAGAGAAATGAAGAGACAGGCAATCAGTAACATGCTGTTGCCGCAGCCTGGGTATTATTTCACAAAAGTAATAAGAAAGGCACAAACCTGTTAGCAGTTTTTGAAGTTATACTAAAGGTAGTACCTTGTACCTGTTCTTTTGGTGTTCTGCATGAAGTATAAGAAAAATAACGAGGACAACCTGATTTTACCGGCCGAGCATGGGCCGTTTCATATCATAGGGGATGTGCATGGCTGCTTCGGGGAGCTCTGTAACCTGCTGCAAAAACTGGATTATGCCATAGCAGAAGATAGCCTGAAGGGTGAATTTCGGGTAGTGCCGCCGGCCGGGTACAAAACTATTTTTGTAGGTGATCTGGTGGACCGCGGGCCGGATTCGCCAAACGTGCTGCGCCTGGTGATGCATATGGTGCAGCAGGGGATTGCGCTTTGTGTTATCGGCAACCACGACGAAAAGCTGGTCAGGAAACTAAATGGGGCCAACGTGCACATCCGGCATGGGCTGGAGCTTACCCTGGAGCAGTTAGCAGCTTTTCCTGATAAGGAGTTCGTGGAGCAGGTAAGGCAGTTTCTGAGCGAATTGCCACACCATATTATACTGGACAACGGAAGGCTGGTGGTAGCGCATGCAGGCTTACCTGGCGAGCACCACGGCAGCAGTGGCCGCAAAGTCAGGGCGCTATGCCTCTACGGCCCCACAAACGGTTGCCTCGATGAGCACGGGCTTCCGGTCAGGCTGGACTGGGCGGCAGAGTACGAGGGCCATGCGGTGGTAGTGTACGGCCATACGCCGGTCAGGGAACCACGGCTCCTCAACAACACTATTAATATAGACACGGGCTGTGTGTTCGGCGGAAAACTGACTGCGCTTACCTATCCTGACAATATCCTGACCAGTGTCGGTGCGCTGCAGGAATACGCAGCCTCAACCCGGCCTTTTTAAGCCTTTTTAGAGCTGCTGTACCAGCCACCATTGCCACAGCACCTGCTTGTTTATCAATCAAGCAGGCGAATGTAACACCAACTAGTAAAAAGGCCTTTCCATTACATAACCTCCTGTAGCTAGCTTGACTGTAGTTCGCCCACAAGATCCCCTTCGGGGGATGACAAAGGAGGAATAGTTTTGTGGAACTGAGTAAATACTATTTGGTAGTATTCGGGTTTGCGCACTACTCCACATACAGCACCAGTCCCTTCAGGTATTCGCCTTCGGGATGGAAAATGGAGATCGGGTGATCGGCGGGTTGAGACAGGTGGTGCATGATCTTGATATTCCGGCCTGCTTCGATGGCGGCGGCCATCACGGTGTTATTAAACAGGTACTTGTCTACTACCTGCGAGCAGGAAAAAGTAAACAGAATACCGCCCGGTTTTATCTTGCGCATGGCTTCCGCATTTAGTCGTTTGTACCCCATCAGGGCATTGTGACGCACATTCTGGCTTTTGGCAAAGGCAGGAGGGTCTAGAATGATGACATCGTAGCGGTTTTCCTTGCCGCGCAGGAATTCGAACGTGTCGATGGCGAAAGCTTCGTGGCGCTCCGGCTCCTGGCTCAGGGCGGCGTTACGCTCCGTTAACTCTATTGCTTTTTTAGAGCTGTCGACGGAGTGGACTTCCCGGGCGCCGGCATTGAGTGCGTATACCGAAAAGCCGCCGGTGTAGCAAAAGGTATTCAGCAGCGATTTGCCTTTGACATAATTCGCCAGCAAGCTGCGGTTTTCCCGCTGATCAATAAAGAAACCTGTTTTCTGCCCGGTTTCCCAATCCACGAAAAACTGGTTCCCGTTTTCGGTTACAATGGTGCCGCCCGTAGATTCGCCAAACAGGTAGCCGTTCTGGATTCCGGAATGGTTGCGGTGCGGAAGCGACTCGGCACTTTTATCGTAAATGGCTTTCAGTCTGTCGCCGTATACCTCCTGGAGCGCTTCTGCTACCAGGGTACGCACCTGGTGCATGCCCACTGAGTGTGCCTGCAGCACAGCGGTGTCTTTATAAAAATCCACGATGAGCCCGGGAACGCCATCCCCTTCAGCATAGAGCAGCCGGTAAACGTCGGTTTGCGGGTTCTGTGTCAGCCCCAGCCGCTCCCGGAACTGGTAGGCCTGCTGCACTTTCTGTTTCCAGAATTTATAATCGGGCTCTACCTGCTCAAACGAAAAGATGCGAACGGCAATGGAACCGGGTGCATAGTGGCCCATGCCCAGAAACTCATGCTTGGAGGAGTAAACTTCCACGACATCACCCTCTGCTGGTTCTCCGTCCATTCTCCTGATGGCACCGGAAAAAACCCAGGGATGGAAACGTTTAAGCGAATGTTCTTTTCCGGGAGCGAGGTAAAGTTTTATAAAAGCCATGCTGTTAATGTGCTAATGTTTTAATGTGCTGATGTGCTAATCCCGCAAGGTGTATACCTGGCAAAGAGCGCACACCTGCAAACTGGCTGCAAAGGTAATGAAAAGAATTTGCCATTCGTTCCCAAAACCATGACTTCGGCAGGAATGCCAACAAGAAGCATCCTCAACACAACAAACCCTCAGCACATTACCATCATCAGCACATAATTAAATTAAAACATTACAAAATCAACACATTAGCACATCAGCAAATTAACCCATTAGCACATTAAAAACCCCAGTTCCACAAGCTTTGTATATAGTTTCTGTACCGGCAGGCCCACCACATTAAAATAGGAGCCTTCGATTTTCTCGATCCCGATCATGCCAATCCATTCCTGGATGCCATAAGCGCCTGCTTTATCGAAGGGTTTGTAGTTTTGGATGTAGTAGGTGATCTCTTCGTCCGTCAGGTTTTTGAAATACACTTTGGTGGCATCATGAAAAACATGCTTCGTCTCCTGGCTCAGGATGCAAACCCCGGTGATCACTTCGTGCCAGGTGCCGGAAAGGAAACGGAGCATTTCAAAGGCTTCTTCGAAATCCGCTGGTTTGTTTAGCGTGCGGTCGCCGAGGCACACGATGGTATCGGCTGTTATAAGTACTTCGTTTTCCAGGTCGGAGGTGTAGGCATCTGCTTTATGCGAAGCCAGGTACTCGGCAATTTCCTCCCGTTTCAGGTGTTCCGGGAAATCTTCGTGCACGTCCTTTACCCGTACATCAAAGGTTAGTCCCAGGCTGGCCAGCAGTTCTTTGCGGCGTGGGGAGTTAGAGGCAAGCAGCAGCGGCCGTGACAAATTCATCTTCTTTAATGGAGCTAAATAAAAATCCTGTAATTACTTTCGGGTAAAAGAACGTTGACTTCTGCGGCATGAGCGCTCCGCTGTAGCAAACCTGCTTTACCTGTTCTATGGTTACTTCGTTGGTGATGAGCGCCAGCCGGGCTTTGCCCGTATCCACCTGCCGGATGCAGGTAGTAAAGTTACACTCATAGCTAAGCCCGTTGTAGGCGCGCTGCGCATCGCGGGGTATGCCCAGTACCTGTTCAAAAACAAAGAAATGCATCACCGTCAGGTCGAGGTCTTTTACTACCTGCGGCACCTGCCAGCTTATTTGCTCATGAACTTCGGGCCTCAGCCGGATTTTGTAGGCCTCGCCCGACAAATATAAGCCAAAAGCCCAGGGCTTTCCTAAAATCACCTCGCTCAGTTCGCAGGGATCTTCTTTGGGTGTGATGGTAAAATACGCGCTTAGTTTTTCCAGGAATTCCTCATTCGACAACTCCATGTGCCGCAGCAAACGGTGCGTGGGCAGTATCCTGAAATCGTCGGCTTCGGTGTTGGTGAGGTACATGAGGTGGTAATTGTAGCCTTCGGTGCCTGTGTGGTGCGGGTTCTGTGCAGTCATTTGCCTCCGGAAAGCCAGCGATCCTTCGTAGCGGTGGTGGCCGTCTGCCAACAGTACCTGTTTGTCGCGCAGGGTATCTACAAAATACCGGATGGCCTGGTGGTCGTGGATCACCGCCAGCACATCGGTTACACCCTGGTAATCTTCCGAAACATAAATAGGCGAGGTAATACTTTCATCCATCAGTTCTTCCAGCGCAAAGGAGGGGTCGGTGTAGAGGCCGTGGGTGGGGCTGTTGTTCAGCTGCGTTTGAGCCAGCAGTTCGATGCGGTCGTTTACCTGGCCGGGAATGGTAGCCTCGTGGCGCAGCACCACGCCTTCGCTCCAGTCGTAGGCTTTGATGTGGCAGATAAAGCCTTTGCGGCAGTACCTTTTGTCGCTGCCGGGCAGCGTGAAGTACTGGTAGTACACATAAATACCCGGAAGCGGGTCCTGGAGCAGGATTTTCTTTTCTTTCCAGTCCTGCAGCGTTTGTGCGGCAACGGCTGCGGGATGGTCAGATTGGGGCGCCGACAGGTGGATGCTGTTCAGGCGGTTATGGTAGAGTGCTTCCCGTTGCCTGGCAGACACTACGTCGAACAGCGGAGAGGTCAGCTCGTCGATAGAACTGCTCAGCTCCGGGTTGTAGCGCCAGGGCTTCAGCGGGAGAATTTCTGCCATAATATAGGTGTAAGTTCTTAAGGAGCCAGGCGGCAGGTTGTCCACTCGTTGCCTACCCGTTCGAAAGCTATACGGTCGTGCAGGCGGTTTGGTCGTCCCTGCCAGAATTCGATGTAAGCAGGCTCCAGCACATAGCCACCCCAGTGCGCCGGGCGGGGAATGGTGTTTTGTTCTGCATACTGGTGCATGTAGTTACGTTCATTTTGTTCCAGCTCGCTACGGTTGCTTATCCGGCGGCTTTGCTGCGAAGCCCAGGCGCCGATCTGGCTGCCTTTGGGCCGGCTCTGGAAATAAAAATCCGACACCTCGGCCTGTGCTTTTACCACACGTCCTTCTACCCGTACCTGGCGTTCCAGCTCCGGCCAGAAAAACGTAAGGGCCGCATGCGGGTTCTGCTCCATTTCATGGCCTTTGCGGCTTTCGTAGTTGGTAAAGAAGGTAAAACCCTGCGCCGAGAGTTCTTTCAGCAGCATGACACGCGCCGAAGGTTTACCGGCAGCGTCCACGGTAGAGAGTACCACAGCGGTTGGTTCCAGAACCTCTGCCTGCAGCGCCTCATCCAGCCACAGCCGGAACTGCTCCAGCGGATCTTTGGAGATGGAGGCCTCGGATAACTCCTTCTTGGAGTAGTTAATCCGGATATCCGCAATATTTAATGTGTTTGCCATATTGTGTTTGTTTTGATCAAAAATAAAAAAATAATTCGGTACGCAAGTGCTTTGTTCCGTAAGCTGGGAGGCATGCCTTTCTGAAGCAGAGCAGCGGGAGTGGTGGATGGGGCAGCAGATTTTTTTGCCCATTATAATAAAGCGATTAAGGTGCAGTGGCTTTGGTGGCAGGAGCAGCAGACTTATTTACAGGAAAAATCCCTTAGGCTCCTTATTCCGGCCTAAAAAGGGCACCTGGAAAGCAAAATAGCTGGAATTTTAGGCAAAAGCCTCGCTATTGAGTAAAGTTTGTTACTATATCTGCTTCTTTGCGTAATAAGAAGAAAAAGGAAAAGATTAATAATTTTTTGTATCAGGTATTGATAAAAAGGACCATTAAACAGCTTAAAATTCATCAGATGAAAGAAGCAAGGTTGACGACGCCGGGAGCAGGTAGTATTTTGATTTCGGAGCCCTACCTGGGCGACCCGAATTTCGAGCGGACAGTTGTGCTGGTATGCAGCCACCAGGAGAGTGAGGGAACGTTTGGCCTGGTAATCAACCGCATGTCTACGCTCAAACTTTCGGACGTGCTGGAAATACCTGATGTTTCGACCGATTTTGCTTTGGGAATAGGCGGTCCGGTGCAACCCGATACGCTGCATTATGTGCACCGCTTTGCCAATGTTACCCAGGCGGTTAAACTGGCCGAGGGTGTGTATTGGGGCGGGAACTTTGAAGAAATAAGGCTGATGATAAGCGCAGGACTGGTTTCTTCCTCCGATATCAGGTTTTTTCTGGGGTATTCTGGCTGGATAAAAAATCAGTTGCAGGAAGAGGTAGATAAAAATGTTTGGATTGTAAATAACAATGCTGCAAATAAATTATTTAATTTGGAGGCAGATAGCCTCTGGCGGAACATCCTGCGCCAGATGGGAGGGAAGTACAAGGTATTATCAAACTATCCGATTGACCCACGCTTGAATTAAAGCATTAACGTTTTACTTAAAAACGCAGCCATGACAACTGAAAATCAAAATATCGACTCCACAGGTGCTGAGGCACGCAAGCCAGAGAATCAGAATGATGCCAGCCTGAACCAGAACAACGCTGAAACGCCACAGGAAATTCTGCAGCGCAGGCTCGATGAGCTGGGCCAGAAACAGCCACCCCAGGACACAGCACCTGCTGCCCAGCCACAGCAGCAGGAGGAAGCGCAAAGTGCCTTGCAGCCCGAAGCCACCGAACCTGCCGAATCGGAAGCCATTACAGCAAAAACCGATGCGATGGTAGCGGCCCAGGAAAGCGCCGGCGAACCACAGCCAAGCACCGCAGCTGAGGCTACGCCAGCTTCACAGGCCCCTGAAAAAAACGCACATCCTGTTGTAGAAACTACCCAGCGTGACACCATCCAGGCGCATGAAGAAGAAGAGGAGGAGGAAGAAACAGACAGCACCGATTACAGCCAGCTTTCGATGGAAGAACTGCGCCACCAGCTTATCCGGAACCTGAAAAGTGCCGATGCCCGCAAAAAGCACCGGCTGATAAACGAGCTGAACCAGCAATACGATCTCAAGTTCCAGGCCGAGCGTTCTGAAGCGCTGGAGCGCTACAAGCAGGAGCAGGGCGATACCGAAGATTTTGAATACCATGCACCGCAGGAACACCAGGACCTGGAGAAACTACTGGTTGCCTACCGCGATGCCCGCTACCAGGAGCGTCAGCAAACCGAAGCGCAGCGCCAGAAAAACCTGGAGCGCAAACAGGAACTGTTAAACAAGCTCCGCGAACTGGTAGAGTCTGCCGAAACAAAAACCAGCGGAGAAGAACTGAAGAAAATCCAGACGGAGTGGAAGTCGATCGGGCCGGTTCCGGCAGGTGAGGCGCAGCAGCTCTGGGATTCGTACCACGCCCTGCTCGATATCTTCTACAACAACCGCAGCATTTTTTATGAGCTGAAAGAGCTCGACCGCAAACGCAACCTCGATGCCAAACTGCAGCTTATTGACCGGGCCGAAGCCCTGCAGCAGGAGCAGTCGCTGAACAAGGCACTGCAGGAGCTGCGCCACCTGCACGAAGAGTGGAAGAACATTGGGCCGGTGCCAAACGAACAGCGGGAGCCCATCTGGGAACGCTTTATCCAGGCATCTGAAAAGATACACGAAAACCGCCGCGCTTACCAGGAAGAGCGGCGTGTGAAGGAGATGGAAAACCTGACGAAAAAACGCGACATTTTAGAGCGCCTCTCCACCTTCCAGAACTTTAATACCGACCGCATCAACGAATGGCGCGACCGTACCGACGAAATCCAGAAACTGAAAGAGGAATGGGATGCTGTCGGGCTGGTGCCAAAAGAATTTGCCGAGGAGGTTAACAAGACCTTCTGGAGCAACTACAAAACCTTCTTCCAGCATAAAAACATGTTCTTCAAGAGCCTGGACGAGCAGAAGATGCACAACCTGCAGCTCAAGACCCAGCTTTGCGAAGAAGCCGAAAGCCTCAAAGACAGCACCGACTGGAATGCCACCAAAGAGAAGCTGATACAGCTGCAGAAACAGTGGAAGACCATTGGCCGTGTGCCGGATAAGCATTCCGATAAAATATGGAACCGGTTCCGTGCCGCCTGCAACGAATTCTTCGACCGCAAACAGGCTTTTGAAAAGCAGAAAGGCGAGGAGTTCGACCGGATGTCGATCGAGAAAATGGAGATCTGCGACCGCATTTCGGAGAAACTGGCACAACCCACAGCGCCAACTACGCTGGAGGAATTTGACTCGTTTGTCTCGAAATGGCGCACGCTGGACTCTATGGCGCCGAACAACCCGAAATCGGAAGAGAAGTTTCTCAAACTGATGGAGCGGTTCCTGGAGCGGGAGCCTACCTTGTCGTATGAAGAGCGAAACGATATCCTGGTGAAGCTGCAGGTAGAGCGGCTGAAGCACATTCCGGATGCAGGCAATAAACTGCACCAGCGCGAACAAACCATCCGCCGCGAAATTGCGCAGCTGCAAAACGACATCCAGACGCTTAAAACCAACATCGAGTTTTTTGCCCGTTCCAAAAATGCCGACAAACTGCGCGAAGAATACGAAGGCAGGATTTCGGATGCACAGCGGCGTATAGAACTCCTGCAACGGCAGCAGCAGGCTTTCCGGGAGTAGAAATTTTTCTTGTTGATTATCAAAAACTTGCTTCGGGGTAGCAGAAAAAACTGCAGACAGGTATTTGCTTTTTAGCATTATTGCCTTACCTTTGCAACGCTTTAGAAATAAAGCAACCCCGAAAAAGTAAGCCTCCATAGCTCAGCTGGTAGAGCAACTGACTTGTAATCAGTAGGTCGTTGGTTCGATTCCGACTGGGGGCTCACAAGCAAAAGCGCCTTCTGGAAATCCGGGAGGCGCTTTTTTTTTGTCTGAATCACGGATTAGACGGATTAAAAGATTACACAGATTAACATAGACAAAAAATCCGTGTAATCCGGGTAATCCATCTAATCCGTGATTCAGACAAAAAAATCTTCTTCTACCTATTGTATTTCAAAAAACATATATTACCTTTGCAACGCGTTAGAGATAACGCACCCCGATAAGTAAGCCTCCATAGCTCAGCTGGTAGAGCAACTGACTTGTAATCAGTAGGTCGTTGGTTCGATTCCGACTGGGGGCTCATTTTTAGAACAAAGCCTTCGGCGAAAGCTGAGGGCTTTGTTGTTTTTAGCAAATTCTGAAATGCCTGTTTACTTACTTTTAAGGTAATTACGGGAAATATGCTTTATTTTGAAGCGCACAAACTACTACTATGCAACTGATAGAGGTAACCACCCCGGAACTGGCGCATGAATTTCTGATGATGCCGGTGAAGCACTACAAGAACGACCCCAACTTCATCCGTCCGCTGGACAAAGACATAAACGATGTGTTCGATCCGAAAAAGAACAGGCTGCTGAAAACCGGCGAAGCTGTCCGGTGGCTTTTGCGCGACGGCTCTGGCAAAACGATAGGCCGGGTTGCTGCTTTTATCAATAAAAAAACAGCCAACACCTTTGAGCAACCTACCGGCGGGATGGGATTTTTTGAATGCATCAACGACCAGGCTGCTGCCAACACGCTCTTAGATGCCTGCCGGGATTGGCTGCAGGAGCGCGGCATGGAGGCCATGGACGGCCCCATCAATTTCGGCGACCGCGACAAGTGGTGGGGCCTGCTGGTGGATGGGTTTTATCCGCCTACCTATGGCATGAACTATAACTACCCCTATTACCAGCAGCTGTTCGAGAACTACGGCTTCGAGATTTTTTTCAAGCAATTTGTCTATTTCAGGAAAGTAGAAGAAAAGCTGGCCCCGGAAATTTACCGCAAAGCAGAACTCGTGCTCAACAACCCGGACTACCGTTTTCAGCACATGGACAAGAAGAACCTGAAAAAATATGCCGAAGATTTCCGGATTGTGTACAACAAAGCCTGGACGAAGCATGAAGGCGTGAAAGGCATGTCGGAAGCACAGGCCATGGGCATCATGAAAACCCTGAAGCCGGTACTGGACGAGCGCATTGTGTGGTTTGGTTACTACAAAGACGAGCCTGTCTGCTTTTTTATCATGCTGCCCGAGCTTAACCAGCTCTTTAAGTACGTGAACGGCAAGCTGGACTTCTGGGGGAAACTGAAATTTGCCTTCCACCGCTGGCGCGGGGCCTGCAAAGCCATGTTCGGGCTGGTGTTTGGCGTGGTGCCGGAGCATCAGAAAAAAGGAGTGGAGTCGGCTATGGTGGTAGAAGCCGGAAAACTGGTGCAGAACAATTCAGCTATTCCTTACACCGATTTCGAGATGAACTGGATCGGAGATTTTAATCCGAAAATGATGAACGTCGCCACACAGGTGGGCGGGCGTGTGCACAAAACGCTGCACACCTACCGCTACCTTTTCGACCGTACAAAAGAATTTAAGCGGATGGCGATTATCGGCTAACCGGTTGTTTACACATCCTAACAAACCTGCCTTTACTTTATACCTGCGCCCGGGCCGTGGTTAAAGTAAAGGTTTTTTTTGAACGGAATTAACTATGGATTCATTAACGCAGATTGTACTGGGAGCATCGGTAGGAGAGGCAGTTTGTGGGAAACGGATTGGCAACAAAGCGCTGGTCTGGGGAGCTGTTGCCGGTACCATTCCCGACCTGGATGTGCTGGCAAATCCGTGGCTCGGGATGGTGGAGGAGTTAAGCTTTCACCGGTCCGTTACCCATTCTGTGCTCTTTGCCTTAGTTGTTTCTCCGTTACTGGGCTGGCTGCTCCGGCGGCTGTACCGCCACTCCGAAGCCTCTTTCCGGGACTGGACTCTACTGTTCTTCCTGGGCTTTACCACCCACGCCCTCCTCGACAGCTTCACTACCTGGGGTACACAGCTTTTCTGGCCATTCAGTAATTACGGTGTCGCGTTCTACAACATCTTCGTGGTAGATCCCTTTTATACCGTTCCTTTTATCGCTTTGGTAGGTGCTGCTGCGTTTTATCACCGCCTCAATCCCAAAAGACAGTGGCTGAATTATGGGGGACTGGCTGTCAGTTCGGCTTATTTGCTTTTTTCGTTTGCAGCCAAAACCTACGTTAACAGCGTTTTTGAACGGAGCCTGCAGGCACAGCAGATCCAATACACGTCCTACATCAGCAAGCCCACCCCCCTCAACACCATCCTCTGGACCGTGACGGCAGCAGGAAAAGACGGCTACTATACCGGCTTTTATTCGCTGCTTGACGACACCCAGCACGTAGACTTTGCCTTTGAACCACGCCACGCGCAGTTGGTGGAGCCTTACAAAAATAATCAGAAGTTCCGGAGGCTGCTGGAGATAACAAAAGGCTATTACACCGTGGAAAAAACTGAAAAGGGGATTGTCCTGAATGACCTTAGGTTCGGGCAGTTCGACGGCTGGCGCACCGAAGGCGGCCATTATGTGTTTAAATACCAGGTGTGGCAGGACAAGCAGGAAGATCTGCAGTTCGAAATGATCAACTACCGGCCAAAGGTAGACAAGGCTTACTTCACCTCTTTTCTAGGTAGAGTGGCTGGAGAAGAGTAGGGTTGTCCGGCCGCAACCAGCCTGATTTTCTTTGCTGCTGCAGTCACCATAGCCTCTGCTCAGGAAAAATCACGACGTCCCAGGCCTTTCATAATTTTTTAAGTACTTCAACGTTTTGGCAGGAGGAGCGCCGGAGGGTAAGAACACAGGTGCAGCTGCTTTTCGTATGGTGAAAGATAAATGCCTGGCAGCGTAGTTTTCAAACGAACCAGGTGGTATTTTTTTAACAAAAAAACGTTTTATGATGAACAGGCAAAACAGGTGGACGCTCACCGGTAAAAAAGCAGTGGTAACAGGTGGTTCTAAAGGTATTGGAGCTGCAATCGTAGCAGAATTCGTGGCGCTGGGTGCCGAGGTGCTGGCTGTTGCCCGAAAAAAAGCAGACCTGGAGCAACTGCTCGCAACGTTTCCGGAAAGACTCTCGGTGCTGCAGGCCGATGTAAGCGAAGCAACCGAACGCAGCTACCTGGTAGAGCACGTGCAAAAGCAATGGGGCAAACTGGATATCCTCGTCAACAATGCCGGTACCAACATCCGCAAAGCGACCATCGACTACAAACCTGCCGAATATGAATTTATCATGAACACCAACCTGGTCTCGGCATTTGAGCTGAGCAGGCTGTTTTACCCGCTGCTCAAAGTGTCGGAACAGGGGAATATTGTGCAGATAAGTTCAGTGGCCGGCTTAACCCACGTGCGTACCGGTGCGGTGTATGGCATGACCAAAGCAGCTTTAATACAACTTACGCGAAACCTGGCGGCCGAATGGGCCCCGGACGGTATACGCGTGAATGCCATTGCGCCCTGGTACATCAGCACGCCCCTGGCGCAAACTGTATTGCAGAACGAGCCCTTTATGGAAGCTGTTGTTAGTCGCACTCCAATGCGGCAGGTGGGAAAACCGGAAGATGTGGCCGGCGCCACGGCTTTCCTTTGCATGCCTGCCGCAGCTTACATTACCGGGCAGTGCCTGGCCGTGGACGGGGGCTTTACCATCAATGGTTTTCATCCACAGTAAAAGACAGCTGACCCAGTAAAGAAAGCTGATATAACTGGTAAATGAGTGTAAAAATGTGTACTTTTGCTTAATTGGGCTTTTCTGAAAAGCAACCCTGGAAGGCCATTTAAATTATCCGGAAATTCATGAAGATTACCCGACTACTCTTAACATTCTGCTTTACAATTCTTTTCTTTTCCCTTATCACTTCCTGCAAGCCGATGTGTCCTATTTCTTCCTGCCAGGTGCGCATGGTGCACCCGCATGGCGAGAGCGAATTCCGCGGACAGCCGTTCTGGAAAAAGCAGAATCCGAAAATGGGGGAGAAGGTGCCAAAAATAGAGGGCGAACCAACCAAAAAACGCCACAGCAAGAGCAAGAATAAAACAAAGTAGTTATGCTATATAGTCTTTTTTCCATAAATTGCTTATCAAATTAACAACCATTCATATACACTTTTAGAAACCACGTATGATAGAAGGCGAACGAATAATTCCGATCAACATTGAAGATGAAATGCGGGGAGCATACATCGATTATTCAATGTCTGTCATCATTTCAAGAGCCTTACCCGATGTCAGAGACGGACTAAAGCCGGTGCACCGCCGCGTGCTCTACGGTATGTCTGAACTGGGGGTATCTTATAATAAAGCTTATAAAAAATCGGCCAGGATCGTGGGAGAGGTATTAGGAAAATACCACCCGCACGGCGACTCCTCCGTGTACGACACCATGGTGCGGATGGCCCAGGAGTGGTCGTTGCGCTACCCGCTGGTAGACGGGCAGGGAAACTACGGCTCCATCGACGGCGATTCGCCGGCTGCCATGCGTTATACCGAAGCACGCCTCAAGCGTATTGCTGACGAGCTGTTGGCTGACCTGGAAAAAAATACCGTAGACTTTGTACCGAACTTCGACGACTCCCTGAAAGAGCCGTCGGTGATGCCGGCTAAAATTCCGAACCTGCTCATCAACGGTACTTCCGGTATTGCAGTGGGTATGGCTACCAACATGGCGCCGCACAACCTGACCGAAGTAGTGAACGGCATTATCGCCTACATCGACAACCGCGAAATTACCATTGCGGAACTTATGGACTATATCAAAGCGCCCGACTTCCCGACCGGTGGTATCATCTACGGGTACGATGGCGTAAAAGCAGCTTTCGAAACCGGCCGCGGACGTGTGCTGATGCGTGCCCGTGCCAATTTCGAAACTTCTGCCAGCGGCAAAGAGCAGATTATCGTGACGGAGATTCCGTACATGGTGAACAAAGCCTCCATGATCGAGAAAACCGCCGCGCTTATCAACGAAAAGAAAATTGAAGGCATCGCCGACATGCGCGACGAATCGGACCGCGACGGCCTGCGCATTGTGTATGACCTGAAGCGCGATGCTATTCCGAATGTGGTGCTCAACAACCTGTACAAGTACACGCAGCTGCAGTCTTCGTTCGGGGTGAACAACGTAGCGCTGGTAGGCGGCCGCCCGATGACGCTGAACCTGAAAGACCAGATCAGGCACTTTGTAGATCACCGGCACGAGGTAGTTGTACGAAGAACGCAGTTTGAGCTGGACGAAGCTAAAAAACGTGCGCACATCCTCGAAGGCTTGCTGATCGCCCTCGATAACCTGGACGAAGTTATCAACCTGATCCGTTCTTCGCGCGATCCGGAAATTGCCCGCAATGGCTTGATCGAACGCTTCAACCTGAGCGAAATTCAGGCCCGCGCCATCCTGGACATGCGTCTGCAGCGCCTCACCGGCCTGGAGCGCGACAAGATTCAGCAGGAATACCAGGAGATCATGAAGCTGATCGACCACCTGAACGAAGTCTTGTCCAACGAAGGCCTGCGCATGCAGATCATCAAAGACGAACTCACCGAGATCCGGGAACGGTATGGCGACGAGCGCCGTACCAGCATCGAAGCTTCGACCGGGGATATTTCCTATGAAGACATGATCCCGGAAGAGAACATGGTGATTACCATTTCGCATGAAGGCTACATTAAGCGCACTTCCTTAAGCGAGTACCGCAGCCAGAGTCGTGGCGGCGTAGGCTCCCGGGGCGTGGCCGCGTCCAAGGAAAGCGATTTCACGGAGCACATCTTTATCGCCAACACGCACCACCACATGATGTTTTTCACGGAGTTTGGCAAGGTGTTCTGGATGAAGGTTTACGAAATTCCGGAAGGCGGCAAAACTACCAAAGGCCGCGCTATTCAGAACCTCATCAACATCGAGAAAGACGACAAGGTGCGTGCCGTTATCAATGTACACGACCTGAAGAACCAGGACTTTATCCTGAACCACAACCTGGTATTCTGTACCGAGCAGGGCACCATCAAAAAAACCGTGCTCGAAGCCTATTCCCGTCCGAGAGCCAACGGTATCAACGCCATCACCATAAACGAAGGCGACAGGCTGCTGGATGTGCAGTTAACCACCGGCAATACCGAAGTGATAATCGCGCTGGAATCGGGCAGAGCCATCCGTTTTAACGAAAGCCAGGTAAGGCCGATGGGCCGTAACGCGGCAGGCGTAAGGGGGGTAACACTGGCTGGTCCGGATGACAAGGTGGTTGGCATGGTTTGTGTAAATGATGAGAGCACCGATCTGTTGGTAGTATCGGAAACCGGCTTTGGCAAACGCTCCAAACTGGAAGAATACCGCATTACCAACCGTGGCGGTAAAGGTGTGAAAACGCTGAACGTAACGGAAAAAACAGGAAAACTGGTAGCCATAAAAGGCGTGGTAGACGGCGACGATCTGATGATCATTAACCGTTCGGGCATCACCATCCGCCTGCGTGTTTCTGAAATCAGAACCATCGGACGTGCCACGCAGGGTGTGCGCCTGATCAAAATAAACGAAGGCGACATGATTTCGTCGGTGGCGAAAGTGGATAAAGAAGACGAAGAAGAGGTAGTACTGCTGGAGTCAGAACTAAAACCGGAAGATTCGTTGCAGCCCGACGATATGATCGATCCGGAACAGCCACCGGTAGAAGATGCGGATGATTTGCCGGAAGATCTGGCAGATACGGAATAAATGATAAAGATCAGTTTTAAAAATCATGGGAATTATCTGCTGCTTTTTTTACGTTTACAGATAATAACCAACATAAAATAAACCAACTATCCTGAAACAAGTATGAAAAAAGTACTTTTAACAGCCCTGGCAGCCGCGAGTATTCAGGTTGCTGTGGCTCAGAACTCAGCCGTGAACAGCGCTGTGCTTAACCACAAAAGTGGCGTTTTAGACAAAGCACAGGCCGACATCGACAAGGCAATCGAACATAAGAAAACCAAGGATAAAGCCAAGACCTGGTTTTACCGCGGTGTTATTTACCAGGACATGATCGGTAACCCGGTTTATGGCAAAAATGTAACCGACGAAACCTTCAATATTGCCCTGGAGTCTTTTAACAAAACGCTGGAGCTGGATGGCAAAAGTGGCGAATACGGAAAGCAGGTGCCGGAAAGACTAAACCTGTTGTATGGTCAGACTTTCAACCAGGCTGTAGAATTCCACAACAACCAGGAGTGGGACAAGGCGCTTGAAAAGTACGAATTTGCACACAAAGTTAGTCCGAAAGATACTACCGTGGTGCTTTATTCAGCCATGGCTTCTACGGGTAAAGGTGATTATAAAGAGGCCCTCAAGCATTACGACAAGCTGCTGGAAATGGGCCACAAAAAAGAGTCTGTTTACAAGGCCAAAATCCAGCTGATGAATTCGTTAGAGGCAAAGGATGATGAAATTCTGGCTGTGGTACAACAAGGTTTGAAAGAGCACCCGAACAGCGTATTCCTGATGCAGGAAGAACTGAGAATCTTACTTGCGCAGAATCGTGGCGACGAGGCCTATGCCAAACTGGAGAAAGCCATTGCCGCCGACCCGAATAACGCCAGCCTGTATGCGGTGTTAGGTACACTGCAGGAGCGCAGGAAAGATTTTGATGGTGCTTACCAGAGCTACAAAAAAGCAACCGAAGTAGATCCGAATAACTTCGACGCTTTTTATAACTTAGGCGTTATTGAATACAACAAGGCATCCGACCTGTTTAACAAAGCTGCCAAAATGGATTATGCCACTTACCAGAAAAAAGGTAAACCATTAGAGGCTGAAGCGAAGAAACACTTCGAAGCTTCGTTGCCATTTTTTGAGGCAGCCCACAGAATTCAGCCGGAAGATGCGGCAACTATCCAGAACCTGATGCGCGTGTATACCCGCCTGGACCGTAAAGCCGACGCTGCCCGTATGAACAAGCTGTTAGGCGAATAATTTAACTAAGACACCAGAACAAAAAAGGGAAGCAGAAATGCTTCCTTTTTTGTTTCTGCCAAAAGATCTTAAAGCTGTTGGCTTTGCATTTCGGTTTACGAAGATGTGCAGCGGCTGTGGTGGCAGGAGCAGTAAACTTTTCCTGCCTACTGCCAAGCTATGGCTATGGTCATGGTAGCACAGGATAGATTCCTTCGCAATTGTTCGTTAGTTTGCAGGACCGGTATTGTACAAACGGCAAAATTTCAGAAATTACAGAAAGGCTCCTATCCAGCCATTTAATTATTAAGCTGGGTAAACTGGAGCAATGCTTAAAAAGCTTATGATAAAGAAACGTATTCTCAACCTGTCTCTCTTGCTGGCAACCGGGCTCCTGGTGAGCCAGACCCCGCCGCAAACCAAACCCAACATCGTGATCATTCTTGCCGATGACATGGGCTATTCCGACATTGGCTGTTTCGGCTCCGAAATAGCAACGCCCAACCTGGATGCCCTGGCAAAAGGCGGCCTGAAAATGACGCAGTTCTACAACGCTTCCCGCTGCTGTCCGACCCGTGCGTCGCTGCTAACCGGGCTGTATCCGCACCAGGCAGGGGTGGGGCACATGGTGAACGAACGGGACATACCAGCCTACAGCGGCATGCTCAGCGACAGCTGCGTAACCATTGCCGAAGCGCTGAAGGAGGGAGGCTACAGCACCCTGATGACCGGTAAATGGCACCTGAACGCCCGCCCGGAGCACTGGCCTGTGCGGCAGGGGTTTGACAAATACTTTGGCTTGCTGGATGGCGCCAACAGCTACTTCGGAAACCGCCCGTACCGGCCAAACCAGAAGCTGACCTATGCGCTGAACGATGAGGAGTATTCGCCAGGAGAGGGGTTTTATGCTACGGATGCCTATACCGATTTTGCCCTGAAATTTGTGGAAGAAAGCAAGGCCAAAGACAAACCTTTCTTCCTGTACATGGCCTATACGGCACCACACTGGCCGCTGCATGCCTTGCCGCAGGATATTGCCAGGTACAAAGGCAAGTACATGAAAGGTTGGGATAAGCTGCGCCAGGAGCGGTTCGAGCGCCTGCAGCGCATGGGCATGATTCCGAAAGGCACTCAGCTTTCGCCGCGTGATGAGCATGTGCCGGCCTGGGAATCACTTACCAAAGAGCAGCAACTGCGCTGGGATGAAAAAATGGCGGTATATGCTGCCATGGTCGACCGCATGGACCAGAACATTGGGAAACTGCTTCAGAAGCTGAAAGAAACCGGGGCAGACAAAAATACGATCATACTGTTCCTGTCGGATAACGGCGGCAGTTACGAAGACATCGACGGTCCGGGGTTCACGCAGGAAATTCTCGAAGCCAGCAAAAAACCGTCGAGCGACCCGACTTCCTTTACCGCCTACGAATACGAAGGAGCCAATGTTAGCAATTCGCCTTTCCGGAAGTACAAGCACATGGTACACGAAGGGGGCATTTCCACACCGTTTATCGCTTATTTCCCGGGTCGCATTAAGCCAAACACCGTCAACCACCAACCGGCGCATATCATCGACCTGATGACCACCAGCCTGGAACTGGCAGGAGTGGAGTACCCAACCAAATACAAGGGGCATCCTATTAAACCCATGGAAGGTACCAGCCTGGTGCCTTTGTTCAATGGTAAAAAATGGGCAGGGCATAAAGAAATATTCTTCGAGCACGAAGGCAACCGTGCCGTTCGCCAGGGCGACTGGAAACTTGTTTCCATTTTCCCGGAAAATCAATGGGCACTCTACAACATGAAAACCGATCGCTCGGAACTGAATGACCTAAGTTCCAAATATCCTGAAAAGGTGCAGGAACTGGCAAAGCTGTACGATGCCTGGGCCGAACACGCCGACGTAGTTCCATTTGCGCAGCTGCAGGAGTATGACAGGCAGCGGAAGAAGAAGTAAAGTGATGGCCGCTGGTTTTGGAATCATGTTGTACAAAATTTCGTACCTTAGTAAGTACAAATTTATTTTCCAGTTATGCAGGCTATCACAATTTCATCTCTCAGAAACAACATCAAACACTACCTGGATCGCGTAAGCCGATCGATGGAAACTATCATTGTGCCGCGCAGCAATAACGAAGATGATGCAGTGGTAATTATGTCGATCAGGGAGTACAATTCGCTGATGGAAACAAGCTACCTGAACTCTACGGCAGCAAACAGGAGAAGGCTGGATGAGTCTGTTGCACAACTTCAGGAAGGGAAAACAAACGGGTTATCACTGGATGAATTAGAAGCAAAACTTAAACTCAGGCATGGAGATTAAATTCACATCCCATGCCTGGGATGATTTCATCTATTTAATTGAAAATGAACCGGATGCGGCTGACAAAGTACTACAGTTACTCCGGGCGATTAAAACAGATCCATTCAAGGGCTTGGGCAAGCCAGAACCTCTTAAACATGATCTTAAAGGTTTTTGGTCACGTCGCATTACAGGCGAACATCGGCTGGTTTACCGTATTTGTGGCACAAGAGGTGTAGATCAAATCTGTTCCATTATTCAGTGCCGGTTTCATTATGATGATTGATGTAGAGGGAGAGCTAGTAGTTGTAGTTAAACTAAGTTATAAAAAACATTACTTAACATAATATAAATTATAAGACTGATAAAATACGATAAAAATATCTCTTTATAAGTGTCACTGATAATATACTTTATGTTAAATAGGTGTAGTTTTTTGCAGCTGCAGCATTGTCCTGGTTTTGCAGCAAGAGTCGCGTGTGCAGTATATGTCAGATATTGCCGGCATAATTTCTATTAATCACTGGTGAAGTTACTTTCAACTACGAAGCACTACCGCCAGCCAGGTGCCTATAATGACACTCCACTCTTCGAGCGTTCAGCGAGTTTGGAGGGTCTTGATTTTTTTGGTTCTTTTTGCATCAAGGCAAAAAGAACAAGAAAGCCAACTATGAAACAGTTCACCTGCAGTCAAAGCTCCAAACTCAATTGTGCGGACCTTTATCCTTAGTAACCCTTTCTGTTACCCACCTAAAAGATACCTGACGGGATGACAAAGAAAATTCCTTTTAAGAAATTTCCGTGCTTATTAAGGAAAATTCCGTATATTTATAGTGTCAACTAAAGAGACACGAATTATGAGAACATCTGCAAAAGAAACCGGAAGCTTGACTGTCATTCCAAATAACCTGGCCCTGATCAACAAGTCGCTCGAAGGCGTCGATGCTTCTTATTTTGTTTCCCTGCAAAAACACTCCGGGCTTCGCAAAGACGAACTGGCCGGCTTTGTGGGCATCGATCCGAAAACGGTTGACAATTACCGCAACTCCAAAAAAAAGTTCATCAAAGACGCGGCTGAAAAGATCCTGCACCTGCACCGCCTCTTTGCCCTCGGCGACGAGCTGTTTGGTTCTACCACAGAGTTTACCGACTGGCTTGACATTCCTTCGCCCGGACTGGAAAATAAGCGGCCGATCGATTTGCTGCATTCCATTTCTGGAATTGCTGAAGTTGAAAAGCAACTGATGCGGATTGCACACGGGTATGCCGCTTAAGCATGGAGCTGTATCGGATTGTACTGGAGCGGTTTGCGGACCGGCTGTATGCCCCCGGCTTCTCCGGCCGCTGGAACTACGACGGCGAGTTTGTTATTTACGCCGGCTCCAACCGCTCGCTGTGCTCCCTCGAAAACATGGTACATAAAATGGGTCAGGGTGTGCTGGGCTCCCGCTTCATGATGATGGTGCTGGAGCTACCCGACGACCTTTTACAAACCACCATTTCGCTGCACCAGCTGCCCACCGACTGGAAACTGGCCAGCAGCTACAGCCTCACACAACCCTTAGGTTCAGCCTGGTACGAGGCAGCAGAAACACCGCTGCTTAAAGTACCCTCGGCTGTTGTACCCACGGAACACAATTACGTCATCAACGCCCGCCACCCGGATTTCACAAAAATTAAAATCAAAGCCAGAGAGCCTTTTACCTATGATTACCGCTTCGTAGAAATGGACCTGAAGCTGAAAAAGTCAAAATAAATGCTATCTCACCAGAAATTGAAGGTAATGCTTCTCCCCGCCTGTATCGTAGTAGCTGTTTCAGTCACTACTACTTAACATAATAAGTGGTATTGCGAAAAAATATGTTTCTGCACCAGCCACCAAAGCCGCTGCTGTACCTCTGCAGAACACGTTTAACGAGAGCAGCAAACTACATTATCTCTTTAAGTATCTCCCGGTGCGACCGCTCTACATGCTCTTTAAACTTAGCATACCACTTTTGCCATTCATCGGTGGCCAGCTCCTCTCCCAGCGCTTTCTCATAGTCGGCCAGCGAATCGTAACCTTCTTCCATAATAAAACGGTAGGCATCGCCGGTAAAATCGGACAGAAACCGGAATGCTTTTGCTTGCGGTAAAATGCCGCTCTGTTTTGCTTCGGTCAGCAAGGCTTTAGCGTCTTTAAAATGACCGAATTTTAAATAAAAAATGTCACGGATAATGTACATGGCTGTCGCTTTTAATGATACTGTGATGGACGGATATTCTGATTCATATGGAAAAAATTCTGCGGATCGTACTTTACTTTCAGGCTAACCAGCTTTTTCCAGGTAGCTGCTGAATAGGCATCGTGCACCCGGGTTTCGTCCTCCTCGCCGATAAAGTTGACATAAACTCCCCCCGTTGAAAAAGGCTTCAGGGCTTCAAAAAACTCCCGGGCCCAGCGGATGTTCTTTTCGTCGTCTGCTGCTTTTTCCCAGCGGGTATGCAGGTTAATCAGGGTGGGCGCCTGGCGGTTGGTAAAGGCTGTTTCATCTTCCGGTACCCTGCTGATGGCTCCACCGAGTTGGGGAATAAGTACCTCACAGTCAGGAGAAGGAAAATCAGCGGCGTACGGGATAACAGTGTCGATGAAAGCATCGCTGATTTCGTGCAGGTAATGTGATTTCCAGTAGTTGCGGGCGCCGGATGTGCTAAGCCCGTCAAAACTTTTCTGCCAGTCGGCAAAGGGGTTCATGCCCACATGCTCGCCCAGCGGGCTGCCCCAGGCGCGGTAAGGGGCCATTACTTGCGCGCCGGCAGCCTCATCGCCCACATAACAGAAGGCCACCACCACGACCAGCTGCCCGTGCACCGCTTCCGGCAAGAAAGGCAGCGGCGGCGCGTGCCGGATAATCACCCACAGGGTCAGCTCGTCGGGTGCCTGCGCTATAAAATCGCGGTGGAACTGTAGCAGCTCGCGGGCAGCTGAAAAAGGATGCACGATCAGCCCGGAATACACCTGCCCTACCGGTTGTAGCCGGAAAGTGAAGCGGGTAACGATGCCAAAGTTGCCGCCCCCGCCACGGAGCCCCCAGAACAAGTTGGGGTTTTCTTTCTTACTGGCCGTGATACAGTTGCCATCCGCCGTTACAACCTCTGCTTCAAGCAGGTTATCAATGGAAAGGCCATACTTGCGACTGATCCAGCCAAACCCGCCACCCAGGGTAAGACCGGCAACTCCGGTAGTGGAGACAACGCCTGCAGGTACGGCCAGGCCATGTTGCTGCGTGGCCTCATCCACCATGCCCAGCAGGCATCCTCCTTCTACCCGAACTGTTTTCTTCTCCGGGTCCACCTCCACTGCCTGCATCTCCGAAAGGTCGATCATCAGGCCGCCGTTACAAACAGCATTGCCCGCAATATTGTGTCCGCCGCCTTTCACGGATACCACCAGGTTCTGGTCCTGCGCAAAGTTGACGGCGTTAATTACATCGTGCGTGGTTTTACACCGGACGATCAGGGCAGGCTCGCGCAGGATCATGCTGTTCCAGATGCTGCGTGCCGCATCAAAACCGGAATCGCCAGGCAAAAGCATGTTTCCCCGGAGCCTGGTTTGTAAATACTGCAGCGAAGTGTTGTCGATAGGAGCTTCTTTTTTCATGGCAGGTAATTTTTTCTTGACAAAAATGAAGTGCGATCTCTGGTTAATCAGCTAATTATCTGCTGGTTATATCTGAACAGCTGAAGAAATACCTGAACAAGGGCAAAAGCATAGTACAACTGCAGGGAGCGCAGCAAGCATTAAACAGACGAAGGAAGTTACAGCCGGAGCTTTGCTTGCAGTTCCGGCTGCCTGGTGTTGGGGGTAACAGGACGGAGTCGCATGAACTTCCTTCGAAGGGTGAATTCGGGATAAGGGTGATGAGCGATTGCTTTGCTAGAAGGCAGACTGTTTATTCAATGTTTATTTTCTTCTTGGGCTGTTCTTTTGTTTCAGCTTTTGGGACTGTAATACAAAGTACCCCATTGTTATACTGTGCCTTGATTTCATCAGCTTTCACATTTTCCGGAAGGCTGAAGGAGCGGCTGAAGGAGCTGTAGTTGTACTCGCGCCTGGTGAAATTTTCTTTTTCTTCGGTTTTGTCTTCTTCTTTCTGGCTGCTGATGGTAAGAATGCCTTCATCCATATCGATGTTGAAGTCTTCTTTTTTCATGCCGGGGGCTGCTACCTCGATGGCATAATCTTTTTCGTTGTCGCGGATGTTTACGGCAGGCAGTGTGCCTTCGAGTTGCTTTCTCCAGCGCATGGGCGCATTAAAGATGTCCTTGTCGAAAAAACGATCTACATCGCTAAAAAAATCAGAAAAAATGGAGTGAGACGGCATCCTGGACTCGCCGCTTCTTCTTGTTAAATTTGCCATAGCTTTAAGTTTGATAGGTTAAACAATCGTTAAAGAAGTTAAATCAAATTTCAATTTAAAAATATGCTATCGGCAGACCGGTTTCAGAAAGTATCCTGCACGCTACCTGCGGTTACTTCCTTAACCGTCTTCAATCAAAAATAATGGCCCTTGCGCCATGCCAACGTCATCTTTGCTGCTGGCTAAAAGTACATATTTTACTATTTATACGTTTTTTAATGCTATTGTTTGCTGATGCAGGAAGAAGCATCAACAATTTTTTAGGGTGTTTTTTTAACATGAGCCGGAGCATGTATTTAAATACCAGAAAGTCTTCGGACGGGGTAACATTTAAATCTTTCAGGCTCATGCTGTAGTCCAGCAGTTCAAGAAAAGATTGTGTATCGTTGTAAAGAATATACCCATATGTGTCGTTATATAACCTGCTGCATAAATCTTCCTCCAGCTTACAGCCAAACATTTCCTGAACGGCTTTGCTTTTGTTCTCCATAAGAATAATCGATAAAAATTGTAAAACTCAAACCATAGGTAACTGCATGAATTAGAATGTTAATTTCTGTTCTTTAACATGTTCAGGATAGCTTTCTTTTGCACGTGCTATATTTTCATGCTATCAGAAAATGAAAAGGCTCGGTCGGGAGGAAGCGAATTACCTGAACTGACATCGTTTCCTTTTTATCTGTGCGAGCGGACGATCATCCGCATATGGTAGTTGGTGCGCTTTCCGTTACATCCGCTAAACTAAACCAGTTAAAGCAGCAGGTAACATTTCAGGAGTAAAATATACTTGTATTAGGTATTTATATATTGGGTTATACGATTTACTTTTTAAACGGTAAAGCAGGAGAAGCAAAAAAAATAATTTTTAAACATTCCAGATAACCAACCAATTAGCCAGAAGAAAGCATCGGAAACCGAACCCGGTTTGTGAGCGACACCGTTCCACCAGAGAGCAGCACCAGGCGCTGTTTGGGTTATGCAGCAGAGGCTGTGGTGGCTGCAGCAGTAAGTTTTTCGTACCTGTAAAAGGCATGTCCTTAACCCGGAGCTGGTGCTATGAACCATAAAATAATTTCCCGTACCGTTTGGGTGTTGGCTTTTGTGAGCCTGTTTGCCGATGTGGCCAGCGAGATGCTGTATCCCGTCATGCCGGTTTACCTGAACAGCATCGGCTTTTCTGTGCTGCTGATCGGGGTGCTGGAGGGAATTGCCCAGGCAACGGCAGGACTCAGCAAAGGCTACTTTGGCAAACTGTCCGACAGCCTTGGTGTTCGGCTCCCGTTTGTCCGGTGGGGCTATTTTCTGGCGGCTATCTCCAAGCCCCTGCTCGTGCTGTTTCATCTGCCGCTCTGGGTAGTCAGCATACGCGCGCTCGACCGCCTCGGAAAAGGATTGCGGACCGGTGCCCGTGATGCGCTCCTGTCGGAGGAGGCGGCGGCTGCCACCAAAGGGCGTGTGTTCGGCTTTCACCGCAGCATGGATACCTTGGGCGCTGTTTTTGGACCTGCCATTGCCCTCCTGTACCTGCATTTCGCTCCCGGTCACTATAAAACACTTTTTCTTATCGCCTTTATTCCAGGACTCATCTCGGTGAGTTTGGTATACCTGCTGCGTGAAAAAAGGAAACCGGCGGCATCTGGCAGCAAAACCGGCAGGTACAACTTTTTCGCTTTTCTGCATTACTGGAAAGAAAGCCCGGCGGCCTACAGGCGGCTACTCATCGGTTTGCTCCTTTTTGCCCTGGTAAACAGCAGCGATTTTTTCCTGCTGTTCCGCATGAAGGAAGCCGGCCTTCACGATACCGCTATCATCGGGATCTATATCTTCTACAATTTTATCTATGCCCTCTCCTCCTACCCCATGGGCATGGCAGCCGACCGCTGGGGGCTAAAACGGGTGTACCTGGCAGGGCTCTGTTTTTTTGCTGTCGTGTACCTGGGCATGGCCGTGTTTGAGGAGCAGCAGGTATATATTTTCCTGATATTTATGTACGGTTTTTTTGCTGCAGCTACCGAAGGCGTTTCAAAAGCCTGGATATCCAACATCAGTGCACCCGCAGATACGGCAACAGCCATAGGCACGTATGGCGCTTTCGAAAGCATCGCCACGTTTGCGGCCAGCTCGCTAACCGGTTTGGTCTGGCAGGTGTATGGCGCAGCGGTTGCCTTTGGCCTGACAGGCGTTGTTACCGTAGCGGTCATCGTGTACCTGGCTGTGGCCACTAAGTCTCCCGGACCAAAAGCTGACACGCCTGATAAGACCTGAACTGGAGCTTTAAATCTTCCTGTATGACGTATAATAAGTTTGCTGCACCTGCCACCACAGCCTCTGCTCTTTGCGTTAAAGATTGTAGGTAATACAGAATTGTTCTGAATGATCTAATCCCTAAATTTAGCCGCCTGAGCAACCCAACTGCACCAATAGCGGCAGCTGCACAAGACCTCCTTCGGAAGTATATAATTTCGTAAGCAATGCTCAACCGAATCATCTCCTTTTCCATCCGGAACAAGCTCATTATCGGGCTTTTCGTGCTGGGCCTCATCGTGATGGGTGTCTATAACGTTTCCCGTTTGCCAATTGATGCCGTACCCGACATTACCGATAACCAGGTGCAGGTAATTACGGTGGCGCCCTCGCTGGGTGCGCCGGATGTGGAGCGGCTCATTACCTTCCCGGTGGAACTAGCCAACAGCAACATTCCGGGCATGAAAGAAATCCGGAGCTTCTCCCGCTTCGGCCTGTCGCTGGTAACCATTGTGTTTGAAGATGGCGTGGATGTGTACTGGGCGCGGCAGCAGGTAACGGAACGGCTGCAGGCCGTGCAGTCGCAGATACCCGAAGGCGTAGGTGTGCCGGAACTCGGACCGGTCAGCACCGGCCTTGGCGAGATATACCAATACGTGGTGCGGCCCCAAAAAGGCTACGAAGACCAGTACGATGCGACCGAACTGCGCACCATCCAGGACTGGATTGTACGGCGGCAGCTGCTGGGTGTAAAAGGAGTAGCCGATGTCAGCAGCTTCGGCGGGAAACTCAAGCAGTACCAGGTGGCTGTTAACCCTTCTAAATTAAAGTCCTATGGCTTAACCATTTCCGATGTTTACGTGGCACTGGAGAACAACAACCAGAACACCGGCGGCTCCTACATCGACAAAGGCCCGGCCGTGCTTTTTATCCGCAGCGAAGGCCTGCTGGGCAGCCTCGACGACATCCGCAGCATTGCCGTAAAGAATACCGAAAACGGTACCCCCATTTACCTGCGCGATGTGGCGGAGGTGGAATTCGGCCACGCTACCCGCTATGGCGCCATCACCTACAACACCCAGGGCGAAGTGGCCGGGGCCGTGGTCATGATGCTGAAAGGCGCCAACAGCAACGAGGTAATCCGCGATGTGAAAGAACGCATCGCCCTGATCCGGGAGTCGCTGCCCGAAGGGGTCATCATCGAACCTTTCCTGGACCGCACCAAGATGGTGAGCAATGCCATCCGGACCGTGGAGAAAAACCTGCTGGAGGGGGCGCTGATCGTGGTGTTTGTGCTGGTGCTGTTCCTGGGCAACCTGCGTGCCGGGCTGGTGGTAGCTTCTGTAATCCCACTTTCCATGCTCTTTGCCGTTACCATGATGAACACCTTTGGCGTGAGCGGCAACCTGATGAGCCTGGGCGCCATCGATTTCGGGCTGATCGTTGACGGCGCCGTGATCATAGTAGAGGCTGTGTTACACACCTTCGCGCTGGACAAACGCTTTGCCACAACCACCAGACTAACGCAGGCGGAAATGGATACGACCGTGCAGCGTTCGGCCAGCCGCATGATGAACAGCGCCATCTTCGGGCAAATCATTATCCTGATTGTGTACCTGCCCATCCTGACGCTGCAGGGCATCGAAGGCAAAATGTTCCGGCCCATGGCCCAGACCGTTTCCTTTGCCCTGCTGGGTGCCGCCCTCCTGTCCATCACCTATGTGCCCATGATGAGCGCCCTGGTCCTGAGCAGGAAAATAAGCCACAAACCAACCTTCTCCGACAGAATGATGGCACGCCTGGAAGAGTTTTACCAGAAGCGGCTCCGCAAGGTAATTGTGTATCCGAAAACGGTTATTGCTTCGGCTTTTATGCTGTTCGGGGTGGCGCTGCTGGTGCTTCTGTCGCTGGGAGGCGAATTTATTCCGGCCCTGGAAGAAGGCGATTTTGCCGTAGACACGCGTGTGCTCACGGGCAGCAACCTGAACACCACCATTGCCTCTACCCAGCAAGCGGCCGGCATCCTGCTGGAGCGGTTCCCGGAAGTGGAGAAGGTCGTGACCAAAATCGGTTCCGGCGAAATTCCCACCGACCCCATGCCCATCGAAGCGAGCGATATGATGGTGATCCTCAAGCCAAAAAAAGAATGGACTTCAGCTGCTTCTTTCAATGAACTGGCCGCTAAAATGGGAACAGCCTTACAGGAGGTTCCGGGAATTACTACCGGTTTCCAGTACCCGGTGCAGATGCGCTTTAACGAACTGATGACGGGGGCACGGCAGGATGTGGTCTGCAAAATTTTCGGCGAGAACCTGGATACCCTGGCCCACTTCGCCCGTCGCCTCGGCGGAATCGTAAACACCGTAAACGGCGCCAGCGACCTGTACGTGGAAACTGTGACGGGAATGCCCCAGATTGTGATCAACTATAACCATGCTGCCATCGCGCAGTTCGGCTCCAACATCGCCGACATCAACAGAACCGTGAACGCTGCCTTTGCAGGCGTTAGCAGCGGTTTGGTGTTCGAAGGCGAACGGCGCTTCGACCTGGTGGTGCGGCTGCAGGGCGAGCTGCGCCAGAGCCTGAACGACGTCCGGAACCTACTTATTCCAACGCCTGGCGGCCAACAGGTGCCCCTTTACCTGCTGGCGGATGTACAGTTGGTGGAGGGCCCTTACCAGATACAGCGCGAAGATGCCAAGCGACGCATTATTGTTGGCTTTAACGTGCGGGGCCGCGATGTGCAGAGCATCGTAGATGAGCTGCAGCTGAAAGTAAAGCAGCAGCTGGATCTACCGCCGGGCTACTTTGTCGTGTACGGGGGCGCTTTTGAAAACCTGGAGGCCGCCAGGCAGCGTTTAACTATTGCCGTGCCCCTGGCGCTGGCGCTGATTTTCCTGTTGCTGTTCTTTGCCTTTAAGTCGGTACGTTACGGGCTGCTTATCTACTCTGCCATTCCCTTATCGGCCATTGGAGGTATTTTTGCACTGGCGCTGCGCGGGATGCCGTTCAGCATTTCGGCCGGGGTTGGTTTTATTGCACTGTTTGGGGTGGCGGTGCTGAACGGGATTGTGATGATAGCTGAATTTAATAGATTGCGAAAAGAAAATAACCTGACGCTGCAGGAAGTGGTGCTGGAAGGAACCAAAACCCGCCTCCGCCCTATCCTGATGACTGCCAGCGTCGCCTCGATGGGCTTTCTGCCGATGGCGCTTACTACGACCGCCGGGGCCGAAGTGCAGCGCCCGCTGGCAACAGTTGTGATTGGCGGGCTGCTGGTGGCTACCCTGCTCACGCTCTTCGTGCTGCCTTCGCTCTACATCCTGTTTGAGAAAAGACACCATCCTGCTACCGCTTCACCAAAACCATTGGCAGTGCTTCTGGTTTTTCTTTTACTGCTGCTTCCTAAGCTCTCACAGGGTCAGCAACTTATAACTTTGGAACAGGCCAAAGCCAAAGCGATCCGGCAAAACCCGCAGTTGCAGAATGAGCGCCTGCAGGCGGCCAGGCTTCAAAAGCTGCAGGGAACGGCCTGGGATATTCCGCAAACCAGTGTGGTGGCAGAGTACGGGCAACTCAACAGCTACTACAAAGACACCCGCTTCGGTGTGGTGCAAAGCCTGAAATTCCCGGTGGTGTATACCCGGCAGAAACAGCTGCTCCAGCGCGAATGGCAGCAGGGGGTGTTGCAATCGGAACTGGCCGCCTATGAACTGGAGCTCCAGGTAACGCAGGTCTTTTACGAGCTGTTGTACGCCCGCGAAAAGCAGCAGCTGTTGCAGCGCACCGACAGCCTTTTCAGCACCTTCCTGCAAAACGCCGAGCTTCGCTTTTCCAAAGGCGCCAGCAACATCCTGGAAAAAAGCACGGCGCAGACACAGCGCGGGCAGGTACAACTGCGCCTGCGCCAGGTGCAGCAGGACCTGGCCGAGCTGCAGCAGCAGTTCCAGGTGCTGCTCAACGACGATACCCTGTTTTCACTCGCTGCACACCCTTTGAAAATGAAACCGCCTGCTGCAGCTGACACCACGGCTCCTGCCGCCCATCCTTACCTGAAACTGCTGCAGCAACAGCAGGAGGTATCGCAGGCTACGACACAGGTGGCGCAATCCCTGTTCCTCCCCGACCTGGAGCTGGGCTACAACAACCAAAGCATTACCGGCATCCAGGATGTAAACGGAACAGAACGCACCTTCACCGCCTCCGACCGCTTTTCAGCCGTGCAGGTTGGCGTGGGGCTGCCGCTGTTTTTCGGGCCGCAGAAAGCACGCGTGCAGGCTGCAAAGCTGCAGGAGCAGGTTGCCCGGAACCGTTACCACGCCGGCAGGCTGCAGCTGGAAACACAGTTGCAGAAGGCGCTGGAGCAATACCGGCAGGCAACCGATATGCTGCGTTATTTTGAAGAAACAGCCCTGCCCAACGCTTCCCTGATCATCAGCACGGCAGACCTGCAGTTCCGGAACGGAGAAATAAACTACCTGGAATGGGTACTGCTGACAAACCAGGCAATAGAGCTACAGACAGCATACATTGATGCGGTCAGAGACTACAACCAGCGGGTGCTGGAAATCAGGATGCTGACGGTTACCCTTTAACAATGAGAAAGACAATCCTTACCTTACCGGTTGCCGCCTGGCTCCTGTTCAGCTGCAGCAGCGAGCAACCGGCCGCAACTACGCCTGATGAAGCGCCACAGGAAAGCAACCTGGTGCAGCTAACTCCCGCCCAGCTGCAGCAGGCTGAAATTGAAACCGGCAAAGCCGAACAACGAACAATTTCCACGGCACTCCAGGTGAACGGCGTCATGGAAGCGCCGCCCCAGCATGTTATTTCCGTGAGTGTGCCGCTGGGCGGTTACCTGAAGAAAACCAAACTCCTGCCCGGCATGCACCTGAAAAAAGGCGAGCTCATGGCCGAGCTCGAAGACCCGAATTATATCCAGTTGCAGCAGGACTACCTCACTACCAAAGCACGCCTGGGCTACCTGGAGCAGGAGTATGCGCGCCAGCGTGACCTGAACCAGAGCAAAGCCAGCAGCGACAAAGTTTTCCAGCAGGCACAGGCGGAGTACCAGAGCCAGCGGGTGATGCTGCAGGCGCTGGCCGAAAAGCTGCGGCTGCTGGGCGTGAACCCGGCCAAACTCACAGAAAACAACCTTAGCCGCACCCTCCGCCTTTACGCTCCCATCCATGGCTATGTGACCAAAGTGAATGTGAATATCGGCAAGTACGTACTGCCCACCGATGTGCTCTTCGAACTGGTGGACCCGCACGAGCTGCACCTCATGCTCACGGTATTCGAAAAAGACCTGGATAAGCTGGAAACGGGGCAACAGGTGCTGGCGTACCGGCCAAACCAGCCGGAAGTAAAATATCCAGCCTACATTATTTTTATTGGGAAAGATGTTGCAGAAGACAGGTCCGTGGCAGTACGCTGCCACCTTCAGGAAGCAGCTCCGGCCTTAGTGCCCGGCATGTTCATGAATGCAGAAATTGAAGTCCGGAGCCGTGAAATCTATACGCTGCCCGACGAGGCCATTGTGCGTTACGGGAACAAACAATATGTTTTCACAGCGCAGGGAAATAACATTTTTGAAATGGTGCCAGTCCAGGCAGGCAGTTCCGGGCATGGCTATACCGCCTTAGTCCCCAGCCCGGCGCTGCACCCGGAAAACCAGACATTCGTAACAAAAGGCGCCTACACGCTGCTCATGCAACTTAAAAATAAAGAGGAGGAAGAATAAAATGGCGAAAATAGGCTTACTTTGTATTCTAAAACAACCCCGACATTATTTTAAAGCTGCCTACTTACTTCAGCCCTTTTACATAAATTAATTTTCACCCAAAACAACAGCAGCTGGTTGCAGCCACTTTACCTGTAAACCTGCTTCAGCTGCCAGACCGGAATGGAACCAAAACGCTTAAATAAATTTATCAGTGACACCGGCTTTTGCTCCCGCCGCGAAGCAGACCGGCTCATAGAAGAAGGCCGCGTAACCGTAAACGGAAAAGAACCGGACGCCGGAACAAAAGTAACAGCCAAAGACAAAGTCCGCATCGACGACCAGCTGCTGCAGGTGCGCGAAGAAGAGCCCGTGTACCTGGTGTTCAACAAACCGGCCAACATGTCGGCCAAGTCCGACCCGGCGGTGCGCGACAATGTGGTACGTGCCATCAACTACCCCGCCACGCTCCTGCCCATCGGGCACCTGGAGCGCGAAGCCGAGGGCCTGCTCTTCCTGAGCAACGACAGCAACTTTGTACAGAAAATGACCCGGGCCGACAACAAGTTCGAAAAAGAGTATGTCGTGACACTAGACCGCATTATTTCCTCCGATTTCCTGGCTAAGATGGGCGAAGGCGGTCCTGCGATGGAGGGAGTTGTCCGGCAACGCACCTTTGTGGCACGCGAAGGCTCTGCCCGTTTCCGGATCGTACTGCAGCCTGGCAGTAACCACAACATCAAAAAAATGTGCGAAGGCCTGGGCTACCGGGTTGTGCACCTGCAGCGCCTGCGCATCAACGACATTACACTTGCCAAACTGCCTGTCGGCTACTGGCGCACCCTTACCCAGGAGGAAGTAGACAACCTGGCCAGTACCTTTAAAGGCGGAAGAAGCGCCTCCAGGCAGGAAGCATTTTTTGATTTCGAAGAGGAAGAGCGGCCAACGCGCAGCAGAAGCGCACGCCCCGGCAGCACAACAGCCAGACCTGGCAGAGCCGGTGCACCATCTGGTAGCCGTCCGGGCAGTGGCTCCGGGAAACGAATCGGCAAAAGTGCGCCTCATAAGGCAGGCAGTGCCAAGGGAAGCAGAGGAGCTGCCAAAGGTGCTCCAAAAGGCGGTACTTCCGGCAAACGCGGCGGTACCGGCAGGGGTGCATCACCGAAAGGTTCGACTGGAAGAGGTCGGCGCTAATGTAAAGCTGCAGTGGTTGAGGTGGCTGGTGCAGCAAATAAATTTTAGTTCAATTAAAACGAAGTTCAGCTCATGAACCATACTTCCTTCACCGCCATCGATTTTGAAACCGCCCAGGGCAAACGCTGGAGCATTTGCCAGGTGGGGCTGGTGCGGGTAGAGAACGGACAGGTAACCGCCAAAATAAACAAGCTGGTGTGCCCGCCCGACAACTTCTACTTTTCCCGCAACACCGAAATTCATGGCATCGGCCCTGCCCACACCTGCAACGCGCCAACCTTCGACGCGGTCTGGCATGAACTGAAACCGTACATCCAGCACCAGACGGTGGTGGCGCACAACGGCGCGTTCGATTTCAGCTGCCTGCGCCACACCCTCGACTATTACCAGGTAGAACAGCCGACGTACCAGCAGCAGTGCACGTATAAAATTTTCAAAAAAGGGCTGGCGCAGCTATGCCGGGAGCACCGGATACAGCTCAACCACCACGATGCCCTCAGCGATGCACTGGCCTGTGCCGCGTTATATCAGCTTCACCTGGAAAGGCTAAGCGTGCAGTAGGCGCAACATTTACCTGTCCAAAGCTATTCTGCCGTTGGTTTCCTGACGTTGATCTGCCATTTAACATGCAGTTCCATGGGCGGGTTGTCGTGCTTTTCGGTGTCGACGCTGAGAATCTGGATTTGCTCGAAGTCCACATCGAGTCCCATGCCCATGGTGGCTTCCTGGTAAAGCGTTGGAATAATGCTTAAATCCCGGGTTTTGGTACAGTCAAATTTTGCCGGATAATCTTCCAGCTTTAAGATAGTGGTATACTGCTTGCTCATAAACATAAGGATGAAATGGTCTTTCCTGTTAAACTGAAGAAACCACTATTCTGTTTGTCTGAGCCGTTACTTTTTATAGAAAAGCAAGAGCAGCGGCTGTGGTGGCAGGAGCAGTAAACTTTTTTTGCCTTAAGGGGATAAAATTTAAATAAAGACTTACCATATCCCGATTAAGAAGCTTGTCTGTAAGCCGTTTATAAGTTATCTTACCTCTAATGCAGCTGCCGGAAAAAATAAAATATCTGCTTCAACAACCTTTCTTCATCAACCGGAGAAGCAGGCTGAAGTATGGCCTTTTGCTGCTGCTGTTTCCATTCCTTCTGTTCCTGTTCCTGAACCACCGCTACCCGCTGCAGGTGAGCATCCCTTACTCGCCCGTCATCACTGCCTCCGACGGCAGCGTCATCAATGCCTTCCTGAGCACCGACGATAAATGGCGGATGCAGCTGCAACCTGACGAAATCAACCCGGTGCTAAAACAGGCGGTTCTGCTGAAAGAAGACCGGTACTTTTACTATCATCCGGGCGTCAATCCGGTGGCTGTGGTGCGGGCAGCTGTGAATAATGTAGCTGAAGGAAAAACCACCTCCGGGGCCTCAACCATCACCATGCAGGTGGTGCGGCTGCTCTATCCGAAGGAGCGGACCTACCGGAACAAGCTCATCGAGGTTTTCCGGGCATTTCAGCTGGAGTGGCAGTACAGCAAAGACGAGATCCTGCAGCTGTACCTGAACCTGGTGCCTTACGGCGGGAACATAGAGGGTGTGAAAGCAGCGGCTGTGCTGTACTTTCACCAGTCGCCCAAGCAGCTCAGCCTGGCGCAGGCGGTAACGCTGACGGTGATACCGAACAAACCTTCCACGTTGCGCATCGGGGAGCAGAACGAGCGGATTGTGGCCTTCCGGAACAAGTGGCTGCAGTACTACCGCGCGCAGCAGGCCTTTCCGGCGGAGGCGCTGGCCGATGCGCTGAACGAGCCGCTGGAAGCCGTGCGACAGGATGCCCCGCGGGTGGCGCCGCATTTTGCTTACCGCATGCAGCGCAAGTACCCGCACCTGCCTGTCATCCACACCACCCTCAACCGGCGGGTGCAGGAAAAGGTCGAGCAGCTGGCATACAATTACCTGCAGCGGCTGCGCTACAAGAACATCCACAATGCTGCCGTGCTCGTCCTGAACAATGAAACCCGTGCCGTTGAAGCATACCTGGGTTCCGCCGATTTTTCGGATTATGAGCACGATGGGCAGGTGGATGGCGTGCGGGCGATCCGGTCGCCGGGCAGTACGCTGAAGCCATTCCTGTACGCCACTGCGTTTGATAAAGGGTTACTTACACCAAAGACCATCATTTCTGATGTACCGGTAGATTATGCCGGTTATCGCCCACAGAACTATTTCGGCAACTACAACGGCAACGTGACCATAGAACAGGCCCTGGCTACCTCGCTGAATGTGCCTGCCGTAAAGGTGCTGGACCAGCTGGGCGTGCGTACATTTGTAAAGAAGCTGCAGCAGGCGGAGTTCCGGCAGGTGAACAAGGAGGCCAACCAGCTGGGGCTCTCGCTGATCCTGGGTGGCTGCGATGTGCGGCTGGAAGAGCTGACAGTCCTGTTTGCCTCCTTTGCCAACAAAGGAAATTACGCACCCATCCGCTGGCTGCAGCACGACTCGGTTAACATAAAAAAACAACTCGTTTCTCCTGCCGCTGCCTTTATGGTAAACCAGATCCTGACGCAGCTGCAGCGCCCCGACCTGCCGCACAATGCGCAGAACAGCAGGCACCTGCCCAAAATAGCCTGGAAAACCGGTACTTCCTATGGCCGCAAAGATGCCTGGAGCATTGGCTACAACAAAAAATACACGGTGGGCGTGTGGGTAGGAAACTTTTCAGGCGAAGGCGTGCCCGAACTCAACGGCACCGATTCCGCCACACCGCTGCTTTTCGACATCTTCGATGCCATCGACTACAACAGCTCCGATAGCTGGTTTTCGGCACCGGCAGGGCTGGCGAACCGGAGCGTCTGCATCGAGAGCGGCTTGCCTGCCAACAGCTTCTGCAAGGACCGGGTGCTGGATACGTTTATCCCCGGCATTTCACCTGTTTCAAAGTGCGCGCACCTGAAACAGGTGGCCGTATCGGAAGATGAGCAGTTTGCATACTGCACGTCCTGCCAGCCAGTTACAGGATTCAAGCTGAAGTGGTACCCGAACCATGCACCCGAAATACTGACCTTCTTCCATTCCGAACGTATCCCGTACCAGCACATCCCGGCACACAATCCGGCGTGCAGCCGCATCTTTCTGGACTTTGCTCCTGTTATCACCTCACCCACTGCGGAAATGGAGTACCTCCTGGAGCAGGGTGAGCACCAGAAACTCATGCTGCACTGTAACCCGCACAACGAGGTAAAGCAGGTGTACTGGTACATCAACGATAAATTCCTGAAGGCAGGAGCCGCCAACGAAAAACTGTTCTTCGAGCCCACCCAGGCCGGCCGCTACAAAATATCCTGCACCGACGACCAGGGCCGCAACACCAACAGCTACATTACAGTGCGTTTCCTAGAGTAAATTCACATTATTTTTTCCGATATTACCTCCATCTCAACCAAACACACTCCCCATGACCGGAAAAGCCAGCCTCCTGTTCACCTGTTTCCTGTTTACAATCCTGACAAGTGTAGCGCAGCAGAAAATGCCCCTGTACCCGGACGGAAAGGTCCCGAATGCAATTGCTGCTCCTGCCACCAAAGCCACTGCTCCTAACTTAACAGTTTACCTGCCTTCGAAAGACAAAGCGACGGGAACAGCAGTAATCATCTGCCCCGGCGGCGGCTACCGCGGATTGGTGATGAAACGCGAAGGGCACGATGTGGCCGCTGAATTTAACAAAATGGGCGTTGCCGCCTTTGTGCTGGAGTACCGGCTGCCGAGCGATGCCACCATGAAAGACAAAAGCATCGGTCCGCTGCAGGATGCGCAGCAGGCCATCAAAACGGTGCGGCAGCGGGCAACGGAATGGAACATCAACCCGAACAAAATCGGTATCCTGGGTTTTTCGGCAGGAGGTCACCTGGCTTCTACGGCGGGCACACACTTTAAGCGGGAAGTGATTGAGAATAAAGAACACATCAGCCTGCGCCCGGACTTCATGATCCTGGTTTACCCGGTGATCAGCTTCAGCGACAGCCTCGCACACATGGGTTCGCGGGAAAACCTGATCGGCACTTCTCCTACGCCTGAAATGATAAAGCTTTACTCAAACGAGCTGCAGGTAACGCCCCAAACACCACCCACTTTCCTGGTTCACGCCGGCGACGACTCCAAGGTGGTGGTAGCCAACAGCCTCCGCTTTTACGAAGCGTTGCTGAAAAAAAATGTACCAGCCGAAATGCACCTATACCCCAAAGGCGAACACGGTTTTTCGAAAGGCGCTCCTATCGATAACTGGCTGGAACGCGTGCGGTACTGGATGATCGGGAATGGTTGGACAAAGTAGCGCGTGCTCTGCCTGTAACGCCGTATTTGTAAAAACATATTTTTGTCTGCAGGACTTTATTTCCTTATTTAGCACAAAAGCAAACGAACCTATTGATGCAATCATTTTTCGAGATAAGGAAAAACGGGTCTACCCTGCATACCGAAATCATTGCGGGCCTCTCCTCTTTTCTGGCCACGGCATATATCATTGTAGTAAATCCCAGCATTCTGAGCCAGGCCGGCATGCCTTTTTCCGGGGTGCTTACCGCCACCATTCTGGTCTCCTTTTTCAGCAGCCTGATGATGGGCCTCTATGCACGGAACCCGATCCTGGTTGCGCCCGGCATGGGCTTGAATGCATTTTTTACCTATTCGGCCGTGCTGGGCATGAAGGTGCCCTGGCAGGTGGCGCTGGGCGCAGTGTTCTGGTCGGGGGTAGCGTTCCTGGTGCTCTCGCTGTTTAACGTCCGGACGCTGATTGTACTTTCCATCCCGCGCCCGCTGCGTTCTGCTATTGCCGCAGGCATTGGCCTTTTTATCACCCTGATTGGCTTTATCAATGCCGGTTTTATCATACACAACCCGGCCACTATTGTCGGGATCAGCCCGCTTAACCCTGCCCTGATAACGTTCCTGGTCGGGCTGCTGGTAACGGCGACCCTGGTAACCCGCCAGGTGAAAGGCGCCATTCTGCTTGGGATTCTCTTTACCACGCTGGCTGCTTACCCGCTAGGCCGCTGGTGGGGTGTGGACGAAGCAACAGCGGCCGCGCCGCTGGTAAACTGGCAGGGCGCTTTTTCTACCCCGGATTTCAGCCTGCTGTTCGAGCTGGATTTAGCGAATTCGTTTCAACTGGCCATTGTGCCTGTAATTTTTGCGTTTGTTTTCACCGATATGTTCGACAGCGTTTCCACGTTTGTGGGACTTGCCGAAGCCGCCAACCTGCTCGACGAAGAAGGGGAACCCCGCAACATCAAGCGCTCGCTGCTCACGGATGCTGTAGCCACGACCCTCGCCGGGCTGGTGGGTTCCAGCCCCGGAACAGCGTATATCGAATCGGCGGTGGGGATAGAAGCAGGCGGACGAACCGGGCTGACCGCAGTAGTGGGCGCCTTCCTGTTTCTGCCGTTTCTTTTCGTGGCGCCTTTGCTGTCCATTATTCCGGCCATTGCCACGGCTCCGGCACTGGTGCTGGTGGGCGTGTTTATGATCAGGCCTGTAACAAAGATTAACTGGCAGCAACTCGACGAGGGAATTCCTGCTTTCCTGGCGATGGTGCTCATTCCCTTTACCTACTCTATCTCGCAGGGCATTATCTGGGGCTTCCTCAGCTATACCGCTATTAAGCTGGTGACCGGCAAAAGTTCCGAAATCAGAATTGGCTTGCTGGTGATTGATGCCATTTGTATCCTGGCGCTGCTGTAAAAGGAGCTTCTGTGCCCCGTTCCAGTATGTAGGCGTTGTATAAACTGCTGCATCCGTTCGTAATGCGAGCCTTTCCAGTACACCCGCCTGCAGTTGCGGCACTGGTAAAATTCATGAAAATACAAGCGGGTGTTTGGCGGCAGCTGTTCCAGCACCTCCTCCTTCGCGACGGCCACAATAGGGCCGTTGCATTCCAGGCACCGGGTGAAGGGGTTTAGCTGTAGCAGCAGTTCAAAATAGGTCAGCACCTCCTGCAACTGCTCCTCCGCGTGTTGCGACCGCAGCCAATAGCCACGATTAATGCGTTTGTTTTTGAGCAGGTTTACATCCCGTGTCAGCACAATCCGGTTTTCCTGGTCGGCAAGGCGGGCGATGGTGGCATCGTCGTAATCGTTCTGGTATAAGGTGTCGAAACCCAGCATGCGCAGGGCTTTGGCCAGTTTGCCCAGGTGCACATCCAGCACAAACTTATCGGAAACAGGCAGCAAGGCCTGTATGGAATGCGCTTCAGGTAACCCGAACGCAGATGCATCCGGAAAAACCTCCACCTGGTCCTGTGCCTGAAGCTGCTGGGCAAAACCGGCGGGAGCGCCGTTTATTAAAATGACATCCACTTCCGGGTGCGGAACGCCTAGGGCTTCGATGGCATCTTTCACGGCAGGGCTGCCATTGAAGGTATAATCAAACCGTATGTTTCTTTTAGCAGCGGGCAGGAAATCGTTCAGCGCGCCATGAAACAGAAAAGCGGCTGTTTTAGTCATAACAAAACCTTTCTGCTGCTGTCACCATTACCACAGCTGCTCCCGGTTCAGTTCGCCGCCAACCTCCTGCTGCTCCCCCTGTTCATTTTGCCCGGTCATAGCCTGAACAACGATAATTTTTTCGGGCGTATCGTCCGTTTGCGCAGCGCCTGTAGTTTCAGGAGAAGTGTGTTGCTGTTCGGTTGCTGCTGCTTTCGCTTTTGCTTTTTTACCACCTTTCATTTCATCCTTACCTGGCTTTTTCCCTCCTTTTGCTCTCATAGCGTCCGTTGTTAGTTGGTGTGCAGCAGCTTTGGCTTCCGAACTGCTTTTACCTTCATATGGGAATCGGAGGCAGAAGGTTCTGAAAAATGAAAATAAAGTAGCTGGTACAGCCTGTAAAATTTCAGGTTTTAGGCTTTTTCTTTCGGGCAGCCGGAAACAGGATGTTGTTCAGGATGAGGCGGTAGCCCGGTGAGTTGGGGTGCAGCGACAAATCGGTGGGAGGTTCCCCGGGCATATGCTGGTAATCTTCCGGGTCGTGCCCGCCATAGAATGTCCAGGTGCCGTTGCCGATGGTGCCGTTGATGTAGCGTACCTCCTTTGCTTCTTCTGTTTCGCCCATCACGGTTACATCCGGCTTTACGTGTACTTTTTTGAAAGCCGTGGTTTGCCCCATAAACCCTTTAATGGTCTTTTCATGGTTTTGGGTGAGCATGGTTGGGATGGGGTCCCATTTGGCGGAGAAGGTAAAGAGGGCGAAAAAGTCGTTTTCTTCGTAAAGCCCCCGCTCCCGCCGCTGGTTGTCGATACTCGAAAAACTGCGGTCGTAGGGGCTCAGGCTGATGGCAAAGTCGCGGAAAGCAAAGGTTTTGTTGAAATCGATCTTCTGCTGCGCCTCCGGATCTATGTCGTCTCCGTCGTAGATGGCATCCACGATGTCCACGCCGTCGGCAGCCAGGGCAATGTCGTAGGTGTCGGTAGCGGAGCACATGGCAAACATAAAGCCTCCTCCAGCCACAAATTCTTTTATTTTAGTTACCACCCCCAGTTTCATCTGAGAGACTTTGGCGTAGCCGTACTTCCGGGCAACATCTTCGGCTTCCTGCTGCTGGGCCAGGAAAGCTTCGTTATGGCGGCGGCGGCCCATCACTTTCCCATACTGGCCAGTAAAATCTTCGTGGTGCAGGTGCAGCCAGTCGAAGGTTGGCAGCTTCTTGTCCAGCACCTCTTCATCAAAAACCAGCTCGTACGGGATTTCAGCAAAATCGAGCACCAGCGTAACGGCATCGTCGTAGGGTTCTTTTATTTTAGGGGAGTAAACAGCAATTTTGGGCGCTTTCTCCAGCTTCATCAGGTCCATGTTTACCTCCGGATTGCTGATCTCGGCAAGAATGGACTGGTACTGCGCATCCGATAGCACGGCATAGGAAACTCCTCTTACCGTTAATTCGCTCTCAATTTTGGCAGAATGCCGGAAAGCGAAGCTGCCGCCCCTGTAGTTGAGCAGCCAGTCTACTTCCTCGTGGTTTTGCAGCACCCAGTAAGCAACCCCATACGATTTCAGGTGATTTTTCTGTGTCCCGTCCATGGGCACCAGTATTTGAGAGGCGGTAGCATCAAAAGCAACCAAGGCTACTAAAAAGATGCCGGATAAAAGTCGGATGCGCATAGGTGTAAGCTTAGAGGGTAAAAGAATCAAAGAGCACCTGTTTTTTTTTTGCACCATGCCTGACTTCTACTTCGCTGATAATCAGAGCCAATTACCCGCATCGGCCTCGTAACGCCTCCGGTTGCAAAAGAAAAGGCAAGAAAAAAACAGATTTGCTTCCACCTGTATTATACCTTTGTGAAAGCAAATCTGTTCCTGAAATGATGCTAAAAATTGCGGTTGCCGGATAATTTTTATTTCACCGCTTAAATCCGTACGGAAAGGAGAAATGGATCCGGTTTTACTTATAATTGTCCCGCCTCTCCTCTTCGTCGTCTTCCAAATCCAGGCTCCAGTCCCACTCCAGTTCTTCGTCTTCGTCTTCCTCAGCTTCGTTTTCCTGCTCCACCTCATCATCCAGGAACAGGTCCGTTGCTTCGCTGACGATCATGCTGCTGGTGTGGTGGTCGTTGGTAGCCTGGAGCAGGCAAATTACATCCTGATAAAACTTTTCTGCTATTGCGATGGCTGCTTTCTTGCCGTGTTCTTCAATTGTAAGTCCAATAGCCACTTTGGTGTCGGGCAGGCTGCTGCTGCTTATCAGCAACTGAATTTCCTGTGTCATAGCTTTCGTGTTTGTTGTTTTTACAATGATAGGTAAATGACAGGTGAAACGCGTGCCCTTGTTTCATATTTAACAAATTGATAATAAAGCAGATACTACAACTGGAGGCTCTGAACGGACGATGTTGGCAGCACAATATACCCGTTCCGGCACCTGTTCCGGCAATGTTTGCCGGCATTAGCCCTGGAACTGTGCAATTATTATGCTTTTATTCAAATATTCATATTTACACAGTATCAAAACAAAAGCAGTTGTTATTGAAACTTATTGATATAAAGCCAGTTAAATAGTATATAAATTTCTACTAAAGAACAAGGTAACTATGAAAAATATATTAATACTAGGCCTGGCTCTTTGTATGGGAGTAAGCCTGAGCAGTTGCGATGATGACGATGAAATCAGGCCCATGGCTATAACCCCAACCGGTACTATTGATAACGATGGGGATAATGATCCTGGTTTTGAAGAAGATGAATTCGAAGACTTTATAGATGAGGATGAACCTGTGGATGTTTTTGAAGATGGTTCTGACCTCTAAAAAAGCATATTCAACTAAATTATACTTTTCTAAAAGGACAGACACAGCAAAGCCTGATTAATTTCAGAAAAAAGTACAAAGCTTCTTTCTGAAACTGTCAGGCTTTGCTGCGTCATAGGTATAAGACTGTACTATCCTGCAGGTAATCAGCAATCGCATTTAAAGTAGTCTTCGTCATAGCCGGGTGCCGCTGTGTTGCCTACCCGTACAAGCCTGTCGAGGCGGATTTCCTCGCCGGTAGACACCAGCAGGTACTCTTCCTCCCCCTGCTGGTGCAGCCCCTTCAGGGAAGCGTTGATTGTCAGGAACTCGTGTATGTCCGTGTAAAACTGGATGCGTACGTACGCTTTCTCTTTTGCCAGCGCCTGCAGCTCGTCATAAAATTTCCGATCGACTGGTTTATAAGCTGTGTTCATCTTTATATTTCTTTTTCATGTATTTCTCATTCCGCCAGGAACCTGGTGTTGCTTAAACTACGGATTGCCGGGTAAAAAGCAAAACTTTTCCCGGACATCACCATTTTTTTTCCGGAAGAGCCGCAGCGGGAATGGAGGCAGCAGCTGTAAGGTTTTTTTGTCATAATTGAGTACCTTAAGGGTTGAATGACTTCCGATAAAGCATGACCAGAAGAACAACGTACCAGGCGGCAAAGGCAGTGGCCCCAACCGTGGAAACCCATTTTGCAAATCAACTGGCCGAGGCAAGGCAGCGCGGCGTAACGGGCGTGGAACCAGCGCCAACAGCAAAAGTTGTTGAGGCCATGATTGATGCTGCGTTCTGGGCCAGCCTGCGGCGCGAGGAAGGGCAGCCACCCAAAATTTCACTGGCTTTTGTTCCTCCTGAACAGGCCGGCATGCCGTTGCTGTTCGAGAAGCGGTTGCCGCTTCTGCCTGCCATCCTGTTAAAACTAGCGCCCGGAGTAGAACGTCCCGGCATCCACCTAGGGGTGTGGCAGGACGGAGAGGAGCTGTATGTGTGGGGAACTACCCGCGATATCCGTGCGCTTTGCCTGGTGCTGGATGTGTCGGATCCGGGCTTGCTGGTGGTAAAACACCGCCGGCTCGATGGCTATGGCAAGTTTGTAAACGTAGCCGTTCTCATTGGCGACCAGGTGAAGGTGGTGGATGAAAACAGCCTAACCCTGCCCGACAGCACCGCCCTCCTCGCCTCCTTTCTCGATTTCACTTCTTCCTCCTGGAACAACTCCCTGAATGTGCTGGTTCAGCTGGCGGTTTCGATGCGGGCCCACAAACGCGGCGGCTCCATGCTGATTGTACCGGCCGGTTCCGACAGTTGGCGCGAATCCATCGTACACCCCATCTCTTACCCCGTTGTGCCCCCCTACAGCGGCCTATCCGGTTTAATGCGCCAGGAAGTAACCGTGCGCAGCCAGGGATCGTGGCAGCAGGAACTGCACCGGGAAGTAGAAAGCATTGCAGGACTCACGGCTTTAGACGGTGCAACCATTATCAACGATGAATACGAAGTGCTGGCGTTTGGCGCCAAAATCGGCCGCCGGAAAGGAAACGCCCCGGTTGATAAGCTGCTGGTTTCCGAGCCTGTGGTTGGGGTTAAAGCTACGGTTATTCCGCCTGCCCATAACGGCGGTACGCGGCACCTGTCGGCTGCTCAGTTTGTGCACGACCAACGCGATGCCCTGGCCCTGGTTGCTTCCCAGGACGGGCGTTTCACGATCTTCTCCTGGTCTGCACAGGAAGAAATTGTACGGGCACACCGGATCGGGACGCTGCTGTTGTAAACTTGTCCGTTACCTTAGCCAAAGGGTGGTTCTCTACTACCTGATGTGGTTGGATGCAACAGCGGGAGTGGTGATAGGAGCAGCAAAACGAAACGAGCACGAAACTCAGAAACCGACCAGGTCCTGTACCGCTATGCCTCCCAGATAAGGTTCCAGCACGGCAAGGGCTTTGGCGGAATTCCGGAAGGTAGTGGTAATTTTCAGCTCCTGCTTTTCCCAGAGCTCTACGTAATAGTTGTCGATGGAAAAGAGGCGCACCTCCCAGCCCTTGTGCAGCCGGCGGGCCAGTTCCGTTCCTTCGCGTTCCAGAACCTCTGCCTGAGCCCAGGCGGGCATTTTGCTGAAATTGGCAAGATGTTCAAATTTGTTTTCCTTCATACCACAAGCTGTCATTCCTAATCCACCCCTGACCGTAATAAATTTCGTTCCGGGAGTTTCTGATAATGTAAAGTCTACAATTTCCTTTGCTGAGTAACGTGTTATAGTGAAATATCTTATACATCCGAAGCAGGAGAAAAGAAAGTTTGGTGCAAACGAATCGGCCCGGTTACTTACCAATGCAGGGATAGTGTTCCATCACTGTTCAGCCTGACGCTCGTGCCTACTTTTTCGCCTTCCCGGTCCAACACCCGGGTAAGCCAGGCTGCATCTGCTTCTGAGGCATGGTTCAGGCGGAATTTTTTAAGTTGCAGGGGCACCATGCGCAGCGAAACGAGTGTGCCGTTGGCCGGGTTTAGCTCGGTAAAATACATAAGGGCAAGGTCGCTGCGGTACTCATCGTGCCCGCTGATGCCCTCGTAATCGTTGATAAAATCGCCGGCTCCGTACAGAATCAGCTTGTCTTGATACACCTCCAGGGCCAGCGGATGATGCGAGGAATGGCCGTGGATCACATCTACACCCGCCTCGTCTATTAACCTGTAGGCGAATTCGCGGTGGCGGGGCGGAATTTCATAGCCCCAGTTGGGGCCCCAGTGAATGGAAAAAACCACAACATCGCCTGCCTGTTTTACTGCCCGCACCTGCTTCCGGATGTCGTCTACCGTTTCGGGACTCAAATCGGGCAGCAGGTTTATGCCAGCCAGTTGGGGCGAGGCGGCCCAGTCGGATGGGATGCCGCTGTTGCCGTAGCCGTAGGCAAAAATGATCACCCGGTGTTGCTTTGTTTTCAGGATGGCTGGTTTACGGGCTTCTGCCAGGTTCTGACCTGCCCCTGAAAACGGTAATTCAGCTTCCTGCAAGGTCTGCAGGGTCTCCAGCAGCCCCTCCCGCTGCCAGTCGAGGATGTGGTTGTTGGCTAAGGAGCAGAAATCGATGCCGGCAGCTTTCAGCAAGGGGATGTTGGCAGGGTGCATCCGGTAATTTACGCCCTTGTCGGGCCAGGGTTCGGGATTGGTGGTAATACTGGTTTCCAGGTTGATGAGCTTCAGGTCGGGCGCCTGCTGCTGCCACACGTCCAGGGCATCGCCCCAGATGTAGGCATACGGCACCCGCTTTGGGATGGGGCCGTTTCGTCGTTCCGCCAGTTGCACATAAGCCCGCGCATCTTTCACATACGACTCGTACAGTTGCGGCTCTACCGACTGCGGCAGCACCTGGTCGATGGCCCTGCCGGTCATCACATCGCCGCACAAAAACAACGAAACAGCAGCTGAGGGAGGTGTCATAGCATCAGATTGTAGTTGGTCCGCCTGCAGACCAACGGCCGCCAGAACGGAACAGGAAAGCAGTACAACAGTTTTACCGATCATCTATCTTTCAGTATACTGCTCTTTAGCCGTTTTAGGTGTGGATAATATGCACTGCACCTGCCACCACTCCCACTGCTCCTCACGTCCCGCTTAATTGAAAAGCCGGTACCTTAACAGAGAAGATACCGGCTTTTTGGAAGGAGGAACCCGTAAATTCAGGAGTAACTATTAGCGGGCGGCAAACAGTTGTGCTTCCTGCACCGGCCTGTTCTCCAGCATGGTCAAGTCGCCGTCTTTTGCATTGGAACGGTCGATAAGGGTACCGGCAATGGCCAGGGCAACCGCAATGACCAGGGCAGGCCAGAAACCATCTACTTTAAAATTCCGCACCAGCTTGTCTACCAGCTTCACGATGAGCGCCATCACGACCAGCCGCACAATAAAACTCAGCAAAAACAGCGTGAACAGGTTGAAAATAAAGCTCAGGATAAGGCCGATTGTAGCGTTTAGCAAACCAATCAGGATAGCAACCCATAAGGCAGTGCCAAAACTTTTCACATGCACCTGGGGCATGATGTAGGCCAGCAGGAACAGTACACCGGCACTAACGAGTAAATTGATAATTAAATCCATTGTTTTCGTTTTTTGTTTCGGATGAAGGTAAAATGTTTACCTCTTACGGTCTTCGGAAGAAATGGATATAGAACAGCACCGCTCCTCCTGTGTAGCAATAAAGGAAGCAGCTACTAACTTAAAACATAATTACCCTGGCGCTCACCGGGAGGCCAGGGTAATTTCTCACTCAATCTAACTTTGTCATTTTATTTCTGCTTTTCTTTCATTTTATCGCCGAACACCTTTTCAAACTTTTTCATTTTGGGTTCGGCAATCGACCGGATGTAAGGGTTGTTCGGGTTGCGGCGGTAAAAGTCCTGGTGGTATTCTTCGGCTTCATAAAAGGTCGTAAAAGGCGCCACCTGCGTCACGATCCGGTTTTGGTAGGTACCGGCCAGTTCCAGCTTATTAATATAATCCCGTACCTGCTTTTCCTGCTCCGAATTGTGGTAAAACACCGCCGACCGGTATTGCGTGCCCACGTCCGGTCCCTGCCGGTTGAGGGTGGTGGGGTCGTGTGTCAGGAAAAACGCCTCGAGCAGGTCCTGGTAGCTTACCTCTTCCGGATCATAGTAAATCTGAACGGCCTCGGCGTAGCCTGTTTTCCCTGAACTTACCTCCTCGTACGTGGGGTTCGGTTTGGTGCCCCCGGCGTAACCGGCTACCACGTGTTTTATGCCCTTCAGCCGCTCAAAATAACCTTCCGTGCACCAGAAGCAGCCTCCTGCAAAAGTGGCTACTGCCAGGCCGGTGGTGTCAATCTGGCTGACGCTATCCTGAGCGGCAGCATCCGCTGTGTGGGGCTGCCCTTTTCGTGCCTCGGAGCAGCTGCTGGCCAGCAGGAACAAAACCGGTATGAGTAAGAGTGTTCTTATTTTCATGTCATTCCATTTAAGCGTATGTACTTTGTTAACAGGCAACCGGCCGTTAAGTTTTCTTTCTCCTACTGCGTTAGTAGGCGCCGTGTTTTTTATCGGCAATCACTTTTTCCAGTTCCCACTCCAAGCGCTGCTGAAAAGGCGTCTCACGTGCCTGGCACCCGTCTTTATCGCAGATCGTACAGGAGAGCTTAATGCAGGGATCGGTGTGAATGAACAGTTCGATGCCCGGATCAATCTTTTCCCGTACCAGCCGCCCGACCTCTTCCACCTCATCATGCGCTTCCTGCACGTTCAGGTACCAGGGCACGGTCAGGTGGCAATCGATGTGCAGCGTGGAGCCATATTTGATTACCCGCAGGTTATGAATATCTATCCAGTTGGCACGCCTGTTTTCGTTCAGCACCTGCACGATCCGTTTCAGCAACTCGTAATCGGCCTCATCCATGATGCCGGCAACAGAAGACCGGATTATTTTCACGCCGGTGTAGCAGATAATGCCGCCAAACAGGATTGCTACCACATTATCGAGCCAGGTCAGCCCGGTGAGCAGGATCAGCACCAGCCCCACCAGTATGCCAACCGTAGAGTACGCATCCGACTTCAGGTGCTTGCCCCCTGCCTCCAGCACGATCGACTGGTTCTCGCTGCCTTTTTTCTCGGTAATATAGCCCACCACATAGTTCACAGCCCCGGAAACAGCAACGATCAGGATACCATAGTCCAGCTTTTCGAGCACCACGGGCTGAAAAAAGTTATAGATCGATTTGATGATAATGATCCCCCCCGCCACCACGATCAGGGAACCTTCCAGCGAAGAAGCAATGAACTCGATTTTGCCGTGACCGTACGGGTGGTTTTCGTCTTTGGGCCGGGCAGAAAGGATTAAGCTGTAAAGCGAAAAGCCACCGGCCACCACGTTGATGATAGATTCCAGGGCATCGGTCAGAATAGCGTTTGAATTGGTAAGAAAAAAAGCGATGAATTTTCCCAGCAGCAACAGGATCCCCACCAGCACGACAAACATTTGAAATCGAACGCTTTCGCTGTAGTTGTTTAAGTGTTTTAACATCAAACTTCGGAAATTGATCGGGATTCATGTTCCCTTAGCCTGTAAAGATACGGATTTGGTGGGGTAATGGGGAACGAAAAAAAACCGGCAACAGCCCGTGTGACGTTCTGTTCACGGACTTGTGCCGGTTGAGCAAAGTTGCTTGCCAGGTACTATTCCAGTGTATCGCTAAGGTCCAGCCAGTTAGGGTTCATCGACTCGATGAGGTGAAAATTAGCGTCGTTGGTGTTCTGCTTGAGCTGCTGTTCGCGGGCTACAGCCACCTCTTCGGCAATATAATACTCATAATAAACCAGCTTCTGGTTTACCGGGGCAGGCTCTTTTACGTTACCGGTTACCTCCTGTACATGCTGCTGCAGGTCGCCTGCTATGCCGATATCAACACCACTTCGGGGTTCATCGCCAAATATATAAACAAAAAAATGCGGGTCTGTTGTTGCCATAATTAAACTCTTAAACAGTTGGCGCGTTTTTACCACGCCGAACCTGCGTTAAATTTATCTTTACATAACGTGTTTAAGGGTGAATTATTTTATGGTGAACCCGGCCAGGTTAATTCCTGTACAAAACCGAAGTGAAATCGGGTCAGTAACAGTGTTAGCAGGCGATTCGGTGGAATATGTGCGTGTGCTTGAACAAAGATACAGAAAAGGCAGAAACTTTGTTGCACTATGTTAATTATTTTTTTACTTATGTTAATAACCCAATATAGTTGCCATTTACTCCTGTGTCGGGATAAGCAGGGTTAACCAAGCAAGGGTTGTTGCGTACCAGAAGAAAAACCAGAGCGACACGATGGCCTTAAACGAAAAGCTGGTGGCAAAACTGAACAAGAAGTATGCCCCGGATACCCGCATTGATGACAGCTACCATGGCAAAGACATCACCTTTATAACGAATGAACTTGGTGAGCCGGTCACGTTATTTATTGGCAAACGACGCGAGGATGGCGCCATTGCCGGGGAACGCTATACGCGAAAAATTGTGCGTAAACCAAACAGCGACGAAATCCTGAAAAGCCACTGGGACTTGAAGGGAAAAGTTACTCGTGGAATGTAGTAAAAGAGGAACAGTGTTAGTCCAGGTTTCCAAGCTCCTGTAAATCAAAATCCTTCCCTTTTCCATACTGCACCAGGTCCTCCAGCAGGAACACTTCCAGCGTATTCAGGTCTTTCACCTTGTAGGAGCCTTCTTCGGGCATGGCTATTACCTGAAAATCGAAGGTTTCGCCAAAGTTGCGCAGGCTGTATTTTTTTCCTATCCGGAGGTTATCAAACGATAGTGCCATTGTAATTCCTTTTTTATCACTGTACCTGAACTCCAAAGATAGGGTTTTGCAGAAATAAAATTACCGCTTTGTGGAGCTGAGGCTGTGGTGGCAGGTGCAGCAATGTTTTTGATTCGCTTTCCGATGGCTTATCTTTACCCGTTCATCTAATTACCGGTTTCTGTGTTAGAAGTTATTTATGAGGATGCGCAGTATGTCGCCATCCATAAACCGAACGGGCTGCTGGTGCACCGCACCCGGATTGCCGAAGAGAAAAAAGAATTTGCGCTGCAGCTGCTCCGCGACCAGTTGGGCTACCACCTCTACACGGTGCACCGCCTCGACCGCGGCACCTCCGGAGTACTGCTGTTTGCCAAAAGTCCGGAGGCAGCCGCCTGTATGGTAAAAGCGTTTGATGAGCGGCAGGTGGAAAAGACGTATTACGCCATTGTGCGCGGCTACACGGCAACTGCAGAAACGATAGACTCTCCTATCCGCCCCGACAAAGACCACCAGCATAAAGCGCCGCAGGAGGCCGTAACGCATTACGAACGGCTGGCAACGGTAGAACTACCGGAGCCAGTGGGCCGCTATGCCACAGCGCGCTATTCATTGGTGAAAGTAAAGCCGGAGACGGGCCGGATGCACCAGATCCGGAAGCATTTTGCCCATATCCGGCACTATATTGTGGGCGATAAGCGGCACGGCGACTGGCGGCATAACCAGATGTTCCGCGAAAAGCTGGACAGCCCTTATATGCTGCTGCACTCCGCTGAACTCCGGTTTCTGCACCCTTACACGCAGCAGCCGGTTACCATTAAAACGGCCATGCCCGAAAACATGCAGCGCCTCTGCCGGCAATTTAACTGGACAGAGGCGCTGACTGAACATTTTTAATTCTGGTTACCTGTGCTTTGCCGTCCGGAGGTCGCGCAGTTTCTGCAGCAGGTCTTTTTCCTCCGGCGTCAGGTCGGTTGGCAGCACCACTTTTATCTTGACATATAAATCGCCGAACTGGTCGGTTTTGCCGTAAAGGGGCATGCCTTTGCCTTTCAGCCGCAGAGATTGCCCGTGCTGGGTGCCGGCTGGTATGTTCAGTTTGATGTTGCCGGTGAGCGTCTTTACTTCAGCGCTGCCGCCGAGAATGGCATCGTACATGCTGAGCTGCAGGGGAAGGTGGAGGTCGTTTCCTTTCCGTTCGAACACCGGATGGGGCTGCACATGCACTTTGATGAAGAGGTCGCCGCTTTCACCACCCGCCACTACAGCCGGTCCGCCTTTGCCTTTGATGCGCAGCTCCTGCCCGTCGGCCACACCCGGTTTGGTTTTGATGCGCAGCTGCTGCCCGTTTACCGTGATCAGGCGGGCGGTGCCGTGGTAAGCTTCCTCCAGCGTGATCACCATATCAGCCTGGTTATCCTGTCCGCGTTGGCTACGGGTGCGCCTGCCGCCACCGGCCTGGCCAAAACCGCCGCCTCCAAAAAACTGCTGGAAAAAATCGGAAAAGTCAGACCCGAATACATCGCCTGCATCGCCGCCAAAGCCACCACGGCCTCCGAAGCCCTGGTACTGGCCGCCTCCAAAACCACCCTGCTGATACTGTTTCCAGTTGGAACCGAGCTGGTCGTACTGCTTTCGTTTTTCCTCGTCCCCCAGCACTTCATATGCTTCGCTTATGTTTTTGAACATTTCTTCTGCTGCCTGATCGTTCTTGTTTTTATCAGGGTGATATTTTTTGGCCAGCGCGCGGTATGCCTTTTTGATATCGGCCTGTGAGGCTTTTTTATCAACGCCCAGTATTTTGTAATAGTCCTTGTATTCCATACATCAGAATGTATATCAGCAATGATAGAGACAACGCTTTTCAGAAATTAACGATGCCGGGAAAATTGAGTTTAGCTGTACAAAATTAAAAAAGCACCGCGCGATACGGTGCTTTTTACGTTGACTTCTTTTGGTTGTTAAATGGTGTCAGTCACAATCAGTAAGGCGTAGATGATTCCCGGAATCCAGCCCAGCAAGGTCAGGATAACACTGATCCAGAACTCGGTGCCAATGTCGGAGTGCAGGTACACGGCCAGCGGAGGCAACAGGAACGATAAAATGATTTCGACGACCGATACATTGCCCGCATTCCGTTGCCGCAGGTTTTCTTTCAGTTGTTTCTTCAGCTCCTTTTTCTCAGCCTTCGTCATAGAAGCCATGGTCTCTTTAGCCATCGCCACAGCTTCAGCCTCCGTCAGGCTCTTCTCCGCATTTTCAGCAGCAGTTACCACAGCCTCTGCTGCTTTAACTTTTGGCGCAACAGCTTTGGGGGCGGCTTTAACCGGAGCAGTTAGCGTACTGGCTTCCAGAATTGGTTCTGCAGCTGCCTCCACAGCCTTTGCTTCTGCTGCGGCAAGGGCAACTTCTGCTAAGGAAGGAGCTGGTGCCGGCTTTTGCTTCAGCTGGTGGTACGGTTCCTGCTTGTGAGCCGAAAATTCGTAATACCTGGCGGAGTTACAGGAAAACAGCAGCTGGCCCGCGAACAGGACCAGAACGAGGTGACGTAAACTTTTTAGATTCATAGTTTTAGGTGGTAAAATTTTGTTGATTTAACTAAATACTCTTATTCAACTGCCAAAAGGCAACGCAAATTTATAACATGCTGATGATAGTAACCATACTTTCTATTACTTCCTTTTGTTCTGCTAATGCAAAGTAGCAACATTTGTTTTTTTCCTGATCAAGCTGTTCAGGGTGTCAGGGGTTGTTGTGCAGCGAACCCCTGGGAATGTTTTTCAAAGGTACTCCGAAGCGTTTTCCGCAGGACAACTTTCAGCCGGTGCCACTGCCTGTGCGCTTCCTGTGCGTACTTCTGGTTTACTTCCAGTTCTATGCCGCCGTACTGTGAGGCATCAAATTTATGGCGCAGGTAGGTCGGGAAGCCGTCTGCAGTGCCCAGGTACGGGTAGTTATACCGCACCTGGAACTCCGGGGCCTCGAGCTCCAGCGCTTTTTTCCAGTCGGAGCAAAACAGGTGCTCCGGCCCGCGCTCCGGGTCGTACAGCAAGCCGATGTCTGCCTGCCTTATTTCGCCATTAAGCTCGGGCGTGAACGAATGGACGGCCACGTGCAGCACCTGGTTGCCTGCCGCCATATGCCCCTGCACCACCTGCTCCACCTGGTTGCGGAAGGGGTAATAGTGTTTCTGCAGCAGCACGTTCTTTTCTTCTTCCGTCAGCTTTCCGGTTATGCCTGAAAACAGGTCTTCCTGGCCAACTGACCGGTTCAGTTCTACGAGCAGCCGGCTTTCCACGGCAAAAAAGCTGTCGGGCGTCAGGTCTTTCAGGTGATTGAACAGGTCGAGTGCGCCGATGTCGTAGCCGCGGTGGGTGGCCAGCAAGGCATCGTGCCCTTCGAATAGCGCGCGATAGGCAGGCGGAATGCTGTTGCCGCCGTGTTCACAGGTTAGCAGTAGCTTTAACATAGCCTTAAGGAGTAAATACTTTCCCGTTCTGCAGGCAAGCGGCCAGCTGCCGGTAAACCTCCTGTATCCGTTCGGGTGTAGGGTTCTCGCCCAGCGCCTTTAGTATTCGCCTGGAAAGGTTGCCCTGGGTTAGAATGACATCCAGCGCGTGTTTCACCTCCGGCTGTTCGCTGAAATCTGCCAGGTCGAATAACAGGTGGTACCACAACTCCCCGGCCGAACAGCCTTCGGCTTTATCCATGCTGAAAAAGTGCAGGTATTTGATATCGGTCAGCAGTGTCTCCTGCCCTGTCCGGATCACCTGCAGGAAAATGTCGGCCAGTTCTTTTTCGTCGAACTGCTTCTGCTCTTCCAGGGTTCTCCACCTGCCCCATCGTCCGCCAACCAATGCCTCCAGCACCACCACCACCGCCTGCAGAATGGCCATGTCTGCGGCAGGACATTCCTGTATGTCGAGCAGCCTGATCTCGATTGTTCCGCGCCCGAACCGCGCAATAGCGCCACGGGAGTTCAGGAACTCGTCCATCAGCACGCCATCGGGGTCATGAGGCGCCACATCAGCGTAAGAGCGTTGCAGTATCTGTTCTTCGTAATCTTTCCTGCTGAACACCCGCTCCGGTATCACATGCCCGGTAATGGAGGGAATTTTCTGCTGGTTCAGGCGATACACTTCCAGGCGGGTGTCCTGGAAGCCGGTCAGTTTACCATCCAGAATGGGCGAAGAGGCGCTTAGCGCAGGCAGGATGGGAAGGATCATCCGGATAGCCGCATGCAGCTTTTCAAATTCCGCATCGTCGGCAAAGGGCAGGTTGAGGTGTGTGCTTTGCAGGTTGGCCCAACCATGCCCGCGGCAGTCGAAAATGCGGTTGTAGGCTTCGTAAATGGCGTTGTGCTCGTGCTGCCAGATAACGGTTTCCTGGTGCGGGTCCATCAGCGGGTGGGCTCCGGTTGGCAGCAGCATGGCATCGTACTTTTCCAGCATCCCGTTTATTTTTTGAATGTGCTGCTGAAAGGTGTCTGCCAAGCCAACCAGCGAGGCCACCGGCCCCTGGGTCTTGAGCTCTACCACGTGCTGCACCAGTTCGTTGGACCAGGCAATATTCCCGAATTCCACATCCGACACGTAGGCGCCTACTTCATCATAAATCAGTTTGTCAGCAACCGGGAGCACCCGCAGGTCGTTCTTGCTTACGATCATATATTCCAGTTCCACGCCAAATCCGGCAAACAGGTGCAGGTGATTTGTTTCGCTATTCATCGCTACGGATATTTTTATTGTTATCGATGCGTCTTTTAATTGATTTCAAAACGGACTGGTACAGCTCCTTCTTCAGGATCCTATCTTCGCAGCCGGCATCAATGCTCGGGTTGTCGTTTACCTCAATCACATAGGCCTTTCCGTTTATTTCTTTTACATCAACGCCATACAAACCGTTGCCTATCAGGTTGGCCGCTTTCAGGGCCGTGTGCAGTACGAAGAATGGCACCTGCTCAAAGGGCACTGTTTCCACATCGCCTTCGGTGTCCTGTTTCTTGCCTTCCCAGTTATAGATTTGCCAGTGCCCTTTGGCCATGTAGTATTTGCAGGCATAGAGCGGCTGCTTGTCCAGCACGCCAATGCGCCAGTCGAAATCCGTTGGAATAAACTCCTGCCCGATGATCAGCTCCGAATCCGACAGCATTTCGTCCAGCACTTCCTGCAGTCCTTCCGTATCCTTGGCTTTCACCACCCCCTGCGAAAAGGAGCTGTCCGGTTTTTTCAGCACACAGGGCAGCCCCAGTTCCTTCTCCACCTGTAGCTTGTTGTCGCGGTGGATGATCATGGTTTTAGGCGTGGCCACTTTCGCTTTGGCAAGCAGTTCCGCTAAATAGACCTTGTTCGTGCACCTGAGTATGGACACCGGATCGTCTATCACCACCAGCCCGTCGGCATGTGCTTTGCGGGCAAACTTGTAGGTGTGGTGGTTCACGGAAGTGGTTTCGCGGATAAAGAGCGCGTCGAATTCGGCCAGCCTCCGGTAGTCTTCCCGAGTGATGAGTTCGGCATAAAACCCCAGTGCATCAGCTGCATCCAGGAAATGCTGAATTGCTTTTTTATTTGATGGCGGTTCTTTTTCGTTCGGGTCTACCAGGATGGCCAGGTCGTAAATTTTGCGGCTGATGCGTGCCCCCGAAAAACGGTGTCTCGAAAAATAGGCTTTGGCAAACCGTACCAGGTATTTCCAGTGATGCTCCGGCACCTCGTTGATCGGGATGGGCGAAATGCACTGCAGCACCCATTCGTCTTTCTTTACAAAATGCGCCCGCAGCAGGGGCGCCTGGAACAGGTCGTGGAGCTGTTTGCTTAGTTTTTCGTATTTGGTAGCTACATTCTGCCCGAAGTAAATACTGAGCGTGAAGGTTTTGGAGCGCAGGCTGCTCAGGTTCTTTTTGATCAGGTCTTCCAATTCCACCGTGATAGCCCGCACAATGGTAGGCGTTTTCAGGTCCTGCATGGTAGTAACGCTGGGAATTGGTTTATGCCCCCGGGCCTCTGCCAGCAACGACACATAGTATCCGGCGCTCTGGTATTTGTAAGAGCGGCAAAGGTTAAAGATGCGGGCGTTTTTAATTTCTGTGTAGCTACTTCCTGTCAGGTAATTCTGAACATCCACCACTTCTACATCCTCTATTGTCACACCCCAGTCTTTGGGATTGTCGACCACTACAATTTTTCGCATTCTTTATTCCTGAACGGGTTCATTCGCACCAGGCTGGATGGCCAGCAGATTCGCATCGTACGTAGACATGCCCAGCATGATGGAGTTAAGTAAACGGGTTGCACTTACCTCGTAGTAATTGTTTTTGAAGTAGGGATTCTCCTGGTACGGGTCGGCCACTACAATGTGCTGCTGATCTTCTCCAAAGCCGCAGAGAACCACGAAGTGCCCCATCGGGTAGCCCAGCACATCGTCATAAGCCGATTCGCCTGTCGGCGTGGTGTATTCCCGGGCGCTCTGGTACAGGTAGGTGGCGCTGAGACCTGTCAGCAGCGGAATGCCTTTGTCGAAATAGCCCCGCAGCAACGATTTTGTAAGGTCGGCACAGCGTAGTTCGCCGCCCAGCTCCAGGAAATCGATATACGCCATGGTAGCTCTTTTAAGCTTACTGCCTTTTTTGATTTTCAGCTGTGCTTCCAGCTTCTGAATAATTTCTTCGTTTCCCAGCTTAAACCAGGTGGGGTCGAAAACATGCAGGTTATACGTATAAATCCGGGCTTTGTAGCCCCGCTCCAGGGCATGGCAGGCCAGCAGTACTTCCAGGGTGCCCCCTTCGTCGAGGTAAGGCACTTCTTTTATTACATCCGAAAGGCTGATGGGGTCTTTGTAATACCTGTACACGGCATGCAGGCTGGTAGGGCCACAGGTGGAGTCGTCTGGTTGTGTGTGTATCTTTATCGGAATCACGGCATATGTTTTAGCTTCAGAAAAACATTTGCCTGTTATACGCACCAGCTGGCATAAGTTATAGGAACGCAGCAAGATATTCTTTACTGCTCCTGCGGGTGTCCTGCCGCTTGCTTTCTGCGCCTGTGCAAGTGCCTCATACTTTGGCTGTAGCATGAGAACCTGTAAATCCGAGGAAGTTGATTTGTGATGCGCTTATGGGATTTATTTACACGCAGCCCCCGCCCTGCGTGCAACCATTTAAGGCGATATCACTATAAGAGGGTTACATCAATTTTACCCTGACCTATGGCAAAAGAAAAATCTGAGACCCGGAAGACAAGAATAGCAGCCGTTGGCGACATACACATACATGAACATGACAGCGGCAAGTGGTCGGACTTTTTCAGGGAAGTGTCGGAGAAGGCAGACGTGCTGCTGCTCTGCGGCGATTTAACCGATACAGGCAAAGAAGCGGAGGCCGAAGTACTGGCCAATGAACTAAAATCCTGTTCCATTCCGGTGCTGGCCGTACTCGGCAACCACGACTACGACCACGACCAGGTAAAAAAACTGAAGAAAATTCTTACCAATGCTAATATGCGGATTCTGGACGGTGATTTTGAAGTGATCAATGATGTGGGGTTTGCCGGGGTGAAAGGCTACGGCGGCGGTTTCGATAAATACATGCTGGGCATGTTCGGCGAGCAGCTGAACAAGGACTTTGTGCAGGAAACGGTAAACGAAGCCTTAAAACTGGACGCCGCACTGGCGCACCTCGACAGCGAACACGCGGAGCTGAAAAAGGTGGTGCTGCTGCATTACGCCCCGATCCAGGCTACCGTGGAGGGCGAACCGGAAGCTATTTATCCTTTCCTGGGCAGTTCACGGCTGGAGGAACCGCTTAACCGCCGGAATGTGGTGGCTGCTTTTCACGGACATGCCCACATCGGCGTACTGGAAGGCGCCACCTCCACAGGTGTGCGGGTGTTCAACGTGTCTAAAAACATCCTGCTGAAGGAAGGCTATGCAACACCATTTTATCTGCTGGAAATCTGAGTCCGGCTGCAGCAGAGGCTGTGGTGGCAGCAGCAGCAGACTTTTAAAGCAGGCGCAAAGGGAATGGTGACTGCTGCAGATCGTCTGAACCGCTTGTAGAGGTGATGAAAGAAAAAAAGTGGTGCCAGAACTAAAGACTGCAGCTGCCACCACAGCCTCTGCTCCTCCAAAAAATGAGTAGGCGGGTCTGGAGCCCCGCCACCATCATACTCCGGATTAAAAAATCCGGAGTAGCCAAAAAGGCAAACTTCTATTCCTTTACCAGTTCCTGCAGGGCATTGCCGGCACGCTCAAAATGGAAAGCCTCCACCTGCTTTTGCATCAGTTGCCTGATCTGCTCGTTGCAGAGGTTGCCAATACTGCCTTCGTGCGTATGCGTTACAGATTCTGGAACGGTAAAGGTACCAGCTTCAATTGACTCTCCTACTTTCTTATACGCATTCCGGAAAGGTACACCATTCAGTACTTCAGCATTTACGGCATCCACACTGAAAGCGTATTTGTATTTTTCTTCGTCCATGATGTTATCGCGCACCTGCAGGTGCTGTACCATGTAGGTCATCATGCCCAGGCAGTTCTCCAGTTCCGTAAAGGCCGGGAAAACAGCTTCCTTCAGGAGCTGCAGCTCGCGGTGGTACCCGGATGGCAGATTGGTAAGCAGCATGGATACCTCTGTTGGTAGCGCCTGCAGACGGTTGCACTTGCCGCGCATTATTTCAAATACATCCGGGTTCTTTTTGTGCGGCATGATGCTGGAACCGGTCGTCAGGTTATCAGGCAGCGTTACAAAGCCAAAGTTCTGGCTCATGTACAGGCACAGGTCCATGGACATACGGGCCAGCGTAGCAGCTACCGAAGCAATGGCCACACTCACCACCCGCTCTGTTTTGCCGCGGCCCATCTGCGCGTATACCACGTTGTAGTTCAGCGCCTCGAAGCCTAGCAAGTCCGTTGTCATCTGGCGGTTAAGCGGGAAAGACGAGCCGTAACCGGCAGCAGAGCCCAGCGGGTTTTTGTCGGCAATTTTATAAGCAGCATGCAGCATCGTAACGTCATCTACCAGGCTTTCGGCATAGGCGCCGAACCAGAGGCCGAAGGACGATGGCATGGCGACCTGCAGGTGCGTGTAACCTGGGAGCAATTTATCCTTGTGCTTCTCACTTTGCTCCAGCAGCGTCTGGAATAAAAGCTGAACCTGCTCCACCGTTTGCTGCAGCTGGTGGCGGAAGAACAACTTGAGGTCAAGCAGCACCTGGTCGTTTCGGGAGCGCCCGCTGTGGATTTTCTTGCCGGCATCGCCTACACGACGCGTCAGCTCCAGTTCTACCTGCGAGTGCACATCCTCCACACCCGGTTCTATGGCAAAGCTGCCTTCCTGAACGGAAGCATAGATTACCTTCAGTTCCCGCTGCAATTCGTCCAGCTCTTCTTTTTCCAACAGTCCGATACTTTCGAGCATGCGGGTGTGCGCCAATGATCCCAGCACATCGAAGGCGGCCAGTTGCAAATCAAATTCCGGGTCTTTGCCTACGGTAAACTTTTCTATTTCTTCTGCTACGCTTGTGTTCTTTTGCCAGAGCTTCATCTTTTAATGTGCTAATGGGTTAATGTGCTGATGTGCTAATTCTTTTATTGTCTTTCGCTCTTCCGGATATTATATCCGGAAGTTTTTAGGAAGGGGATTACAAATCCCCGTACCAAAGGTTGTAACTGCTGCTGGTTTACGGGGATCTGGAGATCCCCTGCAGTTTGCTTTCGGATGAAAACATCCGAAAGAGCTGTGAGCAGCAGGTACTTTTTGGCTACAGTATTTTTCTTTACTTCTTCACTATCACCTTCTCCAGCAAGGCAATATAGGTGTTAATCCCCTCTTCTATCTCCTGCACATAAATAAACTCGTCAGCCATGTGGGAGCGTGCGGAGTCGCCGGGGCCCATTTTGAGCGATGGGATAGAGAGCATGGCCTGGTCGGAGGTGGTTGGGGAGCCGTAGGTGTTGCGGCCCATTTGGATGCCAGCCTGCACCAGCGGGTGCTCCATCGGGATGGACGAAGGTTTCAAGCGCATGGAACGCGGCGTTACCTGCGACTTCACATTCGACCGGATGATTTCCAGTACTTCTTTCATACTATATGCATCGGTGAGGCGAACATCTACCGTGTACTGGCAACGGTCCGGCACCACGTTGTGCTGCGTACCAGCCTGTATGACCGTAACCGACATTTTGATTGGTCCCAGGTAAGCGGATTCTTTTGGAAAACGATAGTCGCGGAACCAGAGGATGTCTGGCAGGGCTTCGTAGATGGCATTCAGCCCTTCTTCGCGGGCAGCGTGCCCGGAGCGTCCTTCGGCTACACAGTCGAGCACCATCAGGCCTTTTTCAGCGACCGCCAAATGCAGCAAGGTTGGTTCGCCTACTATCGCTACTTCCAGTTCACCGAGTTCCGGCAGGATGGATTCCAGGCCGTTTCTACCGGAAATTTCTTCTTCAGCCGTCGCGGCCATTACCAGGTTGTAGCTCAGGTTTTCCTGCTCATAAAAGTACAGGAACGTAGCCAGCAGCGACACCAGGCAACCACCGGCATCGTTACTGCCCAGGCCATACAGCTTGCCGTCTTCTATGGCAGGTGCGAACGGGTCGCGGGTGTAGCCGGTATTGGGCTTTACGGTGTCGTGGTGCGAGTTGAGCAGCAAGGTCGGCCGTTCGGGCTTGAAATGCTTGTTGTACGCCCAGACGTTGTTTCCCTGTCGCTTTATTTCTACCCCATGCTTTTCCAGGAAGGCCGCTATTACCTCAGCCGTCTTATCTTCTTCCCTGCTGAACGAAGGAATAGAAATAAGTTCCTGCAGCAGATCCAGTGCTTCCTGAAATAGGTATTCTTTGTTCATATACTAAACGCGAAAAGTCCCCCTTTGAAGGGGGTTAGGGGGATGTTGCACGGGCTGTGAATAAAGTTAAATGATTAATTGCCCTCAATAAATTTGTACTCAGGTGTAATACATCCCCCTACCCCCTTCAAAGCTAATCTTGTAGGGAAAAAATGGAATAATAAAATGATTCCTGCCGCCAGTTTGAGCGCAGCGGTAACTTGTGGCTATATATGGTGCCAGTTTTCAACTGGCGTAGCTGAATATTCGTGCTTTTGTAACCACGCCAGTTACAAACTGGCCTCATGGACAACCACCAGTTACCGCTGCGCTCAAACTGGCGATATGTATCTATGAATATGTCAATAGGCATAATATAATGTTCAATATTTTCCCTACAAGATTAGCCTTCAAAGGGGGACTTAGTTACACTGCTTCAGCTAAATCAATCCTTATGATACAGCTGCTCTGCTTTCTGGGAAGAGGTTTTGATGCCTTTGATCATGGCGGAACTGAAGCCATAGTGTTCCATCTCGTTCAGACCGGCAATGGTGCAGCCTTTCGGAGAAGTTACCTTGTCGATTTCGTTTTCCGGGTGGCTTTGGTTCTGGAGCAGTAAAGCAGCTGCCCCTTTGGCTGTCTGGGCGGCCATGTGGAGGGCTTCTTTGGCGTGGAAGCCGATTTCGGTACCTCCCTGGGCAGCGGCACGGATAGAACGCAGGAAGAAGGCGATGCCACAGGCGCACAGGGCAGTTGCAGGCGTCATCATATCTTCCCCAATCTCCACAGTTTCGCCAACGGCTTCGAAGATCTCCCTTACCAGTGCCTGGTTCTCCGGAGAAGCTTTGCTGCTGGTAATACAGGTCATGGATTCGCGGATGGCGATGGCGGTGTTAGGCATGGCACGAACAACTTCCACCTCTTTGCCAATGCGGTTACGGATATCCTGCACTGTTACGCCTGTCACAATAGAAATGAGCAGGTGGCGTGACGGATCAATTTTTTCTGCAATCGAATCGAGCACCATATCCAGTTGCTGCGGCAGAATGCTCAGCACCACAATGTCGGCGCCTGCTACGGCAGCTGGATTGTCGGTGCTCACCTGGAAGCCTTCTTTTGCCATACCATCCAGGCTTCGCAGGTTCCGACGGGTCAGGGTAATGTTTTCTGCTGTGTATTTACCGGATGCTACCATTCCTTTTGCCAGGGCATACCCCATGTTGCCCCCGCCCAGAATAGCTACTTTCTTATTTTCGTTCGTCATTTTTGTTTAAATTAAGATTCTACCATACTTATCTCTTCTCTCCTGTCATCCTGAAATGATCTTGTGGGCGAGATGCAGTAAAGCCAAAGCGGAAGGTACTAATTTAACTACTTGAATTCTAATCTTTATTTTTTCCATTGCCAGCATTCCAAGCGCTCGCTCACGAGCTCCTTTTCAGGATGACAAAAGAGAGCAAAGAAAGATCTGAGCAAATTAAGTTACAAGGTGATCAGCGTACCAGCTTCCCCTCCTGCTACGATGGTATTAATTTCAGCGGCATCGCCTATCACCACTGCGCGTACGCCTTTATCCAGTGCATCGAAGGCATTGTCGAGTTTCGGGATCATGCCCGCTGAAACGACGCCAGTTTCCTTCAGTTCCTGGTATTTTGCCTTATCAATATGGTGAATAACGGAATCGTTATCCTCCGCATCCTGCAGCACGCCGCGTTTCTCGAACGAGTAAATCAGCTTTACCTGGTAAAGAGACGCCATGGCTGTAGCCAGTACCGAGGCAATGGTGTCGGCATTCGTGTTGAGCAGGTTGCCTTGCCCGTCGTGTGTGAGCGGAGCGCAGACAGGTGTCAGGCCAATTTTCAGAAATGTATCCAACGCATTGGCACCGACTGTTTCCGGACCTGCCACATCGCCAACAAAACCGTAATCAACTTGCTTTACCGGGCGTTTGGTGGCCGGAATGATATTGGCATCGGCACCGGTCAGACCGATGGCGTTGCAGCCAAGCGCCTGCAGTTGCGCTACTACATTTTTATTCACCAGGCCCCCGTATACCATCGTTACCAGTTTCAGGGTTTCAGCATCGGTGATGCGGCGGCCATCTACCATGTTGGGCTCAATACCGAGCTGCCGCCCGATAGTGGAAGCAATTTTACCGCCCCCATGGATGAGCAGCTTTGGCCCCTCCAGCGAAGCAAAATCAGCCAAGAACTGCTGCAGCTTTGGTGGCGAGTCCAGGATGTTACCCCCGATCTTTACAATGTGTAATGTCTGCATGAGAAACTTACGCTTTGTTTTCCAGGAGTCTTTTGATAACAGCCTGCGCTGCATAAACCCGGTTGCCAGCTTCCTGAATGACGATGGAGTTTGGACCGTCGAGAATTTCATGGCTCAGTTCCAGCCCGCGGCGAACCGGCAGGCAGTGCATGACTTTGGCATTGTTGGTTTTTGCCAGTTTCTCATTCGTCATCATCCAGCCTTCACCTTCTGTGAGTACTTTACCGTAATCGTGGAAAGATGACCAGTTTTTAATGTACACAAAATCGGCATTCTGCAGCGCTTCATCCTGGTCGTAGGTAATGGTGGCACCATCCGTAAAGCTGCTTTCCAGTTCGTAGCCTTCCGGGTGCGCGATCACGAAATCTACATCAGCGGCGCACATCCACTCGGCAAAGGAGTTAGGAACTGCCTGTGGCAGGGCCTTCACATGCGGTGCCCAGGTTAGTACCACCTTCGGCCTTAACCCGGTTGGTTTGTGCTCGGTGATGGTGATCAGGTCCGCCAGGCTTTGCAGCGGGTGGCGTGTGGCAGATTCCAGGCTCAGAATTGGCACCCCGGCATACTTCATGAATTTATTCAGGATGTCTTCCGAATAATCTTCTTCCCGGCTCTGCAGTTTTGGAAAGGAACGTAGCCCGAGAATATCGCAGTACTGGCCCATCACGGCAGCGGCTTCACGAATGTGTTCCACCGTAGTGCCGTTCATCACCACACCATCCTGTGTTTCCAGCGCCCAGCCTTCCTTGTCCATGTTCATCACCATCACGTTCATGCCCAGGTTCAAGGCTGCTTTCTGGGTGCTCAGGCGCGTGCGCAGGCTGGGGTTCAGGAATATCAGGCCCAGTGTTTTATTTTCTCCCAGCGATTTATGCGCATACGGATTCTTTTTCAGTTCCAGGGCTTCCTGTACCAGTGCAGCCACATCAGGCACATCATGTACCGAAGTATAGTTTTTCATAGTAGGTTCTTTTTAGGAAAGTAAGGCTTTAAAAGCATTTAAAAACTGATCTGCCTCTTCTTTCGAAATGGTTAAGGCAGGCAATAAGCGTAAGGTGTTTTTGTTCGAAGCCGAACCGGTAAAAATTTTGTACTCGCTCAGCAGTTTGTTTCGCAGCGGCGCGCTGTTTTCCCCAAGTTCCACCCCGATCATAAGGCCCTGTCCGCGTACTTCTTTTACACCCGGCAGTTGTTTCAGCTCTTCCATCAGGTAATTGCCGATGGTCGTGGTGTTTTCCAGCAGGTTTTCCTGCTCCATTACTTCCAGCACAGCCAGACCAGCAGCACAGGCGAGGTAGTTCCCCCCAAAGGTGGTGCCCAGCATGCCGTGTTTCGCCTGGATAGCAGGATTGATCAGTACTCCCCCGATAGGGAAGCCATTGCCCATGCCTTTGGCTACCGTTATAATGTCGGGACGCACATCAGCGTGCTGGTGCGCGAAGAATTTACCGGAACGGCCATAGCCCGACTGAACTTCGTCCAGGATCAGGAGCGCTCCCTTCTCCTTACACAGCGTGTGTACTTCCTGCAGGAACGCCGGCTCCGGAATATACACACCGCCTACACCCTGAATGCCTTCTACAATTACAGCGGCTATTTCTTCGCTTGCAAAAGCTTCTTTTACGGCATTCAGATCGTTGAATGGCAGAAACAGGAAATTATCCGTTTCGTTGATGGGCGCGATGATGCCAGGATTATCAGTCGCTGCCACGGCAGCGGATGTGCGGCCATGGAAGGCGTTTTTAAACGTGATCACCTTTTTTCTCCCGGTATGGAAAGAGGCGAGTTTCAGGGCATTTTCATTGGCTTCGGCACCGGAATTGCACAGGAAGAGGCTATAGTCGTCGTAGCCGCTTAGCTGTCCTAGCTTCTGCGCCAGTTCTTCCTGCATGGGCATTTTAACGGCGTTGGAGTAAAAGCCTATTCTGTTCAGCTGCTCCTGTACGCGCTGCACATAATGCGGATGGCTGTGACCAATGGAAATAACGGCATGACCGCCGTAGAGGTCGAGGTACTCGGTTCCCTGCTTGTCCCATACCTTCAGGCCGGAAGCTTTAACAGGTTCTATATCAAAAAGCGGGTAAACGTCGAAAAGATTCATGTTGTTGAGGTTGAATCGGTGAATAATTGTCCCCCTTTGAAGGGGGTAAGGGGGATGAGGCACGGGCTGTAGGAAAAACCTGCATTCCTACAGCCTGTACAGTAAAGGCTTCAAGCCAGTAATTCGCTTATGTAAATCATCCCCCTACCCCCTTCAAAGGGGGACAGAAATGCCAATATCAAAATTCTAAAACGCCGAAGGCTTCAGCTTCAGGCCGGCGGTTTCTTCTAAGCCGAACACGAGGTTCATGTTCTGCACCGCCTGACCCGCAGCTCCTTTCAGCAGGTTGTCGATCATGCTGGTGATGACCAGCTGGTCGCCGTGCTTTTGCAGTTGAATGATACACTTATTGGTGTTCACCACCTGCTTCAGGTCCGGATTCTGCCTGGTGAGGTGCACGTACGGGTGACCGGCATAATAGCCTTCATACAGCTCCTGCGCTTCCTCCAGCGTTAGGTTTGTCTGCAGGTAGGACGTAATGAAGATACCGCGGGCGAAGGGGCCCCTGTACGGGATAAAATGGATAGGTGGTACCTGCTCCGACTGCAGCTGCTTCAGCGTGCGCCTGATTTCGCGCAGGTGCTGGTGCTCCATCACTTTGTAAGTGGACACGTTCTCGGTGCGCCAGCTGAAGTGCGAAGTCGCGCTCAGGCTCTGGCCGGCACCGGTGGAGCCGGTAATGCCGCTCACGTGCACCGGTGCATCCAGTTTTCCCTCAGCAGCCAGCGGCAATAAGCCCAGCTGTATGGCCGTAGCAAAACAGCCCGGGTTGGCGATGTGCTGTGCCTCCTTTATCTTTTCACGCTGTAGTTCCGGCAGTCCGTAGATAAATGTTTTACCGTCAGCTTCCACAAAAGCTGCTTCCGTGCCTTCGTTCCAGCGGAAATCCTGGCTCAGGTCGATGATGCGGGTAGCAGCGGGTATGGTGGCTGTAGCTAAGAACTTTTTGGCCTCGCCGTGACCCGTGCACAGGAAGAGCACGTCAACGGGAGCATCTGCTTCAGCAGTAAAGGTAATATCTGTTTCGCCCAGCAGGTCAGGGTGCGTTTCGTAAACGGGCTTTCCCGCCTGGCTGCGGCTTTGTACGAAGGCTAAAGACACCTGTGGGTGGTTGAGCAGCAGGCGCAGCAATTCGCCGCCTGCATACCCGGCACCACCCACAAGGCCTGCCACTATTTTTTCTGCCATTAGTCCAGTGTTCCGTTTATCTTGTGGTACATCACGGACTGGTTACCGAATATCTTCGAGAAGCCTTTTACATCGTCGCCACTCCAGCCTTTGTTCATCTCGCCGTAGCTACCGAACTTCGACGACATCAGGTCGTGCTCCGACTCAATACCTTCAATCTGGAAACGGTAAGGCGCCAGCAGTACGAATACTTTTCCGGTTACGTTCTCCTGCGTATGCTCCAGGAACGCCTCGATGTCGCGCATCGTCGGGTCCAGGAGCTGACCTTCGTGCAGCCAGTTGCCGTACCATACCGACAGCTGGTCTTTCCAGTAAATCTGCCACTTGGTAAGCACGTGCTTCTCCAGCGCATGATGCGCCTTAATGATCACCATCGGTGCAGCAGCTTCAAAGCCTACACGACCTTTGATGCCGATGATGGTATCGCCCACGTGGATGTCGCGGCCAATGGCAAACGGACCTGCCATTTCCTGCAGCGCCTGGATAGCTTCTACCGGATTCTCATAAGTCTTGTCGTTAATACCTTTCAGTTCGCCTTTCTCGAAGTGCAGCGTAACACGCTCCGGCTGCTCCTTGCTCAGTTGGGTGGGATAGGCCTCTTCGGGTAGTGGCTGGTTGGATGTTAAGGTTTCCTTTCCGCCCACAGATGTACCCCAGATTCCTTTATTAATTGAGTATTGTGCCTTTTTAAAATCTACCTCCACCCCATGCTTGCGCAGGAACTCAATTTCCTCTTCTCTTGAAAGTTTGTTGTCACGAATCGGCGTTAAGATCTCCGTATCCGGAATCATCATCTGGAAGATCATGTCGAAACGCACCTGGTCGTTACCGGCTCCTGTACTGCCGTGGGCCACATAGGCAGCACCTACGGCTTTGGCATGACGGGCAACGGCAATTGCCTGCGTTACACGCTCTGCACTTACCGATAAGGGATAGGTGTTGTTTTTAAGTACATTGCCAAAAACAAGATACTTAATGCAGCTCTGATAGTAGTATGCGGTTTCGTCGAGCGTGGTGTGGTCTTTTACACCAAGCGAGTAAGCACGAGCTTCCACATCTTTCAGCTCCTCCTCCGAAAAACCGCCTGTATTTACTAACACCGAATATACTTCCAGCCCTTTGTCTTCTTTCAGGTGCTTTACGCAGTACGATGTGTCCAGTCCGCCACTAAAGGCCAATACTACTTTGTTGTTCATTATAAAGGTTTTAACTGTGTATAGGTTGAAGGTTTGGGTTTTCTATTTCTGTTGCTTCTGCCGCCAATGAACGATATTGCTCATTCGCGGCCATCCGCTTTTTTTCGCGTTCCGGATCATACAGCATGGCTGTGCACAGGCAGTTGGTACGGCCTTTCATGGTCAGAATTTCGAAGTTCACGCAGCTTTTGCAGCCCTGCCAGAACGCTTCATCTTTCGTTAACTCAGAATAAGTTACCGGAGAGTAACCCAGTTCTGTGTTGATGCGCATGACAGCAAGCGCAGTTGTGAGTCCGAATATCTTGGCATCCGGGTATTTCTTGCGCGAAAGTTCAAATATCTTCTTTTTAATTTGTTTAGCCAAACCACTTTTGCGCAGATCAGGCGAAACAATCAAACCGGAGTTGGCTACATATTCGCCATGGCTCCAGGTTTCGATGTAACAGAACCCAGCCCAGGTGCCGTCCTGTTGTAATGCAATAACAGCTTTGCCTTCCAGCATTTTCTGCGCAATGTAATCAGGGGAGCGCTTGGCAATACCGGTGCCCCTTGCTTTGGCAGAAGATTCCATCTCGTCACAGATCTGAGAGGCATATTTAACATGTTGCTCATCGGCAACTGTAATTATAAAAGAAGTTTGATTATTCATCTTAACATAAGCGCTGTTTATGAAACAGCGAAAGAAAAATTCTGATTTATAAAATGACAGCAATAATCAAGTTATACCTGCAGTATAACTACCGGCTTATTATTAAATAAAGGAAAGTGTGGGAATAAAATGACTACCGCTTAGGCAATCGGAATGCGTGCCGGCCTACGGCCTGTAAAAGAAAGGTGTTACAAAAGCCTGCAAAACTACCTTGTCGGAGAAGGTAGAAAAAGTCGCACTCGCTTGTAAGGAGTGTTTTATCATTTCAGATGATAAAAGCGTCTTTTTTTTCATTTTATAATCTATGGTAATTGTATCTGCCTTGTTTATACCAGATATCGGCGCAAATGTTTCTTATAATTTTTGTAAAAAACAACAGGCAAATAAAATATATTGTTATGTGTTCAGAAATTACCAGTTTTTGCGCTTTAAAATTAACAAAAACTCAGCCAATTTTAAGGAAATTTCTAAATTTTTATTTTTGTTTAAACACAAAGCCTTAACTTTCATTTCTATATTTAAGTTCAATAATGAAAGGTTACTCTATCAGGTTGTTCATCGGTATTGCTTTTTCGGCTATCGGTACTGCTTCCCTTTTTCTTACAAGAGAAATTTTAACTTCCGCTATCTGGTTAAGTTTTGGTAACGGCCTCATTCTCACCGATTATAAATTTAAACGCAAGAATGAAGATGGTACCGTCTCGTTTGCGCCTGTTCCAAAAGCGAGATTCTATACGGGGCTTTTCCTGATCGTTTTTGCGGTGCTACTCTTATTCTTCCAGATTTACCTGGATATGCAGCAGGTGGAGTAGGATTTGGTGGATACTGCCTTAGAGCAGCAGCAGTGGGTCTGGTGGCTGGTGGTGCATAGCTTTTGGTCTTCTCAATTATGTACCGGTGCCGTGGTTGCAATCACTTTGTTAGGATAAAGACTGGGATGATGTTGCTTCAATAACCACAGATAGTCAATAGAGCAACAAGAGACAAATTGAATCTTTTAAAGAAATTTGCATTCAGTAAAAGACAGCTTCAGGTGATTGCAGGCTAGAAGACACAATGGAATAGTACAATTTACAGCAGATTGTTTTTTCGCAGTCCCACAAAACTATTCGTTACTTTGTCATCTTTAGGGATGACAAGAGGGCTTATATTTACGGAAGTGGGTAATGGTACTACCTGTTTGGATCTTGGCCACAAAATTTTTACAAGCTGACAAGAAAACACAAAATGGTGTGGCAAAGTAGATGCTACCCATCTGTTGATTCGTGGTGCAGACAATCTACTGCACCTGCCACCACAGCCGCTGCTGTTGCTTAGCTTCCTTTTTACGACACACTCCCGTGTAGTAATGTAGCTCAGGAATCCTGCTGCCACTCTCACCACAGCCTTTGCTCCTTAAGTAGGAGCAGTTAAACATACTACAATCATCCTAAAATGCAAACAGCCCCTGCACATTGCTGTACAGGGGCTGTTGGAATGGTGTTGGCGGCTACCTACTCTCCCGGATGTGACTCCAGTACCATCGGCGCAT
>NZ_QCZK02000006.1 GCF_003347595.2 Botryobacter ruber | reverse complement strand
ATCGCTTCTTAAAAGTTTGGTCGCTTCTAAGATACGCTACAACTCTACTTTTTAATCAAGCTATATCCCCTTCTTATATCCGTTGCAACAAAGTCGTTACACAAGCTCAACGTGCAGGTGCTTTTGGTGCAGCTTTGGCTCTGCTGGCAGCTAGCGAAGCAGCAGTGGGAGTGGTGGCAGGTGCTGCAGAATTTTGAAGTTGGTAAAGCAGGTGAAGCGCCTAATTTAAGTGGAACTGCTGGGGGTTGATCTGGATGTTTTGGTGGTTGGTTTGCAGCAGCACGCCCACAAGTAAAGCCAGCACCACGGCCAGCACAATAACCAGTGTGGAAAGCATCTGCAGTCTGCTGAGTTTTTGCTCTGCAGACGCACATACCTCGTGCCCGACAACCTGCTGCAACTGACTAAGGGTGTGCATGGGCAGCAGCAGCGTATTGAAAGCCGGTACCACCGCTGCTTTAAACAAACTGTCGGCAGCGGCTTTATCGCCCGCCCGGCTTAGTTCTATTGCCTGCAGCTGTACTGTAGTCAGGTGCGCTACGGCGTTTTTGTACAGTTGTAAGTTCTCGGTTTCCTGGCTTGTCAGGAAAGTGGTTTCATACTTTGCTGCCAGGGAATCTACTTCCCGCATGTTTTCGTGCAGACTGTTTTCCAGTTGCTGTTGTAGTGCCGGCACATCTGTGTGCAGGTGCTCCTCGAGCAGTACCCGGTTCTGATAAAAACGTTCCTGGATGGCGGCAATATCGAGCGCCGGCACCAGCCGGTCCTGGTACACCGATTCCACCTGGCTGCTCACCTGCGTCATGGTGTAACTTACCCACCAGTTGGCCAGCACAATAATGATGAACACGGCACATAAGGCAAATGCGATTCTGCGGCGTTGTCGGTTATTGAGGAACTTTTTCATATGCATGCCCTTTCTCCTGTTAAATTGAAGATAGTAAAATGTATCAGTATTTTCAACCGAAACAAAAACTAATTAGCACACCTGCGCTTCCTTTTGTAGATTTAGTGCTGATTGATGAATGAATATTTTTTTCAGGAATAAAATGACTGCTGCCACCCTTGCCGCTGCCTTTGCAGATATAGCTGCTCAATTTGACGGGGAATTGTATTTCGACGATTCGCCGCTGCACGAAGCCCAGAAGCGGGTGTATGCCACCGATGCTTCGGTATACCAGGAGCTGCCGGTGGCGGTGGCGCTCCCCAAAACCGTAGCCGATATCCGGGCGCTGATTTTATTTGCTAACCGGCATGGACTGACGCTCATTCCGAGAGCTGCCGGTACATCGCTGGCAGGCCAGGTGGTAGGCGCAGGTGTGGTGGTCGACATTTCGAAATACTTTAACAAGGTGCTGGAGGTGAACCAGCAGGAGCGCTGGGTGCGGGTGCAGCCGGGCGTAATCCGCGACGACCTGAACGCCTACCTGCGGCCTTACGGGCTGATGTTCGGTCCTGAAACGTCTACGGCCAGCCGCGCCATGATCGGCGGCATGATCGGCAACAACTCCAGCGGCCTGCACTCCATCGTCTGGGGCGATACCCGCGACCACCTGCTCTCGGCCAGCGTGCTGCTGAGCGATGGTACAGCAACAGCCTTTACAGCCTTATCAGCCGACGAAGTGGCAGCTAAAGGAGCACAGGATAACCTGGAAGGCACCATTTACCGCAACCTGCAGCAGCTGCTCGGCAACGCGGAAAACCGGGCGCTTATCCGGGAGAATTATCCCAAGCACACCCTTACCCGCCGCAACACCGGCTATGCCCTGGATATGCTGCTGGCAGAAGCAGCAGCGGGTGTGGTGGCTGGTGCAGCAGAATTAAATTTATGCAACATCCTGGCAGGATCGGAAGGGACGCTGGCTTTTGTAACGGAGGCAAAGCTGAACCTGATCCCGCTGCCGCCGAAGGAAGAAGGCCTGATCTGCATCCATTGTCATTCGCTGCAGGAGGCGCTGCAGGCAAACCTGGTGGCGCTGCGGCACCAGCCCATGGCCTCGGAACTGGTGGATGATTATATCATGGGCTTTACCAAAGGGCACCCGGTGTACCAGTTCAACCGCTTTTTTATTGAAGGCGAGCCGGCGGCCCTGCTGATGGTAGAGTTTATGGCGGCCTCGCAGGAAGAAATTACTGCGAAGGCAGAAGCGCTGGTAGCAGAATTAAAAGCGGCAGGCCTGGGCTATGCGTATCCGCTCATCCGGGGTGCGCAGACGAAGCTGGCCTGGGATGTGCGTAAAGCCGGACTGGGCCTGATCCGCAACCTGCCTGGCGACTCTCAGCCGGTCAACCTGATCGAAGACTGCGCCGTGTCGCCGGAAGACCTGCCCGCATACATCGCCGACCTGCAACTGATCCTGGACAAGTACAAGCTCAGCGCGTCCTACTACGCCCATGCCGGTGCCGGTGAACTGCACGTGGAGCCGATGATCAACCTGAAAACATCCGAAGGAAAAGCCCTGTTCCGGACGGTGCTGCACGAAACGGCGCTGCTGGTGAAGAAATACAACGGCTCCCTGAGCGGCGAACACGGCGACGGACGTCTGCGGGGCGAATTTATCCCAACGGTGCTGGGCAAGGAAGTGTATGGCCTGCTGAAACAGGTAAAGCAGACCTTCGATCCGAACGGGGTGTTTAACGCCCACAAGATTGTAGACACACCGCCCATGAACGAGGCGCTGCGCTACGAGGCCGACAAGCAGATCATACCGGTCGAGACGCTGTTCGACTTTTCGCGCCAGGAAGGCATACTGCGGCTGGCCGAGAAATGCTCCGGCTCCGGCGACTGCCGCAAAACCCACGTTACCGGCGGCACCATGTGTCCTTCGTACATGGCTACGCGCCAGGAAAAAGACACGACAAGGGCAAGGGCTAATATCCTGCGGCAGTTCCTGACCAACTCTGAAAAGGAAAACCGCTTCGATCACCAGGAAATAAAAGAGGTGATGGACCTGTGCCTTAGCTGCAAAGCCTGTAAGTCGGAGTGTCCGTCGAGTGTGGATGTGGCCAAGATGAAAGCCGAATTCCTGCAGCACTACTACGATGCCAACGGCGTATCGCCCCGCACCTGGCTGATAGGTCATTTTACCAAATCGCAGCAGCTGGCCTCCTTCTTCCCGCCGCTCTACAATTTTATGGTGAAAAATAACTTCACGAGCAAGCTAGTAAAGAAAGTCATCGGTTTTGCACCCGAGCGCTCCTTGCCAACAGTAGGCAGCACCACCCTCCGCAGCTGGAAAAAGAAGTGGGACAAAGCACGAAAAGCATCCGGAGAAAGCCAGCAGGCAGGGGTGAAGCGGCGGCAGGTAAATCTGTTCTGTGATGAGTTCACGAATTACAACGATGTGGAGATTGGCAAAACCGTCGTGAAGCTGCTCACTGCGCTGGGCTATGAGGTAGTGCTGCCGGAACACCTGGAGAGCGGGCGCACGTACCTGTCGAAGGGGCTGGTGCGGAAAGCGAAGAAAATAGCAAACGAAAATGTGCAGCGGCTGTCGAGGGTGGTGCAGAACGATATTCCGCTCATTGGAATCGAGCCTTCCGCTATTCTGACTTTCCGCGATGAGTACCTTGACCTGGTATCGCCGGAGTTGCTGCCCGCTGCGCAGGAGCTGGCCCGGAATTCGTTTCTGCTGGAGGAGTTCCTGCTGCGGGAAGCGGAGCTAGGGCATATCACACCTGATATGTTCACTAAAAAACAGCAGCTGGTAAAGCTGCACGGGCACTGTTACCAAAAGTCGCTCAACGTGCTGGCGCCCACGCACAAAATACTGGCCTTGCCCGAAAATTACCAGGTTGAGCTGATTCCTTCCGGGTGCTGTGGCATGGCCGGTTCTTTTGGCTATGAGAAAGAGCACTACGAGGTGTCGATGAAAATCGGGAGCCTGGTGCTGTTCCCGGCGGTACAGGAGCAGGCTCCCGATACCCTTATTGCAGCAGCCGGCACCAGTTGCCGGCACCAGATCAAAGACGGAACTCAACGTGAAGCCCTGCATCCGGCAGAAATCCTGTGGCAGGCACTGGCGAAAAAGTAGCGGCAGGAAAGTTCAGCTGCTAGCGTTCCTCCGGTGGCGCCGTCAGGTTGGAGGCCGACTGCAGGCCAACGGCAATCTCCGGCAGGATGCCCAGCCGCTGGTAAATGGGGTGCACCATCCGGCGCAGGCGTCCCAGGTGCCAGGCAAAAGGCAGAATACTGATGACGCACAGGAAGCCGCAGCCTGCCAGGGTGTAGGCAACGCCAATATGCTCGGCCACCGCCCCGGCCAGCATGCTGCCGAAGGGCGCCATGCCCATAAACGCCATGCTGTAGAGGCTCATCACGCGGCCCCGCTTGTCGTCTTCCACAATGGTTTGCAGCAGCGTGTTGCACGAAGCCATGGTAATGATCATCCCAAAACCACTGATCAGCATAAACAGCAGCGACACGAACAGGATCTCTGAAAAGGAAAAAGCCATAAGCGCAGCCCCGAACAGCAGCATCGAAAATACGAGGATCTTGCCCAGCCCCAGTACCGACTTACGCTGCGCCAGGAAAAGCGCTCCAAACAAAGCGCCTATGCCCGATGCTCCCATCAGGTAGCCTAAGGTGGTGGCGCTGCCGTGTAAAATATCGCGCGCAAACACAGGCATCATTACGCTGAACGGCATGCCGAACAGGCTGAGCAGCGCTACAACCAGCAGCAGTGCCCGGATAGGGGGGAAGCCAAAGGCATACGAAAAACCTTCCTGCAGCGAATGCCACACCTTGCGCTCCTGCAGTACACGTTCAAATGGCTTCAGCCGCAGGAGCAGCAGCGAAGCAATTACGGCAACATAACTGACCGCATTGATCAGGAAGCACATGCCTTCCCCGACTACTGCTATCAGCATCCCCGCTATGGTAGGGCCTGCCAGTCGCGCCATGTTGAACATGGAAGAATTCAGGGCGATGGCGTTGCTGATATCCTCCCGTTTCTCTACCAGTTCTATCACAAAGGCCTGTCGTGCGGCAATATCAAATGCATTGATGGTGCCCAGCAAGGCACTGAGTGCCATCACATGCCAGATCTGCACCGTATCCGTTAACACCAGGGTAGCCAAAGTAGAAGCCTGCAGCATGGAGAGGAACTGCGTGACCAGCAACACGCGGTGACGGTTAAACTTATCGGCGGCAACGCCTGCAAATGGGCCAAGCAGAAAAGTTGGTACCTGGCTGGAAAAGGACACAGCCCCTAGCAGCAGCACAGAATCGGTGAGGCGGTACACGAGCCAGCTCAGGGCGATCTGTTGCATCCAGGTGCCGATAAGGGAGATGCTCTGGCCTGAAAAAAAGAGTCGGTAATTACGGTACTGCAGCGCCCGGAACATTCCATTAAGCTTACTCGTCGTATCTGCTTCCTGAGCCATTGTTATTGAATGATAATTTGAATGAGCTTTTTTCTTACGTACTGCGCCTCGGCAGAAGTTGTAAATAAATGTTTTTCTTTCAGAAGTGCCTGTGCTGCTTGCATTTCTCCAAAGCATCTTTTACATTTGACGGAAACTTTAGGGGTGTTCTGCGCTACCAATAGCGTACCTGAACTGAGAAATACCCTCTGAACCTGATACAGTTAGCACTGACGAAGGGAAAAGTATATGAAAAACACATCCGTCTTCTTACTTCTTCTTGTTGCCTCCCGGCGCTTAGGCGTCAATGCTATCTGCATCCCATTCCCGGCAACTTATGAAAATCTTTATTAACAACCAGCCCGAGGAGCTACAGCTCCCCCAGTCGGTCGCGCACGTCCTCAACCGTTTGCAATTGCCGCATACGCGTGGCATCGCCATTGCCGTCAATAACCAGATCGTGCCCAAAATCCAGTGGGAAGCACACCAGCTCCGGGAAAACGACAAGGTTACCGTTATCCGCGCTACACAGGGGGGGTAGCTAAGCATCCGCTCATTCGGACATCCATGTCCGGAACAGCGGAAAGGAATACCACTGCCGCAAGTTTAGCGCAGCGTAACTTGTGGTAAATCATACCGCCAGTTTTCAACTGGCGTGCTTGTGAAAGTCGGCAAGAGGTACTGTCACGGAAGCTGAAAGCTTCCCCGATAGACAGCCACAAGTTACGCTACGCTAAACTTGCGGCAGGAATCGGACTTATCACACAAATAGCAACTAATACGAACAGTTACATAGTATTTCCATTTATCCATGAGAAAAGAGAAAACACCTAACGCCAGCGCCATCACCCGTGCCCCTTTTCCGGGTTCGCGCAAAGTATATGTGCCGGGGCAGCTGCACGATATTAAAGTAGCCATGCGCGAAATTGCGCTGGAAGATACCGTGAACCATTTCCTGGGCGTAGAGAACCGGGAGCCAAATGCGCCGGTAACCGTGTACGACACCAGCGGCCCCTTCACCGACCCGAACGTAGAAATCGATGTGAAGCAGGGGCTGCCACGCCTGCGCGAAGAGTGGATTCTGAATCGTGGCGATGTGGAAGAACTGCCGGAGGTGTCGTCGGAGTATGGAAAGACCCGGAAGAATGATACCCAGCTCGATGCCTTCCGTTTCGAGCACATCCGGAAGCCGTTGCGTGCCAAGCCGGGGCAGAATGTAAGCCAGCTGCATTACGCCCGCAAAGGCATTGTTACGCCGGAAATGGAGTACATCGCCATCCGTGAAAACCAGCGCATCCAGGAGCTGCAGGAACTGGGGCATCAGCATAAAGGACATAGCTTTGGTGCCAATACGCCCAAAGGTTTCATCACGCCTGAGTTTGTAAGAGACGAGGTGGCAGCAGGCCGTGCCGTTATTCCGAGCAACATCAACCACCCCGAAAGCGAGCCTATGATTATCGGCCGGAACTTCCTGGTGAAGATAAACGCCAACATTGGTAACTCTGCTGTTACCTCCAGCATCGAGGAAGAAGTGGAGAAAGCCGTATGGGCCTGCCGTTGGGGCGCCGACACCATCATGGACCTTTCTACGGGCAAAAACATCCACGAAACCCGCGAGTGGATTATCCGCAACTCACCCGTTCCGATTGGCACCGTGCCGATATACCAGGCGCTGGAAAAAGTAAACGGGAAAGCCGAAGACCTGACCTGGGAGCTTTTCCGGGATACGTTGATTGAGCAGGCAGAGCAGGGGGTGGATTACTTTACTATCCATGCCGGTGTGCTGCTGCGCTACGTGCCGATGACGGCCAAACGCGTGACCGGTATTGTGTCGCGTGGCGGTTCTATCATGGCCAAATGGTGCCTGGCGCATCACAAGGAAAACTTCCTGTACACGCACTTCGAAGAGATTTGTGAAATCATGAAAGCCTACGATGTGGCCTTCTCGCTGGGTGACGGTCTGCGTCCTGGTTCCATAGCCGATGCAAACGACGAAGCACAGTTTGCCGAGCTGGAAACACTGGGCGAGCTGACCAAAATTGCCTGGAAGCACGATGTGCAGACGATAATTGAAGGTCCGGGCCACGTGCCGATGCACCTCATCAAGGAGAACATGGAGAAGCAGCTGAAGGAGTGCCACGAAGCACCATTCTACACGCTCGGGCCATTGACGACCGACATTGCGCCTGGCTACGACCACATCACCTCCGCCATTGGCGCCGCCATGATTGGCTGGTTCGGAACGGCCATGCTTTGCTACGTTACGCCGAAAGAGCACCTGGGCCTGCCAAACAAGAAAGACGTGAAGGACGGCGTAATCACCTACAAGTTAGCTGCCCACGCTGCCGACTTAGCCAAAGGACACCCCGGTGCCCAGTACCGTGACAATGCCCTGAGCAAAGCCCGCTTCGAGTTCCGCTGGCAGGACCAGTTCAACCTGTCCCTCGACCCCGACACGGCCCGCGAGTTCCACGACGAAACCCTGCCAGCCGAAGGTGCCAAAGTAGCCCACTTCTGCTCCATGTGCGGCCCCCACTTCTGCTCCATGAAAATAACCCAGGAAGTCCGCGACTACGCTCAAAAGCAAGGTGTGGAAACGGAAGAAGCACTGGGTAAGGGAATGGAGGAAAGAGCAGAGGCCTTTAAAGCGCAGGGTTCGGAAATTTATTTGTAAGACATCGATAAGTATGTTTTGTCATTTCGACCGCAGGGAGAAATCTGGTATTTCAATCTTTACCGATACTCCAGATTTCTCCCTACGGTCGAAATGACAAAGACAGCCACAACAGCTTTTCCAACCTATGAAGATAAAACGACCGTTTGCCCTCTCCATTGCGGGGTTCGACCCGAGTGGTGGAGCGGGAGTAACGGCTGACATAAAAACATTTGAGGCACTGCGGGTGCAGGGACTTGGCGTCTGTACGGCGCTCACCTATCAGAATGAGGGTGAATTCGACGGGCTGGAATGGATGACCTTTCCGCAGCTGAAGTTACAACTGGAGCCGCTGTTGCGGCGATATCCGGTGGAGGTTGTGAAGATAGGATTGGTGCAGAACCTGGAAGTGCTGCACGAACTGGTGGAGTTGCTCCGGCAGTATCATCCTGGTATCCGGATTGTCTGGGACCCGATTCTGAAAGCGAGTGCAGGCTTTACCTTTCATGAGCAGGTAGACAGGCAGCAACTGGAGGCGCTTTGCCAGAAGCTGTACCTTGTAACACCCAACTGGCTGGAAATGGAGCAACTTGTTTCAGGTATACCCGCTCCGGAAGGTGCCGCATTCCTGAGCCAGCACTGCCAGGTGCTCCTGAAAGGGGGCCACAACGAAGACAGGAAAGGCTACGACTATTTGTACAGCAAAGGAGAGGCGCAGGCGTTTCGTCCGCGGCAGGTAATGGCACATCCCAAGCATGGGTCAGGCTGCGTGTTATCCGCTGCCGTTGTCGCACAGGTAGCCCATGGCTATGCCTTGCCGAAGGCTTGTTTGAGAGCCAAAACCTATGTAAGCCGGTTCCTGAGCAGCAATCCGTCGCTGCTCGGTTACCATAAATTTTAGGAAAATGAAACAGGTAGCAACGCTGCATTACATTACGCAGGCACTGAACGGCAAAAGCCACGCGCAGGCCGCCGAGGCAGCCTGTGCGGCAGGCGCAGATTGGGTGCAGCTGCGGGTAAAAAATCAGCCCTATGCACAGTGGAAGGAAGAAGCCCTGCAAACCCGGGAAATCTGCCGGAAGTATGGCAGCACCTTCATCATCAACGATAATGCTTTGTTAGCCGCTGAAGTAGACGCTGACGGGGTACATTTGGGCAAAACCGACCTGTCGCCGGGGGAGGCGCGGCAACTGTTAGGGCCGGATAAGATTATCGGCGGCACGGCCAACACCTTTGCAGATGCAGTGGCTTTGGTGGCAGCTGGAGTAGATTATATTGGCTTAGGTCCTTTCCGCTTTACCGCCACCAAAGAAAATCTGAGCCCGATTCTGGGCCTGAGCGGGTATGAAACGCTGTTGCAGCAGTGCTGTTCAGCGGGCATTACCACACCTGTTATTGCCATAGGCGGCATTGTAGTAGCAGATGTAGCCGCTTTGCTGGCCGCTGGTGTGCATGGGGTGGCGGTGTCGTCGGTTATCAACCTGGCGGAGGATAAGGCACAGGTGGTGAAGGGTTTTAAGGAGGTGTTGAGTGGTGTAGCTGTCTGAATCACGGATTAAGCGGATTCATGGATTACACAGTTTTTGTCCGAACGTAAAAGTGAAAACATATCTTTAATTGTTTTACAAGAATCCGTGAAATCCTGTAATCCACTTAATCCGTGATTCAGACAAAAATAAAGCAGCTACTGCTGGTGCGAGCTTGCAGCTTGTACCATTCACTGCAAAAGAATAAGCAGCTGAATAAAAAATAGAATTGGTACGAGTTACAAACTCGCACCAGCGGAAACAGAAAGAAAACTTGCTATCAAGAAGAAAGTTATGGAACCATTAAAAATAGCCGATAAAACCTTTACCTCCCGCCTGTTCACCGGCACGGGCAAGTTCAGTTCCAGCCTTCAGATGGAGGAGGCGCTGCTGGCATCGGGTTCTGAGTTGGTAACGGTGGCTCTGAAGCGGGTGGATGTGCACCGGCAGGACGATGATATCCTGCAGCACCTGTCGCACCCGCAGTTCAACCTGCTGCCCAACACGTCGGGCGTGCGCAATACCAAAGAAGCTGTTTTTGCAGCCCAGCTGGCGCGCGAAGCGCTGGAAACAAACTGGCTCAAACTCGAAATCCACCCCGACCCGAAGTACCTGCTTCCGGACCCCATCGAAACGTTGAAGGCGGCCGAGGAACTGGTGAAGCTGGGTTTCATTGTACTGCCTTACATCCACGCCGACCCGGTGCTGTGCAAACGCCTGGAGGAGGTGGGCACTGCTGCCGTGATGCCCCTTGGTTCGCCCATCGGCAGCAACAGTGGCCTGCAGACCCGCGAGTTCCTGAAAATCATCATCCAGCAGAGCAATGTGCCGGTGGTGGTAGACGCCGGTATAGGCGCCCCTTCGCATGCCGCAGAGGCGATGGAGTTGGGGGCAGCTGCCGTTTTGGTAAACACCGCCATCGCCGTATCGCCCAACCCGGTACTGATGGCGCGCGCTTTTAAGATGGCAGTGGAGGCAGGTCGTATGGCCTACGAGGCAAAGTTGGCACCAACCAACACACATGCCGCAGTAGCCAGCAGTCCGCTGACGGCGTTTCTGGATGAATTGTAGGTAATTTTATAAATTTTCTACCGCCAGTTTGAGCGAAGCGGTAACTGGTGTTTTGCTATGACAGCCAGTTTGTAACTGGCGTAAGTATTATACAGGAACGCCAGTTACAAACTGGCCTCATGATTAGCCACAAGTTACGCTGCCGCTAAACTTGCGGCAGGGATTGGATGTGAAACGAAGATTTACCTGCACGATTGCCAGTGCACGATTGGACAGGTCACGACCTGTCCCTACACAATACCGGTGCCAATAGGTATGAAATAACTCCTAACTTTCAACTCATAACTCTTAACTTAAAATGAGTTTTAGTACCCTTTTCGAACAGCACAACTGGGACCAGGTAAAGCAGAGCATCTATGCCAAAACAGGCGCAGACGTAGAGCGGGCGCTGGCGAAGCCGGAGCGTGACCTGGAAGACTTCAAGGCACTGATTTCGCCGGCTGCTATGCCCTACCTGGAGCAGATGGCGGTGCTGAGCCAGCAGCTCACGCAGAAGCGGTTCGGTAAAACACTGCAGCTGTACATCCCGCTGTACCTCTCCAACGAGTGCCAGAACATCTGTACCTACTGCGGTTTCAGTCTCGACAACCCAATACCCCGCACTACCCTCACCGACGAGCAGCTGCTAAAAGAGGTGGAGGTGATTAAAAGCTACGGCTACAATCATGTGCTGCTGGTAACGGGGGAGGCGAACAAGACGGTAGGCGTGCCCTACTTCAAAAATGCCCTACAGCTCCTGCGACCACACTTTTCGCACATCTCCATGGAGGTGCAGCCCCTCGACCAGGAGGAGTACGAGGAGTTGATTCCGCTGGGCCTGAACACCGTGCTGGTCTACCAGGAAACCTACCACCAGGAGGATTACAAGAAGCACCACCCCAAAGGCAAGAAATCAAACTTCCAGTACCGCCTCGAAACGCCCGACCGCCTGGGCCGTGCCGAAATCCACAAAATAGGTTTAGGCGTGCTCATCGGCCTCGAAGACTGGCGCACCGACAGCTTCTTCACGGCCCTGCACCTGAGCTACCTGGAGCGGAAGTACTGGAAAACAAAATATTCCCTTTCGTTCCCCAGGCTACGCCCCTTCTCCGGCGGTTTACCTCCGAAAGTGGAGATGAACGACCGCGAACTGGTGCAACTGATTTGTGCCTACCGTATCTTTAACGAAGAAGTGGAGCTGTCGCTGTCAACGCGGGAGAGCCATACTTTCCGGAACAACGCCATCAAACTGGGTATCACCTCCATCAGCGCCGGCTCCAAAACCGACCCAGGCGGCTACGCCTCGCAGGAAAAAGCCCTCGAACAGTTCGAAATCAGCGACGACCGGACACCCGCTGAAATCCTGAGTATGATTCGCAGTCAGGGCTACGAGGCGGTGTGGAAGGATTGGGATGCGGTGTTGAGTTAAGTGTTATAAGTGTGTGAAATAACAAGGCACCAGTTAGCATAGGTACAGTTAACAAACTGAAAATTTATACGTATATTTGTAAATAAAAATATACGTATATGCAGTCCAAGCTAACAATATCAATTGATAAAAATGTGGTGGATGAAGCAAAAGCGCTGGCCAGACGGAAAGGGCGCAGTTTGTCGGATTTGATAGAAAACTACCTGAAGGTTATTGTAAAAAAGGAAAAACAAGTAGTTGAAATATCTCCCGATATAAAAAAGCTGCAGGGCTCGGTAAAGCTTCCTGCTGACTTAGATTATAAAAAGGAACTTCAACAGGCGTTAAACAAGAAGTATCAGCTGTGAAACACTTTTTCCTGGACACCAACATCCTGCTTGATTTTCTTATCGACCGTAAACCATTCGCTGACCAGGCTGCCCTTCTTTTCCAGGCAGCAGCTGATAGCAAAGTGAAGCTCTATGTGGCGGCAATCTCCTTTAACAATATTTACTACATAGTCAGGCAGGTGCATGCTCATGCTAAAACAATAGGGCTGTTAAAAACACTTGCAGAATATGTCGAGATTGTAGCCATAGATGGTGTGATTCTGAATAAAGCGATTGCTTCTGATTTTAAAGATTTTGAAGATGGCATTCAAGGTTTCGCGGCGGAATCTGTAGCAGCTATAGAACTGATTGTCACCAGAAATATCAAAGACTTTAAAAAGAGCAATCTTCCCGTTTTTTCTCCTGAGTCTGCAGCAGAACTATTAAATTTATAAAGAAGTACAAGCAGCTCCCACGGAAGTTTTTAATTCCTGCTCCCATCACTCCTAAACTCTTTAACTCCTAAACTCACAACCTTCTATGTTTTCCCCCGCCGAATACAACCGCTACAACCGCCAAATCATCCTTCCTGAAATAGGCCCGGCCGGTCAGCAGAAGCTGAAGGAGGCGCGGGTGCTGATGATTGGGGCAGGTGGTCTGGGTTGCCCGGTGCTGCAGTATTTAACAGCAGCGGGCGTTGGTACCATTGGCATTGCTGATTACGATGTGGTGTCGGAAAGTAACCTGCACCGGCAGATATTGTACACCTCAGAAGAGGTAGGGCAGCTGAAGGCGGAGGTAGCGGCGCGGAAGCTGGCGCAGCAGAATCCGTTTGTGCAGTTCGTGGTGCACCGGGAGGGGATAAACGTGCAGAACGCGCTGGAACTGGTGCAGGGCTACGATGTGGTCATTGACGGCACCGACAACTTCGCCACCCGCTACCTCGTGAACGATGCCTGCGCTATTCAAAAGAAATCGCTGGTGTTTGGCTCCATCTTTAAGTTTGAAGGGCAGGTGACGGTGTTTCATTACCAGAACGGCCCCTCGTACCGCTGCTTGTTTCCGGAGCCGCCCTCGCGGCACGAGGTGCCGAACTGCGCCGAAATCGGGGTGCTGGGGGTGCTGCCGGGGGTAATCGGGACGATACAAGCTACGGAAGCCATCAAAATCATCTGCGGGATAGGAGAGGTGCTGTCGGGGCGGCTGTTCATGCTCAATACGTTAACCATGGAAACCAGCGCCATCAATTTCCGCCGCACGAGCCAGGCAGACGTAACCAAATTAGAGCCAGACTACGAAGCTTTTTGTTCTCCACCTGCCACCACAGCCACTGCTGCTGAAATAGAGGAAATCTCCGCCGACGAACTGAAGGACCTGCTCGACGAGGAGGCAAATGTGCAGCTGCTCGATGTGCGGGAGCTCTACGAGTACGAGCAGTATAACCTTAACGGCGTACTGCTGCCGCTATCGGAACTGGAGCAGCACCTGGATAAGGTGGAGCCGGAGAAAACCGTAGTTGTGCACTGCCAGACCGGGAACCGCAGCCGCCAGGCGATTCAAATTCTGCAGAAGCATTTTCCTTATACCACCTTCTACAGCCTTGCCGGGGGCATTGAAAGGTATCCGTATTGAATTTTGTCTGAATTAGGATTCGTCTGATTAATGGATTAATCAGATTCTAACAGCAGTAATGCTTACCGGAATTGAACCTGAAATTGTCTGAATCACGGATTAAACTGATTTAGGGATGCCACAGATGTAGTACATGTAAAGAATATCCGTGAAATCTTTAAATCAGTTTAATCCGTGATTCAGATAATTTAAAAATGCTGTAAATCCGCAACTTTAACAATCCTGTTAATCCTTTAATCTGACGAATCCCAATTCAGACAATTTGCTAAACACCTTCACCGGCTCATCCGCCTGCCAGACCGCCCCCAGCACCGCAGCACCGGCAAATCCCAGCTCCCGCACCTTCGCCAGGTTCTCCATAGCAACACCACCCAACGCCACCACAGGCACAGTGGCTGTTTGTAATGCTTTTTTTACATCTTCTTCCGCAAAAGCAGCCGCATAACCTTCCTTGGAAATGCTGTCGAAAACAGGGCTAAGGAAAGCATAATCGAACAGCGGGTGTGGCTTTGGTAGCTCCTGCAGAGCGTGAAAGGAGGTAGAAAACAACAGGTTCATCTTGGGTGTGGTAGCCGCTGTAGCACGCACAGCCTCCGGGAAATGCAGTCCCTTCACCCGGAACTCCTGCGCCAGCTCGTGATGCTGGTGCAGCATCAGTCGTGGGTGGTGCAGAACGGAAATCTGGCTTAGCCACGCCCGCATTTCGGCCAGCGAATAACCCGGCTTGCGCACATGCAGCGTTTCCAGCCCCGCCTCCAGCAACTGGTGGATGAGTTGGTGCTCGTTGGGAAAAGCATGTGGCGTGGTAATGACGATAAGGTGCATGGTGACTGGCAAAAGGTAAAGCAGCGACAACAGAATATTTTATCCTCCTGTTCCAGAACGTCTTGGCGGCTGCTGGTGTTGTAAAGGTAGCAAGAGCGGGTGAAAAAGCTTTCGGTTTTCGGTCGGAATTCCGTAATTTTAACATCCGGGAAACAGCTCTGCAGCTGTCACCATTCCCACTGCAGCTGTCCTTTAATATACAGAATTACTAATATTTAACTCCAGAAGCGTTGCCTGTTTTTTCGCATTTACATACACACACGCAGTACTCGCTGCTCGACGGCCAGGCCGGTATCGGTGCCCTCTTTAAAAAGGCGCAGGCCGATGGCATGCCTGCCGTAGCCATGACCGACCACGGAAACATGTTTGCTGCCTTCAACTTCGTAGCCGAGGCCAGCAAATACAACGTGAAGCCGATTGTGGGCTGCGAGTTTTACCTCGTAACGGACCGCCACCAGAAATCCTTCAGCAAAGAGCAGAAAGACGTGCGCCACCACCAGTTGCTGCTGGCCAAAGACCAGGAAGGCTACCAGAATCTGGCCAAGCTTTGCTCTTATTCCTACATCGAGGGCATGTACAGCAAATGGCCCCGCATCGACAAAGAGCTGCTGCAAAAGTACTGCAAAGGCCTGATTGCCACCAGCTGCTGCATCGGTGCCGAAGTGCCGCAGGCGATTCTGTGGAAAACGGAAGAAGAGGCAGAAGAGATTTTCAAGTGGTGGCTCGACCTGTTTGGCGAAGACTACTACATCGAAATACAACGCCACGGCCTGATGAACATCGACGGCACGGGCAAAAGCCAGGAAGACATCAACCAGGTGCTGCTCAAGTGGGCGCAGAAGTACAACGTGAAGGTGATCTGCACGAACGACTCCCATTACGTAGACCAGGAAGACTGGAACGCACACGACATCCTGCTCTGCGTAAACACCGGCGAAGACCAGAGCACCCCCGTGGGTGACTTCCAGACCCGCTACTATCGCTTCCTGTCCGACGACCAGAAAGTGATTTACGATACCGTGGAGAACGTACGCAACAAGTACGGCAACAGCCAGAACATCCGCCAGATGCTGCAGCGCATCGACGAGGCTGGCCCGAAAACACGTTTCGGTTTCCCGAACGACCAGTTCTACTTCAAGACGCAGGCCGAAATGAACGAGCTGTTCAAGGACGTGCCGCAGGCGGTGGACAATACGAACGAGATTGTAGACAAGATTACGCCGCCAAAACTCAAGCGCGACATCCTGCTACCCAACTTCCCGATTCCGCCGGAACATGCCGGTGCCGATGCATACCTGCGCCACCTCACGTACTTGGGTGCTGCCAAACGCTACGGCGAAATTACGACGGAGATAACCGAGCGCCTCGACTACGAGCTGCGCATTGTCGAAACCATGGGCTTTGCCGGTTACTTCCTCATCGTGCAGGACTTCATCAACCGTGGCCGCGACATGGGTGTGGCTGTTGGTCCGGGCCGTGGTTCGGCTGCGGGTTCGGCAGTGGCTTATTGTATCGGTATCACGAACATCGACCCGATAAAGTACAGCCTGCTCTTCGAACGATTCCTGAACCCGGAGCGTGTGTCCATGCCCGATATAGATATCGACTTTGACGACGTGAACCGCCAGCGGGTAATCGATTACGTGGTGGATAAGTACGGCAAAACGCAGGTGGCCCAGATTATTACCTTCGGTACGATGGCGGCGAAATCGTCTATCAAAGACGTGGCCCGCTCCACCTCTTTACCGCTTTCGGAAGCCAACGAGCTGGCGAAGATGGTGCCCGACACCCCCGGCACCACCCTGGCCAAAGCATTCATGGAAAACCTGGAGTTGGCCGCCATACGTGAGGGCGACGATGCCCGTGCCGCAGTACTCAAACTGGCCGAAAAGCTGGAAGGCTCCGTGCGCAACACCGGTATCCACGCGGCAGGCGTTATCATTGCCCCGGACGATATCACCAACTACATCCCGGTATCCACTTCCAAAGACGCCGACCTGCTCGTAACGCAGTTCGACGGCAAGGTAATCGAGAGTGCCGGCATGCTGAAGATGGACTTCCTGGGGCTGAAGACGCTCACCATCATCAAGGATGCCATCGAACTTATCAAGAAAAACCATGGCGTTGAGATTGATATCGACGCTATTCCGATAGACGACGAGAAAACCTACCAACTCTACCAGCGCGGCGACACCATCGGCACGTTCCAGTTTGAGTCGGAGGGGATGCGGATGTACCTCAAGGACCTGCAGCCCACCAACATTGAAGACCTGATTGCCATGAACGCCCTGTACCGTCCGGGCCCGATGCAGTTCATCCCGAACTTCATTAACCGGAAGCATGGCCGCGAGGAGGTAGAGTACCCGCACGAGCTGCTTAAGCCGATTCTGGAGTATTCCTACGGCATTATGGTGTACCAGGAGCAGATTATGCAGACGGCCCAGATTCTGGCCGGTTACTCCCTCGGCGGCGCCGATTTGCTGCGCCGCGCCATGGGTAAGAAGGACATGAAGAAGATGGCCGAGGAGCGCGAGAAGTTCATCAAAGGAGCGGCAGAGAAGCACAACATCCCGGCTAAAAAAGCATCCGAAGTGTTTGACGTGATGGAGAAGTTTGCGCAGTACGGCTTCAACCGCTCGCACTCCGCTGCTTACTCTGTAGTGGCTTACCAGACAGGCTACCTCAAAGCGCACTATCCTGCCGAATACATGGCTGCCGTGCTCACCAACAACATGCACGACATCAAAAAAGTAACCTTCTTTATTGAAGAAGCACGGAAGCAGGGCGTGGCCGTATTGGGTCCGGACGTGAACGAATCGCTCCTGAAGTTCAACGTGAACGAGAAAGGCGAAATCCGTTTTGGTCTGGCGGCGATAAAAGGTACCGGCGAAGCGGCCGTAGATGCCATTATTTCGGAACGCGAAAAAGGCCTGTACCAGGACATCTTCGACTTTTCGAAGCGCATCAACCTGCGTGCCGTGAACAAGAAAACCTTTGAAAGCATGGCCCTGGCCGGCGCTTTCGATTCGTGGGGGCTTTACCACCGGGCGCAGCTGATAGAGGTGCCGGAAGGAGAGAGCATGAGCTTACTGGAGAAAGCGGTGCGCTACGGCAACAGCTACCAGGCAGAGCAACAGGCGGCACAGCAGTCGCTGTTCGGAGGCAGTGCTGCTGTGGCAGCGCCTATGCCCAAAACCCCGGAAGTAGCCCCCTGGACGCAAGCTGAGATGCTGCGCCGCGAAAAAGAGGTAGTAGGGTTTTATATCTCGGGGCACCCGCTCGACCAGTTCAAGCTGGAGATTGACTCCTACTGCACCTGTCCGCTCACCGATATCGCCGAGTACAAAAACCGCGACATTAACGTAGCAGGTATGGTATCGGAAGTGGTGCTGCGCACGGCCAAAAACGGTAATCCCTTCGCCTTGTTCTCCATCGAAGACTACGACTCCACGTTGCAGATGGCGCTCTTTGGCGAAGATTACGTGAAGTTCTCGCCTTACCTGAAGCAGGGCCTCTACCTGTTCATAAGAGGCAAAGTGCAGCTGCGTTACAAAACCGAGGACCAGTGGGAGCTGAAGCCGCAAAACATCCAGCTCCTCGGCGACATCACCGATAAAATGGCGCAGGGCGTGCACATCAACATTAACCTGCAGCTCTTCAACGCCGGCCTGGCCGAAACCCTGGAAAACGCCATCGTCTCCAGCCCCGGCCAGAAGCGCCTGGAGATAACCCTGCACGTACCGGACGAGAAGCTGGCGCTGCCCACCTACTCCCGCAAATACCGCATCGACCCGAAGGTGTTCCTGGGGCAGATAAAGGATTTGGGACTGGGAGAGTGTAAGTTGATTTAGAAGTTGATTTGAATATAAGGAAGGCACGCTATTCAGATGGCGTGCCTTTTTCTTTGCTCCCTTTGCTCTTTCGGACGTCCACGTCCGAAAGTTCTCTGCTGGGGATATTATGCTCTTTCGGATTTTCTAATCCGAAAGTTAACTGTCGGGGATTTCCTAATCCCCGTATACAAAAAGCTCATATACGCGGGTCTGGAGACCCGCAACAGCTATACTTCGGATTGGTAAATCCGAAGTAGCAGTAGTAGCAGTAGAGAATGGTAGTAGCAGCTTAACAGATAGTAGCAGCAATGGGCCAAAAGAACAGAATAGTACCAGGAGGTTTGTACTACCTGACAATGACAGTAGTGGATTGGGTAGATGTTTTTACCCGTCCGGTATACAAGCACATCATCCTAGATGCCTTGAAATTCTGTGTAGAAAAGAAAGGCCTTCAGCTCTACGCCTGGTGCCTCATGAGCAACCATTTACATATGATTGCCGCTGCCGAAGAAGGCAAGAACCTCTCAGACATACTCCGCGACTTCAAGAAGTTTACCAGCAGACAAATAGTGGAGGCTATTCAACGGGAAAACGAAAGTAGAAGAGAATGGATGCTTTATCGTTTTCACCTGGCGGGTAAGTACGACCCAAAGATTACCAACTACAAACTCTGGCAGGAAGGCAACGAAGCCAAGGAAATTCACACCAATGACTTCCTGGACCAGAAGCTGGACTACATCCACCAGAACCCGGTGCGGGCCGGGTGGGTGACGGAACAGGAGTATTACCTGTATAGCTCTGCTGGCGACTATGCCGGACAAAATGGTTTGGTGCCTGTTGTGCTGGCATTATAAGCGTTACCGTAGTAGAGGTGATTCCCAAAAAAATAAGTAAATTAGTAGAGGCAGAAACGAGTGTGCTGCCTGCTAACCATTACCTACCACCGTTGCCACGTTACAAATAAAACTATGAACAAATTGCTACTCTCTTTGCTGGGGCTGTTGCTCCTGCTAACCTTTCCTGCCCGGGCACAATATCAACTGCAGGAGGCGTATCCTGCCCTTACATTTACAAATCTGATTGAGGTGGTGCCCGACCACCCGGCGGGCGACAGGCTCTTTGCTGTTACGCAAGGCGGTATCATTTATTCCTTTCCAGAAAATCCGGCGCAGGCCACGACCACCACGCAGTTTCTGAACATTGCGAGCAGGATTGTGTCGGGTGGGGAGCGGGGACTGCTGGGGCTGGCGTTTCATCCAAATTATGCGCAGAATGGCTACTTCTATGTTTATTATACAACAGGTACGCAACTGGAGGCGCGGGTATCCCGCTTCTCGCGTAGTGCCACCAACCCGCTTGTAGCCGATCCGGCGTCTGAAGTGGTGTTATTTGCTACACCCAAACCCTATACAAACCATAACGGTGGCAAGATTGCTTTTGGCCACGATGGCTATCTCTACATTTCAATCGGTGATGGCGGAAGTGCCGGCGACCCACTGAACAATGCCCAAAACCGGACGAACCTGCTGGGTAAAATTCTGCGCATCGATGTAAACAACACCAGCGGCGGCCTTGCCTATGCCATCCCCGCCGATAACCCGTACAAAGACAACACCCAGGGCTTCCGGGAAGAAATTTTTGCCTACGGCCTCCGCAATCCCTGGCGCTTCAGTTTTGACAGGGCCAACGGGCGCCTGTGGGCTGCCGATGTGGGGCAGTATGCCCGCGAGGAAATCAACCTGATTACCAACGGAGGCAACTACGGCTGGCGCATCATGGAGGGTACGCTTTGCTACAATCCTGCTGCCAACTGCCCGACAGGAGGCCTTGTTCTTCCGGTTTTTGAATATGTTAATTCAGCCAGTACCGGCGAGTCGATTACAGGTGGCTTTGTGTACAAGGGGCAGCAGCTTCCGGGCATGGTGGGCAACTATGTGTACGGCGATTATATCACCAAAAAAGTATGGGCACTCTCCTTCAACGATAACGGCACGGCAGCCGGAAATGAATTGCTGCTGACGGCGCCCTTCTCCATTTCCACGTTTGCGGAGACACGCAACGGGGAGTTGTTGGTAATTGCCTATGGAGCTGCCGGGAAAATATGGCGATTAACCGAAAATGTAACCAACCTGCCGGGCGAATTGCAGGAGGAACTTACATTATACCCGAACCCGGCAAGCGGTAAATTAAACTTAGCAATAGGTGCCGGTATACAGTTAAAAGATATACAACTGCTGATAATGAATACAAATGGCCAGACTGTCAGGCAGGTAAAGCAGGTACTGTCGGAAACTGTGCAGGTAGATTTGTCGGGACTGGCTGCGGGCATTTATGTGCTCCAGGTGCAGCAGGCTGGGAAGGAGATGAAGCGGTACAAAGTCGTGATAAGGTAGGTGGCGGCGCAACCGTGGCTGTTCAGACTTACTTCTGGTTTGCAGGCCTGTCTGGCAATACCCTGACCGGATGACAGGCTGGAGGCTTTTCTGGAGGAACACTTGCAGCAGACACTTTTATTTACAACATTTGTAGGTACATGGGTTGTGTACCCAACTTATATGTGCTATCGTAAGTATAGGTTATGTAGTTAAACCGTCAGCAGTGTACGACACCTTGTCAGGCAGTAATTTTTGGTAACAAATTTGTCGGGCTTATATTTATTATATATTTGTCATTATATAAATTTTGAATCTATTCAACTAAATGTTAAAGTTATGGCTAACAAAGCAATAGAAATTACAGACGCAAACTTTGATGAGATCATCAATTCAGATAAACCGGTTTTAGTAGACTTTTGGGCAGAGTGGTGCGGACCATGCCGCATGGTAGGCCCGATTGTAGAAGAACTGGCTGGTGAATACGAAGGCAAAGCCGTTATCGGTAAAGTAGACGTAGATGCCAATCCGCAGACTTCTGCAAAATTCGGTATCCGCAGCATTCCTACCCTGCTGGTGTTCAAAAACGGCGAAGTGGTAGACAAGCAAGTGGGCGCTGTGCCTAAAAATGTGTTATCTCAGAAACTGGATGCGCAAATGGCGTAAGTAAGCAGTAGGAATTTTTTAAACGAGAAAGGCCTCTTCCGGACAGAAGAGGCCTTTTTTGGTTTTTGGGTAATAACTTAACGCCTCCTGCTGCTGCCGGTTTTATTGTAGAGCAGGTGCAGTGGCTATGGAGGCAGGTGCAGCAAAGAAATTTACTCCTTCTCTTTCAGAATAATGCTGATGTCGCCGCTCCGTTCGAGGTAGGCCGCTTTAATATCGGTAAGTTCGCCGCCACTACCCGACTTTCTCAGGGCTTCCAGTAAATCATTTTCTGTTACACCGTGCTTTTTTAAGGTCTTTTTCTGCAACTCGCCGTCTTTTATTAATACCAGCGGCCTCCCCTTGATAAAGTTTCCAAATCCAAAGTTTGTACGATAGGCAAGGGCTGCCAGAATATTGTGCAGTACTACCAGCACCAGCGCAGCTGCAATAGTGGGCCAGAAGGGGGAGTTGCCGGTAATGGCGCGGCTCAGGATAGAGCCATAAATTACACCCAGCACAATGTCGAAGGCGGTATGTTTGCCAAATATGCGGGGGTTGCCAATTCTGATGATAACGAGGGCTGCAAAGAAAACACCCACTGCCCTTATGGACATTTGCCACCAGGTCAGGCTTTGGTCTCCGATGCCAAACGCAATGCTTAACGAATCCTGCATACCATCAGAAACGGGTACAGCTGCCGGAATGTTATCCGCCAAATTTAACACAGCCACGCGAAACTGAACCTTGCTCCTGCTATTGGAGTATGGATATACTGTGGGGAATTAGCTTTAAAGTTTCTTAATGCATATGGTAAATTATATTTTTTCAGGCGCAGCCTTTCTGCTGTATTTTCTGTTCATTTTTAGCGCTTCGGCCCAGCATTCGGAAACAGATACAGCACGCGACGAGAAACCGGTGCAGCGGCTGTCAGAAGAACAAAAGATTGATCAGCTGCTACAGTACATCAGCAACATGCAAGGGGCCACCTTTATCCGGAATGGCAGCGACCATTCGCCAAAGGATGCAGCAAAACACCTGCGGTCGAAGTTCAGGAAACATGCCGCCAAGATTAAAACAGCGCATGATTTTATAGACCACCTGGCAACAAAATCGTCCATGTCAGGCGACCTGTATAAGGTCAGGATGGCAGACGGAACCATCGTAGAAACGTATAAGCTGCTGAACCTGGAGCTGCAACGGATAGAGGGGCAGTTTAGTCCTTAACAGCACGAATAATTTGATTTCAAGTAAACTACACCTTACACAAACATGCTACATATATTAGATGAATCAAGAGAAAATGTAATTGCGGTACGCATTAATGGCCACGTGGATAAAGGCGATTACGACATGATACTTCCCATTATGGAAGAAAAGATAAAAACATACGGCAAAATAAACGTGTTCGTAGAGATAATGGATTCCATGGACTTTACGGCGAAGGCGCTGTGGGAAGAGCTGAAGTTTGATGTGAAGCATGCCCGCGATTTTAACAAAGTTGCCATTGTAGGCGACGGAAAATGGATAGATGCCCTGAGTGTGGCGGCCACTCCGTTTACTTCGGCCAAAATTAAGAAATTCGGGCGGGGTCAGCGGCAGGAGGCGTTTAACTGGGTGCGGGCGGAAGCGTAACAGTACCTCCGTTGCGCTGAGGTGGAGCAGAGGCTGTGGTGGCAGGTGCAGAACACTTTTTTGCCGGCAATTTGGTTTTGGAAGCATACAGCGGGGTGCCTGGCAGCCTTTTGACAGCTGAAAAGTTCTGCTGTACCTGTCACCACAGCCTCTGCACGAAAAGTTACTGCCAGAACGTATAGCGAGGCTGCAGCAGGCTGTAGAACACGTAGCTCACCACAAACCCAAAAATGATGTGCGCAAAAATGAGCGTTACCAGGTAAGATTTTAAAGAGATATAAGGCGGGTTGGTATGGATCATGAAGAAGAAGTACCAGATAATCATGGCCAGGATGCCGTTGGCAAAGCCCAGGAACACACCCCATGAAGCAGTAGGAGCGCCCACTTCTGAATTCCAGAGCGCCAGGTACCCTATGGCAAACACAATACCTGCCACAAAGTGCGCGATTGTTCCCACAGTCCGGGTTTTAGTATCATCGGCAAGGCCACCATCGGGTTGGGTGCGGTCCAGCAGCATCGTGCCCAGCGTTTTTGCCGTTTTCATAACCCGGTGTGTGGCGTAGGTGAGCAGGTACAAAAAAGCTGTCATGGCGGCAGTGCCGGCAAGTCCGGCCAGGATTGCGTACAGTAGTTTCATGGGACTGGCGTGATGGTTTAGCTTTTATACGCAAGGTATTCGCAAAGTTTAATATTTGTGAAGCGAGGCGGGTAAAGATGTTATAAACCAATTGATTAGCTAAGAAACTTTGCTGCTGTCATGGCAATAAAAGCAAGACTGATACTAAGTGACGAAATCTTATTCATGCGCATGGTATTTTCAAAATTAACCTCCCGCTTATCCCGCTGCGCACGCGTCACCCAGGTCGTGAAAAAGTAAAGCACTGGTGCCGTACACACCAGGAAAATAAAAATGTTGCGCAGCTGACCGGTTGTGTAGTAAAGCCAGAGCAGCGAAGCCGCGCCCAGCAGCAGGCTGATTCCGGCAAACAAAAAGGTGCCATTTATGCCGAGCAGCAAACTGAGCGTTTTATCGCCGCGGCGGGCGTCTTCGTGGTGCTGGTAAATTTGGGTAAGAGGGTAGGAGCCACACAGGAAGAGGGTGCTGATGAGCGCAAACCATGCATTCGGCTTTTGCAGCACCTCCGGCAGCGAAATCCCCAGCCCCACCTGCACCATGGCATAGGTAAAGGCGCCCTGGAAGAATGTAACCACCACCGTGCTGAGAATCGGATACCTTTTGAGCCGGATATATTCGTTGCTGTACGCCTTGGACACCAGCAGGTACAGCGCCACCATCCCCCCAAAAACAGGAGCCACCAGCAAAGCCGTTATAACCGACAGCAGGTCGAAGAGCAGCACCAGGTAAAACAGTTCGCGCGTTACCTTGGGCGGACGTTTTAAGCCCCCGATGCTGTCTTCGTCGCGGTCGCAGTAGGAGTTGTAGCCGTTGCTGGCCGGGTACACCAGCAGGTGCAGTATCACGAAAACCGCCACCGCCCGCCACAGTTCATACCCGGATACCGTGCTTAGCGCAAACCAGAAAATAGGCATCAGGTACACCGAAAACGGTATCCGCATCAGCACCAACGCATTTTTATAACCGGTAGCAGCAACCTGTGGCATTGTTTATATTGTTTAATTGTTGAATTGTTAAATGGTTAAAGCTTCTTCAACTTATAATACTCCTGCTGATCATCAACAATTTAGCAATTAAACCATGTAACCATCAATAAATTAACACATCAGCACATTAAAAAATCAGCACATTAACTTTCCGGATAGCCGATCAGGTAAATCACATTTTTCCCGAGCCGGGAGCTGACTTTGCCGGTGCGCCAGGTGTAGGCAGGCGCATGTACCTTAGCGGCCATTTGCTGCAGCATCTCCGGCGTGTAAATACGCAGGAGCGAAACGGTGCCATCCCAGAGTATGCCCAGCGGAATTACCGGGACCAGGTACGTGAAAAATAGCCTGCTGAGCCTGAACGGGCGGATAAATGGCGTTACGAGCAGGATAACCCACGGAAAAAACAGCCAGAGGGCCAGCATCTCCAGCCAGCTTTTACCTGCACCTTCAAACACCCCGATAGCGGCACGCTTGTTGGCGGCATCCTGCAAAATGGCCTGCGCCTGCTTTGGGCTGAAGTGATGAAAAGAAGAAAATATGGTGCGTACTCCTGTAATATTTTCGGGTACGGCGGTGGCATTTACCGGTTCAGCTAGATAGCGAATCTGGCCGCCGGAGTGCTTTTGTAAATACTGCCAGGCATCCAGGTTGGGGTACAAATCGGTGAGCGTTACCTGCACGGGTGCCTGCATGCGCCGGCTGAGATCCTCCCGGATAACCTCAATACCGCCTCCTGCTCCCGAGCACAGATCCGTAATGTGGTGCTGCCCTGTTTGCTCGAGCAGTTCCTGCAACAAAGGTAGCGCAGCATCATACGCCCGCAGCTTCGAGATCATAAACCGCAGAAAATCCAGCATGCCCTGGCGGATGATGTGCGGAAACCAGGGCTGGTCTTCCAGCTCGAAAAGTTGAAGTCTGACGTTCAAATTGCTTGTTTCTGAGCTGTTACTCCGCCAAGGCTGTAAAGGTTGTCACAACCTGTCCAGAGTAAAAAATAAGAACGTATTATTCCGTCGTCAGTCCGCTTTTGCCTGCGCGCAGGCTTATGTTTTGGTTTGTATTGCTGAAAAGCTGCCAGTATACATCTTCCGGTTTCGAGGTGTCGGGGGTAACCGTGAGGTGTAAGCCATTGGAGAAAAACAGGGAAAAGCTGTAATGTTCGCCTGCCTCTATACGGGTTGGCGCCATTGCTTCGTTTTTATTAACCAGTTCTTTCAGGCGCTGGTCGCGCAGGTTGGCACCCGGTACTTTCCAGTCGAAGGGTGCGCCGGGAGCGGGAAGTCCTGCTTCGCGTTTTCGCTGGAAAACCTCGTCGTGTTTAAGGATGCTCCCATCGGGCAAATACAGCTGCCACGGGCAGTTCAGGGCCAGCGTAAATTCCCCCACATCGAGCACAAGTCCCTGTGGGGTAGTGTAATGCGTGCTTCCAAAATGGAAATATTGAACCAGCTCGTTGCGAGTTGTGTTGGTCAGGGATAGGCCCATGACGTTTGCAAATATATCCTGTAGCTGCTGTTGCATGTTGTTCCGGTTTAAAAGTATTGCCTGTCAGGCAAAGATAGGCAGAGCCGCCAAAAATCCTGCAGGTAAGGAGGTACAGCTACTAAGTTTTATGCCTTTAACCCATAGATGTTCTGTACAAAAGGTATATTTGCATTAGTTTTGGAAGAAGCGTGATTTTGAATAAGTAAGGGTGAGGCCCTCGTTTTATGATAATGCTGGATAAGCAAGAGAAAGTAGACAAGCCAAAGAAGTCAATTTACCGAACGATAGTAAGTACTGCCTGGAAGCTGTTTGTGCTGGGGTTCGTACTGGTGGTGGGCTACCTGTTCAGTGTGGAACACAACCTGTTTTACCTGTTCGGTGCATCTCCAAGCCTGGATAAACTGGAAAACCCCCGAAGCGACCAGGCCTCTGAACTCTACACCGCCGACGGGCAGCTGATCGGGAAATATTTTAAGGAGAACCGCAGCCCTGTCGGCTACCCGGATATTGCACCGGTGCTGATCAATGCGCTGGTGGCTACAGAAGATGTCCGGTTTTATGAACATGCCGGTATCGACCCGAAGGCGATTGCATCTGTCATTTATTCAACAGTGCAGGGCGACAGCCGGGGCGGCAGTACCATCACGCAACAGCTGGCGAAAAACCTCTACAAAACCCGCACCGACGACTCCAAAGGCGTGCTGGGCCATATTCCGGGCCTTAACATCGTTATTTCCAAAACAAAAGAATGGCTCACGGCCATCAAACTGGAGCAGCGTTATACCAAAGAAGAACTGCTGGCCATGTACCTGAACACCGTCGACTTTGGCAGTAACTCCTTCGGCATTAAAGTAGCTTCTAAAACATTTTTCAATACCTCGCCCGACAGCCTGAAGGCGGAGCAGGCGGCCGTGCTGGTTGGCTTGCTGAAGGCCCCGACCTACTATAGCCCCCGCTTTAACCCCGAAAACGCTACCCGCCGCCGCAATACCGTGCTGGCGCAGATGGCCAAGTATGGGTATATGACGGATGCTGCAGCCGATTCGCTCAGCCAGCTGCCGCTGGTGCTGGACTACAAAGTTGAGAACCATTACGATGGGCCTGCTACCTATTTCAGGGGAGCAGTGGCCGATTTTATGAAAGAGTGGTGCAAGCAAAATGGCTATGACCTCTACCGTGATGGTTTAAAAGTGTATACCACCATCGACTCACGCATGCAGGCACATGCCGAAGCTGCCATGGAAAAGCATATGCGTACGCTGCAGCGCCGCTTCGACAATCACTGGAAAGGCAGGAACCCGTGGGTGGATGAGAAAAACCGCGAAATTCCGGGTTTTATCGAGTCGACCATTAAACGCACCGCCTATTACCAGCGCCTGAAAGAGAAGTACGGCAACGACGAAGCTGCCATTAACCGGGAGCTCAACACGCCACGCGAAATGATGGTGTTTACCTGGGATAATCCGGAACGGGAGAAGAAAGTAACCATGTCGCCACTGGATTCGCTGGCGTATTACAAGCGCTTCCTGCATGCCGGTATGATGACGATGGACCCTGTTTCCGGTGAAATAAAAACCTGGGTAGGTGGTATCAACTTTAAATACTTTAAGTACGACCACGTGAAACAGGCCCGGCGGCAGCCAGGCTCAACGTTTAAGCCCTTTGTGTATGTGGCTGCCATCGACAACGGCTACTCGCCCTGCGATAAGATTGTAGACCACCGTGTTACGATCAATTATGTGGAGAAAGGGGAGAAGAAAAGCTGGTCGCCTACCAATGCCGACTGGGAATACACTGGCGCTCCCATGACGCTTCGCAGAGCTATGGGCAAATCGGTTAATTCGGTTACCGCGCAGCTCACGGAACTGATCGGCTGGGAAACGGTAGTGAAGTACGCCAAGCGCCTGGGCATTAACAGTCCGCTGGATGTGGTGCCATCTATTGGCTTAGGGCCGAGCGATGTATCGGTATACGAAATGGTCGGGGCCTATAGCACCTTCCCAAATCACGGGTTCCACACGAATCCCATGTTTATTACCCGCATCGAAGACCGGAACGGCAACCTGATCAAGCAGTTTGTACCCCAGCAGAAAAAGGTGCTGAGCGAAGAAACCGCTTTCCTGATGATGCACATGCTGAAAGGCGGTATGGAAGAGCCGGGCGGCACCTCGCAGGCGCTGTGGGAGTACGACCTCTGGAAAGGAAATGAAATCGGCGGCAAAACCGGTACCACCTCCAACCACTCCGACGGCTGGTATATGGGCGTAACCAAAGATTTAGTAACAGGCGTGTGGGTAGGGGGCGAAGACCGCAGCATTCACTTCCGGACATCGGCACTGGGCGAGGGCTCTAAAACGGCGCTTCCGATCTTCGGTCTTTATATGGAGGAGCTTTACAAGGATAAGGAGTTGGGCTACACCATGGGCCGCTTCCCCAAGCCTACGGTTAAAATCCGGAAAAAGTATAACTGCACCACGGTACTGCCGAAAAAGGTAGAGGTCGATTCCACGGCTGTGGATCTTGGCCTGGAGTTGCTGGAAGATTCGATTTAGAAGCAGTATTGCTGCTTGTTCAGGAGCAGTGGCAATGGTGGCAGCTGCAGCAGAATTTTTTGAACCAGAAGAGGTATCGGGGTAGTATTCGGTAGCTGAAAATAAGAAGCGGCCCGGCAGAAGTGTATCTGTCGGGCCGCTTGCGTTTGGTGCAGAAAGTTTTTAAGCTTCCGGTTTATAAAAAGAATTTAAGGCTTCGTCGATGTAGTTGTACTCAAAAGTAAACCCGGTCTGCAGCACCTTATTGGCGCTAACGCGCTGGCTGGCCAGGATGGTTTCGCTTTTTTCGCCAAGCACCAGGTTTACAGCAAAAGCAGGTAAATTGGGGAGTACGAGTGGCTTGTTCAACACCTCCGCCAGTTCCTTTACAAACTTTTTATTTGTAATCGGGTGCGGGGCTACGGCATTATACACGCCATGAAACCCGTGATCTTCGATGGCACTGATGAACAGGCGGCAAAGGTCGTCGATATGAATCCAGGACATGTACTGGTTGCCGGAACCGAGCGGTGCGCCGGCCATCAGTTTTATGGGGCGTGCCATCTGGGGCATGGCGCCTCCTTTATCACTCAGCACAATCCCGATCCGGTAAATTACCGTCCGGATGCCCAGGTCGTTGATGCGCCAGGCGGCTGCTTCCCAGTCTTTGCAAACGCGGGCCAGGAAATCATCGGCATATATGCTTTCTTCCGACATCAGTTGCTCGCCGGAGTCGCCGTAAATACCAATCGCCGAGGCCGAAATAAAGCCTTTTACATGATGCTCCGTGTTCCGGAGGCAGTTGTACAGTAAGGTGGTGCTTTTAATGCGGCTGTTGTAGATGTTTTGCTTATGCTCTTCGGTCCATTTGGCGCTGGTTACATTGGTGCCTGCCAGGTGAATGATGTAGTCGGCCCAGGTAATGGCGCTATCGTCTATCCGGGCATTCTCGATGTCCCATTTAAACGTTTTGTAGTGGGTAAATTTGGTAGCGTGCCTGCTCAGGTGAGCCACTTCGTACCCCTGGTCTATCAGTACTTCAGATAAGCGGGTGCTGATTAAGCCTGAGCCGCCTGTGATAAGTATTTTACCTGGCATAGTTCTTTTGCATAAGCATTATGGGTTCTGACTATACGTATACAGGGTAGTCTCCTGTTGTTATGAGGCCCTCTGTATGCAAAAAAGCTTGTTTTCTGTTTAGTAGATGAGCTGCGCCTATTTCAGACGGATGTGCCCCAGGAATTCGTTCCGGTACATGTCCTGCTCAAATATACCGGAATATTCGGCAGTAATGGTACTGCTGCTCACATCATTTACGCCACGGCTCATTACGCAGAGGTGGTCGGCCTCTATCAGCACCGCCACATCTTCTGTTCTTAAAGCCTTTTTCAGTTCGTTTGCAATCTGCATGGTCATGCGCTCCTGCACCTGCGGACGGCGGGCGTAGTGCTGCACAATCCGGTTCAGTTTAGACAGGCCGATCACGTGCTCGTTGGGCATATAGGCCACGTGGGCTTTGCCAATGATGGGAACAAAATGGTGCTCACAGGAAGAGTACACGGTAATGTCGCGCTCCACCAGCATCTGCCTGTACTTGTACTTGTTTTCGAAGCGGCGGATAACCGGTTTGTTTTCCGGGTTCAGTCCGTGAAAAATTTCCTGCACATACATTTTGGCCACCCGCAAGGGGGTTCCTTTCAGGCTGTCGTCGGTCAGGTCCAGGCCCAGCGTGTGCATGATTTTTTCGAAGTGGCCGGAAATGATGCGGATTTTCTCTTCGTCAGGTAAATCAAAAGCATCAGGGCGTAAGGGCGTCTCCAGCGAGCTCATCACATGGTCGTCCATTTGTTCGTACTCGTGCTCCTGGTCCTGCTTATCCATGATATTCAACAAAGTTTCGTTCAGTTTCATAAAGTGTTACAGCTAATTCCAGTTCCCTGCTGATTTTATCCCGGAGGCGGTTCCAGATAACGGCCGCAATGTTTTCAGCTGTCGGGTTCAGCTGCTGAAACTCAGGCGTATCGAGGTTCAGGTTTTTGTGGTCGAAGCGCTCCAGCACTTCTGTTTTCAGCAGGTCGCTCAGTTTTTTCAGGTCGTATACATAACCTGTCTCCGGGTCTACAGGACCTGTTAGCTTTACAATAAGTTCGTAATTATGCCCGTGGTAGTTGGGGTTGTTGCACAGGCCGAAAGTAGCGCTGTTTTGCTCATCGGTCCAGGCGGCATTGTGCAGCCTGTGCGCAGCATTAAAGTTCTCTTTCCGGCAGACAGTTAGTTTCATACTAGCTTCAACAAATCCCGAGGGTTTAATGTTCGGCAATTTGCTAAAAACATTATCAAACTGCCTTGCTAAATTATACAAAGTTAGTGTTGTATGTCCGAAAGGCAAATCTATTGCCTTATAACTTCATCCAGCGCTGAACGAGCTTATCGGCAAACCGCTCGTCGCGCCAGCCGGCAAACCTGGCGTGGCGGGTGGGGGTGTGGTACACAAACCACTTTTCGAGGATTTCTTTCAGGGCAGGGTATTGGGTGGAGAGCGCGGCGTAGTCGGTGGCGCTGATCAGTTGCTCGCTTGGCCTTGCCGGCACCGCTATTATTTTGGGCTCCAGCTCACCTTTAATATCCAGGTGCAGCACCCCCAGCGGAACAATTTCTAATACTGTACCTGTCTCCATAGCCTCTGCTATTACCAATACCTCCAGCGGATCGCCGTTGCCGCCAACCTCTGTGGAGGGAATAAAGCCATAGTTGCCCGGGAAGGGGAGGAAGCCGATCACCCTGTCGCGTCCTGCTTCTTTGGTGTTCACAAATTCTTTGGTGGCTTTGTCGTAACGAAGCTTGTGGTTGGTGCCTGCCGGATTTTCGATAACTGCCTGCAATTGTTTACTGGCCGAGTAGGTGGGCAGGTCGGCATAATCGTTTTTACAGCCGGTCAGCAAAAACAGAAACAGAAGAGGAAGGAGGTAAAGGTAGTTTTTCATGCGTGTTGGCAGGAACGAAATAGTTTGCTGCTGCAAATATACGCAATCCGGTTGCAGGTGCCAGAGGGCAGTAGCTTGCAGGCAAAAAAAGAGGAGCCGCTGAAAACGGCTCCTCTTTGTAAAACTATAGTAAACTTATGAAAACAGGTATTTTTATCTTCTTTCTTTGATTCTGGCAGCTTTACCTTGCAGACCACGCAGGTAGTAAAGTCTTGCTCTTCTAACACGGCCTCTTCTGATCAGCTCGATTTTCTCGATGCTTGGAGAAAGAAGCGGGAAGATACGCTCTAAGCCAATCTGATTAGAAACTTTACGTACTGTGAAAGTTTCGCCGTTTGTATTTATGTTTTTACGCTGGATTACAACGCCCTGGAACTGCTGGATACGCTCTTTGTTTCCCTCACGGATTTTAACGTGAATATTGATTGTGTCGCCTGCCTGGAAGTTAGGGAAAGAAGCACGCTTCTCGGTTGATTCCTGCTCAATAAAATTTAATAGTTCGCTCATGGCTATGTTCTTAAAGCTAAATATCTTCTTGAAATTTCGGACTGCAAAGATATGTAAATATTTTTTAGATAGTAACTGTTGGTGAAAAAAAATATTAATTCTTGTAAAGAAGCGAGGAGGCCGCCTGAAACAAGTTCATTTGCCTTGTTGCAGATTAATTTTTGAAGGCGAAAAGGTATTGGCAGCGCTGCCGCCAAAAAATATATTAATATGTAAAAGTTACGACACTGAAGTTTCTGGTTCTTTTGCGCTTTTTGGAATGATTAACGGTGTAGCAGGTTTATTGGCAGGATACCACAGGATGCCGGAAAAAAATTACTTTTCTACATTTAGCCATTCAAGTTTATCTTTTTTACATACTACAGCTGCCCTGGCTTTTTTTTATTTCCGATAGTGCAAACGATAGCGCTTTTGAGCCAGGCAGTAGTATTTTTTTATTTCTTTCCTTACTAACATTAGTTTTAAATTTTTTGCTTATGCAGCCTATGTCTTAAAGCAGAGTTTGGGTGAAGAGCGCTTCCGGAACTGGTGGAGCGGGCGTTCATCCATTGCTTGACCTAAGTTGGTCATCTGTAAGACTTCGGCTGTAAAGAACTGAATAGTTAATTAAAATTAAACTATATGAAGAAATAATTACGCTCTCTTTGTATTCTCCTCTGCCAGCTGAAGGCAACCCTTCAGTTGTGCGTCGTGTCCTGCAATACCCTTTTTTAGTCAATCAGATTACTGACTGCCCTGGCGCAAGCTGTGCCGGTAGTGTTACCGGGTGCCGGAAAAATATCGTTGCTTTTAGAATGTTTTTTATAATAAAATTTACGCAATTAATATGATGTGCAACCTTTTACGGAATTCTTTAAGTCTTCTGCTGCTGCTATTTGTTGTGGCAGGTTGTGAAAAGAAAGAATTCAAAGAATTTTATGAACGTCCTGAAACCTTGGAAGAACCTGTTTACCAGGTGTTGCAGGCAAAAGGAAATTTTAAAAGCTTCCTGGCCTGTGTAGACAAGGCAGGCTATAAGGATGTTTTAAGCAAAGCCGGCTACTGGACCATTTTTGCGCCAAACGACGAGGCTTTTCAATTATACTTTCAAGACGCCGGCATTGCTGGTGTAGAGGCTATGGACGCTGCTACAGCAGAAAAAATTGTGAAGTATGCCATGGTTTACAATGCTTTCAAAACTGACAGGCTGGCCGATTACCAGTCTGGATTAGGCTGGAAATCTAACCAGGCTTATAAGCGGCGAACTGCTTACTATGAGGGTGTTCAGCGGGAAAATATAAATGGCGCTGAAAATCTGGTAGTTGCTTCAAACAGAAACAACAGGTCCGGCAGCGATTACTATAATGTAAACGATAATAATAACAAGTACATCCCGTATTTCCTGAACAAGTATTTCAACGCCAGGGGCCTTACCGCCTACGACTACAATTATTTCTACCCGAACACACCCTTTACCGGTTTTAATGTGGGTGGCGCAAAAATAGTGACCTGGGATATCATTGCAGAAAACGGGGTTGTGCATGAACTAGACAAGGTAATTACGCCTCTTCCGAATCTTGACAAGTACCTTGCTTCGCAGAACCGATACAGCAAGTTCAGATCCATCTTTGAGAAGTACATGGTGTCGTACCTGGTAAATGCGCCGGCAACCGAAAAGTATAATCTCATAAACGGCGGCAGCAACAACGTTTATGTGAAGGTGTACGATGCCGGGCTCATGTATTCGCCCAACAACGAAAACTACCTGAAGTTTGAGGACAATGACGGGCAGCAGGAAGGGTACACGCTTTTTGCCCCTACCAACGAAGCCCTGGATGCTTACCTGAAGAATGTATTGCTCGAGCATTATCCAACGCTCGACGATGTGCCAAAGCAGATCATCTACGACTTTCTAAATGCCCACATGTGGAACATGACGGTGTGGCCGAGCAAGTTCCAGAGCACGCATAACAGCTTTGGACAAGGAGCTTTGTTCAACCCGGAAACAGATGTGGTAGACAAAAAGGTACTGAGCAACGGTATGTTCTATGGTACCAGCAAAGTGCAGGAAGCCAATGTGTTCAGTTCCGTTTTTGGGAAAGTGTACCTTGATCCGAAGTATTCCTTAATGACACGCGCCCTGACGGTAGCACTCAAGCCGATCCTGATCAACACCAGCATTAAATTTACTGTTTTCCTGGCTTCTGACGAGGTAGTGAAAGCAGCAGGATTTGATTACAACCTGGATGCCAACAGGTGGGAATATACTCCTCCGGGCGGTGGCGCTAAGCTTACCGGAACAAGTGCCTGGGATAAACTTAACCGCATTATCAATGCGCATGTGGCTCTCGGCGATTTTACCAACGTGACAACCGGTAACGGTGTTATCGAGACGTACAACGGCGAATATATCCGGTTCAGTCAGAATTCTGTTTTCTCTGCCGGAAACCTGGAAAAAGATATGGCGCCCGGAGCTTCTAACCAGAAAGTTACCTCCAACGGAACCGTGTACTATGTCGATCAGCTGTTCCTGGACCCGCAACAGGCTATGGGGCTGCACCTGAAAAAACTCGCAGAACAGCCGGATTCTCCATACAAAAAGTTTTATGATTACCTGAGCAACGCTGCTATCTACACACCTGCCACAGGTGCGCTTCTGGGAGTGGCAGATGGCTCGTTCTATACCCTGCTCGCTCCGGATAATGCGGCCATCGATGCCGCTGTTGCAGAAGGTTACCTGCCTGCCGCTACCAATCCTTCGGAAAATGAAGATAAAGAGAAAGTTGCCAATTTTATCAGGTATCACATCATCAGCAAAGCAGCTGTTGCGGCTGACGGTAAAAAAGAGGGTGGGTATCTTACCATTTTAGATAAAGAGAATGGTGAGGCAACCATGGTAGCTGTAACAAACACACCGGGCAGCATGACTGTCCGGGATATGAAAGGCGGCACGGCCCGTGTTATCACGGCCAGCAGCAATAATGTATCCAACCGTGCTGTAATCCATTTGCTTGATGACTTTTTGAGATTTGATACCAAGTAATACTAGAATCAATACCAGATTATGAAGAGATTAATACAACTTCCTTTTTATGGTAGTCTTGCTGTTGCGTTGCTGCTGTTGCTGAACTTTGGTTCTTATGCACAGAACACCGGCGTGGGCAAAACCATTAAAGGAAATGTTTCAGACAAGGAAAGCGGCATAACCATTATTGGCGCTGTTGTTACGGAAATCGACAAAGAAGGTCGAATTGTAAATGGCGCCAACACAGACCTGGACGGAAATTTTGTGCTGAAAGTGGCAAACCCGGCTAACAAGCTAGCGGTGTCATTTATCGGTTATAAAAAGATTGTTCAGGAGATAGGCGGCCGAACAGTTTTCAATTTTAAGTTGGAATCTTCGGCCAACCAACTGCAGGAAGTAGTGGTGGTGGCCCGCCAGACCTCCAGTAACGGCCTGATGGAAGTGGAGAAACGGAGTTCCACGGTGAGTGTTGCTAAAATCGATGCCCGCGAACTTGAGGAAATGTCTTCCAGCTCCATCGACCAGGCTATCCAGGGACGCCTTCCCGGTGTAGACATCGCGGCAAATTCCGGTGACCCGGGTGCCGGCATGCAGATCAGGATTCGGGGTACGTCTACCATCAACGGTTCATCAGACCCTTTGATCGTGGTGGATGGCATGCCCTTCGAAACAGAAATTCCCTCAGACTTTAACTTCGGTACCGCCGACGACCAGGGCTACGCCACGCTTTTGAACATTGCACCTTCCGATATCATGGAAATTGCTGTATTGAAAGATGCGGCTGCTACGGCGGTGTGGGGATCCAGAGCTTCCAACGGGGTGTTGTTAATTACCACCAAGCGCGGACGTGTAGGAAAGCCTGCTGTAACCTATACCTTCAGGGGTACCATGGCAAAACAGCCACAGCCCATCCCGATGCTGACCGGCGACCAATTCTCCATGCTGATTCCGGAGGCGGTGATGAACCGTAATGGTGCACCTCTAAATACCGAGCAAGTAAAGGAATTCCTGTACGATATCAGTGATCCTTATTACTACTACAACTACGGCACGAATACCGACTGGCTCGACCTGATTACCCAGACCGGTTATAAGCACGACCATAACCTTTCGTTGTCGGGTGGTGGTGAAAAAGCACGGTACTATGCTTCGGTTGGCTACCTGGATGAAACCGGTACTACTTTAGGCACAGGTTTAAGCAGGATTTCAACCCGCATTAACCTGGATTACGATGTGTCGAGCAGGCTACGATTCAGAACAGACATTGCCTATACAAACACGGATACCGATCGTAATTACAGCAACAACGCGCGCAGCATTGCCTACGATAAAATGCCGAATATGAGCGTGTATGAGTACGATCTGCAAGGCAACAACACCGGTTTGTACTTATCCCCGCTCCGCAATATCCAGGGCGAATACCCGCGTACCTACAACCCGCTGGCTTTGCTGACAATGGGTATAAACAATGTGCGCAGCGAGCGGATTATCCCTAAATTCAACCTGCAGTACGACATTGTGCCCGACCTGCTCCGCACCACTTTTGACGTGCAGTTTGATATTGACAACACGAAGAGCAGCACTTTCCTGCCGCAGCTGGCAACGGGCAGACCAATGAGTGAAACAGTGGTAAACCGCGCCTATGACGGGGATGTGGACCGCTTCGGTATCCAGACCAAAACAAACCTGATTTACACGCCAAAGCTGGGTGAAAACCATAGCCTGATTGGTTTGGTGTCTTTCCTGTCGGACGATAACAAGGTAAGCAGCGTACAGTTGCAGTCTTCTAACTCAGCTTCGGCATTTCTGCAGGATCCTTCAGCGGCTGCCCGTATCCAGGGCATGAGCTCCGGTTATTCCCATGGCCGTAGTGTGGCGCTGCTTGGTAATGTGCAGTACAGCTACCTGGACCGCTATATCTTTAACGCTGCCTTGCGCGGCGATGGTAATTCCAAGTTTGGTCCTGACAACCGTTATGCCGCTTTCCCTTCGCTTTCTACCCGCTGGAGAGTATCAGGTGAGCCTTTTATGCAGCAGTTTGGGTTTATCAACGACCTGAGCTTACGGGCCAGTTTCGGGCAAAGCGGACGTGCTCCTCGCAATAACTATTCCTTCTACAGCGTCTACGGAAACTACGACTGGGACTACATTGGTGGTCCTGCCGTGTACCCGCAGAACATGGAGCTGTCTACGCTACGGTGGGAAACAGTTACCGGACACAACGCCGGGTTTAACCTGATCATGTTCAAAAACAGGTTTGATGTGGATGTTGATTTCTACCGCATGAGAACAACAGACCTGTACTTCCCGGATCTGCAGTTGCCAGGCATTTCCGGTTACAGCTCCATTAACATGAACGTGGGTACCATGGACAACCAGGGCTGGGAAGTGAACATTCAGGGCACACCCATCAAAACAAAGGACTGGACCGTGGACCTGAACTTCAATATTTCCAGGAACGTGAACATCATCCGCGAAATATCAGAGTTTTACCCACGCGAAAAAGGTAATTCAGCTGCCAATGGCCAGTATAAATCCTTCCTGCAGGAAAATACACCGTTTGGGTCTTTCTTCGGTTACCGCTACAAAGGTGTTTACTCCGATGCTGAAGCAACCGTAGCGCGCGATAAAGACGGCAACGCTATTGTAGGTCTGGATGGAGAGCCGCTCTTTATGCGGTTTAACTATCCATACACAGACTATATCTTCCAGCCGGGTGATGCCATGTATGAAGATATTAACCATGATGGCAACATCGATTACCGCGATGTGGTGTACCTGGGCAATGGCAACCCTAAATTCATTGGTGGTTTCGGACCAACCATCACCTACAAGTCAAGACTTAAACTTACAGCTTTCTTCAGCTTCAGAACGAAATACCAGATTGTGAATGGTACACAAATGAACACCACCAACATGTATGGTTATGATAACCAAAGCACTGCCGTGCTGCGGCGCTGGAGAAACCCTGGCGATCAGACCGATATGCCACGTGCGCTCTGGAACAGTGGCTACAACTGGCTGGGCTCCGACCGCTATGTAGAAGATGCATCCTTTGTAAGGTTAAGAGCTCTAACAGCCCGCTATGCTTTAGGTAAAAATGCGCTGAGCAAAATAAAAATGAAGAATGCCAGCGTGTATGTAACAGCAGAGAACCTGCTCACCTTCACCAACTACACAGGCCAGGACCCGGAAGTATCTACCAGGGGAACGGATCCATTCAGAGTTGCCATTGACAATTCCATGACGCCTCCAACCAAAAATATTGTTTTGGGCTTTTCTGTAGGTTTCTAAAATTAAGCAATCCATACCATGACCAGAAATACAACATATATTTTAGTTCTTTCAGCACTGTTATTACTGACTACTACATCCTGTGACAAATACCTCGACCTTAAACCTAAGGATGGCGTGGTGCGGCAGGAGTTCTGGCAAACCAAGGAACAGGTGGCGGCTGCCGTAAACGGCTGTTATGCCTCGTTGCTTGCCCCGCCGCTTGTGGAAAACCTGTTTCTGTGGGGAGAATTGCGGGCAGATATGCTGGAGGCGCGATCAGGCATCAGGCGCCAGGAACTCGATATTATCAATGTGAACATTGAGTCAACCAACCCTCTCTCGAACTGGGCTGCCGTTTATACCACGATTAACTACTGCAACAACGTGATCAAGTTTGCACCGGAGGTGCTCCGGAACGACAATACTTTCACGCAGGCAGCCCTTAATGGCTACATTGGCGAAGCGATGGCACTCCGGGCTTTGATGTACTTCTACCTGGCCCGCACGTTTGGTGATGTGCCGCTCAAGCTGGAGCCAACTGCCAGCGATAAAGACGAAGTGCAGCTACCGAAAAGCTCGCAGCAGGATGTGCTGAACCAGGTGGTGACCGACCTGAAGCAAGCCGAGCAGTATGTGCAAACCAACTATGGCAAAAATGAGCTGAACAAGGGCAGAATTACCAAATATGCCGTAAATGCCATGCTTGCCGATGTGTACCTGTGGCAGAACGATTACCAGAGCAGCATAGCCGAATGTAACAAAGTAATAAACTCCGGCCAGTATGGCTTAGTTGTAGGAGACAATAACTGGTTCCCAACCATTTTCTACGAAGGCGGGTCCAGCGAGAGTATTTTCGAAGTCTACTTCAACATAAACAGGCTGAACCCCTTTTACAGCATGTTCTCGCCTTCCGTGTCCCGGCGCTTCGGGGCTTCGCTGTTAGCTAGAGAAGAAATTTTTGCCTCTAATCCGGAAGAAATAATTGAAAAAGACATTCGGGGCGATGGCGCTGCTTTTAAATTAAATGATGGCAGCATCTGGAAATACCTGGGTGTAAACTCCGGTACAGCGCGGTCATCGGCTGCCTCTTACGGTAACTTCATGGTGTACCGCTATGCCGATATCTTACTGATGAAAGCGGAAGCTCTGAATGAGTTGGGTCAGGGGCAGGAGGCGCTTGACATCATTGAGATAATCAGAACAAGGGCAAATGCATTGCCTGAAACAGCCCAGGTGGTAGAACCTGACGACAAAAACGGCATAACAGATTACATACTGGCCGAAAGAGCGCGGGAGTTTGCCTACGAAGGCAAGCGGTGGTATGACCTGTTGCGCAATGCCAGAAGAAACAACTACGAACGAAGTGATCTGCTATTGAATATTGTAGCAAATACAGCGCAGTTGGAGTTCCAGCAGTCTGCCATTACCAAGCTCCGCGATAAGAACAGTCATTACCTGCCAGTATACTTCTACGAACTCGCCACCAACAAGAAACTGGTTCAAAATCCTTTTTATCAATAATCAAAAACTAAATTAATCAATATAGTAGGATATGGAAAAAATGAGTTCTCCTAAAAACTGGTTGGCCCCACTCGTCGGAGTGCTGCTGCTGATCATTACATTTACATCCTGCCAAAAGGAGGAGTTTGATATCTACACAACTTCTGATGTAAACATATCGGAATACCTGCAGAAAGATCCGGCCACCTTTTCTCATTTTTCAAAAATTCTGTCCTTAACAAAAGCAGAAGGCTCGTTAGGCGGGTACGGTACTTATACCGTATTTGTGCCTACCAACACAGCCATTGAAGCTTATCTGAAGGAGCAGGGAAAAGCTTCGGTAAGCGATATCAGTATTCCGGAGCTGGAAGAACTGGTGAAATTTCACCTTATCCGCGATACCATTCCCTCCAGGGAATTCAACGATGGCAAGTTGCGTACAGCCACTATGTTCGGCCAGTACATCATTACCGGAGCGCAGAACAACGATGGCAACACCAAACGGCTTATCAACAGGCAGGCTTTGCTGGAACAGGCCGACATCAGGGTGGGTAACGGTATTATCCATGTTATCGACAATGTGCTGAAGCCATCCAGGCAGACGCTGGCCCAGATGATCGAGGCTAACCCGGAATACTCTGTTTTCAGCCAGGCACTGAAAGAAACCGGTTATTACGAATACCTGAACATCCTGCCCAAAGACCTGAGCGACTCGTCCAAAATGTTTCATACGGTTATGGTAGAGTCAAACACGGTACTGAAGGCAGCAGGTATCAATTCCTTCAACGATCTGAAAGCTAAGTATTCAAACACCGGTGATCCGAAGTCGGCATCCGACAGTCTGAACCTGTACGTGGGCTATCATATTCTGCCAGGCTTGAAGTACCTGCCCGAAATATTTAAAGCGACATCGCATAACACGCTCTCGCCACTGGATGTAATTACGATCAAACTAAATGGAACTACCATCCTGGTAAATGATGATTCTTTCAATGGTAAGCATGAGCCAGGTTCTGAGATCAAACGGGAATCCAGCGACATTACAGCTGTAAATGGAGTGCTGCACACCATGAAAGATCCTTATGCCATTAAAGTACGGTTTCCGATTGCTGTTTTCTGGGAAGTGACCGATCAGCCCGAGATCACCAAGCTGGCAAACTTCAGAAAAATGAACACAAGCAGCCCTAAATTCAAACCTGGCGATCTGCAGGATGTAAACTGGCAGATGGGGGATGTGCAGTACAGGGTTGCACCAGAAGCACGCCAGTTTTATGTGTATCATAATGATTACTTGTTCTTCCCGGCGCTCCGAACCAATGTGGCAGCTAACAGCTGGATTGAATTCAAGACCCCTCTGCTGGTGAAAGGACGTTACAAAGTATGGATTTCCTTTATCAGGCGTAAAGGCGGTGGTGGTGTACTGGTATCCTTCAATGGCAAACCGCTTCCACGTATCCTGAAATTTAATGAGCAGTTAGCGGGCATGCGGTTGGTGGGTGACACCTATACCTATCCGGAAGGAGTGACTCCGGAATCGCTGGAAGCCTTAGGTATAAAATCACCGTTTGGCGGACGACCTGAACCGGAGTATCGTGTTCCTTTCTACAACAACCCGGAATTATTTATTGAATACCACGGTAGCCAGAACTATGCGCTGCTGGCCGGAACCATTGACGTGGAGAAAACCGACCGTCATGTACTGCGCATGGATGCAGTTTGGGAAGGCAGCGGCGATGTGCAGTTCGACATGATACACTTTATCCCGGAGGGCGAAGACCAGTTATGGCCTAAGTTTAACCCGGATGGAACCATTGTTCCTAAACCTTAAAAGATGAATACAGCGTTAGCCTCAGCCACTGGGGTTAACGCTCTAAAAACCGGAACAAAATGAACTTTAAATCAAGAATTTTTCTCGTTTGCTTTAGTGTGGCAGCGTTTGGTTTTTCGGGCTGTAACGATAAGTTTGAGGAATACACTAAAGTAACTGACGCCACTTTAAACAGTAACCTGTACCAAAAAATACAGGCCAATCAGAACCTGAGCAGGTTTGCCGAATTCCTGAAGCAAACAGGCTATGACCAGGAAATAGCTTCCTCTAAAAAGTATACGGTGTGGGCACCAACCAACCAGGCGCTCGAGCACCTGGATCCTGCCATTGTGAACGATGAGGCAAAGCTGAAGGAGTTTGTAGGCTACCACATCGTTCACCAGAGCTACTTTACCAACAGCCCGAAACCAGAGCTTCGGCTGAAAACACTCAATGGCAAATACCTGAAGTTTTCTAACGCCACTGTGGAAGATGCTGCCATCCTGGAAGCGAACCAGTATGTAGGCAATGGTGTGCTGCACATTGTTGACAAAGCACTTATTCCCAAACTGAATGTGTGGGACTATGTCATGTCGATTTCCGGGAAACAGCGGGATTACATGCAGGGGCTGAAGTACACTGTTTTTGATCCGACGAAAGCAGAGCAGATTGGCGTAGATCCTGATACCGGTAAACCAAAGTACAGAGAAGGAACAGGAGAGATCGAGAAAAACTTCCTGTTCGATAAAACCGGTAACCTGGCTAATGAAGACCAGGAGTATACTTTTATCCTGTTGACGGATGCTGCCATTGAGGCAGAGCGGGAAAAAATAAGACCGTTTACAAAAGGAGCTACTCCGGAGGAAGAAGAAAAGTTAGCCTCTGTGTATGCTATAAAAGACCTGGCCTTCAAAGGTTTGTATACGCCGGAGAATCTGCCGGCCTACCTTACTTCCGAAGATGGCGTGAAAATTCCCATTGACCGGAATGCCATCATCAGCCATCACTTTACCAGCAACGGGATTGTGTATGTAATGAGCGCTGCAGATGTTAGCCTGGCCGAGAAGATACTTCCGGTGCGGGTGGAAGGGGAGCATCCGGCAGGCTTCAGCCGCACCGATAAGTCCGGTAACATTGCTTACCGCCTGCGCCGGAACCCGGAAACGCAGGAGCTTTTCAACGACATCTATGTCTTCAATCATAAGGTAAACCAGTTCCATGTGCGGTACCAGTTGCCCAACATGTACAGTGGCACCTACAAAGTGTACTGGGTAGCGCCAAACGATGTGCAATCTATCGCTTTTAAACAACGGTTTGCCGTTAACGATCCGAAGTCAACGCAGTTCTCCGAGACAGACGTGCCGCTTAAAAATTTTGAAGAAGTATATGTAGGGGAGTTTACTGTCGATAAACTGAGCGATCTGAATATCTACATAGTGGGTGCTGACAACGGGGTAGACGGGCAGAATTCCATCAGCCTGGATTATTTTAAACTTGTTCCGCAGCTACCATAAAGAGAAAAGCAATTCAAAATATCAATTCCTATTAACATGTATATAGTTACCAGATCAATAAAAAGACTGATGCTCCTCGGTTTGGTTGTTATTACTGTGCCGGCAATGGCCCAGGAAACGACAACAGAAGGGAGAAGCGGCGCAGACGCTGTTGCTGTCAGGAAGAACATTAGTTACAAAGGAATTAAAGCAACAGGTACTGTAAGAGATGCTGCCACCGGAGTACCCTTAGCAGGTATCAACATCAGTGTGCCGGGCTATTCTGCTGCCTTTACCGATGAACAGGGCAATTTCAGCATAGAAGTACCTTCCTATAAAGCGACGCTTCATGTATCCAGTCCTGATTTCCAGACCAGGCAGGTGGCTTTGAAGGGCGAGAACGTTGTGGTAGTAGGGCTGCATGAGAAAAGCTTTAACACGGTTTATGAGGCTGCCGTGCTGCCTTCCGGTGCCAGGGCGAAAAGCCAGGTGCCTTATGCCGTTACCTCCATCAACACCGCAGGCAGTTGGCAAAACCCTATGGCATTTCCGGATAGCTACCTCCAGGGAAAGGCAGCCGGCGTGGATGTTATCCGGAAATCGGGAACGCCGGGCCAGGGGGCAGAAATACTGTTAAACGGGTACAACTCGCTCTATGGCAGTAACAAACCGCTCATCATCGTAGACGGGATGATCTATGAACACGAATCCTTCGGTAGTTCCCTCATCAAAGAGCATAGCAATAATCCGCTGTCCAATATCGATATCAAAGACATCGACAACATCACGATCATAAAAGACGGCGCTTCGTTGTATGGCACAAAAGGGGCAAACGGCGTCATCCTGATTTCTACTTCACGGGCCAAAGAACTGGCTACGAAAATAGATTTCGCTGCGTACGGAGGTGTGAATTTTGCACCTAAAAACCTGCCGGTGCTCAACAACGGCGATTTCAGGCTTTACCTCTCGGACCTGCTCAGGACCAGCGGCATGACGGATGCCCAGTTGCAGGCGCAGCCTTACATGAACGACGATCCGTCGAACCCGGAATATGCCCGCTACCACGCCAACACCGACTGGCAGCGCGAGGTTATGAGCAACAGCTATAACCAGAACTATTACCTGAAAGTAACCGGTGGTGATAACATTGCTAAATACGCGCTGTCGGTTGGTTTCCTCGAGAACCAGGGGCTTACAAAAGAGACAAGCCTGCAAAGGTACAGCACCCGCTTTAATGCCGACCTGAACCTGAGCCCTAAGCTAACCGGCAACACCAGCCTTTCGTTTACCTCAAACCAGCAAAGCCTGCGCAACCAGGGCCTCGATTTTGGCACTAACCCGCTACTGGCTGCACTGGTAAAAGCACCTTTCTTACGTGTGCAGCAGGTTACCGACGAAGGCGTGGAGTCACCGAACCTGGCCGATACCGACATCTTTAACCGGAGCAACCCAACGGCGCTGATCAACAGTACACAGGGGCAGGACCAGAATTACCGCTTTTTCGGATCCGCCAAATTCAACTATGCCCTTTCGACTTACAGCACCATCAGCTCCCTGATCGGGCTTACTTTCGATAAAGTGCGGGAAGACATCTTCATTCCTAGACTGGGGGTTGCGCCGGAAGAACTGGACAACGCCATCGCCTACAGCCGTTTGGGTAACCGCGTGCAGCGCTACAATTCTTTATTCAACGATACCTACTATGCCTACAACAGGAACTGGTCCGGAGGACATAGCTTTACCGGCAGGGCTGGTTTTAGGTTCAGCAACATTAAAAGTGAAGAAGACAGATCGTACGGCTATAACTCGCCGAGCGACGACTTTGTAACATTGGGTACAGGTGTGAATTCGCTGCGGTATATTACGGGCGATATGGGCGAAGCAAGGTGGTTAAATTCCTATGTTTCCGCGGACTATGGCTGGCTGAGCAAGTACCTGCTAAGCGTTAATATGTCGGTAGATGCATCCTCCAGGTTTGGTCCTGCCATACCGGATGCTTTCTCCGTGAATGGGATGAAACTGGCTGTGTTGCCTTCCGTTGCTGCTGCCTGGCTTATTTCTTCCGAAGATTTTATGGCTGGTATCAGTGCTGTTAACCTGCTTAAGCTGCGGGCGAGCTATGGCCTGACCGGTAACGACGACATCGGCAACTATACCGCCAAGCAATACTACATTACCCAGAACCTGTTTGGCGCCCAGGGAACCAGGAGAGGCAATATTGCCAACCCGGAAATTATGTGGGAGACAACCCGTAAGCTGAACTTCGGGCTGGATGCTTCGGTGCTCAACGAGCGCCTTTCACTCAGCCTGGATGTATTCAACAGCAGAACAACCGATATGCTGGTGTACGAGCCCGTGCCGGCACAGACAGGCTTAGATTACATGCTGACAAATAATGGCGGCATGAAGAACAGCGGCATCAATGCTGGCTTGTTCAGCAGAGTGGTAAACACCGGTGACCTGAAGCTCGACCTGGGCCTGAACCTGTCTACTTACCGGAATGAGCTTACCCAAATCCCCGGAAACCGCCTGCTGACTAACTTTGCAGGAGCCACCATACTCTCAGAAGCCGGGCAACCTGCCAACCTGTTATATGGCTACAAAACAGACGGCATTTTCACGACTGAGGCAGAAGCGGCGCAGGCCAACCTGAAAACAAAAGCGCCAAACGGTGACCTGATTCCGTTCAGAGGCGGTGATGTGAAGTTCCTGGATCTGAACAACGACCACATTATCGACGAAAACGACAGAACCGTGATCGGCAATCCGAACCCTGATTTTTACGGAAGCTTCAGCAGCAACCTGTCCTGGAAACGGTTTTCGGTAAATGCATTGGTTACTTTCCGTAGCGGGAACGATGTCTACAACGGCGTGCGAGCCAACTTGGAAGCCATGAACTCTACTCAGAACCAACTGGGCTCTGTGAACAACCGCTGGCAGTTCGACGGGCAGAACACCGACATGCCGAGAGCAACTTACGGCGACCCTGCCGGCAATGCCCGTTTCTCCGACCGCTGGATAGAGGACGGTTCCTACATCAGGCTCAGAACCCTTTCGGTTGCCTATGAACTTCCTGTAAAGCCCGGCTTCATCAAAGGCACTTCCGTGTATGCCTCCGCTAACAACTTACTTACCAGGAGCAGCTACATCGGGTACGACCCGGAGTTCAGTGCGGCCAGCCGTCCTGTAGCACAGGGCATTGATGTGGGCCTGGAGCCACTGTATAAGTCGTTTATGGTGGGTGTTCGCCTTGGTTTATAATTTACTTTTAGTCAAATGAAAAGAAATACATTAAAGACATCTTTACAGATCGTGGCGCTTGCTGTTGGTCTTACGGGTGCTGTTTCCTGTAAGGAAGCATTTGATCTGGATCCTCAGAATGCCATAGATTATACGAACAATTACCAGAACATTTACGATGCCGATGCAGCGGTAACGGGTGTGTACGGGCAGTTCCTGACGGTTGCCAGGCAGTACGAAGTGCTGAACGAGCTTCGGGCCGACCTGATGAGCATAACCTCCAATGCCGATGTGTACCTGCGGGAAATAAACAGTCATAACGTAAGCGAAGGAAATCCTTATGCTAATCCGAAGGATTTCTACAGCGTGATCCTGAACTGTAACGATGTGCTGAAGAACCTGAAGATCATGCAGGAGAACAGCAAGATCACGAAAACAGAATACGACCACCGTTATTCGGACCTGGTGGCGGTAAGAAGCTGGCTGTACTTCCAACTGGGCCTGCACTTTGGTGAAGTACCCTACATTACTGAGCCAGTAGAAAATATCGATGAGGTAAAGAACATAGCCAAACATCCGCGCCTGAAGCTGGAGAGCCTTGTGTCGAAGCTTATAGAGGAGATGGAGGCACTTCCCTACAAAGATCCGTATCCGGCTTCCAGTTCGATGGTGGCGCAGATAGACGGGTATCCTACCAAGATGCTGTTTGTAAACAAAAATGCCTTGCTGGGCGATTTGCATTTGTTCCGCAACGATTACCACCAGGCAGCCATTGCCTATAAAAATGTGCTCGAAACAACTACACCCCTGGGTGCCGGCGCTGGTTATGTATACTACAACACTTATATAGGCACCAGTGGCACCGACAACGATGCCGTTACAGCATCGGCCTGGCAGACGTTTATGTCGCGCTCCCAGAACGACCGGGAATACCAGGCAGAGTGGGTATGGACGATGTTTTTTGACAAGAATTTCAAGCCGCAGAACCCTTTCGTGGAGCTGTTTTCGAACACCGGCGGAAAGTACCTGTTAAAACCATCTGAACTGGCCATAGAAAAATGGCAGGCACAAACGCAGACCAACGATGCACCCTACGATTATCGTGGCGAGAACAACTCTTATAAAGTGATTAACGGGCAACCGGTTGTCATGAAATTCCTTTATAACTACCTGAATGCCAATACCGGGGTGCCAACCAACCTGCTGGAAAAAAACGGCAAATGGCTGTTGTACCGGGCTTCGCTGCTTCACCTGCGTTATTCGGAAGCTGCTAACCGCGAAGGGCACGACAAAATAGCCTATGCTTTTATTAACAACGGGATCAAGGCTACTTACAATAAAAATCCGAATGCGACAGCTGCAGACGAAAAGCAGGCTACTTTCCTGGATTTTCCTTACGACCTGGATGCCCGTAAACTCGACGCACCATTCCACCGGGGCAAATACCATCGAAATTTAGGATTAAGAAACCGGGTGAATGTGAAGTTGTCGCTGATAGATTCGGCTGCTTATTTTGATATGTCTGAACCGGCCCGCTTCGATAAGCCGTTGAAAGAGGGCGTAGAGCCGGAATTCAGAAATTACATGGAAGATAAAATTATCGAAGAGGCTGCGCTGGAACTGGCTTTCGAGGGTAACCGCTGGCAGGACCTGGTCCGGATTGCCTTGAGAAGAAACGACCCGTCTTACCTGGCAGACAGGGTATACCAGAAACTGGTAAAAGAAGGTGACCCGGCAGCGGAGGAGGCCCGGCAAAAACTGATGAACAAACAGAACTGGTTCCTTCCCTTTAAGTGGGAGTAGGCATTCCTGATTTTCCTGATATTGAAGCAGGCCTCCGGAGCGTAAGTTTCGGAGGCCTGCTTTTTTAGTGCCTTCCGGTCAAATGTGGCCGAATCGTATCAACCTGCTTTCACACATGAACAGCAGAGGCTGTGGTGGCAGGTGCAGCAGAATTAAAACAGCAAAAAGGGATGCTGGAAAATGGCTCCAATTCTACTTCAGCTTCTCCTTAAAAAAATCAATGGACCGGTTCCAGGCAAGTTCTGCCGCCGCTTTGTCATAACGCGGGGTGGTGTCGTTATGGAAGCCGTGGTTGACGTTGGGGTACATGTACGCCGTGTATTCTTTGTTATTTGCTTTTAGCGCAGCTTCATACGCAGGCCACCCCTCATTTACCCGCTTGTCCAGTTCTGCAAAGTGCAGCAGGAGGGGAGCCTGAATGTTTGGAACATCTTCGGTCGCCGGCTGACCACCATAGAAAGGAACTGCTGCCGCCAAATCTGGGATGCGCACGGCCATCATATTGGCAATCCAGCCACCGAAGCAGAAGCCAACCACGCCCACGTTCCCATTACAGGCTTTGTGGTTTTTCAGGTAATCATAGGCCGCGATGAAGTCTTCTAACATCTCCTTCCGGTCACGCTTGCTTTGCAGGGCGCGGCCTTCATCGTCCGTACCCGGGTAGCCACCTAAGGGGGTTAAAGCATCGGGTGCAATGGTAATAAACCCTGCCAGGGCAGCCCTTCGGGCAACATCTTCGATATGCGGATTCAGGCCCCGGTTTTCATGAACCACTACAATGCCGCCGAGTTTCTTTTTCGCATCCGCCGGCATAGACAACAAGGCTTTTATCCTCCCGCCACCTTTTTTGGACTGGTAATAGATGTATTCCGATTTTAGACGCGGATCATCGGAGGCAACCTGGATGGCGCCTTTGTAATCGGGCATCAGAAAACTCATCAGCGACGCTACGGTAAGGCCTCCGACGGCATACATAGATAGCTTCTGCATAAATTCGCGCCTGTTAACCCGGTTGTGGGCATAATCATCATACAGGTCAAACACTTCCTGTTTGATATCTTCTTTTTTGATTTCGTTCATGTTGTCTGCCGGATATTTTTGTTAATCGTTTAGGTACCCACTGATTCTTTGTTTTACACCATTCCTCCCGTTGCTCCTGACATGGAAGCTATGTAATAGTTGGAAGCATAAATGCCAAGCAAAACCAATAACATGTCCTGCGGTTTTTGGTCGTAAGTGATGTCGTAATTAAAGTTGAATATGCTCCAGCTGAATTTTGGGTCAAATTGCATTAGCTTTTCTTCGTCTTTGTTTTCGATTACATATTTGTTGTGAAACATACCTTTTGCTTTCAAAACAAATTCTTTTCCATCCTGAAAAGTAAACACAACTTGTCCGCGCCAATTCATTTTTAAGTTCGCTATTTCTGCTCCGTCTTTTGTCACGGTGATGCTTGTTCCGAAAATACCAACCGGCTTAACCTGATAGAGGTCCGCATTTGCCAGCTTAATTTCAGCTTTCAGAAAAAACAAATTTTCGTAAATCAGTTCGCCTAACGTTTGCCCGTTATCGAGGAGTTGAAAAGTCTTTTTATCTGTTGATTTTGATTCCATCGTTTTGAAGGTTTACTTTTTACTTCAGTTGGAGTATTTTAATAACCACTGATGGGGTGGTTTGAAAAATGGCGGAGCGTCTGCAAGAATTTTGTCTGTACAGTGTTACCTGCCTTTTACTTTGTTCAATCGTAAAAACCAAGCCAATCATATGGTTGGGGATTTGTTAATTTATACACTGTTTTTTCATGGTCGTTTAGCGATGAGTAATATTTGCTAAACTCTATCATATAATTTTCGCCTTTCCCCATTCTCCAGAACATATCCACGCTTTCTGTTTTTGGATACTGCTGCCAAGGAGGTTGAATGGAATCATTTAGATGTTTGAAAAGCCCGAAAGCTTTGAAGAAATCACGAACTTCCATTAGAGCAAAACCTAAAAGGTTTTGTCCACGCCAAACATAAATATTGTCAATGTCATTATCGTCCTGCGACAAACCTATACCCCAAACTGTGTCAATCGGGCTTGCCTCTACTAATATTCTATTTTCTGTTTTAAGGAGAAATTCTGCTAGCTCTGGATTTTGGTTGAATTTATGAATGTTTCCAAGCTTTACAATCTCGAATTTCTGATCATTCCATACATCGTCGTCATAGCCTGAAACCTCTCTTCCGAGTGCTTTTGCTTCACCTGGTTTGTTGCTGCTAATTATTTTTTCAAAGTTGTTACTATCGCCAAAGAGGAGTGCTTTCTGGGCCATCATCCAATGTTCAGAAGTTTTGTAGGTTATTCCCTGAACTGTAAAGGGACTTTCATACCACTGGCTAAAACAAAATTTTCCTACAGGTTCATTATACTTATTGGTGTGTCCCCAAAAATAAATGAACTTCAATGAGTCTCCTCTTTCAAATCTTTCAATTAACCAATTTATATCGTAATGTGTTTTCATGTAAAATTGCCATAATCTAGCGCATACCAATACTAAATATACACTTTATTATCATGTTTTGCAGCTAACCGGAACTGTGTTATCAACTTCGCTCTGTTTTATTTTCAGGTTATTGGCAAGCTGACTTGCTTAACCGCCATTAGCTCAGTCAGTACCTGTTACGTCAATGTAATAAAAAAATCTTTATAGTTTTAAGAGAGTAGGCCTGTCTGAAGTCCAACAGGACAGCGCAGGATGCGAAAACGAACTATTATTAGTACTTTAGGCTTTTTTAAAAAGATGCCGGCGTTCAAATAAAGGCAGTGCTTAGATAAAAGCACTGCCTGTTCTCTGGCAGCCATTTTAGTAAAGCAACTCATGATAAATAAAAACTTTGGAGCCCTCGCCTTAGCGGTACTGGTATCGTGCCAGTCGCAGCACCTGGCTACCCAGCAGAACAGCACTGCTGCCGCCACCGAAAAAGCGGTGGCTCCTGCCACCACTGCCTCTGATTATAAACTCGATCGCGCCCGCCCGCTGCGTTACAAACCCGAAGGCAACAGCTTTGTGATTGTAAACGGCACGAAGCGCTTCAACCGTGCCCTCTACGGCACCCACAGCGGCTTCCGGGTAGAAACTGGCGACCTGCCCGAGTTCCTGCTTTACATGCCCAACAAAGGCGGCAACCTGAAACTGGGTTTGGCCACCGACAATGGCGACAAATGGCTCATCAAAGCCGACCACATTAAAGCCATCTACACCCCCGGCACCATGCGCTACGAAATTAAAGATGCGCTGCTGGGCGAGGGGCAACTGAACATACAGGTGCTGGCGATGGCCGATGCAGAGGGTATGGTGGTAGCGGTAGAAAGCACCCCGAACACGCCCGCCTTCGATTTGATCTGGACCTACGGCGGCGCCAGCGGCCACCGCCCGTCCCGCGACGGCGACATCGGGGCCGACCCGGAATCCGGCTTTTACCTGCACCCGGAGCACACCAAGAACAACAGCTTCACGCTGAACAAAAATACTTTCCTGCTCGACTTCAAAATCAAGAACAACGACGCGCAGATTTATGGCGTAGTACCGGCTGCTTCCACCATAGCCTTAGCCGATGCCAACCAGCAGGAATCACCGAAGACGCTGCTCCAATCCGGTAAGTCGGAGTTGCCGGTGGTAGCCGGAAAGCAGCAGGTAAAAGGGCAGCAGAAGCTGTATTTTGCCATGCAGAACGGCAAATCGGCCAAGCCGCTTACCTATGAGCAAATCCCGGCAGCCATTGCCAAGGCAGAAGCCGCTGTTCAGAAAACAGCCAGCCAGATTCGCCTCGAAACGCCGGACCCGTACCTGAACACGCTGGGTGGCGCCCTGAGCATTGCCGCTGACGGGATTTACGATGGCCAGAGCTACATGCACGGCGCTATTGCCTGGCGCATGCCGCTCAACGGCTGGCGCGGCGCTTACGTGGCCGATGCGCTGGGCTGGCACGACCGCGCCCGCTCCAACTTCCGGGGCTACAGCGAAGCACAGGTAACCGAACCGGCCAGCGGACCCGTGGTGCCGGACGAAGAACGGAACTGGGCACGCCAGACCGAAAAGCTGGGCATCTCGCTCTACACCAGCGGCTACATCTCCCGCAACCCGGGTAAAAAGCACGTGGCGCACCACTACGACATGAACATGGTCTTCATCGACCAGATGCTCCGCCACTTCCTCTGGACCGGCGACAAAGAATACATAGCGGAAGCCTGGCCTATCCTGGAGCGGCACCTGGCCTGGGAGAAACGCAATTTCGACGCCGACAACGACGGCCTCTACGACGCCTACGCGAGCTTCTGGGCCAGCGACGGCGTGCAGTACAGCGGCGGCGGCGTAACCCATTCCTCTGCCTACCACTACTTCTCGAACAAAACTGCTGCAAGGTTGGCCGAGCTGCTGGGCAAGAACCCGGCACCATACCGCCTGGAAGCCGAAAAGATAAAGAAAGCCATCGAGTCGAACATGTGGCTATCCGACAAAGGCTGGTACGCCGAGTTCAAAGACCTGCTCGGGCAGCGCGGCCTGCACACGTCAGCGGCGCTCTGGACCGTCTACCACACCCTCGACTCCGAAGTGGCCGACCCGTTCCAGGCCTACCAGACGCTGCGCTACGTGGACACGCAGATTCCGAAAATCCCAATTAAGTGCAGCGATTTACCGGACGAGAAGCTCTACACCCTCACCACCACCAACTGGATGCCTTATACCTGGTCGGTAAATAACGTGGCGCTGGCCGAGGTGGTGCACACCGCCCTGGCTTACTGGCAGGCAGGTTTCGCCGAAAAAGCCAACCAGCTGATGAAAAGCGTGCTCGTGGAAAGCATGTACATGGGGTCCAGTCCCGGTAACCTGCAGCAGCTGTCGTACTACGACCACTACCGCGGCGAGCTCTATCGCGACTTCGCCGACGGCATCGGCATGACCTCCCGCGCCCTGGTTGAAGGCATGTTCGGCCTCGTGCCGGATATGCTGGCCGGCGAACTGACGGTACGTCCCGGACTACCGTCCGACTGGAACCACGCGCTCCTCGAAACCCCGGACGTGAAGTACAGCTTCCGCCGCGAGGGCAGCAAAGAAATTTACAGCATCGAGCCACGCTTCGGCAAGCAAGTGAAACTGAACTTCCGGGCCACCGCTTTGAAAGATAAAGTAGCCTCCGTAAAAGTGAATGGCAAGTCCGCGAACTGGAGCAGCTACGCCGAAGCCATTGGCAAACCACAAATTACCATCACGCCTGCTGTGGCTGATACCTATGAAATCGAGATTGAATGGGCCGGAAACACCCTGGCCGCCCCAAAACATGCAGCCGTAGCTGCCAACGGAGCAGCCATGACTGTGGATTTAGGACAGGCCGAAGTGCTCGACCTGAAAGACCCGCAGCAGCTGTTAGCCAGCAGCACGAAGAGCAAAAACAAAGCAGAAGTAAAACTGAAAGGAGAGGAGGGGCACCGCACCTTCTTTGTGCAGACAAAACAGGGCCAGCTGACCTGGTGGCAACCGGTGGACGTAGAGCTGCGGGAGCCTTTCAAACTCGTAGCGCAACCGGATAACGGCCAGCCGCAGCTCCATTTCGTGCTGCAGAACAACACCGCCGAAGACCTGAACAAAGAAGTTACCATCAGCACCGGCAGCTATTCGCGCAAACTCAGTCTCAACGCCAAAGCGCAAAGCGCTTCTGCAGCTGTCACCATTCCCGCTTCACACCTCGTGCCGGGCAGCAACCGCGTCCAGGTAAGCACCGGCGACAACGTACTCGCCACCGCCGACCTCATCAACTGGAACCTGCCGCTACAGGCGCAGGCCACGAAGCAGAAGTTCGAAACCGTAGACCTGGCCGAACACTACAACGACAAGGTAACGCAGATTTTCAAAAACAAATACCTCTCGCCACGTCCCGCCTCTGCCACGCTGCAGCTGCCCACGCAAGGCATAGGTAACTGGTGCTACCCACTGGTAACCGCCGAGATAGACGATACCGGCGTACGTGAAAAAGCTGGCACAAACGGCGGCGTATTCGCGTTGCCTAACGGCCTGCAGTTCAGCACCGCCGGCCCCGGCACGAGCAACAACATTATCTTCACAAGCCAGTGGGACAACTACCCGAAAGAGGTAACGGTACCGGTCAGCGGCAACGCCAGCCACGCCTACTTCCTGATGGCCGGTTCCACCAACCCCATGCAAACCCGCTTCGACAACGGCGAGGTAGTTGTCACCTACACCGACGGCACCACCGAGAAACTGGTACTCCGCAACCCCGAAACCTGGTGGCCTATCGAGCAGGATTATGTCCTCAACAACTACTCCTTTAGCAGCTCCAAACCCAAACCAATCCGGGTAGAACTGAAGACAGGCAACATCATCGGGCAAAACTACCGCTACTCCGACATCAAAGGTTTCGCCTACGACAGCGCCATCCCCGGCGGTGCCGCCACCGTCCTGGACCTGCCCCTCAACCCGAAGAAAGAGCTTAAATCGGTGCAGGTGCGCACGCTGGCAAATGATGTGGTGATAGGGTTGATGGGGATGACGCTGGTGCGGGATACGGTGTCGGCGCGGTAGTAAATTGTCTTAACCTTTGATTTACGGTGATTTGTTGATGGGCTAAGATTTTTGTCTGAACCTTTGATTTAAGGTGATTTTCTTGATGGACTGTGATTTTTTTGACTATTAATGTAAAAAAATCAATTAAATTAAACTAATCACCGTAAATCAAAGGTTCAGACAATTTTTGCAGCCTTTTCCTGTTCCATATTTTTTCTATAGGGCGAGTAGGGCGAGCCTGAATTCCCGGCACATCCAGGAGAAGGTATGCCAACCGATCCAAATAGTTTTCTCCCCAGGGTATGGTTGCTTTATGGAAGCCAAAAGTCTGCTCTACCTCCCAACTTACCTTTTACTGGGTCCCCCGCTTCTCCTGCCAATAAGTGTAGCATTGTAGGTGGTGAACCCGGAAGAGTAGCCCGACATGAGCTGGCCTGGTGGAGTATGCCTGTTAAAAATTGTAAAAAACAGTCAGGATTGGCTAACAAACAGTTGGATTGCTAAAGGTCATAGCTTGATAATTGTAAAGGTAAAAGAAGTGCCTTTTCTGCTGGAGAAGCGGAGTATCCTGTGGGAGAAAGGGATAGGAATTTTAGCCTTCTGAGCTGGTAACTTTAAAAAAATAGCCTAACTATGGTAAGTTAGTTAAGTGTTTTTATTACATTTATAGCCTTGCCTGTTCCTGCCATGCAGCACATCGAGGGGCTGCCGGAACTCAGGGTCCGAGACAAAGCCAGTGGGCACGGCAAACTAAGCCCGGACAGGATGGTACTGATGGTGCAGGTGGTCGGCTTTTAAATTTTAGCAGAATAGTCACTGCAGAAAATGCTACAATAATATGGTCACATCAAAGATCTTATCTTATAAATGGGGGGCGCTGGCCTGCACGGTTATAGCCTTACTGGCTACAGCTGCAACAGCCTACAGCCAGCAGCACCCCATGCTGCTCGACGGTTTTACATCGTTTCAGAAGCCAGGCAAGAGCTGGCAGCTGGCAGGTAACGTAGTGGCCGACCTGGCCAAAGACAACAAGCTGGAAACAAGTGCGGGAACAGGGATACTGGTAAACCTGCCAGGCAAAAAAGCGAAAGGCGAGGACCTGTTCACCAATTTTGAACATGGCGATATGGACCTGGAACTGGATTACCTGATGGCCAAAGGATCGAACTCGGGCATTTACCTGCAGGGGCGGTATGAGCTGCAACTGACAGATAACTGGGGTACAGCTGGTACTTCAGCAGGCAGTAACGGCGGTATTTACGAGCGATGGGATGAGAGTCGTCCGCAGGGGCAGCAAGGCTACCAGGGGTATGCGCCGCGGCAAAATGCAGGACGTGCACCCGGCTTATGGCAGCATCTGAAAATTTCGTTCAAGGCGCCCCGCTTCGACGCGAGCGGCCGCAAAACAGAAAATGCCAGGATCCTGCGCGCAGAACTGAATGGCGTCACCATTCACGAGAACCTGGAGCTGTTCGGGCCTACACGAGGTGCCATCGGTAATGACGAAGCAGCAACCGGACCGCTGCGCCTGCAGGGAGACCACGGTGCGGTCGCTTTCCGGAATATAAAGGTAAGCCACTACAGCAAGCCCCGCCCGGAGCTCAGGAATCTTACTTACAAAATCTACAGGGGCCTGTATGAAGAAGAGCCGAACTATGCCAGCCTGCCAGCCCGGGCAGTGGGACCGGAGGGTAAGTCTGATTTGCTTACTTCCAACCTGAACGAAAAAGCACGACAGTTTATGGTGCGCTACACGGGAACGTTGGTCGTGAAAGAACCGGGCAAATACACTTTTAAAACGAATACAGCTGCCGGAGCAGGGCTGGTAAGAGTTAACAACCAGGAAACCATCCCTATGAAAGCCTGGAACGGTTCAGGTACGGTAACGTTGCCTGCCGGAGAGGTGCCTTTCGAGCTGCTGTACGCCAAAACAATGGACTGGGGAAGACCTTCTTTTACGCTGCATGTGTCCGGGCCGGGGGTACGGGAGTTCCTGATCAGCGATAAGGACGCAGCAGGGCAGTCAGATGCGACCGATCCGATCCTGGTGGATGTGAAGGAAAGACCCGTGCTGCGAAGCTTTATGGACCTGCCCGGGCGCTATCGTGTGACGCATGCCGTGTCAGTGGGCAGCCCGACACAGCTGCATTATACCTATGACATGGATTTCGGTACGATTGTGCAGCTGTGGCGCGGCGACTTCCTCGATGCAACGCCTATGTGGCATGAGCGCGGCGACGGATCTTCCCGTGCGATTGGTTCAGTGCAGTATTTTGGGAAGCCAGCTACCACTCTGGCCAGACTGGCCTCAGAGCAGGACGCCTGGGCGACCGATACGGCAGGCACTTCTTTCCGCCAGAAAGGATATAGTTTAAACCAGCAGGGGGAGCCTACTTTTAAGTACCAGATTTACGGGGCGCGTGTACAGGATGCCGTGCGTGTGATCGACAATGGGAAAGGACTGCAGCGCGAGTTGAACATCCAGCAGCCCGGCGCCGGTTTGTATGCCCGCTTAGTGGAAGGCAGTAGGATAGAGGAGGCCGGTAAAGGAATGTACCTGATAGACGACAAAGCCTATTATGTGCGGCTCGACGATGCAGGCGGCGCTAAACCGGTGATTCGGAATATAGGCGGTCGTCAGGAACTGGTGATACCGGTGCGGGAGAAGCTGGTGTATTCTATTCTTTTCTAATTTCTAACGAACAACACAAATGAAAAATACAGGAAAGAAGTTTTTGCTGAAAGTGCTGCTGGCGGGCGCGCTGTTCGCAGGCATGGGTACTGCAGCCAAGGCGCAGGAGTCGCCGATGGAAGAAGACTTTTTCAAAATCATGCGTGTGCGTGTACCGGAAGGGGTGCTGCTGGAAGTCGGCGGTTTAACCGTATTACCCAATGGCAACCTGGGAATAGCAACACGCAGGGGAGATATTTTTATAGTTGAAAATCCGACCAGCGCCAGACCCCACTTCCGCAAGTTTGCCTCCGGGCTGCACGAAGTACTGGGCCTGGCTTATAAAGACGGCGCCTTGTACTGTGCCCAGCGCGGCGAACTAACCAAACTAACAGACACGAACAACGACGGAAAGGCAGACGAATATGAAACGGTTTATGCCTGGCCTTTGTCGGGAAATTACCACGAGTACAGCTTCGGGCCAAAAATAGCACCCGACGGGTCCTTCTTTGTTACCACCAACCTGGGCTTTCCGGAACCGTGGTGGCATGCCAAAAGCCTGGCGCCCTGGCGCGGCTGGACACTGCGCATTACCGAAGACGGAAAAATGGAACCATGGGCTACCGGCATGCGCTCGCCGGCAGGCCCCGGTATGGTAGACGGCGAACTGTTTTATACCGAAAACCAGGGCGACTGGGTTGGCTCCGGCGGGCTCTGGCATCTGAAAAAAGGCGCTTTTACGGCACATCCCGGCGGGCTGCGATGGGCAGACCAGCCAGAGTCGCCGGTGAAGCTGAGCCACGAACAGATTTATAGCAAAATCGATCCCCGATTTGATAAAAACGAAAAAGGAGGGGATGTGAAGCCGGAGGACAGAAAAGAGGACCCTGCGGTAACCATGTACGACATGAAAAAACAGCTCCCTGCCATGCAGCTGCCTGCCGTGTGGCTGCCGCACGGGGTGCTGGGCATTTCGAACACAGAGGTTGTTAAAATACCCGAAGGGCACTTCGGGCCTTTCGAGGGGCAACTGCTGGTGGGCGACCAGGGGCAGAGTAAACTTTCGCGGGTAGTGCTGGAGAAGGTAAACGGCGAGTACCAGGGCGTAGCGATCGACTTCCGCAGCGGTTTCCAGTCGGGGGTACTGCGCATGGCCTGGGCAAACGACGGCTCCCTGTTCGTAGGGGAAACTAACCGGGGATGGGGATCTGCCGGCGATGCCGCGCAGGGCTTGCAGCGCCTCGTGTGGAACAACAAAGTTCCTTTCGAGATGCGCACCGTACGGGCCATGCCCGACGGGTTTGAGGTAGAGTTTACTACTCCTGTAGACCGGAAATCTGCTGAAGATCTGGCTTCGTACACCGTAGAAAGCTTCATCTATAAGTACCATCCGGTGTATGGCAGCCCGACGGTAAACAAAGAGCAACTGCCAATCAAGGGTGTAAAGCTGTCGGAGGACGGCCTGAAAGCCCGTTTGGTGGTAGACAAGCTGCGGGAGGGTTACATTCACCTGCTTCGCCTGGAGGGCGTACGTGCAAAAGAGAACTACTATACCCTGGTGCATCCGGCGGCTTATTATACGCTGAACAGCATTCCGGAAGGGCAGAAGCTCGCGCTGAACGAACTAAGCACCAGGAGCTCAGAAAAGGCAGCAGCGCCAAAAGCTGCTCCTTCAAAAACAACAAAAGCAGTTGCTTCCACTGCAAAAACGGCTGCTGCTACCACCAAAGCCACTCCCGCCAAAGAAGCGCTTACGTTCAATGATGTGAAACCCCTGCTGGCAAAAAACACCTGCCTTGCCTGCCACAACACCAACAAGAAACAAGTAGGACCGGCGTTTAAAGAAGTAGCTGCTCGCAACTACACCAACCAGCAGATTGTGGAGCTGATTCACACGCCTAAACCCGAAAACTGGCCGGACTATGCTACCCCTATGCCGCCTATGCCGCAGGTTCCTAAAAGCGAAGCTTTAAAAATTGCTGCCTGGATTAATTCCTTGAAATAAATGTTAAACTGATGTTACACAAAAAATTACGATAGGAGAAAAAGTCCCCCTTTGAAGCTAATCTTGTAGGGAAAAATGGTACTATTAATCAATTTCTGCCGCAAGTTTGAGCGCAGCGGTAACTTGTGGTACTAAATAGGGCCAGTTTGTAACTGGCGTGCGTACAAAAGCACAAATATTCAGCCACGCCAGTTACAAACTGGCATCATAAATAACCACAAGTTACCGCTGCGCTCAAGCTTGCGGTATATAAAAAACAATAGGCTTTTAAAATATTACAAAACTTTCCCTACAAGATTAACTTTGAAGGGAGTTGGGGGATGATTTACACCTGCAAACAAAATACTACTGTACAGGTTGTAGTCCACATTTTTTCTTCAGCCCGGGTATCATCCCCCTTACCCCCTTCAAAAGGGGACTTTTTGTTCGCATGGATTTATGAGTAACATCAGTTTATAAGTTAGAGAAATAAGTTCGTTTCTTGGGATGGAAGAGAACCTAACACAAAAGATACTATGGATATTCCCCTTTCAATAACACGAAAAACGGCATTTGCTGCCCTGGCAACCGCACTACTGGCCTTTACAAACGCGCAGGCACAGGAGGTGCCTAAACCTCCGAAAATGGCACCTGAAATGACGGAGTTCTGGGAACCGGAACCACGGGTGGTAACGCCGGGAGCCACGAATACAGCTGCCCCCTCAGATGCCATCGTGCTGTTCGACGGGAAAAACCTGTCGGAGTGGAAAGCTAAAAATGGCGGAGGCGAAGCAGCCTGGCAGGTAAAGAATGGCGAATTTACAGTAGGCAAAGGCGATATCGCTACCAAAAGAGAATTCCAGGACTTCCAGCTGCACATCGAATGGAGTGCGCCTGACGAGGTAAAGGGCAACAGCCAGGGGCGCGGCAACAGCGGCATCTTTTTGCAGGACCGCTACGAGGTACAGGTGCTGGACTCCTACAACAACCGCACCTACTCCAACGGACAGGCCGCCAGTATTTACAAGCAGCACCGTCCGCTGGTAAATGCCATGCGCAAGCCCACCGAGTGGAACGTGTACGACATCATCTACACAGCCCCACGTTTTAAAGAAGACGGAACCGTTTTTACGCCTGCACGGGTAACGGTGCTGCACAACGGGGTTTTGGTGCAGCATAACGTGGAAATAAAAGGGCCAACCGAATACATCGGCCTGCCGGAGTACAAAGCACACGGCAAAGCCCCGATTAGCCTGCAGGACCACGGCAACCCGGTAAGCTACCGCAACATCTGGATAAGGGAACTGTAATTTTCCTGTACCGAAGCTATTGGCATTGAAACGAGTGGCAGCCTTTGCTGCCCCTGCCAGAACATTCAAACTGCAGCAGCCACCTTACCTGTTCAGGAGAAACACACGCAGGTCTCTGAACTACTTTGGGACAGGCTTTCAGGCGCTGCAGTGACATTCCTTGCAGAGGGGGAGTCTGATAACCAAAAAAATGTACACCTGAACGGGAAGTGCTGAGGCAGTGGTAACAGGCGCAAGAGTGGCTGCTGCCCCAGTTGCTGTAGCACTTACTCAAAGAGCTGCTGTGCACTCTGGCACTCTTTCTTGTATTGCAGCGGGGTTTTACCGGTTATCTCCCTGAAGAGTTTGTTGAAGTTGGAAAGCGTATTGAACCCGCTTTCGTAGCACACCTGGCTGATGTTTTGGTCTTCTTCGCTGAGCAGTTTGCAGGCGTGCCCGATGCGTATTTCGCTCAGGAAATCGGAGAACGACTTGTTTGCCCGCGACCTGAAGTAGCGGCTGAAGGAGCTAAGCGACATATTGGCAATGGCGGCTACTTCTTCCAGGCTTATCTTCTTGTCAAAGTTTTTCAGCACGTGCGCATACACCCGGTTCATGCGGTCTTTCTCAGACTCCTTGTTCAGGTTCACGTACCCGGCGTTGGTAATGGGGTGGCAATCGGTGGACTGTGAGAGGATGTGCAGAATCTTTAAGAGTTGTATCACGCTTACCACACCTTTCATCTGCGTCAGGGCTATCATCATCTCGCCCACCAGGGCGTTGGTAGCTCCTGTAACCTCCAGTCCGCGTTTCGACCGGTGGAAGAGGTGGAGTATTTCTTTCATCTCTTCTTTCTGCTGAATGGCATCGCCCAGGAAATCTTCGCTGAAATAGACAACGATGCCGCGTGTCCGGAGGTCGTTGTTTTTGTCGAAGTACTCGTTGTTGCTGCGCCACAGGTGGGGGAGGTCAGGCCCCATTAGCACCAAATCGCCTTCTTTAAATTGTTTAATGTTATCGCCAATAAAACGGGTACCTCTTCCTTCCTGCGCATAAAATAGCTGGTACTCAGGGTGGAAGTGCCAGTTAGGGTCGAAATAGGGAGCGACCAGGTGTTTAACCACGAAAGCCCTGGAGTCCGGTATAGCGGATTTTCGCGCTGCAATTTTCATGAGGCTAATGACTTTTGTCTTGATTTAAAGCAATAATAAAAAATAATTGGCAAAATACAGTCAGTGTTGGCTAACGTGCAGTAGTTTTGATGTGCCTGATAAAAGCATGTATTAGTTACCAGTTTCCCTTCTCTAAAGAGCCAGATGCCTCATGCGGCTCAAGAGTTCTTTGCCCGCAATTTCAGGTAAATTGGCCTAAGCAATCTTAATTTTTTCTTAACAATTGGTCGGCTGTGTCTTTTTTATAAAAGAAAAATACTTATATTCGCCTAATTAATGTTAGTTAGACACTTTATTGTGTGGCTGGCTTAAGTCTGAATAAATTAAGGTTTTCTTTACCTGGTGCTGGTGTGCACCGGATTGTTTTAATATAGCGTGTGCAGCCACGCCGGTTTCGCTGCTTTAAACTTTAAATTTCTTTTCCTATGACTGTCTACCAGGTTGATTTAGAAAAAACGCAGGCGTTTCTCTTCGGACTGTTCAAGCGAACTGCGTCGGAGCAGGCTGTGGGCTGGCTGGAGGATAAACTGCAGCAAATACGTGCTGCCGCTTCCGGTAAGGACCTGTATCTCGCCTTCAGCGCTGCCCCGCGCTTTACAGGCAAAATCACACTGGCGCTGCAGGCAGCAGACCTGGAAAGAGCGGAAATCCTGCGTACCGGCTTCAACCCCTCCGGCTGGACAACCGACCAGACTGCACGTACGCTAATGCTGCTGGCTACCCCGCACCAGGACCGGGAAGCGTACCTGAACCGGCTGGACCAGCTATTCAGTACTGCCGAGATGGGCGAACTGGTAGCGCTGTACGGAAGTCTGCCGTTGCTGCCTTACCCGGAAGCACACAGGGGCAGGGCTGCAGAAGGCATCCGGAGCAACATGGGCAATGTGTTCGATGCCATTGCCCTGGGCAATCCCTATCCTGCCGGTTACCTGGAGGAAGGCGCCTGGAACCAGCTGGTGCTCAAGACAGTGTTTGTCGGCAAACCACTCTACAAAATCTATGGATTGGAGAAACGCAGCAATCCCACCCTTGCCCGCATTCTCTCAGACTACGCCCACGAGCGCTGGGCAGCAGGGCGGCCGGTTACGCCGGAGCTCTGGCAGCCGGTGGGGCCGTTCCTGAACAAAGGGCTCATCCAAGACATTAAAAAGCTCTTTGCCCATCCCGACCGCATTCAGCAGGAGGCGGCGGCGCTGGCCTGCGCGCAGAGCAGTTTTCTGGAGGCGCGGCAATTACTGGAGGAGCACCCTGTGCTGAAAAACGAAATAGAAACCGGCAAGCTGAACTGGAAAAACATCGGCATCAAATCTTTAACGCAAACTAACAAAACATTTATACCACATGACACCTGACCAAATGATGTTCATAGATCCGCACGTGCACATGACCTCCCGTACCACGGACGATTATGCCCGGATGCGCGAGGCCGGCATCGTTGCCATTATAGAACCTGCTTTCTGGCTGGGGCAGCCCCGCACCGAGGTGGGCAGCTTTAAAGACTACTACAGCAGCTTGCTCGGCTGGGAACGCTTTCGGGCGAGCCAGTTTGGCATCCGGCATTACTGCACCATCGGCCTGAACTCCAAAGAAGCCAACAACGTGGCGCTGGCCGAGCAGGTGATGGAGATCCTGCCCCTGTTTGTCTGCAAGGAAGGCGTGGTGGGCATCGGCGAGATAGGCTACGACGACCAGACCGCTGCCGAAGACCGGTTCTACCGGCTGCAGCTCGACCTGGCAAAAGAAGTAGGACTGCCCGTGCAGATACACACGCCGCACCGCGACAAGAAAGCAGGCACTATCCGCAGCATGGAAGTAGCCGTAGAGCACGGCCTGAGCCCGCACATGGTTATCGTGGACCATAACAACGAAGAAACGGTAAAAGACACCCTCGACAGGGGCTTCTGGGCCGCCTTCACCATTTACCCGGGCTCCAAAATGGGCAACGAGCGCATGGTGGAGATTGTAAAGAAGTATGGCACCGAGCGCATCATGGTCAACAGCTCCGCCGACTGGGGCGTGAGCGATCCGCTGTCGGTTCCCAAAACAGCTTCGCTGATGCTGGAAAAAGGCATCTCAGCAGAAGCTGTACGCAAGGTGTGTTACCAGAATGCACTTGATGCTTTCGGCCAGAGTGGTCAGATGCACGAGTCGGACTGGCTGCAGCCTGCGCAGGTAGATCAGCGCGAGAAGTTCTCTGACAACTCGGTGCTCCGGGGCGGGCAGACGCCGGTGGTGGGAGAATTCAAAAGAACGGTTCCGGTAGAAGATAACATCGTACGGTAATGCAAATCAGAGCTTATATCAGGTTGATGCGCCCCGCCAATATCGTTACTGCCGTTGCTGATATACTGATGGGGTTTGCCGCTTCCGGTGCACTGCTTTCGCTCACGGTAGGTGAGAGCAGCTCCTTTTCGCTGGTAAACCTGCAACCGCTCCTGTGGCTGGTGCTGGCCACCATCGGCCTCTATGGCGGCGGTGTGGTGTACAACGATGTATTCGATGCCGAGCTTGACAGGGTGGAGCGTCCGGAAAGGCCTATTCCGAGCGGCAAAGCTACGGTAACAGGAGCTGCCACACTGGGCGCCTTGCTGCTGGCAGGCGGCATCCTGGCGGCCTGGCAGGTGTCGGTGCTGAGCGCTGCCATTGCCGGTGCCATCGCCCTGTGCGCCCTGCTCTACGACTGGAAAGGAAAGCACCACCCGGTGCTGGGGCCTGTGAACATGGGCGCCTGCCGGGGCGGTAACCTGCTTTTGGGCATCAGTGCCATTCCGGCAGCCGTGGAGCAGTTCTGGTTTCTGGCCCTCATCCCGATTGTCTACATCTCGGCTATTACGATGGTGAGCCGGGGCGAAGTGCATGGCGGGAACAGTGCAGCCCTGAAGGGGGCGGTGCTGCTGTATGCGCTCGTGATTGGCGGCATCGTCAGCCTGACCTTGCTGCCGCACTTCAACGTGCTCTACAGCCTGCCTTTTCTGCTGCTTTTTGCCAGCCTCATCTTTCCGCCACTGCTTCGGGCCATGCCGGCCAAAGAGCCTGCTGCCGTGATGCGTGCCGTGAAGGCCGGGGTGCTGGCCCTGATTGTGATGAATGCCAGTATGGCCGCCGGTTTTGCAGGCTGGCAGTACGGGCTGCTGGTGCTCCTGCTCTTGCCCTTGTCGCGCTACATTGCCAAAAGTTTTGCCGTTACCTGAGTTGTCAGAAGCGGCGTTTAGTTTAGCTTATTTTTATGAAAACAATACAACAGGATTTCCAGGTATCTTTTAGTTACGGAGTCCATTTTACAGAAGGTTTATTTGATAAACAGAATACACTGCTGGCCGACCTGCTGCGGCAGAAAAGCGGCGGTACTGGTGCTGCTAAAGTGCTCTTTGTGCTGGACGAAGGCGTAGCCAAAGCCCACCCGCAATTAACAACAGACATAGCGGCCTATGCCGCGCACTATGCCGACACGCTTACGGCCGTTGCTGCGCCGCTGCTGGTGCCGGGAGGGGAGGAGGTTAAAAACAAGCCTGCTGTGCTGAACCAGGTGCTGGAGGCTGTTCACAGGTTCGGGGTGTGCCGGCATTCCTATCTCGTTGCCATTGGCGGAGGTGCCGTGCTCGACATGGCCGGTCTTGCCGCAGCCATCGCACACCGCGGTATCCGCCACATCCGCGTCCCCACCACTGTGCTTGCGCAGAACGATTCGGGTGTGGGGGTGAAGAACAGCATGAACGCCTTTGGCAAAAAGAACTTCCTGGGCACGTTTGCACCCCCTTTTGCCGTGCTTAACGACAGCTGCTTCCTGCTTACGCTCGAAGACCGCGACTGGCGTGGCGGCATATCCGAAGCCATAAAAGTGGCCCTGATAAAAGACGCCGCTTTCTATGAGCAGATAAAGCAGCAGGCCAGCCGCCTGGTGGCCCGCGAGATGGAGCCGATGCAGGAGCTTATCTTCCGCTGCGCCGAAATGCACGTGGAGCACATCGGGAGCGGGGATGCCTTTGAGTTCGGTTCTTCGCGCCCGCTGGACTTCGGGCACTGGGCGGCGCACAAGCTCGAGCAGATTACAAATTACGAGCTCCGGCACGGGGAGGCGGTGGCCATTGGCATTGCCCTCGACGTGACCTATTCTAAACTGGCGGGGATGCTGAGCGAAGCCGAATGCAATGATATCCTCAGCCTGCTCTGCGAACTTGGGTTTGATATTTACATTCCGGAGCTGTCGGAGGGGCTGGATACGCCGGCCGGGAAGCTGCACATTTTGCAGGGGCTGCAGGAATTCCGCGAGCACCTGGGCGGGCAACTGACCATCATGCTGCTGGAGCAGATTGGCAAAGGCGTGGAAGTGCATCACCTGGACGAAGGGCTGGTAACAGAAGCAGTGAACCAGCTGAAGCACTGGCATACTGAAAAAGTACTTCTTCCTACTTCCTGATTTTTTACGATACCTTTCAGTCATGCGCCTACAGCAAAACCTTCACTTATCTTATTGCACCAACATCCATCCCGGCGAAACCTGGGAAGAAGTGTACAACAGCCTGGTAAAGCACCTGCCGGTACTCAAAGCGCAGCTGTCGCCTGACCAGCCCTTCGGTATCGGTTTGCGCCTTTCGGATGTTGCCAGCCGGCAGCTTGCCGAGGAGGCTGAACTGGCTGCGTTCCGGTCGTGGCTGGAAAGCAACGGCCTGTATGTGTACACCATGAACGGCTTCCCGTTCGGGGGCTTTCATAACCAGGTGGTAAAAGACGCCGTGCACAAACCCGACTGGACCACGGCTGCCCGGCTGGAATACACCATCCGCCTGGCCCGTATCCTGGCGGAGCTGCTGCCGGAGGAAGTGGAGGGAGGCATCTCTACCTCGCCGCTTTCCTACAAACCCTGGCACACCAGTGCAGAAGAGTTAAACGAGGTGTATGCCCAATCCACCGGCAACCTGTTGGCGCTTGTAGCGGAACTGCTGCGTATCCGGGAGAAGACCGGCAAAACCATCCACATCGACCTGGAACCCGAACCGGACGGACTGCTCGAGAACAGCGAAGAGGTTATCCGGTACTTTCACGAGTGGCTGCTCCCGGAAGGAATAGCACGCCTGGCGCCGGTTGGGAAAATATCAGCACACGAGGCAGAAGCGGCCATACTGACTCATATAAAGCTCTGCTACGATGTCTGCCACTTCGCCCTGGCTTATGAGCAGCCGGAGGAGGCCTTCCGGAAACTGGCTGAAGCTGGTATAAGAATAGGTAAAATACAGCTGAGCGCGGCCCTGAAAGTTAACGTGCCAGCCGATGCTGCCGGCAGAGCGGCACTGGCCGGAAGGCTGGCTCCTTTTGTGGAGTCTACCTACCTGCACCAGGTGGTGGCACAGGATGCCGCCGGCAACCTTACCCACTTCACAGACCTAAACCTGGCCCTGGACAAATTGCAGGAGACGGAAGCAAGGGAATGGCGCACCCACTTCCACGTGCCGCTCTTTACCGATGCCTACAATGGGCTGCAGTCTACCCAGGACGACATTGCGCAGGTGCTGGCACTCCTGCAGAAGCAGCACATCACCGATCACCTGGAGGTGGAAACCTACACCTGGGAGGTGCTGCCCGAAGGGCTGAAAGTCGATTTGTCACACTCCATTCAGCGGGAGCTGGAATGGGTTATCCATACATTCAATAAAAATAAGCATGCAGAAGACGGTCGTAATCAACGTAGTGGGGCTCACGCAGTCGCTTATAGGTAAACACACGCCATTCCTGGCGGAGTGGGCTGCACAAAGAGCAAAGGGAGCTGCCATTTACCCGGTGGTTCCTGCTGTTACCTGCACGGCACAGGCTACTTACCTGACAGGCAGGACGCCGGAGGAACACGGGATAGTCGGGAACGGCTGGTACTTCCGCGACGAGTGCGAGGTGAAATTCTGGCGGCAGTCGAACAAGCTGATCCAGGCGGAGAAAGTATGGGAGGTGGCCAAAGCAGCCGATCCTTCTTTTACCTGCGCCAACATGTGCTGGTGGTACAACATGTATTCTTCCGTGGATTACTCGCTCACGCCCAGGCCGCAGTACCTGGCCGACGGGCGCAAAGTACCCGATTGCTACACCCACCCCGCCAGCCTGCGCGACACCCTGCAGCAAAAGCTGGGCACCTTCCCGCTCTTCAGCTACTGGGGGCCGAAAACCTCCATCAAGTCGAGCCGGTGGATAGCAGAGGCTTCTAAAATAACTGACGACCTTTACGACCCCACGCTCACGCTCATTTACCTGCCCCACCTCGACTACAACCTGCAGCGGCTGGGGCCAGGTAACCCGCGCATCGCCACCGACCTGCAGGAAATAGACGCCGTCTGTGCCGACCTGATCCGGTATTACGAAGCGCGAAATGCCAGCGTGATTGTGCTCTCGGAGTACGGCATTTCGGATGTAAACCAGCCCGTGCACCTGAACCGGGTGCTGCGCAGGCATGGCTTACTTGCCCTGCGCGAAGAGCGTGGGCTGGAGCTGCTGGATGCAGGCGCCAGCGAGGCTTTTGCCGTGGCCGACCACCAGGTAGCGCACATTTATGTAAAAGACAAAAGCCGGATAGAGGAGGTAAGACAACTCCTGCTGCAGGTACCGGGTGTAGAGGCAGTGGTGGCTGGTGCAGAACGGAATAAATACAGCCTGGCCCACGACCGCTGCGGCGAACTGGTAGCCATTGCCGCCCCCAATGCCTGGTTCACCTACTACTACTGGCTCGACGATAAGAAAGCCCCGGACTTTGCACGCACCGTCGAGATTCATAAAAAGCCGGGCTACGATCCGGTAGAAATGTTTGCCGACCCGAAAATCAAATTCCTGCTGCCCCTGGTGGCGGGCAAGCTGCTCAGGAAAAAGCTCGGCTTCCGGACACTCATGGACATCATTCCACTCGATGCTACCCTGGTGAAAGGTTCCCACGGGCGCATCCCCGACAGCAAAGACGAGTACCCGCTTTTCCTGACCAACCGGAAAGAACTGGCCCCCGCAGCAGACATACAGGCAACCGACGTGTACCAGCTGATCCTCCGGCATCTTGGTGTAAGGCAACAGCAGGAAAAAATGAAACAACGTGTAGCTGCATTAGAATGACCTGAAACCAACTGAGGCCCGGGATGCGCAGAGGCTGTGGTGGCAAGTGCAGCATATAAAAATAAGTTTGCTGCACCTGCCACCACAGCCTCTGCTGCTTTATAGCCTGAGACCCTTCTGCTTCACCTCCTGTTGCCCGTCAAAAAAACCGGCTGCCTGACCGCGTTGTTGCTGCTGGTGTAGAATACCAGTGCCCAGGGGACGCAGAACCTGCTGTAATAGAGCTGTTATTGCATGTGTGTTCTTATATTAGTTTAAAGGATGATAAAATACAGTCAGAATTAGCTAACAAACAGTAGGATTGCTAAAGTAAATTGTTGGATAATTGTTAAGGTAACTGCTATGCCTGTACGGTTGTGTATGCTGGCGGAGAAGCGGTAATTGATTCCATTTTTCAGGAGGTCAATTTTTTTAGTTTTTAGTGCTAACTATTGTAAGTTAGTAAAATGTTTTTATTACATTTAAACCATTGCCTGTTCCTGTCATCGTCCGATTAAAGCCAGGAATACACTTTTAAGCCAGTGACGCCGGCATCAGAAGCAGATTCACGCGGGAAGGCAGGGCAAAAAGCTGGACAATAGTGTCTGATTTTCACCTTTGAAAACAATAATAAAACAAATATTTATGAGGAAGTTACTTTACATACTCTTTATTGGCAGTACCGTCTTCAGTAGTTGTACAAAAAAGACTCATTCCGATGTGAGTGCCGAAACCCCTCCGCCCCCCAAGCGGGTGGAAATTCTTTTTCTGGGCCACGACAGCAAGCATCATGACTCTGAGAAATATGCGCCCATGCTGGCTTTGCCTTTGTTTCAGAAGGGCATCAACATCACGTATACGTCCGACCTCAGCGATATCACCCTCGAAAACCTGAACAAGTACGACGGGCTGATGATCTATGCTAACCACGACCAGGCGACTCCCGCAGTGGAACAGGCTGTAAAGGCGTACGTGGAAAGTGGTAAGGGGCTAATTCCGGTGCACTGCGCTTCCTTCTGTTTCCGGAACTCCGACTGGTATGTAAGTGCAGTGGGCGGGCAGTTTAAATCACATCGTACCGGCACCTTTACTGCTAAAATAACGAACACGGAGCACGAAGTAACAAAGGGGCTGCAGGAGTTCGAGGCCTGGGACGAAACCTATGTGCACACCAAAATAAATCCGGACATGACGGTGCTGATGGAGCGTGTGGAAGGGGAGCGTCATGAGCCCTGGACCTGGGTACGGACGCAGGGCAAAGGCCGTGTATTCTATACGGCTTACGGCCACGACGACCGCGTTTGGGGCAATCCGGGCTTCCATAAACTGATGGAGCAGGGCATTCTGTGGGCAGTGGGCGAGCAGGCCAAAGACCAGCTGGCGCGCCTCGATCTGCCAACGCCTACCTTTACAGATGCGGATGTCCCGAACTACGAAAGACGGCCGGAACCGCCTAAATTCCAGCATGCCCTCACGCCGGAGCAGTCGCAGAAGCTGACGCAGGTGCCGGTGGATTTTGAGCTGCAGCTCTTTGCTTCCGAACCCGATATCATCAACCCCATTGCCATGGCCTGGGACGAAAAAGGCCGCCTGTGGGTGATCGAAACGCTGGATTACCCCAACGAGGTGCGCGACGAGGAAGGTGTGGGCAACGACCGCATCAAGATATGCGAAGACACCGACGGCGACGGGAAAGCAGACAAGTTTACTGTTTTCGCTGATGGCCTCAACATCCCTACCAGCATCACCTTCGCCAATGGCGGTGTTATCATTGCCCAGGCGCCGCACTTTGTCTTCCTGAAAGATACCAACGGCGACGACAAAGCCGATATTAAGAAAAACATTATCAGCGGCTGGGGTAAAAGCGACACGCATGCCGGGCCTTCTAACCTGAAGTATGGCCTCGATAATAAAGTGTGGGGCGTGCTGGGTTACTCCGGCTTCGACGGTACCGTCAGTGGCAAGCACCACCGGTTCAGCCAGGGTGTTTACCGTTTCGATCCGGCTGGCGAGAACCTGGAATTCCTGGGCCGTACCACCAACAACACCTGGGGCCTCGGCTTTTCGGAGGAGTTTGATGTGTTTATCTCTACCGCCAACGGCCTGCACAGCGCCTATTTTGCCATGCCGCAACAGTATGTGGTAAGAACAGTAGCGGGTGGCTCAGGCAACACCGTGTTCAGAACGGACAGCCACTACGATATGCCGCACGTAACGCCTTACCTGCGCCAGGTAGACTTCCACGGTGGGTTTACAGCTGCAGCAGGCCATAACCTCTACACGGCCCGTAACTATCCAAAATCGTACTGGAACAAAGTAGGCTTTGTGTGCGAGCCGACCGGGCGCGTGCTGCACAAGGCTGTGCTGGAGCGCGATGGGGCCGGCTACAAAGAGAAAAACGGCTTCAACCTGCTGGCCAGTGCCGATGAATGGTTCTCGCCGGTGCATGCCGAAGTAGGTCCCGATGGTGCCGTGTGGGTAGCCGACTGGTACAACTTCATCATCCAGCACAACCCGACGCCGCGCGGCTTCCAGAACGGCAAAGGCAACGCCTATATTAACCCCTTGCGCGACAGCGGCCATGGTCGTATTTACCGCGTGGTGTACAAAGGTGCCAAGCCTTACAAGCCCATGCAACTGTCGGCTAGCAATACCGAGGCCCTGCTGGAAGCTCTAAAGAACGACAACATGTTCTGGAGAACGACCGCCCAGCGCCTGATTGTGGAAAACCAGAACAAAGCCGTGATACCCGGTCTTTACAATCTCATCAACAATCAAAGTGTGGACGAAATTGGCCTCAACAGCCCGGCTGTGCATGCCCTCTGGACGCTGCATGGCCTGGGGCAACTCGACGGGTCTAACGAAGAAGCCCTCGAAGTAGTAACCAGGGCCCTGAACCACCCGGCTGCCGGTGTCCGCAAGAATGCGGTGCAGGTGCTGCCACGAAATCAGCGTTCGCTCAACAGCATCCTGAAGGCCAACCTGATGAAGGACCCCGACCTGAAAACCCGCATGGCTGCCGTACTGGCCGTAGCTGATATGCCTGCCTCAGCCGAAGTTGGAAAACTGCTGCACGAAGCTAGTCTGGATGCCGCCATAGGAAAAGACCAGTACCTGCCCCAGGCTTACTTTGCCGCAGCGTTGAAGCACGAAAGCGGCTTTTTGAGCGCTGTTCCAAAAGATCCGCACCTGGCGCATAAGCCGGATTCGGTGCTGACGCTTACAGAGCGCATTACCAGGAGCCTGGAAAAAGAGCGCTATGCCCTTAACCGGCGCATTCCAATACTTTTCCCGCCAGATGTAACAGGTAAGGAAATAACCGTTCAGGCCACCATGGGTCCTTCAGCCGAGGGCATGGAAGGTGTGGTGCTGGCACAGGGCGGTAAAGCAGACGGTTACAGCCTGTACGTGCAGCATAATAAGCTGCACTGGGTCGTGAAGCAGAATGGAAAGACCTATAAAGCTGTTACCACCACCGCCTTGCCTGATGAACGCTTTACCGTTGTGGCCAGACTGGAGGCAGGCGGCTTGATGCGGGTGGATGTTAACAACAAAACAGTAGCCACAGGCAAAGCGCCGGCCCTGTTTTCGCAGGCGCTGTCGCCGGTAGAGGTAAGGATAGGGCGAGATTACGATAACGAGAACAAAATCGGGGATTATCCCAACAGGTTCTTCTTCAGGGGTGATATGCGCAACGATGGCGTGCTGGAACTGACCAAGCCTTCTGTCGAGGCGCTGGCTGCTGCAGTGAAAAAGGCATCAGCCAAAACCGCAGCCGCACATCATGCACATGCGACCGCTTCGGCTACGCCTGCAAAACCTGCCGCTAAAGCTACGCCTGCCGCCAAAAAAACAGCTAAACCCGCCCCGGCAGCTAAAACAGCTGCCAAAGCGGCAAGCTCTAAAGCTACTGCGAGCGCTGTTACCATTAACATCAAGGTAATTGAGCACGAGATGAAGTTCGACAAGAAGAGCTTCACCGTGAAAGCTGGTCAGAAAGTAACGCTCCACTTCGACAATCCTGACTTTATGCAGCACAACTTTGTGCTTGCCAAACCAGGTGCACTGGAAAAGGTAGGAAAGGCTGCTGATGCACTGGTAAGAGATCCGAAAGGGCAGGAGAAAAATTATGTGCCCCAGATACCGGAGGTGATTGTAGCCACCAGGCTGGTTGACCCGCAGGGACGCGAGACGCTGGTGTTCACAGCTCCCTCCCAGCCAGGAGATTATCCTTTTGTGTGCACCGTTCCCGGCCACTGGCGACTCATGAACGGGGTGATGACAGTTAAGCAAGCAGATAACTTATAAACAGGATTTTTTATGATTGAGAGCAATGTGCATGCAGCTGCCCGGCAAGAGGCACCTGACAAAAAACTTTTCTGGGGTTGTTTTGTAGCCCTTGTAACCACATCCTTCGGCTTTATCCTGCGGGCGCTCACACTGCCGCAATGGGGCGAAGAGTTTAATCTGACCAACACCCAGATAGGAGAAATAGCAGGCGTAGGACTATGGCCCTTTGCCATCAGCATCGTACTCTTTAGCCTGATCATCGACAGGATAGGGTACAAGAACGCTATGATCTTTGCTTTCGTTTGCCATCTATCGTCGGCCATCCTTACCTTTTTTGCCACCGGCTACTGGTCGCTCTACATTGCTACCCTAGTAGTGGCCTTAGGCAACGGTACCGTGGAAGCGGTCACAAACCCGGTAGTGGCTACCATGTTCCCGCGGGAAAAAACGAAGTGGCTCAACATGCTGCACGCCGGCTGGCCAGCAGGCCTGGTGCTGGGTGGCATCCTGGCCCTGATGCTGGGTGCGGAGACCAGCTGGAAACTGAAGATGATTCTCATCCTGCTGCCCACGCTGCTGTATGGTATCATGATGTTTACCCGCCGCTTCCCGGTAAATGAGCGTGTGAAAGCCGGTGTTTCGTACCTGGCCATGCTCAAGGAGGTAGGCGTAGGCGGCGCCTTGATAGTTACCGCCCTGGTGGTGTTCCAGCTGGGGTCCATCTTCGGCTGGTCTACTGTTACCAATGTGGGTATTACTTTAGCCATTGTGGCCCTCTTCGGGTTCTATGTGCGCAGCATCGGGCAGCCGGTGTTCATTTTACTCAACCTGCTCATGATTCCGCTGGCCATTACCGAGCTGGGCACCGACAGCTGGATATCAGACCTGATGGCGCCGGAGATGCAAAACATCGGCATACAAGCAGGCTGGATTCTGGTGTACACTTCGGCCATTATGGCCGTGCTGCGCCTCTTTGCCGGCTCTATTATTCACCGGATCTCGCCGCTGGGCTTGCTTGCAGTTTGCTCGGCTACAGCCTTCCTGGGGCTGCTGCTGTTATCCGTGTCAACAGGTGCAATGGTTTTGGTGGCAGCTACCGTATTTGCCCTGGGCAAGACCTTCTTCTGGCCAACCATACTGGGCGTGGTAGCCGAGCGCTTCCCCAAAGGAGGTGCCCTTACCCTCAACATAACCGGTGGGGTAGGTATGATCGCTGCCGGTGTAATTGGTGCAGTTATTCTTGGCTTTGCCCAGGATAAGACCATCGACAAAAACATCAGCGCCTACGATGCTGCCAACAGCACCGCCCTGCACAGCACCTTCGCCACCGAAGAAAAGACCAGCATATTTGGAGATTACCAGGCCCTGAACACTGCTAAACTGGCAGAGGCTGCTCCTGAAGTGCAGCAAACGGTAGAAACCATCCGGAATGGCGCCCGGAAAGAAGCCCTGCAGACCGTCGCTATTTTCCCGGTGATCATGTTTGCCGGCTTTATCTTCCTGATGCTCTACTACAGGGCCAGAGGCGGCTACAAAGTGGTGGTGCTGCAGGATGAAAGCAAAGCAGTGGCTGTTCAATAATCAAAAAGCTAAAACAGATGAAACTGGAAATAAAATTTGGCGTCAGCACCTGGCTGTGGACATCCCCCTTCACGACGGAAACAATAGCCTTGTTTCCTAAAATTAAAGCCATGGGCTACGATGCGGTAGAAATACCGATCGAAGACCCGGCCCTGATCGATGTAGCCAAAGTAAAAGATGCACTGGCCCGATATGAGCTGGAGCAAATCATCTGCGGCGCCTTCGGGCCCACCCGCGACCTCACGCACGACGATCTAACTTACCACCAGACCAGCTTCGACTACATCGAATCCTGCCTCGACATTTGCCAGGCGCTGGGCGCTAAGTTTTTTGGTGGCCCCATGTATTCGGCTGTTGGCAAGGCAAGGCTTGTGTCGCCGGAGCAGCGGCAGGTGGAGTGGGAGCGGGCGGTTACGAACCTGCGTAAAGTATGCCGGATGGCAGAAGAGCGGGGACTGCAGATTGCCCTGGAGCCGCTCAACCGCTTCGAGTCAGACCTTGTTAATACTGCAGAAGATGTAGTTCGCCTGGTGCAGGACATTAATCATCCGGCAGCCAAAATACTGCTCGACGGCTTTCATATGAACATCGAGGAGCCTGACATCGAAAGAGCCATCCTGCTGGCGGGCGACAAGCTGCTGCATGTGCAGGTGTCGGAGAACTACAGGGGCACCCCCGGTACCGGCCAGACCCGCTGGGATGCCTACAAGCGCGGCCTCACAGCCATTGGCTACGAAGGTACCCTTTCCATCGAAAGCTTTACGCCGGAAGTAAAAGAGCTGGCCGGGGCCGTGTGCATCTGGAAACCGCTGGTGCCCAGCCAGGATGGGTTTGCCAGCGAAGGACTGAAGTTCCTGAAGGAGTGGGCCGCTGCGCCGGAACCTTTGGAGCGGCAACTGGAGGAAGAAATAGCTACTTATGTAAAATAATCAACTCTTAACAAGCAGATTTTATGAGTGAGAAGAAAATCAACATAGCCATTGTTGGGCTGGGATTTGGTGCAGAGTTTATTCCCATTTACCAGAAGCACCCGAATGCCAACATGTATGCCATCTGTGCCCGCACACAAAGCAAGGTAGATGAAATCGGAGCCCTCTTCGGTATTGAAAAAAGATATACCGATTTCGAAGAGCTGCTCAAAGATCCCAATGTGGATGCCGTTCACATCAACACGCCGATCCAGAACCACGCCGAGCAGTCGATAGCTGCCCTGCGTGCCGGCAAGCATGTGGCATGTACGGTACCGATGGCCACCACCGTAGACGAGTGCCGCCAGATTGTGGAGCTGGTGCAGGAAACGGGGCTGACATATATGATGATGGAGACGGTGGTGTACAGCCGCGAATTCCTCTTTGTAAAGGAGCTGTATGAGAAAGGCGAACTAGGCAAGCTGCAGTTCCTGCGTGCCTCGCACCAGCAGGAGATGGCCGGCTGGCCGGGCTACTGGGAAGGACTTCCGCCGATGCACTACGCTACCCACTGCGTTGGCCCGGTACTGGCGCTGCCAAGAGCGGAGGCTGAATATGTATCGTGCTTCGGTTCGGGTAAAATAGATGCGAACCTGATTGCTAAATATGGTTCTCCGTTTGCCATCGAATCGTGCCACATTAAGTTCAAAGATTCAGACCTTTCGGCGGAGGTAACGCGCTCGCTGTTCAATACAGCCCGCCAGTACCGCGAGAGCTTTGATGTGTACGGCTCCAAGAAGTCATTTGAATGGACACAGATAGAGCACGAGAACAGCGTCATCCATACCGGCGAAACACCTGAAAGGGTAAAAATTCCTGATTACGCGCACCTGCTGCCAAAAGAGATACAGCCCTTTACTACCGCCGGTGTTTACGACTCAGACGAGAACCAGCACCTGTCCTTCATCCAGGGAGCCGGTCACGGTGGTTCGCACCCGCACCTGGTGCACGAGTTTGTGAGCGCCCTGGTAGATAACCGCCAGCCTTACCCGAACGCACAGCAGTCGGCCAACATCACCTGCGTAGGAATACTCGCACACGAATCGGCGATGAAAGGCGGTGAAATCATCAAATTACCGGAGTTTACTTTATCTGCTGCAGAAGTGGAGCAGTAAGCGGGGTAGCAATTTAGAGCAAGCTTAAAAGGAGCTGGCGGTATGGGCAATACCGTCAGCTCCTTTTTTGTTTGTTAATTGGGTATATTGGGAGAGATGATGATATTTAGGTGTAATTGTAAACCATTTCTGAATAGATAATGTGCAGGAAATCTATTGCTTATATAAGAAAGCTAGCCGAACAAACTGGTAAAACAAATAAATCTGTTTATAGATGAAACATGGACTGTACTCCAATAATGGGTATAACTTTTATGAAAATGGCTATCAAAAATTTTTAATAGTTAATTCAAATCAAATTTATGAGACTTTGGATTATGCCAGAACACAAGCGATAACCTATATTGTCATAAGTTATGCTCACGGATATAATCTTAAAAGTATTGATTTTGTTAAAGATTATCCATTCATTCAAGGCTTACATATTGTTAAGGATGTAAATGGGATGAATATAGATGCTGTGCACGCATTATCTAATTTAGAATATTTGTATATTAATAGAGCCCCTGAACAAACTTTGGATTTAGATGTGTTTCCTAAGCTTATTACATTAAATTTTGAGTGGGATAAACATGTTAAGAACCTTTCCAGCTGCACCTTTCTTAAAGAGCTGACAATA
>NZ_QCZK02000059.1 GCF_003347595.2 Botryobacter ruber | reverse complement strand
TGGGTTGCTGCGCAGCAGCATAAAAAAGTAGCCCCGGCTAGCGGGGCTACACAAGATGAACATCCGTGACCTTTCGGCTGGGAGCTCTCTTTTGGGTAAGACAAAGATAACAAAATTATCCTATAAAAAAACTTGACTTTTAAGACAGTACCTTGTGGGCAAGCTCCAGTAAGGCCAGCTACTAGAGTTTATAGAATGGAAGGTACTTTTTAGTTGGTATAAATTCTGCACCACCACCCACCAAAGCCACAGCCCCCGCCTTTAACACGTATTGTGAAACTGGCGGGGGCTGTGGCTTTCAATTAGCAGACGCTGCTTTATCCGGCTATTACTTCTTGTAAGAAATCAACACCGACACCGGGAAGTGGTCAGACGGGTATTTCCCTTTGCCGTAGGTGTCGGTGTGGATGCCGTAGCGTTGCACTTTAAACCCGGACGTCAGGAAAATATGATCTATCCTATCGTTGGTGATGTGTTGGGCGCCAAAGTTGTTAAACGTGCCGCTTGGGGCATACTTAACATCTGCCAACTGGTAGGCATCTTTTAACAGAGCAGAGGAAGTGATAAGCTGGTAAACAGGATTGTCCTGGCTGAAGTTAAAGTCGCCGGTCAGGATAACAGGCGATTTTCCAGCCAGTTCATTTATCTTGCGCAGCACCAGTTTCGCGCTTTCTTCCCGCGCCTGCTCTCCCCGGTTATCAAAGTGCATGTTGAAGAGGTAGAACGTGAAACCGGTAGCTTTGTCCTGGAACTGCCCCCAGGTGCCAATGCGCGGGTAAGCCGCATCCCAGCCCTTGCCCGGTTTATCGGGTGTTTCGGAAAGCCAGAAATCTCCGTTTTTGAGCAGTTTGAATTTATCGGTTTTATAAAAAATAGCCGAAAACTCCCCCTTCTGTTTACCATCGTCTCTGCCTGCACCAATATACGCATAGCCTGGCATTTCATGGGTCATGTCCTGCAACTGGTGGTGCAGTCCTTCCTGCGTCCCGAAAATATCAAAGTCATTGTACCGGATAAGTCCCGTCAGCAAGGGCAGGCGTGTTTTCCAGGCATTCACCGTATCCCTGACTTCGTCGTACTTGATGTTGTAGGTGGCCACCTTCAGTGTTTGCGCCTGTGGGGCAGTTGTTGCACACAACAGGAAGGCCGCAATACATAACAGTTTTATGAGCTTCATGATTAGGTTAGTTAAAGCATCTTCAGTTGGAAATATTTTGTCCTCATTTGAAGGGCGACTTTACTTACTCTTGCTGTTTTCCTCCTACTCCGACGATACACACCGGAACCCGGTATTCTCCAGGCCGGTATCTGCCGACGATTTCATGCGGGAAGTAACGCGGTAGCCTTTGCAGTAGCTGCTGTGGCACATAAAGGAGCCGCCGCGCACTACCCGCTTCGGGGTGGAAGGTTCGTCCGGATCATAGCTTCTGGCCGGCCCTTTCGGGTTGTCTGACACGCCGGAGGCTACTGTTTTGTAGTAGTTGGCATCGTACCAGTCGGCGCACCATTCCCATACGTTGCCTGACATGTCGTAAAGGCCGAACTTGTTCGGCGCAAAGCTTTTAACCTGCGACAGCCCTGTATTCTTGTCCCAGCCGGTGTTCTTTACCGGGAAGGTGCCCTGCCAGGTGTTCGCTTTGGGCTTGCCTTGCTCTACATCCTCGTTGCCCCACGGGTATTTCTGGTCCTGCATGCCGCCTCTGGCTGCAAATTCCCACTCGGCTTCGGTAGGCAACCGCTTCCCGGCCCATTTGGCATAAGCCATGGCATCGTCCCAGGAAACCTGCACCACCGGATGATTTTCTTTGCCTTTGATGCTGCTGCCAGCGCCCTGCGGGTGGCGCCAGTCGGCTCCTTTTTTCCAGCTCCACCACTGGCCGGGGTTACGCAGCGATACCAGCTGTGCCGGTGGCGTAAACACCAGCGAAGCTGCTACCAGTAAGCTGTCGTGGGGCTTTGGTGTGCCGGGCGGCAGTTGCAGCTTCAGTTCTTCCCAATCCGGGGCGCGTTCGGCGGTTGTTACATAGCCGGTTGCTTTCACAAACTCGGCAAACTGGGCGTTGGTTACTTCGGTGGCATCTATCCAGAAGCCCTTCACCTTTACCTGGTGCTGCGGATACTCATCAGGGCGGCCTTCGGTATCGGTGGCGCCCATGCCGAAGCTTCCCCCTTCAATCCAAACCATCCCATCGTGCGACAGTTCCTTTGCCTGGTAAGATGCCGTGTCGGATGAAGCGGCAAAGCGGGCTGGCAGGTTGCTGCTGCAGTGGGTTGTTTCGCTGGCTTCGGTTGCGGTAGCTGTTACCACCTCCGCTTCTTTGCCCCCGCCTGACTGGCAGGCAGGGAGGCAAAGGAGGGCGATGCCGGTAAAAAAGAGGGTAATCTTTTGGGTTGTAAACATGTAATAATTTTTCTGGAACAATATCTTCCTAACACCAGCACTACTTAATAAGTGCCTTTAAATGGCAGGTCGATGCGGCGGTGTGGCACAGGCTTGAGCGGTATCTGCAGGCCGCCGGTACGCTCGAGCCAGTCCCACAACTCTTTCTTCAGCTGTGCGGCTACCTGCTGGTGCTGCGGACTGCGAATCAGGTTGTTCATTTCTTCCGGGTCTGCTTTGATGTCGTACAACTCGTTTATATCCCACAGACCATGGTTGTAAATGTACTTGTATTGGTCGGTACGGATGGCGAATACGGTTGGCGTCTGCGGGAAAGCCCACTCCCAGTAATACTCATAAAAAATCCTGTCGCGCCACGACGGTACCTTTTCTCCTTTCAGCAGCGGGAGAAAAGTGCGGCCCTGCATGTTTTCCGGTGTCGACATGCCGGCCATGTCCATAATGGTTGGCGCAATGTCGATGTTCATCACCATCTGCGGCACTTTAATGCCTGCATTCACCACACCCGGACCACGCACCAGCAGCGGCACCCGCATCGACGGCTCATAGGCATTGCGTTTGTCTATCAGGCCGTGCTCGCCAAAGATAAAACCATTATCGCCCATATAAAACACGATGGTGTTTTTATCCAGCCCTTCTTTTTTAAGCCAGGCCAGCACTTTGCCGATACTCTCGTCCACGCTCAGCAGCGTTTCCAGGTAGTTGCGGTAGAACACATCAAACTTGATGTCGCCGTCATACATGCCGTCCACACCATGCCAGCTGTTGCGCTGCTTGCGCACCCACTCCGGAATATCTCGGGTGTTTACCGGGCCCTGGGGCTCCTGCTTTTTGCCAAAAACAGGGCTCTCTTCTGTAGCCGTCAGGTACATAGACTGCGGGCTGACAATGGGCATGTCTTTGTATTTGCCGGCATGACGCGGAGCCGGCTGAAATTCGGCATGAACGCCCTTGTGCGAAAGGTAAGCAAAGAACGGCTTGTTCTTGTCGCGTTTGTTCAGCCAGTCCAGCGTTTGGTCCGTGAGCAGATCTGTTACATAAGTTCCTTCGGGTTGCTTTACTGATTTACCGTTAATGTTCAGCACCGGGTTGAAATAAACGCCCTGGCCCCTGAAGCTGACCCACTGGTCGAAACCGGGCTGCGGCATGTCGTCTTCGTGGCCCATGTGCCACTTGCCGAAGAAGCCGGTCTGGTAACCCTGCTTCTGGAGGTACTGCGGGAAGAAGGTCAGGCCCTCCGGTATCGGGGCGTTGTTATCCACGATGGTGTGCGTATGGGCGTACTGGCCAGTAAGGATGGAGGCGCGGCTGGGCGAGCACAGGGCGGTGGTAACAAAGGCGTTTTCCAGGTGTGCGCCTTCCCTGGCCATACGGTCCATGTTGGGCGTCTGCAGCCCCGGCACTTTGTTCATAAAGCCCATAAAGTCGTAGCGGTGGTCGTCGCTCAGGATGAAGATAACATTCATCGGCTTGTTACCCGCTTTTTGCTGCGCCTGCAGCGGCTTCGTACACGACCCCAGCGCCAGGAAGATCAGCAGAAATGACATTCTTCCGGCAATTGATGTGATAGCTTTTTTTACCATGATTTTAATTTAAACTATTTAAGAAAGTAGATTTATAGATTAGGGTGATGGCTGCCTGTAAGTCCGGTGCAAGGGCGATACACATGGGGTAAGCGGCGTATTAGCTTTGCCTGTTTGCTTCCTGAAAAAGCGGCACGTTGCAGCTGTGTCAGAAACGTGGTATGTTGAGCACTTTGTACTGAATTGCGATATGGAAACAGGGCTGCTGTACTTCATTGTTTTCGATGCAAATATTCAGGTTATATTGCTCTTATCACAAAATTGCACCCCTACATTACCACATCACACTTCTACTTTACTACTACAATTTCGCACTAACGTTTGTTTTAGGGGTTTTTTTATTTTTCGGGCTGTTCAGTTTAATATATTTACATACCAAACCGGGTGTCCTGCCGTAAGAAAAGCGGGAGTTCTGTGTCTGGATTGTATCCTGGTAGTGTGCACATCCTGCACATCCTGGTGTATAATAAAACGAATATGATGCATGGCACAGGAGTTATGTGAATAGCAGGTGGTATAACAAATGGTGTGCTGCACCAGCAACTATAAATGAGTAGAAAATACGAAGACCAGATGAAACAAAAGACATTACTACTAGCAGCCCTGTTCACGATGCTTTTTTTTAACGTGGTGCAGGCGCAGGACCTGAGCCAGTATGAACGCAAAACCTTTGTAGCCAATGGCGACACGCTGCCTTACCGCATCCTGTACCCCGAGAATTTCAATCCGAAGAAAAAGTACCCGCTCATCCTGGTGCTGCACGGAGCAGGCGAGCGCGGAAATAATAATGAGTCGCAGCTGGTGCATGGGGCCAGGATGTTCCTGCAGCCGGAGTACCGGAAGCAGTTCCCGGCCATCGTGGTGTTCCCGCAGTGCCCCAAAGATTCGTACTGGTCGAACGTGAACATCGTGCGGGATGAGACAGGGAAGCGCACCTTTAATTATTTGGAAGAAAAAGGCGAGCCCACCATGGCCATGCGGGCCTTGCTCCGCTTTGTGGATGAGCTGGAGGACTGGGACAGCGTAGACGACAAGCGGATGTACCTGGGCGGTTTGTCGATGGGCGGCATGGGCACCTTCGAGCTGCTGCGCCGGGAGCCTAACATGTTTGCCGCAGCGTTTCCCATCTGCGGCGGCGGGCATCCGGCAGGAGCAGACGAGTATGCGAAGCGTGTGGACCTGTGGGTGTTTCATGGCGCCGAAGACGGGATCGTGCCGGTTGAGAAGTCGGAGGTGATGGTAGATGCCATCCGGAAAGCAGGCGGCGATGTAAAGTTCACTATTTACCCCGGCGTGAATCACAACAGCTGGGACTACGCCTTTAAAGAACCGGACCTGTTGCCCTGGCTCTTCTCGCACCGCAAGAAAAGCTTTTTCGAACGCCTGTTTTAGCAACAGCGGGTGTGGTGGCAGGAGCAGAAAAGAAAAAAGCTTGTAAAAAGTTTACTGCTCCTGCCACCATAGCCGCTGCACATGCTAAAGGATTCGAGAAATTGTAGATAGTGCGAACAAGTTCCCCTTTGAAGCAAATCTTGTAGGGAAACGGGTGCGCTGGTGCGAGCTTGTAGCTCGTACTTTCATTTCCCAAGCTAAAATACAGCCTGTCTACTAAACATCATGCTTTTTATGGTGGTAAGTAAGTACGAGCTACAAGCTCGCACCAGCAAATTAAATTATGCTCCAGTACCTTTTCTTTTTCCATACAAGATTAGCTTTAATGGAGGACAAAAAAATATTTAGCTAACCAGAGCGAATAGCAGCATTCCAGCAGTAACAGAAAACACCATGAAACACTTTTTACTTCTTCTACTGGCAGCCTACCTGCAGGTGCTTCCGCTACAGGCGCAGCCGGAAACGCAACAAACCAAAGCGCAGGCAACCGCTGCCCAAAGCGAAAACGCCACCAATCCTGTCGCTAATCCCAAAGCCGTAGTCGTCGCGGGCAATGCACGGTTTACGGTCCTGACGCCGGAGCTGATCCGGATGGAGTATGCCGCGGGCCAGGATTTTACCGACAAAGCGTCGCTGGTTTTTATCAACCGCAACCTGCCCGTTCCTAAATTTACCACCCGCCGGAGAGGCAAAAACCTGGTTATCCGGACCAATGAGCTTACCCTTACCTACACACAGGACGGGCAGCCGTTTAACGCGCAGAACTTAACGGTGGAGTTTAAAGTGGCAGGCAGAAAAGTTACCTGGAAACCCGGTATGGAAGACACGCAGAACCTGAAAGGCACCATGCGCACCCTCGACCAGGTGAAAGGCTGGGACGGTGAAAAGAAACTGGAGCCGGGCCTGCTGTCCCGGAGCGGCTGGGCACTGATCAACGACAGCAAGACCAACCTCTTCGACGGCGCTACCGACTGGAACTGGGTAACCCCCCGCCAGAACAAAGAAGTTATCGACTGGTACCTGTTCGCCTACGGGCACAACTATAAACAGGCGCTGCAGGATTTTACCAAAGTGGCTGGTAAAATACCCATGCCGCCAAGATATGCTTTTGGCTACTGGTGGTCGCGCTACTGGATTTACTCCGACAGCGAACTGCGGGAGCTGGTGAAACAAATCAGGAGCTACGATATTCCGCTGGATGTGCTGGTTATCGACATGGACTGGCACGAAACCTATGGCTTCAGCGCCAACAACCCTAAAACAGACCCGATGGGGCAGTGGGTCGGCTGGACGGGCTACACCTGGAACAAAAATCTTTTCCCGGAACCCGCCAAATTCCTGCAATGGACAAACGAAGAGAACCTGAAGACAACTCTCAACCTGCATCCTGCATCCGGCATTTCGCCAATGGAAGAGCAGTACGCCGACTTTGCCCGCGCCTATGCCTTCGATACCACCGGCAGCGCCTACATCCCGTTTGCTATGTCGGATAAAAAGTGGGCCAAAACCTATTTTGATATCGTGCTGGAGCCAATGGAGAAAATGGGCGTCGATTTCTGGTGGCTCGACTGGCAGCAGTACCTGGAAGACAAGCAGGTGAAAGGCCTGAGTAATACCTGGTGGCTCAACTACACCTTCTTCACCGATATGGCCAGGAAAGGAAACAAGCGCCCGATGCTGTTCCACCGCTGGGGAGGGATGGGCAACCACCGCTACCAGATCGGCTTTTCCGGCGATGCCCACACCACCTGGGAAACACTGGATTTTGAAACCTATTTTACCTCTACTGCATCCAACGTAGGCTACGGCTACTGGAGCCACGACATCGGCGGCCACATCACGGGCGGACCCACCGAAGGCGAAATGTATCTGCGCTGGATTCAGTTCGGCGTCCTCAGCCCGATTCTGCGGACACACGCTTCTAAAATCTCCGAACTCGAACGCCGCTTCTGGAAATTCCCGGCACATTTTGCGCCCATGCGCGATGCCGTTAAGTTTCGGTATGCGCTGGCGCCTTACATTTACAAAAATTCCCGCGTGGCTTACGATACCGGCATCTCGCTGTGCAGACCCATGTACTACGACTACCCGAATGAGGATAAAGCCTACACGCACAAAACCCAGTACATGTTCGGCGACGACATGCTGGCAGCCCCTGTTACCACCCCTGTTGCCAAAGAAAGCCTGTTAGCCGAACGCACGGTCTGGCTGCCGCAGGGAGATGATTGGTATGAATACACAACCGGCACGTTGCTCAAAGGAAACCAGGTAGCAAAACGCAAATTTTCGCTGGAAGAGGTGCCGCTTTACATGAAGGCGGGCAGCATCATTCCCATGTATACGGATGTAGACAACCTGCAGGAAGTGCCGGTTACGCAGGTGCTTGCCTTTGTGCCGGGAACACAACGCGCCCGGACACAAGTGTATGAAGACGACGGCATCACGGATAACTATAAAACAGGGGCCTTTGCGACCCGAACCATTACGCGGGAAAATATATCCGATAAGGCCATGAAAATTGTCGTGGAGCCGGTGAAAGGAAGCTACGAAGGTATGCCGCAGGGCCGTGCGTTTGAACTGCAGCTACTCAGCTCCATTCCACCTGCAGAAGTGATTGTAGACGGCACCAGCTACAGCTATGATGCAGATAAAAAGCCGGGCACCTGGTCGTACTCTAACCACGACTTCTACACCTCCATTCACATCCCGGAAAAAACAGTTACGCAAAACATGGAAGTGACCGTGCGTTTTGATAAAACCTTTGCCGAGCAGCAACAGGTGTTAAACGGCAACAAAGGGTTTTTGCAGCGCCTGGCCTGGGTAACGGAGCAGCTGAAGTTTATTGTAGCCGAAAAAGACTGGGGCGGCACCCTGCCTAACTCCATCTACGAACTGGGCAACATCCGGAACATCCTGCTGTACCATCCCGAACGCGCGTACCCGGAACTGCAGCAGCTGAATGCTGCCAAAGCAGGCTTAAAGGAAATTCTGCTTACCTTACCTTATGTCGAGAAGGAGAAGGTACAGCACCTGGTAAAGCACCTGGAGTTGGAGTAGTAGTATTTTGTCTGAACCGGGATGAAGCAGATTGAAGGATTTTCAGGAGCAGCGGCAATGGTGGCAGCTGCAGCAGAACTTTTCAGCTTTGCAGCAGCTGCCACCATTGCCGCTGCTGCTTTATTGAGGAGTGTGTTTCATTAGAAAGCCGATTTCATTAAAAGGAACGTAGCGAAAAAAAAATCCCCCTTGGTGAAGGGGGTAGGGGGATTGGCCCGGTATTGCAGCAGAATCAAAACAAAGAAGATGGATTTACAGGAGGCGATATTAAGGTTTTGTTTATCAGCAGTAGCCATCAATCCCCCTGCCCCCTTCGCCAAGGGGGATAAAAACTCCCTGGGCAAACCAGTCCTTAATCAACCTTAATAGCTGACAGCTTTTCCTGTTTGAAGTTAATCCGGAAACAGGTTAAGCCATCCGGCAGCGGTTTCAAGGAAAAGCTGAAGCCGTGGTTTACCAGGATGTCCCGGATCATTGTCAGCCCGATGCCCTGGCCGGTTTCTTTGGTGCTGTAGAAGGGGGTGAAGAGGTGGGGGAGTACTTCTTCCGGGATGCCGCCGCCGGTGTCGGTGATGGTGATGGAAGGTGGCTCCTGCTGTGTTGTTACCTCAATACCTCCATCTGCTTCGATGGCTTCCATCGCATTTTTGAAGATGTTCAGCAGCACTTGCTCCATCTGCTGTTCGTCGAGCTGCACCAGCAAAGGCTGTGGTGCGAACGTGCAGGTGAAGGTGATGTGGCGGCGCTGAAGTTCGGGTTGCAGCAGGCGGTGCAGCCGTCGCACGAGGTCATGCACATCCACCAGCGTTTTCTTCGGTTTGGGCAAACGCACCACTTCGGCAAAATTGGCCATGAACCGGCTTAGGTTCGTGTTGCGGTCGATGGCTACCTGCAGGATGTGCTCGAAGTCCTGCTGGTCGTCGGGCTGCAGTTGCGGCGCGTAGTACTGCAGCGAACCGAGAATAGAATTGATGGCGCCCGCCGAGTTGTTCACCTCATGCGACATCATCCGGATAACCTTTTCATAAGCCTGCCGCTCGTTTTTCAGGATGGCCTCCGTCAGCTCCTCAATCAAAATAAAGTAATGCTGGAAGCCACGATCCAGGAAATGGGCACGGTGGCAGCGGTAGGTCCAGGTGCCGTGAATGCGGAAGGTAACCGACTGCCCGGTTGGCAGGTTTTTCAGCTGCTGTGCCCACACCTCCGGCAGCTGCCCCACATGCTTGCCCAGTACCGATTTTGCCGGTACCCCCAGGAAACGCTCCGCCGCCGGGTTCAGGCTCTCCACCTGGTTGTCGAAGCCCAGCAGGATGATGCCGGCAGGAGAAGCCTGAATCAGTTTTTCGAGCAGGAAATGCTTTTCGGCCTGCGCCACCCGCTCGTGCCGCAGCTGGTCGATCATGCGGTTGTAGACGTTTACCAGCTCGTCCAGCTCCTGCTGGCCCACAGCCATAAATTTGGTAGAAAAGTCTTTGTCGCGGATAGATTCGATGCCGGCCCTGATGAGCGTGAGCGGTTTGAAAAAGGCCTGGTACAGCTGCACCGTTACCAGCACAGAACCGATTATGAGCAGCTCCATCACCAGGAACAGGTACTTGTTGTGCTGCAACAGGTACCAGGCCAGCGCCCCCAGCAGTCCGTGAATGAACACGGCAAACAGGATGAACTTAGTCCGCAGGGTCATAAGGGATGTCGAATTTTTCGAGGCGGCGGTAAAGGGCGGCGCGGCTTAACCCCAAAGCCCGGGCTACTTTGCTGATGTTGTTGTGGTAGTAATCCATCGACTTTCTGATCATGGAAGCTTCCATTTCGTCCAGGGTCATGGTGCCTACGGCGGGCAGGGTTTTGTCGCCGGGTTTGGCGGGGCTCTGCTGGGCCTGCGCCTGGAAATCCGAAACCTCCAGCACCTTGCTTTCTGCCACCAGTACCGTACGCTCTACCATGTTCTTCAGTTCGCGGATGTTGCCGGGCAGCGGCAGTTCTTTCAGCCACTGCAGTGCCCGCGGACTTACTTCCAGCTCCGGCCGGTGGTAGGTTTTCTTCAGGTTATCCACAAAAAACTGAACCAGCAACGGAATATCGTCCGGGCGCTCGCGCAAAGGGGGCAGTTTTACTTTTATCAGGTTGATGCGGTAGTAGAGGTCTTCGCGGAACTTGCCTTCCTCCACCAGTTTTGCCAGGTCGCGGTTGGTGGCGCACACCACCCGGATGTCCAGCTTTCGGGAGCGGCTGTCGCCGAGCACTTCATAGGTGCGGTCCTGCAGCACACGCAGCAGCTTCACCTGGCTGCTCAGGTCCAGTTCCCCGATTTCATCCAGGAAAATGGTGCCTTTGTTGGCCAGCTCAAAGCGTCCAACGCGGTCGGCTTTGGCATCGGTAAAAGCGCCCCGTTTGTGCCCGAACATTTCGCTTTCGAACAGGCTGGCCGAGATGCCGCCCAGGTTCACTTTTACGAAGGGCTGCGATTTGCGCAGGCTGTTCCGGTGCACCGCTTCTGCAATCAGTTCCTTGCCGGTACCGCTTTCGCCTTCAATAAGCACAGAAGCATCGGTGGGCGCAATCTGGCCGATGCGCTTGAGTAGCTGCAGCAGTTGCGGGTCCTGCCCCACGATATTTTTGAAGTCGTACTGCCGGTCGAGCTTCTGGCGGGAGAGTGAATCGCCGGCATCGGCTGTTTGTTCTGACAGGCTCAGAGCTGTTCGCACCGCCTGCACCACATAATCGTTGCTCCAGGGTTTGGTGATAAAATCGGCGGCTCCGGCACGCATGCCTTCCACGGCCAGTCCGATAGAGCCCCAGCCCGTGATGAGGATAACCGGTAGCTGCGGGTACAGCTTTTTAAACTGCCCCAGCAGCTGCAGCCCGTCATACCCCGTGGTGTCGATGGAAAAGTTCATGTCCATAATCGCGAGCTGGAAGGGGTGCAGGCGCGCCAGTTCCAGCGCCTCTTTGGGAGAGGCAGCCTCTTTCGTTTTAAACCTGTTCTGCTTGAGCAGCAGGCTAAGCGAAGCACGTACGGCAATATCGTCGTCGATAATCAGGATCATGTAGTGTGGCTGCTGTTAAGGCAGTATAAAGATAAAACTTTAACCGATATTTTTGTCCAAGTTTGAAAGTAGTCTTAAAGGGAAAGGTCACAGTAGCTTCGACCATAGTCATTGGAACAGATGCTAGCTTTAAAATCAGGCAAGGGAGTAGTAACTAAATCCCCCTTGGCGAAGGGGGTAGGGGGATTGGTAGGTACTGCGATTAAATCTTGTATCTGTACTACTCTCTGAAGTCACTGCTTTTATAGGTTGTTTCTTCTGCAGTTCCGTTCAATCCCCCTACCCCCTTCGCCAAGGGGGATTTATTACACATGGCTGCCAATTCTGACCTTATTTTTCCTGCTTTTTTTTCACATAACCATCTCCACTACTCCTCGTGCAGCGCCACAGCAGGCTGTATGGCAGCGGCCTGGCGGCTGGGGTAGAAGGCGCAGAGGGCGGTAAGCAGGTAAATCAGGCCGACTGCAGCGAACAGGGCCGAGATATACACCACCGACTCCACCTGCATTACCTCCAGCAGGGGCAGCTGGATGGCAAACACCACGCCCAGCAGCAGACCGAACGTAGCCAGCACCAGCACCTCGCCAATAAACTGCCGGTAAATCTGGGCAGACGAAGCGCCAAGAGCACGGCGCAGGCCAATTTCGCTGTGGCGGCGGTTGATGTTGTGCCAGAGCACGCCAAACAGTCCCAGCGCCACATTGAAAATCAGGAAGCCGCACACCAGCCCCAGCGCTATCATGGGCACAAGGGTAAGCCTGGCTTTGCTCTTGCGCATTTTCTCCAGCGTAGTTACTTCCAGTGTCCAGTTCTGCGCAATGCGGGACAGCTCCCGTACCATCTTCTCCTCGAAGGCCACGCCCGTGCCCGGCTTCACCCGGATAAGCAGGCTGCTCCACAAGGCATGCTCGTTTTGCTGCAGGTTAATGCGGGAAAAGAAAGCAGGTTCTTCGGCATTAAATTCACTGTAGGCCCTGTAGTAATCCATCACCCCGATAACCGTGTAGTTGGTGGAGTCGTTGATGGGAATGAGTTTGCCGATGGCTTCTTCTTCACCGAACAGTTTTTGTTTCAACATCAGGTTGATAACGATAGGCCGGTGGCGCGAAGCGTCGTCCTGCGGACCAAACCAACGGCCCTGTTGCAGCTGCAACTTCATCACGTCTTTAAAATCGTCCTGCACATCGTACACGTTCGCCTGCACCTCTTTGTTGCTGCCATAGGAGAGGCTGTTTGTCATCATGCTGAACGCAAAAGGAACGTTGCTGTTGGAGAGGGAGACATGCTCCACTTCATCGAAGCTCTTCACCCGCTGTAGCAACTGCTCTTGTATCAGCCGGTTCTGGGCGGTAGAGTCGGAGTTGGTGCGGAGCGTGAGTTGCCACACATCCTGGTGGTCGAAGCCGAGCGGCTTGGTGTAGTTGCAGTAGTTGTAGAACACGAAGCTCAGTACCGCGAAGAGCACCATAAAGGAAAAGAAAATTTCAGTAATCAGCAGGAAGTTGCTTTTCTTCCGGTTCCAGATCAGTTTAAATAAGTGGCGTATCATTTGGTACCTCCTTTCAGTGCTTCAACAGGTTGCAAACGTGACATTTTAAAAGCCGGGTAAACCCCGGAAAGCAGCCCGAACACCAGGCAGAGCAGCAGTCCCCAGCCAAAGACGCGCAGGTTCAGGCTCAGATCGGCGTAGGTGATAAGGCCGCTGTCGTTTATTAACTCCAGCACCAGCGCCGACAACACAAAGCCCAGCAGCCCGCCCAGCAGTGTCAGGAAAATGTTTTCGATAAGAAATTGCCCGATGATGGTAGCAGACGAAGCGCCAAAGGCTTTCCGCACGCCAATTTCAGACGACCGCTCCAGGATGCGGCTGATGTTGATGTTGACCAGGTTGATGGCAGGCAGCAGCATGAACAGGAAGGCAACTAAAGCCAGAATGCCATACAGGAAGGCTGTTTTGTTTTCGCGGCCGTTCCCTAAAAAGTTGCGGGCGAAGCTTTCCAGTACGGAGTCGGGGAAGGAGTAGAGCTTTATCCCTTTTTCCGGGTGAGACAGCTCCACCTGGTGCATCATCTGCGCATACTCCTCCTTGATTTTGGGAATGTCAGCAGACTGGCGTGCTTTAATGGTGGCAAAATATTCGCCGTTGAGATCAGCTTTATTAAAATCTTTGCTGCGGAGCGTAACCGGCACCCACACATCGGCATAGGAGTGGAGGCGCAGCACAGGTACATCTTCTACAACGCCTATTACACGGTACTTTACCTGGTCTACTTCAATGGTTTGTCCTACAGCCTCACCCGAACCAAAATACTTGTCACGCGTGCTCTGGTTGATAACCGCCACGCGGCTGGCATTATCCGTTTCCTGCTGCCCGAAGGCACGGCCTTCCAGGAAATTGAAGTCGAGGATCTCCCAGAACGCCTGGTCGGTAAACTTAAGGTCGAGAGCCAGTTTGCGGTTGTTTACATAGCTGTTCACGGTCACGAAAACAGAATTAACAGACACGTTTTCGGGTGTTTCTAGTGTGCGGACGTGGCGGTTGAGGAAGTGGTAGCTGGGCGGGCCGCTTTGGGTATGCCCATTGTCGAGCTGCTTGCGCATGATGTTCACGAAAAGCAACCGGTTCATTTCCCGCTCCGGCATCTGCGGGCCGAATACGTGGTCAAAAAGAGATGTCACCACCATCAGCACCATCAAGGTAAAGCTGATGCCGAAGAGGCTGATGAAGGTAAAGAACCTGCGCCGCAGGAGTACCTTCCAGGCTATTTTAAGATAATTCTTCAGCATGGCCTTATACTTTTTGGAAGTCGTACATTCTGGCATCGGATACCTGCTGCCCATCGAAGAAGCGGATAAGCCGTTCAGTTTTAAGCGCCATGTTTTCGTCGTGCGTCACCATTACGATAGTGGTGCCGTCTTCGCGGTTCAGGTCGAGGAGGATGTTCATGATTTCTTCGCCCATCACCGAATCGAGGTTACCGGTGGGTTCGTCGGCCAGGATAATTTCCGGTTGCCCGATTAAAGCCCTGGCAATAGCCACCCGCTGCCGCTGCCCGCCCGATAACTGGCTGGGGTAATGGCGGGTGCGGGCGCTGAGGCCAACTTTCTCCAAAGCTATCTTTGCTCTTTTGCTGCGCTCCGAACCGGAGATGCCGCTGCGGTAGAGGAGGGGCAGTTCCACGTTGTCGAGCACGCTCAGGTCCTGCACTAGGTGGTAACTCTGGAATACAAACCCTATTTTCTGGTTGCGGATATGCGCCAGTTCTTTGTCTTTGTAGCTGAGGATTGTTTGTCCGTCAATCTCTACCACGCCTTTGCTCGGCACATCGAGCAGGCCCATGATGTTGAGCAGCGTGGATTTGCCGCAACCCGACGGACCCATAATGGACAGGAATTCGCCTTTCGGAACCTCCAGGTTCACGTGCTGCAGGGCTACCGTTTCGATAGATTTTGTCTGGTAGACCTTTTCGATGTCTGATAACTTGATCATAGTTCTAATTTAGGTTTTATTGCTGAATTATAATTGTTTAATAGATTAGTAAGTAGTCCAGAAACTCCCCTCCTTGGACAAGGAGGGGCAGGGGTGGTTTGACCCGGGGCTGTAGAAATAAGCTGTGTTTTTATATTTTTCTGAAATACCGGGTCAAACCACCCCGCCTGCGGCACCCCTCCTTGTCTAAGGAGGGGTGCCTTGCTTTCCTCCTTTGCTTGCGCCTGTTTTCATAGCTGAGTTTTTTGTCATCATCACCTTACCACCTCTACCCCAATCGGCTGCTGCTGTTCGATATCGAACAGGGTGAGTTGCCGCAGGTTATAGTAAGCGCTCCAGAATTCGCTGAGGGAGGTGATGTAGGCGCGCCGGGCCTGGTCTTTCTCGCTCAGGGCGATGTTGAGTTCGGTAATGCTGATGCGCCCGATCAGGAAGGTGTTCCGGGCTATCTCGTAGCGTTCAGCGGCAATGGTGTCTGCTTCAGCAGTTGTTTTAATGCGGCTCCGGAGGGTGTTGTACCGGTGCACCTGCGTGACAACCGCCTGCTCAAAGTTAGTTTCTTCCTGGTTGATGGTATATTCCACCAACTGCTGGTTTAACTCCGCCACTTTGTAGATGGAACGCTGGCGGCCCCAGTCCATGAGCGGCATGCTGAAGCCGATGCGGACACGCTGCTGGTTATCGGGGCGGGAGTAGATGTCGGTGAGGGTGCCGCCGCGGCTGGTGAGACCGAAGGTGGCAAACACGCTGGCATTGAAACCGTTGTCGCCGCGGGCTTTGGCTACCAGGCTTTCTGCTTCGAGTAACCTCCTTCGGAAGTTGCTGCTTTCCTTGCGGTTCTTTTTGGCTTCTGCTACTGCCACCAGAGCCACTGCACCTGCATCGGGTATGTCTTCCGGAACGGCGAGGGTGAAGGGGCCGCTGTCCGGCAGGCCGAGGTAGTTGCGCAGGGCGAGGGTAGCCGTTTGCTCATCCAGGGCGGCCTGTGCCAGGGCCAGGTCGGCATTAAGCACCGCCAGGCGCAGCTGCAGCAGGTCGTTGCGGGAGAGGCGGCCAAGCTTGTACTTTTCCTCCGCCACCTGGTACAGCGTGTCGTTATTCGCCAGGTTTTTGGCCGCGATGCTTTTGTTTACCTGTGCCAGCAGCAGGTCGAAGTACAGGCCGGTAGCTTTCACGGCAATTTTCTCCCGTTCCTCCACATATTTCTTCTGCGACTCCTCATACCGCAAGGGCTCAATGCGTTTGCTCCAATTTAAGGCGTTGTAGGCAAAGAGCGGCTGCTCCAGTCCGATAATAGCGGGGTTTCCGTTGTAGCGGGTCTGGTGGCGGTCGAAGTCGTCGAAGCGCTGCATCAGCGAGGTTACAAACACTTTGCCGCCGGTCGGGCTGATGACCTGGCTCAAGGTGATGCCCGCTTCGGAGATGTTGTTGGAAACAGGCTGGTATTCCAGCGAGCCATCGGGTTGTGTAACCGGTGTTATGGTGCGGCTGAAGTCGGGGAGGGTACCGCTCAGGCTCAGCTGCGGCAGGTAATCCGCTTTAAAACTGCGCCACTGCCAGTAGCTGTTTTCGCGGCTGGTAACCACCTGCCGCGCCTCCGCCGACTGCTCCTGCGCCAGCTGTATCACCTCCTGCAGGTGCAAGCGGCGTGCCGCAGGTTGTGCCAACAGCTGGCAGCAGGGCAGCAGCAGGTACACGAACGATAAGATAAATGACTTTTTCATAGTTTTATTCTGGAAAGTGGCGGTAGTAATATTTTGCATCGGCTTATTTTTTTGTCCCCCTTTGAAGGGGGTAGGGGGATGATTTACAACTGCGAATAAATTCTTTGTGTCAGTTCATTTTTTTTCTACAGCCCGTGCATCATCCCCCTTACCCCCTTCAAAGGGGGACTTTTTTACTGTTTCAGCTTTAGCTTTTTCGCATGTTCATAATCCTGCATGGACGAAATGACTACTTCATCGCCTGGCACCAGGTCACCCTCCAGCTCCACAAAGTCCGTGTTGCTCACACCGATGCGGGCCGGTACCCGGAGCACCTCATCGTCCTGCACCACAAATACCTGGTTGTTGACAGCGCCGTTAAAGTAAGGGCCATTTTTCACCCGTAAGGTATTCGATTTAACGGCACTGGTCACCAGCACCTCCACCCGCAGGTTCGGGCGGAGCAGCTTGTGCGCGTTGTCGGCCAGGGCAACATAAAACGTAACAGTGCCATTGGTAACGGTAGGTTCTACAGATGAGATAGTGCCTTTCAGGTCGGTGTCGTTTACCCGGATGGTTGCTTCGCCGCCGGTTTGCAGGCGGTCGGCAAAGGCATCGGAGACGGAGGCTTGTACTTTAAAGCTGCTCAGGTCGGCCAGGCGGGCAATGATGTCGCCGCTGTTCACGTTGCTGCCCACTTCGCTTTTCACCCAGGTGATTACACCCGGACGCGTTGCCCGCACCTCCGCCTGCTGCATCTTCCGCTCCAGCTCTTCCAGCGACCGGCCGTTCATGGCGAGTGTGTACCCCAGTTCCTGCTCGTCGGCATGCAGCAGTTTGCGTTCGCTTACAATGTCGCGCTCCAGCTGGGCCAGTTCCTGCTGGGCAATTTTCAGGTTGAGTTCGGCCTGTTCTACCTGTTGCTGGGTGCCCCCGCCAATTTTAAGCAGGTATGTTTCATCTTCCAGCCGCGCCTGCAGTGTTTTTACGCTCATCTGCTTTATCGCCAGCTGCGACTCCAAGCTGTTGAGTTTTTTCTGTAGCTGCAGGCGGAGCTGCACGCTTTTGTGTTCGTTCAGCTGCTGCTCATCTTTTAGTTTATCGTAAGCCAGTTGGGTATAGGAGCGGTCGAGGAGGAGCACCTGGTCGCCGGGCTGTACCTGCTCGCCTGTCGTGCGGACTACCTTTTCTATCCTGGCCTGGATGGGGCTAGTAATTACCTGCTCGTGTTCCGGCACCACCACCCCCGAAGCATTCATAACCGCCACAACCGTACCCCGTTCTACTTTTGCCGTACGAATCTCGCTGCGGCTGAGAGCTGGTGTAATCAGGCTCCTGAACCCGAAAATTACGGCCGCCAGTACAGCCACGACTATACTTACCTGCCAGATGCGTTTGCGTTTACCGGCTTGCTTTGCTGATGCTGATAGTTCTCGGTCCATAGTTTTATTTTGTATTGTACAGAACTATATAGCCAATTTATATGCCAGTAGTGTAAGTTATTATAAATCAAATAATTGTGAATTTTTGCTATAAGATTTCCTGCTGAAAAGTGTCCGGAAATGAACAGGGGTGTGCGGTTTTGAAAGGCTGGTTTCCAGGTGAAGCACTTTTAACAGCCGCCGGGCAGGAGCAGCGGCTATGGTGGCAGCTGCAGCAAGGTTTTGATCGTGTGTAAAGCGAGAAAAGAGTGAGATTTTCTCCTTATATTTCTGTTTATTCCGCTAACAGCTGTTCAGTGGTTGAACTAAGCAGGTGCTTTTTGTTGTAGTCTTCTTGGCAAAAGGAACCGACAAGGGGAACAGCATACACCATATTACACACAAAAAAACGGAAGATGGGTTTATTAAAGATGGAATTGTCCGTGACAACGAGGCATAGCATGTGGTACAAAATCATTACGAATCTTACTTTCTGGGTAATGATTGCGATTGTTTCCGGCGTTACCCTCGGGCATTTCGCTCCTGCCACCGCCGTGAAAATGGAAGTGATCGGTACTTCTTTTGTAGACCTGATTAAACTGTTTATCGGCCCCATCATTTTCCTGACCATTGTGCTGGGCATCAGTGGGATGGGCGATATGAAGAAGGTGGGCCGCATCGGGGCCAAATCGCTGCTGTATTTCGAAGTGGTGACCACGCTGGCACTGGCTATTGGCGTTACCGTGGCTTATTTTCTGCAGCCTGGCAAAATAGACAAGTCCGGGCTGATGATGAAAGATGCCAGCCAGTATACCAGCAGCCCCGCCAGCAGCTTCAATTGGCTGGAGTTTTTTATGGCAAACGTAACGCTGCAGGTGTTGGTGGTGGCAATAATCGTCGGGGTTGGGTTAAATTATTCCCGGCACCGGCTGCAGGCGGTCCGGGTGCTGAACAAGCTCTCCAAAATCGTTTTTAAAGCCCTGAAATACGTGATGTACCTGGCGCCGCTGGGCGCCTTCGGCGGCATGTCCTACACCATCGGGAAGTTTGGCCTGGAAGCCATTCTGCCGCTCATGAAGCTGATGGGCACCGTATACCTGACCATGGGGCTTTTCATCTTTGTTGTGCTGGGCTCCATTATGCGTTATTACAAAGAGAATATTTTCCGGTTTCTGAACTACATCCGCCAGGAGCTGCTCATTGTGCTGGGTACCTCTTCGTCGGAGTCGGCGCTACCTTCTATTATGCACAAGCTGGAGCGCATGGGCTGCAGCAAATCGGTGGTGGGACTGGTTATTCCGACAGGCTACTCCTTTAACCTCGACGGCACCTCCATTTACCTCTCGATGGCCGTTATCTTCCTGGCCCAGCTTTACGACATCCAGCTGTCGGTGCCGGAGCTGCTGACCATGATCGGCATCCTGATGGTAACCTCGAAAGGGGCGGCCGGCGTTACCGGGAGCGGGTTTATCGTGCTGGCCTCTACACTGGCTGCTTTAAACCGGATTCCGCTGGAGGGGCTCGCTTTTTTGCTCGGCGTGGATAAATTTATGAGCGAGGCCAGGGCGATCACCAATATTATTGGCAATGCCATTGCCACGGTTGTGATCGCCAAGAGCGAGAATGAGTTTCATCCTGATGCAGTTCCGGAAGGTGAGGCAACGGAAGTGGTGGCAGTAGCAGAGGTGCCTGTGCAAGGCTAGTTTTTCCTCACGATATGGGTATTGCAGCGTGGCTGGTTTCTTTTCAGAATAAATCGTAGAAATTTATTTCGGGAAATCTATCAGAGTTTAATATATTAAGCTCTATATTACGAGTGTTTATTAGTGAATCTGATATTTATACATCAATTATAGCCGGCAATCCATGTTTGTTGAGAAAGAAGAAATCTCCGGATTACGTATCCCTCCTGTTATTTTTGGCACCAGCGGGTTAGGGAACCTGTATGTTGCCCTCGATGATAGCGTAAAATGCGAAATAGTGAAGCAGTGTTTTGTACACGCCAAAGGCAAAGCCGTCTTCGACTCCGCCGGTAAATACGGTGCAGGGCTGGCGCTGGAATCGCTGGGCAACTGCCTGCGGGAACTGGGCGTGAAACCCGACGAGGTGGTTATCAGCAACAAACTGGGCTGGCTGCGCACCGAACTCAAAACACCGGAGCCAACATTCGAACCGGGTGTTTGGAAAGACCTGAAGTACGACGCCGTGCAGCGCATCAGCTACGATGGCATCCTGGAATGTTTTGAGCAGGGCAACGAACTGCTGGGCGGCTATATTCCGCAATTGGTTTCGGTGCACGATCCGGATGAGTACCTGGCAACGGCAAAAACCAAGGAAGAAGAAGAAAAACTCTACCAGGACATCCTGGACGCTTACCGGGCGCTGGCTGACCTGAAAGCACAGGGCAAAGTGGTAGCCATCGGCGTAGGTGCCAAAGACTGGAAAGCGGTCGAGAAAATTTCGAAAGATGTGCAGTTGGACTGGGTGATGATTGCCAACAGCATGACCATCCGGGAGCATCCGCAGGACTTGCTGGACTTTATGCAGTCGCTGCACGACAAGGGGGTACAGATTATCAACTCTGCTGTGTTCCATGGCGGCTTCCTGATTGGCGGCGACCACTACGACTATAAGCTGCTCGACCCGAACAACGAAGAACATAAAGCCATCTTCAAATGGCGCGAGGATTTCGTTGCTTTATGCCAGGAATTCGGCATTAAGCCGGCCGAGGCCAGTGTGCAGTTTGCGCTGCATGCACCGGGTGTCGTAAGCCTGGCTCTAAGCACCACCAACCCGAAGCGCGTGCAGGAAAACATCGACATGGCCCACATGCAGATTCCGGAAGCCTTCTGGAAAGCGATGGCAGACAAGAACCTGATCAGTGCCAGCTATCTGCCTTACCTGGTGGGGTAGTGCTGACGAAGCAGAGGTAGCTTGTACAGTTTGTCTCTTTTTATGCTGCTGCACCTGCCACCAGAGCCCCTGCTCCTTTGAGAAGGTTAAAATTACTGATAAAAAACAGCAGGGGCTGTTCCAGTTTACCGGAACAGCCCCTGCTGTTTTTGTTTTACTGCTGTAAGTTTACTTGTTCCAGGTCAGGTCTTCCCAACCTTTCGGCTTTGCCGGCGTGGTTTCCTTAAATTCAATATCGTCTGACAGCTCACCTTCTATTTTAGTGACTACCTCCGTGCCCGGTACATCGAACCGTACATTTTCGAATGTGATGTCGCGGCCATCCAGTATTTCAATCAGAGAGTCCTGGGCATGAACCGATACGTTCCGGATCGTAACATCTTTGGCATCGCGGGCAATGATAAGGCCTTTGGAATGAACGATAGCGTTTTCGATCAGCAGGTTGGTCAGCGGTGTTTCCGGTATGCCTTTAATTTTAAGGAAATGTTTGGCGTGCTCCACAATAACATCACGGATAACAATATTCTTGTATTCGGGGGTGAGGCGGTTGATTTCGCGCAGCGGCATGCGGTCGGCCAGTTCGCCCACATAGGTGCGGCTTCCGAGCATGTCCCAGCTGAAGGCATCGTCGCGCAGGTTCATCCGGATGCGCTCGTAGTACAGGTTTTCGCCACCGCCACCACGCGGACGACGGGTTTTAAAGCGGATGCCAACGCCTGTATCTTCAAACACACAATCGTGCACATACAGGTTGCGGATCATGCCGGCAGTTTCGCTGCCGCAGGTAATGCCGCCGTGGCCTTCGCGGGCCAGGCAGTAGCGCACCACCACGTTCTCGGTTGGTTTGTTTACACGCAGACCGTCTTCGCCACGCCCGGCCTTAATGGTAAAGCAGTCGTCGCCGCAGCTCAGGGTGCAGTACTCGATCAGCACGTTCCTGGACGATTCCACATCAATGCCGTCGCCACGCGGGATGCCTACGGAGTTAACCGTAACCCCCCGGATGATCACGCCGTCGCAGTACACCGGCACGATGTTCCAGAAAGGGGTGTTCTCCAGCGACACACCTTCTATATATACATTTTTGCAGTTGATTGGCGACACGAACATGGGCAGGAAGATAAATTCATCGTTATAACCCTCGTACACCCGCTCCGCCACCGGCTTGGTATGCGGCACCACATTCTCGATCACATCCACCTGCATCACCCGCTCCCTTACCGGCGACTTAGCCGGAGGGCCAACCAGTTTGCCTTTGCCGGTAAGCGCAATGTTTTCCTGCCCGTTGGCATAAATGCAGGCGCCCAGCGACATCACTTCAATCCCTTCGTTGCGGGTAAATACGGCAGGGCGGTAATCTTCTATCTCGCCGCTGAAATGCAGTTCGGCCCCCTCTTCCAGGTGTAGGTTCACGTTGCTCTTCAGGCTGATGCGGCCTGTTTTCCATTGGCCTTTGGGTACCACGACCGTGCCGCCGCCACGTTGGTTTACATCATCGATCGCAGCCTGGATCTGGCTGGTTGTAATACCGTCCTGTTTGGCGCCCTTTTCGGTAATGTTTACAGTTAATGCAGGGAAGGTTGGTTTGGTAAATTGCGGCATGTCGAACGGCGCCGTAACAGGGGCAATATGGTCCGGCATGTTGGCGGCGCCTACTTCAGCTATGGTAGGTATGGCGGCAAGCGATTCAGCCGTTGTTTCCGGTACGGTGTTGCCTTGTTGTCCGGAGCAGGAAACCGCCAGGGCGGCAGGTAAAAGGATACAAATCCATTCCAGTAAGGCCAAGGCGGTAGTTGTTGATAATGAGGTTGTTAAGTTTTTAGACATAATAAATTTATGAAAATAAAAGCAAGCATTTGTAAGGTACAACAAAAGGAAGAATTCGTACGTTTAAGGCAGTAAAAATTTATTTACATACAAAAATAATATTTATAAATAAATAAAAAAACTTGCGTTTGTTAGTGCTAATGAATTATATTTACTCTTGCAAAAGCCGGATACCTATGCCCGAAGGAGTAATCTATGTAACTCAGGAACCAGGAAGCAGCCCGGATCATAAATTTAAGTGTTTAAACAGCTAGTTCTCAGGAAGCTGTTTCATTGGAAGATAACAGGAGGTGTAAAGGTGGTTGCAGGATGTCAGGGAGGCAGGCGTATTTAAATATAGCATAATGCTTATAAAATGTCCTTTTGCAGTTTCAGTCAACAAATCAGTTTATTTCATACTACCTGTGAAGAAAGAATCAAGTGCGAACCCGGTGCAGCTTTTCCTTGAGCTGAGGTAATTTCAACTAAATACCAACAAACAACAAACAACTATTTACTAACTTTAACTAAACTCTTATGCAACAATTTGTATTAAAGGAGCTGAAGTATTTTTTAATGCTCCCGCTACTCTTTCTATCTGTTGTCGGAGCTTTTGCGCAAGCTACAGTAGTAAGCGGAAAAGTGACCGATGAAAGTAACGCCGGGCTGCCTGGTGTGACAGTGCTGGTGAAGGGGACTTCGGTAGGTACAACGACTGATATCGACGGTAATTTCTCTTTGTCTGTTCCAGATCCTGCTGGAACGCTGGTGATCTCCTATGTTGGATACAAGAACCAGGAGGTGCCGATCAATAGCCGGTCTACCATCAATGTGACCATGGCCGCTGATAACAAGGTGCTGGATGAAGTGGTGGTGATTGGGTATGGTGCCGTAAAAAGAAGAGATTTAACCGGTTCGGTTGCTACTGTAAAGTCCGAGGAAATTACAAAAACGCCTACGCACAGTGCGGTAGAAGCCATCCAGGGGCGTGCGCCTGGTATCGATATTGTAAGAAGTTCCGGATCTGCAGGAGCCAATCCAACTGTCAGGATCCGCGGAAACAGATCGCTTACCGGTAGCAACGATCCTTTGTACATCATCGACGGATTCCAGGGCGGTAATGTGAACGACCTGAACCCGAATGATATTGAATCTATTGAGATATTGAAGGATGCTTCTGCAACTGCCATTTACGGATCGCAGGGTGCAAACGGTGTAATTATTATTACAACAAAAAGAGGTAAGGAAGGAAAACCAAAAATTTCTTACAATGGTTATTACGGTGTGAATGGCTTAACACCATTCCCGGAAAGACGACTGGGGGATGATTACCTGAAGCTTCGTCGGGAAGCGTATCGTGCTGCCGGAAGATGGTCAAGCCCTGCTGACGATGCCGTTGCTTTCGAAGCGCAGGAACTCGCAGCTATTGAGGCTGGTCAGTGGGTTGATTGGGTAGACTTACTTATGCGAAACGGTAAACAGCAGAGTCACACCGTATCGGTGCGTGGCGGTTCCGAAAATACGAAAGCTTTCTTTTCGGCAGGCTACTTCCAGGAAGAAGGTATGTACCGCCTGAACGATATGAAGCGCTACAATGTGCGCCTGAACCTGGATCAGAAGGTAACCGATTGGATAAAAGTAGGTTTACTGAGCCAGGTAACGTACAACGACAGAAACGGCAGAAGAGATCCGTTGTCAGCTGGTATTTCGGCTGTTCCACTGGGAACGCCTTACAATGAAAATGGTGACATTGTTTTTCGTCCGATCGCTAACAGCACTACCGTTAGTCCATTAGCCGATGAAATACCGAATGCAATGAGAGATAACACGGCTCAAACCAATGTGAACCTGAACGCTTACCTGGAATTAACGCCTGTAAAAGGCCTTACCTTCCGGTCAAACTTCGGTTCCAGGCTCAACAACAGCAGAAGGGGCGAGTACTATGATGCGGAATCTTTTACACGCAGAAACGAAGGAACTTCTTTTGCACAGGTTAATACAGCATTCAGTAAGTTCTATCATTGGGACAATATCCTGACGTATACCAAAGAAATAGCCGATCATTCTTTTACGGTTACAGCGCTTACCAACTATACGCAATCCGACAACGACAGCTATTTTGCTAATGGCATTAATCAGCAGCTGGCTTCGCAGGCTTTTTACAACTTGGCTGGCACTGACCTGGGTAGTAGAAATATTGGATCAGGCTTTACACGAGTTAATACTATGTCGTATGCCGGCAGGTTGAACTATAGCTACAAAAGCCGGTACTTGCTGACGCTGACCAACCGTTACGATGGCTCCTCTGTGCTTTCCGGGCAGAAATTTAAAGCTTTCCCGTCGGTAGCTGCCGGATGGAATATCAGTGAAGAATCCTTCATGCCAACTATTTCAGGTGTTAACCTTATCAAGTTACGCGGTAGCTATGGTTTAACTGGTAACTCCGGGGTTGGAGCATATGAAACACAAAGCTTGCTTTATCCAATATCTAATTTAAGTTTCGGAAATGATGTTGCGGCACCCATGTACCGGTTTGCTGGTAGGGTAGGTAACGTAGATCTTGGCTGGGAATATTCCCGAACGCTGAACGTAGGATTGGATCTTGGCTTGTTCAATAACAGGGTAAATGCCAACATCGACCTGTATCGTACCAATACCTCTGACATCCTGTACGCCCGGCAACTGCCGCAGTCTACCGGTCAGGTAAGTGTGTTGGAGAACATTGCTGCTACCCGTAATAAGGGTGTCGAGGTGTCAGTTAACACGGTAAACATCGATAACAGTGCATTCAAATGGAACTCCACCATCACCTTTACCCGCAACAGAGAAGAAATCACAGATCTGGTAAACGGTATTGATGTTATCAACAACGAAACAAACTCACTATTGCTTGGACGCCCTATCAACTCTTTCTTTACTTATAAAAAGTTAGGTATCTGGCAATCGGATGAGGCAGATGAGGCTGCAAAATACCATTTTGGTAACGCTACTGGTCCGGCTTTTCAACCAGGCGATATCAAGGCTGAAGATACGAATGGCGATTTCGTAATTAACTCCGACGACAGGCAGTTTATTGGTTCCTCTGTGCCAAAATGGATTGGCGGTTTCCGTAACAGTTTTAGCTACAAAGGATTCGATTTGGATATTTTCCTGTTCGCACGTTGGGGACAAACGATCAATGCCGAGTTCCTGGGCCGTTACGATCCGCAGGGGGTAAATGGTTCACTGGCTATGATAGATTACTGGACACCTGAGAATCCTACTAATGACTATCCGCGTCCTGCGCTTACTAACCTGAGCAGCTTAAAAGCTTACCAGGCATTAACCTTTGTAAATGGTTCTTACTTCAAAATCAGAAACCTGTCGCTGGGTTACAACCTGCCTAAGAGTCTGTCTGAGAAGATATCGGTTGGCAACATTCGCCTGTATGCAACCGGCTCAAATCTGCTGGTAGTAACTAAAAACGATCTACTGGATAATTATGATCCGGAAGGTGGCGGTTCAGAGTCTTACCCAATTAACCGGCAGCTTGTTTTTGGTGTAAATTTTGATTTCTAATTGATAAATTTGATTAAAGAGAATATGAAAAATTTTAAATATTTTATTTCCCGTTGCATGGTAGGGGCGCTGGCGATTGGCTCCTTTGCCTGTAATGATCTGGAAGAATATAACCCCTCAGGAGCTACAGCCGATGCGGTTTGGAGTACCCCTGAAGGATTTCTGACAGTAGTAAACGCTTCTTACAGCGACCTTCGACAATTCTATGGTAAAGAAGATGGCATATTTATGTTTGAGTCTGGCACAGACCTCTGGATTAATGAAAACCTGGGTGGTTATGCACGACAGATAACGAAGTATGAAGGACTGACACCGCTGGATGGCAATCCGAATAAAAAGTTCTGGCAGCTGCTCTGGCAAAGTATTAACCATGCTAATGCCGGAATCAACCGGATCGATGACGCTGGTTTTACCTCTCAGCAGGAGCGAAACAGGAGGCTGGGGGAACTACGGTTTCTGCGGGCCTTCTATTACTGGCACCTGGTAGAAACGTACGGAGGCGTTATGCTCCGCACACAGGAGACGCAGAGTGTGGAACTGACAGCACAGAGAAGCCCGGTTGAAGCCTTTTATGAGGTAATAATAGAAGATCTGAAGTTTGCTGCTGAGAACCTGCCCCTGCAAAGCGGGTGGGGAGGAGAGTATAGCCGGGCAAGTAAGAAAGCTGCTATGGGCATGCTGGCAAAAGCTTATCTTTCCAGGGCTTACTATTCGACAGGCGCCGAGCGCAATCAGTATTTCGAGTTAGCCCGCGATGCTGCCCGTAACGTGATTACGAAGAGCAAATCGGGAATGGCACTAGTAGGAGGTGCGGCCGGAACAGGAGAACTGGATGTGGAACTCTGGTCAACCTATGCAGATGTGTGGGCTCCCAAAAATAACAAGAAGAACAAGGAAGCCTTGTTTGTGGTAAGCAATACGCAAAACAACGCTTCACTGAATTTTGATAACAACGCAAACCGCCTGCACCTGTGGTATATGCCGCAGTATGCCAATTTATCTACGGCCCTGAAGCGAAGCCTGGAATACGGAAATGATTCGGAAAGGCGCCTGATGCCGACGCTGGCCTTGCTGGATTTCTTTGATGAAACAAAGGATTCACGTTATAAAGGCTCTTTCAGGGAAGCATGGATAGCAAATGCTACTGATCCTTTTACCGGACAGCCATGGGAGTGGACGCAGGCAAGAATAAACCAGTACAACAAAGATCAGAGTCTTTTGGGTAAGAAAATTATTCCAGGGCAGGATACTGCGTTGTATATTACCAAAAAGGCAATTACGAATGAGGCGATGAGACCTTATATCGTAATAGACAGGAATGATACTTATCATGCTGCTACCACCGGAGCTGTTAAAGATGGCCGGTACTTTGTGCAGTTGAAAAAGTTTGACGATCCGCTCACCAGAACCGATCCAAACTTAAAACCTGGTTATAACGACGTAATTGTTATACGATTGGCTGAAATGTACTTAATCGCAGCAGAAGCAGAGTTGCAGTTAGGTAATCCAACAGAAGCAGCCAGGTATATTAATGTGCTTCGTACAAGAGCTGCCTTGCCTGGTAAAGTGGAAGATATGCAGATTACTGCGGGTGATGTTGATGTCAACTTTATTTTGGACGAGCGTGCCAGGGAGTTAGCCGGTGAGCATACCCGCTGGTATGATTTGAAGCGTACCGGTAAGTTGGTGGAGCGTGTTCGAGAATATAATCCCGATATTACGCTGATTCAGCCTCACCACGTGTTAAGGCCAGTGCCGCAGGTAGAACTGGATGCTCTGTTAAACGGGCAGGAGTTCGGACAAAACCCAGGCTATAACTAAGCCATATAGTATGCAATAAAAAAACAACAAAGGCACCTCCAAAGGGTGCCTTTGTTGTTTATAGTCGGGCAGAAAAGCAGACTGCGCCTGTCACCACTCCCTCTGCAGCATAAAGTTTTGTTACCGTAGCAGCTTTTAAAAAGTTGAAGATATTGTAAATTGAACAGTACCTGCCGTAATAGGAGTACCCCTGCTTTGGAATGCAAAATAGAGCTGCCGGAAAAATTTTATTTTCAAAAATAAATATTATATTTGCTAATAAAAATGAACAAACAATAGTGTGTTGCCTCTGTGCAGCTGCACCTGGTTGAAAAACAACATAAAAGCTAAAAAGCGAAGCGATGGTTATAACCACGCAGGCAATTGAAAGAAAACATACATGAGCAAGCAAAACTATACAAACCGACTGATTGGCGACAGGCCTAAAATCGGTATTCGTCCGGTAATTGACGGGCGCTTAGGTGGTATCCGCGAATCGCTGGAAGACACTACCATGAACATGGCCCGCAATGTGGCCCGCTTTTACGAAGAAAACCTGCGCCACCCGGACGGTGCGCCGGTGGAATGCGTGATAGCAGACCAGTGTATAGGCGGTGTAGCCGAGGCTGCCATGGCGGCAGAAAAGTTTGAGCACAATGGCGTGGGTGTTTCCCTGACCGTTACGCCCTGCTGGTGCTACGGCACCGAAACCATCGACATGAACCCATACACGCCTAAAGCCATCTGGGGCTTTAACGGAACGGAGCGTCCGGGTGCGGTATACCTGGCAGCTGCTCTGGCCGGTCATAACCAGAAAGGCCTGCCAACTTTCAGTATCTACGGGCACGATGTGCAGGACATTGGCGATACTACCATTCCGGAAGATGTGCAGTACAAGCTCCTGCGCTTTGCCAAGGCTGGTCTGGCCGTGGCGACCATGCGTGGCAAGTCGTACCTGTCAGTGGGCTCTGTGTCGATGGGTATTGCGGGTTCTATTGTAGATGCCGGTTTCTTTGAGTCGTACCTGGGCATGCGTGCCGAGTATGTAGATTCTACCGAAGTACTGCGCCGCATTCAGCACAACATTTTCGACCAGGCGGAATTCGAAAAAGCCATTACATGGACCCGTGAAAACTGCAAGGAAGGCACCGATTACAACCCCGAAAGCAAGCAGAAGTCGCGTGAAGAGAAGGATGCGGACTGGGAATTTGTCGTGAAGATGACCATCATTATCCGCGACCTGATGATTGGCAACCCGAAACTTAAAGAGATGGGTTTTGGCGAAGAAGCGATGGGCCACAACGCCATCGCATCCGGTTTCCAGGGACAGCGCCAGTGGACGGACTTCCTGCCGAACGGCGACTTCAGCGAAGCCATCCTCAACTCCTCTTTCGACTGGAACGGCATCCGCCAGGCCTTTGTTGTAGCGACTGAAAATGATTCGCTTAACGGTGTAGCCATGCTCTTCGGTCACCTGCTTACCGATACAGCACAAATATTTGCCGACGTGCGCACCTACTGGAGCCCCGACGCCGTGAAGCGCGTGACTGGCCATCAACTGGAAGGTATTGCCGCCAACGGTTTCCTGCACCTGATAAACTCCGGTTCCTGCACCCTCGACGGCACCGGTCAGCAAAGCAAAGACGGTCAGCCTGCCATGAAGCCTTTCTGGGAAATAACAGAAGAAGAAGCGAAGAAATGCCTCGATGCCACCACCTGGTATCCGGCGACACTTGAATATTTCAGAGGCGGCGGTTACTCCTCCAACTTCCTCACCAAAGGCGGTATGCCCGTTACCATGACCCGCGTAAACCTGATAAAAGGACTGGGCCCGGTACTGCAAATCGCCGAAGGCTGGTCCATCGACCTGCCCGAAGAAGTGCACAACACCCTCGACCAGCGCACCGACAAAACCTGGCCAACCACCTGGTTCGTGCCAAACCTGACCGGCACCGGCGCTTTCCGCGATGTGTACTCCGTGATGAACAACTGGGGTTCCAACCATGGTGTCGTGACCTACGGCCACGTTGGCGCCGACTTCATCACGCTGGCTTCCATGCTCCGCATCCCGGTGTGCATGCACAACGTGTCGGAAGAAAAAGTTTTCCGCCCCAGCGCCTGGGCCGCCTTCGGTATGGACCCGGAAGGTTCCGACTACCGAGCCTGCCAGACTTACGGTACTTTGTATTAGGAAAGAAATAGTGAAAGTTGGTGCTGGTGCGAGCTTATAGCTCGTACCGCTGCTACCACTACTGCAAGTTTAGGCGCAGCCGTAATTTGTGGTTTATATTGAAGCAAGTTTTCAACTTGCGTGCCTGAAACTATCCATTGTCGAAACTAACGTTTTCAACCTGCACATGCACGCAAGTTGAAAACTTGCTTCATAAAAAGCTCCAGGTTACGCTGCGCTAAACCTGAAGCAGTGTTTTGCAAGGAGCAGAGGCAATGGTGGCAGGTGCAGAGAACATTTTTATAAAGATTAATTCTGCTCTTTTGGATTTATCAATCCGAAAGTTGACTGTAGAGGATTTCTTAATCCTCGCAAACCAAAAGCCGACGCACGCGGGTCTGGAGACCCGCAACAGTAATTCTTCGGATTGATAAATCCGAAGAAGCAAAAGAAAATAGAAAAGCTGGTGCGAGCTTGTAGCTCGTACCGCTACTCTCACATGAGCAGCAGCAGTTGTAAATGGATATTGGGGGTAGGAAATAAAATGTGGTACGAGCTACAAGCTCGCACCAGCAAAAACAATAATTTTCTTCTGGGACAGGAGACCTAGAAACTCAAAACAGCAAAAAATTTATTTTCCATCATAATGAAACAGCAAACATTGCCACAGCCACTGAAGGGAATTATTCCTCCTATTGTAACGCCCCTGCTCGACAACGAAACACTGGATGTTGAAGGACTGGAGCGGTTGATTGAACATATTTTAGCAGGAGGAGCGCATGGCTTGTTTGTGCTGGGTACCACCGGCGAAGCGCCCAACCTGAGCTACCACCTGCGCCACGAACTCGTGAAGCGCACCTGTGAGCAGGTGGCAGGACGTGTGCCCGTACTGGTAGGCATCACCGACACGGTTATGTCGGAAGCCGTTCGTCTGGCAGAGGCCTCTGCCGAAGCGGGTGCAGCAGCTGTGGTGGCAGCGCCGCCTTATTACTACACGCCAAGCCAGCCGGAACTGGTATCGTACTTCAGTGCGCTGGCCGACCAGGTGTCGCTGCCGCTGTTTTTGTATAACATGCCGTCGCACACCAAGGTGTCGTTTGAGCCGGCTACGGTAAAAACACTTTCCGAGCACAAAAATATTGTGGGCCTGAAAGACAGCTCCGGCAACACGGTTTACTTCCAGATGCTGTGCCATACCATGCGGCATATGCCGGAGTTCTCGCTGCTGGTAGGTCCGGAAGAAGTAACAGCCGAAGTCGTGCTGATGGGTGCACACGGTGGGGTGAATGGTGGAGCTAATATGTTCCCGAGCCTTTACGTGGATTTATACAACGCTGCTGTTGCAAAAGATTTCGATAAGATAAGAGTGTTGCAGACGCAGGTGCTGGAAATCAGTTCCCGCCTGTATACCGTGGACAAGAGTGGTACCAGCTACCTGAAAGGCGTGAAAGCAACCCTGGGGCTCCTGGGTATCTGCAGCGATTACCTGGCACAACCGCACCGCAGGTTCGAGGGAGAAGAGAAAGAGAAAGTTCGTGAGCATTTAAAAGAAATCCAGCGCCAGTTGCAGGAAATCACCTCCCTTAGCCTATGAAGTTACCCATAATAGACATAATTGTTATTATCGCTTATATGTTGGGCGTGGTGCTCTTCGGTTGTTCCTTTTACTTCCGGAAGCGCTCCGCCGACGACTATACCGTGGGCGGCGGACGGCTGCCTTCCTGGGCTGTGGGGATGTCGATATTCGCTACGTTTGTGAGCAGTATCAGCTTCCTGGGGCTTCCCGGCAACGCTTACATGAGCAACTGGAACGGCTTTGTATTCAGCATGTCCATTCCGTTTGCCTCGCTGATTGCCATTAAGTTTTTTGTGCCGCTGTACCGGAAAATCAACAGCGTATCGGCCTACTACTACCTCGAAACCCGCTTCGGTCCCTGGGCGCGTGTGTATGCTTCCATCTGCTACCTGCTCACGCAGCTGGCGCGTATGGGCGCTATCATGTACCTACTGGCGCTGCCTATGAACGCGCTGTTTGGCTGGAGCATTCCAGTCATCATTATTGTTACAGGCATTTGCGTGCTGCTGTATTCGATGATGGGCGGTATCGAGGCGGTTATCTGGACAGACGCTATTCAGGGCATCATCCTGATTGCAGGTGCACTGGCCTGCCTGGGCGTGCTGATTTACGCCATGCCGGGTGGAGCAACCGAAATGGTGGCGATAGCAAGCGAACATAACAAATTTAGTCTGGGTAGTTTTGGCTCCAGCGTGTCGGCGCCTACGTTTTGGGTGATCCTGGTCTACGGCCTGTTCATCAACCTGCAGAACTACGGCATCGACCAGAACTATGTGCAGCGCTACATGAGCGCCAAATCAGAGAAAGAAGCCATTGCCTCTACCTGGCTCGGTAGTCTGCTGTACGTGCCCGTATCGCTGCTGTTCTTTATGATTGGTACAGCCCTGTTTGCTTACTACCAGACGCAGCCGCAGTTGCTGCCTGAGGCACTGAAAGCGGAAGGCATGGCCGACAAAATATTTCCTTACTTCATCGTGAACGGTTTACCGGCCGGTGTGACCGGCTTACTGATTGCCTCTATTTTTGCAGCAGGCATGAGTACCGTTTCCACGAGCATCAACAGCTCCGCCACCGTTATCCTCACCGACTACTACAAGCGCTTTTTCAATAAAAGAGCAACGGGTAAGCAGTCGATGAAGGTGCTGTATATTACCTCGCTCATCATGGGCATTATCAGCATTGTGGTGTCGTTGGCGATGATGCAGGTAAAGAGTGCGCTCGATGCCTGGTGGGCTTTGTCGTCTATCTTCAGCGGCGGTATGCTGGGCCTTTTCCTGCTGGGTGTGGTGTCGTATAAGGTGCAGAGCAACCATGCCTTAGTGGGTGTGTTGGCAGGTATAGTAGCCATTGCCTGGGCGAGCCTTTCGCCGAAGCTGTTTACCGATGGGCTGTGGCTCCAGTTTCAGAGTCCGTTGCATGCGAACCTGGCCATAGTGGTAGGAACTGCTACCATCTTCATCGTTGGTTTTATCGTGGCCATCCTGGCAGGCGGAAAGAAGCAAACGGAACAGGAGCGAAAAGAAAGAGAGCTTAAAATGAAATAATAACTTAACAGACGTTAGCAGAAAAACAGGTTTGGCGAACTTTAAAAATAGTTAACCTGTTATGTTTATCCAGCCCTTAAATAACATATTTATGAATAAAATTACCCGCACGTTCTGTGTAGCATTAAGTTGTATTTTAGCATCAGGCGGTTCGCTGGTGGCGCAAAACAAGCCTCTAGTGAACACTTCCAAAAGTTCGCATGCCAAACTGAGCAGCGTCGATTTAGGCGATGCTGTCTGGACGAACGGCTTCTGGGCCGACCGTTTCCAGGTTGCTCAAAAGGCCATGGTGCCTAATATCTGGGCTATCTACAACAACCCGGAGGTAAGCCATGCGTTCCGGAACTTCGAGATTGCAGCAGGTTTAGCCGAAGGCGAGCACAAAGGCCCATCGTTCCACGACGGTGACTTTTACAAAGTACTGGAGTCGTTGGCTGCTACCTATGCCATTACCAAAGACCCGCAACTGGACAAGGAAATGGACCGTGCCATTGCTGTAATTGCCAAAGTGCAGCAGCCGGATGGCTACATCTATACGCCTGCTATCATCCAGAAAAAGAATGACAAGGGCAGTGGTTCTGCTTTCCAGGATAAAGTAAATTTTGAAACTTACAACCTGGGGCACTTAATGACAGCCGCCTGCGTGCATCACCGTGCAACAGGCAAAACGAACCTGCTTAATGTTGCTATCAAAGCCACTGACTTCCTGTACAACTACTACAAAACAGCTTCACCGCAACTGGCGCGTAACGCTATCTGCCCGTCGCACTACATGGGTATTGTGGAAATGTACCGCACCACCGGCGACAAAAAATACCTGGAGCTGGCCCAGAACCTGATTAACATCCGTGGCCTGACCGACGAAGGTACCGACGACAACCAGGACCGCATCCCGTTCCGCGACCAGACGAAAGCCATGGGCCACGCCGTTAGAGCCAGTTACCTGTATGCCGGTGTAGCCGACGTATACGCCGAAACTGGTGACAAGACGCTGCTCAACACGCTCGACCTGATGTGGGACGATGTGACGCAACACAAAATGTACGTTACCGGTGGCTTAGGCTCCCTCTACGACGGCGTATCGCCGGACGGAACTTCTTATAACCCGAAGGATGTACAGAAAATCCACCAGGCCTTCGGACGCGATTACCAGTTGCCGAACCATACGGCTCACAACGAAACCTGCGCCAACATTGGCAACGTACTCTGGAACTGGCGCATGCTGCAGCTGACCGGTAAAGCACAGTATGCCGATGTGATGGAACTGGCCCTGTACAACAGCGTGCTCTCGGGCATCAGCCTGAAAGGAACCGAATTTTTGTACACCAACCCGCTGGCGTACTCAGACGAACTGCCGTTTAAGCAGCGCTGGTCTAAAGACCGTGTTGGCTACATCGGCCTCTCCAACTGCTGCCCGCCAAACGTGGTGCGCACCGTAGCCGAAGTAAACAACTACGCCTACAGCGTATCCGACAAAGGCCTTTGGTTTAACCTGTACGGTGGCAGCAAACTGGCTACCAAACTCAAAGATGGTTCCGAGGTGAAGCTAACACAGGTAACGAACTATCCGTGGGATGGCAACATCAATGTAACGCTGGACCAGGTGCCGCGCAAAAAAGAGTTCTCCCTGTTTATGCGTATTCCGGGATGGGCAAACGATGCGAAGATTCTTGTAAACGGAAAACCTGCTGACGCCAAAGTAACACCAGGCGAATATGCAGAGATAAGCGGCAAATGGAGCAAAGGCGATAAAGTAGAGCTGATTCTGCCCATGGAGGCCAAGCTGATTGAAGCAAATCCGCTGGTAGAAGAAACCCGTGGCCAGGTGGCTGTTAAGCGAGGACCTGTAGTGTACTGCGTAGAGTCGGTGGACTTCCCGAAAGGACAGGATATTTTCAACGTAGCGATTCCTGCCGATATTCAGTTTACGCCGAAGCTCATTAAAATTGAAAACAGCGACGTGATGAGCCTGGAAGGAAAAGCCCAGGTGGTGCAGGATAAAGAGTGGAAGAACCAACTGTACCGCGAGGTTTCCAAAAAAGACCAGGCCATGCAGGTAAGATTGGTCCCTTACTATGCCTGGGGCAACAGAGGCCATTCCGAAATGTCTGTCTGGATGCCATTGAACAGATAATTGATTTCAGGACAGGCCACCACCTGTCCTGATTTTTTTATGTAGTAGGGACAGGTCGCGACCTGTCCAATCGTGGACCGGCAATTCTGCAATCATTTCTTTCGTTGGATTTTGGTTATCTAGCAGATGTATGTTTATTTAATTGGTGCACGATTATTCGCAGCCGATTGGACAGGTCGCGACCTGTCCCTGCAGAAAATTTTTAAAAATATAATAAACGCCCTTTCAAGCACATGAAATCTAACCTATTAAAGTACCTCCTCTACGCCATCGCCCCTTTCACCCTAAGCGCTGCCAGTGCACAGCAACTGGCTTTTCCCGGAGCGGAAGGTTTTGGAAAATACGCCACCGGCGGCAGAGGAGGCAAAGTAGTAGAAGTAACTAACCTGAACGATTCCGGTCCCGGCAGTTTCCGGCAAGCGTTTGAAGAATATCCCGGCGAGCCTATTACGATTGTGTTTCAGGTAGGCGGTACCATTGAGCTGCAGTCGCCTGTTAATGTGAAGCGTTCCAACATAACCATAGCAGGCCAGACTGCTCCCGGCGACGGCATTACCCTGAAAGGCCATTCCTTTATCATCAACGGGGCCAGGGCCAAAAGCCAGGGTGGGAACCACGGCAATATCATCGTGCGCTACATCCGCTCCCGTCCCGGCGGCACCGACCCGAGAGGCCTGTACGGCTTTGATATGGAGAACTGCCACGATGTGATTGTCGACCACTGTTCTTTTAGCTGGGCAAACGAAGAGGTAGCCGCTATGTACGATACCAAAAACACGACGGTGCAATGGAGCATCATCAGCGAAGGCCTGTATAAGGCAGGGCATATGAAAGGCGTGCGTGGCTATGGTGGCGTGTGGGGCGGACAAAATGCCTCGTACCACCACAACCTGATGGCACACCTCAACAGCCGTGCTATCCGCTTCAACGGCGCCCGCGCCCACGATACCATTGCGCTGGTAGATTACCGCCACAACGTTATCTACAACTGGGGCAATGCCAATGCAGCTTACGGTGGCGAGGTAGAAATACCAGGCGGCGCCTCAAAACTCAACCTGGTGAACAACTACTACAAACCAGGACCTGCCACACCCAAAGAACTGAAGTTTGTACAGGCCAGCTATAACGAAAACAAAGCCAAAGGCATCGGCCAGTGGTACGTTTCCGGAAACGTGATGGAAGGCAACCCAGCCATGACCAAAAACAACTGGCTCGCCGTAGACCTCAAAAAAGTGCCTGAAGCCAAAAGAGACGAAGCCAAAGCCGCTAAAGCTTTCGAGGTAAGTGTCGCTTTACCGGAGAAAAGTGCAGCAGAGGCGTACAAAACGGTACTTCAAAATGCCGGAGCTACTTTACCCGCACGCGATGCAGTGGATAAAAGAATAGTAGAAGAAACACGCACCGGAACCGCTACCGGAAAAGGCTCCCACGGCGGAACTGGCATCATCGATTCTCCCTCAGCCGTAGGTGGTTGGCCAGCCTTCAAAGGCGGCAAAGCTCCAGTGGATACCGACAAGGACGGTATGCCCGACGAATGGGAAAAGAAATATGGCCTTAACCCCAGCAACCCCGAAGACCGGAACGGTGATTTGAATGGTGATGGATACACCAACCTGGAAGAATACCTGAACGGGACGGACCCGGTAAAGGGAAAAGGCGCTGTGAAGGCTAAGAAGTAAAGAGAAGTTTCACGTCTCCGGTTTCTGCCCTCCTGCCAGAAGATAAAGCTACAGCGCTTTTCTTCTGGCAGGAGGGCAATTTTGTTTACTGCAGCTGCCACCACAGCCTCTGCTGCTAAAATAATCAGCTGCACCAGCCATCCCTACCGCTGCTTCTTCTGCTTCCCCTTCTTGATATGCTTATCGGCAAAGTTCAGGTACTGCTTCCAGTCATACTCCGTTACATCGTGTTTACCGGAGCGGATGTGGTAGCCGATGCGGCCTTGAACAGGATGATTCACCGGCGGAAACTCCTGCGCCGGCAGTCCTTCGGTGCCCAAAAAACGATAGACCGGGTCAGCGGCTTTGGCGGCTAAGAATTCGCCGCGTGGGTCTGCGCCTCTGTCTTCTTCGGCACTGGCTATGTAGAGCGGGCGCGGGGCGATGAGGGCCAGCAGCATGTGCTGGTCGAAGGGCAGGGCTTCTTCGTTTTTGTTGTACTTCTTGAAATTTGCAGCAAACCAGTGGCGGTTGCCGCGGGTGAGGCGTTCCACATCTTCCCCAAACTTACGCTTGGATAAAGCAGCCCCGCCACCTCCCGACATGTTGCTGATGACCATCGCAAAGCGTTCGTCGCGTGCGCCTGCCCATAAGGCGGCTTTGCCCATTCGCGAAAAGCCGAACAGCATCACCTTCTTTGCATTAATCTGCTTGTCGGTTTCCAGGTAATCGAGGGCGCGGCTGAGGCCCCAGGCCCAGGCAGCCATCGTGCTGAAATTGTCGCCGCGGTTCTGCAGTTCCGGGTAGAGCGCGTGTACGCCATTTTTGAAGTCGTCGTGCTTGTCGGGGTCTATATCGCCGGCGTAGACGGTTGCCACGGCATAACCTCGTTCCAGAATCAGTTCAATTGGCCAGCGGCTGGCGGTGGCACCGCGCGAGGCTTCCGTAGAAATACCGTCCACGACACCGGCCCCGCCCGGCCATACCCAGTTTGGCGAAAGCTTGATGTTCGGGTCGGTGTGGATAGCATGGTTCCCCTGGAAGTTCAGCCCCAGGAAAGCAGGTACAGGTTTTTTGACGTGGTTGGGGATGTAGAGCAGGATGTCCATCTGCGGGCCGTCTTCTTTGCCGGTAAAGTACACCGTTACCTGCTTGCGCGTCGCCTTCCCGTTCAGTGCCTGCGGGTCTTTTTCAAACACCTTAAAGGTCATGTTTTCCGGCTTACCCGGCGACCTGCCGTACATCTCGCTTTCGAACAGCTCCAGCAACTCCGCCCGCCGCTTCGTGTGCCACTGCTTCGGCGTCTTCACCTTGGAGCCGTCCTGGAACGTCAGCGGGTCGGGGAGGGTGTAGAGTGCTACTTTCGACTCGTCGAAGTTTTGAGCAGAGGCTGTGGTGAGAGGTGCTATGAAGGTTAGGAGAAGGAGGAGAAGCGGTTTGTAGTGGTATTTGATAAACATGGGTGTTGGTATGTATAGAAATAGAGTTTTATCTTTTTGTCATTCTGGAAGAATCTTGTGAGCAATGTCCTTTAGATGCTGCTACTGGTGGTGTAGTTCTCGTTGGCATAGATGCTATTGTGGCTTTGGTAGCAAGTGTAATCAGTTTCATAGCTGGCTTTCTTGTTCTTTTTGTCTTGATACAAAAAGAACCAAAAAAATCAAGACCCTCCAAACTCGCTGAACGCTCGAACAGTGGAGTGTCAATTTACGCACCTGGTTGGCGGCGGTGCTTCGTAGCATCATAACAATTACTATTTTAGCTACGGCTTTACAAGGCTCTGTGGGAACAAGCATAACATGCTGCTACACTACCTATCATATCATAGCCTGATAGCCTGCTCAACGTCCAAAAAGGTTTACTGCACCTGCCACCATTGCCACTGCTGCTTTATGAACTTGTCTGAATCAGGATTTACGGAATTTTAGGATTAACAGAATATCTTTCGTGCCTACAAACTTTTGTTGCTGCTGTTATCTTGGTTTTAGTGGCGCACAAACAGAACTTTTTGAAGATTAAACCAATCCTGAAAATTCTGAAATTCTGTTAATCCTGATTCAGACAAAATGTGAAGAACAAAAGACGCTCGCAGGTCTGGAAGACGCTGCGAGGTCATGGGAGCAGGTGCCTCAGGGGTAAAGATAAAAAAGGCTCCTGTAACCACCGCGGTTAACAAGAGCCTTTTGTGAAAATGTAAAACAGAGCGTCTATTCCTGCAACACCGGTTTTGCCACCACACCACTGCCAACAGCAGCCTGCCAGCCTTTGTAGTAGGTTTTTACCTTCTCCACGTCTTCGCCGGGAGTGGTAACGGATTTATCGCTGTTGAGCGATTTCAGGTGGTCCAGGCTCTCGTACACGCCTGCTTTCAGGCCTGCTAAATAAGCAGCGCCTAAGGCAGATACATCCGGCATACCCATGTTTACCACCGGGCGCTCGAGCAGGTCGGCGAGGAACTGCATCACGAATTTGTTCGCCGTGATGCCGCCGTTTACCATCAGCTCCTGCAGCGCAATGCCGGTGTCCTGCTCCATGGCTACAATCACGTCTTTTATCTGGTAGGGGATAGACTCCAGCGCTGCCCGCACCAGGTGGTTTTTGTTGCTGCCGAAGGTGAGGCCTACAATGGAGCCTTTGCGGTTCATGTCCCAGTGGGGGGCGCCGAGGCCGCTGAAGGCGGGTACCAGGTAAACGCTATTATTGTTGGCCACGGCACGGGCCATGGCTTCTGTTTCTTTGCTGTCGGTAATCAGGTTCAGTTCGTTCTTCAGCCACTCGATGGTCGCGCCGCAGGTTACGATAACGCCTTCCAGGGCATAATCGGTGCGGTCTTCGGTGCTCCAGCAGATGGTAGTCACCATGCCTCTTTCCGAGTCGCGTGCTTCGGCCCCGATGTTCATCAGGATAGAAGAACCTGTACCCATGGTGGCCTTGGCCGTGCCGGGGGCAAAACAGCCTTCGCCAAAGGCAGCGGCATGCGAATCGCCTATCATAGCGGTGATGGGGATAGGTTTCTCCAGTAATCCGTTAAAATCAGCTGCGGCAAAATGGGAAGAAGAAGGCTGCGGTGTTGGTAAGTTTAACCCGGTAAGGCCGAAGGCTGCCAGCAATTCTTTATCCCAGTCGAGCGTTGCCAGGTTGAAGAACAGGGTGCGGGAGGCGTTGGTGTGGTCGGTGAGGTAACTCTGGCCGTTCGTGAGCTTGTAGAGCAGCCAGGTATCTATTGTGCCGAAATAAGCTTTGCCGCTGTCGATGGCCTGCCGTACTTTCTCCTCATTTTCGTAAAGCCAGATGAGTTTGCTGCCGGAAAAGTAAGGGTCGATTAGCAGGCCGGTTTTGGATTTGATGAGCGGCTCCAGTCCTTCTTCTTTCAGGCGCTCGCACACCCCAACGGAGCGTTTGCACTGCCACACCACGGCGTTGTAAAGCGGCTTTCCGGCCTCATCCCACACCACAAACGTTTCGCGCTGATTCGAAATGCCGCAGGCCGTAATGCTGCTGAGGTCGCCGCCTTTGGCTTTGAAATCCTGCAGACATTGTGCTACGGAAGCCAGTACGTTGCGGTAAATTTCCTCCGGGTCCTGCTCCACGCGCTCGCCTTCGTAATACGATTTGAGCGGCTCGGAACCCCTGGCAATAGCCTTGCCCTGCGCGTCAAAAATAATGGTTTTGGTACTGCTGGTGCCCTGGTCTACGGCCAGGATATAGTTGTTTTTCATGTGTCTTATTCCCCTTTAGAGTTGGCTTTGTCGATAATGACGGCGAGCAGGATAACGAAGCCTTTTACCACCTGCTGCCAGAACGGCGATACATCCAGGAGCACCAGGCCGTTGTTGAGTACGCCAATAATGATAGCGCCCAGGACAGTGCCCAGTATGGTTCCTCTTCCACCGGAGAGCGAAGTACCGCCTATCACCACAGCGGCGATGGCGTCGAGCTCGTAGCTGATGCCGGCATTGGGTTGTGCGGAATTCAGACGGGAGGTAACAATCAGGCCACCAATGGCTGCCAAGGCACCGGCGATGGCATACACGATGATTTTAATGCGGTTGATGTTGATGCCCGAAAGCCGGGCGGCGCTTTCGTTACCGCCGATGGCGTAGATGTAACGGCCCAGCCTGGTCTTCTTCGTAACGATTACGGCTGCCAGCACGATTACACCGGATATCCAGACCGGCACCGGGATGCCCAGTAGCCAACCGGTGCCGAGGTAAGCGAAGTTGCTGCCGAGGTTGGAAATCGGGAAGCCTTCGGTCCAAAGCATGGTAAGCCCGCGGGCAATCGTGAGCATGGCGAGGGTGGCTACGAAAGGCGGCACCTTAAACCGGGTGATGGTCCAGCCGTTGAACATGCCGAGTGAGGTGCCGGTGAGGATGCCCGCTAGCACAGCGCCCAGCATGGTAAAGCCCACAAACATATCCATTCCCGGAAACTCCAGCCCGAACTTAAGCAGACCCGCCGTGATGGCACCGCAAAGCGCCAGGATGGAACCAACGGATAAGTCGATACCGGCAGTGAGCACCACCAGGGTCATGCCCACTGATATACAGATGTTCACCGAAATCTGACGCATCACGTTCCAGCCATTGGCTACCGTGAAAAACTTGTCGGACAACAGCCCGATAACCAGGCAAAGAATAAAGAGCGCAATCAGCGACTGAAACTTAACCAGGTAGCGCTTGTAGTCGGCCGGACCCTGTAGGGGCTTTGCTACAGCAGCGCCATTGGGCTTTGTTTTCTTCTCTTCCACGTAAACTTTAGGACTCATAATGTCTTTATTAAATTGAATTCGGAATAGCAGCTTTCAGTATTTTGTCTTCGGTGGCTTCGTCAACCGGAATCTCTGCAGTTAAGTTACCTTCGGCCATCACCAGCACGCGGTCTGATATTGCCAGAATCTCAGGCAACTCCGACGAGGCCATGATAATGCCCAGTCCGGCATCGGCCAGGCTCAGGATAAGTTTGTAAATTTCATTTTTTGCGTTCACATCGATGCCACGCGTCGGCTCGTCTAGCAGCAGGACCTTGGGGTGCGTGGCCAGCCATTTGGCAATCACGATTTTCTGCTGATTACCGCCGCTCAGGTTCTTGGCAGCCAGTGTATCAGAAGCCGTTTTAATGCGGAGCTCTTTGATGTACTTTTCAGACAGCGAACATTCTTTGCTGTCGTTGAGCATACCCATGTCTTCCATATTCTCCAGCGTGGTCAGGCTGATGTTGGTGCGCACATCCAGGCCCAGCACCAGGCCGTCTTTTTTGCGGTCTTCGGGTACCAGGGCAATGCCGGAACGGATGGCATAAGCAGGCGATTTAAATTTCACTTCCTTGTCTTCAATGCAGATGCTGCCGCTAATCAGTTTGGGGTGCAGCCCGAAGATAGCCTCCAGCAGCTCCGTACGACCGGCACCCATCAATCCGAACACACCCAGAATTTCGCCTTTGCAGAGGGTAAAGGAAAGGTCCTTGAGCATGTCTTCCTGGGGTTTGGCCGGGTGCTTCATCGTCAGGTTCTTCACCGTCAGCACCGGCTCCTCGCAGGTAGTGGCCGCTTTTTTGCGCATAATCTGTATCTCGCGGCCCACCATTTTCTGAATGATGCTGTCGTGCGTCATACCGGCCATATCGCCTGATTCAATCGTTTTTCCATCGCGGAGCACGATGTAGCGGTCGGCAATTTTAAACAGCTCGTCGAGCTTGTGCGAGATGTACACAATGGTTTTGTTCTCCCGCTTCAGGTCGGCAATGATATCGAAGAGCACTTCCACTTCGCTTTCGCTGATGGCCGAAGTTGGCTCGTCCATGATAATGACTTCCGAATCGAGGAGCAGGGCTTTGGCGATTTCCACCACCTGTTGCTGCCCCACTTTGAGCTTGTACACCTCCGTGGCCGGGTCTACGTTCAGCTTGAGCCTGTCTAGCAACTGCTGCGTCTGGCGGCGCATTTCCTTCTGGTCGAGCGTGCCCCAAAGCGTTTCGATTTCACGGCCCAGGAAAATATTTTCGGTGATGCTCAGGTAGGGGATAAGGTTGAGCTCCTGGTGGATAATGGCAATACCCTTGTCCTGCGCCTCCCGCGGATTGGAGAAGCTGACGGTGTCGCCTTTATACACGATGCGGCCCTCGTAGTCGGGGTACACACCCGACAGGATTTTCATAAGCGTAGACTTGCCCGCACCGTTCTCCCCGATAATGGCATTGACCTTTCCGCTATGCAGCTCCAGGTTGACGTTCTCCAGCGCCGTTACGCCCGAAAACCGCTTTGTGATATTTTCTGCAACCAGCATAATGTTGGATGTTTGATTGATTTTTTTGTTTGTCTTCCTGTCGCTGGTGCGAGCTTGTAGCTCGTTCCATTATTACTTGGGAGTGGCATGTGAAAAGGTACGAGCTACAAGCTCGCACCAGCAGCTACTAAGGAATTGGCTTTGTATGTAGTACGGCGGCCAGATGCCGCGGAATAGTAGACACGAGCGAAGACGCTCACGCCATTTTAACCTTACCTTATTCCTTCACCACCTCCAGCGCTACCGGAATCACTTCAATTTCATCGAGGCGGAGATGCTCTTTGTTTAGTTCGATGGCGCCTATGAACGTTACTTTATCGCCTTTTTTGGCAGCAGCTCTGAAAGGCGGCACTACTTCCGTCCTGATTTTGCGGTTGAGTTCTTCCGACACATTGTTCAGGTCCATGGTGTTGCTGAAGTCGTTGAGGTCTACCAGGCCCAGCGCATCGCGTACGGCGTTTCCGTAGACGAACTCTGTGGCTATTTTGACAGGCTTCTGTTCGCCATCAGCCATCGCCAGAATAGTGACATCGTTCTCGTTGATGGAGCTCAGTTCGCCTTCGCCTTTGATAAGGAAGTAGCGGATATTGCCGATGCCCAGTGCGTTGGAATGGGCTTTGAAGGCGGCTTCTTTGTCTGATTGGAGCTGTGCCATCAGGTCGTTTACCTCGACGGCCTGGTTTAGGCCCGGCATCAGTTTCGTGTCCCAGAAGGTGGCGGCATAGGAGGCGGCGTCGAACTTGCCGGTAGCTGCTTCGGCTTTTACCTCGCTTAGTTTCTCGAAGTATACCGAGTTGTAAGCCAGCAGCACCACCACAACGGCAGCAATGATATATTTCAGTCTCTTTTTCATGGTTGCTTTTGCTTATTTACCTGCCAGATAATCTTCTACATTTTCCTGTTTTACCAGCTCCACGGCTACCGGCATCTTCTGCGGAAAATCACGCTTTCCTTTGAAATATTCATCGGCATAGCTAGCGGCAGTCTGCGCCATAACCACCGGGAACTGCATGCCCGTAGCGGCTATTTTGCCGTTGCTGATGGATTTTACCACATCGTCTGCCCCGTCAAAACCGAATACTTTTACACGGTCTTCTGTGCCTGCTGCCACCAAGGCCTGGTAAGCACCCATGGCCATGGCGTCGTTGCCGCAGAAAACAGCATCAATATCTGGGTGCGCCTGCAGTACCGATTCCAGCACTTCCATGGCTTTGTTGCGGTCGAAGTCGGCGCTTTGCTGGGCTACCATTTTCAGATCAGGATAATTATCTACCACACTGTGGAAGCCTTTGGAGCGGGCCCAGGTGTTGTTGTCGCCCACGAGGCCAAGAATTTCCACATATTTCCCCTTCTTGTTCATCTCCTTTACAAAGTATTTGCCCATCGCTACACAGCCGGAGTAGCTGTCGGAGAGGATTTGTGAGGTAGCGGCTTCGGTGGAATTCACTTCGCGGTCCATGCAGAAAACGGGCACATCAGCTGCTTTGGCTTTCAGGACATTTGAAACGGAGCCATCGGCATCGGTGGGGTTGAAGAGGATGGCGTCGTAGCCCGAGGCAAGGGCGTTTTCGAAATGGTCGGCTTCCAGGGCGGTGTTGTTCTGCGAATCGAAGATTTTGGCTTCGTACCCTAAAGCTCTTGCCTTTTCTGCAGCACTTTCGGCCAGCACCACAAACCAGGGGTTGTTGAGCGTGGAGATAATGACGGCCACTTTCTTAGGTTCTTCTGCACCCGTGTTGCTACCGCACCTTGTAATTAGCAATACTGCGAAAAGCAGGAGCAGCGCCGGTACTCGTTTCATCTTTTTCAACATGACGTTATTTGTAATAGTTTGTATCGTAAGCTGTTCAGGAAAAAGGCGTTATGGAGCTGCTTTTTCTACTGATTTTGATAGCTCTGTTTTACTAAGAACTAACATTCGTTTAAAATAGTGCATAAAAAACTACCTTGCAAGAATTTAAATATAAATAATTTATTTATTTTTAAATAAAGTGTAAAAAGGTGCTGTCTGTGCAGTGCACGAAGGAGAGGAAATTGCAAAGGGCTGGCTTTGCTTGTAGCTATTAATAAAGAGCTAACATTTCGGCAGCGGTTGTGGCATAAGACGCTCGCAGGTCTGGAAGACGCTGCGAGGTCTTTTGAGCCGCTGTTTGTTTGAATTTGGATTCGCAGGATTTTAGGATTAACAGGATTGATAAATTTTTAAAATCCGAAAATCCTTTAATCTGATAAATCCAAATTCAGACAATAATTACCCCCTCAGCAACTCAACTGCGGTTTTCGCGATGCCGCTTTCGGAGAGGCCGTAGTGCCTGAAAATGTCTGCCTGGGAGCCGGTAACGGTGTATTCGTCCGGGATGCCCATGATTTTGAATGGATTGTGGTAACGGTTCTGGAACAGGAACGAAGCGCAGGCTTCGCCTAAGCCGCCGTACACGCTGTGCTCTTCCACGGTTATGATGGCCTGACCGGTGGAGGCCAGCTGGGCCAGCAGGTCGTAGTCGAGCGGTTTGATGGTGTGCATGCTTACCACGGTGGCCGAAATGCCGTAGTCGCTTTCCAGTTTTTCGGCGGCCTGTACAGCTGGATAAACGGTTTCGCCTGTCGCGATGATGGCTACGTCTTTGCCTTCTCTTATTACTCTGCCTTTGCCAAACTCGAAAGTGCCTTGGCCTTCCGGTTGCAGCAGCGGCATGGGCTTTTTGCCGAAGCGCAGGTAGAAGGGCTGGTTCAGTTGGGCTGCCTGGGCCACGGCTTGTTCCGTTTCGAAATTATCGGCGGGCGCTACAACCGTGATGTTGTTGATGGCGCGCAGCACGGCAAAGTCGTGGAGGCTGTGGTGGGTGGAGCCAAGGGCTCCGTAGCTCACGCCGGCGCTGATGCCGACCAGTTTTACCGGGTTGTCGGAATAGGCTACGTCGTTTTTGATTTGCTCCAGGGCACGCGCTGTCAGGAAACAGGCAGGCGACACAGCAAATACTTTTTTGCCAGCTGAAGCCAGACCGGCGGCTACGCCTACCAGGTTCTGCTCGGCAATGCCAACTTCTACTATCTGCTTCGGATACTTCTGCCCGAATGGTACCAGTTTGCCGGAACCGCGCGAGTCGCTGGTTACGGCTATAATATCTCTGTCGGTGGCGGCGAGGCTTTGGAGGGTGCTGGAGAACACATCCTGGTTTGGCTTGCCGGTTGTTACGTCACTTTCTATAATTGCTCCCACTGTTTTCTGCTTTTAAACGGTTACTTCTTTTCCTTCCAGGGCAGCCAGCGCTGCATCCAGTTCTTCCTGTGCCTTGTGGTACTGCTCCTCGCTTGGTACCCCGTGGTGCCACTTCAGCTCGTTTTCCATAAAGCTAACGCCTTTGCCTTTGATGGTATGCGCAATAATCAGGCTTGGCTTTCCTGCTTCGAATGGCATGGCTGCGAAGGCTTCCTTTAACTGCGTAATATCATGCCCGTCCACGTGGCGCACCGCCCAGCCGAAGCTCTCGAACTTGTCGTCGATGGGGTTGGTGTCGCAGACCTCGCAGGTGGGGCCTGTAATCTGGAGTTTATTATGGTCGATGATGGCGCAGAGGTTGTCCAGCTTGTAATGCGAGGCCGTCAGGGCGGCTTCCCAGTTGGAGCCTTCGGGCAGTTCGCCGTCGCCCATCAAGGTAAATACCCGGTAATCACGCTCGTCCAGTTTGGCTGCCAGGGCAGTGCCCACACTCATGGGTAAGCCATGGCCCAGGGCACCAGTATTCTGCTCCACGCCCTTCACTTTCTTGGTCGGGTGACCGATGTAGTGCGACTTATAAGTGCAGAGGTTTTCCAGGTCAGTATATGGGAAAAAGCCTTTATCCGCCAGCACCACGAACAGCGCCTCAACCGTATGGCCTTTGCTCTGGATGTAGCGGTCGCGGTCGGGGGAGGTGAAGTTCTCCGGCCCAACGTTGAGCACGTGGTTGTATAGCACGTTGAGGATATCGGTACAGGAAAGGCTGCCTCCTGTATGGCCTGCTTTCGCCTGGTAGATGTACTTCAGGATTCTTTTCCGGTACTCTATCGACTTTCGCTGTAACTCTTTATCTGTCATCTGATTTCTGGAATTTAATATTGGTTGCTGCCTGGCAGCTGCGTTTTTGTCTTCGTTTGAAGACCAATCTTGTCGGGAAAAGTCTTCTGCTCCTCCCACCATAGCCTCTGCACCACAAGTAGGCAGCAAGGCTTGCTTTTAAATCCCCCTTGGCGAAGGGGGCAGGGGGATTGGTAATTACTGCTGTTCACAAAGTGCTTGCCTTCGCTGGTGCGAGCTTGTAGCTCGTACCCTACTACCACGAACAAAATTTTAGCATCATTTACTGCATTATAAACCTGTTGCTTCTGCTGAAGAACATAAATGCAATAAATTAGCCCGGATAATATTGGTACGAGCTACAAGCTCGCACCAGCGCACCGGTTTCAGGTTCTCCCCTTCAAAGGGGGAATTTTCTCTCAGTACCTTCTTTCTACCCTACACGTGCTGGTAAACTTCCCAGCCCAGGTAGTTTTCGAAGGCTTCCTTCAGGATGCCTGCTGTTTTGGAGGCGTTCATCACGACGTGGTGTTCGAAACCGTTGCGGCACACGTACTGCATCAGGCCCTGCAGGTTATCTATTTGAGCCACGGCACGGTTACCGAAGGTGTTCAGCGGGTCGTCGGTCAGCATGCCTTCGCCTATGTAGACTTTGATGATGCCTTTCGGGTCGTCGGTGCTGATGCGGCCGTAGGTGAGGGGCATGGCCGGGGTGCGGCCTGCGAGGGCGCCGTAGGTGTTTTCTACACCCACAGTGGTACCCAGGATAGGCGCATTGCTGATTTCAATATCCGGTAAGAACGATTTGGCCCAGTTACCGCAGTGGAAGAGTACGCACTTCGTGTCGTCGTCGGCGTAGTTGTTGTTCCAGTCCACGAGGGCGCTTGGCGAGCCGGAAGCCAGCTGCATGGCGTACATGCTCAGGGTACCGGTTACGTCTACTTCGCAGGCGCTTGGCAACATGTTTTCGCTCATCATGCTCATGCTGGTGCACACGTTGCAGCCGTAGTTCTGTTGCAGGGAGGTCCAGCACTGGATGGCGGTGGCGTCGAGCTCATTTGCCTTCACGAAGTCGTTCAGCACCACATCCAGCTTCGCAATCTGTACCATGGCCTCGTCGGGTGTCAGGCCTTTTTTAGCATAGGCATTAATCTGCTCCAGCCGTTCTTTGACCACCGCATCGTCCTTGGTCAGCTTGTTGGCGTTGCCCAGAATTTCGGAAAGGTCGACGGTGGTAACGGAGATGCCGTGGCGCTGTAATATTTTCTCGCTGTAGCGCACGGTGTTGAAGCCTCCTGGCCTGGCACCTACGGCGCCGATGCGTACTTTGCGTAAGCCTTTTACCACGCGGCAAACGCCCAGGAAGTTCTGCAGGTCTTCTTTAAAAGAAGGGTCGTCCGGAGAAACAACATGCTTGGTGGTGAGGGTATATTTGATGCCGTACTGGTAGAGGTTGTTGCACACCGAAATCTTACCGCACCAGGAGTCGCGGCGGCGGGCCACATCCAGCTTGTTCAGCTCGTCCGGGTAGGCCTGTATGAGCACGGGCACGTTCAGGCCGGCCAGGTGCAGCGTTTCAGCTACGCCTCTTTCATCGCCGAAGTTCGGCAGCACCACCAGTACCCCCATTATCTCATCGGCATGTTTTTTAAACAGGTCGGCGCATTTGCGCGCTTCCTGGAACGTTTCCACACCGCCCAGTTTGGAATCGTCCTCGCCCAGCATGATGGGACGGATGTTTAGTGTTTCGAATAAAGCGTTTATTTCAGCACGGGCGGCTGCTACTAACGAATCAGGGAAAAAATCGCGGTTGCCGATGATAACCCCTAGCGTCGATTGTTGTTTCATATTTTGTTAATTCGCTATTATTAATTCTATTTCGTTGTCCTGAAAAACTTTCAGGGATTTGTCTTCTATGCCTGCGTCTGTGATAATATAATCTATCAGCGAAAGCGCTCCCAGACTGGCAAAAGCGCTCTTTCCTATTTTGGTGGAGTCTGCCACCAGGTAGGTCGTTTCCGCAGCATCAATCATCGCCTTTTTTACTACCAAATCGCTGATGCTCGGATACGTGAGGCCTGCTTTGAGCGAGAGGCCCGCCGTTGCCAGGAAAAGCTTCTGCACGTTAATGCCTTTAAAGAAGTCGGCTGCTTTCTGGCCGGTTAACGACAGGGTAGGAGGTTTAAACTCGCCGCCTGTCATAATTACTTCTATGCCCGGTTCTGCCCCCAGCATCAGCGCAATGTTCAGCGCGTTGGTAATAACCGTCAGGTTTTTAAAGCCTTTCAGTTTTTTGGCTATCTCGGTAGTAGTGGAGCCGGAGTCGAGGATGATGGTGTCGCCGCTCTCGATGTACTGCAGGCACTTGCTGGCGATCAGTTCTTTTTTTTCTATGTTTTCCTGGTTTGCCAGCGATACTTCCTGTACCTGTGTTTGTACATTTTTTAAATAGGCACCGCCGTGTTCTTTTATAACTAATCCTTCTTCCTCTAACTTTTCCAGGTCCTGCCGGATGGTAGGTTCGGATACTTTAAAAAGTTTTGCCAGGTCTACTACTTTGGCAGAGCCATCTTCTTTAATGACTTCGAATATTTTTTCTCTTCTGTGGTTTGCTGTCATGTTTACTCGGTACGCCCAACGTTCAGTCCGAAGAAACTATTAGAATACATTGTAGTTTTCTTGCGAAAGAAGAAGTTGAAACGAAATTAATAGAAAAAAATGGAAAATAAAAGAAAAATAAACAGGCACCCGCAGCGTAGCTTCTACGCATGCGGGTGCCTGTACCAAATTATTTTTTTATTTCTTTGGCCATTCGCTTTTCAGAATAAAATGGAAGGTGCTGTTGATGGCATTCGGTTTGGCTTGTTGAATTTCCAGCTTATCGTTTTGCAACAGGCGAATCATTTCGGCACCGGCGTAGAGCACGGGGCCGTAGCCATGCGTGGCATTGACGCTTGCGCCGCGGTGGTAGTAATAGGTGTTGTCGTGGGCGAAGGTGGTGCCTTCTACCGTGCCCTCTACGGCGCCATTTTCCAGCACTTGTGTCTTCACGGCGTTCCATCCTGTTAGGGCTACCGGTCCGTACACATGGCTAACCCACCCTTCGTTTATGCCTTTGGCAATAGCATAGGTAAACATGGCGGTGCAGGAGGTTTCCACGTACGTATCGGGCTTGTCCAGGAGGTTATGCCAGAAGCCGGTGCCGTCCTGTGAATTAGCCAGGCTACGCACCATGGAACGGTAGAGGTGCAGGATTTTGTCGCGGTCTTTGTGCTTTTCCGGCAGTACACTCAGCAGTTCTGCCATGGCCATCAGGGTCCAGCCGTTGGCACGGCCCCAGTAGAAGCGAGGGTCGTAGTTGCCGGAAGTAACACTCCATCCATGGTCAAATAACTCTTTTTCCGGAACGTAAAGCCGGTTGCCCATCTGCAGGAGTTGCCTGGCGGCATCGTCGAAGTACTTTTTGTTTCCGGTAAGTACCCCCATGTTGGCCAGAAACGGCACGCTCATGTATAAGTCGTCGGCCCAGATGGATTGGTACTGCGGACGGTTCCGGGCCAGGGTGCCGTCGGGGAGCCGGTACTGGTTTTTAGAAACGTGCTCGTCTACCCTATTGATAACGGGCAGGTAGTTGCTGTTCTTGTTTTTCAGGTAGGTCTTAATCATGGCCGCACCGATAGAGCCGCAATCATCCAGCGCCTCGAAGTGGAGGATACGGCCCCACGTACCCAGTTTATCGCCAGGTTTCCGGGCATCGTTTTTATGAAAGTAGGAAAGGTTGTCTACCACATAATTGTAAAACCTGGTGTTATGGGCAAAGAACGTTTCGTCGCCGGTTACTTTGGTAATATAATCAAAAGCCGACAACACCACCCCGTGCGTGTACGACCACTCACCGGAAAACCCATCCGACGGGATAGCCTGCGGATTATAGGTGGCGAAGTCCGTGATTCTTTCTCCGGTTTTGGAATCGACAATCGTCTGGGAACTGGTGGCTTCATAATATTTCCGGATGCGGTGCAGTACCTCTTTTATGTTTTCCTCCGACGGCATTTCGTACGGTACCGGATAAATGGGTATCGGGCCCGGAGCCGTTTTCTGGGCAAAGGAGGTGGTGGCGAAAACAAACGACAGAAGCGCAAGAAGAATACTTTTCATTTGTATATTGTTAAGTTGTGTTTAGAATTAAATGAATGAATTATAGTAGTATTCCGGATTTTGTAAGAAGCCGCATTCTGGTATAACAGCCTGCAGCCATAGTGCCTCTCTTTAGTCTAGGAAGTACTTTCCAGGTGGTATTATCTACAAAAGTCTACAACAATCAACACGGATACTATCCGTATCAAAATTTCCATGTTTCAGGGACCGGCGGACAGAAATGATACAGGGCGTCAGACAGTAGCCAACATATACCCAGTAATTTCCCATTTGAACGTTCTACTTCAGGCGTACTCTTCGGAGCAGTTTCAGCTCTTTCAAGCCCGATGGCACTAAAGCATCGCTGGAAGTTGCTATTGCCGGATACGCAAACGTTACACGCTCAGCCTCCGGTAACCCGACATCGTAAATCATGCGGTTCGTGAGCGAATTTGCTACGCGAATTTCGATGTCGTTTGCTCCATCCTTCAGGTACTTGGTGATTTGCAACTGCCAGGGGGAACACCACACAATGCCAGCCTCATTCCCATTTATAAACACCTGTGCCACAGATCCCAGATTACCCAGGTCCAGGAAAATGTCATCGCCTGCCGGATCGAAGGATATGGTCTTCTTGTAGATAGCCGTACCAGAGTAATATTTGATTTGTGGGTCGGCAGATGTTGTCCAGTCTTGCAGCTTTTCCATGGTTAGCTCACCAGGGCCGTCCATTTTTTTGTCGAAAGTAACTTGCCAGCTGCCTGTGATTACTTCGGTTTTATCGGTAGGCTTCGGCCACGAGACAGGCTGAAGTTTTTCAGTTTGATCTGTTATGAAAATAAAACAGGATTCGCGGGCCGCTAAATGCAGTTGTACGGAAACAGTTTTGTTATCCTTTTTTACAATCGGGAGGGAGAAACGTTCGCCTGTTACTGAGTTCCATAGCTGCACCTGTTTCCCGGTAGTAGCAAACGTAAACAGGTTTTCCTCTGCCGCATCTTTGTGGTTATCCAGAAAATAAATTTCTGCATCTGCCAGTTTTCGATGGGCGAAGTAAATCTTGTTCGCTTTGGTGTCTCCGGATGCCATGGCTACATCTGGCGTTATGCCCGCTTTACTAATGGCTTCAGCCAATGGCATGCCCCAATATACTACGCCTTTGCTATAAGCATGTGCGCCTGTGGCAGCTGGATTTTCACCCCACAGCTTATCAGCGATTTCTTTGTATTCCTGTTCTCTTCCTACATCTCTTGCTGAACCGGATGTAAGAGGTTTCTGTCCATAAACTTTTCCTCCCCTTTCAACAATAGAAGCAATTTTACGCAAAGCATCCAACGTGATGTCGCCACTTCGGGGGAGTATCATCATGTTGTAACTTACGCCGTCCGGCAGCATGATTTTCCCTCCTTTCCCTTCCATGCGGGTAAGGAGGGCATCGGTGGTAAAAGCATCGAAATCGAAACCTCCGGGAATGTCGGGAAGGCGGTAAGTGAGAATTTTTACAGGTGCATTTTCACCCAGGTAGACGCACAGGTCAATGGAAGATTTGCCTGTGCGCATGATAGCGGCATTTCTGGCCTGGTAATCCCAGAACGGACGGCTATAATTCCACCAGGTGTTGTTGCGGTTGATGGCATAGTGGCGGCCTCCTCCGGTACTACCGGGTAGCTTGTCCAGCCACGGTTGGTAGGCGGAAGCACAGATGACAAACTCATTAATACCAAAAGCATAGGCATAATCGGCCAGCGATTTTAAGTCGGCAAGGGAAGCGCTATATTTTGCATCGGTATAAGCTTCGCCTGATGCTATTTTTTTGCCATAAAGATGCGCGGCGGAAGAGCTTTCTTTGATGTCGTAATTGCCTTCGGGATGGATGGCCCAGAATTCTCCCTGTGGTTTACTTACTTTGCTCTTGGCCTGAATGGGGTCTCCCACAAAGCACAAGGCGTTGCCAATGGCCTGTGCGGTAAAGGTAAGTCCCCTGCTTTTGCATAACCTTTCAAACGTGCCGTAGTAGTTATCGGCAATCATATCGGCGATGTTGCGCCGCACGTCAAACAAAAAGCCATCGGACTCTTTTACGCTGTTTACCACATAGCCCATCATGGCTGGCAAATAAGAGGTAGGGTCATAGCCTCTTCGCGTTTTAAACTCCGCTATAAAATTGTCGGTCCAGTTTTGTGCGCCGGCCTCGTGGCTATCCATGGCAACGCCTGAGAGGTGGCCGCTGTTGGTAAAGGCGAGGGAATCGGCAATTTTCCCAACATAATTCTCCCACTGTAGTTCGGCTGCCTTTACCGAAAGTTTGTCAGATTCCCTTCCGATTAAATTTGCCCTGCCGTGCTTTGTTTTCGCGCCGGTAGGCACATGGGCAAACCGCATCACAACCCAATAACCGGGAGGAGCATCCCAGCGTAAAATTCCTTCAGCATTCAGTTTGCCGGTAAGGTTGATAATGCTTTTTGCGTCGATGCTTTCAGCGGGTGCGTAGGCAGGTGTTTTATCAGTTTCGATATATTCGGAAAACAGTCCCGCCTTTTCTTCCCATTGGTCCAGTTTGGCCGCAGCGTTCAGCGTGACGGCCCCTAATAACATATCTTTGTTTTTCTCATCCTTCTCCCACCAGTCGTGTAACCGAAGCCGGTAGTACTTTGCTTTTATGGCTGGAAATGAAATAGTCTTCTGTTTCCAGCTTTCGTGGGCCCTGTAAATAGGTTTGAGGTCGCAGATTTTTTTGTAATGAATGCCATCATCCGAAGCTTCCAGCTGGCCCAAATCAGGAAGAACCCGATAACCAGTACCGACAAATTTATCGGAAGGAGGTCCGGGTACGTTGGTGGCGCTGGTGGTAGCTTTTCCCTTTGGCTGCACTTGGTATGTGATGCTTCTTGCCTCAAACGAGTTTTCGAAATTCAGATTGACCAATACTCCCCCTTCCTTTGGAGCTATTCTCGTGAGAGAAGTAACTTTAGGATTGAACAAAGGGGCGAAATCTACGCCCGCTATATTGGAGCTTACGCTGAAAGGAACTGTGGTTGAACTAATGCCTGCGCCGCTTTTGGCCGGAAAGGCAAGGACCGCCACATCCCGGTAAAATCCGTGCTGGTTAACAGGCTCTTCCAACTTCCCGACAAAGCTTTTCCCTCCGCTGATGACCGTTTCGGTGGCCGTGAGACGCTTCATGCTGTATTCTTCCGTAATCCAGGGTCCGCCGGCAACATAGCCATTGGAGAGGTGCACTTCGAATGAGAGTCCCAGGCGTTTTGCTTCTTCAGCCGAAAACCGCAGCATTTTCCACCATTCCGGTGAGAATCCCGGCAATGCATTCTCTGCCTTGCCATGCGACTGATCATAATAAACCACTCCACCGACTCCCCCGCGTTTAAAGGCTTCCAGGTCAGCCGTTATGCCTTCTTTGGTTGTTTCTGTTTCCCCATGGAACCACCATACCTTAGTACGGGCACTGTCCTGCACCTTGTTGAAACCGTGCAGGGCATCTGAAAGCTTTTCAGTTTTAGGTCTTTGAGCAATAGCTAAAGAAGTTAGGGCAATCAGGGGTAAAAGCAGAAGGGTTCGTCGCATGGTGATTATTAAAAGCAATAAATTAGCCTGAAATTTACACTAAAAATAAGGCTCTAATTCTACAGAGCTTGAATTCAAGAACGAAAACAAACGACAGTAGCGCAATAAGAATACTTTTCATTTGTGTACTGTTAGTTTATGTTGTTGAGGTATTTTTCCAGCATCGTGTAGCCATCTGCCGCCACCTTGTTTCTGTCGGACGCATCCTTTGGGTTCAGCCCGTTTTTCTTTTCCCATGCATCCGGTATGCCGTCGCGGTCGGTGTCTTTTGGAACGGGGGCACTTTTCAGCACGGGCCAGCCACCTACATCGTTCTGCGACTGGATGATTTTGCCGGAGCGGTTCCTGACATTCTGCACGATGCGCGCATCAACCGCATCGCGTTTGGGCAGGGTAGCGCCGCCTGTTTCCAGCACCCGCTTGTAGGCAGTTGCAGCATCCTCTGTCTGGACCGGACCCGTTTCCAGTGGCTCTTGCTGCTTGTAAGCACGGACTTGTACGCTCGTCCAGCTTTTGGGGAAATTTACCAGGCTCCAGGGGGTATCAGGCAGTTTGCCGTTGTAGTAATTTCCTGCAAAATAGCCGCGGTTGTAAGGCGACCCTTCTGAATAGGCAACGCCATTGGGTTTAGAATCTGCTCCGGGCACCAGGTAGTTGTTTACATAATTGAGCTGGGTAACGCTAACCTTATCGGCATTGTAACCGGCATGTTCTCCGCCCCAGTTGTAGATAACATTGTTCCTGAAATCGAGCAGCAAGCCCTGCGGGTCCTCGTCGTGCGGGTTGGAATCGTAGTTGCCGGGGCGTGGGTTCCGGCCGCGGTTGCTGGCATACAGGTTATGCAGGTAACTGTACTTTGCCCCGCCTGTTCCGCGAATCAAAGAGCCAAAACCATGGTTATCCGGATTCAGGGCTTCGGTGATGTAACACCACTGTACGGTTACCCTGGTCAGGTCAGGGTCCCTGGTGGAAGCGGATAGTATTTCATCCAGGCTCCAACTGGCGGAACAATGGTCCACGATAATATCATGGCCCTCCGAAATACTGATGGCATCTTTCCCCTGCAAACTGCCCTGCCCGTGCGACCGGTCGCCCAGGCGAACCCGGATGTACCGGATGATGACGTCGTGCGTATGAATCTGCAGCGTCTCACCTTTCAGGCAAATGCCGTCTCCAGGTGCGGTTTGTCCGGCAATGGTGATATAGGGCTTGTCGATGTTCAGCTTGCGGTTCAGTTCTATCGTCCCTGATACACCAAACACAATGGTGCGCGGGCCTTCCTGCTCCACGGCCCACCGTAAACTACCGGGGCCACTGTCATCCAGGTTGGTTACATAAAGAACTTTTCCGCCCCGTCCGCCTTTTGCGTAAGCACCGAAACCTTCGGCAGTTGGAAAGGCAAGCTGCTGGGCATAGGTAACGGAACTCATCAACACAGAAAGAAAAACTCCAACGACTCCAACGAGTATCTTTTTCATTATATATAATTTAATGGGGTAAGTGGTAATATTTTTGGCAATGGCTGCATCGGATGCTGTAGCCGTGCACCAGGCTTTTGTGAATTTAGCTTTTATTTCGCATCTATTTCAAGCCAAAAATGCTTTGTTCGTTATTTATAAAGTTTAATTTTTGTTCTGCACCTGCCACCACAGCCACTGCTCCCTGCAGCAGTAGGTGTGGTGGCAGGTGCAGCTGGATAAAATTCCGTTCCTGTTATTTTTCGCTGAGCCATTTCCAGCGTTTCGCCCAATCAAGCAGCACATCGTTGCGCCATTTAAGTGTCGTTTTAGCGCCCTGCCAGATGCCGTCGTACAATTCCGGAGCTGCCTTATCCGTAAACCAGTTTTCTCCTAACTGATAATCTGTGGGATGTTGTTTTCCGGGCCAGATATTGTTCACTACAAACGCGCCGCTTTGCTCCTGAAACCCGGGAATGGTGGAGGTTACGTTATACGTCAGGGTTTCTGTCTGCTTTGGTGCATACCGTACGGCATAGTTGCCGCTGCCCAGGTAGAACCCGTCCCAGGTTTGATTGCCTGTCGTCATCGTAAAACAGGCAGAATCTGCCGGTATAGTTACTTCTGGCCCTTTAAAATGGAATTCAACTATCGAGTACACCGCTACGGTATCGGTCAGGGTCGTATTCCGGTGATAGACAATTCTCGGGCTGTGGCTGAACTTTTCATAACTTCCTCCCCAGTTGTCACGCATCGGGTTGTTCGGATCGCCGTCCATCAGGTAGAGCAGGGAAGGTGTATCGCCCATTTTGACGTTGCCTTCGTAGCGGTTGTTCTTAAAATCTTTGCCCAGGTGGCCTGCATCGCGAATGTAGTTGGCAAAGTAATTTTTACTGTTCAGCTTATCCGGCACACCTGTGTTAGAAAAAAAGCCCCTGTAGGTCGCATTAGATTCGATGAACCAAAGCGCAGGAAAGTTTTGTGCAATGTAAGCATAGCTGTTGGTGCTCCATTTTTTGTTGGGACCTCCAATCCAGTACACTTTAATCTTGTTCTGAATGTCAGGCGCATCGTGCAGGGCTTGCGCCAGATCTTCGAGGCCGCCCCAAACCAGCACCCATAGCGGCCGGTCGCTTTTTTCTCTAGCCTTTTTAACAATCCAGTCAGAACCTTCGGTTGCGTTGGCATACCCCAAATAGGGTGCACCGCCTTTACGTCCTTGTTTGGTTATGGAGCGCAGGTAAGCAGGGGAGGACAGGCGCTTGTTGTGTTTTTTCAGTTTTGGCAGGTCTTTCTCGTACAAATCAATAGTTCGTAGAATTTCCTCCTTGCTGCCTTCTCCAAACGAAGGTGAAGAAACGAGCCCTTCCAGGTCAAACTTATCACTGTACATGAGCAGATGAATCATGGACTGGTTATCGTCCGGGTCGGTGCCGCCAATGTCTGTGCTGATAAGCACGCGGGGCTTGACTGGTATGGGGTTCTGGCCAAACAAGGCAAGTGCAGTGAGCGACAAGATGAAAGTTAATGCGAATTGGTATTTATACATAAATGTGGTTATTAATCGATGTGTTTTTGGTGGTTTTACAGCTTTATGCATGCACCTCCTTTTATAAAATGTTACTCCACCACATTAACTATTACCCGCTGATAACGGGTTAGGCGGGGAGTGCCATGGTCTGTAACGGCCAGAATAATGTGGATGGTACCTGTTCCCGGGGGCATGACACGGCTGGTCTTCACAATAAAGGAGGCTTTGGGTTGATCAAAATTCTCGATGTCCAAAACCTTACCAGTGCTTGCGTTTGACATGGCGCGCGTTCCTGCTTCGCCATAACAAAACCATTCATAAGACAGGGCATCGCCGTCCGGGTCAGTGGAACTGACAGCGCTGAGGTTGACCCGTTCGCCCTGCCGCGCCGTTATTTCTTTTGGATGATCCAGCTTTGGAACCGGCGGGTGATTGGCTTCTTTGTAGGGTTTAATGGTCCAATCCATGCGGGCGGCAAAGTCGTTTTGGTAGGCAGAGCGCCAGCGCCAGATGGTGGCGTGATTGGTGGTGTGCCATTCCCCGTCGTTTCCTAAAACTTCGTCCTGCACATTGGTCCAGATGGGGCGGGTTTCCGGTTCCAGAAACCATTTTTCTTTCCGGGGGGTGTACAGTTCATAACGGCCTCCCCAGCCGCCCCAATCCGGATGCTCAGGATTGCTTAATCCGTTATTGATGAGATAAAAAAATGCGGGCGTGTCGCCTTCCATCATGAATTCCCAGCGAGGATACACAGCGCCAAGTGGCCCTTTGCTACGGATGTTCTTATCGAGCCATTCGTTGGTAACCAGTGAGAAATCGGCTCCATCGAAGCGGCCATGGAATTTATCTCCGCCAATACCTATCCAGGTAGCATGGTGAAAGCCGCCTCCGGCATTGATGCCAGGTGTTACAATGTAGAAAAGTTCCGGAAACTCTTTGCGAATCCAGGGGCCGCTGTCGTCCTGGTCTGATATGGCGTACACCCGCAGTTTGGATACAAATTTAGCCAGCTCCTTCGGAGACCTGGTGGCCCGTACTTTCCATAGCGCCTGGGCCAGTACATTCGGGCCTCCCCATACGGTTACCCAAAGTGGCCGCTCGTCTTTCCGGTCTGCAGCACGTATTAACAGCTCGGAGCCGGGGGAGTCTTTGCCTTTGCCTACTCCCTGCATGCCATCGAGTGGCAGCCCTTGCGAAATGCGCTCCTGCAGGTAGGCTGCCGTGGGATACCCTGGTTCATGTAGCTCCAGATTATCACGAACCTTTCCATAGTTAGCTACAATGCTTTGCAGATATTTTGGGGAAACTTCGTGCCCGCTACCATGTGGCGTGGCAACAAGTCCTTCGATATCAAAATGATTCGCATAGGTCATGAGCCGTACCATGGACATCTGGTCATCGGGGTCGCCGCCAATATCCGTGAGCACCAGCAAACGGTTTTTTTCGGAAGCCCTCGCTGCTACAGCCAGCAGTAGGAGCATCAGCATCAGCCTAATCGGTTTGTTAATTTTCTGCATTTTGATACGGAAGGTTTTCATGTACAATACTTATCTTATGCGTTTAATCTATTCCGTTTTAGTTTTTCGGCACAAACGGAATAGGTAGTTTAATTTTATCTTAATCTTTATTATTGTTTTAAACCACACCCACAGTTTATGCAGAGCAGAGGGTGTGGTGGCTGGTGCAGAACAAAAAGTTGCATAGTCTTTACTACCTTTTCTAAAGCGTAGCTGCTGCAACGAAAGGAGCTTCATGTTCGAACTAACAATAGTAATGTCAGAAAGAGAAAAATTGTATTCCTTTTCATGATAGCCCACTATTATTTTACTTTAAAGAGCTCTTATTGGGTATGCAAGATCTGCCCTTCCGGAGTGAAGGTTACATAAATATCTTTACCTGATTTTCGCATGCGAAGCGTATAAGTAGCCACCCCTCTCTTTTCTACCATATCCGCATCTGTTATTTCATAGCCTTTATAGGATTCCTGTATGGTTTGCTTAATGGCTACCGGAATCTTTGATTCCTGCAGGTCCTGGTTATGCTGCAATAAATTTACCTTATCATCAAACAAAAACACATGTGCTCTTCCCGCCACTATGTAGTAGACCTTTCCATTCTCTTCCACGTACTTGGCCCTGTTCAGACGCTCGAATGGGCCGTATTTTGAATTGATAAAACTCATGATAGGGGCAGGAACTTCGGCATCATACAGTTCTTTCCGGTATTTAACCAGTTGCGCCTTCTCGTTTATCCAGAAAAAGCGGCGCTTCCCGTTAATCCTGAAAACTATTTCATAAAGCGTCTGTCCGTTTTCAACTGTTTTTTTGGCATCCCCAATGTCAAAAATAGGCTCTTTCGATTCGATGGTTTGCAGAACAGGTTTGGGGATTTCATTCGCGTATAGATCTTGCTGATGTTTTAGCACACCCCCTTTGTAATCCAAGGTTACTTCGTTCGGCTTACTATTCACCTTGTATTTCACCTGGTAGTTTCCATCCTCCAGCTTCCAGCTCACATCTTCCGCGTTCGGAAACTTTACCTGAAAGGAATTTAAGACCACAGCTGGTATATTCTCCTGACGAATAGTTTGTGCGAAGCAATGCGTAACCAGGAACAGAAATATTACTAATACTATAATTCGTTTCAAAGCAAGTACATTTTATACACGTAAAGAAAGAACACGAATCTGGAAACAATTGGGAAAGAATCTGGAAAACACGGGAAATTTAGAAAAAACCGAACAGATGCGTAGCTTTTTTACAGTGGCTTCTCACTCACTTTAAAACTGTGGCGTCCGTTGTAAGTATAGGCTACCGCTAGGTTTGCTACATCGGCAATGGATTTAACAATGGCCAATCCTAAGCCGGTAGAACTATGGCTCTTTGAATTTTTATGAAAGCGCCTGAATAATTTATCGGCCTGTATGGCAGGGGCATGGCTTGTATTTTCAATTGTGAAAAACGAGGCAGACAACCTGATAATGATTTCGCCGTGCGGATGGTTATGGACGATGGCATTCTTCAGCAGGTTCATAACCAGTATTTCAGCCAGGTCTTTGTTCATGTTCATTTCCCAGTCGGCTTCTTTTACATAGGAAATCTGGATTTGCTGGTAGCTGGCAAAATCGTTAAAATCCTGAATCATCCTGCTGAACAGGTGGTCGAAACTAACGGCTTCCGCTGATTGGAACTGGTTATTTTCAATTTTTGAAATGAGGAGGAGGGACTTGTTAAGGCTGGCCAGTCGCTGAAACATTTCTATAATGCTTCCGATTTTTTGCAACTGCTCCGGCGACAGGTTACTGTCTTCGGCAAGTAGTTCAAGCTTATTTATACCGATAGCCAATGGTGTCTGGAGTTCATGCGATGCATTTTCTATGAACTGCTTCTGGCTTTCATAAATTTCGACATTGTTTTTTAACAGGTTCCGGATAGATTTGTTTAGTAAGGAAAATTCCTCAATCCTGGTTTTATCCATTTCCAGCTCCGCCCCTTTGTCAAGCCTGAAAGCATTTATGTAATTTAACACCTGGTAGAATGGTTTCCAGGTTTTGGTTAACACAAAACGATTCACTACGATGGTGCAGACAAACATGAATAAACAAACCCAAAGCAAAGAAGAAATAACTTTTTTTACTAAATCGCCCTTTTGTAAAGCCTGGGAGACGACCTTCATTTCGTAGAAATTGCCATCCGTTGAGACGAACGCCGTGGTAAGCAGCCTGGCCTGATAGTATTCGTTTTTTAAGTCAGAAAAAATAAGCGTGTCTTTGTACGAGTCCCTTACCTGTAGCGCATATGCTTCATCTATTTTCCTGACCAGGTAGTGGTTTTCCTGGAGGCTTTCGTGCTGCACAATGGGAGTTCTGTCTTTTAACTTATCGATAACTACAATTTTGTAATTGGCAAGGCCCTCATCTACCGTTGTTTTAACCTGCTCCAATAACTGAAAATAAAATAAAACCGCCCAAAGCGTTATGGTTACAAACAAAATAAGGGACAAAAAAAGGATGGTGTGGTTAATAAGCTTCATTTAACGACAAGTTTGTACCCCAAACCATAGACCGTATCAATATCAATTTGGGCATGGTGGTCCCGAAGCTTTTTCCGGAGATTTTTAATTTGAGAGTAAATAAAATCGAAATCGTTTGCCTGGTCAATATAATCGCCCCAGATGTTTTCTGCAATAGCTGATTTACGCGCGATTTTGTTTTTATTGAGAACCAAAAAAACAAGAATGTCGAATTCTTTCCTGTTTAGCTCCATGGGGGCTTCGGCTACCGTTACTGACCTTTCTTCGAGATTAATCTGTACGTTTTCCAACACCAGGAATTTCCGGCCGTCCATTTTTCTGCGCCTGATAACCGATTTGATTCTGGCATTAAGCTCGGCCAGGTGAAAAGGTTTTGTGAGGTAGTCGTCGGCGCCAAGTTCCAGTCCTTCCACTTTATCATCAAGCGAATCTTTTGCGGAAAGGATAATAACGCTATCGGCTCTTTCCAGGCTCTTTAGCTTCCGTAATAGTTCCAGGCCGTTTCCGTCGGGGAGCATGATATCGAGCAGCACACAATCGTAATCAAACGAAATAATCTTATCCATGCCCGTACGAAAATCAGCGGCCTCTTCCACCACATAATTCTCCTCCTGCAGAAATTGCTTTATCAATCTCCGCATCTCGGGCTCATCTTCTATTATCAGGATTTTCATTTGATTTAATGCTTTCTATTGTAACTTCTGATGTTATAAAGCTCAAAGGTAACTACTGAAGGTAAACAAATCTCCAGACTTTAGATCAGGCAACCATAGCCTCTCCATTTCAATTTGTATAAATACAGGTCATTTTCTCTCAAAACACCTGTGAAACATCTGTTAAAGGAGGCGTAAATTGTAGCTGCACCAGCCACCACACCCTCTGCTCCTTGCAGCAAGTGGCGTATACTTTACATGATGTGGTAGTGTATGCTGCTGTTATTTACAAGTGCATACAAAAAAACCTGAAGCCCTCCACTGTTACAGTGGATGACTTCAGGTTTAAGTTAATTATTAATTCCCCCTTTGATTTTTAATAGGAGAAATCTATAACAAATTACCTCCAGCGTGGGTCTCCAATTCCTTTGGTATAGATAGGATGGTTTTGAACCTCAGGGGTATTTTTGAAACGAATGCCGTTCAGGTTGTAGAGATGAGCATTTGTATCCCAGTTCGCACCTACTTTTTTACCTTTCGGATAAGGGTCGACCATTAGGTTTTCCGGCGCAATTGGTGTTGGCCCGGTTATCACTTTTGTCGCTTCCAAACCACCCACATTCAGGGCTCCTCCGTTAAAACCGGCTCCCCGGCTGTTGTGACTAAACGGTTGGTTGTTGAATATCTCCGCAGAGGTATAGTAGTCTATCGCATTGTTGGCCGATTTTGCTGAAGTTGAATAGTTGTCCGCAATGTCGAAGCTCAAGCCTGGACGATAGGTCGTGAAATTTAATCCGCTCTGGAAAAACGGCCTGTCGTCGCCGGCAGCTTTTACAGCGATAAAGAGGTTTTTCTTGATCGTGTATTTACTATTGGCCGGCGCATTTGGATGAGCAATCAGGAAACGGCCGTTGGAGATGGAGAAGGCATTCAAAAATGTATTATTCTCGATCGTCACGTTCCATACCACGCTCGGAGCCCAATTAAGGTTCGCATTTTCGCGCATCAGCTGGTCATAGGATATACCGATAAAGGAGTTGTTTCGGATAACCACATTATTGAAAATGTTCGTTTTCTCCGACTTTGCCTCGCCTGTTATAAAAGCATAGCCACGTCCATTCACATCGTACATGCCCACATCGTGGAACAAGCTGTTCTGGATAATGATATTCTCGATAACCTGGCGGTTGGAGCCTTGCGTTCTGAACCAGCCGCGCACCAAGCCCTGGAAGTTACAATTATTAACCTCTAGTTTGGAGCAGGTAAACGGCATCGACGCCGAGTGCTGGTTTATAAAGTAGTTACCTGTAATGCTCTTGCCGGGTGATAAGGATTGGTTGAAGAAGTTAACGGTATACGGTGCCTCGAAGTTAATGTTGTCGAAAATGACATCGCCTACGGTGATACTACCTATTTCGCCGGCCTGTGCCGGGCGGCCAAGCTGGAAGTTGGGAGCCACTGCCCCTGTGTTGGTTTCATTATAGCCCAGGCCCATAAAAACAGTAGGTTTGGTGCCGGGGGTGTTCGACTTTAAGGTGAAACCTTTCGCGATAACGGTACCTGTATTGATATAGTAATTTTTGCCTGCTTCGAGCATGAATATAGTGCCTTCGGCCAGGGTATTATCAAACAGATAATTGTTTAAAATAGTGTCGAGGCGTGAGGCATTGTGTTGTTTGGCCCAGGTATTCGTGTTGTCCACGATGTGTGGGATAAGGATAGGCGCACCTACCTGGCCTTTCATACGCACCATGGTGGTGTTGTAAAGGCGGTCCCAGTAGCGCTTAACCTTGTTATTGAGTCCGTTCACCACATACAGGGCATTGGAGCTCAGGCCTGCAACATCTACATACCCATTGGCCAGGTCTGCCTGGGTCAGCGTGATTTTTTGCGAAGGCAGATTCCTGTTAACTGAAGCAGGCTGTACTAAGATTTCGTCTATCAGGAATTTGCCGTCTTCATGCTGAAAGCCTGGATTCAGAACAGCAGGGTCTGTATTGTACACAGTCAGGTCGAAAAAAACCCGTAAGCTGTTTTCCGTTACATTGCCCACGGACACCACATCGGGAATACCGCGCCGTTCGCCCATCTCAAATTCTGCACGTTCGTCGTTATGGCCGGTATCCCCTTTGCCATACCACTTGGAGTGATAAACTTCTCCGCGGGGGGAGAGCGTTTGAATGGCAAAATTATGCTTGGTTGAATACTGCAAATCTCTCTTCGTCAACTTAAGCACCTCAGGCCCTACGATCGTATCCCAGAGAATATCGCCCGGTATATCCCAGGAACCGGACTGGACTTTCATTTGGATACGGTAGCCTGCAGCGCCATTAATGCCATTCCAAACCAGGTACATATCATTTGTATTGACAACCTGGCTGGCCAGCGGATCGCCGGATTTCCCGGTGTTCGCCTGCGTGCGGAACACCGCCATAAACGACCTGTTGCGTTCTTCGTCGGTGAGTTCATCGATAGGGTCCTTACAGGCATTGAAAACCAATGCCAGCATGCTTGCAAGAACCAGGTTAAGTATGAGTATTTTATTTTTCATTTTAAATATCTTTTATAAAGCCTTAGTTATAGCCATAATAGTTTTTGTAGGCGCCATTGCTCATTTGAATGGCCTGGTTAGGAATAGGCAGGATATAACGCACAGGAGGCAGGTTATTCGGATCCATCACTTCCCAATTGCCTCCCGGACCACCTTTGATAAAGCCGCGGTAGGAGTAAAGAATCTGAGCTCTTGGAACGGAAGTGTTTTCATCGTACCAGTTATAAAAAGTGGCCATCTCCCAGCCGGCACCAGGATGCAGGGTAGCTTCCCACGGATTATAAAATTCAATGATTTTAAAACGGCTGTCAGTATTCGGATAGATGTCTATGTTTTTGGGGTTATCAATACGCTTGTAAAACTTGTTAAAAGGAAGTTTCTCATATTTTTCGTACCCATCTATAAAGTCGCCTCCGGCCATAGACGCTACAATGAAATATTCCTTAAAACTGTTGTACACTACCTTCGAGTAAAGATTCCAGCGAACCAGATCTTTCCAGCGTATGTTTTCGCCGCCCAATTCCCATTTCCGTTCATTAACAATAGCGTTAAAGAAGGTTTCTTTGGAGGCAGCAGCTGCGCTGGTATAATTATCCACTTTTTCTGCATGGTCTGCGGGTTCAAAGGCACGTTTGCGAACTGCTTTAAATGCTTCTGTTGCTTTTGCTCCATTGGGTCCGGTTACCCCATTCTCTACCTCATTCACAGCCTCCGCATACATCAGCAAGATATCAGCATACCGCATATAGGGGAAGTTAATACCGGTACTGCCCGCGCTCTGGTTTCCTAAAACTTTCGCAGGATCAGCCCATAATTTAGACCACTTGTTGTTGTACATGCTATAATCCACAAGTACCTGTGGCAGGTTTGTAGCATCGTAATTCCACATCCCAACGGTGTAGTCTTTCCTGATATCTTTGCGGTCGAAGGAGTAATGGTAGAAGGCATTCAGTCGCATGCCGCCGCTAACAGCACCCCAAGGGTGATTTGTAACGCCTTCAACAGAAGAAACGGCGCCTCCGGTTATAAAGCCAACATTGCTGCTGGAACCTCTCAGGAAAGGCACTTCAAAAATGGGATCATCGTTATTGGTTACAACGTTGTTGGTCTGATCGATGAATACCCGTCTGTACGATTTGTTCAGCTGATGCGTACCGGATGAAATAACCGAATCGGCATATTGCATGGCAATTTTGTAATAATCCTTGTAATCAGGCATACGCTTCATTACACCGGTAGCGCCCTCAGGGTACAAGGCATAACCGCCACGGGTTAAAGCCATGCGGGCAATCATGCCGTAGCAGAATTCCCTGGATGCCCGCTCCACACCGTTATTTAAGGCCGCCGCGTATTTCATGCCGGATGCAGCCCCTCGCAAATCACTAATAAGGAAGTCGAGGATTTCATTCCGGTCCTTAACCGGGATCACAAACGACTGAAGCTTCATGGATGGCTCGGTGTTGAAAGGCACGTCGCCAAACATCACCACCAGGTCGTGGTAGAACATGGCCCGGAGCACTTTCGCCTCACCAAGTTGCTGCGTGAGTTCGATATCGTTTTTATTAAAAACGGGGCTGCTCTGGATTCCTTCAATAAAGATGTTGGCACGCTCAATGCCCTCGTATTGCTTATCCCAGAATCGTTGGATGGAAGCAGCATGCTGGGCGCCGTCAAAGGCTCTGAAATCTTCCCCGCTCACATTCCGTAACTGGTTGCTGAAGGCGGTAAACTCCACGTCGTTGTTCAAGGCAAAGGTGCTGAAATAGGCGTTGCCGTAGGTGTCGTTGCTCATTAACGAAGCATATACGGCAGTCAAGACCCTGTTAATTTCCTCCTTATTCCCAAAGACATAATCGTCCTCGTATTTCGAGTCGGAGCTTACTTCCAGGTAATCGTCGCACGAAACAAGCGGTATTAGCGCTAAGCTGAGAATTATAAGATATTTCCTCATATCTATGTTAATTTAAATCTAATCGATGTGATGTTTGAATTATAAAGTCATGTTTACACCGAATACAAAATTTCGGCTTCGTGGGTAACGGTTATAGTCCACGCCTGGAGTCAGGCCGGTTTGGATATCAACTTCCGGGTCATAGCCGGTGTAATTGGTCCATAACCACAGGTTGTACCCGCTGACAAATACGCGCAGATTCGAAACCTTAAGCCGGTCCATGGCTTTCTGAGGTAATGTATAGCCCAGGGTAAGGTCTTGTAAACGAACGAAAGAACCGTCTTCGATAAAGTAAGAGTGTGTTACTTTCTTGCCGATATCTACCGGGTTGAAGATGACAGCATCGGCGTTCATTTCCTGGTACAGAGCGGTATAACGGGCATCGCTAATCATCCTGTCACCGTAGGTGTCTTCGGCATAACGCCAGCGGCGGTCTTCGTTAAATTCCGGCAGTATGTTGAAGTAGTTGTTGCTGTTGTTCTCGAAGGAGGATAAGGTATAACGGGTGGCGTTATTCACATCGAATCCATAAATAATGTTGAAGTTGGCAGTCACATCGAAATTACGCCATCCCCCGGACAGGTTGAAACCGCCGCTGAATTTGGGATTGGTATTTCCTATAACCACTTTGTCGTTTTCGTTAACTACATTGGTGGCACCCTCTTCGTCTACAAAGTTCTTGAATTTTGGCCTGCCCGGTTGTGTGCCGAAAAGCGCATCGTTATTTACAGTTTCCGGTTTAGGTACCCAGTTGTTACCCTCCAGGGTAAATTCATCGAATGAGTAAATGCCATCATACACATAGCCGTAGATGAGGCCCAACTGATCGCCTACTCGTAGCATGTAATCAAAATCAGAGGATCTCCAGCGGTTAGAAGTCATCCAAAGCACATCTTCAGTGCCATTCAGCTTATCGATTCGTGTTTTGTTGGCTCCAAAGGTGAGCATACCATTCAGGAAAGCATCATTTCGTTTAATGATATGTGCATTCACCGTCAGGTCGAATCCCCGGTTGGTTACCTGGCCAATGTTCTGCATTTGTTGCTTGTAACCCGTTACGGTCGGGATATTGCTCAGGTAAAGCAGATCCGTTGTCGTATTCCAGTATGTTTCCGGTGTTACGGTCAGGCGGCCATCAAACATTTCGATGTCGAAGGCCAGGTTACGGGTGAGGGTGGTTTCCCATTTAATATTAGGATTGGGAAGCGTGTTGCCACCTGCATTCGCATAGTATTCGAATCCGTTTTCGTTAACTTCACCCCAGCCTGGTCCGCCGGTTGTGTTAACTTCGTACTGGTAGCGCCACATGTCGTCGGTAATGCGGTTGTTCCCTGCTTTACCGAGGGCAGCCCGTATCTTGAGTTGTGAGAACAATTCCTGATCAGCCAGGAATTCCTCGTTCGTTAGCACCCAGGCGCCCGAAATGGCAGGGAAATGCCCCCATTGGTTGCCCGGTGCAAATTTGGTTGATCCGTCGGCACGGTAGGTAAGCGAGAGTAAGTATTTCCGCTCGAAGTTGTAGTTGGCCTGCCCAAAGAACGAGGATAATCTTTCAGGCGATGTGATAGCCGAGGTAGATTTCCAGGGCGTTCCTAAGCCCATGTTTCGTATGGCTCTTTCCGCTTCGATTGCTTTCGGAAAATAACGGGCAGAATTTGAGGATGTGAACTGCTCCGTACTCTGGATCTCCTGTCCAACCAGGAAGGTATAGTTGTGCTTATCTATAGAACCTCTATATTCCAGGGTATTGGTCCAGCCATACTTGTTGCGTCTTTGGGTAGTTAGCTCGGTTACAGGCAAACCGTTGTTACTCCTGGCAGTAGAGGTTAAGTCGCCCCAATACCGATCTGAAAAGTTGTAAGCCATGTACTGCGAACCCAAGGTGCGGAAAGTAAGGCCCTGCATCATGTTCCATTCAACAGATGCCTGGTTGGTGAACTCATATCTGTTTCCTCTCAGGTAGTTCTGGTTAATATCTCCTTTGGGATTCGTGTATTCAAAGAATCGTTCTTCTTCCGGATCAATGTCTTCTGCAGGAAGATAAGAAAAGTCGCGTAGACCATTTATTGGTCGGTAACGCAGCACGTTAATAATGCCGCCGCTTCCTACCGCATCGGCACCGGCGCCTCTGTCCTGGCGGTAGGTAAAGCGCGGGTTCAGCAACACCTTTACTTTTTTGGAGATGTCAGCACTCAGTTTTGTGTTCACGTTCGTTCGCGAAACACCGGAGCCGATAAGTACACCTCTTTCTTCGTGATGCGTTACACTTGTATTGAACTTCAGGCCTTGTGAACCACCGCTCAGGGTAAGGTTATACATCTGACTTATTGGCGTGCCACCTAAAATTTCGTCCTGCCAGTCATTTCCTTCAAAGCGTTTGTATAAAGAAAAGTCGGCGGGGTTACCGAAGTTACCCCGGAAGCGCTGTCGGGCTGCATTATTGCCTACAACTGATTCGTATTGAATTTTTACGAACTCATAAGGGCTCATCAGGTCCATTTTGCGGGCAAGCGTTCTTACCTGCGTGTTGTGGTTGAAATTTACTTTTAATTTACCGGCCTGGGCTGATTTTGTGGTTACAACCACCACCCCGTTACCACCACGGGCACCGTAAATGGCCGTTAAGGAAGCATCTTTCAGAATATCGATAGATTGGATATCGGTTGGAGGAATATCGTTGATGTTATCCACAGGAAATCCGTCCACGATAAACAGCGGCGCGTTACTTTGTGTTACCGAGGTACCTCCCCTGATGCGGATGTTCACCTCCGAACCGGGAGCGCCATCGGTAGTGGTAACCTGCACACCGGCAGCTTTACCTGCCAGCGCCTCCGCTGCCGAAGCCACCGGAACACGTGCCAGCGTCCTTCCCGAAACCGAAGAAACCGAGCCGGTCAGATCGGCCATGGTGGTAGCAGTGCCATACCCAATTACGACCACTTCTTCCAGCGCTTTGGCGTCTGCTTCAAGCGTAATGTTAATAACCGAGCGGTTGCCCACTTTCACTTCCTGTTTCATATATCCCACGGAGCTAATAACAAGAATAGCGTCAGGAGAAACGGAAAGCGTAAAATTCCCGTCTATATCGGTTGCGGTACCGTTTGTGGGTTTTGCTTTTTCAAACACGGTAGCTCCCGGCAAACCTCCGCCGGTATTATCCGTTACTTTGCCTGCAATCGATTGCGCTTGAGCCAAAAGTTCAGCCGGTGCAAGCAACGCTAATCCCAGCCATAGAAGGAGGGGGAGCGGCCTTTTCATAAATAGTACTAGTTTACTCATACATTTTTGGATTGTTTGTGGTTAAATGCTCATGGTTGTACCCATTTTGTTTCTGTTAGCCCAGGCTACGCTTTGTCCTGCTTCAGGGCAGTCTCCTGTCCTGAACATTTTTCGTAAGGTGTTCTTTATCGTGGTTCCTTTGCCGGATTAGTTCGGGTAAGGACGGTAGGAGGTGTTACAGGATTTTAACATGCTCTTCTATTAAAATGACGACATAGCAATGCTTGGCCAAAGGAAGAAATATCTGTCTTTGGAAAAACGAACGTTTGTTTATTGTTCTCGCCGCAGCCTCTTGCATTTGACGCGATTACGTGTCAAACATAAGGAACAGGTCGCGGTTTAAAGTTTAAAAATTGGTGAAAAACTATTAAAATTTGGTTATAAAGCATCAAAAGTCGCTTTTGCTATAATTAGGGAGCATTATAGCGCCTTCTCCGGCTTTTTATACTGTTCAGTAGAAAATGACAGCATGACCGGCATAAATTGAATTGCTATATACGCACATCCGGAGAGTGGCATACAATCGGTTATAGCCTGAAAAAATAATCCATCATGTAGAAGTTAAAGGCCAGATAATCAGGTGAAATTATTGCGAACAATTGTTAGGCTAAAAGTATTTAGAAAGAATAACAAAAAAAAGAAGATTTACGAAAAAAATAAAATATTAAAACGGGAGGCAGGAACTGCTCGAAAAGGTAAATTTTCGCAAGTACCACAGGCGTTCAGGGTTTTGCCGGGTTCACAGGTAGGGCAGGTGCATTGCTGCGCCTGTTACCGCTGTATTTCCGGCAGGTAGTGGGGGGGATGGTAAATGTAGAGCAACTTTCGGGAAGGGATGCCATTGCCGCTGTAAGAAGGCCTCGCTGGCAGTTAATCATTTTTTTCATCCTCTGGTAACAGGGTCTGAGGGTGAAATGCCAACCCTTTTTGTTGCTTTGTTTAAAGCTATGTTGGCTAAGTTAAAACCGGTTAACGCTAAAGCCAGTTGGTTCGTGGAGCTGTGGCAATGGTGGCAGGTGCAGCTAACTTTTTCCTGCACAATTGGCTCTAAAGGAGGGCAAAATACTGTGCGTGGCTACTGTTACACAAAATAGAAAAGCTCCTGCTACTCAAATATAAGTAACAGGAGCTTTTTATGCTTTGAATGAAATTAAATTCAGGTCGTTTTCTGTATCGTTACCGGCCCCAGCAGCCCTGCTTCCAGCAGCGGCTTGTCCTCTAAGCGGTAAGGGGCGGTGGTCCAGGTGAGGCGGTCTTTTTCCGGAAGGCTGTGGTCGCCGATCAGGCGGTTGGCCCAGGTGTTGGCCACCTCAATAATTAACTCGTTCTTGCCGGGACGCAAGGCATCGGTTATTTCCACGCGGTACGGGGCGGTCCAGGCGACGCCGGCAGGGGTGCCGTTTACCGTTACTTCCGCAATGTTGGCTACGTGGCCCAGGTCCAGGAAAAAGCGGGCGCCTTTATCGGCAGGCTTTTTCCAGTCGAACGTCTTTTTATAGACGGCGGTGCCGGAGTAGTGGCGGATGCCGAAGGTGCTGTGTTTGCTCCAGTCGCTTAGCTGCCGGAACGTTTGTGGTTCTTCCGGTCCGCCAGCTTCTGCATCGAATTTTACCTGCCAGTCGCCCTCCAGTTGTTTCACCTGCGCCAGATCCAGCCAGTTCTGGCCTTCCTGCATTTTTTGGTCGGAGGTAGCCTGTTGCAATACCACGAACATGGAGCCGTTTGGCGCTAACTTCAATGGCAGCACAGTCCGGCCGTTTTCGGTCCGCCAGTTGGTGGCACTTCGTGCTTCACCGGTTACAGGGTCGAACAGCTCCGGTACACGACCTGCTGTGCGCAACGACAGCTCCAGCGTGCGCTCTTTCTCCTGCTGGTTCGAGATAAAGTAAATGTCAAAATCAGGTGAACTGCGGTGCGTCCAGGCTATTTCCTTTGCCTGCTGCCCATTACTTTCCTGTGCCATTACATCCCGGGCAATACCGATAGCGTCAAATGAAGAAGCCTGGTAGGGTCCTTTCAGGAGGCGCCCTTTTCCGACTTTCCAGAACATCGGGCTGGAAGGAGCAGAGGCTGTGGTGGCTTCTGCAGTATCGCCGCGCCAGAGCTCCTCTACGATTTGCTGCAGCCGCGCTTCGCTTTGCTTTGCATCCTGCAGGCTTGGCGTGTATAATGGGCGCTCACTCATGAGAACAGTAGCACCTTCTTTTACCATTTCTAGCAGGCGGGCTGCCAGTTCGGGTGTCATGTAATTGTTGTTGGGCGCCATCGGACGTTCGCCCGGAAGCACCAGGATGCCATAGCTGGCACCGCCCGGCAGCACGATGCGGCCGTTCTCTACTTTCGCCAGGCGCAGTAGCGCGTCGCGGTTAATGGAGTCGTAGGCGTAGCCCTGCAACGGGTTGGTCCAGTTTTCAGGGTCGGCCATGTTGGCGGAGTGGGTAATGCCGTCGGGTATCTGGCGCAACGGGTGGCCTTCATTCTCCAGGCGCTTCTTTTCCTGTGCGACTACCTCCGGACCAAAAATGCCGGGAAGCGTAGGCACCAGCCTGTCGGGCAGCACGGCACGACGAGGAATTTCTTCGCCGGTAAACACAGCGATGTCGGCCACATGGTTGCCTTGCTGCAACAAAGCCTGGCAACGCTGGGCATAGGTTACCCAGGCACGTCCGGGTTTCCACCAGGTCTGGTCGCGCTGGAAGAACAGGCCAATCGGGTCCAGGGTCATGCCTGGCTTGCGGTCCATCCAGGGATTGTGCATGAACACGTGGTACACAAACTTATTAAACCCAAGGGCATAGTTACGGTCACCAAGGGTTTTGATATTGCCAGGATGCTCGTCCCAGTCCATGCGCAGCTGCGTGAAGCACTCTGCCTGGATAATCGGTTTCCCGTAAACATGTCCGCCGGAGATGGCGTCCAGCATGTCGTTTGGTTTGTCGTGCGTCGGGCTGCGGAGCCAGAATTCACCCATCGGGATATCCACCGTATCAAAATGCAGCATGCCGTCGCTGGTCATGGTTGGCGAAACACACTCGGCACTGAAGGTACAGCCTTTTTCGTGCGCCAGTTCTGCCATGGTCACGAAAAACTTATCCTTCACCAGTTCAATAATGGTCTGGCGTACATCGTACAGGAATTTCTCAGACGTAGCCGCACTTTCCAGCGGAATACCGGCGTACAGTGGCAGGTACGTGAAGAGGTCGTAGCCACGGCGCTTGCGGAATTCTTCCCGGAACACCGGCGACCAGTTCTGGCTGCCGCACTCCCAGCTGTCGACGTGGAATATTTTCAGAATCTCGCCTGCCAGTTCCGGACCAACCTGTTTGATAGTCTCGCCGAACCAGCCGTTAAACTGCAGCGTGATGGCCTCCGGGTTAAATTTGTCGCACTCCAGACCGGCACCGGCTCCGCCTGTGGCGTTGGTGTGGCCGGTGGAGGTGTGGCCCATGCGCATGATGGTCCACTTGCCTTTCGGAGCGTTCCAGTTAAGGTTGCCGCTGGCGTCGAGGTGTTCCGTAATGTCGATGATTTTATCCAGCGGTACGCACAGTTTATCCGGCACCTGTTTGGCAGAAGTACGTTCGCTGATGCGCCACACTTCGCCTGTTTTGCCCTCGTACATGTGAATGCGCGGGGTGCTGGAAAGTTCGATGCCGGCAACCTTAAAGCTAGGACTCCATTTGGCGGAATCGATGTCTTCGGCCCCGGGCTCGGTGCCTGTTTTATCGTATACAAAGCGGAAATACTTTGCTGTTGTCGGCTCGATAACGTGTGTATTGTTGGCATCCGTGTCCTGCCAGCCGTGGCGTGGCGGCACCAGCCGCTTGAGCGAACGAAACGTTTTGCCGTCGTCGCTTACCTGTACCAGCAGGCGCTGCGCCTGGAAGTTGTTCCCGTTGGTGCGGATAACGATGGTGCGGCAGGTAAAGGGCTTATCGAAGGCATACTGAATCCAGCAGGGCTCTTTGCTTGAGAAGTTTTCCTTGTTGCCTTCCTGCACCAGGAACTGCGGCGTTGGCGCATCCGGTTTATTTGAAGTAACCTTCGGCACAACCGTGAAAGTGGACACCCCGGCTCCTTCAGGCGTAGGGTAGGCCAGCACGGCTATATCGCGGTAGTAGTTTTCGTTTGTGGGCGGTTGCGGCAGCTTGCCGGAGAAGCGGCGGCCACCGTCGGTTTGGGTGGTAGACCACACGACTTTCTGCATCGAAAGCTCGGGCGTAATCCAGGGGCCGCCGGCCAGGGCAAAACCGTCGCTGGCGTGCATGGCTATTTCCAGACCGAGGCGTTTAGCTTCGTTCATGGCGTATTGTACCATCTCCCACCATCGCGGCGTGAGCTGCTCCACCACAGGTTCAAACAGCGGCGGGTTTTTTACGCCTTTAATCGGCATGAGGTAAGCCCCGCCTATGCCCGCCTCTTTCATGGCTTCGAGGTCGGCGGTAATGCCTTCTTTCGAGGCACTGGCGTGCATCCAGTACCAGAATACCCAGGGCTGTGCGGCAGCCGGAGGTGTTTGAAATGCTAAACTCAGCGCACTGGCTGGCGCAGTACTGGTCGTTGCTACGGCTCCTTTAGAGCAGGAGGCTACCAGGCCAGCCAGCGGAATACTGGAGGCATAGACGCCCAAGCCGGCAAGGCCGGTGGTTTTAAGGAAGGTCCTTCTATTCCATTTGGAATTCATCAGAGGTAATAAGAATTTATGTGTTGTTTGTTTGGGTTAAAAATAATGCTACTTCTGAAGTTATACCGGATGTTTTTCCCCTTTGAAGCTAATCATGTAGGGGAAAAGCTGAAACGGGTGCGCTGGTGCGAGCGTGCAGCTCGTACTTTCTTCCCGGGCTGAATTGCTGCATTTCTACCTACAGCAGCTTACGAAACGATACTTCATGCTTTACATCGTGGCATGTTAGTACGAGCTACAAGTTCGCACCAACACAAGGGATTGGTGCTGCTGCTGTAAAAATTTCTTTAAACTGATTATTTATAAGTAGCTACTTGCATAGCCTTACTTTTTCAGCTTTTCCGGTCAATCCCCCTGCCCCCTTCGCCAAGGAGGATTTGGTATGCTATAGCCTAAAGTTATAATGTCTTTTTCTGCAAGTTACCAATTAACGGTAAGAAAATTTCTCTTCTTTCTTCCTTCCTGCTTTTTCCAGCTTGCGGGTTGCGTTCCAGTCTCTGAAAGTCAGGTTGCGGTCAAGGTCTGGTTTCGGGAAGAAAAGGCTGGCAAGGTAGCCTACACCAATCACAATCAGGTGGCTGTACACGCCCAGCATGTATTTATGATGCGTAAAGTTGTAGGCTCCCAAATCCAGCAACACCTTGTTTCCGTTACCGAAATCGAATTTGGTGGAGGTCAGGAAGGCGTAGGAGGTGAACAGGATACAGGCTACAATACCAATGTTGAGTCCTTGCCTGTTGGCCCTGGAGCTGAAGAGCCCCAGCAGGAAGATGCCTGCAATACCGCCCGAGAAGATAGCATAGAGCGTAAAGACAATGCCCAATACCCCCTCTTTTCCTGCCGACAGGTAGAGCGTGGCAATCAGGATGGCACCCAGTCCGGAAGCTACCACAATCCATTTGCCTACTTTCAGGTATTCCGAATCGGGGCGGTGCGGACGGAAACGCTTGTAATAATCGGCCACCCCAACAGCAGCCAGGCAGTTCAGGTCGGAGTCGAGGCTGGAGATAGCGGCGGCGATGAGGGCCGACAAAATAAGACCGGTTACGCCAATCGGCAGCTTGGTGTTGATAAAGTGCGGGAACACGGCGTCCGGACGAAGGCCATCGGGCAGCGGGTTCTGCTGGTAGTACACAAACAGGGCCGTACCGATAAACATGAACAGCGCCCACAGCGGCACGGTCAGCAGCACGCCCATCAGGGAGGCACGTACGGCAGACTTATCGGTACGGGCTGTTAAATAACGCTGCACAATGGTCTGGTCGGTGCCGTATTTCTGGATGGCGTAGAAAACGCCATTCAGCGCCATCACCACAAATGTCAGTTTGGTTAAATCCCAGTCGTACGGGCCAAAGCCGGTCTTATCGTTCGCCTCGGCAATTTCCCACACGGCAGCAGGACCACCGTCTACGGAATAAAGAATAATAACCAGGCAGACAATGCCGCCGGCAATCAGCATGAAGCCCTGGATTACATCGAGCCAGATTACAGCTTCGATACCGCCCAATAAAGTGATAGCGATGATGATAAGGCCAATCACCCAGATGGTCATGTACACATTCGCACCAGTCATACTGGCCAGCGCCAGCGCCATCAGGAAGAAGACGGTACCCATTTTGGAGAAGTGCGTCAGGATAAAGGCGAGGGAGCTGTAGAAGCGGGCAAACTTGCCGAAGCGTTTCTCAAAATACTCGTAGGTGCTCAGCCCGATTACCTTGCGGTAGAGCGGCACGATAAACCAAATCATGCCCACTAGCACGGCCGGCACCGCCAGGCCCTGCACCAGCAGAATCCAGTTAGACGAGAAGCCTTCGCCCGGATAAGCCAGAAACGTAACACTACTCACCAGCGTCGCCAGTAACGACATCCCGATAGCCCAGGACGGAATGTTACCCCCTGCGGCAAAATAACTGTTGGTGGAGTTTTGCTTGCGGGCAAAATGCAGGCCCACCCACAGCGATACTGCCAGCGAAAGCAAAATGATTACATAATCTAACCAGTGTAGAGTTTGCTGAGCCATAGATTTTTAATTTATTAGTATCAGATGTTTTGAATGTTTCTTTTTTAGTGCCTGCCTATCAGGAGGCAGACCTGGCCGCTCCACAACAGTGGCCCCGGGCAAAGTAAAGTACAGGGCACCGGAAGCGGCAGGATAAGACAAATTTTTATATAAATCTGCTATTTATATATAAAAATAGAGAAAAGGTTTGGCAAGAACTAACATTCGTTGAATTATTTTTTGTTTTTGTGCTGCTGAGGGCAATAAGAGCTGCAGGAATGGAGGCAGTACAAAAATAAAAGAGGCTGCCCCTTTTCGGACAGCCCCGTGCTTTAGCGTAGAAGCGCTTCGTTCACAAAATTCTTTTCCAATGAGAAAACATGGGAGATGCGAAAGTAATCTGTCTTTCTGATGCTTTCTGGGCCTTACGCGTTGCTTTTCATTTTCTGCTCTTTCTTCGATTCCAGGAAAGAATACACCGTTGGCACCAGCACCAGGGTGGCAATAATGACAATGCCAAGCACTTCGCGCCAGGTTCCGTGCTGAACAAAGGCCAGCAGGGCAAACAGGATGCCGCCTGCCATCCAGAGCGGACCAGCCAGCCGGTGCGTTTTGCGCCAGATGGTCTCGCTTTCCAGGGTCCAGGGAGTGCGGATGCCGATGAAATAGTTCGGTTTAATGGCCTGAAAATAATTGCCCAGCACGGCCAGCAAGGTGCCAATGAGCACGAGCAGCAGGTTCGGGTTCAGCCCATCCGTGCTGGTGGCATTGTAGATAAGGTAAGTCATCAGCCCGGACATGAACAGCACCATCACAAACCGCAGGCGGTGAAAGGTGTTGCCCATGCTTTCGATGCGGCGTTTGGGGTCCAGTTTCGGGAGGAACAACAGCAGCAGGTAAAGCCCCACGGTGGTGAAAAAAACAACGGCAGCCAGCGTGGTTTTGCTGCTCCAGTCGTTGGCCTCCCCCTGCAGGTTGAAGTGGGTCGGCACTCTGTCAGGCAGTTCGTTCCAGGTGATGGCCAGGTACACCAGCGGCACCAGCATCAGGAGCCACATGCTAATTTCGGTTTTCAGATTCAGCTTTTTCATGTCTATTCTTTCAGTGTTATAATCCATTGCATAATATCGTCGAGCACCGTGGTATTGAGGGAGTAAATAACAAACTGTCCCCGCTTTTCCGACGTCACCAGGTCTGCCTGCTGCAGCAGGTCGAGGTGGTGCGAAATGCTGGGTTTTGTGATGTTAAAAGCCTCTGCAATCTCGCCGGCACTCATGTCCTTCTCCTTCAGGAGCTTGAGTATCTCCCGCCGGGTCTGGTCGTTGAGGGCTTTAAAGACTTTGTTCATGCTGATTAGTTATTTAGACAAATATCTAAATAATGGTTGAGATTTGCAAGATGCGCCGGCAGAATTTTTTTGTCTGAATTTGGATTCGCCGGATTAATGGATTTATCGGATTCAGGACGAATTAAAAATGGAAGATTAATCAGATATTTCTGTTGCAGAAGCCTCCACAGTGTGCGCACCTGCCTTTGTGTTTTTCGGGGACTCCTGCACGTGTCTGATGGCAGGAAACTTTATTTTTGTAATCCATTAATCCATTAATCCGGCGAATCCAAATTCAGACAATAAAGGAAATGCTGAATCAATTAAATCATTTCATCACTACCATCAACGGTCCAGGCAAGCAGCAGAGACTGTGGTGGCAGGTGCAGCAGACTAGCTGACCTGTGATTTATGTGATTCGGATGCCTTACGTGAATGGGTAAATGATTAAATTGCTGAGGATAGAGGATGGAACAGTACAGGTACTGTGAAAAATCAGGTCCATCAATTAAATCACCGTAAATCAAAGGTTCAGACAATGCTCCCCGAAACCCATACCCTCAGCGCTCCCTCGGTTAACCTGTTGCTGCACGTGCTGCGCCTGAAGGGGCAGGATGTGGAGGCGCTTTGCCAGCAGGCGGGGCTGGACCCGGTGCTGCTGCAGGATGTGAACGGACGGGTGCCTGTGGAGCAGATGCAGGCCCTGTGGCAGGCAGCCATTGCGGCTACCGGCGACCCGGACCTGGCGCTGCATGTGGGGGAGGCGGTGAATCCGACGTCGGCAGGCATTATTGCTTACGTGATGATGAACGCGCCCACGCTGCACGAGTCGCTGCGGAAGCTTTGCAAGTACCAGGACATTGTGTGCGAAGCCATCCGGACGAGCCTGGAGGTGCAGCAGGGGGAAGCGCTGGTGAAGCTGCAGGTCATTAGTTCTTTCCTGGAGAACCCGCGCCACGCGCTTGATAGTGAAATGATAATTTATAAGAATGCCTTCGAAGCGCTGGTGGGGCAGCCGGTACCTATTAAGCAGGTGCTGTTTGTTTACCCGAAACCGGAGAGCATAGCCGAGCATCAGCGGCTCTTTGCACCTGCCACCTTAGTCTTTGATGCTCCCTACAGCGGTTTTGTGCTCGATGCCTCCTGCCTGCAGCTGCCGGTGGTAACGGCGAACGAGGAATTAAACATGGTGTTCGAACAATATGCCCGCGAGTACCTGCAACGCCTGAAAGAACCGAAAACGGTGCGGGAGCGGGTGCAGCGCGAAATTGCGCAACTCCTGAAAGGGGAGGAGCCAGGCATTAACACCGTAGCACGCAACCTCGCCATGAGCGTACGCAGCCTGCAGAGCCGTTTAAAGGAAGAAGGCGTTACCTACCAGGCGCTCCTCGACGAGGTGCGCAAGGAAATAGCCCTCCGCCACCTCCACGACAACCAGAATACCATCGCCGATATCGCTTACCTGCTGGGCTTTGCCGAGCCCAGTGTTTTCTCCCGCTCCTTTAAAAAGTGGACAGGCCTTCCGCCCGGACTTTACCGCCAGGAGCACCTCCGGATGCAGGCTGCTTCCTGAGTTCTTCGCGCGTGTGGTAATGTTCCCGGAACCAGTCCAGTGTCGTGCGAATAGCTTCGGGAAGGGGCGTAGGCCGAAAGCCTGGCAGCGCCTTTTTTAGCTTGCTGTCGTCGAGCACGATGGTTTGGTCGTAGAGGTAGAGCATTTCCTTCAGCTCGCGGAGCACCGGTATAAACAGGCCCATGAAACGCACAAAGCCTTTGGAGTACAGCTTGTATCTAGGGGTGGTGCCTGCCAGGCTGGCTATCTGCTGAAACAGTTGGCGCATAGAGAGCACTACTTCGCCTCCATAATTATATAGCGTAAAATTTTCTGACGGCGCTTTTTGAAGAAGCTGGTAGAATACACGTGCTGCATCGGGTGTATACACCAGTTGGTGCGGGATGTCGAGATTCACGAGCCAGGGCATGGGTTTGCCGGTAAGGGCCCCGTTGAAAATAGGCGCTACGCCTTCGTTCGTGACATTTGGTCCCCAGAAGTCGGGCAGGCGCAGGAGGAGTACTTTGCATTTCCCTTCGGCAGCAGCCTGTTGCAGCAGCTTCTCCAGCCTTACCCGGATGGCGCCTTCGCGGGTGTTGGGGTTTGGATGGTCCGTTTCGGTGATGGGCCTGGCGGTGAGGCCGTAGTTGTAGACGTTGCCCGGGAAAAGGATGGTGGCTTTGTTTTGTGCTGCCGCTTCTATTACATTGCGGGTCACTTCTTCCATGTTGCCTTCCCACTTGTTATAAGGATAGTTGATGCCGTGAAAGATGTGCGTCGCCTGCGCCCCCAGTTGCTTTAGCAAAGGCAGGTCTTTGGTATCGCCTTCCACAATAGTCAGGTTCGGCTGTTGCTTGAATAGCCCTTGCGCCTTCTGCCTGTTGCGCACCAGGAGCGTCACCTGTTCGTTCTGTGCCAGCAGTTCCTGCGCAACCGCATACCCGATGCTGCCTGTGCCCCCTAATACCAAATAGTGTGCTTTCGTCATTTCCATTGCTTTATGTTTTTATACGTTACAAAGGTCGGAAACAACAGCCGAGGCCTTGATGACAGATGCTGCAAATCGCTTGACTTATTGCGCAGGTGGGGATTTAAGCAGCAGAGGGTATGGTGGGAGGAGGAGCAGTATTTTTCTGAAGGGAAAAAATGTTTGGAGCAGGATATTTTACTAAATTGTCGGAGAGTTGTACTATGGGAGCTGGGAAGGTTTGATGAAGTTTAGGTGAACTCTGGGTATAGTGCAGATAAGCCGGATAGTTCGGTTTATCTTACCGTTGGGCAGCAATTAATAAATGAAGAAGTTAATATACTATGAAAATGCTAAAAGCTTGTTTCTAGAAATAGAGGCTGAATTTAGTTATTTACATATGGACTTAGAATTAAATCCTAAGTACGTTGACTTATCTTTGGATATTCCCAAACAACCTGGTTTAGATTTTGGAATTAATTTGAACCTTCAGACAGATGAGTTATTCATTTCTACTGAATTAATTAATTGTTCTTGGTTTCCTATAAAAGATGCACAGGTGTGCGATATGTTCATGAATGCAGTCAGAGGGATAATAAAGGGCGAATATAGAATTCTGCAATTAGTGAGAAATGAAAATGTATCCAAAGCTATATTGCAAAAACCAATAAATGGCATTTGGGAAACTGTATGCACAGATTCTATGAAGTCACATTTTCCATGGGAAACATTTGAAAAAAGAGAAATAAAAAATTCGTTGTCCAACAATGTATAAAAGGAATACTAAATCCTTTTATACCAGCCCGTTATTCCTCACACCAGTTCATCATCCTAAATTCTTAAATAACCGACCATAAATGCCCAACCTGCTCGAAGCATACGATTCCTATAGCGATTTTCACCGAAGCTCATATTTTATCATTTGTTATGACACGCTCCCTTCCAACCTGAAATTTGAAACGCCCTTAAAAGCAACCAAAGAAGCGATGGAAGCCGTAATGGCGTCGTTTAATTACGAGGATTTACAGTTGAAGGAGGTAGTTAAAAACTGGAACACAGCGGACGATAAAAATGCTGATTCTTCAAATGATTACCCGGACCAGTATTTATTGAAAAGCGAGTCGAAGAAGCTTGTTATCTGGATTTCGTTAGTGAGCAACGAGCTGACGGTAGATTTTCTGTATGATGTGGCGGATGCAGCCCTTGAACAGGAAGTGATATCCATGAACAAGATGCTCCGTGCAAAATTTGGTGTAAACAAGTCGCCGACTTTTAAAGTGCTTTCCCATAACTCACGCCATTTTTATACGGAAGACGTCCGGACGGATGAACTGCAATTAAACCTTGACGAGCTGTATAACGATGACTTCCTGGAAATAAATGCCATCATCGAGGAGGCGTTGAACCGGGAAGTAGCCGGCTTAATTTTGTTGCACGGAGCGCCGGGAACAGGTAAAACTTCTTATATCAAAAGCCTCATCTCCAGGTTCCAGACAAAGGATTTTATCTTCGTTCAGAATGAATTTATCAAGGACCTGCTCAACCCGGATTTTATTTCCTTCTTACTGCAGAACCGGAACTCCATCCTGATTATCGAAGATGCCGAAAAAGTAATTACCAGCAGGGAAAGTTTAAGTGAAAACTCGGTGGTTTCGACCATTCTCCAGCTGACCGACGGACTGTTTAGTGATTACCTGAATATCAAAATTATCTGCACCTTCAACACCAGTATCGCCAGAGTAGACAAAGCACTTCTGCGCAAAGGCCGCATGATAGCCAATTATGAGTTCAAGCCGCTGACGAAGGAAAAATCGAACAAGCTGCTGGAAGCGATGGGTTACCAAGCCGACGGGAAAGATATGGCGCTGGCAGATATTTTTAACTTTGAAAAGAGAGGCTTCGATACGAATGGAGGCGTTAAGAAAATAGGCTTCGGAGTTTAAGAAGAGGTACAGCTGCAGCTACGAGTGCAGCGGAATGTTGGCAATGGCGGTTCTTTCCGGAACAGCTTAGGTCGGACTTCTGTTCTTTAGTGCAGGTGCCTGCTTTTAGCAAAGCACAAAAGAAAAACAAAGTAAATCACATTCGGTGGCTATATGAAAAAACTTTTCCTGACCAGCCTGTTCCTGCTGGTGGTGCTGTACTGCTCGGCGCAGCAGTTGCTAAATTACAAGTCGCTCGACGCCGGCAATCCCATCGCATTCGGCGGCGACCACATTGTATACAAAGGCAAGAAAGTGAAGCTGGGTCCGAAAGCTTTTTTCATCGACGGGCAGCTGACGAAGGAGCAGGCCGCGAAATACCCGTACGTGTACAATTCGGTCAACGAAGCAGCCAAACACCTGACAGACGGTACCGAAGCAGCGCCGATGGTGCTGTACCTGGCGCCGTACGTGTATTGGATAGACAACCCCGATGACCCGGCCATTCGTGTTCCGAAAGAGGGGGCAGCAGTGCCGTATGGTCTGGTGATAAAATGCGAGTGGCTGCGCTTTCAGGGTTTGTCGGATAAGGCCGAGAACGTGGTGCTGGCCAGCAACCGTGGCCAGACCATCGGGGCCCAGGGCAATTTTACCATGTTCCGGTTTATCGGGCAGGGCACCAGCTCCGAGAACATCACCTTTGGCAATTACTGCAGCATCGACCTTGTTTACCCGCTGGCGCCCCAACTGAACCGGGAAAAAAGAGCATCCGCCATTGTGCAGGCGCAGCTTATCCACTGCAACGGCGATAAAATTGTAGCCCGCAATACCCGCTTTGTGAGCAGGCTCAACCTGAATCCTTTTGTAGGCGGCAAACGGGTGCTGTTCGACCGCTGCCACTTCGAATCCACCGACGATGCCCTGTGCGGCACTGCCGTGTACCTGAACTCTACCCTCGACATCTACGGCTCCAAGCCCTTCTACCACACCACCGGCACCGGCGCCGTTTTCCTCAACTGCGACATCAGGTCCTTTACCGGCAATCAGCAGTATTTCACGAAAGCCAACGGACAGGTAGCCGTGGTGGATACCCGTTTTACAAGCGAAGCAACTCCCTATTTAGCCTGGCGGGATGTGGTGCCGCACGAAACGCGCAACTACCAGCACAACATCACGCTCAACGGAAAAGCAGTCGTTATCGGGAAAAAAGACCCGGCCTCCACCGTTGAAATGGCTGGTAAGCCGGTGCTGAATGCCTACCGCCTGGAGCACAACGGCAAGGTAATTTACAACACTTACAACCTGCTGCGCGGCAACGACGACTGGGACCCGATTGGGGTGAAGGAGCAGGTGTTGGCAGCCGAAAAAGCGCAGGGCAAATCCTACACGAATCTGCCGGTGCAGCTGCTGCTTTCGCCCACCAATGTTACGCTTGAAACGAATAAGAACACAGCAAAGCTAAGCGCCAGGGTAATGCGGTTTGGTAACTACGAGCACAGCGATGAGCAAGTGAAATGGGCGGTAGCTCCTGCACATGCTGGGTTGGTAGAACTGAACGTGAGTGCCGATGGCAGGACCTGCGAGGTAATTCCCACTAACACAAACGACGACACCCGGCAGGTTATCATCACCGCAGCTACTGCTTCGGGCCTGGAAGCGGCGAGTGTGTTAACCGTTGCACCTGCCATGTTAGCGGCTCCTGCGTTCACGGCAAAGCCAACTATTGCGAAGCCCACTGATGGGAAACTGAAAGTAGCCTACAAGCTCGACATGCGTTTCGCGGACCAGTCGCGGGTGAGCTGGTACCGCTGCACCGATGCCAAAGGCAGCAACCCGGTAGAAGTAGCTGTGTCGCGGTTCGATACGCCTTTACAGGAATACACGCTTTCGGCTGGAGATGTGGGGTATTACCTCATGGCGGCGGTGGCGCCCAAACACATACGTTGCGAAGCTGGCGAAGCGGTGGCTTATGTGCTGCCAAAACCTATCGCAGCCAAAGATGTGAAAGCCAATCCGAACCTGCTGTACACCGACTTTCGCAACCTTTCTACCAAAAACCAGCCGAAGGTGCTGCCGGGCTTCTGGACGTTCGGGCATTTTGAACCGGAAGATGAAAATAACCCGAATAACGTGAGCAAAGAGCGCGATGCCTGGCACTATGGCGAGGGCGTAGATGGGGCAGCCAACATGCTGGGGCTCTTGCAGGGCCGCAGTGCCAGCCTGCGCTACACCCCGGTCGGGAAAACGTTTGGCGACATGAAACTAACCATGACGGTGGCCCCCTACAAAACGGCAGGCCAGGGCTTCAGCGTGGCGCACCTCTACATGGACGTGCTCATCAAGTTCGACACCGAAACCATGACGGGCTACGGCCTGCGATTTATCCGGACCACCAAGCACCACGATGCGGTGGATTGCGTGTTCGTGCAATATAAGAACGGCCAGGCAACCACGATCAGCGAACCCATCACCACCTCCGGCTACCGGACCCCCTGTACCATTACCATAGAAACCAAAGGAAACAAGCTGCTGGCGCAGGCCGCAACGCAGGCACAGGAGAAGCCGAAGCCCAACAGTCCGGAGGTAGCCGCCGCTGTGGATATGGCAACAGACATCGCACCGGGTAAAGCAGGCGGCTTCGGCATCCAGTACAACGGCGGTGCGCCTGCGCTAATCAAAGACCTGAAAGTGGAGTGGAAATAGTGGCAGGTGCAGTAAGTCCGGAAAGTTTCTTTTAACTTCATGACTTTAAAAATGGCGCGAGCGTCCTCGCTCGTGACGCCTATTCCGCGGCCTCTGGCCGCCGTGAACCATAAGCAGGCTATTTACTGTAGCCAAAGGCTGCGGGATAATAGACACAAGGGGAGCACTCGCGCCAGTATAATTAAGTTTGTCAGCCCTGCGAATAGGGGTGCGCAACAAGACAAGCAACGCATGAACATACTTATTGCCTACGAAGGTGTGATTCCGGTAGCCACATACGGCGGCATCGAGCGCGTGGTCTGGTACCTGGGGAAGGAACTGGTAAAGATGGGGCATCAGGTTACCTACCTGCTGCACGAAGGCTCCTCCTGCGACTTTGCCCCCGTGCTTTTTTTTGATAAAAGTAAAAAAGTGTCGGAGCAGATTCCGGCGGGTACCGATGTGGTGCACTTCAACTTTATGCCCGAAGAGGAAATCCGGACGCCTTACCTGTTTACCATGCACGGCAACTGCAACGACTACCGTGAGTTTGATAGCAATACGGTGTTTGTTTCCCGGAACCACGCCAACCGCTACGGCTCCGACTCCTTTGTGTACAACGGCCTCGACTGGGACGACTACGGCAAACCCGACCTGACGAAGAACAGAAATTACTTCCACTTCCTGGGCAACGCCGCCTGGCGCGTGAAAAATGTAAAGGGCGCCATCAACGCCATTAAACAAACCCGCGACGAACGGCTGCAAGTGCTGGGCGGACAGCGGTTCAATTTTAAAATGGGTATGCGCTTCACCTTCAGTCCCCGCATCAGTTTCTGCGGCATGGTGGGCGGCGAAGAAAAGCTGCAACTGCTCAACGGCTCCAAAGGACTGGTGTTCCCGGTGCGCTGGCACGAGCCCTTTGGCCTGGCCATCACCGAAAGTCTGTACTTTGGCTGCCCTGTGTTCGGTACCCCCTACGGCTCGCTTCCGGAAATAGTAAACAAAGAAGTTGGCTACTTAACAACCAGCACATCAGACCTGGCGCAGGCGCTGGAAAACAGCAGTTCCTACTCCAGAAGCGCCTGCCACCAATATGTCGTGGACGTGTTCAGCGCCCGCAAAATGGCAGAAGCCTACCTGGAGAAGTATCAACAGGTGATAGAGGGGAAGAAGCTGAATGCAGAACCGCCCAGGTTAAAGCAGGTACAAACCGAAAAGTTTTTGCCCTGGCAGTAGGGGCAGGTCTTGCACCTGCCCAATCGTGCACCGGCAATCGTGCAGGGAAAGTAAAAGAAAATACGATAGGAGCAGGGAAAATTAATTCACAGCCATGACTCGGGAACGATTGGGCAGGCGCAAGACCTGCCCCTACAAGTATACAAATGTTCTGAGGCTATGGTGGCAGGTGCAGATAACGCCCAAAAGATGAAAATATGAAGCATAAACCTGATATCAGAACCGTGGATGTGGTGCGGTACGTGACGCCGCTGCGCGAGGGCGGATCGCTGCCGGCCATTGTGGAGGCAGACGACGATTTTATGTACGTGCTCAAGTTCCGGGGGGCCGGGCAAGGCATCAAAGCGTTGATTGCCGAACTTATCTCCGGTGAGATTGCCCGTGCGCTGGGTTTCCGGGTGCCCGAAATTGTGTTCATCAACCTGCACGAAGCCTTTGGCCGCACCGAACCCGACGAGGAAATACAGGACCTGCTGCGGGCCAGCGAAGGCCTGAACCTGGGGCTGCACTACCTTTCCGGGGCCATTACCTTCGACCCGATCGTCAACACCCTCGATACCACGCTCGCCTCGCAAATTGTGTGGCTCGACTGCCTCATCACGAACGTAGACCGCACGGCCCGCAACACGAACATGCTGATGTGGCGCAAAGAACTGTGGCTCATCGACCATGGCGCCTCTCTTTACTTTCATCATTCCTGGCAGAACTGGGAGGAACAGGCCAAGCGGCCTTTCCCGCAGGTGAAAGACCACGTACTGCTGTCGCGCGCCACCGAGCTCGAAGCAGCAGACGCCGCCTTCCGCGCCGTGCTGACGCCGGAGCGTATCCGGGCTATTGTAGCGGTGGTGCCGGACGAGTGGCTGACGGATGTAGAGTCGCCATTCGAGACGGCGGAGGAGCACCGGGAAGCCTATGTGCAGTTCCTGGAAACACGTGTGGCCCATTCTCAAATTTTTGTCAAAGGAGCGCAGGATGCAAGATAAGCACTTATTTGAGTATGCCGTCATCCGGGTGGTGCCCCGGGTGGAGCGGGAGGAGTTCCTGAACGTGGGCGTGATCCTGTACTGCGCTGCAGAGGGTTTCCTGCAGACAAAGTGTGCCCTGAACGAGCAGCGGCTGAATGCCTGTTTTGCAAACGTGGATGTAGCGGAGCTGAAGGAGCGCCTGCTGGCCTTTGAAAAAGTATGTGCCGGCCGTGCGCAGGGAGGCCCCATCGGGCAGCTACCCATCGCCTCGCGCTTCCGCTGGCTCACGGCCGCCCGCAGCACCATTGTGCAAACCTCACCGGTGCATCCGGGCATGTGCAACGATGCCAAAGAAACGCTGGAGAAGCTGTATGAGCAGTTGGTGGCGTAGACTTTACTTCAACTCAATAGAAAGAATTTTATCGCCTACCTGCAACTGGTGCACTACCTCCATGCCGTTTACTACGAGTCCGAAAACAGAGTAGCGGCCGTCGAGGTGGGGGGTGGGGGAGTGGGTGATGAACCACTGGTTGCTCTCGGTGTCTTTGCCAGCCGAGGCCATACCGATGTACCCTGTCCGGAAATAAAGCGGTGCAAACTCCGACCGGATGGCATAGGGCGAACTGCCCCAGCCGTCGCCGCGCTTGTCGCCGCCCTGCACCACAAAGTTGGGGACCACCCGGTGGAAATACAGGCCATCGTAAAAATGCTGTTGGGCAAGCGCTACAAAGTTGGCTACGGTAGCCGGAGCATCCTCTACGAAAAGCTGCAGCTCAATGTCGCCTTTATCAGTTTTTAGAAGCACACGCTGGTTTGCCGGTATTTTCTGCACTAAAGTCCAGTCGATAGGGTGCGTGTAGGGTGGCCGGGGCTGAACAGCTTCCGGTCTGCCGTTGAGGTAGTTAATTGTTTTCTGGAGCTCCATAAAGGTTTCCGTGTCGCGGGGCAGCTCCAGTTGCTGCTGTGCCTCCTTCAGGAAACCGAGGTTCGTATAGGCATCCCGGAAATTCAGGTCTGGCGCCCGCATCACCCCGGCTGCTACTCCCACCAAAGCCACGTCTCCTGAACCAATGGCCTTCTTAAAAATGCGGGCGAATTCCTGTTCCAGCGTTTTCGGAAAACCCGGCTGCAGGCGCATGGCAGCGAGTGCTTCTATGCCATAGGTGGCCACAATAGGCTGTTTTGCCGAAAAGATCTCCTGCTCTATAAACCGGTAGTTGTCGAAGTCGGCAGCGAGCGCTTTAAGCAGATAGCCTTTGTGGTAGGGGTTGTGCGTGTTGTGGTACCGCTGCTTGTATTGGTTGCTGAGGGCGGCCTGGTTGGTACTGTTGCGTAAAAGGATCCACATGATGCCGGATCGTACCCGTTCGTCCTGCACCTGGCGCAGTGCCTGCTCCAGTTTGCCGGTATCAATTTTACGGGTACTGGCCTGGATAAACTCGGCGGTGGCAACCGCAACACTCAGGTTGCTGTCGGTGAGGCCGGCCAGAATCGCCTGCTCTGCCTGTTTGTTGTCTTCTAAGCCAGCCATGGCCCGTATGGCGTTGATGCGTACGCGGTAATCGGAATCGTTTTGCGCAATACCCGCCAGGATTGCCGCTTTGTCGGAGGTCCTGATTTTGGCGATGGCCTGTGCCAGTGCCATCCGTATTTCCGCAGACGGGTCGGAAGTGGCGGCGGTAATGATGGGCTGCCTCGAGGACGTCAGGTCGATGCGGGGTGTGCGGGCCAGGAAATGCGCGGCAGCCAGCCTGGCATCGAGCGGAGAGGAGGGGGCAGCGAGAATCTTTACAGCTTTATCGATTGCTTTAATGCTGCTGTGCTGGCGCATTCCTGCCCGGAACAGTCCCCAGGCCTGCCCGGCCAGGGCATGGTCGTTGGTGGCCGTGTAGGTGGCCAGCACTTCCACGCCCGCGGGGGTGGCAATTTTGCCGAGCGCTTCCAGCAAAGCTGCCTGCACGACTGGCCGTTTTTCCTGCTTCAGGTGTTGGATCAGGCCTGTTTCTGCTTTGCGGTGGCCGGTCTGGCCGATGGCAAAAGCAGCCGCTTCGCGCACGGCTGTTGTCGTGTCGGTGAGCATGGTGAGCAGTTGCGGGAGCGCCAGTGTGTCCTGTACGGAGGCAAAAGCCAGTGCGGCTTCTGTTCGGTAGGCTGCTTTGGAATGGTGCAGGTACTGGAGCAGGGTGGGCGTATTGCGCTCATCCTTCAGGGTATGGATGGCACGCAGGGTGGCATCAGAAAACTTGTTTACAGGAGCAACCGGTTTTTGCGCCTGCGGCGGCTGCACACGGCAGGCGGCCAGGCTTATCAGGATGACCAGGTACAGGGGTATGCTTTTCATGTGGTGGCGCTTGTTTCGAAAATTAGGTGCCTTGCAGGGCTGTAAATGTTTCCGCTCTTATTACCGACGCGTTTTTAGGGCTTACTGTTGCTTTACGGCTCGGACAGCGCATTTGCAGAACCCGGACAGAAATATTTTCGTCAACAAAAATAGCGCCTTGTTCTGCTCTCCTGAAACCAAAGTGGTTGATTTTTTGGTTAGGAAGGAGCAGGAAAGGGGATGTATAATTTTGATTTATCATTCCATATTTCTATATTTAGAGTTGATAATGAGAAGCTTATGCGGGACTTTAGCCTAAAGTTGTTCGACAATGCTTATGTATTGCATCCAAAAACGGAGCAGCAACTGCTTTCATTTTTGCATTACGCCCTTGTGCTCAACCTCCTGCTGCCGTTTTACCTTATCTACACCAACGATATTTACATCGGGCTGCTTATCCTGCTGCTCGACCTGGTCATTGTGTTTGGCTACGGGCTTTACGCCTGGTTTAACCAGAAACCCCGGTTCCGCACCCATTTCACGCTTTCGCTGGAGGGCGTAAGGTACCGGATTCTTGTTTCGGAACCGGAACAGGAGTTTGAGTGGGAGGAGGTTGATACCGTACGGATGCATGCCCATGAACTGGTTTTCACGTTGAAGAACGGTGAGGAGCATACGCTGTGCCTGCATAAGGTGCAGGACGAGGCGGTGCTTCGGAAAGCTGAAACCAAAATCAGGAAGATCGCCAGGCGTAAGGATATTCAATTGCTGTAGACGTAGGTATGTGCACCTGGCTAATTTAGCTGCTTTAACTGCTCCTTTTTTCTTCCATTTACACGTATTACAGCAGGTTTACTCCTGGTTCTGCCTTTGATAAGCCGTATCGCCAGTTTCTGTTCCTGTTGCGGCTTTTATCGTAATCCTTTCAAGTTTACATTTTATTACCTGCAGCTTTGCCTACCTTTGCAGCTCAGTAACTGCCATGGGTGAAACGGCTACACGTGTGTATGGGCTCCAGTTCGGGTTGCTTTGCCTGAGCTCCTTCCTCTTTTTTGCCAGCTTTAATATGATTATTCCCGAGCTGCCGGCTTACCTTACGAGCCTGGGCGGTGCGGAATATAAAGGATTGATCATTTCGCTGTTCACGCTTACCGCCGGCCTGTCGCGCCCGTTCAGCGGGAAACTGGCCGATAAGATCGGGCGGATACCGGTAATGGTAGTGGGTGGAGTTGTCTGTGTTTTCTGCGGTTTTTTGTATCCGTTTACCGGTACGGTAGCAGCTTTCCTGTTGCTGCGGTTTGTGCATGGCTTTTCTACTGGTTTTACGCCCACTGGTACAGCAGCCTATGTGGCTGATATTATTCCGGTGAATCGTCGGGGCGAAGCAACAGGTTTGCTGGGGCTGGCGGGCAGTTTAGGCATGGCGGCAGGACCTGCACTGGGAGGTACAATTGCCAACCAGTTTTCGCTCGATACCATGTTTTATGCTTCTTCGGCCACGGCCTTTTTGTCGGTAGCTGTGGTGGTGCGCATGCACGAAACCTTGCACGACCCACTGCGCTTCCGGATGGGGTTGCTCCGTATTTCCAGGAGTGAGCTGTTTGAGCCGCGGGTTATCGGCCCTTCCGTCGTGATGCTGCTGGCTTATTTCTCCTTCGGCGCCATCCTGACGGTAGTGCCTGATTTCAGCGAACACCTCGGTATAAAGAACAAGGGCTTATTTTTTACAGCTTTCACGCTGACCTCGCTTGCTATCCGGTTCCTGGCGGGCAGGGTGTCGGACCGGTACGGGCGGGTGCGGGTGCTGCGGGTAAGTTCGGCAACGCTGGCGCTGGCGCTGGTCTGGCTTGGCCTGGCAGATTCCGCGTTCGACCTGCTTACTGCTGCTGCTTTGTATGGCATTGGCGCCGGCATGAATTCCCCCACCATCTTCGCCTGGACCATCGACCAGAGCCACGAGGCGCACCGGGGCAGGGCCATGGCTACCATGTACATTGCCATGGAAGCCGGCATCGGAATAGGAGCCCTGGCATCGGCCTGGATCTATAACAACCAGGCAGCAAATTTTCCATTCGTTTTCTGGACCAGCGCCGCCTGCGCCCTCACTTCATTCCTGTACCTGACGCTTGGAAAGTTTAGGAGTTAGAGAGTTTGGGAGTTAGAAAGTTTAGGAGTTTAGGAGTTAGAAAGGTAGAGAGGTTGGAATTTTGTAGGGGTTGAACATCTTTAACCCTGTAACAGAGAGGTCGAAAAGTTGGGGGTGTGGCTGTAGAGACGCGGTGCCCGCGTCTCCTGCACGAACCACAAACAGGCCTAATCCTGAAAATTCTAAAATTCTGTAAATCCTGATTCAGACATTTAACAATTTAACAATGTAACCATCACACCCATCATTCCATCACACCCATCATTCCATCACTACCATCAACGGGTCGGACAGGCAGCAGAGGCTGTGGTGGCAGGAGCAGAAGAATTTGCGAATTGTCTGAACTAGGATTAAGCAGATTAAAGGATTACCCGGATTAGACGCAGCGGCGCACCCTCAGAAAATAACTCCCAAACTCTTAAACTCCTAAACTCCTAAACTCCTAAACTCCTAAACTTTCTAACTTCCAAACTAACATTCCCCCAATAACGAATAACCATTAACCAATAACTATTCACAAGTAACCTGCGTTGTGAAAGAGAGTTTTCTTCGGGACGTTCTTTTTGCTATCTTTCGATACCAAAACATATTCGTGCAGGCTTTTCCTGTATATGACACACTATGGACGCAGCTTTTTTTAAACATCTGTACGAGGAGCACCAGCAGGCTTCGCACCAGGTACCTGGCTCTGCCATTTGCCAGTTTATTGATGGGGTCGTGCAATTGCTGTTTCCCCCTTTATCAGAAAGACGTTTTCATTCGGTTGAAGAGGTAGAAGCCTATGCCGATGGGTTACAGTCGGACCTGCACGGGCTGCTGGCCAGTATGGGCGGTGTGCTTCCGGCCCCGGCTGCAGAACTTACCGAAGCGGTTATGAATTACCTGCCCCTGATCCGCCGCCTGCTCGTGCAGGATGCCTCGGCTATCCTGGAAGGAGACCCTGCCGCCCGTAACCTGGACGAAGTAGTGCGCACGTATCCGGGTTTCCGGGCCGTGATGGTGTACAGGCTGGCGCATGTGCTTTACCGCCTGAAGATTCCGCTGCTGCCGCGGGTGCTTTCGGAGTATGCCCACACCAAAACCGGTATTGAAATTCATCCGGGCGCGCTGATAGGCACCCATTTCTGCATCGACCATGGCACCGGCGTGGTGATTGGCGAAACGACCATTATCGGGAACCATGTAAAAGTGTACCAAGGCGTAACGCTGGGGGCGCTGAGCGTGGATAAGGCCATGGCGTTCATCAAGCGGCACCCTACTATTGAAGATAATGTGGTGATTTATGCCGGTGCGACCATACTGGGGGGCAACACGGTTATTGGAGCGAACAGTGTTATTGGCGGAAATGTGTGGCTGACCGAGAGTGTGCCGCCTAACTCCAGGGTATACCACCGTCCCCAGATAAAAGTAAGCAGGGCCGCAGATCCTGCCGACGTTTTGAATTTCTCTATTTAAATAATCAGAAAAAATATACTATGAAAGCTAATAATGTATTAGAGACGATAGGCAACACCCCAACGGTACGCATAAACAGGCTTTATAACCAGGATGTGGAAGTATGGATGAAGCTGGAACGCAACAACCCGGGCGGAAGCATTAAAGACCGCATTGCTTTGGCTATGATCGAAGATGCCGAAAAGAAAGGCCTGCTGCAACAGGACAGTGTTATTGTAGAGCCTACCTCGGGTAACACAGGTGTAGGGCTGGCGATGGTAGCTGCTGTGAAAGGCTATGAACTGGTGCTGGTTATGCCGGAGTCGATGTCGATTGAGCGCCGCCGCCTGATGGCCTCTTATGGTGCCAAGCTGGAACTGACGGCCCGTGAGAAAGGTATGAAAGGTGCCATAGAGCGGGCACGGGAGCTGGCAACCGAAAACCCCAAAGCCTGGATGCCGATGCAGTTCGACAACCCGGCCAACACGCAGGTTCATATCGATTTCACAGCGCAGGAAATTCTGCGCGATTTTCCGGAAGGTTTCGACTACCTGATTACGGGTGTAGGAACCGGCGGGCACATAACCGGTGTGGCCAAAGTGCTGAAAGAAAAGTTTCCGAACGTGAAAGTGTATGCGGTAGAACCGGCGGCATCGCCGGTGCTGAGCGGCGGCCAGCCAGGTCCGCACCCGATTCAGGGTATTGGCGCCGGCTTTATTCCTTCTATCATGGATACGAGCGTGCTCGACGGTATCATCCAGATTAACCCGGAAGATGCGTTTGATTACTCGCGCCGTGCTGCTGCAGAAGAAGGTATTTTCCTGGGCATTTCCTCGGGCGCCTCGCTGGCGGCTGTGGCGCAGAAACTGGAAGAAGAAATTCCGGCAGGCTCCAAAGTACTTACTTTCTGCTACGATACCGGCGAGCGGTATTTGTCGGTGGAAGGTTTGTTTGTGTAGGTGCTTAACAAGCTTTAAGAAAAGTCCCTGTACAGGTTGCTGTGCAGGGACTTTTTTGTTCTGCTGCACCTGCCACCATAGCCTCTGCTGCTTAATTTTCAGTTTTACGGGGAAGTAGTAAATTGGTATTTTACAATTTTCGGTTGTGCCATAAAGAAGTCTGCCGTATTTTTGTCGCTTTCTTGCTATAAAATTTGTCCGGGAGTAATAACCTGTAAAATAATATTCGATTCAAGCTTAACCTGCATGCACGTTTCGTCAGGCACCTTCTTATCCTGTTCTGTTTGCTCCGCCACACTTCAGTTTAAAGCGGTGAACAGCTTTTGCCTGGTTTGCCCAAACTGTCAGGCGCTGAACTACCGGGGAGCGCAGCAGCCTAACCTGTTGCACCTGCAGCTAAAGCCTGTGCAGGAAGATATGAGCCTTATCCGGATAGGAACAACCGGCGTGGTCAGCGACATGCCTTTTGAGGTTATCGGGCGATTGCAATACTTTTTACGGGAGAGTTATCGGAGTCATTGGTTCCTGCTTTACAGCAATGGCAGCACAGGCTGGCTGGGCGACTGGGAGGGGAGTTACAGTGTTTTTAGCAGGGTAGAGGAAGTGCGGAATAAATTCGAGCATCCGGTACCGGGTAAAAAAGTACAGATACAAAAAGCGGAATACATCACAGAACGGATAGAAAACGGGCGGTATGTGGCAGGTGAGGGGGAACTGGGCGATTTTTACCTCGAAAGCGATAAATTCCTGTCGCTTTATTTTTATACCACGAATGCAGCGCTTGCCCTGGCGAATATTTTTATTTCTAAAAAAGTAGATGCTTTTACCGGCTACTATACCAGCAGCAAGGCATTAAATCTGCAAAACCTCCGGCAGCATCATGATTGGGTTTGAAGTAAAAGATAAAGAAAAGCTGCCGGAACCGGCAGTGGTCAAGTGTCCGAATTGCAGGAACAACATTACATTCATTACCCATGCGCAGGCTTCTTTTGTTGGTTGCGGCAGTTGCCATAAGTTCTTCGAAACCCGTGGTAGTGGCAAGGGGCTGTCGGCTCTTAAATTTTTTGATGTCCGGAAGCAGGTAAAGCCTATCATACCCATTGGTGCTAAAGGGCTATTAAAAGAGAAGTTGTATGCGGTAGTAGGCTTTGCGAAATACAAAGAAGTAAAAGCCGCTTACTTTTGGCAGGAATACGTGCTCTGGAGCCCCATTCACGGTTATGCACTGCTAGCCGAATATGATGGCCATTGGAATTACTTTCAGTTTATTTCGGATTATTCGCACGGCAAAGCCCATCATGGTTCTTTCGATTATAACGGCCACCACTATAATTTGTACAACCGCTACCGCTCGGAAGTGCAGTATGCCGAAGGGGAGTTTTTCTGGGACATACGCGACGACCAGGTACAATACGCCGAGTACATTGCGCCGCCTTATACCATAACGCGCATCCTGGGCAACAAAGAGCTGAGCTGGTTGCTGGGAGAATATATTCAGCCAGAAGACGTAAAAGCGGCTTTCAACCTGGGAGAAGACATGCCCCCGCAGTCGGGCATTGGCGCTTCGGAGCCTTTTTCTACGAGCGTTTCTTTTGAAACCCTGAAACCGATAGCCATTGCGGCGGCCTGTATATTGCTTCTGCTGCAGGTTTTATTTGCTATGTCAAGCAAAGAAGTGCAGCTCAACAGCAACAGCTATACCTTATCCGATACCGGGTTGGGGACTGCTTTACCATCTATGGCTGGGCCCACTTTTACCTTGCAGGAAACCATGCTGGGTAAATCGAGCCTGGAGTTTAAACTGCAGGCACCTGTGGTTAACAACTGGTTTGCGCTGGGCGTAACGCTGGTAAACACCCAATCGCGCCGTGAATACGATTTTGAAATGGGCGTGGAATACTATGCAGGCTACACCGATGGTGAAAACTGGAGCGAAGGCAGTACCAGGCAGGATAAAATTATATCGGCATTGCCGGCCGGTACCTACCACGTTATCCTGCAGCCGTACCGGGAGAATTTTAGCAGTGTGAACAGCTTCACGTTAGCCGTTGTACAGGATGTGCCCATCTGGTCGAACTTCTGGGTGGCCCTTGGGCTGCTGATTACCTTTCCGGCTGTACAGTGGTTCCGGAGTTATACCTTTGAGAAGCGCCGCTGGATGAACAGCGATTTTACACCTTACACCTGAAAAATGCTGTGGCTATGCCTAAATTTAAATTTTCTTTCCTGACGTTTTTCCTGCTTTACCTGGTGCTGGTGCTGGGTTATTTTGTGTATGCCGGCATGACGGGTACCCGCATGCTCGGAGACGATACCGAGCAATTCGACCCCTCCGGACCGGACCGGGATAGCGGAGGCAGGCGGGTTAGAACGCATCGGTTTTATCATAAGTAGTTTGGCTTAAGTTACTTGCAGGAGGAGCAGAGGCTGTGGTGGCAGGTGCAGAAAGCTTTTAGCGTAACCTGAATTGGTTTTAGTTTGAAAAATTTGACTTTATGGAAACATATTTAAACTACAAGTACATTGTCTCGTCGCTGGTCTACTCCATTTTAGGCATCGGTGTGTTATTTACCACGTTCTGGATTGTGGAAATGATTACGCCTGAAAACCTGTGGAAGGAGATTCTGGAAAAGCAGAACATCGCGCTGTCTATTTTATTTGCTGCCTTCATGATTGCGATTGCCATTATCATAGCGTCGGCAGTTCACGGTTAAAAGAGTTTTTTATGCGCATAAACGTTCAGGTCCTCCTGTTGTTTTCGGTGTTTGTGGTGGCGACCTGTGGTCTTATTTACGAGCTGGTGGCGGGCACGCTGGCCAGCTACCTCCTGGGCGATTCCGTTACCCAGTTTTCGACCATCATCGGGGTATACCTGTTCTCGATGGGGATTGGGAGCTACCTTTCCAAATTCTTTAATCGCAACCTTATTGCCTGGTTTATCCAGATTGAAGTGCTGGTGGCCCTGATTGGCGGCTTTAGCTCTACCTTGCTTTTCCTGCTATTTGACAGGGTGGAGTCTTTCAGGCTGGTGTTGTACATGCTGGTTTCGCTTACGGGCATCCTGGTGGGGCTGGAGATTCCCCTGATTATGCGCATCCTCGAAGGTCGCTTTGAGTTCAAGGATTTGGTATCCAAAGTGTTCACCTTCGATTACATTGGCGCCTTGCTCGCCTCCATTATCTTTCCGTTGCTGCTGATGCCGCAGCTGGGCATTTTGCGCACCTCTTTCTTTTTTGGCTTGCTGAATGCCGCTGTGGCGCTGGTGCTTTGTTTTTATTTTAAGAGCGAGTTGCGCTGGCCGGCTTATATGAAAGCAACCTGTGCCGGCGTAATTGCTGCGCTTACCTTCGGCTTTGTGGCCAGCGAACGCATCCTGGCCTTTACCGAGAGCCTGACGTATCCGGATAAAGTTGTGTATGCCACTTCTTCGCCCTACCAGCGCATCGTGCTCACGCGCAATTCACATGACTTCCGGCTGTTTCTGAACGGCAACCTGCAGTTCAGCAGTGCCGACGAGTACCGGTACCACGAGGCGCTGGTGCATCCGGGGCTCAATGCCATTCCTAACCCTAAAAAGGTGCTGGTGCTGGGTGGCGGCGATGGGCTGGCTGTGCGGGAGGTGCTGCGCTACCCGGAGGTGGAGCAGGTAACGCTCGTAGACCTGGACCCTGAAATGACGCACATCTTCTCGTCGCACGCCTCGCTTGTAAAGCTGAACGCGGAATCGCTGTTGTCGCCAAAGGTAAACGTGATAAATGCCGATGCCTTTCAATGGCTCCGGAACAACCAGGAGAAGTTCGACTTTGTGGTGATTGATTTTCCGGACCCTGCCAACTACTCTATCGGGAAGTTGTATTCCAATATTTTTTACCGCTTGCTGCACGCTTCTCTAACTTCGCAGGGAATGGCGGTTATTCAGGCTACCTCGCCTTTTGTAGCGCCTAAGTCGTACTGGTGCATCATCAATACGTTGCAGGCCGAAGGCTTTGCTGCCTTGCCCTATCATGCCCACGTGCCTTCCTTTGGCGACTGGGGTTTCGTGCTGGTTAGTCCGCAGGCGACTATGGCCCTGAACGATGATTACCCGGAAGACCTCCGGTTTTTAAATGGCGATGTTTTCAGGCAGATGCAGATTTTTCCGAAAGACATGCCGCCCCGGCAAACAGAAATAAATAAACTAAATAACCAGGCCCTGGTGCACTATTTTGAAGAAGAGTGGGCGCAGTACCTGAATTAGCGCCTTCCCGGGAGGCTGATACAACAAACTTTTTCGTGTTACTTACATAGATGGCGGAGCAGAAAGGGAGAAGACAGTTTTTACTCAAGAGTGCGTTGGCAGTAGCCGGATTTCCTATCCTGGGCCGATACCTGACGGCCTGTAGTCCTTCCAGGCCAAAGCCCATAGCCGGAAAGTTACAGGGCCCTTCTTTTAAAGCCGGCCATTTGCTGCGTAAGGGTATTTCCGTTATCCCCGAAGAAATTGAAGCAGTGGATGTGGTGATTGTGGGAGGAGGCGTGTCGGGTTTATCGGCAAACCGGTGGCTGCACCAAAACAGTTCTGCCAAAGTTGTGCTGCTGGAACTGGAGGACCAGCCTGGCGGTAACGCCGTGGCAGGCAGAAACAAGTACACCGCTTATCCGTGGGGAGCCCATTACCTGACCTTGCCGAACAATGACTTGCCGGAGCTGCTGCAGTTTCTGGAAGAGGAAGCGGTTATTACAGGCTATAACGAGCAAAAGCTGCCTGTCTACAACGAATACTACTTGTGTTTCGACCCGGAGGAGCGCCTGTTCATAAACGGCTACTGGCAGCAAGGCCTGGTGCCGAACTGGGGTGTGCCTGAAGCGGAGCTGAAAGAAACAGCGCGTTTTTTTAAATTGATAGAGGAGTACCGCCAGGCAAAAGGAGCAGACGGGAAATTTGCCTTTGCCATTCCGTTAGCTGCTTCCTCTGCCGATGAAACCTACCGCCAGCTTGATAAGCTGAGCATGAAGGAGTGGCTGCACCAGGAAAAATTTAGCTCACCGCACCTGCTGTGGTACCTGAACTACTGCTGCCTCGATGATTACGGCTCCCGGCTGGAAGACACTTCGGCCTGGGCCGGTATTCATTATTTTGCTTCCCGGAGAGCCAAGGCCGCCAACACCGATTCCGACCGCGTGCTTACCTGGCCGGAGGGCAATTTCTGGCTCGTGAACCGCCTGCGGCAAGCTGCCGAAAATAACATCAGAACAAACGCCTTAACTTACCGTGTGCATCTAGCGCAGGACAAGGTGCTGGTCGATTACCTGGATGTAACTACAAACAAGCATCGCCGCCTGGTTGCGAAGCAGTGTATACTGGCAACGTCTCATTTTGTAAACGAGCGGCTGCTGCAGGGAATGCAGGAGCAAAGAAATCCGGTTAAACAAAGCCACTTTTCCTATTCCACCTGGCTGGTTGCCAACCTGACACTGAAAGAGGTGCCATCAGGGCGGGGCACACCGTTGTGCTGGGACAATGTAATTTACGGCAGCTGTTCCCTGGGCTATGTGTATGCCAATCAGCAACAGGTGCAGCTGTACCCAGCCAAAAAGACCATCACGTTTTATTATCCTCTTACGGGCGAGCACGAGGCGCAGGTCCGGGCAGAGGCTTACCGGAAAGAGAAGGAAGCCTGGCAGGAAATGGTGCTGACAGAACTGGAAAAAGCACATCCTGCTATCCGTAAAGAAGTAGAAACACTGGATGTCTGGGTATGGGGCCACGGCATGATTCGTCCTACGGTTGGTTTTATCTGGGGCGAGGAAAAAAGGAAAGCAGAAGCACCTGTTCAGGACAAAGTGTTTTTTGCCCATACCGATTTAAGCGGCATCTCTGTATTTGAAGAAGCTTTTTACCAGGGGCTGAAAGCAGCAAAGCAAATTATCAACACGAGCCATGAAGCCTAACTCCAAACAGCCCTGGCTACACTCGGCCGTTGTCGACTTCATCTTTATTTTATCGCCGCCCTTCCTGTGCCTGCTGGCAATAATGGCATTCCCGGATTTTTTCCAGGAGTCGCGGGAGATGTCGGTGGCGGCGTGGGTGGTGCTGGTGCTGTTAATAGATGTGAGCCATGTGTACAGCACACTTTTCAGGACCTACTTTGATAAAGCCACTTTTCAGAAACAAAAACAGCTGATGCTGGCGGTGCCGTTGCTCTCCTGGGGTATTGGTATGCTGCTGTATTCGCTGGACGACATGCTTTTCTGGCGCCTACTGGCTTATTTGGCTGTTTATCATTTCATCCGGCAGCAATACGGTTTTATGAAGTTGTATGCGCGGAAGGAGCAACAAACGCTATGGGAACGTCGCCTGGATATGGCTGCCATTTATGCGGCTACCTTGTTTCCGATACTTTACTGGCACCTGGAAGGCAAGCGCCTTTTCAACTGGTTTGTCGCCGGCGATTTTATCAAAGTCTCTTACCCGGAGCTGCTACCGCTACTGTTTGGTAGTTATGTGGTTGTGCTGGCAGCTTACCTGCTGAAGGAAGCCCGGTTTATTTACCGAACTAAAAAGGTAAACCTGCCGCGCAACCTGGTTATTGTCGGCACCGCGCTTTCCTGGTACCTGGGCATTGTGCATTACAACGGCGACCTGATTTATACCACCTTCAATGTAGTCTCGCATGGGATTCCGTACCTGGCACTGGTCTGGATTTACGGCCGAAAAAAGCAGCAGAGAGCTTTGAACAGCACCAATACGCTATCAAAAGTAGAGAAACTGGTTTTCCGGAACACCGGTCTGGTTTTGTTCCTGGGGCTGGTTGTCGTGCTGGCGTACCTGGAGGAAGGCTTATGGGATGGTTTGGTATGGCGCGAGCATAGGCTGGTATTTTCGTTGTTTACCGGTTTACCCCAGGTGCAGGACAAAATGCTGTTAGCCGTACTGGTGCCCCTGCTGGCCTTGCCTCAGATAACCCATTACGTACTGGATGGCTTTATCTGGAAAGTGTCGAAAGATGAACATCTGAAGCCGTAGGTGATTTTGTGTAATTGTTTTTGCTGAGCAGCAGAGGCTATGGTGGCAGCTGCAGAAGACCTAAACTGGCAGCTTCTGGTGAAATTGGGGTGCGGGCACAGCCGTTCATACAGGGTTTTTCGCTTGGCAGTGCCGGTGCAGCCGAAGAAAGTAAAACGTCGGATTTCAGATTTTTGCGTAGAAGCAGTAAACGCGCGCAATGGCGGAAAGCTTGCCGTAGTGGTACTGTCTAAAAATGAAAGGAAACTATGTCTGAAAACACCCTCTCCCTTTACACCATCTACAACAACCCGACCGACTGGCCGGGGGAGTATGTGATTAAGCGCTGGCTGGTGTCTGAGCCGCGCAATGCAGCTAATGAACTGAACCAGGTGCAGCAGGACCTTTCTTATCTCTTCAACGCCGCTACGCTGGAAGCCTGCCGTGAACAACTCAAAGAAATGGGCTTGCGCAACCTGGGTCGTGCGGATAATGACGATCCGGTGATTGTGGAGAGTTGGATGTGAAGATTAATTGAATGCAAATTGGGTGGCGTTGAAAAAAACACTGATGGAACACCTTCAGAAAGCTGTTGTGACTTCATAGGGTTTTTTCGAGCCATCAAGAAAAGGAGCCGGAGCTTAGGCCCCGGCTTGATGTAATTATACTGCAGCTTTAGCCTGCATTGATTCCATCATTTCTGCCTGGCCTACACGGCCTTTTGGATCTGGTCCATACATATTACGGCCGGCGTCACCATCTCCAAACAGCATCCATAGGCTATAAAATGGAATAAGCTGGAAGAAGCCGGAGTTTCCTCGGTCGTGGCACCTTTTCGCACCAGCTGCCAGGCTTATCCAAGTTGCAAACAAGAAGGTTGCCGAAACTAAAACTACGATGCCCGCAGAGACCTGTTCTCCTGCAAGATAGGCGGCCATGCCAAATCCAAAGAAGATAACTGTGGTAATAATGGAAAGAAGAATTTGAGTAACTGCGTACTCTGTGCGGCGAATCCTGCCGCTGAAAGAGAAGATGTTTGACATAACGTTTTGCTTAAGGGTTATTAATGAATGTTTGTTCTTTTTTTTGAGCATGCCACTACCTGGAAACGTCTTCTATCGGGCACACGTGAAATAAACTGGAATATTGGCAAGAGATAATTCTCAGGTAATATAATGAAAGAATTTATATTGTTTAATGCCTAAACTGTTTTTTCTTTAAGTTGCTTCGAGTTTTTTATTCTGGTTAAAGGCAGTGGGAGGAGAGTAGATGATTCCTGAAGGTAAAGGCGAGTTGTGTGTACTTTTGTGTGATCCAAAAAAAGCACTTGCAGTTTTTTAAGTGTGGAGGATATCGGAGTCGAACCGATGACCTTCCCGAAAGCCTTCGGGACGCTCTAACCAGCTGAGCTAATTAACCGCTCTATATACTTCCGGCTCTTCTTTCTTTTTATCTCAGACTCGCGTTGTCGTGCCGCAACAGAGGTAGGGAACTCTTCCGTGTGCTTAAGCAGCCATGGCATACCTGCCTTTGTGGACTTGTTTCTGCCACTGTTATGCTGCCCGAGCCTTCGTGGCAGGTCCTCTGTTGAGCCTACATAGTAGCGGTTTGTTTTCTCAGAGAAGAGAATGTAAACGGAGTAGGCTATAAAAGAAAAAGGTTGCCGTTTTGCAGCAACCTTTTAGTGGAGAATATCGGAGTCGAACCGATGACCTCTTGCATGCCATGCAAGCGCTCTAGCCAGCTGAGCTAATCCCCCGTTTGAGTGATGCAAAAATAGAATAATTTTCTTTAATCCAAAACAGAAAACAGAAAAATGCGGAAAAAAGAAAGAGCCCCTCTTCCATCTGCTGCAATTTCAATGGTAGCTACGCGTACGATAAGCTACAGCGGCGGCCTTACCGCCTTAATAAATATTTTCTGGTAATGCTCTGAAAATAAGTTGTTTTCGATAACGCCAAGCGAAGTGGAAGCATGAATAAACCTTACTTCCTGGTCGCTGATAACCTCTGTTACAAGGCCAACGTGTGTTATGTTGCGGCTGTTACGGGAGGCGCCGAAAAATACCAGGTCGCCTTCCTGCAGGTTTTTAAGCCGGACTTCGCTGCCGATGCGGCTTTGTTCGTCGGAAGTGCGCGGTAACGGGTAATCAATACTGGCAAAGGAAGCGCAGAGTAAACCGGAGCAGTCCATGCCGATGCGGGAAGTGCCGCCCCAGCGGTACGGGGTGCCGGTATAAGAACGTGCTGTTTTGATAACAGTGGCAATTTCTTTGTTTACATTATTGGATCTGGAGGCCCGGGTGCGGCTGGTGCGGTCTTTGGATGCCACTGCCGGTCTGTCGTTGCCATTCTTCCACGCCAGTTTACGGGCTCTGCGTGCTTCCCGTTTTTCTGCCGCTATCTGCCGGGCCGATTTGTAGGTTTCACCGCGCTTACTGAACACAGGCTGCGACGACTGGCACGAGGTAATGAACAGCATACAAAGAAAAAAAAGTGCAAACAGGCAGGGGGAAGCGGTTTTGTATGTCGTTTTCAAAGCGGTACTTTACTGGTAAGTGAAACAAAAGCAAATTATAACCTTAAAATTAAGCATTACACACGCATTAGAAAAACCAAATCTGATCAATTTGCAGAAGTTCTTTCAGCACGGTGAAAATAAGCTGACTGCAGCGCACCCTGACCTATGGTTCAACAACCAAACGCAATCAGGCGAAGCCCTATTATGCTGATTAGCCGGGAAAATTTTCATTTCATTGGTGGGGATTTATTCCGCCCTGCTCAGGCGGAGGGCGTAAAGTATCGGACGAGCAGCAGAGGGTATGGTGGCTGGTGCAGCAGAAAAAAATTAGCAGCAGTGGCTGTGGTGGCAGGTGCAGTAAGGTTTTTTCGGGGGGCGAAGCAAGAAAGCCTGTGATACAAGGGACGGCTGCAGGATCTGCTTAAACAAAAACAGGCGCAGAATCATTTTTCTGCGCCTGTTTGGTTTGTAGTAGCATGTTGGAGTTGTGTTTTATGGTTTTGTATGTGGGCCTGATGCTCATTTTCGGCAGGTTAACTATCCCATCATATCGTTTCCAAATTTTTCGGCCAGGGCACTGTCCATGGCGCGCAGGTTCATCCAGGATTGCATCAGGTTTTTATGACATTCGTTCAGCGGGGCCTTCTGCTGCTTTGCTGCAGGGCGGTTTTGCGGTTGGTCGGGCTGGGTCATATGATATAGTTGCTCCTGAGACTGCGTATTTTCTTCAGTGGATGGGTGTGCCCGAAAAATAGCCTCGTTAAGCGATTTGCTGCTTTTCATACTAAAAAAATTAAAATTGATTAAACATTAAACTATCCTTTCACGAAGTCATGGGGCGATGCCTCATGCTTTTTCTTCTCCTCTTTAATGAAGTTGTCAACATAACGGGCCACTTCATCTGCATTGTGCTCCTGCAGGAAATGACCGCTGTTTTCAAACTGAATAACATAACTTTCATGGAAAAAGTCTTTCCACTTCTGGAGCGCCTCTGCTTTTACCAGGTTGTCTTCCTCGCCCCAGAGTATCAGGGCCGGGATATCCTGTATAATTTTCCGGTGCTGCCACAACTCATTGAGCCATTTCCTGGTTCCGGGCATGGAGCGGGTGCAGGGGAGGGTATTTACAAGCTGTCCGGGTTGCCCAAGGCCGTTGATGTACTGATTGAGGATGTTCTCTGGCAGTGTTAGTTCGTTGCCGAACAGCTCATGTATCAGCTTGGTATTTGTGTCGTGTAATCGTGCGTGAATGAACCTGGATAAAGGGCCTTCTGCCTTTTCGCCGGACTCATCCGTAGAGGCGCTCCTGGATAACGGCCAGGTCCAGGTGTTGAACAGGACAATGTTCTTCACTTTATCCGGATGTTTCATGGCATAGGCAAAACCAACGGCTGCACCCAGGTCGTGCACCAGCAGGGTAATGTCTTCCAGGTTGAGCTGCGCCAGCAGCTGTTCCACGTTGTCTACCTGCTCCTGCGGATAATAGCTCCAGTTATCCGGCTTGTCTGAAAGCCCGAAGCCGATCAGGTCGATGGCGATACAGCGGTAGTGTTCGCTGAGCTTTTTTACCACTTTCCGGTACAGGAACGACCAGGTCGGGTTGCCATGCAGCATAACAATGGGGGTGCCTGCACCCTCGTCGATGTAGTGCATCCTGCCCGCCTCAACCTCCAGGTATTTTGAATCGAAGGGGTATTCCTGTGTATCTAACCAAGCTGGCCTCATAGCAGTGTAGTGTGTTTATACTATAGCTATACTTTATAGCGGAAGGCAGGTTGTTATTTTGTGGAATAAAAAGGCCGCTTTCAAAATTAAGTTTTAATTAAGCAGCAGCAGGACGTCTGTGATAGGATAAAGACGGAGAAGTCCTAACTTTACACCGCAATGTGTGGAATTACAGGCGTATTTGCTTTTACAGAACCCGGAAGAGCAGCTTTAGAAAGACTGGAGGCTGCCTCAGCAACGCTGGCTCACCGTGGGCCGGATGCTGCCGGCATGTTTGTGAAAGCCCATGTAGGGCTGGCAAACCGGCGCTTATCCATCATCTCGCCGGGGGCTGCCTCTAACCAGCCCATGACCGATGCCAGCGGCCGCTACACCATTGTGTATAACGGAGAGATTTTTAATTACGAAGCACTGCGCAAAACACTGCAGGGGGCAGGCTTCCAGTTCCGGACAGATTCTGATACGGAAGTGGTGCTCCAGCTCTACCGCAAAGAGGGAAGCGAGTGCCTGAAGAAGCTGAAAGGCTTTTTTGCCTTTGCCATTTACGATGCTGCCGAAGATACGCTGTTCCTGGCCCGCGACAGGCATGGCGAAAAGCCCCTGCTCTATTATAAAAGTGCCGATTATTTCCTGTTCGGGTCTGAACTGGCAGCTTTGTTTGAACTTGGTGTTCCACGTGAGCTCGATTACACGGCGCTTTACCAATACCTGCAGCTTACCTATGTGCCAGCGCCCGCCACCATGCTGCAAGGGGTAAAAAAGCTGTTGCCCGGCCATTCGCTCCTGATAAAAGGGAGCAGAATGCAGGAGGCGGTGTGGTACAGGCTGCCTTTTGATGCAGACAAGGCAGCAGCCAACCCCTTAAGCGCAAAACAGCAACAGGCAAAGCTACTGCGCCTCTTAGAGCAGGCCGTAGAAGACAGGCTGACGGCCGATGTGCCGGTAGGCGCTTTCCTGAGCGGCGGCATAGATTCGTCGGTTGTGGTGGCGTTGGCAGCTAAAAACAGGCCAAACTTTAAAACGTTCTCTTTAGGGTATAAGAAGAACCCTTTCTTTGATGAGACAAAGTATGCACGTTTGGTTGCAGCTAAATACAAGACCGATCATACCGAACTGCTGCTCACCCCACAGGACCTGCACGGGCACCTGCTCGGAATGCTCGATGCCCTGAGCGAACCTTTTGCAGACTCCTCTGCACTGGCGGTGTATTTATTAAGTAAGAGTGCCGGCGCCAGTGTAAAGGCCGTGCTGTCGGGGGATGGGGCTGACGAGCTTTTTGCGGGCTACAACAAGCACAGGGCAGAATACAGGTTGCTGCATGGAGGTATGGCAGTGGAGGCTGTAACAAAACTAAAAAATATCTGGAATATTTTGCCGCAATCGCGAAACTCAGCTGTAGCAAACAAAGTAAGACAGTTGCACCGGTTTGCTGCCGGCGCACAGTTAGCTCCCCGGGAGCGTTACTGGTTCTGGGCAACGTGGCAAAATGAGCAAGAGGCGCTGGCACTGCTCCGGCCGGAGTATCGTTTCAAAGCCGTAAACAGGTTGTACCATGCCCGTAAAAGCAGATTGCTGGATCATATCAACAGTGCGCATTACGATCTAAACAGTGTGCTGTGTGCCGACTGGCACCTGGTTCTCGCCAACGACATGCTTCCCAAGATAGATTTGATGGGCATGGCCAATGGCCTGGAAATCCGAAGCCCCTTTCTGGATCACAGGGTGGTAAAGTTTGCTTTTTCGTTGCCTGTTGCTGCCAAGATAGATGGGCACCTGCAGAAGAAGTTGGTGCAGGATACGTTCAGGAGTTTGCTGCCACAGGAGCTTTACAACCGGCCAAAGAAAGGGTTTGAGGTGCCGCTGCTTTCGCTGCTGCAGACAGATGCGCAGGAGTATGTTAAAAAGTATTTAGCGGACGATTTTATAGAAGCTCAGGGGATTTTTGACGTCGCTGAAATCAGGAAACTTCAGAAAGTGCTGTTTTCGGGGGGAGGAGGAGGTGCGCCAACGATTGCATGGGTACTCCTGGTGTTTCAGTACTGGTGGCAAAAATACTTGAACAATTAATATAAAAAATATGAAATAAATATTGTTCATTTTAAATAATGAAACGTAAATAAATAAGCATATATTTACATTTTATTTAAATTTGATTTCCTATGAAAATTGCTGTAGTTGGAACCGGTTATGTCGGCTTAGTAACAGGAACCTGTTTTGCCGAGGTTGGTATAGATGTAACCTGCATTGATATTGATGCAAGGAAAATAGAAAATCTGAAGAATGGCATTCTGCCAATCTATGAGCCCGGCCTGGAGGAAATGGTGTTGCGCAACACCAAGAAAGACCGACTGTCTTTTTCCACCGATTTGGCTGCAAGCGTACAGGGTTGTGATGTAGCCTTTATTGCCGTAGGTACACCTCCCGGAGAAGACGGTAGTGCCGACCTGAAATATGTGTTGGCTGTAGCCCGCAGCATCGGGCAGAACATGCAGGACTACATGGTAGTGGTAACAAAAAGTACCGTGCCGGTTGGTACCGCCAGAAAAGTGCGCCAGGCAATTGAAGCGGAACTGGAGATGCGTGGGGTAGATATTCCATTTGATGTGGCATCAAACCCTGAATTCCTGAAAGAAGGCGCCGCGATCGAAGACTTCCTGAAACCAGACCGTATTGTGGTTGGCGTTTCTTCTGAAAGAGCAGAGGAAGTGATGACGAAGCTTTACAAGCCTTTCCTGATGAATGGTCACCCGCTTATTTTCATGGATGTTCCTTCTGCTGAAATGACCAAGTATGCCGCTAATGCCATGCTTGCCACTAAAATCAGCTTTATGAACGATATCGCAAACCTGTGCGAAATTATGGGTGCCGATGTAAACATGGTGCGCAAAGGCATAGGCAGCGATGTGCGTATTGGTAATAAGTTTATCTATCCGGGTATCGGATACGGCGGTTCCTGTTTCCCGAAAGACGTAAAGGCGCTAATCAAAACAGCTACCGAAAACGGCTACGAAATGCAGGTGCTGAAGGCGGTGGAGAGTGTAAACGAAAACCAGAAGTCCGTGCTTTTCAATAAAATCAAGAAGCACTTCAACGGCGACCTGGCCGGAAAAACCTTTGCTGTATGGGGCTTGTCGTTTAAACCAAAGACAGATGACATGCGCGAAGCACCTTCCCTGGTCATCATCAATAAGTTACTAGAAGAGGGCGCACAGGTGCGTGCCTACGATCCGGTAGCCATGAAAGAAGCAGAACATACGCTGGGCGATTCTATTTACTATGGTAAGGATGAGTACGAAGCGCTTATCGATGCCGATGCCCTGTTGCTGGTTACAGAGTGGCCTGAGTTTAAGGCGCCTAACTTTAATGTTGTAGGCAAGTTAATGAAAGATAAAGTCGTGTTTGATGGCCGGAATATTTATGATGCCGTTGAACTGCGGGACAAAGGCTTTATCTATTATGGAATCGGAGTAAAGCAAAATGTTGAGCAGGTAGATACTGCAGTATAAATAATTATGTCAAGACAACGCGTATTAGTTACAGGAGGCGCAGGCTTCCTGGGGTCCCATTTGTGTGACCGGTTTCTTAAAGAAGGATATCATGTAATTGCGATGGATAACCTGATAACAGGTAACCTGAGCAATATTGAGCATCTTTTTAAGGAGAAACATTTTGAATTTTATCACCATGATGTTTCCAAGTTTGTGCATATTCCGGGCCGCCTGGAGTACATCCTGCATTTCGCATCGCCGGCCAGCCCGATTGATTATCTGAAAATTCCGATCCAGACCTTAAAAGTAGGGTCGCTGGGGACGCATAACCTGCTGGGCCTTGCCAGAAACAAAGGCGCCCGCATGCTCATTGCTTCTACTTCTGAAGTGTATGGCGACCCACTGGTACACCCCCAGACAGAAGATTACTGGGGGAACGTAAACCCGGTTGGCCCGCGTGGCTGCTACGACGAAGCAAAACGCTTCCAGGAAGCCATGACAATGGCTTACCACATGCACCATGGTTTAGAGACCCGCATCGTGCGTATCTTTAATACCTATGGCCCGCGCATGCGCCTGAACGATGGCCGCGTATTGCCTGCCTTCCTGAGCCAGGCACTTCGGGGCGAACCTCTCAGTATTTTTGGCGACGGTTCTCAAACAAGGTCTTTCTGCTATGTAGATGACCTGGTGGAAGGTATCTATCGCCTGCTGTTGAGTGATTATGCGTATCCGGTAAACATCGGCAATCCATCTGAAATTACGATAAAGCAGTTCGCAGAGGAAATCTGCAAGCTAACCGGTGTAGAACTGAAGTTAGAATACCAGCCACTGCCAAAAGACGATCCGCAGAAGCGTCAGCCTGATATTACCCGGGCGAAGGAAATACTGGGCTGGGAGCCAAAGGTAGACCGTGCTGAGGGTTTGCGTAAAACATTGGAGTATTTCAAAGAGAATCTTCATATTGAGCCTAAAGAAGCGAGAACGTTTTAGTTTTTATACTTGCAATAGCAAAGGCCCGGGTTGTAATATCCCGGGCCTTTTGCATTACAGGTCATCTTTTAGAAGAATATCGCGCAAGCGTTCCCCGCTTTTGCCATCGAATTTATACAGCCAGTCTTCTGTGAATTTTGGTTTATTGGAAAGTTGCTGTTGATGGAGCTTGTCAATGTGTTCCAATGCCCAATTAAGTTCATTCAGGTTATACACAGGGTAGGAAACACCGGCTTCAATAAAAGGCTTCGAAACATTCAGTTTGCCAGCAGGGTGGTTTTCGAAAGTAATTAATGTGGTGTGAGGCATTGCCGCAAAAGGCATCAGATAGGTTGAATAGAAGCTCATTACCAGAGATACACTACTACATAGTTTTCTTATTTTTTCATCGTCTACTAGTTCCACACCAGTAACGTTTTCCCACAGAGCCAGGTCCTGAACAGGATGGGGTTTTACTAAAAGGTTAAAACGGTGTGCTGTTACTATTTTTGCAAGTTTTTTAACAAAAGCCTTTTTAAATGTTGTTGTCCACTGTAGCAGGTGGTGTTCGGCCAGAGGCTGATCAATAAATAAAATGATTTTTTGTGGTGTTGCAGGTTTGATATGTGCCAGCTTATCAAAATAGGGTACTCCTATAAAGAAGACTTTATGATCTGGTGATAGTTGATCGTATTGCTGGTGTACCTGAAATACTTTAGGACTGAAGGATATATAATAGTCGGTAGTGCGTTTTTTAGAAGGCAGACGTATGAATGTTTCCAGATAATTGTGTTTGCTTCGGATAGAGATGAATTCTTTTACGAAAGCGGCGTCTTCTGCCGAAAAGCCACGGATGCTGTTTTGGAGAAACAGGCGTGCTTTAATTCTTGATCTTAGGTTAAGCAGAAGTTTTGCCAGGTTGCGGATCTTTCTGAAAGATTTCTGGTGGAGTTCAGGGCTATTGCTAACATTATAACCAATAGCATAATCGGCGCGCATGCCATGTTCCAGATGAAAAGTTGGAATACCTGCATTTTTGCAAGCAATGTTCAGTACCAGCGCATGATACGTGTCAATGTATAAAAAAAGGACTTTGTCAGGGGCTAATGCTGATAACAATGTCTGTGCACTCCTGTAGTCAGACCAATAAACCGCCTGGCCATATTTCTGGTAAGCTTTGTGCTGCTCTTCAGTGGGTGAAGAAAAAAACAGGAACCGAAAATCGCAGCTATCTTTCGCCTCTTTAAGCAAAAGCAGGTAGTCCATTCTGCAATAGTCGCCGATAAATAGTATTTTTGGTTTGAAAGGCATCTTACAAGGTTACGTGATTTACCTCTTAACAGCTAAAGATGAAAAATAGCAGGAGAAAGCCTGTTCGGAGTGTGGCTATTGTTGCGCCGGCTATTGCACGTGAAGGTATAACGAAACAAGTAGCGAATCAAATAACAGGCCTGCAGCAGGAAGGAATACGTGTTTGCTTAATTGTGTTGGCCGAGTCTGATGTGGGTATATTAGCAGAATACGGAGTTTCTGTAGCACAACTGCCTGTGCTGCAACTGTATCAGCCAACAGCTTATTTATCAACGGGAGCCTTTGTTAATGCTATTAGACTAGTTGGTAGGATAGAAAAATTTCTTGAAGAGCATAAGATAGCTGGCGTTGTTGCCCATGCACCTTATACACACTTTGTCATGCGTCTGGTTAAGTTAACGGGATACAAATTTCTGCTTGTACAGTATTTTCATGGCCTGCAGTATAGCGAGTATCCTGTTACTACCTGGAGGCGACGAATGGTGAATGATTTGAACAGGTGGTTGGGAAGGCGCTTTGATAATTGCCATATTTCGGTATCGGAAGCTGTTAAGCAGGAAATTATGACCAACCTTTTCCGGCATCAGGAACATAAAGTGATTTATAACAGTTTGCCTGTCTCTTTCTGGAACGATAAAGCAGAGGAGCACTGGCAGCAGGTACGACAAGTAATTCGGTCGGTAGCCGGAAGGTACCTGGTGCTGATCCCGAACAGGATTGATTATAACAAAGGACAGCTTTTCTTTTTGCAAGTGTTGGGCAATTTTCTGCATACTAGTGGGGGGGCTTTTGCTGATATAGCTGTTTTTGTGGTTGGTGATGGTCCACAGCGAAGAGAGTTGGAGTTGCAGGTACAGTCGATGGGATTGAGTGATATCGTGAAAATAACCGGAGCGTTGCCTAATGCCGTTGTGCAAAAGTTCATGCTGGAAGTTCAGTTGGTCGTAGTGCCTTCCTACTGTGAAGGCTTTTCTCTTTCGGCACTTGAAGCCATAAGCAGCAAATGCCTTCTTCTTGCTTCTGATACGGGAGGGCTGAAGGAGGTCGTACGCGATGGTGACACTGGATTCCTGTTTAGGACTGGTGATAAAAAAGACTGCTTGGAAAAGCTGACTTATCTCTACCACAACCGGCATAAAGTGCTGCTTAATTACCAGCTAATGGAGGATGATCTGAAAAATAAGTTTTCTGTAAAAAGGCATATAAATCAGCTTTTGGAGGTGCTTGAGGTTTGAGTAAACGTGTGGCAAAAAGAATCCTGTTTTTATGCTACTGGTCGCTGAATGATGGGCTTACTAAAGCTACTGTGTTCCCGCGGCTGCGTGTGCTGCAGCATCTTAGTGATGTTGTTGAAGTGGTGTTGATAACGGTAGAACGTGAGCCTTTTGCAGGTAAGGTTGCGCTGCCCGCTGAGCTGAATAAGGTCGTGCATCAGCCATTAATATCCAAACAGTATGGAATTAACATCCTGACCAAGATCAGCGATTTTATTCATTTTCCTAAAAAGCTAATGCAACTGGTAGAGCAGTATAATATAAGCGTAATTTTGGCTCATGGTGCACCTGCGGGCGCGCTTGCTTATAAAGTATGGCAAAAAACACAAACCCCTTTTTATGTAAGTTCTTTTGAGCCCCACGCCGATTATATGCTGGAAACGGGTGTGTGGAACAGGTGGGGGTTAAAGTATCTGTTTCAGAAACGTTGGGAAGAACTGCAGAAGAAGTGGGCTGCAGGATTGATGCCTGTGGCAGAAAATTATAAAACAAGATTAGTACAGGAGGGAGTTGCTCCTGAAAAAGTATCAACGGTGCCCTGTTCGGTTGACTTTAGATCAATGGAATTCAGCCGGACGCAACGTGACAAGATTCGAAAGCAACTGGGGTGGCAACATGCGCTAATCGGCATTTATGTAGGTAAATATGGCGGCTTATATTACCAGGAAGAGGCTTTCAGAATGTATAAGAAGTGTTTTGAGCTGATTGCTGACTTCCGGCTCATCATCCTTTCGCCGCAGGAGAACGGGGAAATTACGCAGCTCTTGCAACAACAGCATATAGATCTTGCTAAGGTTGTTGTAACTTCCGTTCCGCATCATGAAGTGCCTGCGTATCTTTCCGCCGCCGATTTTGCTTTTGCCACTTATAAAGCTAATCCTGCGGCAAAATATCTTTCTCCTATCAAAATAGGCGAATACTGGGCCAGCGGCTTGCCGGTGCTCCTGACTGAAGGTGTGGGCGACGATAGCGACATTATTAAAGCAGAAGGTGGTGGTGCTTTGTTTAATGTGCAGGTAGAGGGGAGTGTGGAGCAGGCCATTGGAAAGATTCAGGTAATACTGAAGGACCCGCAGCACCGGGAGCAAATTCCGGAGCTTGCCAAAAAATACAGATCCCCTGAACGCATAAAGGAAGCTTATGAATACATTTTTGCCAGGCTGGAGGGGGAGTCATGAGCGTGTTATTTGTAGTGCCCTATCCTCCCGGGGAGGCGGCGTCGCAACGGTTCCGGTTTGAGCAGTATTTGCCGTTGCTGCACCGGCAGGGCATCCCTTACCGCTTCTCCGCTTTCTGGAGCCTTTCTGCCTGGAAAATTCTGTATCAAAAAGGGCAAGGTATCCGGAAAGCTTTGGGGTTATTAAAAGGATTTGCAGGAAGAGTACTCCTTTTGCCACAGCTTTTCCGGTATACCCATGTTTTTATTCACCGTGAAGCGACGCCGCTTGGCCCTCCCTGGTTTGAGTGGCTGGCTGCGAAGGTGTTCCGGAAAAAAATAATTTATGATTTCGACGATGCCATCTGGCTGGCCAGCACATCGGGGGAAAGTAGCCTGGCAACCCGCTTTAAATGGCATCGGAAAGTGGCGGGCATCTGCTCCTGGAGCTATAAGGTCAGTTGTGGCAACAGTTACCTGCAAGCCTTTGCCTTGAGGTATAATCCCGCTGCCACGGTACTGCCCACTACTATTGATACAGTGCACCTGCACAACAGACTTAAGGTTCACAAACCCGGAAAAGTGACCATCGGCTGGACCGGCACTCACTCTACACTGCCTTACCTGCAGCTTATAGAGCCGGTACTCCTGCAACTGGAACAGCAGTTTGAGTTTGATTTTATAGTAATTGCCGATAAACAACCCCGGTTGCAGCTGAAGTCGTGGCGGTACCTGCCCTGGCGAAAAGAGACAGAGGTGGAAGATCTGCTGCAGCTTGATATCGGCCTGATGCCCCTGCCGGATACGGCGTGGGCAAAGGGCAAGTGTGCTTTTAAGGCGCTGCAGTACATGGCGCTGGGCATTCCGGCTGTGGTGTCGGGGGTGGGTGCAAACGTAGCTGCTGTGCCGCATGAAGTGGCCGGTTACTTATGTTACGCAACGGCCGATTGGTACACTTACCTGGAGCGGCTGATCCTGCATCCGGAGCTTCGGGCTACGCTTGGGGCCCAGGGGAGGGCACATGTGCAGCAGCATTATTCAGTAATGGCCAATGAAGCTGCTTTCCTGGATTTGTTTAAGTAAATCAGCAGAGGCTGTGGTGGCAGGGGCAGAAGTGTTTTATCGGCTTAATTCGATCGTAAAACGCTTCTGCACCAGCCACCACAGCCTCTGCTCCTTTATAATTGAGATGGGGTCGGGCCCGTTCGTTATCAGATCTTTTTATTTGCTTTTAAGAAAGCGCGGGCCTCTTTAAAGTTATCTGATTTTTTCTCGGAATTGTTGATAACAATGGTGTAGTAGCGCTTTGCTTCTTTCAGGTCTTTTTCCTGCTCGGCAATGCGGGCCAGGTTAAGGAAGGAATTCAGGTAATAGCCGGAGTCGCGTTCTCCGGTCATCTCGGCATACTTTATCACGTCGCGGTAATACTTCTTTGCTTTTGTAAAATCGCGGTACTTGTTCTGGTTGATATAGCCCAGAATATAGGAGGCGTAGCGGCCGCCGACGGCCTCGTAGCCAGGCTTGTTTTTCTCTAGCTTGTCCAGCAGGTCCAGCGATGTATGTTCAGCCATGGTAAAGTGCCCCTGCACGAACAGCAGGCGGGCATAAAACCGCTGGAAATACGCGTTATCCGGATACCGGATGGCCAGGTCCTGTGCAACGCGCAGCGCCTCTGCCAGGTTGCCTTCTTCGCTGTAGATCTTCATGAGGAACAGCTTGGCTTCGGTGGCGGTATAAAAACCATTGTTGGCAACGTAGCGGAGCTGCTTTATGCCCAGCCGTTTGTCGCCGGACGGGAAGAACAGCAGTACCGGGCGGAGCATTTTATAGTTCTCGTGTATCCAGATGGAATAGTAGTTGAACAGCGACTCGCCGAAGAGGAACTCTGGGCTTAAGCCGTTGCCGGATTTTGCCTTTTCCATGTATTCTATGGCGTTTTTGCTGGCGACAGTGGCTTTACGCCAGTTGCTGCGCTCCGAGTGCAGGCGGGCTTCGAACCCATGCGCTGCTGCCAGGAAGAAAGCAGCCTCAAAATTCTTTTCGTCTTTTTCATAGATTCTCTCTGCTTTCTGAATGGTGGTATCCATGTAGGCAAAGAAAAGGTCGTCGTACTGCAAGGTCTGGATGTTGGTTGGTACAATTTTCCACCACTGGCTGAGGCCCATGAGGAAGTAAGGCATCGGGTGCTCGGGGTAGCGGCGGCGCAACGATTTAAACTGCTTCTCGGCACGCTCATACCGGAAGTTGTACATATTGGTTACTGCCCCTTCCAGTTCATCTTTAATGTCTTTGTTTACAAGCAGCATGCCTTTAATATTGCCTTCGGGCAATACCTCTACCTCGCGTATCATGATTTCTGCCATAGACGAATCAGGCTGTGCCTGCTGTTCCTGGGCTTGAGCAAGAAAAGAGAGAAAGAGGCTGAGAGTAATTAAAAGGAATCTATTCATGTAATATAACAAAATTCAGAACGATCAGAATTATAACGTATAACTACCTGCCAGAATTCCCGGCAGTAATAAATGTACAACAAATATGTTAATTTTGAATTCCATCAAAGGAAAATAAAAATATGACATTACTGGAGCAACTATGTCAGGTACATGCCCCGTCCGGCAACGAAAAAAAGCTCGCGGCCTTTTTGATAAACTATATAGAAACGCATAAAGTTCAGTGGAGGTGCCAGCCCCGGATTATTATGGGGGAAGATTTTCAGGATTGTATTTTGCTGGTATTCGGTAAACCCAGGGCTGCCATCTTTGCACACATGGATTCTATTGGCTTTACAGTCAGGTACGGAAAGCAGCTGGTGCCCATTGGCGGGCCGGACACACAAACCGGTTATAAGCTGGTGGGCGAAGACAGCCAGGGGCCAATTGCATGTATCCTGGAACATGACGAAGAAACGGATGCACTGTCTTATCATTTTGAGCGGGAATTAGAACGGGGAACAGAGCTAACATTTGCCTGCAACTTCCGCGAGACGGCAGATACCGTGCAGTCCTGTTACCTGGACAACCGGCTGGGCGTGTGGAGTGCGCTTAAAGTAGCCGAAACCTTAGAGCACGGCGTGATTGCCTTCAGCAGTTGGGAAGAGCACGGGGGCGGTTCGGTGGCGTACCTGGCCAAGTATATTTATGAGCAGTTCGGGGTACGCCAGGCGCTTATTTCCGATATTACCTGGGTTACAGAGGGTGTAAAAGCGGGCCAGGGTGTTGCTATTTCGCTCCGCGACAGCCTGATTCCCCGCCGTTCTTATGTGCAGAAGATTGTTGAAATTGCGAAGGCATCAGGTATCCCGTACCAGCTCGAAGTAGAGGGGGCCGGCGGCAGCGATGCCAAAGAACTGCAACGCAGCGCCCACCCCTGGGACTGGTGCTTTGTAGGTGCACCCGAAGACAATGTGCATACCCCGGACGAGATCGTGCATAAAAAAGACATCGAGAGTATGGTTGCGCTTTACAAAGTACTGATGGAGCAGTTGTAAATGCTTATGCAGAAATGAGTTAAAGGCGCAATGGGTATCCGGCTTTTCTTTTTAGGGCAAAAAAACTGCCAGAGTTCGTGTATTTATTGATTTCACTGGTTGGAGAACGAAAGATTCAATAACAAAAGTTGTTGAAAATAGTGATCATTCTTACTTACAAAGGTTAGGAAAATTGAGAAGAATCTGCTTCCTTTAATATCTCTATATAGTAAGACGTAAACCATTAAATTCTCTTTATGGAATCAATTCTGTACGCTATTCCCGCTTTTGGAATCGCTGCCCTGATTTACACCTTTTTCAGGTCGGCGTGGGTAACGAAGCAGCCACATGGAAACGAGCGCATGAGCACCATTGCGAAGCACATTGCCGATGGCGCTATGGCTTTTCTGAAAGCAGAGTACAAAGTGCTGTTTTATTTTGCTGTTATAGCATGTCTTTTCCTGGGTTACCTGGGCCTTACCGGGGAAAAATCGCATTGGTCTATTGTTGTTGCTTTTGTGATAGGAGCCTTTTTCTCGGCGCTGGCCGGTTTTATTGGGATGCGTATTGCTACAAAGGCGAATGTGCGAACCGCAGAGGCTGCCAGAACGAGTTTATCAAGGGCACTAAGCGTGTCGTTTGCCGGTGGATCCGTGATGGGGATGGGAGTGGCAGGTCTGGCGGTGCTGGGGCTGGGGTCTTTGTTTATCGTGCTTTACTATGTTTTTGTGCAGAGTGTTGGTGCAGGCGCGAATGGCCTGGAGATGGAGCGGGCGCTGGAGGTGCTGACCGGTTTCTCGCTGGGTGCCGAAAGTATTGCCCTTTTTGCACGTGTGGGCGGTGGTATCTATACAAAAGCCGCCGACGTGGGTGCCGACCTGGTAGGTAAAGTAGAGGCTGGTATCCCGGAAGACGATCCGCGGAACCCTGCCACCATTGCCGACAACGTAGGCGACAACGTAGGCGACGTAGCCGGTATGGGAGCCGACTTGTTTGGCTCGTATGTGGCAACTATCCTGGCAACAATGGTGCTCGGGCGTGAAGTAGAGGTGCAGGATAATTTCCAGGGCCTGTCCCCGGTAATTCTTCCCATGCTGATAGCCGGTCTGGGCATCGTTTTCTCGCTGATAGGAATGCTGTTTGTGCGTGTAAGCGAGGGTGGTAATGTGCAGGCTGCCCTGAACCGCGGCAACTGGATATCGGTAATCCTGACAGCCGTAGGCGCTTATTTTGCCATCCGTTGGCTGCTGCCGGACCTGCTGGTGCTGCGCAACTTCGAGTTTACTGCAAACGGGGTTTTTATGGCTGTAATAGTAGGTCTGGTGGTAGGTACGCTTATGAGTATCATTACAGAGTATTATACGGCAATGGGTAAAAAGCCTGTCAATTCTATCGTGCAGCAGTCGTCTACAGGGCATGCTACCAATATTATTGCCGGTCTGGCTGTTGGCATGCACTCTACGGTTATGCCCATTATTGTACTGGCAGCCGGTATTGTGCTTTCGTATGCAGCAGCAGGTTTATACGGTGTAGCGATAGCCGCAGCCGGTATGATGGCGACCACCGCCATGCAGTTAGCCATCGATGCCTTCGGGCCTATTGCCGACAACGCAGGTGGTATTGCCGAGATGAGCGAGCTACCGAAAGAAGTGCGTGGCCGTACCGATATCCTCGATGCTGTGGGTAACACGACTGCTGCCACCGGTAAAGGTTTTGCCATTGCCTCGGCAGCCTTAACCTCCCTGGCCCTGTTTGCCGCCTTTGTTGGGATTGCCGGTATTCCGAGCATCGACCTGTACAAAGCGCCCGTGCTGGGTGGCTTGTTCATTGGCGCAATGATTCCATTTATATTTTCGGCACTGGCGATTGCAGCAGTAGGCCGTGCGGCTATGGCCATGGTACACGAAGTTCGCCGGCAGTTCCGCGAGATTCCGGGTATCATGGAAGGAACCGGGAACCCGGAATATGAAAAGTGTGTGGCCATCTCTACAAAAGCTGCCATCCGGGAAATGATGCTGCCTGGCGCTATTGCCCTGATTGTGCCGCTTATAGTCGGTTTTGGCTTCCGGAATGTTTTCCCGGATACTTCTTCTGCCGAAATTCTGGGAGGTTTGCTGGCAGGTGTAACCGTTTCGGGTGTATTGATGGCCATGTTCCAGTCCAACGCCGGCGGTGCCTGGGATAACGCCAAAAAATCTTTTGAGAAAGGAGTGGATATTAACGGGAAGATGGAATATAAAGGCTCCGATGCCCATAAAGCCTCTGTAACAGGCGATACCGTTGGCGATCCGTTTAAAGATACCTCGGGCCCCTCTATGAACATCCTGATCAAGTTGATGTCGATCATGTCGCTGGTGATTGCGCCGCATATTGCCCTGGACCAGGAGCCTCCTATACCGGAATCGCCACTGGGTGCAACGGAGGTGGAACAAAAAGCACCCGAAAGAGTAGGTGCCGGTGCAAACCCGGAAAAAACAGTAGTGGCTTTCTAACGGTTTGCCTTGCTTCACGAGCCCGACTAATTTAGTTGGGCTTGTTTTTTATATGTAACTTTGTCTGTCTAACTAACGCTCCAAAATCATGTATCCCCGCACGATTACGCTTAACGATTGCCAGTTTAAAACTTACCTGTTCGAAGAAGAAATTATTGCCCGGATAACCATGCTGGCAGATCAGTTGAACACAGATTATGCCGAGAAAAGGCCGCTGTTCCTGGCTGTCCTTAATGGTTCCTTTATGTTTGCTGCCGATCTGATGAAACGGATCGGTGTTTCCTGCGACATCGCTTTTATTCGTTTGTCGTCTTACCAGGATATGGCCAGTACAGGTAAAGTGAAGGAAATACTTGGTTTAACCGAGAACCTGGACGGGCGGCATGTGGTGGTGCTGGAGGATATCGTAGACACCGGCCATACGGTCAACAGCCTGCTGCAGCAACTGCAGCAAAAGAATCCCGCTTCGTTAGAGGTGGCTACGCTGCTGCTTAAGCCGGAATGCCTGCAGCACAAAATCGATATAAAATATGTGGCCAAAGCTATCCCAAATGATTTTGTAGTCGGATATGGCTTAGACTACAACGGACTGGGGCGAAACCTGCGCGATATTTACAAGATTGTTTCCTGAGGCAAGAATAAAAAAAGATTATTTTATATTTGAAATGGATTTTTATATATAAATTTGTTGTTTGGTAAAAACAGAATCCCGTAAAAAAAATTTAATTCAAATAATTTTATACTTAGTTTTGTCTTAATTTTCATTTAAAAGATATGCTCAACATTGTTTTGTTTGGTCCTCCAGGAGCCGGAAAAGGGACACAAAGTCAGAAATTAATCGATAAGTACAACCTGATACATCTTTCGACCGGAGACTTGCTCCGTTCGGAGATCGCCGCCGGTACTGAACTGGGGCTGAGAGCCAAATCGCTGATGGATAACGGCCTGCTGGTGCCGGACGAAGTGGTGATTGGCATGATCGCCAACAAAGTGAAGGAGCATAAGCATGCCAAAGGCTTCATCTTTGATGGTTTCCCGCGCACCGTACCACAGGCACAAGGCCTGGATAAGCTGCTGCAGGAGCACGATCTTGAAATTTCCGGTATGCTTGCCCTGAAGGTAGACGATGAGGAACTGACCAAACGCCTGTTGCTGCGTGGCCAGACTTCAGGCCGCCCCGACGACCAGAACGAAGATCTGATCCGGAAGCGTGTGCAGGAGTACAACAACAAAACGACCCCGGTAGCCGATTATTACAACGGCCAGGGCAAGTTCCAGGCAGTAGAAGGTATAGGCGAGATCGAAGAGATTTTCCAGGAACTTTGCAAGCACATAGATGCGCTGCTGGAAAAAGAAGAAAAAGAAGACAAAGCGTAATTTCTATACTTACATACTTTTAACCACCACATTTGGCATCATCCAACTTTATTGATTACGTAAAAGTCTGTTCCCGCTCCGGGCACGGAGGAGCCGGCTCTTCCCATTTGCACCGCGACAAGCGAACTGCCAAGGGAGGACCAGATGGCGGAGATGGTGGCAGAGGCGGGCACATTCTCCTGCGGGGCAACGCCCAGCTCTGGACCTTGCTGCACCTGCAGTACCGGAAACATATTATTGCCGAAAACGGTCATAATGGCGGCCCCGCACACTCTTCCGGAGCGCAGGGCCACGATGAAGTGCTGGAAGTGCCGCTGGGTACCATTGCCCGTAATGCCGAAACCGGTGAAGTAATGTGCGAAATTACCGCTGACGGGCAGGAGGTTATTCTGACGCCCGGCGGACGCGGCGGTTTGGGAAATGCCCATTTTAAATCGCCTACCAACCAGACGCCCCGTTATGCACAGCCCGGTGAGCCAGGCATTGAGGAGTGGGTGATCCTGGAGCTGAAACTGCTGGCCGATGTTGGCCTGGTTGGCTTCCCGAATGCAGGCAAATCCACGCTGCTTTCGGTTATGTCGGCGGCTAAGCCTAAAATTGCCAATTATCCTTTTACCACCCTGGAGCCTAACCTGGGCGTGGTGGCCTACCGCGATTATAAATCGTTTGTGATGGCCGATATTCCGGGTATTATTGAAGGAGCTTCGGAAGGAAAAGGACTAGGATTGCGGTTCCTGCGCCACATCGAGCGGAACTCCATGCTGCTCTTTATGGTTTCATGTGAGAGTGCCGACATTGCCGACGAGTATAACATCCTGCTGCATGAGCTGGAAACGTACAACCCGGAGCTGCTGGATAAAAAGCGCATACTGGCCGTAACCAAAACCGATCTGATCGACGATGAACTGGAAGCAGAAATGCGGGCCGGATTGCCACAGGATTTGCCCACCGTGTTTATCTCCAGCGTTACACAGAAAAATATCGGTAAACTGAAAGACATGATCTGGGAAGCCCTGAACAGCTAGCAGTTTATCTTTTTTTAGAGTAGCAATCGGTAGAGGCTGAAAAGTTGTCTACCGATTTTTTTTATACCGCAGGCACAGCAGCGGCTGTGGTGGCAGGTGCAGCAGATAATTTCCGTTGCTTTTGGCACAAAAGGGTAATTTACCTGTTGTTAACCACGACTGAACTGCAGCCACCTGTGCCACTATGTCACGGGTGGCTGCTTGGCAAGCAAATTGAAAAGAGTAAATCAACCTATATAACTAAGCTTTTTGAGGCATTATGTCAGATAAACATAAAAATAAAGAGCAGGAAAACGAGGAACTGCAAGAAAACACTGCCAATCTGGAAGAAAATGGGCAGGAAGAGGAAACGGCTTCAGCTGAAACAGCACAGGAAGAAAATACACCAGGGGCAGAGCTTGCCGAGATGAAGGATAAATACATCCGCCTGATGGCTGAATTTGAGAACTTCAGACGCAGAACTGCCAAAGAGCGCCAGGAACTGTTCAAGACAGCGTCGCAGGACCTGATGAGCGAGTTGCTGCCGGTGCTGGATGATATGGAGCGTGCGCGGCAGTCGATCGAGACGTCGCATAACGAAGATGCCATGCTGCAGGGGCTGGAGCTGGTGTTTCATAAGCTGAAGCATGTAGTGCAGCAAAAAGGCCTGAAAGAAATTAAAATAAATGTAGGCGATGACTTTGACAGCGATTTCCAGGAAGCGGTAACTCAGATACCTGCGCCTTCCGATGAGCTGAAAGGCAAAGTCATTGACGTAATCGAGAAAGGATACACTTTAAACGAAAAAGTGATCCGTTTCGCAAAAGTTATAATAGGAGCTTAAGTAATGGCCAAGAGAGATTATTATGAGGTTTTGGGGGTAAGCAACAGCGCTTCGCAGGAAGAGATTAAAAAAGCTTACCGCAAAATCGCTATCAAATACCATCCTGATAAAAACCCCGACGACCCGACTGCCGAAGACAAGTTCAAGGAAGCAGCAGAGGCCTACGAGGTGCTGAGCGACCAGCAAAAACGTCAGCGTTACGACCAGTTCGGCCACCAGGGCATGAATGGCGGCTTCGGCGGTGGCGGCATGAACATGGAGGATATTTTCTCGCAGTTCGGCGACATCTTCGGAGGCGGTGGAAGCCCATTCGATAGCTTTTTCGGAGGCCGGCAGGGCGGTGGCGGCAGACGTACCCGCAAAGGAACCAACCTGCGTATTAAATTAAAGCTCAACCTGGAGGAAATTGCCAACGGCGTTGAGAAAAAAATAAAAGTAAAACGCTACGTAGCCTGCAGCACCTGCGGCGGCAACGGCGCCAAAAACGGCACCGACCTGCAAACCTGTAGTTCCTGCCAGGGCTCGGGCCAGGTGCGCAAGGTGGTAAACACGATGCTGGGCCAGATGGTATCGGCCAGTACCTGCCCGGTTTGCCACGGCGAAGGCAAAGTAGTTACAAATAAATGCGAAACCTGCCACGGTACGGGCAGAGAGCTCCAGGAAGAAGTGATCACGATTAATGTGCCGGCCGGCGTAATGGATGGCATGCAGCTGTCGATGAGCGGCAAAGGCAACGTACCGGAGCGCGGCGGCATTCCCGGCGACCTGCTCATCCAGATAGAGGAAGAGCAGCACGCCACCCTGAAGCGCGATGGCAACAACGTGATCTTTGACCAGTACATCAGCTTTATAGATGCTGCCCTGGGAGCGGATATCGAAGTGCCGACTATTTCAGGTAAAGTAAAAGTAAACATCAAGCCCGGCACGCAGAGCGGCGAAATTTTCAGGCTGCGCGGCAAAGGCATCAAAGACATAAACGGGTACGGCAAAGGCGACCAGCTCATCCATATCAACGTCTGGACGCCGAAGTCGCTCAACAGCGAGGAGCGGGCGAAACTGGAGAGCCTGCGCGATTCCAACAACTTTGCACCGCACCCCGGCAAAAACGATAAAGGGTTTTTCGAGAAAGTGAAAGACTATTTCCAATAAGCTTTACCCACTATAGTTTAATTACTGAAAGCCTGTCTGTTTCCACGTGAAAAGACAGGCTTTTTAGCTTCTGTTTGCAGCTCAGTTCTTCCCGCTGCCCCGGTTTTTAGCAGCAGAGGCTGTGGTGACTGCAGCAGAAGGCTATTTTTGTTCTGCTGCACCTGCCACCACAGCCTCTGCTGAGGTTTAAGAGTGGCAGTATGAGAAAATATTTTAAAAGCGAGCGCGCGCGTTAATAAAAACCTGCATTCGCACAACCTGCCGCTCCTTTATCGGGTTAATAGGGGGATTGGTCGATTTATTAGGTGTAATTCATCTAAACAGTTGCCGCTTCACAGGAATAAATCTATTTTTACTTAAACTAAAAATTATCACATTGAGCATCCTCAAAATCGAAAATGTATCGAAGCATTATGCCAACCACACGGCCCTGGATAATGTGAGTTTCGATATTCCGGCTGGCTGTATTTTTGGTTTACTGGGTCCGAACGGGGCAGGCAAAACTTCGCTTATCCGGATCATCACCCAGATTACAGGCGCTGACTCCGGTAAAATCTACTTCAAAGACCAACCTCTGAAACCTGATCATATCAAAGACATGGGCTACCTGCCCGAAGAGCGCGGGCTGTACAAAAAAATGAAAGTAGGGGAGCAACTGCTGTACCTGGCGCAGCTCAAAGGCTTGTCGAAAAGTGAGGCTACCGACCGCATAAAAGTGTGGGTAGACCGTTTTGAAATCCGCGACTGGCTGTACAAGAACATCGAAGACCTGTCGAAGGGGATGCAGCAGAAGGTGCAGTTTATGGCTACCGTGCTGCACGAACCCTCGCTCGTGATCCTGGATGAACCGTTCTCCGGCTTCGACCCGATCAACGCCAACCTGATTAAAGATGAAATTCTGAGGCTGCGCGACAACGGCGCTACCATTATCTTCTCGACCCACCGTATGGAGTCGGTGGAAGAGCTGTGCGATTATATTGCCCTGATCAATCGTTCCCAAAAGGTGCTGGACGGGCCGGTAAAGGAGGTGAAGGATGCTTATAAAACCGATACCTACCAGGTAATTGGCAATGGCATGCTGCTGGTAACATCACCAGACTACCAGGTGCTGGAGCAGCACGACAGCCACGGCGTTTTCAGGGCTTCCATTAAGCTGCTCAACGACACAAAGCCAAACGACCTGCTGCGTTACCTCATCGAGCGGGTAGAGGTGCACTCATTTATAGAGCTGGTGCCAAGCATCAACGACATTTTTATCCAAAAAGTAAAAGAATCGCATTATGCATAAAATCTGGTTAATCATACAGCGGGAGTACCTGACGCGGGTGCGGAAGAAGAGCTTTATCATCATGACCTTCCTGACGCCCCTGCTGCTGGCCGCCTTCCTGGTAGTGCCTGCCTGGCTGGCCACCGTGTCGGATAGGTCGGATGTGGTGATGGTGCTGGATGAAAGCGGCTTGTTTGCCGATAAGCTGGAAAGTAAAAAGGATATGCAGTTCGTAACGCTGCAGGGCTCACTGGAAGATGCCAAAAAAATATACCAGGAAACAGAATACACCGCGCTGCTCCACATCCCGAAGATCAACATTCAGAATCCTGAAGGGATAAAAGTGTACTCGAAAAAGAACGCCAGCCTGCAGACGAAGGTACGGCTGGAGAACATGCTGGAGCGGGAAATAGAGAGCCAACGGTTTATAGCTTCCGGTATCGAGCGGGAGCTGCTGAACAAAATGAAAGCAAGTATTTCGCTTACCACCGTTAACCTGAGCGACGAAGGCGAAAAGACCAACAATGCCATTGTTACATCAGCGGCTGGATTAATAGGAGCTGTTATCATCTACTTTTTCATTTTCTTGTATGGCGTGCAGATCATGCGCGGGGTGATCGAGGAAAAGACCAACCGTATCATTGAAGTAATGATTTCGTCGGTGAAGCCGTTTCAGCTGATGATGGGTAAAATCGTGGGCATTGCCGGGGTAGGCTTAACGCAGTTTTTGCTGTGGGTGGTGCTGTCGTCGGTGGTGGTAACGGGGGTGCAGGCGGCATTTGGAATTAAACCGGCCCCTTCACCCCTGGAACAGTATGAGGCAGGCAGGGCACAGGCCACCGGCGAGGAAGTAGCCACAGACCAGGAGGGAGGTGCGAAAGAGGTGGTAGCCGATGTAAGCCATGCCTTGGGTAACCTGAATTTTCCGCTGATACTGGCTTGCTTCCTGTTTTACTTCCTGGGCGGTTACCTGCTGTACGGTTCCCTCTTCGGGGCTATTGGGGCAGCCGTAGACAACGAGACGGACACGCAGCAGTTTATGTTCCCGATCACCATTCCGCTGATCATTTCCTTTATCATGTCGTATACCGTGGTCCTGCAAAACCCCGACGGGCCGGTGGCGTTCTGGATGTCCATTATTCCGTTTACCTCGCCTATCGTGATGATGGTGCGGGTGCCATTTGGCGTGCCCACCTGGGAACTGCTGCTCTCGATGGGGCTGCTGGTCGGCGGATTTATTTTTACCACTTGGCTGGCTGGCCGTATATACCGGGTAGGCATCCTGATGTACGGTAAAAGAGTGAATTATAAAGAGCTCTCGAAATGGCTCTTTTACCGGGTGTAGCGTATAAAGCAAAGCCATAGTACAAAATAGAACCTATGTTTTTACCAGTAGCTGGCCCCGCAGGGTCAGCTACTTTTTTTGTAACTTGAGCTAATGAATTTTCATACAAACTTACCCATGAGGCTTCCATTTCTGATTCTAAACCTTCTCGTTTTACTGATGATGACAACTGGTGCAACTGCGCAGGACAAACCGGCTTATAAGCTCTTTACAAAAAAGGGCAAGCCTGTCAGCTACGGCAACATGCTGCAGGAACTGCAGAAAGCCGATGTGGTGCTGTTTGGGGAGCAGCACAACGACCCGATTGCGCACTGGCTGCAGCTGGAAGCAGCGAAGGACCTGTATAAAGCGCATCAGGGCAACGTTGTGATTGGCGCCGAGATGTTCGAAGCCGACGTGCAACTGGTGCTGAACGAGTACCTGGCCGACCAGGTGGCGGAAACTAACTTTGAGCAGGAAGCACGGCCCTGGCCCAACTACAAAACAGATTACAAACCAGTGATACGCTTTGCCAAAGACATGGGCATACCGGTTGTTGCTACCAATGTGCCGCGACGTTACGCCGCTATGGTGGCCAGTGGTGGGCTTGAGGCGCTCGATAAAATTTCAGACGATGGCAAACGCTATTTAGCTCCCTTACCTGTTACAGTAGACATGAACCTGCCCGGTTACAAAAAGATGATAGGCATGTTTGGCGGCAGCACCCACGGCAGTGTTAAAAGCGAGCATATTGTACAGGCGCAGGCCCTGAAAGATGCCACCATGGCCCATTTTATCCTGCAGCAGGTAAAGAATGGTAAAAAAGTGCTGCACCTGAACGGCGCCTACCATTCCGATAACTTCGAAGGCATAGGCTGGTACCTGAAACAGCAGCAGCCCCAGTTGAAACTTCAGTCCATCACCACCGTGCTGCAGGACGACCTGGAAAAGCTGCAGGAGGAGCACCAGGAGAAAGCCGACTATATCCTGGTAGTGCCGGCCAGCATGACCAGGACGTATTGATTGTCTTAACCCTTTGATTTACACAGATTATGCTGATTTCGGTGAAATGGATACTACTTGCAATAATTTTTCAGTCGCTCCTGTCTTTTCCGCTGTTTCCCTTTGAAAATAAAGTAGTAGGCTATTTCAGAATAAATAACAGAAAGCAGAATCTGTTAAATCGGCATAATCAGTGTAAATCAAAGGTTAAGACAAAAAACAGCACAGCCCGGCTCAAGTGAACCGGGCTGTGCTGCCAGTGATCAAAAATGAAAAAATGTTTTATGCTGAGAAGGAAGAACCGCAGCCGCAGGTACTCTTTGCTTGCGGATTGCTGAATGAGAAACCGCGGGCATTCAGGCCGTCCTGGAAGTCAACTTCCATGCCCAGCACGTACATCGCGTGCTTTTTGTCCATAATCAGGTCGATTCCCTCTACATTGTACACCTCGTCGGCATCTTTGGCCTGGTCGAAACCGAGCAGGTAAGACATACCGGAGCAGCCACCGCCCTGCACGCCTACGCGCAGCCCGTAATTTGCTGGTACATTTTTTTCCTGCATTATATTTCTAACCTCAGCCAATGCTCTCGGTGTAAGTGTTATAGGTGCTGTTTTTGCTTCTGTTGCCATAATTCTTTATTAAAAATTACTGTGTAACCGCAAATTTACAAATTCTATACGAATCTTACGGCTACCGCTCGTATTAAGTAAACATTTGCCGGCTGCAATTGATTCATGCATGCCTGAAGTTATTTTTTACGATATTTAGGCGCTAAAGTATAAACTATGGAAAACGGACTCATGTTTTTAATGGAACTCTTACGGCTTGCCCTGCCGGCCCTGATTGTAGCCGGTGCCATGTATTATGTAGTAAACAGGTACCTCGACCGGGATTACAAATCGCGTGTGCTGGACCTGCGCATGAAAAACTCAGAGATCATCCTGCCCATCCGCCTGCAGGCCTACGAACGCATTATCCTGTTGCTGGAACGCATCACGCCAAGCAACCTGCTCATCCGGGTAAGCGGCGCCGGACTGACAGCTGCAGAATATCACCGGGTGCTGGTAACAGAGATACGGGAGGAGTTTAACCACAACCTCTCGCAGCAGGTGTACATGACGGAGCAGGCCTGGCAGATGGTAAAGCGCGCGCAGGAGGGGGTGATCAACATGGTCAATACTGCTTATCAGAACATGCCCCAGGATGCCAAAGGCACCGACCTGGCGAAACGGGTGCTGGAGATGGTATTGGCTGGCGAAGCAGAACCCACAGCAGACGCTATCAGTTTCCTGAAGCAGGAAATTGCGCAGGTGTTTTAGAGCAGAGGCTGTGGTGGCAGGGGCAGCAGACCTGAAGCAGGCCTTTGGGAACCAAAAATTGTTTGCTGCACCTGCCACCATTCCCGCTGCTCTTCTTATGCAGGCTATTTCAGGTCTTGATGCCTTCAGGTGGGGTAGTACGCTACAACAAAACCTTTATTTTTACTTTTCTATCTTTGTAGATAAAAGTATAATATCAGTCCTCCATGTATAGACCATTTTTGGCGTCTACCTTTTTACCTAATTTTTTTCTGGTGTTGGCTTTGTTGGCAATACTACCGTTCCTACTGTTGAATTTATATAATCATCCTGCCATGGATGATTATGTTTTAGCAAACCGGGACCTGAGTGCTGGTTTTTTTGAGACGCAGGCTGAGAGTTATCTTCATTGGTCAGGAAGGTATTTTGCAACGGCTGTGTCCCGTCTGAATCCGCTGCTACAGGGTAACTTTGCTGCTTATAAATTGTACTCTTTCAGTGCCCTTCTTTTACTCATAACGGCAACCCTCTTCTTCTTTCACAGCCTGTTCGGGCAGCTATTTAGTATTAAGAAAATAGTTTCCTTTTCATTGTTCGTGATCACAGTGTACCTTTTGCAGTTGCCTGACATTGCGCAAGGCCTGTACTGGTTTTCGAGCTATATGATTTACCTGGGGGCAATTATCTATACCCTCGTCTTCTTTGGAATTCTTCTGAAGCTGCCGCACGTCAGAAAAAAAGGGGCGAGAACCTTTTTACAGGTCGCAGGTTTTGTTCTGGTGATTGCCATCGTCGGGTCCAATGAATTGTCGATGATAGTTTTAAATGCTACCCTGCTGCTAATACTCATTACCGAGTGGCAACTCTATAAAAAGCTATTACATTACCAGGTTTGCCTGTTCCTGCTGTCGTTACTCTTAGGCCTTGTCGTAGTGTTGGCACCGGGTAATTACGAGCGAATGAGCAGCCAGGCAAGTCCTGGTAATGTACTGTTCTCTTTTGCGGGTGCCGGTGCAATGTTAGTGTTAAATTTTATGAACTGGGGCTTTACGATGTTGCTGGTTTCATTAATTTATATCCTGATCTGGGCTGCAAAATTTAACAACTATAGTATTAGAAGTGATATTTTCAAGGCATCTGTGCCACTTTCTGTTGCCTGGTACCTGGGCACCATTTTCATCCTGCATTTTGTCTTTATTTATTCAACCGGGCAAAGAGCTGGTTCGCGGGTAGAGAATGTTGTTTATTTCCTTTTTGTTTTCGGATGGCTCTACCTGCTTCAGGTTGGGCTAAACAAGTATGGGCAGAAGCTTTTACCTGCTAGCAACACAGGCCTAAATTCATTTGCTTTCTCACTTACAATCATGTTTGCTATCTTAGTACTAAGCCTTGAAAGTAATATTACGACTGCCTATTTAGATTTATTTTCTGGCAAAGCCGCAAGATTCGACCAGGAGTTGAAAGCCAGATACCAATTTTTAAGAACATCAAACTGCAGTACCTGTCCCATTACTCCTGTGACCACGCTTCCTAAATCGTTATACATATTTAGTGAATTGCGCACAGATGAAGTGGTGGAAATGGGTGTAAACAAAGAGTTTGCCACTTATTGGGGGAAATCAAACACCTATTTAACTGGCCCAACACCGGAAGTAAAGGATAATTTTGCTACGTTAAAAGATGTAGGTAGACGTATTCAACGGCAGCTTTTTGGTATGCAAGAGTAGTCTATGACAATCCCTTAATCCGGTTAATCAGCGGTTCAGACAAAGTTGAAACGCGCAGAAATAAAAAGAGGCAGCGAAGAACTTTCTCCTCGCTGCCTCTTTTTATTTTTTACTGTTTTACACCATTTACCCCACCAGCTCCTTCAACTTATACACCAGCGCCTGCATCTGGCCTACAGAGTGTGCCGGGAAGTTGGCGATGCGTATCTGGCTTTCTTTGTAGTTGCCGTAGCCGCTGCCTACCGCCATATCGAAGGGAGATAAGCGCTTGATTACTTCGGATGCCGGTAGTTTGGTGTTGGCAATGATGGTAGTGGCAGAGCGGTGAGCTGGTTCTTCAACCGCAATCTCAAAGTTCTCGCTCGCTTCCAGGTAGTCGTACACCATTTTGGCTTTGGCTTCTGTTTCCTGGCGGATGACATCTACGCCCTTCTGGTTCATTTCCTGCACTACCTGGCCCAGCAGGTAAATGTTGAGCACGTTTGGCGTTTCCTGTGTCTGGTTGGCGCGTGCTTTACCGATGGTAGCCGGGATGCTGTGGTAAGAGCCAACTGACATTCCTTTGGCTTTTAAAGCTTCTGCTTTGGCAATGCAGCGGTCGTTGAGTACCCACACACCCAGGCCGGCAGGCAAACCGAAACACTTCTGCACCGAAAAGTATACCGAGTCAACTTTAGACCAGTCAAGTTTTGGGTGCGGCATAGAAGACACCACATCAATGAAAAACAGTGGTTCAGGACCAGTCTTTTCGCGCAGGGCGTTAATAGCTGCTACGGGCGTACCGGCGCCGGAACTGGTTTCGTTCTGAACTATGGCTACGAGTTCTGCTGAGGCAGGCACTTCAATGTCTTCAACCCGGAATCCTTGTCCGAAAGGCACTTCATGCTTGGTAGCTTTGCGGCCCAGGTCGAGCGAAATTTCATAAAAGCGCTTGGAAAAAGAGCCGTTTACCAGGTGAAAACTCTCCTTCTCTACCGTGTTTTCGATGGCACGTTCCCAGATTTCGTTGGCCGAAGACAGAAAAAGGATATCGAAGTGATCCGGTAGCTGCAGCAACTGGCGTAAACCAGCAACCGTGTGGGCGTAAATATCCTTGAACTGCTGACTGCGGTGCGAAATGCTACCGATCTTATTTTCCATGGCCGTCTGCATGTGCTGGGGCACGGTTGGGTAAAGTTCAGAAGGTCCGGGGGTGAAATAAACTTTATTCGTCATACCTGTATCCGGGCAGCGAGTCCCGCTTTTCGTTGGTTAATGATTTAAAATGCAGTTAGCTGTAGCCTCTGGAGCTACAGCTAACCTGTTTTTGTTGTTCCCTCTTACCTCGTGCCTGGTGGGGCAGAAGTGGGAGCTAATTGTTTGTACTTGCCGGATTACAAATCCGGCGGCTCAGTTAAGACGGGATTACAAATCCCGCCAAGCTATTGCTGATTAATACAGAATCCTGAATTTAATGGTAGCCGGAATGCTCTTCAGGTCGTTGATCAGGTCTTTTTCGTACGCCTTGTCGATATCGGTGATCACATAACCTACCCGCTCGTTGGTTTTGAGGTACTGCCCCAGGATGTTCACGTTATTTTCTGCCAGTACCTTGTTGATATTGGCCAGTACCCCGGGCACGTTCTCGTGGATATGGATCAGGCGGTGCGCATCTTTCAGCTCCGGCAGCTGCAGGTTCGGGAAGTTAACGCTCTGGTAGGTGTTACCGGAGTTGATGTAATCCATGATGCGGTTCGGAACAAAGTTGGCGATGTTCTTCTGCGCTTCGCTGGTGCTGCCACCAATGTGCGGCGTCAGGATAACGTTCGGCAGTCCGCGCAATTCGCTCACAAATTCTTCATCGTTTGTAGCCGGTTCTTCCGGGAACACGTCTACAGCGGCACCTTTTATCTTGCCGGATTTAATGGCCTCCACCAGGCTCTCAATCTCCACCACATGGCCACGGCTCAGGTTCAGGAAAATGGCGCCATCTTTCATGGCAGCAAATTCTTCCGGTCCGAATATATTCTTGTTGTTAGGGCGCCCGTCTACGTGCAGCGATACGATGTCGGAGATCTCCAGCAACTCTTTCAGCGTATTGCATTTTCTGGCATTTCCGAGTTGTAGTTTCTCTACAATGTCGTAGTAGTAAACATCCATGCCCATCGCTTCGGCTAATACCGACAGCTGAGAACCGATGTTTCCGTACCCAACTATACCCAGTTTTTTATCGCGAACCTCAAAGCTGCCTGCAGCCGATTTGTCCCAGATGCCTTTGTGCATCTTTTCGCTCTTGTCGGTGATGTTGCGGCAAAGCATAATGATCTCGCCTATCGCCAGTTCCACCACACTGCGCGTGTTGCTGTAAGGCGCGTTAAAAACAACTACACCCGCATCAAGGCAGGCAGGCAGGTCGATCTGGTTTGTTCCGATACAGAAGGCGCCCACGCACATCAGTTTATTGGCATGCTCCAGCACGCGCTTGGTTACGTGTGTTTTGGAGCGGATACCCAGGATAGATACATTTTTAATGCGCTCGCAAAGCTCATCTTCGCTCAGGGCACCGGCTACGGTTTCTACCTGGTAGCCTTCGTTTTTAAATAGTTTTACTGCCTGCGGGTGTATGTTTTCCAGCAGCAGCACACTGATGCGGTTTTTAGGATATGAAATAGCCATTGGTAATTTGTTCTGGTACAAGAATTCATCCAGGCTGGGCGCAATATGCTCAGCTTTCGCAATCACGCTTTCGCGGGAAATATTTTCGGTAAAGGCATAGAATTTATTGGCCAGACCGGCCTCCTTAATTTCGTAGTCGGTATAGCCATCGCCCAGCACGTACACATCGCCTTCCAGGGCCAGGTCTTCCAGCAGCTTTATTTTTCCCTTGTCCAGGCACAGCACATTCTCTTTATCGAACCCAATGATATTGCCGTTTTCATCATACTCAAACGTGTTGGCATAGATGTTCTCTTCTTTAATGCCGTACTCTGTTACAATGGGCGTGATAAACTCTTTAAAGCCGCTTGACACGATGTAGATGTTGTCGGCATATTCGTTAAAGAAGTTTCTGTTGCGGCTAACCGACTGCGAAACTTTATTTCTGAGCCGGGAGATAAGTTGCTGCAGGTGCCGCTGGTTTGCGTTGAGTAAAGACAAACGCTGGGAAAGTCCTGCTGTGAAGGAGCTTTTGCCCTCCATGGCACTATTGGTAATATCTTTAATCTCCTGCAGGATCTGCTCTTTCTTTTCATCGTCCTGAAGTGTGATTTCTCCTAACTCATCTAAAGCTTCTACCTGTGTGAAAGTACTGTCGAAGTCAATAATGAAAAATTTGTCTTTACTCATAACGGAATGTTCCCTGAAATGTGGAATAAGTATAAAATTGTCTGCTTTAACTGGCGTTTTGGGTACCTGCTAAAGGCTTATTTTAGAAAATCAGCAATTGTGCTTGTTTGGTGACGTAAATATAGTAGATAAAAAAATCCGGCTGCGAATTTAGAGGCCGGATTTTTTTAAAGTAGTGCTATAAAAACCTGTATTTTAAGTAAGTGCCAGTTGTTCGGCTATTATCTTCTGGTAAAAAGCCTCATACTGAGGCAAAATTTTGGCAACATCAAATTCCTTCGCCCTGGCTAAAGCGTTAGCCTTAAAAGTTGGCAGGTGAATATCGTCGAGCACGTAAAGGGCGTTCTTTACCATATCGGGTACGTCGCCTACACGGCTTACAAAACCTGTTACGCCATTGATGTTGAGTTCCGGTATGCCGCCTGCATCGGAGGAGATAACAGGTACTTCGCAGGCCATGGCCTCCAGGGCTGCCAAACCAAAGCTTTCTTTTTCGGAGGGCATCAGGAACAGATCGGCAACGGAAAGTACCTCCTCTACTGCTTCCAGTTTTCCTAAAAACCGTACATCCGGGCAAATGTTCAGCTCCCGGCACAGTTTTTCGATACGCGGACGGTCCGGCCCGTCGCCTACTAACAGCAGCTTGGAAGGGATAACCTCACGCACCCGCGAGAAAATCTGGATGACATCTTCCACGCGCTTCACAGAGCGGAAGTTGGAGGTGTGTACCAGCAGCTTCTCGTTGTTTGGGCTGATAGCCATCCGGAAATGCTCTTTCTGCTGCCGCTTAAACTTCTCCAGGTTTATGAAGTTGGGGATTACCTTGATATCTTTTTCAATCGGGAAGTAATCGTAGGTTTCGGTGCGCAGGCTTTCGGACACAGCTGTAACGCCATCCGACTGGTTAATGCTGAAAGTAACGACCGGCTCAAAAGAAGGATCTTTGCCTACCAGGGTGATGTCGGTGCCATGCAGGGTGGTGATAACCGGGATGTTAATGCCCTTTGTTTTCAGAATCTGCTTGGCCATGTAAGCAGCTGAGGCATGTGGAATGGCGTAATGCACATGCAGCACATCCAGCTTCTCGAACTGCACGATATCCACCATTTTGCTCGAAAGCGCCAGTTCGTATGGCGCATACTGGAACAGCGGGTAAGTAGGAACGAAAACTTCGTGGTAAAACAGGTTCTGGTTATAAAAGTCGAGCCTGGCCGGCTGACTGTAGGTGATAAAATGAACCTTGTGCCCTTCCAGCGCCAGTGCTTTGCCCAATTCTGTGGCTACCACACCGCTTCCTCCAAAAGTAGGGTAGCAGACAATGCCAATTCTCATAGTTGTTTGTTAAAGCTTGTAAACAACAAAGCGCAACGTGCATACGCTGCGCTTTGTTGGAAGTATGTTTAATTATGTTTTAGGAATCAAGGCTTTGTATACGACATCGTGTATACGGGTCCGGATGTTGTATTTAACCAGTTTGTTGTTTCCTGCATCAGGATACACCCTGTTCGACAGGAACACATAAATTAGTTTATTTTCAGGGTCTACCCAGGCGCAGGTACCGGTAAAGCCGGTGTGGCCGAAGGAACTCATCGGAGCCAGGTCAGAGGTAGGCCCGTTGCCGGTTGGTTCCGGTTTGTCCCAGCCCAGGCCGCGGCGGCTCTCTGCGCGCTGCTTTCTGGAAAACTCAGGGACTACATTGGTTTTGAAATACTTATGACCTCCATAGTGCCCGTTCTGCAGGTTCATCTGCAGCAGGATAGCCAGGTCGTTGGCATTGGAGAACAAGCCGGCATGGCCGCCCACACCCCCCATCATAGCGGCTCCCTGGTCGTGCACGGTACCCCAGATCAGGTTCTTGCGGAAGTAATTATCATCTTCGGTTGGGGCTATGGCCTCGCGCGGGTGCTTGAGCAGTGGTGTATATCCTAAGGTACTCAGTCCGAGCGGGGCGTAGAAGTTCTGATCCATGAACTCGTTGAGCGGCTGGTTAAGCATGTGCTCGGCCATACGCTTCAGGATATAGAAGCCCAGGTCGCTGTATTTGTAATCGTAGGTGCCATTTCCTTTTTTAGTAGTTAGCAGAGACGATTTAACGGTCCAGGTCCAGAGCGAGTCTTCCATGGATGAGATGGAGTAAACCCCCGGTATTACCTCGTTGGAAAACAGATCGTTCTGGGTACTGGCATAATATGTTTCCTTCAGTTTCTTGTTGTCCATGGTTTTCTGCCAATGCGGCAGTGTCGCCTGTAAGCCCGCCTGGTGTGTCAGGATATCGCGCAGCAGCAGATTGGCTTTGTTTGTTCCTCTTAACTCAGGCAGGTAAGTCGATATCTTTTCGTCCAGACTGATTTTGCCCTGGTCTTTCAGGAACATGACAGCCTGTAAGGTAGCGGCAACTTTGGTAATAGAGGCAATGTCATAAACCGTGTTGTTTGTGACCGGTTGGGTTTTATCGTAGGTATAATACCCGTATGATTTGTTGAAAACCACAGTGCCATCTTTTACTACCAGCACCTGGCATCCGGGGGTTGCGGCATAAGCTACCGCCTCTGTGGCTACGTTATCAATTTGTTTCAGGACTTTGGAGTCCATGCCTACACTTTCCGGGATACCGTACTTCAGGCGTCCCAGTAAGGGCGTGTTAAGACCAGTTCCTGCTTTTAATTTGGCCGAAGCGGTTACTGGCAATTTGCCCCTGGCGGCCCGTGCACCGAACAGCACCTGCGGCACCAGCGACTGGGCAACCGAATGATCTTCGTAGCCACACACCAGCCAGTTGCTGTCCTCAAAAAACTTCAGGCTGTAGGCATTGCCCATCACGGCCACTACCACCTTTTTATCGGTACGCTCCTGCAGGAAACGGATAAATGCCCGGGTGCTCACCCCAATTCCGAAGTCCCTGGCCGAGGTATAGTTCATGTTATGAATACTTACCACCACTACATCTTTGTCGCGAAGCTGCGGAATAATTTTGGTAAAGGCCGAATCTGGTGCGAAGCGGTCGGGTATGGCAAATGTTGCTACAGGCGCATAATGGTTCAGGGTCTGCTGAAAGGTATTAATGGCAGGTACGCCAATGGCTACAGAAGCAATGCTCATCGTGTCCAGGTACCTGAACGGCAGCAGGTTGTCTTTGTTCTGCACCACGGTAACAGAATGCTCAAACAGCTGCTCCTGCACGACCAGGCTCAGTGGCCGGTCGAGTTCTTCTTTCAGGTTGTTCAGTTCTACCGGGTTATACCGGTTCAGGCCAGCCCAGTATTTGGCATGCAGGATTTTTCTTACCCGCTGGTCAATATCCTCCGGTTTAAGCAGCCCAGCAGCAATAGCTTCTTTTATTTTAGTTACGGCAGTAGGCACATCTTCCGGGAAAAGCAGTACATCATTGCCCGCCATCAGTGCTTTCAGGTCTACCTCGCCTGGTTTGTAGTACTTGCTTACGCCTTTCATGTTCAGGGCATCGGTAAACACCAGCCCCCTGTACTTCATTTTTTCCTTTAACAGGCCGGTTACCAGCGGATAGGAGAGGGTGCTGGCCAGGTTACGGGTGGTATCGATGCTGGGCAGGTACAGGTGCGCGATCATCACGCCCATGACGCCGGCATCGAACGATTTTTTAAAAGGATACAGCTCTACCTCTGTTAGCCGCTTCATGTCGTGCTGCACTACAGGCAGTGCCAGGTGCGAATCGGTGTCGGTGTCGCCGTGGCCCGGGAAATGCTTGGCAACCGCAATTACGCCATGGTCCTGCAGGCCCTGGATGTAAGCAATGCCGCGGCGTGTTACTTCCTCCTTCGACTCGCCAAACGAACGGTTGCCGATAACAGGGTTGTTGGGGTTCACGTTCACGTCCATGACAGGCGAAAAACTGACGTTTACGCCCAGGCGCTTCATTTTGAGGGCTATTTCACGGCCCATCAGGTATACGTACTTTTCGTCGTCCATGGCCCCAAGCGTCATTTGCTTGGCAAAGTTCATGCTGCTGTCCAGGCGCATGCTCAGGCCCCACTCGGCATCCATGGCAATTAGCATCGGCACTTCGGCAAGGCGCTGGTAGCGGTTAGTGAGGCGTGCCTGGCGCTCAGGGCCTCCCTGCATAAACATCAGGCCCCCAATGCCGTACTGGCTTACCAGGTTGTCGATCTCCCGGAAATGCTTTTCGTCCTTGTTGGAATAGGCAGCTACCATAAAAAGCTGCCCAATACGCTCGTCAGGCGTGAGAGTGCTGAAGACACTATCTACCCATATTTTCTCTTTTGTACTGACAATCACCTCGTCCGATGACTTCAACGACATCAGTGGTCCCATCCCAAAGAAAATAAGTATAAGCAATCCTAAACTAAAACTCTTCAACATCCTGCACAGGTATTATATAATTGGAACAAGTCAAAATTAAGCCTAATTTTGCAAATAGCGTTTAATAAATCAACGTTTATGAAGCGCCGTTGCCAGACAAAGTCAAACAAGCGAATACTCAATATACTGCTAGTTTATTTAAGAGGCAAATATTGTTTATCCTCATAAGTGCTAACGACGTTTAGCTCAAATCCATATAAGCAACATGGCAAAGATTTTAGCTAAAAGCAGCAGGCACTTTATTCATTTTTACATTTGTTTTCTGAATTAGGTCTGTAAATTTATAATAAATTTTAATCAGAAATAGTTCTGTTTTACAATTTAATAATGCTCAAAAACCCGGCCGAAAATGGTTTTTTGCTGGTTTTAGAGCTGGAAATATTATTTAGAAGCTGATAATCGGATGCCCGACATAATACATTTACTTCCTGATTACCTTGCTAACCAGATAGCAGCCGGAGAAGTGGTGCAGCGCCCTGCCTCGGTTGTGAAGGAGTTGCTGGAAAATGCCATCGATGCAAAGGCAACAAGCATTCAGCTGATCGTGAAGGAGGCAGGAAAACAGTTGGTACAGGTGGTGGATAACGGTACAGGCATGTCGGAAACAGATGCCCGCATGTGCCTGGAGCGTCATGCTACCTCTAAAATCAGTTCTACCGAAGACCTGTTCCGCATCCGGACGATGGGGTTCCGGGGAGAGGCGATGGCCTCGATAGCGGCTGTGGCGCAGGTAGAACTGAAAACAAAACCGCATGGGGCCGAGGCAGGTACACGCTTGCTCGTAGAAGGCTCTGCGCTGGTAACGCAGGAGCCTGTGGTAACGCCTGAAGGAACCTCTATTGCCGTTAAAAACCTGTTTTACAACGTGCCGGCCCGCCGTAATTTTCTGAAAACGAATGCCGTGGAGATGCGCCATATCCTGGATGAGTTTCAGCGGGTGGCGCTGGCCTACCCGGAGGTGGCCATGTCATTGTACCACAACGAGGTGGAGGTGTTTAACCTGCCTGCTGCCAAACTGAGCCAGCGCATCATCGGGCTGTTTGGCAACAACTATAAGGAGCAGATGGCCTATTGCGAGGAAGAAACTTCTTTCCTGAACGTGCGGGGCTACATCGGGAAGCCGGAGTTTGCGCGAAAAACACGGGGCGAACAGTTTTTCTTTGTAAATAACCGCTTTATTAAGAGCGGCTACCTGAACCATGCCGTCATGACTGCGTTTGAAGGGCTGCTGCCCAAGGACAGCCACCCATTTTACGTGCTCTTTCTTGATATCGAGCCTGAAAAAATCGACATAAACGTACACCCGACCAAGACGGAGATAAAGTTCGAGGACGAGAAAACGGTGTATGCCATTGTGCATGCGGCTGTAAAGAAGTCGCTGGGGCTGCATAACATTGCGCCTTCGCTTGATTTTGAGGGCGATGTGAATTTTGCGCCGCTGCAGCCGATACGGGTGCAGGGTGGCCAGAACGAGTTTGAGCAGGAGAGCAGAGGCAATGGTGGCAGCAGCAGTGCGAATTTCCCGGGCTTTAATCCGCCGGCCTCGCCGAAGCGGCTGAAGTCGGAGGGCTGGGAGCAACTGTATGACGTGACGCGTAACCAGCCTGCACCGCAGGAAAGTAAAATTACCTCGTCGTCGGGTATGAACCTGCTCGACGATGCGTTTGCTGAAACGCCCGCTGCTACGAACAAAGCCCTGCAGATACACCAGAAATACCTGCTGGTGCAGGTAAAGTCGGGGGTGATGATCATCGACCAGCAGGCGGCACAGGAGCGGATTTTGTACGAGAAGTACATCAGCTCGCTGCAAAAGAAAACCGGCATGTCGCAGGCCCTGCTGTTCCCGCAGACGGTTGATTTGTCGCCGGCCGATGCGGTGCTGCTGAAGGAGCTGGCGGGAGAGTTTAAGGATATGGGCTTCCAGTTCGAGGATTTCGGCGGCAACACTATTATTCTGAACGGCTTACCAGCCGATGTACAGGCTGCTAATGAAAAAGAGCTGCTGGAAGAGCTGATAGAGCAGTATAAAAACAATGCGGCTACCCTGAAGCTGGACAGGCGCGAGAACCTGGCGCGGGCCATGGCCAAACGGCTGGCTTCAAAATTGCAGGCACGAATGTCGGACCTTGAAATGAATTCGCTCGTAGACAGGCTGTTTGCCTGCCAGGTGCCCAACTACACGCCCGGCGGACAAAAAACGCTCGTGATTATGGAGCTTGGCCAGCTGCACGAGCTGTTCCTGAAAGGCTGATTTTATTTATGTACGAATAGCGGATTACGCCGGCTGGTGATGGGATATCCTTTGCCCCAAAAGCAGTTGTGGTAATCGCTTTAAAAAAGATAACATGTTCAATATCACCCCAATGGTCAGGAACCTCCTGATCATCAATGTGGTTGCGTATTTTCTGCAGGACAGGCTGTTCGCTACCGGACAGTTTGCCCTTTATCATTTCGGATCTCAGAACTTTCAGCCCATACAGCTGTTCACGCACATGTTCCTGCATGCGAACATTGGCCATTTGTTTAGTAATATGTTCAGCCTTTTCATCTTTGGGCCGCTGCTGGAGCGGTTCTGGGGCTCTGAAAGATTCCTGGCTTTCTACCTTATTACCGGTCTGGGGGCCAGTATGCTGTATTCGGGTGTACGGGCGTACGAACTGCACCAACTAAAAGTAGACACGGAGCAGTATGTGGAGAATCCATCGCCCGTGGCCTTGAACAATTACCTGGAGGAACACATTGGAGAAGGTTTTGGCCGGGAAACGGTGGTGGCTTTTCATCGTGATGCGGATAATCCGGTGTATGTCGAAGAGAGTAAAGAACTGGTTATAAATATTTTCAGGCGTGTGTTTAACAGCCCCATGCTGGGTGCGTCGGGTGCCGTTTTTGGCATCCTGATGGCATTTGGGATGCTGTTCCCGAACCTGGAGCTTATGCTGCTGTTTTTACCTATCCCGATCAAGGCAAAATATTTTGTGCTGCTGTACGGGGCGTACGAATTGTATGCAGGTTTTAACCGGGTGCCGGGCGATAATGTGGCACATTTTGCCCATCTGGGCGGAATGTTATTTGCGTATATACTGATTAAAATGTGGCATAGGAACAATTATCAGGACAACTACTAAAGCACATGAATATTATTGAAGATATAAAGCACGCTTTCCGCCAGCCTAACAACACCCTGAAACAGCTTATTCTTATTAATGTTATTGTTTTTGTGGTGCTGCTGGTGTTGCGGCTGTTGCTGACATTTACGGTTGGACCGCATGCATACAACCTTGTGGTGAGCTTTATTGCCTTGCCGTCTCTTCCGGAAGCACTTTTATTTAAACCCTGGACCTTAGTTACCTACTTTTTTACGCACGAAGGCTTTCTGCATATAATTTTCAACCTGCTTAACCTGTATTGGTTCGGGCAGCTGGTGCGGGAGTACCTGGGCGACAAGAAGTTGCTGAGCCTGTATGTGTTAGGCGGACTGGTGGGCGGTATTTTATTTGTGCTGTTCTTTAACCTGGTGCCTTTCCTGTCGCAGCGGTTCCTGGGGCTGCCCATGATCGGGGCTTCTGCCAGCGTACTGGCTATTGTGGTGGGAGCGGCAACCCTGTTGCCCAACTATACATTCAACCTGATCCTGATCGGGCCTGTCCGGATTAAGTATATAGCGCTTTTCCTGGTAATTCTATCTATCTCGGGAGCTGTGGGCGATAACGCAGGTGGTAACATTGCGCACCTTGGTGGCGCTATTTTGGGGTGGGTGTTTGTAAAACAGCTCCAGCGCGGCAACGACCTGGGGCGGCCGATGCACGCCACCTTCGACTTTATCTCAAACTTATTCAAGCGCAGGCCAACCCTCAAGGTAACACACCGCCAGGGCAGTGGCGCCACCGCTGCCAGCAGGATGAATGGCAGCGTCTCCGGCAAGCCCAGCCAGAGCGAAATCGACCGCATCCTGGACAAAATCTCCAGCTCTGGCTACGAAAGCCTCTCCAAAGAAGAAAAGCAACGGCTGTTCCAGGCAAGCCAGAAAGATTAGGAGTTTGGGAGTTAGAGAGTTTGGGAGTTAGAGAGGTAGAAAGGTAGGGGTAGAAAGGTAGAATTGGTAGGGGTTGAACATCTTCAACCCTGTAACAGAAAGGCAGAGAGGTTGGGGGTACGGCTGTAGAGACGCAGTGCCCGGGTCTCCTGCACGAACCACAGACAAACCCAATCCTGTTATTCCTTAAATCATTTAATCGTGTTCAGACAAAAAGAATCACAAAAATCAATTAAATCACCGTTAATCAAAGGTTCAGACAAGCAGCAGAGGCTGTGGTGGCTGGTGCAGCAGAATAAAAATACCTAAAAACAGCAGAGGCGCTCCCCAAACTGGCAGCGCCTCTGCTGTTTTATTTGATAGAGCTTCAGCTTACGCTTTGGCAGTCATTTTGTCCAGGGCATCCATCACTTCTTTTACGTGTCCGCGGGATGTTTCCAGGAGTTGCTTCTCTTCGTCGTTCAGTTGCAGTTCGATGATTTTTTCGATACCGTTCTTGCCAAGAACAACCGGCACGCCCAGGTACACCCCATCAATGCCGTATTCGCCTTCCAGTTTCACACAAACCGGGAACACGCGGCGCTGGTCGCGTACGATAGCCTCTACCATCTGGGCAGCAGCAGAACCCGGTGCATACCAGGCCGAAGTACCCATCAGTTTTACCAGTTCGCCACCGCCATTTTTGGTGCGGTCCACAATGGCGTTCAGTTCCTGCTCGCCGATCAGCTCCGTTACCGGAATACCGCCAACGGTGGTGTAGCGCGGAAGCGGAACCATGGTGTCGCCGTGGCCGCCCATCAGCACCGCCTGGATATCTTTCGGAGAAACGTTCAGTGCTTCGGCCAGGAAGGCTCTGTAACGTGCCGTGTCCAGGATACCGGCCATACCCATCACCTTCGTCCGTGGCAGCTTAGAAGTGATGTGGGCCGCATAGGTCATAACATCCAGCGGGTTGGAAACTACAATGATGATGGCGTCGGGAGAGTGCTTGATCACATTCTCAGTTACCGACTGCACGATACCGGCATTTGTCGAGATAAGGTCGTCACGCGTCATGCCTGGTTTGCGGGGAAGGCCGGAGGTAATAACTACTACATCAGAACCTGCTGTGCGTGAATAGTCGTTTGTTACGCCAACAGTGCGGGTATCATACAGGTTAATAGGCGACTTTTGCCAGATATCAAGCGCCTTGCCTTCTGCAAAGCCCTCTTTAATATCCACTAATACTACTTCGTTCGCGATCTCGCGGTAAGCCAGCACATCGGCGCATGTTGCTCCTACATTGCCTGCTCCAACTACGGTTACTTTCATTTTCGGATATTCAGTTAAGGGTTCGTAAAATTGGTTAACTCCTGTAAATATTAGAAAAATATGCTATTAAACAAGGGGAGAAGGTATTTAATCTTTATCTTTTTGTGAATGCAAGCCCCAGAAAGTCACGCCAAAAGCAAGTACAGCCGTACCCGATGCCCTGTCAGGTTAGCTGCTCCTGCCACCACAGCCGCTGCGACCGCTGATGGTAGTGATTAAATGATTTTTATAGTTGTCTGAACCGCTGATTCGTGTGATTAAATTGATTTTTGTGATTATTTGTCTGAACAAGATTAAATGATTTAAGGAATAACAGGATTGGATTTGTCTCTGGTTCGTACAGGAGACGCGGGCACCGCGTCTCTACAGATCATAATGCCCAACGCTCTAATTTTCTGCGCTGCTGTTAAAGGGTTGAAAATGTTCAACCCCTACAAAATCTCTACCTCTCTACCTCTCTACCTCTCTACCTCCTAAACTCCCAAACTCCCAAACTCTCTAACTCCCCAACTTTCTAACTTCCAACACCCGTTCGGTTTTATCTGTTACTTTAAACCGGTTATCGAGCCGCTGCCCTACTACCCACACGATGGATTGCTCGGAGGTGAGTACCAGCACGTTTGGCTTCAGGTTGGCGGGTACTTTGCGGTCTATCAGGAAATCGCTGATTTTTTTCTTGCCGTTCATGCCCAGCGGTACAAACCAGTCGCCTTCCTGCCAGGGGCGGAGCTTGAGCGGGAATTTCAGCAGGTCGGCGTCCAGGGCTGCTACGTGCGGTTTGGTGTTTAGCTTGTACTGTGCCGCATCTACATACCGTAGCTGCAGGTGTACATGCGCTTCGTTTACTTCTGTCTGCCCCTCTGCTATGGCTACACTTCCGAAGGCACTCAGGTTTTTTGGTGTGATCACCAGCTGCGCCCGGTCCTTCACCAGCGTATGGGTGGGCGAGTCGAACTGCTTGCCCGAGATGCTCTCCAGCGCCTCCAGGAGCTCCAGCACAACCGGGTAGCTGAAATTGTATGGCTTCAGCAGCTCGTGCAGCACGACCGGCAGGCCGGTTGCCCCCTGCAGCGGCTCCAGCGAAATGTACACCGCTTCTGCTTCCTGGCGCATTGCTCGTTGCCCCAGTTCATCAATGTACCTGGCTACGATGGCTTCGGCCTGGCTTACGCGCTCGGCGGTCTGCTGCAGGGTCTCCTCCAGGTTCGGGTTTATTTCCTTTAGGGCCGGTATTACCTCGTGCCTGATTTTGTTGCGCTGGTACTTGGTGCTCAGATTGGAGCTGTCTTCGCGCCAGATGAGCTGCTGCTCCGTTACAAAATCGTAGATATCGTCTTTGGTGAGGGGCAGCAGGGGCCGGATGATGTTGCCGTTTCGGGGTTGTATGCCATGCAAACCGGCTATGCCGGTGCCTTTGGTAATGTTGAGCAATATGGTTTCGGCTACATCGTTGCTATGGTGCGCTGTGGCAACAAAATCGTACCCTTCCTGCTGGCGTACCTGCTCAAACCAGTGGTAGCGCAGCGCACGTGCTGCCATTTGTATTGAGAGCTTTTCCCGGGTCGCAAATGCACTGGTGCTGAAGTTTTCCGTAAAGAAAGGAACGCCGTACTTTTTGGCCAGCTTTTTGACAAATACCTGGTCGGCTTCCGACTCCTCGGAACGCAGCCCGAAGTTGCAGTGGGCAATGGCGAAGCTGTACTTCAGCTGGTGCAGCACTTCGCACAGCACCACCGAGTCGATGCCGCCACTTACGGCAGCCAGCATTTTGCTTTCGGGGAGGCAGAGGTGGTGCGTTTGTATAAAACCTAAAACTTTCTGGAGCATAGGAGAGGGCGTGGTGAATTTTTTATAATTTTGAAAGTTATTTCCTGTAAAGGACGGTTTGCTAAAAGCCCCGGGAACGGTAACACCTTGTTTTGCTTTATGAAATAGTCTTTTACCTTTTGTCAGTCACAAATGAAGATTACAAAGCTACTTTTTTCTGTTGTCTTTACGTTTATATCGTTTGCTGTTTTAGGGCAGCAGACGCAAAAAAGCAGGGTGGAGCTGCAGGGGGCCGATAGTCTGGTAGGAGGCGTTACGTACAACGGCGAAAAAATAACCAAGCTGCTGGGCAATGTAAAGTTCAAACAGCAGGACATGACGCTCTTTGCCGATTCGGTGTACCGCTACGTAGACAGGCAGGTGCTGGAGGCTTTCGGGCAGGTGCGGATGAACCAGGCCGATACTGTAACCATTACCGGCAGCCGCGCCACCTACGACAGCGACAAGCGTCAGGCCAACATAAGCGGCGGTGTGGTGATGCAGGACCCGAAAATGACCCTCACCACCCCCACGCTCGATTATAACCTGGATACAAAAGTAGCCACCTACACCGAAGGCGGAACCATTGTTGACCCCGAAAACCAGCTGCAAAGCCAGTGGGGAGCCTACGATACCAATACCAAGATTTTTACGTTCCGGCAAAACGTAAAAGTAACGACGGCGGACTATACCATCACGGCGCAGAACATGCGCTACAACACCGAATCCAAGATCGTTTATTTTGCGGGGCCAACCTTTATCAAAGGACAGCAGGGCGATTTGTATGCAGAGGAGGGTACCTACGATACGATCAAGAAGATTTCGCGCTTCGGTCGCAACGCTTACATTCTTACCCCGGAGTACCGGCTGGGCGGCGACCAGCTGTACTACGACCAGAACAGGGGCTATGGTTTTGCCCAACGAAATGTAACGCTGCGCTCGCTCAAAGACGACGTAACCATTCATGGCCAGACAGGGCGCTACTGGCGCGGCAGGGGGCTTGCAAAAGTCTATGGCAGCCCGGTGATGGAAACAATCCTGGACGGCGACACACTTTACCTGGCAGCCGATACGTTAATTTCGCGGGAGTCGCAGGTGCCGGAGATGCCCAGTATGCTGTTTGCGTTTCCGAATGTCAAAATATTTAAGAAAGACCTGCAGGGGGCCTGCGACTCGCTCAGCTATAACCGCACCGACTCCATTATGCACATGAACCGCAAGCCCATCCTGTGGAGCGATGCCAGCCAGCTGGTTTCCGATACCATCCATATCCAGCTGCGCAACAAGACCATCGATAGGATGTACATGTACAGCAATGCCTTTATAGCTTCGGAAGATTCGTTAAAGAACTACAACCAGGTAAAAGGGCGCGACATGGTTGCTTATTTCCAGGAAGGGAATATAAGACGGGTGAATGTAAACGGGAACGGGGAAAGCCTGTATTTTGTGCTGGAGGGAGATACCGCTGTGACAGGCATGAACAAAGCAATCTGCAGCGATATGGTGCTCAAATTCGCTGAAAAAGAACTTAAATCCATTTCATTTCTCGTGAACCCCGATGCCAGCCTGATTCCGCCGCATGAGCTGAAAGAAGAAGAAAAAACGCTGGAAGGTTTTAACTGGATGGGAGAGCTGCGGCCACAGCGGAAAGATATTTTTGCCAAACGTGTACCGGCCGCCAAGCCTAAAAAACAAACTAAACCGGCTGCCAGGCCCGCCACAAAACCGAAAAAGCCGGCTGCAACATCCAAAAAAACGGCGGCAGCTGCCAAGCCAGCAGCAAAGCCAGCTACTGCAACGCTTAAAAAACCTGCTGCAGCACCCACCAAACCCACTGCACCCGGAAGCGGCTTCAAAAAAGCGCCGGACAGGTAATGTCGTTCATTGTTGTAAATCAAACATATATTCTATAATTTTGCCCGTTCATGAATAAAGGCATTTTCCATACCCTTGTACTAGTATGCTTGTTGCTGCTGGCCGCTGGCTGCAGCAACTATCAGAAGCTTTTAAAAAGCACTAGTGTAGAAGACAGATATCAGGCAGCGCTGAAATACTACGAAAAAGAGGACTATTACCGGGCTAACCAGTTGCTCGAGCAGATTCTGCCGCTCATGGGTGGTCTTCCGGAAGGAGAGTATGCCCGCTATATTTATGCCAACACGCATTATAAGCAGCGCGAATACCTGCTCAGTGCCTACCAGTTCAGGCAATTTTATGAAACATACCCCCGGAGCCAGTATGCCGAAGAGGCTATGTTTCTGCATGCCAAGTCGGAATACATGAATGCGCCGGATTTCGAGCAGGACCAGACGCCGACCCTAACAGCGATAGAAGCCATCCAGGAATTTATGACCCGCTACCCGGAGTCCGGATTAATGGAAGAGGCAAATGCCATGCTGGAGGACCTGAACGTTAGGCTGGACCGGAAAGCATTTAACAGTGCCCGCTTATATTACCAGTTGCGTTATTACAACTCGGCAGTGGTAGCCCTGACAAACTTTCTGAACGAACACCCTGCGTCTCCTTACGGCGAGGAAGCCGCTTTTTTAAGATTAGATGCCCAGTATCGTTATGCACAGGAAAGCGTACTAAGTAAGCAGCAGGAGCGCTTTATGGAGGCAGTCGATTTCTACCAGAGTTTTATCGACCAGTATCCGAACAGCAAATACCTGCGCGATGCCGAACAGGTGTATAGCAACGCCCTATCCGAACTGGATAAGTTAAAACAAACCACAGCAACAAAAAGCAATTTATAAAATTACATATATGGCAGCAGTTCCATCATCCATCGTTACCCGAAACATGGCCGATTTTGCAAAGCAAACAGGCAATGTCTATAAATCAGTAGCTGTTATCTCCAAAAGAGCAAACCAGATTTCTGTGAAGCTGAAAGAAGAGCTAAGCTCTAAACTGGCTGAGTTCGCCACTACGGTAGATAACCTGGAAGAAGTTTTCGAGAACCGGGAGCAGATCGAAATATCCAAATACTACGAGCGCCTTCCCAAGCCTACCAACCTGGCGGTAGAGGAGTTCCTGGAGCACAAAGTATATGTGCGTACGCCTGATTCAGAAACCGAGGAAAAATCATTCTAGTACCGGATGCTCCGGGATAAAAAAATTATTGTTGGTGTTTGCGGTAGTATAGCTGCGTATAAAGCAGCCGTACTGGTACGCGAACTTATAAAAGCAGAAGCAGAAGTACAGGTAATCCTGACCACTTCTGCTTCTGCTTTTATAACGCCCCTTACACTGGCTACTTTGTCTAAACGCCCGGTGCTGAGCAACTTTGTGCAGGATGAGCGGGGCGTCTGGAGCAACCACGTAGAGCTTGGCCTCTGGGCCGATGCGCTGGTGATAGCGCCTGCCAGCGCCAACACGGTAGCTAAATTTGCTGGCGGCTTTTGCGATAACCTGCTTAGTGCCGTCTACCTCTCGGCCCGCTGCCCTGTTTTTCTGGCGCCCGCCATGGACCTGGATATGTACCGGCACCCGGCCGTGCAGGCCAATTTTACAAAGCTGCGGGGGTACGGTAATCATATTATAGAAGCCACGCACGGCGAACTGGCCAGCGGCCTGGTGGGGCAGGGGCGCATGGCGGAGCCGGAAGAGATTGTGCAGGTGCTTCAGAACTTTTTTACAGACAGTGGAAAAATCGTTTAACGGCCTGAACGTATTGCTAACCGCAGGCCCTACCTACGAGCCAATCGATCCGGTGCGGTTTATCGGGAACCACTCTACCGGTAAAATGGGTTATGCTTTAGCAGAATGCTTTGCCAGCCACGGGGCGAAGGTGCAACTTGTTTCCGGACCAACAAACCTGAAAGCGCAGCATCCTGCCATTACGGTTACACCCGTTACCACTGCCGACGAAATGTACCAGGCCGTGCAAGCCTTGGCACCCGATGCTGCTGTGTTAGTGTTTGCTGCTGCCGTAGCCGATTACAAGCCGAAAGTAGTAGCGGACAAAAAAATAAAAAAAGAGGGCGACGACATGACAATAGAGCTTGTCCGGAACGTTGATATAGCAGCGGCCCTTGGTAAAACGAAGAAGGAAGGGCAGTTTTCGGTTGGCTTTGCCCTGGAAACAGACAACGAAAGCCGGAATGCCCGTCAGAAACTGGAAAAGAAAAATTTAGACATGATCGTGCTGAACTCCCTCAACGATCCGGGGGCCGGTTTCAGGCACGACACAAACAAAATAACCATAATTGAACGGGATGCCACCACTGCTTTTGAGCTGAAGCAGAAAAGCGAGGTGGCACAGGATATTGTAAACCTTATTTGGGAGCGCTTACATGCTTAAGAAAGTACTTGTTTTACTGTTGGTGTTGGTAGCAGCTGTGCGTGTACATGCACAGGAGCTGCAGTGTGATGTGGTGGTGAACAGCGAGCAGGTGCAGTATACCGACCGGACGTTGTTTGCCGATATGCAGAACCGCATTTTCGAGTTCATGAACAACCGCCGCTGGACCGACCAGACCTACAGCACCGAAGAACGCATCAAGTGCCGCCTGCTAATCAACCTGACCGAGATGCCCGAAATCGGGACTTTCAGGGCCAATGTGCAGGTGGTGTCGGTAAGGCCGGCGTATGGCACCGGCTACGAGAGCACTCTCTTCTCTTTTATCGATAAAGAATGGCTGTTCCAGTTCAACACGGCGCAACCCCTCGACTTTGCCGAAAACAGCTACACCTCCAACCTGTCGTCGATGCTGGCCTTTTATGCCTACATGATCATCGGGATGGACAACGACAGCTTTAGCCGATTAGGAGGGGCGCCTGCTTACGACAGGGCCAGGAGCATTCTCAATTTAGCTGCCTCGCAGGGAGCCAACTACCCGGGCTGGAAAGCCTTCGAGGGGAACCGCAACCGCTACTGGATGATCGACAACCTGCAGGACCCGCAGTTTGTTCCGTTCCGCGAAGGTATCTATAACATGCATCGCCAGGGCCTCGACCTGATGATCGAAAGCCCGGAGAAAGCGCGTAAGTCGGTGTTGGGGACGTTGGAGGCGATCCAGAAGCTGTCGCAGTTAAAGCCGGGAGCGGCGGTAATCCGGTCGTTCTTCGATGCCAAGTCCGATGAGCTGGTGAACATGTTCAAAACGGCTGCCCCTGCCGATAAACAGGCGGCCTACGCCATTCTTTCGCAGGTAGACCCCACCAACAACTCCAAGTACGAAGTGCTGCTCAAGCGCTAACCTTTCCGAATCTCGCGGAAAGCCCGTATCTTCACGTGGGGTAGCCGCTGCTGCCCCTGAATAAGAAACAACATGGGAAAACGCCAGATCCGGGTCCTAAGAAAAAACGTTCCAGACCAGCTTCCTCACCTGCAGCAACAACCGCTGGTGCAGGTAATATTGCGCTCCAAAGCTGTTTACCAGGGCAGGATCAGAAGATTTAACCTGGATAAACTGGAGCTGATGGACAGGCGCAGTATCCGGCATGTGGTGCCTCTGGAGCAAATTGATGAAATTATTTACGATAAAGAAGCGGCATTTTAACCTATGCTGGTAGATCTCAAAATAAAAAATTACGCCCTGATAGAGCAACTGGAGATGCACCCCTCGCCGTTGCTCAACATTATTACCGGCGAAACGGGAGCAGGTAAATCCATTATGCTGGGCGCCATAGGGCTGCTGATGGGCAACCGTGCCGATAGCAAGCTGCTGTTTAACCAGCAGGAGAAGTGCGTGATAGAGGGGGTGTTCGATATTTCCTCTTACAACCTGCAGGAAGTTTTTGCAGCCGAAGACCTGGACTTTGATAACCAATGTATCCTGCGGCGGGAAATCAGCCCCAGCGGCAAATCGCGCGCGTTTGTAAACGACACGCCGGTAACGCTGGACGTGATGCGCAGCATCGGCGATAACCTGATGGACATCCACTCGCAGCACGATACCCTGCAGCTCGGCGATACCAGCTATCAGCTCAACATCCTGGATGTGTATGCCGGCAACACCTCGCTGGATATTTACGCAGGCAATACCACCTACCTGAAAGATTACAACGAAGCTTACCGTCATTACAAAAAACTGGAATCGGCTTACCGCAAGCTGCAGGACCAGCTGGCGCAGTCGCAGAAGGAGCTGGATTACCACTCGTTCCTGCTCAACGAACTGGACGAGGCAAAGCTGGAGGCAGACGAACAGGACGCGCTGGAGGCAGAGCTGAAGGAGCTGGAAAATGCCGAAGATATCAAACTAAAGCTGACCCAGGCGGTGCAGTACCTCACCGAATCGGAGTTTAACATTACTTCTGCTTTAAAAGACACGGCTTACCTGGTGGGGCAGCTGGCCCAGTTCTCGTCGAAATACGAAGAACTGCGCAGTCGCACCGAGAGCTGCATGATTGAGCTGGTTGATATTGCCGGAGAACTCGAAGACGCCGAGCGAAAAACAGAAGCAGACCCTGCGCGCGCGGCAGAAGTGCATGAACGCCTCAACCTGCTCTACACGCTGCAGCGCAAGCACCAGGTAAAAACGGTTGCCGAACTCCTGGCTATCCAGGAAGAGCTGGAGCAGAAGGTAAACAGCGTGTTGAATATCGATGCCAGCATTGCCGAAACCAAAAAAGCCATGGCAGCCGCCGAGCAGGTCGTGCTGGAGAAAGCAAAGCTGTTATCGGAGCGGCGGAAGTCGGTGTTCGGTAAATTTGAGAAGGAACTGTACAGCCTGCTGGCGGAGCTGGGCATGCCCAATGCCCGCATCGTGATCCAGCACACTGCCACAGCGCCTTCTGCTACCGGTACCGATGAAATCAGCATCCTGTTCAGTGCCAACAAAGGCGCAACCCCACAGAGCCTGGTAAAAGCAGCCTCGGGCGGTGAATTTTCGCGCCTGATGCTGAGCGTGAAGTACATGCTGGCCGATAAAACTGCCCTGCCTACCATTGTGTTTGATGAAATAGACACGGGTATTTCCGGGGAGGTGGCCGTAAAAGTGGGCCGTATGATGCAGCAGATGGCGCAGAAGCACCAGATCATTGCCATTTCCCACTTGCCACAGATCGCAGCCCAGGGCAACTCGCATTACTTTGTATACAAGCACGACCTGGAAGAGCGCACCGTAAGCCGTGTTAGGAAACTGGATGCCGAAGAACGTGTAAATGAGATCGCCCACATGATTGCCGGTGCCAATCCGAGCGCAAATGCATATCAAAGTGCAAAGGAATTGCTTTCGCTATAAAGAGTTTTACTATATTGCTGTCCTGTTTCTGAAAACAGGAGCAAACGCAAAAAAGGCAACTAAAAAATATACATAAAGATATGTCCTATAATTTACTTAAAGGAAAGAAAGGAATCATATTCGGCGCACTGGACGAAAAGTCTATTGCCTGGAAAGTAGCACTTCGTGCAAAGGAAGAAGGCGCTGAGTTTGTACTCACCAACGCGCCAATGGCCATGCGCATGGGCGAGATTAAAAAGCTGGCAGAACAATGCAACGCAGAGGTAATTCCTGCTGATGCAACTTCAGTAGAAGACCTGGAAAACCTGTTCACCAAAGCGCAGGAAATCCTGGGTGGCAAAATTGACTTCGTGCTGCACTCCATTGGCATGAGCCCCAACATCCGTAAAGGCAGAACATACGGCGACCTGAATTACGAGTGGTTCCTGAAAACGCTGGACATATCGGCCCTCTCTTTCCACAAAGTAATGCACGTGGCCGAGAAGCAGGATGCCCTGAACGAGTGGGGATCTATTGTAGCCTTGTCGTATATCGCAGCCCAGCGTGTGTTCCCTGACTACACCGATATGTCGCAGGCGAAAGCCGTGCTGGAGTCGATAGCCCGCAACTATGGCTACCGCTTAGGAATGCAGAAAAAAGTGCGCGTAAATACCATTTCACAGTCACCGACCAAAACGACTGCCGGTACCGGTGTGGGTGGTTTCGATGCGTTCTATGAATATGCCGATAAAATGTCGCCGCTGGGCAACGCTTCTGCCCAGGAGTGTGCCGACTACTGCATCACGCTCTTCTCCGACCTCACCAAAATGGTAACCATGCAAAACCTGATGCACGATGGCGGCTTCTCGAGCATGGGTATCTCAGAAGGCATCGTGGAAATGATCAGCAAGTAATGTGCTGATTTTTTAATGTGCTGCTGTGCTATTTGAACAGCAGCAAGAACAGAAGAGGCTGCTCCGGTTTGGGGCAGCCTCTTCTGTTTTTGCCAAAGGAATGAGGAACAGCTGTGGCTGTGGTGGCAGGTGCTATGCTGTTTTTTTGTGCTGCAGTGGTGCAAATTTATTTACTGCGCCTGCCACCACACCCGCTGCTGCTTAGCCTGCACTGTTTAGCACATCAGCACATTAAAAAATCAGCACATTGTCATTCGCCATCCTCCCGGTGCGTGGTAGCAATATCAAAGGCAGGAATACAGACAGACCAGTATTCGGTTTCTTCGTCAAAAGGATTTGAATAGCGCACGCGGGCACCGGCTTTAACCAGTATGGTTTCGCCGGCATTTACCTCTACTTCCTCGCCATCCACCTCCACTAATTGTTTGCCTCTTATTACGATGGATATTTCGTCAAATTCGGGTGTCTGATGCGGCTCGCCCCAATGAGGCGGCGCTATCATGTGTGCCACACTAAAACCGGGGGTGTGGGTAGAGGCATAACCAAAATGCTCTTCAATTAATTTCCCATCGGTGGTGGGCACTTTAAAGGGTTTGGTTTGCTTGGTGTACTTCTTTTCAGTCACGGTATGTTTGTTTTCAGTATTATGGTGTTTCTTGGTTCGTTTCGGCACAGGCGCCTTCTTCGTAGGAAGTTACCCCTGCCCGGTCTGCTTCGCAGGCATTGCCGTAGGTTTTCCCGTCGCAGCCGCACACCGGCTTGTATTCTGCCGTGCAGATTTTATCAGGATCTATTTTGCTTTCGTCGATGCAGTTTGTTTCGGCGTTGTCGCAGCCGGAAGTGCTGCCGAGGACAACAAAAAGGACTGCCAGAATAAAGTTAATTTTCATGGTGCATTCAGAAGTATAGTGTTTTGCTATATACGGATAAGTTGTTTCTAATGCATCAAAAAAATACGAAAAAGCTTGCTGCTGTTTCCTTCGCAGGGCAGGTCATGCATTTTTTAACCAAGTAAAGCTGTTGCCGTATGTTAACTGATGACATAAAATCGTAACAAATCGGGGGCAGTAGGGTATAAGTCTATCTATCGCCAACCCGGATCAAACAACAAAAAATAACATCATGAACGACGACAAAGGAAAAATTCTGCTGGCAACACTGGCAGGTATTGGCGCAGGCATTGTAGCAGGCGTATTGCTGGCACCGGATAACGGGCGCCTCACCCGCGATAGCTTAAAGAGCAGCTTTACAAAAGCAGGCAAAGACCTGGAGCGGACGATGAAAAAGTGGATGGACAGCCTCGAAAAAAGAAGAGTGACAGAGCCTGGCAGCAGCCTGGTGATGCACGGCTCCTGGGACGACGTAAAAGGCCAGCTAAAACAAAATTACGGTGAACTTACCGAAGACGACCTGCTGTACGAAGAAGGTCAGGAAGACGAGTTGTTCGGGCGTTTGCAGCGTAAGCTGGGAAAAACCAAAAATGAAATAGTAAAGCTTATTTCCGATTTATAAGATACCGGCAACAGCATAAGAGCTCAGCTGCTAACAGGCTGGGCTTTTTTATATTTTTTAAAAGTGTATGAAAATATTCTGTTTTATAGATATAACTTAATACATTGCTTCCACGTTATACGAAATAATAATCAACTAAGAACTAAAAGATAACTTATCATCAATTCTAATCACTTCAAAACTATGAGAGACAATAGCGGAAAGATTATATTGGCTTTATTGGCAGGAGCCAGTGCCGGTGTTATAGCAGGTTTGCTGATGGCCCCGGATACTGGTGAAGCAACCAGAACCGGTGTGAAAAAGTGGGCTTCCAAGCTTAGCAAAGATCTTGAGAAAAACCTTCAGGCAGGTCTGGATGAAATCAAAAACATGAGCAGCGATGTAATGGATAACCTGAACAAAAAAGCTGCTTCTGTTACAGGTAATGGTGGTGCTTCTACTGGAGCTACTTCTGGTACAGCATCTACCACAACAGGTGCCGGCACTGCTTCTACATCTACCGGCGCTACAGGCGGCGGTGGAACTGCTGCTGGTCCGCGTACTGGTGCAGGTGCATAATTTTTAATCGGGACAATTTATTGTATCCGTTACTGGCTTTAAATATTTTTAGCCAAAAGTAAGAGTCTGCTTCAGGAGGAGCAGACTCTTACTTTTTAGTAACTTAATGTCGCCTGAAAGTTCAACTTTCGGCATTGTCTCCCGTTAATATAGAACCCCGTACCCAGGTGCGGCGGAAGTATGAAAACAAAACCTGAAAATAATAAAAGCAAACGCGTATGGAAATAAGATCATTAGGGGAATCAAAAGGAAATTATACAAACTCCTCAGTTCGCCAGTTCAAACAAAGAGACACTCATATGCATTCTGATGCCAGCGAAGGCAGCAGCGGAAGTGGTAAGTTGGCAGTCGGGCTTTTGGCTGGCGCCAGTGTTGGCATACTCGCCGGCATGCTGCTGGCACCGGAAAGAGGTAGAGAAATGCGGAAGCAGATTGCAAACTCCGCAGCTAAAGTGGGCGACCAGATGAATAAGGCCATGGCTACCTACAAAGACAAAATGAATTCCTGGACCGGGAGACGAGCCCATGAGGCGCCACCATCCAACCAGGAACTGAACGGACCTGCAAACAGAAGCACTACTGCAGGATCGGGTACAGTAGACAAACATGTGCTGTAAACAGAACGGCTGAAAAAAGAAAAGGAGAAAGGCTGCAGGTCATGCAGGCTTTCTCCTTTTTTTATTTTCAGGAATTGACAGGTTAATCTGCTTTCTCCGGTTTCATTTGCGGGAAGAAGAGCACGTCCTGGATAGAGTAGGAGTTGGTCATGATCATGGCCAGGCGGTCGATACCAATGCCAAGTCCTGCGGTTGGCGGCATGCCGTACTCGAGGGCGCGCAGGAAGTCTTCGTCCAGCACCATCGCTTCTACGTCGCCACGTTTGCCCAACTCCAGCTGCTCTTCAAAGCGGGCGCGCTGATCGATCGGGTCGTTCAGTTCGGAGAAGGCGTTGCAGATTTCCTTGCCGTTGCAGATAGCTTCGAAACGTTCAACCAAACCCGGCTTGCTGCGGTGTTTCTTGGCCAGCGGGCTCATCTCTACCGGGTAGTCCGTAATGAAAGTTGGCTGGATAAGGTAAGGCTCGCAAGTCTCTCCAAAAATCTCGTCTATTATTTTGCCTTTGCCCAGTTTCGGATCGATGCGGATGCCCAGCTTCTCTGCCGTTTCTCGGAGCTGCGGCTCTTCCATTTCAGAAATATCAATTTTGGTGAAGTGCTCGATGGCTTCGAACATGGTAAAGCGTTTCCAGGGACGCTGGAAGTCGATCACGTTGTCGCCTACCTGCACTTTGGTGGTGCCATGCAGCGCCATTGCTACTTTCTCTACCATCTCTTCCACCAAATCCATCATCCAGTTGTAATCTTTGTAGGCAACATACAGTTCCACCTGCGTGAACTCCGGGTTATGGAAGCGGCTCATGCCTTCGTTGCGGAAGTCTTTGGCAAACTCGAACACGCCATCAAAACCACCCACAATCAGGCGCTTCAGGTACAGCTCATTGGCAATGCGCAGGTACAGCGTCATGTCCAGCGTGTTGTGGTGCGTTTTAAACGGACGGGCAGCGGCGCCACCGTACAGCGGCTGCAGGATAGGTGTTTCCACTTCCAGGTAGCCTTTGTCGCTCAGGAAGCTGCGCATGGTGTTTACCAACTGGGTACGTTTCTTAAAAGTATCACGCACGTGCGGGTTTACGATCAGGTCTACGTAGCGCTGGCGGTAACGCAGTTCCGGGTCGGTGAAACCGTCGTGTACTACTTCGTTTCCGTTTTCGTCTATTTCACGCTTTACAATGGGCAGTGGCTTCAGCGACTTGGTGAGCAGCTTCAATTCGGTTACATGCACCGATGTTTCGCCCACCTGTGTTACGAACGCGTATCCTTTTATGCCGATAAAGTCACCGATGTCCAGCATTTTCTTGAACACGGTATTGTACAGGTCCTTATTTTCGCCGGGTGCAATATCGTCGCGCGACACATAAATCTGGATGCGGCCCGAGCTGTCCATGAGTTCGGCGAAAGAGGCTTTGCCCATGATGCGGCGGCTCATCAGGCGGCCTGCCAGGCTCACTTCCTGGTAGGTGTTCTGTTCCTTATCGAAATTTTGCTTTATTTCTTTGGCAGTGGCAGTAACTTCAAATAGCTCGGAAGGGTAGGGGTTGATCCCCAATTTTTCGAGCTCTTCGCGCTCGTGGCGTCTGCGTAGTTCCTGTTCGCTCAGTTGCATTGCGTTGTCTACTAGGTTGGATGGATAAATAAACCGCAAAATTGATAAATATTCGGGAGCTTTTAAAGTTTATTAGTTATTAGTTGTTGGTGACTTTGTTGCAACGGATATAAGAAGGGGATATAGCTTGATTAAAAAGTAGAGTTGTAGCGTATCTTAGAAGCGACCAAACTTTTAAGAAGCGAT
>NZ_QCZK02000058.1 GCF_003347595.2 Botryobacter ruber | reverse complement strand
TTAACCTCGGCTCAAGCAGCTACTGCTGCTACTGGCTTTGAACCTTCGCTTGCAGTAGCTCATTTTTTAAATTCTTATTTCAAATTTGCCACAACGGTACTCGTGCAGCCGATGGGCGAGGCATTGCCGAGCATAAAGGTTGAACCTTGTTGTACACAGTTGTTCTTTATGTGTCCAAAGAAATGCTGTCCCACTCATACTCATTGTAGCAAGTATATTCAAGTGCCTTTCTTCTTTCCATTATTATATCTAAATCAATTTTATCAGATTCTTTGCCCGTCAAATCATTGGCTCTTGCGAACCAATGGGCACGGTAAAATTTATCTAGCATTTCAAAAATCTCTAAGCGACCTCTTAGCTTGAATTTCTTAATAAATGATTCTGCTGATTCATTTTTCTCGATTTTAGGTGTCATAGATGCAAGAGAATCTTCAACACCTGTATTGAAAGTCAATTTATTATGAAGCCCGCCTATCCAAGCAAATGTCCAAATAGCTTCCACATACCAATAAATATCTATTTGGTCCTGCTCTGGCAAATCCTGATAGTTCGATTGCAGATACCTCTTCTCATCACTCGTCAAGTAGTCTGAGAGTTCATTGTCTTCAATCCACTTTTTTATGATTTGATTTGGAGCTTCAAGATAAAGTTGAAAAATAGCTAAATGAACCATCATTCTCTTAGCTATTTGTTCGGGGTCTCTAAAGCTTGGGCTATCCAGATAAGGAAGATGTTCAATCACGTCAATTCCATTCGAACGCAAGAGCTTTGTATTCCTTGATTTAATTTCTTCTGGTTTTATTTTCTGGTTGAACCACATTTGTTTTCAATTATGTACAACTATAGTATAAACGTAATACCCACAAACCTACGGTTTACAAACATACGCTTATCTGCACTATATGCGGAGTAGGTTCCTTTCTGCTCCGGATGTAGCTTTTTTGGCCCCGGAACAGCGGAATCCGGCTCGTTTGCCGAAGTGGTATCCGTACAGCAAGATAAGGAAATAATTCAAAAATCAGTTTTATCCCGTACTTATTTTTTCCCCAGTACTTTTTTCTGCAAGCCCCTTTCCCTGCCTAAACATTACCCGAAATCATACTACAGCGCCTGCCACCACAGGTGCTGCTGAACAATACCTGGCGCTGCTGCACACATGTTAGGCCTAAAAAGCCGTGGAAATACATCACCAGAAGTCGGTTAGCCTACATATCCGTTTTAAACGTTTATACCTGTTTACAAACGTTTAATTAACGGCTATGGGCGAAGACAAAAAAACTACCTCTGCTACAAAACGTTTACCTGCTCCTTGACCACCACAAAATCCTCATCGTCAACCAACAGCCCTACATGGACGGCAAAAGCTAAGAAAAAAATCTGCTGCACCTGCCACCACAGCCACAGCTGCTGCTGCAAATACCTATTGAACATAAAAAACGCACCCGCCCATGCCAAAGCATAAGCGGGTGCGTCCGTAATATAGCTGCCCGGAAAGGGCTTGAATGTTGTTAGTTCTTACTCAGCTTTCCAGAGCTCGCGTACCTGGTTTCCGATCACCACCACAAAACGGGCCGGGTTCGGGACCAGTACCAGGCGCATCTCTACCCCCGGGAACTCATCCGACTCTACCCAAACGCCGTCCTTCTCGCCATCGGGCTTCGTACCCTCGCCGTTCAGCGAGCTGGCCAGGTAAGCAGACGGCACCAGCACATCGGTATCCGATTTCAGCTTATCATGTACATCTTCCAGCACCTCCTCCAGGTAATCACCGTAATCATCATTAAAGTCGTCTTCCAGGTCGTGCAGCTCCTCTTCAATGTCGTCGTAGCGCTCATCGTTGTAGTTCAGCGACTCCAGTTCTTCTTTTTTCTGGATAATGGCGATAAGGGAGTTGTTCAGGTCTGTTGCGTTCATGGTTTGTGCGATTTTTTACAAAGTTGAGAACATGTACCAGCAATTGCAAATTCTGTAATCGATAATTTGCTTTATCCGTTATTCATTTTAACAAAAGCAGAAAAAATGTATTTTTACTTAGTTCAGCACCACTAACCACCAACGCTATGGCTGCAGATATCCTCCCGCTCAACGGCACCGACCACATCGAGTTTTATGTAGGCAACGCCAAACAGGCTGCCCATTTCTACCAATCGGCTTTCGGTTTTGAACTGGTGGCCTACGCCGGTCCCGAAACCGGCCTCCGCGACAGGGCCTCCTACGTGCTCAGCCAGGGCAAGGTTCGACTGGTCTTCACTACCTCCCTCCAACCCGACACCGACATCGAACAGCACGTGCACCTGCACGGCGACGGGGTAAAGGTGCTGGCGCTCTGGGTAGACGATGCCTATAAATCCTTCCACGACACCGTGGCACGCGGCGCCAGACCGGCAAAGGAACCCGTTACGCTGACCGACGAACACGGCGAAGTTAAACTCGCCTCCATCCATACCTACGGCGATACCATCCACACCTTCGTGGAGCGCCACAACTACACCGGCCCTTTTATGCCGGGCTATGTGGCGCGGAAATCCGGTTTTCAAACAGCGCCCGTGGGACTGAAGTACGTAGACCATTGCGTAGGCAACGTGGAGTTGGGCAAGATGAACGAATGGGTGGAATTCTATGAAAAAGTGATGGGCTTCTGCCTCATGGTTACCTTCGACGACAAAGACATCAGTACCGAGTACACCGCCCTTATGTCGAAAGTAGTTTCCAACGGCAACGGCTACATCAAATTCCCGATAAACGAACCGGCACAGGGGCGGAAGAAGTCGCAGATAGACGAGTACCTGGAGTTTTACCGCGGTGCAGGCGTTCAGCATATTGCCGTAGCCACTGACGACATCCTGCACACGGTGGCTGAACTGCGCAGGCGGGGTGTCGAATTCCTGTACGTTCCCGACACCTACTACGACGACCTCTTCGACCGCGTAGGCAGGATTGACGAGGATATGCCGGCCCTGAAGGAGCAGAACATCCTCGTAGACCGCGACGACGAAGGATACCTGCTCCAGATCTTTACCAAACCCGTAGAAGACCGTCCTACCCTGTTTTTTGAGATCATCCAGCGGAAAGGTGCCAGGTCGTTTGGCAAAGGGAATTTTAAAGCGCTTTTCGAAGCCATTGAGCGGGAGCAGGCACTACGCGGCAATCTTTAGTTAAAATAAATGCTATCCGCTATATATTTACTACAGAATTTAATTAATTTGACCCCATAAAACTGCTATTCCCGCTCTTCCGGCATAATGTAAGCCAGAAGAAGTGCTGCCTGAAGCGCAGTGACCGGCAACTAATTTACAATTCAAGATATAAAAATTAACGTATGGAAACAGCTATCCGCCAGAAAGTAGATGCCTGGCTTAACGGCAATTACGACGAAGCCACTAAAAAAGAAATACAGCAACTGCTCGACAACAACCAGCATGATGCCCTGGCCGATGCTTTTTACCAGGACCTGGAATTTGGAACGGGCGGTCTGCGTGGCATTATGGGCGTTGGCAGCAACCGCATGAACCGCTACACGCTGGGCATGGCAACCCAGGGCCTGAGCAATTACCTGAAGCAGAACTTCCCGGACCAGCAGGTGAAAGTGGCCATTGCCCACGACAGCCGCAACAACTCCGATGTTTTCGCCCGCATAGCCGCTGACATCTTCTCGGCCAACGGCATCAAAGTTTACCTCTTCAAGGAGCTGCGCCCTACGCCGGAGCTTTCATTTGCCATCCGCCACCTGGGCTGCCAGAGCGGTGTTGTGATTACGGCTTCGCACAACCCCAAAGAATACAACGGCTACAAAGCCTACTGGAACGACGGCGGCCAGGTAACGGCCCCGCACGATAAAAACATCATTGCCGAAGTAAACAAAATCAAGTCGATCGACGAGGTGAAGTTTGAGGCAAAGCCAGAGAACATCGAACTGATTGGTGAAGAAGTAGACGAAGCGTACCTGAAGGCGGTAGAAGGACTGTCCATTTCGCAGGATGCCATCAAGCGCCAGCACGACATGAAGATCGTGTTCACCCCGCTGCACGGCACCGGCATCACGCTGGTTCCCGAAATCCTGAAACGCTTCGGCTTCACGAATGTGCACATCGTGGAAGAGCAGGCCATTTCGGACGGCAACTTCCCGACGGTGGTGTACCCGAACCCGGAAGAAAAAGAAGCCATGTCGCTGGCCCTGAAAAAAGCCGCCGAACTCGACGCCGACCTGGTACTCGCCACCGACCCCGATTCCGACCGCGTGGGCATTGCCGTTAAAAACAACCAAGGCGAATTCGTGCTGCTGAACGGTAACCAGACCGGCAGTCTGCTCATCAACTACCTGCTGCTGGCCTGGCAAAAATCCGGTAAACTCACAGGCAAAGAGTTCGTGGTAAAAACCATCGTAACCACCGACCTTATCAAAGAGATTGCCGAAAGCTACGGCGTAAAAATGTACGAAACCCTCACCGGCTTCAAGTACATTGCCGAACTCATCAAGCAACTCGAAGGCAAGGAGCAGTACATTGGCGGCGGCGAAGAAAGCTACGGCTACCTGGCCGGCGACTTCGTGCGCGACAAAGACGCCATCTCGTCCTGCGCCCTGATAGCCGAAATGGCAGCCGTAGCCAAAGACAACGGCCAGAGCCTCTTCGACATGATGCTGGAGATGTACACCAAGTACAATTTCTACAAAGAAGAGCTGGTATCGATCACGAAAAAAGGCATGCGCGGCGCCGAAGAAATCCAGCAGATGATGCAGGACATGCGCGCCAACCCGCCGCAAACACTGGCCGGCTCCAAGATCGTACAGGTAAGCGACTACAAATCCGGCACCCGCAAAAACCAGCAAACCGGCGAAGAAACCAAGCTAGACCTGGAAAGCTCCAACGTGCTGCAGTACCTCACCGAAGACGGCAGCAAAGTATCGGCCCGTCCGTCCGGCACCGAGCCCAAGATCAAGTTCTACTTCAGCGTAAAAGAGCCGCTTGCCTCGGCTGATGATTTTGATAAAGTAAATCAGAAGCTGAGCGAGAAGATTCAGCAGATTATGAGTGACCTGAAGCTAAAGTAACAGCTTCAGTACATTTTAACAGCAGCCTGTATCGCTAATTGTGCGGTACAGGCTGTTTTTTTTAATCTCTGCAGCAGCCACCAAACCTGCTGCACTCCTGTTTTTCGAAACAAGCCAAGCATTTATACCAAATCATATTCGTCGCCTTCCATAAATACATTTACTCCTTGTCATCTTGGAAAGATCCTGTGGGCGAGCCTCACGCAGGCCAGCTACCATAGTTTATAGAAAGAAAGGTAATTTTTGAACTATTTGGTATTATTATGCCTCTCAAAGTTTAGATAATTCTTTTAGGTTGTTGCGAATTAGCTGTTAAAAGTAATGGAGCTAAAAAAATAGCAAGAACAATTAAAAAATATCTCATTTTAACAGGTATATTTAAATATTCAAAAAGTTATATCCGAAAAATAACAATGCAGGCACCAGACACCATTTTCAGACACCTGTTTTCTGTGAGAGCTGTTATAGCCTTTTTTATATTTTGCTTCGCATTTGCAGCAGCATCATTCGCGCAGACACCAGTCTATAAACCTGCTTATATTTTAGGAACAAGTCTGAACAACGCGCAGGATATTGTTGTCGGAGATGATGGCTTGCTTTACATTGCCGATAACCTCTCCGTTCGCGCATTCGACACATTCGGAAACTTTAAACATGAGTACAATATCAAACCTGATAATATTAGCTGGCTCAGACCATTTCGTGTCAGTCGGGATGTGGAAGGAAATATTTATGTTCTAACGGAAGCCAATGGAAAAATTCAGAAAATTAATCCTGCCGGCCAGACTGTCCTGGAATTTAAACTTGATAATCCGATTTACAGGAACCTGGATTACAGCCCTATGGGCCTGGTGGTGGATAAGGAAGGAATCATATATGTAGCAGATACCTGGGGAAGCCAAATTCAGAAGTTCGATCAGCAGGGGAAGCTGCTCGGGGTAATTGGAAAGTTTGGTTCTAAGATTGGTGAATTTAACCGGCCAATGGATCTCGCCCTTGATGCCGCAGGAAACCTGTACGTGAATGACACCATGAACGGTAGAATTCAGGTGTTTACAAAAGATGGCGTATTCTTAAAACAGATTACAGTCCCAACCAGCATTCCCGGATTTTTTTTACACTCCGAAATTGCTGTAGATGCCCAGGGCAATGTTTATGTGCCGGATGTACAGGCACAGACAATTAGGGTGTACAATGCGGAAGGAAACCTGGTAAGAAGGTTTGGAACTGAAGGAAGTGGCAATGGCCAGTTTGACAGTAGTCGGTTAAGTGTAGCGGTAGATGCAAACGGGAACATTTATGTGGGGGAGGGTAATAAACCCCGTGTGCAGAAGTTTTCGCCGGCTGGCGAGTTCGTATCAGGCTTCGGATATAACAGGCCCGATAACACAGCTGCCGATACGGACTTTATAGATGCTCCCTATCTGGTAGAATCAGATGCTGTCGGTAACTTTTTTGTTGCCGGCAAATCCGACTTTATCCAGAAAATTGATAAAAATGGTACTCCACTTTTTGTTTTCGGAGGCAGTGGTGAAAATGATGGGCAAATTCCTGTTAGAATCCGCGATATGAAAACCGACCGGGATGGAAATCTGTATGTGTTGGCGGCAAACACGAAGGGTTCAGTGCATAAATTTAATTCCCGCGGCGAATTCATGTTTAAATTTGCGCCCGTTTCCAATACAGGATTTTATTCATATACCTCACTTAACACTCCTTATGGTATTGCGCTGGATTTTGACGGTAATGTTTATATATCAGACAAATACCATATCTTTAAGTACGATCCCGAAGGCAAGCTTGTCGCCAATATTTCTCTTAGAACCAATAGTGGAATAGCCTTTCAATTTGATGGTTTGCACCAGCCTGAATCTAATAAGGCAATAGATTTTACTGTTTCAAGCGAGGGGCAAATTTATATAACTGTAAAGGAAAACAACAGTATCAGGATTAAGAGGTTTGATGCGTCAGGAGTCTTTATTTCCGATTTTACGTCATTAGATTTCCCTGCTTATGCCAATCTGAGTAATATTGATTTTGATGAAGCCAATAACCTGTATACTGCAGAGGAAGGTTATCTGAAAAAGTATGATCCTGTTACAGGAGCTTTGTTAGCCAAAAGTGCATTCCACCCTTACATGATTTACATCGGAAGCAAAATTTCTGTTAATGCTTCGGGTTCAAGCATTTTGGTGACAGGCAGTCTTCATACTAGTTCAGAGCTTAGTATAAGCTGCTTTAAAGATGATTCGGAAGAAGAAGGTCTTTCAAGTCCAAACCTTATTGCTGGCTCCGTTTTCAATGATATTAATTCTAATTGCCTCCATGATGATAACCAGGGAATGGAGGGAATAGTGGTTGAGGCGTCACCGGGCCCTTTCTATGGACTGACAGATAAGGCAGGGAAATATTCGATTGCGGTTGGCGAAGGCAAGTTTACCGTTAAGCAGGTGTTAACGCAACAAACTAAATTAAGGAGTATAGAGCAGCTTTGCCCTGCAGCGGATGGAGAACATACTGTGTTCTTTAATTCAACGGGTAGTACAACGGGCAATATAAATTTTGCCAATAAGGCTCCGCTCGTCCCCTACCTCTCCATCAGTGTCTCTTCCAATAGCCGCCGCCGCTGCTTTCCCGGCACCACCACCGTCAGCTACTCCAACACCGGCTTCGCCCCAGCCGAAAATGCTAAAGTACACCTGCATCTGCCCGAGCATGTGGTCCTGAAATCAGCAGACAAACCCTACACCCGCCGCTCCGACGGTACCTATGTCTTTGAAGCAGGAACGCTCGCAGCAGGGGCCAATGGCACTATCACCATCCAGGACTCCGTCATCTGCGGAAACGAAGCCATCCGCGGCCTCACTGTCTGCACTAAAGCCTGGATCACGCCCGGCAACCAGCCTGCTACCGGCAAAGCCACCACCACCGTTACCGGCAGGTGCTACTACGGATCAGGCGAGGTACGCTTTGTGATTAAGAACACCGGCCAGGCAGCGATGCAGACACCTAAACAGTACCGCATTTTTAAGGACGCACAGCTTTCGGCCAAAGAAAACTACCAGCTGGCTGCCGGCGACAGCCTGGTGCTGCTCATTCCCGCCGAAGGCAAGACCCTGCGCCTGGAAGCAGACCAACCCGATGGAAACAGCGATAACCTCCTGGCTAGCGCCACCGTGGAAGGCTGCCGCGTTATTGCCACCCGCATTGCCTTCAGCACCGGCTTTGTCAACGCCCTGCCTGCCGATGACGAAGAAGCTGAGGTAGCCGAGGAATGCCTCCCCATCATCGATTCCTACGACCCGAATGATAAGCTGGTGACGCCTGTGGGACTGACAGAGGAAAACTACACCCCTACCAACACACCGCTCAAGTACAAGATCCGCTTCCAGAATACCGGAACAGACGTGGCTTACCGGGTGGTGGTGGTTGACACTTTATCTGAGCACCTGGACCTGAGCACACTGCAAATGGGCACTTCCTCCCACAACTACACCTTTTCGGTGAGCGGCAAAGGACAGCCCGTGCTCACCTGGACTTTTAACAACATCCTGCTGCCCGACTCCACCAGCAACGAGCCCGGCAGCCACGGCTACATCCAGTTCAGCATCAGGCCGAAAGCAGAGCTGCCCGAGAAAACAGCCATCGAAAACTTTGCCGACATCTTCTTCGACTACAACTCCCCCGTCCGCACCAATGTGACGGTCAACCGCATCTACGATCTGCCGCAGGAAATACAGGAGGAGAATAGGATCGTAATAGACGAGATTCTCATGACACCTGCCATTGCAGCCTTCGTGCCGGAATCAGGGAAGTTTGGAGCAGAGGTAGTGGTAACAGGCGCTAAATTCTCTGATGAGCTGCAGGAAAACAAGGTCTACTTCAACGGCGTGGCAGCAGAAGTTGTGGAGGCAGGTGCAGACAAGCTCACAGTAAGGGTACCTGCAGGCGCCACAACCGGAACACTAAAAGTCGTGACCACCCATGGCGGCACCAGCAGCAGTGCCAGCTTCACGGTTTACCAGCCCCCGCTGGTTAGCAGCTTCAGCCCGATAGAAGGTATCGCCGGCAGCGAGGTGACGCTGCAGGGAGAACACCTGGAATCTGCGCTGCTGGAAAAGGTACTGCTGGGGAATGAAGAATGCCAGGTCATCAGCAGCAGTGCAGGCTCAGTAACAGTCAAAGTGCCAGCCGGAGCGACTACAGGTGTCTTCACCGTTCAGAGCAAAGGCGGCAGCACGGAGAGCAATAGCAATTACAGGGTCTGGAATAATCCTGCTATCACTTCTTTCGATAAAGAGATGGAGCGCGTGGGCGGAAAGGTAATGCTGCACGGGCAGAACTTTGCACCGGAAGTAATCCGAAACAAAGTTCGCTTTGGTAACCTGCAGGCAGAGGTGCTGCAGGCAAGTGAGCAGGCACTGCAGGTACGGGTACCGGAGGGCGCCAGAACAGGCATAGTAAGCGTCACTACACCCGGCGGCACTGCCTCCAAAACTTTTGAAATCATCCCTGCGCCCCTTCTAACAGCTGTGCATCCGCCCAGCGCCAGTGTGGGCACCGTAGTAGAACTTCGTGGGGAATATTTCCTGGTGCTGGGCAAGCAGGATACGGTGAGTTTTGCAGGTACAGTGGCTGTGGTGACAGGTGCAACAGATAAATTGCTGAAGGTGCGGGTGCCGAAAGGAGCCGCAACAGGCAAGATAGTGGTAGCAGGCAGTGGCGGTCGTGCCGAAGCAGCGTTTACCGTAGAAGCGCTCACACCACAGCAGGCCATCGAACTCTATCCCAACCCAAGCCCCGGCAGGTTTACGGTGGACTTTATCAAAGCTGACTTTGAGGTGCAGGGGGTGCAGGTATTCGATGCTACCGGCAGGCTGGTACACCAGCAGCAGCTAAGCGCAGGACAGGCAGAAAAGCTGGAGGTGGACCTGCGGGAGAAAGAAGCGGGTGTTTATACGGTGATCGTCCAGACAGAGCGGGGGAAGGTGGTGAAACGGGTGTCGCTGCTGTAGATGAAAATGCTAAATCGCAAATCAGATTAGCTGACAAAATAATACGAGCCAGCCAGCACAGTCCTTCAAAATCCGGAGCAGTGGCTGTGGTGGCAGGTGCAGCAAGGTTTCAGGCCCGGGCGTTGGTAGATGTTATTGGCGTTTTGGTCTAAAACACTGCACTTGTTAATCTAAATAAAGCCGCGCTACGTTAACTTAGCATCATCGCTTAACTTCATGTACATGATGCTAAAAAATACGTTCCTCCTGTTTGGCCTTTGCCTGCTCCTTGGTTACACGGGTTTGGCGCAGGACCAGCAGGAACAACCCGGCACAGCACTTCCCTATAATGTCACCATCGACCTGACGCAGGTAAAAAACGACAAGGTTATGGTAACGCTGCTGCCGCCCCCGATCCAGCAAAACGAAATTATCTATAACATGCCCAAGATTGTGCCGGGCACCTACTCCATCTCCGACTTCGGCAAATTTGTTACGGAACTGAAGGCCTATGATAAAAGCGGAAAGCTGCTGGAAGTACAGAAACTCGACACCAACCGCTGGAAGATAAAAAAAGCCACAGCCCTGCACAAAATCACCTATTGGGTGGATGATACCTTTGATACCCCGAAGCGGGAAGACGTGCTGTTTGAACCCGGCGGCACCAACATCGAAGCCAGCAAGAATTTCCTGCTCAACACATTCGGGTTTGTCGGCTACTTCGATAACCTGAAGCAGGTGCCGTATGTGCTCAACGTTACCAAACCCGACGGCTTTTACGGCTCTACGCCCCTCAAAGCTACAGCCACCACAGCCACTGCCGATACCTACCGGCTCGACAGCTATATGGAACTGGCAGATAACCCGCTCATGTACAACAAACCCGACACCACTGTACTCAACCTGGGCAATACCGAGGTGCTGGTATCGGTGTATTCACCATCCGGGCGTGTTACATCCAAACCCATCGCCACAAACGTGAAGGACATCCTGGAGGCACAGCGCAGCTACCTGGGCGGCACACTGCCTGTCGAGAAGTACGCTTTCCTGATTTATGTGCCCGAGCGGCCCGGAAAATCAGGTTCATTCGGTGCTTTGGAGCACTCCTACTCCTCGGTTTATTACCTGCCCGAAATGCCGGCGGCCATGTTCAGCTCCACCATCCGCGATGTGGCGGCCCATGAATTTTTTCACATCGTGACGCCGCTTTCCATCCATTCCGAAGAGATCGGCAACTTCGATTACATTAACCCTAAAATGTCGAAGCATCTCTGGCTGTACGAGGGCGTAACGGAATATTTTGCCTCGCATGTGCAGGTGTACGAAAAGCTGATATCGGTGGAGGAGTACCTGGATAAGGTGCGCCAGTATATCTACGCTTCCCAAAACTTTAACGACACCCTCCCCTTTACCGAAATGAGTGCCCGCGTGCTCGAGGAGTACAAAGACGAGTACGGCAACGTGTACCAGAAAGGCGCCTTAATCGGGTTGACACTTGATATCCGGCTCCGGGAATTGTCGGACGGGAAATACGGTCTTCGGAACCTGATGCAGGACCTGGCCAGAACCTATGGCAAAGATGTGCCTTTCCGGGATGAGGAGCTGTTTGATAAAATTACCGACCTCACCTTTCCTGAAATCCGTGAGTTCTTTGCACGCTATGTTGAAGGCTCTGAGCCGCTGCCCCTGGAGGAAACGTTTCATAAAGTGGGTATCGTGTACGAGCCCGTATCTACGCAAATGGTAAACTCCTACGGCGGTTTTATTCCCGGTTACGATAAGGAGACAGATCACATCACGGTGTCAGATATGGGCGAACTGGATGAATTCGGTGAGCAAATCGGTTTCCAGCCCGGCGACCAGCTGCTGGCTATGAACGGAAAAGAAATAACCCCCGGAAACATTCGTGAAATAATCGGAGAAGACCTGCAGGCGTTAACGCCGGGCAGCAAAATCGAGTTTACCGTCGGGCGCAAAAACAAATCAGGAAAGCTAAAAGAGCTAAAGCTCCGCGGAAAAGTAACTGCTGTTCCCCGCCAGTCTGTCCATTTACTCGAACTGGCACCCGATGCAACGGAGCAACAACTCCGCTTACGTGCCGCCTGGTTAAACCGCGATGCAACGCTTATTTCAGAACCCTGATTCTCCGGATACAATTTCGTTTTGGTTCCGCCTCCAGTTAACTATGAATCAAGCCATTGGGCTATCAAAATTTATTGGCTGTCTTTCAAAACAATCAGCCGTTGCTGTTAGTTATGTGTACAGTTTACCAGTTAATTTAACACAACTTATCCCAACCAACATATTTTCAACTCAAGCTACATGCGCCCCTCTTTTTTACAGCTAACGCTGCTACTCCTGTTTTTTTCACTGACTGCCTCCCCGCCCCTTTTTGCACAGCAAACCGGGAAAATCAGTGGTTACGTACGTGCTGCTGACGGTAACGGTGTGTTGCCTGGTGCAACAGTGGCTGTACCGGCCCTGGGCCTTGGCGCCAACACCGACAGCAAAGGCTTTTACACGCTGCCCCTGCCGGTTGGCAGCCATACCGTGCAGGTTACCTTTGTCGGCTACCAGACAGCCACCCGCTCGATCAGGGTTACAGAGAACAGCCAGACGGTCAGTTTCAGCCTGGAGCCTGCCAGCAGTCAGTTGCAGGAGGTGGTGGTGGAAGCAAATACGCTGAAGCAAAAATTCAACTCCACCCAGATGAGCGTGGATGTGCTGACTTCGCGTGAGGCCAAGTTACTGCCCGCCCTGTTCGGTGAGGTAGACCTGATCAAAACGCTGCAACTGAAGCCGGGGGTGCAGTCGGGTGGCGAAGGCTCCTCGGGCCTGTACGTGCGCGGTGGCGGCCCCGACCAGAACCTGGTCCTGTTAGACGATGCCATTATTTACAATGCGTCGCACCTGTTCGGTTTTTTCAGTGTGTTCAACCCCGATGCGGTGCACCAGGTGGAGCTGTACAAAGGCGGATTCCCTGCCCAGTTTGGCGGAAAGCTTTCGTCGGTGGTAGATGTAACGCAGCGCGAAGGAAACAACGAGAAAATCCAGGCTACCGGTGGCCTGGGCCTCATTTCGTCGCGCTTAACCCTGGATGGCCCCATCGTAAAAGACAAAGCCACCTTCCTGGTTTCGGGCCGCCGCACCTACTTCGATGTGTTTACAAGGCAGATCAACCGCCTGAATGAAGACAACAAAGACTACAGTCCCATTCCGGATTATTATTTCTACGACCTCAACGCCAAGCTGAATTACAGGCTTTCCAATACCGACGAGCTTTCTTTCAGCGGCTATTTCGGCCGCGATTTCTTTACCTTTAAAGATGCAGGTTTCAGCGCAGGCTTTAACTGGGGAAATAAAATGGGCGCCCTGAGCTGGCGGCGCAAACTGAGTCCCAACCTTTTTGCCACCACCACGCTCTCCGGCACCGGCTACCAGTATACCATCTCCAACAACATCGATGTATTTACTTTTAAACTTACCTCCGAAATAAACGATGTCGGTCTGAAAACGGATTTCGACCTGCTGCTGGACGGCGGGCACAGCGTAAAGTTCGGGGCCATGGGCACACGCCACCAGTTTACCATCGGCAACCTCAACTTCAACAGCCAGGACAACAGCCTGGCCATCGAAGCCGGCTCCGACTATGAAGCAACCGAATTCGGGCTTTATGCCGGCGACGATTTTGAAGTAAACCCGCAGCTGTCGGTTAACTACGGCTTGCGGTTTTCCGGCTTCAGCAGCGGCGGCAAAACGTATACCGGGTTGGAACCACGGTTTTCGGCAAAATATAAGCTCTCCGAAAGCCTCTCGCTCAAAGGCAGCTACGCCGGCATGCGCCAGTACATCCACCTGGCTACCAACTCTGGCGCCACCCTCCCCACCGATGTCTGGTACCCTTCCAACCAGTTTGTAGCGCCGCAGCGGTCGCAGCAGGCAGCGTTGGGCATCAGCAAGCTGCTGGCGGATGGCAAGTTCCTGCTCACCAACGAGCTGTACTACAAATGGATGCACAACCAGATCGACTTCCGTGATGGCGCCAACCTGTTTGTAAACGATAACCTGGAGCAGGACTTCCTGTTTGGCAAAGGCCGCAGCTACGGAAACGAGATTTACTTCGAGAAAATAAAAGGACGCACCACCGGCTGGATTGGCTACACCCTCTCCTGGACCTTCCGGAAATTCGACGGGCGCAACGGACAGGAAGACATCAACGATGGCAACTGGTTCCCGACACGCTACGACCGCCGCCACGACCTCAGCATAGTGCTGCTGCACAAACTAAAAGAACGCATCAGCCTGACGGGCGCCTTTGTGTACGGCAGCGGCAATGCTTTTTCGCTGCCCCTGGCCCGGTTTCCGTTTCAGGATGTGGAGGGGCGCGACCTGGAAGTGGTGCCGGTTTACTCCGACCGCAACAGCTTTAGGATGGCCGCTTACCACCGCCTGGACCTTGGGCTGGTCTGGAAGCTGCAGCCAAAGCGGGGCGAATCGGACCTGACGTTCAGCGTGTACAATGCCTACAACCGGCGCAACCCGTACTTTGTGTATTTCGACGAGGTAGAGGATGAGCAACAGCAGGTTCCTGTTTCGTTTAAGGCAAAGCAGGTGTCGTTGTTTCCTGTCATTCCTTCGGTTACCTATAACTTTAAATTCTAATGAAAAAGAAGCTATACCTTTGCATACAGCTGCTGAGTGTGCTCCTGCTGGGCGCCTGTAACCTGCAGAAGGACATTGAAGTTGTGTTGCCAGCGCATGAGCCGCAGCTGGTAGTGGAGTGTTACCTGGAGCCGGGCCAGCCCTACCGCCTGTCGGTGCTGGAAACGGTCAGCTATTTTGATACGCCACAAATACCTGTCGTGCCCGATGCCAAAGTTTTTATTACGCACAACGGACGGCAGATTGAACTTCCCTTCAAAATTTCCTTTGACGAGCAGTACCAGAAGTACTACACCCACAGCTCCACGGAAATCGTGAGCGGGAAACCGGGCGATGTGTACACGCTGGAAGTCTGGGACGGCACGGGACGCCGGGTAACGGGCACCACCAGCCTCCTCCAGCAGGTGCCAATCGACACAATCGAGTGGCGCTACAACAGCAAAGACGAAGCCATCCTGCTCACCTCGTTCCAGGACGATACGAATACGACCAACTATTACCGTTACCTGGTGCACAGCGACAGCCTACAGGAGGGAACCAACCGGGACATCGTGACCGATGATGCACTGGTAAAGGGGCAGCAGATTACGTTTGGCAGCGGGTACGAATTTGAAAAAGGCGACACCCTGACCGTGACGCTCTACCACATCGAAAAGAAATATCACGACTTCCTCAACTCCGTTTCCAATGCCCGTAACTCAAATGGCAATCCGTTTGGCCAGCCTTCCAAAGTCAAGTCTGCTGTAACGGGCGGGTTTGGCATATTTACTACCCTGGTGTATGACCGGAAGACGGTAATCATTGATTAGCAGGCTGTTTTTTCCTTTTCTGCTGCTGTCACCACAGCCTCTGCTCCTGCTACAAAACATTATAAAAACCAGAAAACGAAAACCCCTCAGCCTGTTGTTGAAAAATAACACAAGCTGAGGGATTTTGAATTTAGAGTTGTACCTGCTATTGCCGGCGGATGAGTTCCCGGATAAGAAGGGCCATTTTGGGTTCGGCCTGGGCGGCTGCATCCAGGATATCGGCCAGCAGAACTTTTTTAATTTTGTCGGGTGTGCACATATCGGTGATAACGGAAACGGCAAAAACAGGCAGCTCCATGTGGCGGGCTACAATCACTTCCGGCACGGTAGACATGCCCACCGCGTCTGCTCCGATAATGGTGAGGTAACGGTATTCGGCCTTTGTTTCGAGCATTGGTCCCGGCACACTCACATACACGCCTTCCTGCAGCTCAAATCCTTCGTCTTCGGCTATCACCATAGCCTGGCGCACCAGGGTTTCGTCGTACACCTCGCTCATATCCGGGAAGCGTGGCCCCAACTCGTCGTAGTTTTTACCGATAAGCGGGTTGGAAGGCTGCAGGTTGATGTGGTCGGTTAACACCATCAGGTCGCCTGTGTTGAACCGGGGGTTCAGGCCGCCAGCCGCGTTCGATACAAACAGTTTTTTTATGCCGATCCGCTCCATCACCCGCACCGGGAACACCACTTGCTCCATCGTGTAACCTTCGTAATAATGAAAGCGCCCCTGCATCACGACAACCTTCCGGTCGGCAAGCATTCCAAAAATTAACCGGCCGTTGTGGCTTTCTACAGTGGCTATGGGAAAGTTCGGAATAGTGTCGTAAGAAAGGGTAAACTGCACCTCCAACTCGTTTACCAGGTCCCCCAGGCCTGTCCCCAGGATAATCCCGAATTCAGGTACAAAGTCTGCAGTGTGTTGTTTGAGGAAAGCGGTAGTTTCTTTTAGTTGCTCGATCATGTTGTTAATGTGCTAATTGTTTGATGTGCTGATGTGCTGATGAAGCGCATGCTGGTGCGCAAATTAAAAAGATGCAGCGGACGAACCAACTCATTCTACCACAGGCACCACCCTTTCTGCCGTTTCTTTTTCCCAAACCGCTGGTGGTTGTGCTCCCGAAGCAGCTGAAGAACTTAAGCAACAGAGTGGTATATCGCCGAGTATGGAAGGGGTAAATTAATGCGTAATACCAAGGAGTAAAAAGGTCCATACGCTACAAAAAAGCCTTTAGCAGGCCTGAGTGCAGCTCGCCCACAAGATCCTTAACAGGATGACAAAAGGATGGCTTTCGACGGAAAACAGCACTGCCCGCGGGTGAAATACCGCGGGCAGTGCTGCTACTACTCAATCCAATTACACAACTGATTTTTCAACTTATTATTGAATGCTGATCTCGTATGGCAAACGTGCCTGTATGCCCTGCAGGCTTTGGACTTTTTTATACATTTTGTACATGGGGTAAAGCTCGCCCAGTTCTGCTTTCACGGCACGTTCTCTTACCTGCGAACCCATATCGCCGAACAGCTCTTCGAAGAAAGATTTTCTGCGTGGCAGTTCACGTAACTTGTAATCGTCTGCTATGCCGGCTTTGGCAGCCGCTATTTCAATGGCTTTCTCCATGCCGCCGTATACATCCACCAGGTTGCGCTTCTGCGCTTCTATGCCCGACCACACGCGTCCGGATGCAAACTGCTTGAGCTGCTCCTGCGTCATGCCCCGGCCCTCTGCCGCTTTGCGGGTAAACTCTTCGTAAATTTTATCGATCTCGCGCTGCACCACCTGCTTTTCAAAATCAGTCATTGGGCGGCTGACGGTAGGCACATCCGAATACTTACCGGTGGTTACGCGGTCTACGGTAATGCCGAGCTTGTTATTGAAAAAGCCTTGCAGGTTCGGCACAATGCCAAACACCCCAATGCTGCCGGTAATGGTGTTGGGGTGCGCCACAATCGTATCACAGCCCATGGCCAGGTAATAGCCTCCTGACGCCGCTACATCCGACATGGAAGCAATGACAGGCTTTTCTTTTTTGGTCAGCTGAATCTCGTTCCACATCACATCCGAAGCCAGGGCGCTTCCGCCCGGTGAGTTGATCCGGAGCACAACGGCTTTGATACGCTCGTCGGTGCGGGCCTGCCGGAGGGCATCGGCAAAACGAAGGCTGCCTACGTTGTCGTCTTTGCCCTCGCCGTCCACGATGTCACCATCTGCATAAATGATGGCAATCCTGTTTTTAGAGCTTCCTTCATCTTCCTCGTCTTCTTCGAGAACCGCATTTTTATATTCGCTCAGCTTCACGAGTCCAAGTTTTTCTTTTTCCTCCACACCGGCCTGCTCCTTCAGGTAAGCGATGGCATCCGAATAATAGGCTACATCGGTAATCAGGCCAAACTTTTTAGCGTCTTCGGCATTGTGCACGAGCATGTTTTCCGAAATGTTTTTCAGCTCTTCGTATGTTTTCCCCCTCGCCTTGGCAATGTTCTGCAGCTGGAAATCATTGATGGAATTCAGGAAGGATGTCATTTGGGTACGGTTGGCCTCGCTCATTTCTTCGAGGATAAAAGGCTCTACGGCGCTTTTAAATTCACCTACTTTAAAGATCTGAGGTTTAATATCGAGCTTTTCCAGGGTGCCTTTAAAGAAGAAAACTTCGGAGCTGATGCCGTTAAACTCCAGCGTGCCCATCGGGTTCAGGTAGATTTTATCTGCTACCGAAGCCAGGTAATAGGCTTTCTCGGAAGTTATGTCGCCATACGAAACAATGAACTTACCGGACTTTTTGAATTCGATCAGCTCGTTCCGGATTTCTTCGAGTTTGGCCATACCGGCATCCACTACGGTCATGTTCAGAAAAATACCCTTGATGTTATCGTCTTTGGCAGCTTTGCGGATAGATGCTTTTATCTGGTCCAGGCCATCGGTACCGGAAAAGCCGGCAAACGAAAACCCAAGTTCATTAAAAGGTCCCTGCGGATCCCGCTCGGCTATAGGTTTATTGAGCTTCAGTTCCAGCACCGAATTTTCGGCAATCTCTATTTCACCTTTCGAGGCGGTACTGGCAATGATGCCGAACAGGATCAGAATACCTATAAAAAAGAATATGAACAGGCCCAGCAGGGTTGCCAGTACATATTTGAGAAAATTTAACATATGTTGTCTGTGTTTTAGCTGTATTAAATTTGCCGTTGTGTTAGCGGCTTATGCAATAATAAGCAAAAAAATTACGCAAAGTTCAACGCTGTGGCGGTCGTTTCCGGACTATTCTACCAACCATTGTATTTTATAGACTAAAACTGATTTTTGCGTTTTTGGTTGTGAAGAATAAGGAGCTTGTTCCTTGGAAGGAGCAGCGGGAGTGGTGACTGCAGCAGCAGACTTTTTCAGACTGCTAAACTGGAAAAAGGATACAAAACAAGAAAGGCAGAACCCACAACAAACTGCTGTGTTTTCTGCCTTTCCGGATTTTTATAGGAGGAGAATTAATACCCCAGTTTCTGCCGTACCCGCTGCAGCACAGGACCTGCAATGGCTTTTGCTTTTTCTGCGCCTTCGTGTAACTTTTTGTCGATTTCCGGCAGGTTGTTCATGTAGTAATTAAAGAGTTCGCGCTCTCTGGCATACTTCCGGATGATCAGTTCAAACAGGGCCTGCTTGGCATGCCCGTAGCCATAGCCGCCACTCAGGTAGTTCTGGCGCATTACTTCCGTATCTTCGGGCGTAGCCAGCAACGAGAAGAGTTTATAGACGGTATCGCTGTCCGGGTCTTTGGGTTCTTCCAGGGGTGTGCTGTCGGTAATGATACTTTTCACCGTTTTCTTCAGCTCCTTCTCCGGCACAAAAATATCGATGATGTTGCCATACGACTTGCTCATTTTCTCGCCGTTCAGCCCCGGTACGGTCATCACGGCTTCGTTTGTTCTGGCTTCCGGCAGCACAAACGTTTCGCCGTACTGGTGGTTAAATGAGCTGGCAATGTCGCGGGTAATTTCCAGGTGCTGAATCTGGTCTTTGCCTACCGGAATAAAATTGGCATCGTATAGCAGGATGTCGGCCGCCATTAAAACCGGGTAGGTAAACAAACCGGCGTTTACATCGGACAAGCCGCGCCTGCTGGATTTATCTTTAAACGAGTGAGCGTTGGCCAGCATCGGGAACGGCGCGAAGCAGTTCAGGTACCAGGCCAGTTCCGTCACCATCGGCACATCCGACTGGCGGTAGAAAATATGTTTATCAGTATCGAACCCGAAGGCCAGCCAGGCTGCTGCTACCGAATAGGTGTTGTAGCGCAGTTCTGCCGCGTCGCGAACGGTGGTAAGCGAGTGCAGGTCCGCAATAAAAAACAAAGCTTCATCTCCTGATGTCTCAGAAAGCTCGATGGCGGGAATAATTGCCCCCAGCAGGTTGCCCAGGTGCGGTCTGCCGGTGCTTTGTATACCTGTAAGGTAACGTGCCATAGTTTGTGTTAAATTAGTTATGCCCGCAAATTAAATGAAAATCGGGCTCGAAAGGAAATCCAACCCTTTATTCTGTTTCGGCTCCTCCTGTTTCCGGTGTTTTGGAGCGGGCTTCAAGTTTGCCGGAATTTACACTTCACTCTCCACTGCCGCCTCTTCTACCAGCTTTTCGGCTTCTCTTGCCCCCAGGTAGTTATCGATCAGGTAATGGGCCAGGTACAGCAACGGCGTAAGCACAATGGCGACAAAAAACTTGTAGAGGTAATTGATGGCGGCCACCGACAGCACCTGCTTCAGCGACCAGTTGCCAAAGAAGTAGAATGCAATAAAAAGCACCACCAGGCTGTCGATGAGCTGCGACACCAGCGTGGAACCGGTGGCACGAAGCCAGATTTTCCGGCTGCCGGTAAAGCGGCGGAGCCAGTGAAAAACCGTTGCGTCCAGGAACTGCGAGATAAGAAAGGCCGTCACGGAACCGATGATGATGCCCAGGCCCTGGCGGTAGATGCTGTTAAAGGCAAAATCAATGTTGAAGGGGTTGCCCTGTGTGTCGGTGCTGTTCACTTCCAGCCAGAACTGCGCAGGCGGCAGACCGGTTACGATGGTAATCACCAGGAAAGCATACAGGATGAGCGCCACCGTCAGGAGACTTACTTTCTTCACGCCTTCTTTCCCAAAGTACTCGTTTATGATGTCGGTCGTGATAAAAACCACCGGCCAGATGATAACGCCTGCCGTCAGGTTAAAATCCAGTTTGTTGCCCAGGATGTTGAGTTGCGCCCCGGGAAGGCCAAACACCGCCTCCCCCGAAAATATTTTCACCCCGATGAGTTCGGCCAGCAGCGCATTCGAAATAAAAATTCCGCTCAGCACCAAAAATAAATTTGTTCGCTTTTTCTGTTGGGTAGCCGTGTAATGCATTGTCTGAAGAATGTCGGTTTTATTGCCTCAGGAGCCTTCCTCCTCCCCTTAACTTCTAAAGATAACAGCTAAATTTATTTTCTCCGAAAGCTCCTGGTTAAAAGCCTATATTAGCACTTTTTAATTTAAATTATTTTACTTAATTTTAGTACTATTCACACACAAACATTTTACTATGAGAAAAGCATTCATCATTGGCCTAGCTGCCGGTCTGTGCCTGGCCTATCAGCAGGCTACAGCACAGGCAGGCATGCTGAACAGGCTGAAGCAAAAAGCCGAAAGTGCAGCAGAAGGCGCCCTGGACAGGGCCATCAGTGGTAAAAAAGCTGCCAATGGCAGTTCCTCCGCCGACAGCGGCTACTCCGGTTCTTCGGAAGGTTCCGGAACAGCGGCAAACAGCGGCCGCGCCCGGAACAAAGGCGGCGAGGGACTGGTAACCACGCCACCGGATGTAAAGCAGCACCTGGGCGATGCCGAAGGTGCCTTTAAATCCAAAAACTACAACGAAGCCCGCTATGCCGTGCAGCAGGCCATGCTGGGAGTGGAAATGGAGATAGGCCAGAAAATACTGAAGTCGCTGCCCGACGTGATTGCCAATCTGAAAAAAGACGAGAAAACGGACCAGGTAACCAGCATGGGCTGGGGCTGGGCCGGGCTTACCATCCTGCGCCAATACACCGACCAGCAGGAAAAGGAGTTGCGGGTAACCGTGGCAAACAACACGGCCATGCTTACCGCTATGAACTACTTCCTGGCCAACGGCAGCTATGCCCAAACCACAGGCGGCGAGCAAAACTGGAAACAGACCAAAGTAAAAGGACACCGTGCCGTAATTGAATACGATGCCGACGCGGGTTACAAGCTTTCCGTGCCGCTGGGGCAATCGTCGCTGCTGGTGTATGAAGGCGTGAACTTTAAGAATGAGCAGGAAATAATGGCAGCGGCCGGTGCTGTAGATATCGATAACATCAAAAAAATGCTGGGCGAGCAATAAGGGCCGGCGAAACTTAAATCAGAAAATTCATTTGCTATGAAAAAAATACTCGTTAGCACCGTTTCCCTTTGCCTGCTGGCATTTGCTTCGAATGGACAGGCCTTTACCAGCAACCTCGACGAAGCCCGAAAATCCTACACTTCCGGCAACCTCTCCGATTCCCGGGCTGCCATGGCACAGATGCTGCACGACATTGACATCGAGATAGGAAGGGAACTCCTGAAGCTGCTCCCCCCGAAAATGGAAGCACTCGCAGCCAACACCAAAGACGACAACGTTACCAGCGGCGCTTCTTCGTTTGGCATGGGCCTGCTGGTGCATCGTACCTACGGCACCGATACTCTGAACTCGGCCAGTATCGACATTATCAACAATTCGCCGCTCATCAACTCGCTGCAGGCGCTGCTTTCGTTACCCTTCGTCGCCAATTCCGACCCGAACCAGAAGGTGGTGAAGGTACAGGGGCATAAAGCCATCCTGAATAAAATGGAGGGCGCCGCAGCCGGTAAAACAGATTACGAACTACAGATTCCGCTTCAGAACACGCTCATTTCATTCAAGCTCAACGATGCCAAAGAAGAAAGCGTGCTGAAACTGGCCAGCACCATTCCCTTGGATAAAATTGCCCAGATGGCGAAGTAAAGCAGCTGCCATTTCGCAGCCCCCACCCCCAAGCCACCAGCAAATAAAATCCGCTCTGTACGGGCACCCCTCGCGGGTGCCCAACTCAAAGCACCCAAGCCCCCAATAGCCCTACCCCAAATTTCCACCACAGGAGCCCCAAAAATCCTCTCTGCACCTGCCTCCACAGCCACTGCTCCACGCTATTCCGCTTTCTGCATCTGCAGCTGCACAATCTCCTTCTCCTCCACCTGGAAAATATTCCCCTCAACAGCCAGGCTGCTCTGTGGGAAAACATCCAGTGCTTCGTGCAACAGGGGCGTGAGGTCTTTGTAACGCACCGAGAAGTGGCCCAGCAACAGGTGGCGCACCTGGGCGGCGGCAGCAAGTTCGGCAGCCTGGGCGGCCGTGCTGTGATAGGTGTAGCTGGCACGCTCACGCAACTCATCGGCAAAGGTAGCCTCGTGGTAGAGCAGATCCACGTGGCGCAGGTGAGGCAGCAGATCGGGTTTAAAGCGGCTGTCAGAGCAGAAGGCGTAGCTGCGGCTTTTCTTTGGCTCCAGGGTTACTTCCGCATTGAGCACAAGTAAACTCCCATCCGCATCGGTTATATCTTCGCCCCGTTTCAAAGCTACCAGCTGTGCATGTGTTAAAAAGGCGGGCAATTTTTCTTTTATCAGCGGACGTGGCCTGGGCTTTTCCCGGAACAGGAAACCGCAGCAGGGTATCCGGTGCTCCATCGGGATGGTATGTACGGTAATATCCTTGTCTTCAAAAATCTGCTGGTATACGGTGGTATCCAGCTCGTGGAAAACAAGATCGAAGGTCAGGTTTGTGCCGGAATATTTGAACTGGAGACTTAGTATTTCCGAAAGGCCGGGCGGACCGAACAGGTGGAGTGGTGTGTGGCGGCCCTGCAGGTGCATGGTAGAGAGCAGGCCGGGAAGGCCGAAGTAGTGGTCGCCGTGGAGGTGGCTGATGTAGATGTTGCAAATGCGCTGATGCTTTATTTTGTATCGCATCAGCTGCATTTGCGTACCTTCACCACAGTCAATCAGGTGGTGCTGATTGCCGATGGTTAGTAATTGTGCTGTAGGATGCCTGTTTGCCGAGGGCGTGGCCGACGAACTTCCCAGTATTCTGAGTTCGAATTCCACTTACAGGCAGCAGCTTAGTCTTCTTTCTTTGTCAGGTCCTGCTCAATCTCGTGCAGAAACACACGATCAATCGCTTCTTCAACAGTTGGCAGAATGTGCAATACAGATTCCAGTTTGGAAATGCTGATGAGTTTCATCACATGGTCCTGCAGGCCGGTCAGGATAAGCAGGCCGTTGGAGGAGTTGCATAACCTGTTGGCGATCAGGATAGAGCTAAGGCCGGAGGAATCAGTATACTTTACATTTGACAGATCTAGGATCAGGTTCACTATTCCTTCTGCGTTCAACTTCACAAATTCAGACTTAAGATCCGGTGCTATGGAAGCATCCAGTTTCTTCTCATCGATTGTAATTATAGTGTAGTTTTCTTTTTTATCAATCGTGTACTTCATAGAGCTATCAGTAAGGATTATATATGCGAATGTACCAATAAATCGTGTAAATAGTAAGTCTTAGGCTTTAAAAATGTTTTCCGCAACGCGCTGCTCTATACGGGCAAGTGCATTTTCGTAGGGCTGTTTTGCAAACTGCTGACCGGTTACGACTTCAAAAAGTTCGATGTAACGTTCTGATATCCTGTTCACCACCTCGTCTGTCATCTCCGGCACCTGCTGCCCTTCTTTCCCCTGAAAGCCATTCTCAATAAGCCACTGTCTTACGAACTCTTTCGATAATTGTTTCTGCGGTTCGTTATTTTTTTGCCTTTCTTCGTACCCTTCGCTGTAAAAGTAGCGCGACGAGTCGGGCGTATGAATCTCATCGATCAGGTAAATCTGGCCGTTGTAGGTACCAAATTCATATTTCGTATCTACCAGAATCAGCCCACGCTGCGCCGCCAGCTCGGTTCCGCGAGCAAATAACGACCGCGTAAAAAGCTCTAAGTTAGAATAATCTTTTTCAGATGCAAGACCTTTTGCTAAAATTTCTTCCCGGGAGATATCTTCGTCGTGCCCTTCGTCGGCTTTGGTGGTGGGGGTAATAATGGGCTGCGGCAGTTTATCGTTTTCTTTTAAGCCTTCCGGTAACGGTACGCCACACAGCACGCGCTTGCCTGCTTTATACTCGCGCCAGGCATGCCCAGCCAGGTAGCCCCTGATCACCATTTCTACTTTAAAAGGCTCGCACTTGTACCCAATGGTTACATTCGGGTCGGGTGACGACAGCACCCAGTTCGGAACAATATCGGCGGTAGCTTTCAGAAACAGGCTGGCTATCTGGTTCAGCACCTGCCCTTTGTATGGTATAGCCCGTGGCAGCACCACATCGAAAGCCGATATACGATCTGTGGCTACAATTGCCAGCTTGTCTTCGAAATAGTAAACATCACGTACCTTGCCTTTGTAAAAGCCGGTTTGCCCTTTAAAGGAAAAGTTTGTCTCTTTGATGGCTTCCATTAATCTTTCAGGTTTTATGTATGCACAAAGGTAGTAAAGAAAGTTAGAAAGTTAGAGAGTTAGAGAGTTTGGGAGTTAGAAAGGTAGAAGGGTAGAAAGGTAGTTATTTTGTAGGGGTTGAAGATTTTCAACCCTGTAACAAAGAGGTAGAGAGGTTAAGGGTATGGCTGTAGAGACGCGGTGCCCGTGTCTCCTGCACAAACCACAAACAAATCGAATCAATCCTGCTGTTCCTTAAATCTTCTTAATCGTGTTCAGACAAAAAATCCAGTTAATCCCAAAATCTGACGAATCCAAATTCAGACAAACATAAAATCACACCCATCATGCCATCCTGCCATCAACGGTTCAGACAAACAGCAGAGGCAATGGTGGCAGGCACAGAAAAGGGTTGAAGATTTTCAACCCCTACAAACTTCTAACTCTCTAACTCCTAAACTCTTTAACTTTCTATCTTAGCTAACGAATAACTAAAAAAAGGCATTTTTTCTTGGATATCAGAGAATCGCCCCCTATTATTGCAGCATCAAGTCAATTATCCCTAAAGGATTTTGATTTATAAAGAAGAGTGGAGAGACAGGCTCTGAGAAACTCTAGCAACCTAACTGCCACGGTTAAGGTGCTAATTCCTGATTCCGAAACGTTCGGAAGAATATAAATTGATAACAAGATGAAAAAGGGAATCAATCATACGCAGCAACATTCTATTCTTACGGCACCAGTACTGCCACTTTTTTCCTATGCCTGTACATCTGCTCCCATGCCCCTGGGTGCCTGTTGCTGTTGTTAATCCGGTAATCTGCCTGCATCCTGCGGCGTGCACAATGCTACAGGAAAATTGCTGCAGCCCTTCAGAGGCATATACGTACCCAAAGAACCTTTTAAAAAAACATTATTGTTAAATCCTTTAAAGCTGATTGAACATGTCTGAAACCTTACATTTCGAAACTCTACAACTACATGCCGGCCAGGAAGTAGATCCCACCACCCAGTCACGTGCGGTGCCTATTTACCAGACCACCTCGTATACGTTTAAAAATGCCGAACACGGAGCCAACCTGTTTGCCCTGAAAGAGTTTGGCAATATTTATACCCGCATCATGAACCCGACTACCGACGTGTTTGAAAAACGCGTGGCAGCTTTGGAAGGTGGTGTGGCGGCACTGGCTGTAGCATCCGGGCAGGCGGCACAGTTTATTGCCATTAACAACATCATGCAGGCCGGCGATAACTTTGTAACCACCAGCAACCTGTATGGCGGCACGTACAACCAGTTTAAAGTTTCTTTCAAACGCCTGGGTATCGAGGCGCGCTTCACAGCCGGCGATGCCGTGGAAGAATACGAGAAACTGATCGACGAGAACACCAAGGCCATTTACCTGGAAACAATCGGGAACCCGCGTTTCAATATTCCGGATTTCGAAGCCATTGCTGCGCTTGCTAAAAAACACGACCTCCCGCTGATCGTGGACAATACCTTTGGCGCCGGCGGTTACCTGTTCCGTCCGCTGGAGCATGGCGCCAATGTGGTGGTGGAATCGGCTACCAAGTGGATTGGCGGTCATGGCACCAGTATTGGCGGCGTGATTGTAGACGGCGGTAACTTTAACTGGGGCAACGGCAAATACCCGCAATTCTCGGAACCTGCCGAAGGCTACCACGGTCTTAACTTCTGGGAAGTATTCGGAACAGATGGTCCGTTTGGCAACATTGCCTTTGCCATCCGCGCCCGCGTGGAAGGCCTGCGCGACTTCGGTCCGGCCCTGAGCCCGTTCAACTCCTTCCTGTTGCTGCAGGGCCTGGAAACACTTTCGCTGCGCGTAGACCGTACAGTACAGAACGCACTGGAACTGGCGCAATGGCTGGAGCAGCACGAGCAGGTAGAATCGGTAAATTACCCGGGACTGGAAAGCAGCCAATACCACAACCTGGCCAAGAAATACCTGAAGCGCGGCTTTGGCGGTGTGCTTTCTTTCCGTATAAAAGGAGGCAAGGCACAGGCCGAGAAGTTTGTAAACAGCCTGCAACTGGTAAGCCACCTGGCCAACGTAGGCGACGCCAAAACATTGATTATACACCCGGCTTCTACCACCCACCAGCAGCTTTCCGATGCGGAACAACTGAGTGCAGGTGTAGAACCTACCTTACTGCGTGTGTCGGCAGGTATCGAACACATACAGGATATTAAAGCTGATTTTGAACAGGCGTTTTCCAAGGTGCTGACGGCACAGGATGAGCCTATCCTAAAATAACTTATTACGAATGCCAGAGCAGCATCTGTACCAGTACCAACAACCTTTTAAACTGGAGTCCGGTGAATCTTTACCGGGCTTCCAGCTTGCTTATACTACTTACGGAAAACTGAGCCCCCAGCGCGACAACGTGGTGTGGGTTTGCCACGCCCTTACCGGCAATTCCGACTTTACCGAATGGTGGCCCGGCCTCTTCGGCGAAGGCAAAGTATACGATCCTGCTGACTGGTTTATTGTGTGCGCCAACACCCTTGGCGGCTGTTACGGTTCCACCGGCCCCTTGTCGGTAAACCCGGCAACGCAGGAACCTTATTACCACGCTTTCCCCGAGTTAACCAACCGCGACATTGTAGATGCTTTTGATCTGCTCCGAAAGGAACTGGGGCTGGAGAAAGTACATACCCTGATTGGCGGCTCGCTGGGCGGGCAACAGGCAATGGAGTGGGCCATCAAAAGCCCGGAAGTGTTTGAGCGACTGATTCACGTTGCCTCCAACGCACGCCACTCGGCCTGGGGCATTGCCTTCAACGAAAGCCAGCGCATGGCTATCCGCCTCGACTCGACCTGGGCCACCAACTCCGAAACAGCCGGCCTGGAGGGGCTTAAAACCGCCCGGTCGATTGCCATGCTTTCGTACAGGCATTACAATTCATACGAAAAGTCACAAACCGATACCGACTACAACATCAAGGACGGCTATCGCGCCACCTCTTACCAGCTTTACCAGGGCGAGAAACTGGCCAAACGATTCAATGCCTATACCTACTGGCTTTTATCCAAGGCAATGGATTCGCACCATGTGGGGCGGCACCGGGGCGGGCTGCACCAGGCACTGCATTTGCTGAAAGCAAGAACCCTGTTTGTGGGCGTTGATTCCGATCTGCTTTTCCCGCTCACCGAGCAGCAGCACCTGCACGAACACGTGCCTGGCTCTGTGCTAAGCGTTATCCATTCGGACTACGGGCACGACGGTTTCCTGGTAGAAACGGCACAGCTGGCGCATGCTATTCAAAAATTTTACGAAGAAGAAAACACACACGAACCCCTGGTATTCGAGAACAGGGAACGATAAAACCTAACCAGGCAATCACCTGAAAGAAAAAAACTGCCACCTGCCTGGTTTCCGGAACCGGTCAGGTGGCAGTTTTATGTTTGCGGGCAAAGTAGTAGCAACCTGCATTCTCCTGTAACGAGGAGACAACCCTCTCCTGCACCGGCTCATCCAAAAAATTCTGCTGCCCCAGCCACCACTCCCACTGCTCCCAACCAACCGCTTACAGGTGCACCAGCGCATGCACACGCATTACTGGTTCCTACAGCGCAAAAACACTTTTTAGCGCTACACCCGAAGCATTCCCGGATACCTTTTCAAACGCAATAGCTGCAGAAGCAGAGGGAAATGCAGCCTTTAGCCAGCCGGGAAAGAATATTCCAAAAACTATATAAATAGAACAAAATAAAGGCAACCAAAATTTAGATAAAAAATATTTGCTTTTTTATCAACAATAACACACCCCTTTCACGGTGCCCGCCGTAGAAGAAAATAGGCATAATTGCTAAAAAAGTATCCCAGAACGATTAATTTCCATAAACAAATGAGACAATATTTATCTTCATTATTCTATGCTATAATTGCACTTTTTCTTTACTCTTGTATGGATAACAGCGCTTCGCCTGTACGTAATGTGCGTTTTGCCCCCGAGTTGCTGAACAGGTCACAACTTACCATCGCTAACACTGCAGGCAATTACTACTTCACACAAAACAACAAGAAAAAACTTCTTGGAGCCGTTTATACCAAACAAGTACTGGTAACTTTCAGATCTGATCTAAACGCTGCAGCACAACAGGAAGTACTGAACAACCTGGGCTTTGTAAAAGCACTCGTCAGACCAGCCGGTTCCGGTTCAGAAATTGTTTACGCGCTGGAACTGATGGATGGTTTAAACCCGGTACAGGTAGAGCAGGCATTGCTGGAGCTACAGAAAAGACCGGAAATTACCTATGCGGCTCCATATTTCCTGGCAGGCAAGCAACTGATGGGGGTGAGTAACGAACTGAAAGTGCAGCTGAACAACAAAGAGCAGCGGAAGGAATTTGAGCAGTTGCTCCACTCGGTAAATGCCACTGTACAGCAGCAGCTGGATGAACAAACCTTTGTAGTACAGGTAGACAAAAACTCAAAAGGCAACGCATTGGCACTCGCCAATTTCCTGAGCACGCAGCACACTATTGCCACGGCAGAACCAACCTTCCTGACTTCTGCCTTGTAGCTGAATAGTATCAACAAAAAAAGAGGCTGTCCTGACAATCCGGGACAGCCTCTTTTTTGATATAGCAACTGAACTAGTTCAGGTAAACCGCCTGGGCTTTATCGCGCAGGTTGTACTGCGACGCCATCACCTCGCCATAAGCGCCTGCTGTGCGTATGGCAATCAGGTCGCCACGGTTGGTTTCCGGTAACATGACGGCTTTCCCGAAGCAGTCAGAAGATTCGCAGATAGGACCTACCACATCGTACTTATCTTCCGATAGTTGGCTGCTCATGTTCTCAATCTTGTGGTAAGACTGGTAGAGCGCCGGACGAATCAGTTCGGTCATGCCGGCATCCAGGATGGCAAAATTGGTGGTCATGCCTTTCTTAATGTAAAGCACCTTCGAGATAAGCGACCCACACTGCGCCACCAGCGCCCTGCCCAGCTCAAAATGCACCTGCTGCCCGGGCCTCAGCTCCAGGAACTGGTTGAACAAACTGAAATAGGCCTCGAAGTCAGGAATCGGGTGCTCCTCCGGGTGGTAGTAATCCACGCCTAAGCCACCGCCAACATTGATATGCTCCAGCGCCACATTATGCGACAGGAACCACTCCTGGAACTCGTTTACCCGCGTGCACAGGTTCCGGAACGCCGACAGGTCAGTAATCTGGGAGCCAATATGGAAGTGGATGCCAATCAACCGCAGGTGCTGCAGTTGCTGTAGCTGCTTCAGCACATCCGGCAGTTCCCAGGAATTAATACCGAACTTGTTTTCCTCCAGGCCTGTGGTTATGTACTTGTGCGTGTTGGCATTCACATTCGGGTTGATGCGCAGCGCAATACGTGCAACCGTATTCTTCTCTGCTGCCAGCTCGTTCAGCACTGCCAGCTCATGCGATGACTCGCAGTTGAAGCAGAAGATATCCTGCTCCAGCGCAAAGTTTATCTCGGCATCCGACTTACCCACCCCGGCAAACACCACATGGTCCGGGCTAAAGCCGCTTTCGATGGCACGCCTGATCTCGTTTCCGCTCACACAGTCAGCACCCAGGCCGGCTGCCACCATTTCGGTAAGAATAGGACTGTTAGTATTGGCTTTCAGGGCATAATGCACCTGGAAATTATACTTGTCTGCTTCCTTTTTTACCTGTTGCAGGGTCTGGCGCAAGAGTTTGAGATCGTACGCAAAAAAAGGAGTAGGATGCTGCTCTAGCTCCTGCAGATAATCTTTAAGCATTAGCCATGCTCCTTTCAAAAATATGCTCGTTCAGCAAAGTCAGCGCTTTCACTTTATCCGTAGTGTTTACGAGCACGCTCACGTTGCTTTTGCTTCCGCCAAACGAAATCATGCGCAACGGAACATCCTTCAGCGCTTCGAATACTTTAAAGCTGGTTTCGCTTTTCTCGGCAATAAAGTCGCCCACCACGCAGATAATTGTCTGGTTCGTGTCTACCTCTACCTGGCCAAACTCCTTCAGCTCCGCCACAATTTCTTCCAGGTGCTTCGGATTATCGATTGTCAGGGATACAGCCACTTCCGAAGTAGTGATCATGTCGATAGGCGTTTTGTAACGCTCGAACACTTCGAACACGCTTCGCAGGAAACCATACGCCAGCAGCATGCGCCCGGACTTGATTTTAATAGCCGTGATATCATCTTTGGCAGCTACTGCTTTGATCCCCCCTCCTGCTCTTTCGGACGTGATGGTGGTGCCTTTGGCTTCCGGCTGCATGGTATTTAACAGGCGCACCGGAATGTTTTTCAGTTTGGCAGGAAGCACGCTGGATGGGTGCAGAATTTTAGCCCCGAAATAAGCCAGTTCAGCGGCCTCGTCAAACGAAAGTTCGGCAATCGGATGCGTGTTTTTCACAATACGCGGGTCGTTGTTGTGCATGCCGTCGATGTCGGTCCATATCTGGATTTCAGAAGCATCGATGGCAGCGCCAATCAGCGAGGCAGAATAGTCGGAGCCGCCACGCTTCAGGTTGTCTATTTCGCCGAAGGTGTTGCGGCAGATGTAGCCCTGCGTAATGAACAGGTTTGTATCCGGGTATTTCTCCAGCTCAGCTTTCAGGTTTTTGGAGATAAAGTCCAGGTCAGGCTCTTCGTTCTCGTCGATACGCATAAAGTTAAGCGCCGGCAGCAGCACCGACGGGATCGGCTGTTCTTCCAGGAAGAACTGGAAAAGCGCTGTAGACAGCAGCTCGCCCTGCGCCAGGATGGCGCGCTCCTCGTGTACGGTAAACAGGTCTGTTGTAAAACCCCGGATATAATCAAAATGCGTCGTGATCAGCTCCAGCGCCTGTTTCTTCTTTTCGTCTGTCTGGTAGAGCGAATCCACTACCTGTTTATATTTATCATGCAGCGCATCGATCAGCGCATTAGCTTCGTCATAGGCATTCTGGTACAGCTTCTCGCCGATCTGTACCAGGTTGTTCGTAGTGCCCGACATGGCCGATAGCACTACAATTTTAGGTTCGCCATCATTGATCAGGCCAGACACAGCCTTCATTCTCTCGGCAGAACCTACTGAGGTACCTCCAAACTTTAAAATTTTCATTTAGTTAGCTATGAAAATGTGATTAATGTATTCAGGTGCAAAAGTAGCAAAAATTGCCCACTATTCTGTACAAACCCAACGATTTAGCAGGCATAATCCGCATAAAAGTATCCCGCTTCTTTTGGCCCGTGTTTTTATGCCGGGCCTTTCTTTTATTAGATGAACTTGTAACATAAAAAAATTTAGAAGAGAAAATTTATTTTTTGCAATTTCAGGTTGATTTTATCTGCATAAATCACAATGTTTGCATATTATTATTCTTACACTGGAAAACTATTTTCAATATAACCACTTTTATTAAACTAACAATATTCTTATTAAATAGTTGAGACGCGATTAGAAATTCAACTATTTCAGGTTCATTCCAGTACATTTTTGATAGCATACGTATAAAACTCGAAAGATAGTAATATTTAAAGCATAACCTTTCCTGGCTTAATAATCTGGCTTTATACTTAGAAATATTATGATAGACAAAATAGTGCTTATCGATGATGATGAAATTACATTGATGATATGTGAGCTTGTTATCAAGGCCGAAAAATTTGCCTCTGAAGTATTAATGTTTAAAAACGGCCGGGAGGGGATAGATTATTTTGAAAAGCTAGAGATCGAACTAAAGGAAGGGCATCCGGATAAGGTTCCTGAACTTGTCCTGCTGGACTTAAACATGCCTGTTATGAACGGGTGGGAGTTTCTAGAACATTTTTCCAACAGGTGTGCAGCAAGTTTCCCGGAAGTGAAGATATGTATCCTTAGCTCCTCCGTCGACCCACTGGATATCACCACCTCCACCATCTATCACAATGTAATCGGCTTTATCAACAAGCCTTTAACCATTGAGCGTGTGAACGAGCTGAAGGATAATGCCGAACTGGCACAGTACTTTGACTTCAGTTAATCAGATGCCCGGTTAACGCGCCTGCTTTACCATGTGAACTTAGTTGAGGAAGTGCAGAGGCTGTGGTGGCAGGTGCAGCGCACATTTTGAGTTAAAATAGCAGGCAAACAAAGGAGCTACAGCTGTTTCTTCGCCTCCAAAATTTCAGTTCCCACCTGACAACCAAATAATAGCTCCCATTAAACTACACAAAGACGTAAATAAAGCACCCGTACCTTTATGAAGTTTATCCGCAACCTCTCCATAAAAAACAAGCTGCTGCTAATTTCGCTTATCCCGTTGCTCACCTTGTTTTATTTCCTGGCAGTTGACATTGTTAATAAAGTTGAAAGCAGAAACATAATTCAGCAGGTTTATGACGATGTGCTCAAAGCCGAAGCTATCTCGAATGTGATACACGAAATGCAGCAGGAGCGCGGCTATTCGCTTGGGTACCTGATCAGTGCAGGAAAAGAAGAAAAAAGCGAGTTGTTCGACCAACGGGAGCAGACTGACAAAGCCCTGTTTGCGCTAAGCCAGCTCCTGTTAAACCAGCACACGCACCTGCATGCGGAAAGCCTGCTGGAAAACATTCCGGACCTGCGAAGCCGGATCAATACCTTTTCCGCCACCCCTGACAGCATACGGGATGCTTTTGGCGAAATAAACAGCGCCTTGATTGACGAGGTAAACCGGACAGCCCTTTACTCCAGGAATCCGGAAGTAAAAAACCAGCTGAATGCCCACATGTTCCTGTTGCAGGGGAAAGAATATTTTGGCCGGCTCCGCGCCAGCTTAAAACAAGCCATCCTGGAAGAAGGATTCGCTGGAAATGGTTTTGCCGAATTTTCCTCACTCACGGGAAAGCACGAAGTAAACCTGGAAAACTTCCGTAAGAATGCCTCCGATGAGCTGGCAGCTTATCACCATAAAAAGATGGGAACACCTGCCATCCAACGGGTACGCGACATCATACAGACAGCCTATCAAAATCCTGCTTTCAACCAGTTCCCCTACTCCAGCGATGACTGGTGGATTAATGGCGTTGCCTACCTCAACACCCTCAAAGAAGTAGAAGACCTTTCTTCCATCGCCATCCGGCAAACAGCCGAAGATCAGGTAGCTAAAATATCCGGTGTGCTGGTCCGGAACATTGTAATTGCGCTGGTAATTGTGCTGCTGCTCACGCTGCTGCTGTATTACACCATCAATTACCTGCTTACATCGGTTAAAGATATCAGGCATGCCGCCGACTGCATCGCCCGGGGCGACCTGGATCTCTCGATCCCGGTAAACTCCAGCGATGAGATCGGGAAACTGGCCGTTTCTTTTAACCAGTTGATCCAGGTGTCGAAGGAATACGCGCAGGCGGCCGATATTATTGGCAAAGGCGACTATTCGCCTGTGGTGCCGGTTCGGGGAGAATCAGACAAACTGGGTACCTCCCTCAATAACATGAAAGCCAACCTGCAGGAGCTTTCACACGAAAATGAGATCCGCCACTGGCTCCTGACCGGAAGCAGCGAACTGAACGACCTGATGCGTGGGGAACAGGAGATCGGGGCACTTGCGCAGGAAGTTGTCCGGAAGCTGACGGTGTACCTGGATGCCCTTGTTGGCGCCATTTATCTTGCCGAAAACGATCACCTGAAACTGGCCGGCAGTTATGCCTTTCAATTCCGGAAGGAAAATAACAATACGATTAAGTTAGGCGAAGGCCTGGTGGGGCAGGCCGCCCTGGAAAAGAAGCCGATCATTTTTACGCAGGTTCCGGAAGATTACATCAAAATCAAATCCGGGCTGGGCAATACACCTCCAAAAAATATAGTTGTTTACCCCTTCCTGTACGATGGCCAGCTGAAAGGCGTCATTGAAATTGGCGCTGCCCATGCGTTTTCGGAACATGACCTGAAGTTCCTGGAAACGGTAACGGAGAACATCGGCATAGCCTTTAACTCGTCCCAGTCCAGGACCATATTGAAGGAGCTGCTCGAAGAAACGCAAAAGCAGGCCGAAGAACTGGAAGCGCAGCAGGAAGAGCTACGGCAGATAAATGAAGAACTGCAGGAAAAAACCAACCTGCTCGAAGAATCGGAAGCAGAGCTAAAAGCTCAGCAGGAAGAACTGCAGCAGACAAACGAAGAGCTGGAAGAACAGGCCAACTTACTCGAAGAGCAGAAAAACAAGCTGGAAGTGGCCAAAATGGATATCGAGACCAAAGCCCGCGAACTGGAAATTACCAACAAATACAAGTCGGAGTTCCTGGCCAACATGTCGCACGAGCTGCGTACCCCGCTCAACAGCATCCTGATCCTGGCGCAGCTGCTCGGCGAAAACAAAAATAAAGTGCTGGGTGCAAAAGAAGTGGAGTTTGCCAAAAACATCTACAGTTCGGGCACCGATCTGCTAAACCTCATCAACGAAATCCTGGATCTTTCGAAAGTGGAATCAGGCAAAATCGAGCTGGACATTGAAGAAACCGAACTTCCGGAGGTCAAGGACAACCTGCAGGCCATGTTCCGGGAAATAGCTGTTAACAAAGAGATTGACTTTAAGATAAATTTCAGGAAGGAAGAAATAACCGCAACGTTAACCACCGACAAACAGCGGCTGGAACAAATCCTGAGAAACCTGCTGTCCAACGCTTTCAAGTTTACCGACAAAGGCGGACAAGTAACGCTGGACATTACCACCGTGGTGCCGCCGCACAGGTTGCGCAACAGGAGCCTGCGTACATCAGACAAGGTCCTGGCTTTTTCGGTATCCGACACAGGCATTGGCATTCCGGAAAGCAAGCAGGCCGTCGTATTTGAGGCATTCCAGCAAGCCGACGGCTCCACAAAACGAAAATACGGCGGCACCGGGCTCGGGCTTTCTATCAGCCGCGAACTGGCCAGTGCCTTAGGAGGCGAACTGGTGCTGGAGAGTGAAGAAGGGAAAGGAAGTACCTTCACGCTTTACCTGCCGTTTAAATTTGACCCTTCCAGCGCTGTATCGTTCGAAAAAGAAGTAGCCGTAAAAGTAAAACCGGAAAAACTGCTTCCGCCACCGGAGGTAACGGAACACTTTACGCAACAGGAAGAAGTTTCGGATGACAGGTATGCCATCCAGGAAAATGATAAAGTAATCCTGATCGTGGAAGACGATGTGCCCTTTGCCCATATCCTGCTCAATTTTATCCGGGAAAAAGGGTACCGGGGCATTATGGCGCACCAGGGCAATATGGGACTGAGCCTGGCCAGGCATTACCACCCCGATGCCATCATCCTGGACATGAAGCTGCCGGTGATGGACGGCGCGGAAGTGCTGAAACACCTGAAAAGCGATCCGGACCTGCGTCACATTCCGGTGCAGGTAATTTCCGGTTTCGACCGCCGAAACGAAGGTTTTGACCTGGGAGCTTTTGATTACATAAAAAAGCCAATCACACAGGAGGAGTTAAACGCAGCATTTGGCCGCGTGGAAGAGTTTATCAGCCGGAAACTGAAAAAGCTCCTGATTGTAGAGGACAACAAGCAGCAGAACCTCGCCATCAGGGAACTGGTGAGCAACGGCGATGTGAAGTCCTTTTCGGCTTATACAGGAGAAGAAGCCATTGCCCTGATGCAGAAGGAAAAGTTCGACTGTATCATCATTGACCTTGGCTTACCTGATATGGGCGGCATAGATTTGCTCGAAAAAGTGAAAGCCAACAGCACCCTGAACAAAATACCGGTTATCGTTTATACCGGGAAAGAACTGAGCAAAGAAGAAGCAAGCCGCCTGAATAAACTGGCCAATACGGTCGTGCTGAAAACCGCCGATTCCACGGAGCGCCTGCTGGACGAAACGATCTTGTTCCTGCACAGCGTGGAGGCAAAACTACCGAAGGAAAAACAGCAGATCATCCGGAAGCTCCACCGGACTGATGAGGTGCTGAAGAACAAAAAGGTGCTGATTGTGGATGATGATATGCGCAACATCTACTCCCTCACCAATGCCCTGGAAGAAGAAGGCCTCCGCTGCATTACCGCCGAAAACGGGAAAGAAGCCATTACTATGTTAAAAGAACAACCCGATACAGACATGATCCTGATGGATGTGATGATGCCTGAAATGGACGGTTACGAAGCCACACGGGAAATCCGGAAAATGCCACAGAACGGCAAGCTTCCCATCATTGCCCTGACTGCCAAAGCCATGAAAGGCGACCGGGAAAAATGCCTGGAAGCCGGTATGTCCGATTACATTCCAAAACCGGTAAACATGGAGCAGCTGCTTTCGCTGATGCGCGTGTGGCTGTATAAATAATGGATGTTGCGCAAAAAAAATATTTCCGGCGTTTTCTACATCCATCAATCTGCAGGAACTGCTGCAAAAATTGAGCAGCCGACAAAATAGTAATATTAAAAGATTTACCTGTAACCCAAACAACACCTGCACGTAAAGGTGCTTAGTCCAATCAAACCGATAAAAAATTAACTTAACCAATCAATGGCACCGAGGGCGCAACGAAAACAGGGATGATAACTAGTGCCGATATAAAGAACCTGCTGGAATCCATCCGTTTTAAGTACGGGTATGATTTTACAGATTACGCCGAAGCGTCCGCTACCCGGCGAATCGCTCAGTTTATGAAAACCAACCGGATCGGTACCGTACCCGAGCTGGAAAAAATCCTGTTGCGGGACGAGGAAACCTTTGCCCGTTTTATCCTTGAATTTACTGTTAACGTCACGGAGATGTTCCGCGACCCGCCGTTTTACAAAAGCCTTCGCGAAAATGTAATAAAACGGCTGGCGACCTACCCGGTCATCAAAATCTGGATTGCCGGTTGTTCTACCGGAGAAGAGGTGTATTCGATGGCTATTTTGCTGAAGGAAGAGGGTTTGCTCGACCGTTCCGTTATTTACGCCACCGACATTAACCAACGGGCCCTGCAAACTGCCCGGGAAGGTGTTTACCGCATGAGCTTAATGAAAACCTACACCAGCAACTACCAGAAGGCAGGCGGGAAAAGCACTTTTTCTGATTATTATACTGCAAAATACGATTCGGCCCTGATAGACAAGGCGTTGAAACAAAATATTGTTTTTTCCATCCATAACCTGGCTGTCGACAAATCTTTCAATGAGTTTCAGCTGATCCTGTGCCGCAACGTGCTGATCTATTTTAACCAGAGCCTGCAGAACAAGGTCATCAACTTGTTTTATGACAGCCTCAGCCCTTTTGGCTTTCTGGCGTTGGGCAACAAGGAATCGCTGCTTTTTTCTGATAAGCAAAATGATTTTGCCGATGTAGACAAAAGGGAAAGAATTTACAGGAAAGAAAGTAAAAAGCGGGTGGCAAAAACATGAATTACGAAGCCGTTGTTATAGGCACATCGGCAGGAGGCCTGTTTGCTCTTTCAACTATTTTAGAAGCCTTGCCGGCCACATTCACTTTACCCATTGTGGTGGTGCAGCACCGCTCAAAAGAGGAAAGAACCTTGCTGGAGGATGTGCTCTCGCAGAAGTGTGAGATCAGGATCAAACAGGCCGACGAAAAGGAGAAGATCACGCCCGGGACCGTTTATTTTGCTCCGCCCGATTACCACCTGCTAATTGAACAGGACCGCACCTTCTCCTTAACCAGCGATGAGCGGGTAAATTACAGCAGGCCCTCCATCGACGTATTATTTGAAACGGCGGCTTATGTGTACAAAAGCCGGTTATTGGCCATTATTCTCACAGGGGCCAATCACGATGGAGCAGCAGGGATAAAGCGAGCACGAAAAGCAGGAGGCACCACCATTGCACAAAACCCGGCAGAAGCGCAGTATCCTGTTATGCCAAAAGCGGCCATAGATACCGGTTGTATCCAAAAAATACTTAAACTGGAAGAAATAAAGGCATTTTTGATCAAACTTGGTTAACTATAAAAATTTATTGAATATTTTTCTTTGCCGGAGCGTTTTGATTTATCCGTATTTACCGTAAATTGGATAGACATTTATAAAACTATCATTATAGTCAGACAAGTCGTTCGCTCCATTGCCTTCTTTATGCTGAACCTGTAACGCAACAGGTTAGCTCGTTCCAACTAAAACTATGAAAACCGTGTGAGCGATTAGTAGCTGTCTTAATAAAATGTATAGGCGAGAGGAAGTAAATATCTTAATAGTAGACGACAAAGAAAACAACATCTTTGCCCTTGAACAGATGCTTGACAAATCAGGCAGGCGGTTTTTAAGTGCGACCAATGGAAAAGAGGCCCTCAAAACTGTTTTAAACCGGGACATCGATCTGATTATCCTGGATGTGCAGATGCCTGAAATGGATGGCTTTGAGGTGGCCCAGATCCTGAAATCCAACAAAAGGACGAAGGATATCCCCATCATCTTTGCCTCCGCAGAAAAGAAAGAACACCAATTCATGATCAAGGGTTTTGAAGAAGGAGCGATCGACTACCTGTACAAGCCCCTGAACAAGGAAATTACAGAAGCGAAGGTTTCGGTGCTGCTTAAACTGCATTTGCAGAAGAAAAAACTCATCGAAAACAACTTAGCCCTCGAGAAGTTCGCACTGCTGATAAACAATTCAGCAGACATTATCTGCATCATCAATCCGGAAACGCTAACGTTTGAGGAAGTAAACCAGGCCGTAACCAACCTGCTCGGCTACACCATTGAGGAAGTAAAAAATTCGTCGCTGCTGCTTTACCTGACCGAAGAATACCGCCACAGCGTACAGAAACTGAGCAGGCAAACCGCAGAAAACCTGTCGTTCGAGACCCAACTCTACAACAAGAGCCGGAACATTAAGTGGTTTGAGTGGAACATTGTAAACAAAAACGGGCTCTGGTTTGCCAATGCACGGGATATAACGGAGGTAAAAGAAGTTGAGGAAATAAAAAACTACCTGGCTACGGTAGTTAAACAGTCCAACGACGCCATTTACCTGCACAGCCCCGATGGCAGGATTATCTCCTGGAACAATGGCGCCGAAAAAATCTATGGCTTTTCCGAATCGGAAGCATTGAATATGAAAATCTGGAACATCGTACCGGATTTTCTGCTCAACGAATCGCACGACATGATCGAGCGTATCCTGCAGGGGCACCAGATTCATTCCCTCGAAACGAAACGGATAACCAAGTTCGGTAAAATAATAGATGTGGCGTTTTCGGCTTCTGTGCTTACCGATTCTGAAAACAACCTGAAATCCATTGCCATTACCGAACGGAACATCACACTGCAAAAAAAATCGGAACAGGAAATAAAGCAGCTTAATACCGACCTGAGACGGAATGTGTCGCAGCTGGAAGTAACCAACAAGGAACTGGAATCCTTTTCTTATTCCGTCTCGCACGATTTACGCGCCCCGCTCCGGGCCATCAACGGGTATGCCAACATCATTTACGAGGAGTACCATGAACAGATGGACCAGGAACTCCTTCGCCTGCTGCAGATCATCCAGAACAATGCAAAAAAAATGGGCACGCTGATCGACGACCTGCTGGCTTTTTCGAAACTGGGCAGGAAACAGGTGGTAAAGCGTTGTATAGACACAACCGAAATGGTTAACAAGGCATTGCAGGAGTTGGAGAACGGCAACGGACACCAGGTAACTACAAAGGTAAATAACCTGCTGCCAATCGAAGGCGATCCGACGCTGCTCTACCAGGTGTTTATCAACTTAATTTCCAACGCTATAAAATACTCTTCTAAAAAGCCCGAGCCGCAGGTAGAAATCGGTTCTTTTGAAAAAGATGACGAAATTATCTATTTCGTGCGCGACAATGGCACCGGCTTTAACATGGACTATGCCCACAAGCTGTTTGGTGTTTTTCAACGGTTGCACTCCGACGAAGAGTTTGAGGGTACGGGCGTGGGCCTGGCCATTGTGCAACGGGTGGTGGTAAAACACGGCGGCAGGGTGTGGGCAGAGGGAGAAGTTAACAAAGGAGCAACATTTTATTTTTCGTTACCCAAACCTGTAACCATTTAAGTTATGAATAACAAAGTTGATATTTTGCTGGTGGAAGATAATGCAGATGACGCAGAACTTACCATCAGGGCCCTGAAGAAAAACAAATCCGTGCAATCGTTAGTACACCTGAACAGCGGTGAAGAGGCTTTGGATTTTCTTTTTTGCCAGGGCGCCTACGAAGTCCGGAACAGCCGGAACCTACCCAAACTTATTTTACTTGACCTGAAAATGCCCCGGGTCGACGGCATTGAAATTCTGCGACGCATAAAGTGGGATGAACGGACAAAAGTAATTCCTACGGTTGTGCTAACTTCTTCCAAAGAAGAGAAAGATATCCTGGAAACCTATAAACTTGGCGCAAACAGTTATTTTGTAAAACCCGTCGATTTTGAAGGATTTATAGATGCTATTTCCAGTTTAACGAAGTACTGGCTGGAGCTGAATCAGTCTCCTGCAAAATTATAGTGCCACTCTCCTTTTCTCCGCTACACCAAAATGGAAACAACAATTAAGATTTTATTGCTGGAGCATGACCAGCACGACCTGGAACTACTGCAATATCAAATAAAAAAGGCAGGTTTAAAGCATCGTTCAAAAGTTGTTCAGACCAGGGAAGCGTATGAAACCGCATTACTCAACGACTCTCCTGATGTCATTTTATCCGATTACTCCCTCCCCTCCTTCGACGGGCTTTCTGCATTTCATCTAAAACAACGCACCCTGCCACATACCCCCTTTATAATTGTATCCGGTACAATAGGCGAAGAAAAAGCAGTAGAGTTAATTAAATTAGGTGTAACGGATTATGTCCTGAAAGAGAAACTGTACCAGGTCGGTCCAAAAATAGAACGGGCGTTAAAAGAGGCGGCAGACCGGAAACAAAAAGAAACGGCAGAGTTACAGCTGAAACAAAGGGAGGAGCAGCTCCAGAAAATTATGGACCTCTCGCTCGATGTTATCGGAACCATAAACAACGAAGGAAAGATAGAAACGGTAAGTGCTGCATCGGAAGTGGTCTGGGGCTATTCACCGGAAGAAATGATAGGCACAACCCCCTTCGAATATATTTACGAAGAAGATAAGGAGAAGTCTTTTGTTGCCCTGGCTGGTTTAAAGGATGGAATTGATATGCACAATTTCGAGAACCGGATTATTCGTAAAAATGGGGAGCCGGTCACCATGCTTTGGTCCGGACGGTGGCACCCGGCCGATCAGATTGGCTACTTCACGGCCCGCGATATTACGGATATAAAAAAGGCAGAAGAAAAAATAAAAACCAATGAGAAACGGTTCAGAACACTTCTACAGAACAGCACGGATGGATTTATTCTGATAGCTGCCGACGGAACAGTAAAAGAAAGAAGCGCCTCTGCCATCAGGATACTGGAACTGGATGAAAGTAAAATCAACAGTAGATCAAGATTAGATCTTATTCATCCGGATGATCTGGAAGTCTTTAATGATACCCTTGCTCATGTAATGCAAAACCCGAACAGCATTCGTCAGGCAGAAGGGCGGTTCCGGATGCCAGACAACTCTTACAAATGGCTGGATGTAACCCTGCACAACCAGCAGCTCGAACCTGCCGTAGGCGCCATTGTTTTAAATTTCAGGGACATAACAGAACGAAAATTAGCAGAAATAGAACTCGAAAAGAGTGAAGAGAAGTACCGCAACCTGTTTGATTTAAACCCAAGCCCGATGTGGGTATTTGATGTTAACAACTTACAGTTTATCGATGTAAATGAGGCGGCGGTCAGGCTCTACGGCTACAGCAAAGATGAATTTCTTGGCATGACCATAAAAGACATCAGACCGGTGGAAGAGCTCGAAAAATTAGAAGCAGTACTTACTAATAGCAGGAGCAATAGATTCTTTCATGATGTATTCATACATGTAAAGAAAAACGGAGAAGTGATTGATGTAGACATTAAAAGTGACACGGTAAATTTAGGCGATCGAATAGCCCGATTGGTACTCGCTACAGATATTACCGACCAGTTAAAGCACATAAAAGCTGTTGAGGAGCAGAACAAAAAATTACGGGAAATAGCCTGGATGCAGTCGCACATCGTACGAGCACCCTTAGCCCGGATTATGGGTATAGTTGATCTACTGGATAATTATCCACCGGAAAAAGTACGAAACAAAGACTTCCTGCCCATGATTTCATCCTCTGCCCATGAACTGGATGAGATTATCCGGGAAATAGTCCGGAAGGCCGAACGTGTGAAAGAGCAGCCTGTATACAAGGAGCAGCCGGAATAAGCAGCCTGTTCATACTACCGGGTGGCAGTTTTGGGGCTAAAAACTTTGCTGCAGCTGCCACCACAGCCTCTGCTCCTGCCTGATCCTGTACAACCAGCGTTGCTGATGCAAAAAAATGACCACAACAAAAAAGCCGGTACTGCTACCGGCTTTTTTGTTGGCTTCTATAGTTTAAAATTAATTCGACTTCATGATCCTGGTTTTAGCGTCGATGCCATTACCGGTTAGCTTCAGGATGTACACCCCACCTGCCACTGCCTGCATACCCAGTTCCACCTCTGTCAGGCCGCTGCGCAGCTCAACCGTTTTTGTCAGCAGCACCCGGCCCTGCACGTCCAGCAGATGCAGCTGCGCTTTTTCTGCTACAGGAGAAGTTACCGCTATCGTTACCTTGTCGCTGAACGGGTTCGGGTAAGCCTGCAGTTGCAGATTGGCCGCAACACCTTTTGCTTCCACTGCTATCACGTTGCTGTAGCTGTGCTTGCCGTCATAATCGAGCTGCTTCAGGCGGTAGTATGCGCTACCTGCAAGCGGCATTTTGTCGGTGAAGCTGTAGCGGATGGCGGTACTACTGTTGCCCTGACCTTTTACCTCGCCTATGGCTTTGAAGTCGCGCCCGTTGCTGCTGCGTTCTATTATAAATTTATCGTTGTCTTTTTCTGTTGCAGTCAGCCACTGCAGTGCTACAGCGCCATCTGCAACCACGGCCGTAAAGTAAGCCAGTTCCACCGGCAGCGGGGCCAGCAAAGGCATGTCACCATAAATGGTCAGGGTCACAGGAGAATCTGTTGTCTTGCTATAAGCATCCGTTGTTCTGACTGTGAAGCTGTAAGTACCTGCTACCACTGTCGCGCCTGACTTCACGACCACATTTCCGTTGGACAGCAATTCTGCCCAGGCCGGCAGCGAACCGGAAAGTAGTACTGCACCTGTCACCCCACCGTCTGCGTCAGAAGCTGAGGCCAGCACATCGCCGCTTTTGTACTGCGAAGCATATTTTGGCGCTGTGACTACATAAGCAGCCGGGCAGTTAATGGTTATCTGCACACTGCTGAAAGAGGTGGTGTTACTGCCGCCGCAGGTATTGTTGATGGTCCAGGTAAGGGTGTAGGTTCCGGAGCCAAGGCCGCTGACAGTAGCTTTCGGATCGTTGATATTGGAGAACGTCACACCCATTGGTATTCCGCCCGTCATAGACCAGGTGCCTACGCCCGGGGAAGCATAGTTGGCATTCAGCGTAACGGTGCAGCAAACTTCCTGCGCAGTGCCGGCATTGGCAGCAGGGGCCGCTGTACCCGGAGTAGCTGTTACAGTAGTTGCCAGTACTGCATTGGTAGCACAGCCGCCTGTTACTTCTACCCGGAAAGTACGCATTGCTGTCACGCCACCCGCATACGCAGTTGTTCTCGAAACCACCGCACCTGTTCCGGTGAAGGAGGCGCCGATGATATTGTTCAGGTCATCTTTGATCACATAGGTGTAGCCGCTGTTGTACTGGGTAGCCACACTGATGGTAACCTGCTCACCGGCGCAAGGCGCAGGCTTGTCGATGGTAACAGCCTGCGTGAGCGATGGACCCTCTGTTACCGTCACAGTAGCTGTTCTGTCGCTTACGGAGGTACAGCCGCTGGTGGGGGTAATCAGCACACCGAAGGTGGTGCTGGTGTAGCGTGTCAGGTTAGTTGCCATAGTAACAGAAGCCGGTGCCGACGCTCCTATTACCTGCGGTGAACCGATAGTCGCCCTGGTGCTGTAGTTGATCAGTTGGTAGGTGGTGTTGGCCGCAGGTCCGTTCAGTGTAATAGTCGTCGTAACCGAAGAGCAGCCCGAGGTAAAACTGGCAACAAGCGAAGTGGGTTGTGCAGGGGCAGCGGCAACTGTTATGGTTTTATTTCCGCCAATACCTGTAGTCACACAGTCGCTACCTACATCCGTAGCTCTTACCGAAAGCGTGGTAGTAGAAGCTGTAAGCAGATCCGAAGTAAGCGTGATAGCTCCGCCTGTTCCGATTACCGAAGCACCGGTAGGTGTCCCGTTGTTGGTTAACCTGTAGGCAACGCCCACTTCAGAACCGGAAAGGGTAACGGATACAGTGCCGTTGTAGCAGATGGAATTGCTGCCGGCAAAGCTGGTGGTAAAGGCGCTGGAAGGAGGCGTGCACAGCACCGTGGTGGTAACAGGCGCACTCGGGCAACTGCTGGCACTGCTGCTGAAGGTCGCAGCGATTACCGCACCGGTATACACTTCCAGCGGGCTGATGCCGTTAAGTTCCCAAGTACCTGTGGCTGTGGTGGCTACTGGTGCAAACAAAGTTCCGGCGATACTGACCGTTACATAGTAGGTGGTACCGCCTGCACTGGCAGGACCTGTTCCCCGGATAGTTACATACTGCACGCCCGCTGCCGGTTCTGTAACCGGATCTATCGTAAAGGTGGCGCCACCGGGAACTGGTGCGGCAGCTATCGCGGAAACAGCAGCCGAGTTTACGCTTCGCACTTTATTCGCTGCTTTGGCACGGGCAGTAATGGGGGTAGCTGCGGCAATGCCACCGCCTGCTACGCCGGTAAAGCTCGCCGTCCAGTTGCCCTGGGTAGTGACGGTTGCTGTAACCGCTGTCGTAGTTCCGGACAGCACCACCAGTGCGCCATCCCGCAAACCGGCTGTGCCGTTGGTATAAAACTGCAGCACCGTTCCGGCTGCCTCTGTGGAAGTACCCGACAAGGTGGTGACCAACCCGCAACCGGGTGCATTGATAGTGGGTGTGGCTGTGGTGGCTTGTACAGTTAATAAATTCGAAGCGCTGGAGTAGGAATTGGTACAAGTGATCTGGCCGCCACCGGAGAGCGTGATGTCCGTTCTGACACTCAGCACATCGCCTGCCTGCAAGCTTGCTCTGAAAGCATCGGTAAGGGGTATGGTCCAGGTAGTAGTGGCCGTGGTAAACGGTACCGACAAGGCAGAGGCCACCCCGTTCCGGAAAACGACTATATTCCCTTCAATGGACGTACCGCTTAAGGAAAGAGAACCGGAAATGCTGGCAATGTTTGCCGGCACCTCATGCCAGGTAGACGAGGTGGAGTTGCTTTGGGTACTCCCGTCGTAGGTCACACTGGTAATCTGGAGTATCTGCGTATTAACTTTTGGCTGCCCGTTCTGATAGCACAACTGGTTCGACCGCAGCGATTCGCAACCGCTGATGTTGCCGGTTCCATCTAAGGGTGTAACGGTGGCATAATAGCTGTTATCCGCCAACGCTAAATACCCAGTCGACCAGGTGGTGCCCTGTGTCGTTGTATTCCAGTTTACAGAAGTGATAAAACCGCTTCCAACTGAGTAGATCGTGATTCTTTGGTTGCCCGCGTAGCTGGTAGTACCGGTGAATCCTCTTGTGTTTCCGGAGGAGATAAGACCACTAATGACAGGGGCAGGTGTGGCTGTACAGGCTCCGGCCGTAACCGTAACAGGTACCGACAAGGCAGACGTTGCTTTAGAGGCAGGCGTAACCGTAGCCGTAATTGCATCATTTACTGCCAGCACAACACCAGCAGTGACGGTAGCAGACCAGGAGCCATCGGCGCCTACGGTAGCTGTACCGATCTGTGTCGTTACACCGCCGGCGGTTCTGTAAACCAGGATGGCAGAACCCGCTGCCTCCACAGATATTCCTTTTACGGTGGTAGCTCCTGCTATCACCGGACTATTTACCACAGGCGCTGTAGCCTGTATTTTGCCAAAGTCGCCACTCTGGAGCTGGTTCAGGCTGGTAGGCGGGAAAGAACTGACTACATCGGCCCAGGCGCTCTGCTTGCTGTGCCCGTAAGCGGCAAAGTTTACACCGCCCACATCCGATACCGTTCCGCTAACACCACTCTGGGCACTGGTAACCGTGATACCGGACAAGCGCAGGGGTGTCGACGCTGTCAGTAAGTCGGAACCGGTCGTTGGGAAAGCAGCCAAAGGCACATAGAAGTCGTAAAAGTAATCGGTGTTGCCGCTGGCCGTAGAAGCCGCCACCGCCTTCTGCGAGAACTGCTCCACCGAACCGGTCCATATTTTGGAGCCGCCGCTTGCTTTCCCCCGGTGGTCGTAAATACTGACATCGAAGTTAGAGGCAAAAACTACCTCAAATTCAAAACCCGGATTGGGGGTAGTGGCCGGGTTGCCGCCTTCAACCAAATCGCCGAACTGCTGGTTCGTGTCAATCACCACACTGTAGCCTTTCGAAGCTGTGGACGCGCCACCCAGCCTGATGCGGAACATCACGTTTTTACCGTCGAAGTAAGCTGCGATGGGAGAACCTGTTGCCCCGGTGTACTGCGGTGGCGCCAGGTCGGTGTGGCCGCCGCCCGAACCCGTTACAATATCGCCCAATGGTTCATTGCTTAAGGCTGGGAATGGCCGGTAGGTAATTTCACTGTAGCCTGCACGTTCGTCTTTGGTATCTGCAAAACCGGAGGGCACTCTGGCAGCTGAAACATAGCCATCCCCGTTCGGATCGAGCACCAGGTTGCCCCCGCTGGATGCGGGCTTATAAATTAACCCGGGCGTTTGGGCACGTACGCTGCCAGGCTGACAAGCCAATAAAATAACTGCAAAAATTACTACAAAATAGTGACTAAGTTGAATTCTGTTCATTTAAAGTTGGTTTTCGTTTGTACTTTTTTTCTTACCAGGTAGTACAGTTAGATTTTAGACAGATCGGCGGTGGCTGCCCTTTATCTCCTGCTTTACTTGCAGTAGTACATAGAGCAATTCTGTGCCGCAATAGGCCCATTCGGGTTTGGCAGGAGAAAGAGGAAGAGAAAACCAGATAAGTAATTTTACTTATTTAAATATTAAAATTTCTCTATATTTATACGTAGCGGGAGCTCCCCTTGAAAAAGATGAAATTCCCGGAAAAGGAAATTAACACAAGACACTCTCCCATTTCAGGAAGAGAGCAGACACAACAGCCGGGGAAGCAGGTTAAAAAAATACAGGAAAGCGTCGTGAGCAGGTACACCAGCTGTTGCCTCCAGAACTGGAACAGCTATCAAGCTGATGTATAACATCCAAAAAAACAAAAGCTTTTTTCTATAAAAACGTTTGTTTCGTAATTGGTCTGGAAGCTAAGCCAGAAAATTTTATATTGCATAGAGCGGCAGACGAAGCAGGATCATGTCCTACAATTTAGATTTTAAATACCATGCCTGCATACAACTAAACATTTGCAAAAGTCTAAAAACATCTTTTGCTTTACCGAAGTGAATGTTCTAAAAATGCCTTATTTGTGCTCCCTTTCCCATATTGGGAAAGCAGCCACCTCAAAATAAGATGTTTGCTCCTGTTGCTGTGCCAAACCCGCCACAGCACTACAAAAAAAAAGCCGATCCTGGGACCGGCTTTTAACAACAAAAACAGGAACAATTAATTGGAAAAACTGCCAATTTAGCTGACAAAAGGTAAAGCAAGTTAACCTGCATTCGCCTCTTCTACTGCTTCCAACTCGTAAGCTCGTCGGTAGATCTCTTTTATGTCGTCTACAGTTACCTCCCTGGGATTACCGCTGGTACAAACATCGGTAAACGCCTGCTCCGCCAGCCGGTCTATGTCGCCGGAATTAAAAGGGGTTGCTGCCAGCTTTGGAATCTGCAGGTTCTCGGCCATTTCTTTCAGCGCTGTAATGGCTTCCTGCCGGGCTTCTTCCAGTGTCAGGGTTTCCACGTTTCTTCCTAAGGCGATGGCAATGCTGCGGAACTTCTCCGGGCAAACAACCGAGTTAAATTCTTCTACGAAAGGCAGCAGCAGCGCATTGGCAACCCCGTGTGGCAGGTCGTACTCAGAGCCCAGCTGGTGCGCCATGGAATGCACAATGCCTAAGCCGCAGTTGGAGAAGGAAAGACCGGCAATGTACGAGGCCCAGGTCATTTTGGAACGGGCTTCGAGGTTGCTGCCATCTTTTACCGCCGTCTCCAGCGACTCGCCAATCAGCTTTATGGCTTCAAGGGCCAGCGTATCGGAAAGGCGGAAAGCGCCCTTGGTAATGTAGGCTTCGATGGCATGTGTCAGGGCATCCATGCCGGTGGCGGCGGTCAGACCTGCCGGTTTGTTCAGCATCAGTTCTGGATCGTTTACGGCTACCGTTGCCAGCGAATTCGGGTCTACAATCACCATTTTGATTTTGCGGGCTTCGTCGGTAATCACGTAGTTAATAGTAACTTCAGAAGCAGTGCCGGCCGTAGTGTTTACGGCAATAATCGGCACTGATTTGTTTTGGGACTTGCCAATACCTTCGTACTGGGTAATATCGCCGCCGTTGGTGTAGAGAATGCCAATTGCTTTGGCGGCATCCTGTGGCGAACCGCCGCCAACCGACAGAATACCATCGCATTCAAATTCCTGGAATACCTGCAGTCCGTCGTTTACGTTGCGGGTAGTGGGGTTTGGTTTAACCTCATCAAAAATAACATAGTTGATGCCTTCCTTGTCCAGCACATCGGTTACGCGGGCCACCACGCCCACCGCGCGAAGTACCTTATCGGTAACAAGCAGCAGCTTCCGGAGCCCCAGTTTCTTTATTTCCACACCGATCTCTTTCACAGCACCCGGGCCAACCAGGTTGATGGCCGGCCAGTAAATTCGTCGAAAAGTTTCCATAATAATTTATTTCAATTGTTGGTTTGATTTGAAAGGACACAGGTTACCCGGCCAGGAATTACCGGTTTCCTGCTCATTTTATTTTGCAGCCGCTCCCTCCACAGCTTCTGCTGCTTCGGGAGTTGGCTGAAAGAATTTTAGATTGGTTTTAACCAGCGGTGTTACCCACGCAGGAACACCGAACGCAGTTCCTCTACCTGTTCATTGCTGATTGGCACCATTTTACCGATAGGCGCACACATTACCAGCGATTTGGCACTGAACTCGGCTACTTCCAGGCGGTCGAAAGTCTGGAGCAGTTTGTCGCCCGTCACCAGCACGGAGTCGTTGCGGATCATGACAGCCGGGTTGTTTTGTGAAAGAATTTCCGGAATCTCCGTTCTGCCTTTAAATTGAATACCGAACGGCAACGCAGGCACGTCCTGCAGGAAGATCCAGCTTTCGGGGATGGTGCGCACGTTGAATGCGGCTCCGGTAACGGCAAACGCCATCAGGTAAGGCGACTGCGTGAGAATGATGGAGTTGATCTCGGGATGACGGGCGTAGATCTCCTGGTGCAGGTAGGTTGTGCGGCTTGGCATTTTACCCGGCTCGCGTTTCCCGTCCTTTATCTGCACGATGTCGTTTATCTGTAAATCCCAGCGGGGCACATCGGTTGGTGTAATCAGGAAGTCGTTGCCTCTCCAGCGCACCGACACGGTGCCGTACGAGCTGATCATGAGGCCATGGTTGCAGGCGCGGTGCACGATCTGGCAGATTTCCTGCCGTTTCTCCCGCTCATCCGACGGGTAGCTCACTTCCTCCATTTCGGGCAGGAGATGCGGGATCTGCTTCCGGAATGCATCAATTTCCTCATCAGCCAGGTAAGAAGGTTCTCCTAACAACTTACCGTACAGCAAGGTTCTGGCACTGAACTCCAGCGTCTCGAACCGCTGAAAAGTATCCAGCATGTTCGTGCCTCCTACCACGGTGCCGTGGTTTTCCATGATCACGGCGTTAAAGCCTTTGGTAAACTCTTTGGCGATTTTAGCGCCCAAAGCCACACTGCCCGGCAGCTCGTACTCCGCATACCCGATAGGCCCGCACACGTGCTTGGCCTGCGAAATTACGTTGGTGTTCGGAATTTCACGCACAATACTGAACGATACGAGCGCAGGCGGATGCGCATGAATAATAGCTTTGATGTCCGGACGGATTTCGTAAATCGCCTTGTGAAACGGGAACTCCGAAGAAGGCCGGTGGTTGCCGACAATATTACCGTCTTTCTTCACACAGACAATGTCGGACGGATGCAGGGAACCTTTGTCTACACCTGCCGGCGAAATCCAGATATCGCCGCTGTCGTCGATGATGGAAATGTTGCCGCCGGAGGTGGTGGTTAGTCCTCGTTTGTAAATCCGCCCCATGATCATGGCAATCTGGTCGCGGGGGTGCATAAGCCTGGAATTTAATACTTCTTTCATGATTTAGTGTTTTGGAGTTTGGGAGTTTGGGAGTTAGAGAGTTAGATAGTTAAAAGCTCAAGCCTCCACGGCTTCTTCTTCTCTTTTTTCTTCCTGCGCAGGAGCAGTGGGTGTGGTGGCTGGAGCAGCAGACTTTTGGCCTTCAAAAGCGTTAATGTAAAGATGCTTCAGTTCGCTGATGAGCGGGTAACGTGGGTTGGCGCCGGTACACTGGTCGTCAAACGCCTGCTCCGACATCTCATCCAGGGAAGCGTAAAATTTAGTGTCAGACACCCCCGCCTCTCTTATGGATTTTGGAATACCTACTTTCGCTTTCAGCTCCTCTATCGCCTGCACCAGCAGCTCAATTTTCTCGTCGTCGGTGCTGCCACCCAGGTTCAGGTAATCGGCAACCTGCGCATAGCGCCACTTGGCATTCGGGTACTTGTATTGCGGGAAGGCCGCCTGCTTGCGCGGATTGTCCACGGCATTGAAGCGTACCACTTCGGAAATGAGCATGCCGTTGGCCACGCCGTGTGCAATGTGGTGCGTGGCGCCCAGCTTGTGCGCCAGCGAGTGGCAGATGCCCAGGAACGCGTTGGCAAAGGCCATACCGGCAATGGTAGAGGCATGTGCCATTTTTTCGCGGGCTTTGATGTTGGTAGCGCCCTCGTTGTAGGCGGCAGGCAGGTACTTGAACACCAGCCGTATTGCCTCCAATGCAAGCCCGTTGGTAAACTCGGAAGCGAGCACCGACACATAGGCTTCCAGTGCGTGCGTCAGGGCGTCGATACCGGAGGCGGAGGTCAGGCCGCGTGGCATCTGCATCATCAGCTCGGCATCCACAATGGCCATGTCCGGCGTCAGTTCGTAGTCGGCCAGCGGGTATTTCACGCCGGTGGTTTCGTCGGTGATTACGGCAAACGGTGTTACTTCCGAACCTGTACCTGCTGAAGTAGGAATGGCCACAAACATCGCTTTTTCACCCATGGCCGGGAAGCGGTACACGCGTTTACGGATGTCCATGAAGCGCATGGCCAGGTCTTCGAACAGCACTTCCGGATGCTCGTACAGCACCCACATAATTTTGGCGGCATCCATCGGTGAACCACCACCCAGCGCAATAACGGTGTCGGGCTGGAAGCTGATCATTTCTTCGGCTCCTTTGCGGGCAGTTGCCAGCGTTGGATCGGGCGCCACATCGTAAAATACTTTGAAATCGATCTCCAGTTCCTCCAGCACCTTCTCTACTATAGTCACAAAACCCAAATCATACAGCACTTTGTCGGTCACGATAAAAGCCTTTTTCTTGCCCAGGTCTTTCAGCTCGCGCAGTGCTACCGGCAGGCAGCCGTATTTAAAGTAAACCTTTTCAGGCATTCGGAACCACAGCATATTTTCCCGGCGCTCGGCCACGCTTTTAACGTTTAACAAATGTTTCACACCTACGTTTTCGGATACGGAGTTACCGCCCCAGCTGCCACAGCCCAGCGTGAGCGATGGCGCCAGCCGAAAGTTGTAGATATCGCCGATAGCGCCCTGCGAAGAAGGCATGTTGATGATGGTTCGCCCGGTTTTAAGGGCAGCGCCAAACCTTTGAATCCGGTCCGCCGATTTTACCTGGTCGGTGTAGAGCACGGAGGTGTGGCCGAAGCCGCCCAGTTCTACCAGTCGTACCGCTTTGGCCAGGGCATCGTCGAAGTTTTTTGCACGGTACAGTGCCAGCAGCGGCGACAGCTTCTCATGCGAGAATGGCTCTTCCAGTTCCACAGAGGTTACCTCCCCTATCAAGATTTTAGTTTCTTCGGGAACCGTTACGCCGGCCAGCGCCGCAATCTTAGCCGCAGGCTGCCCAACGATGTTGGCATTCAGCACCCCGTTCACCAGGATAATATCACCTACTTTGTTAACCTCATCGCCTTTCAGGAAATAAGCGCCGCGTTCTTCAAACTCTCTTCTTACTTCCGGGTAAATCTCGTCCAGCACAATTACCGACTGCTCGGAGGCGCAGATCACGCCGTTGTCGAAAGTTTTGGAAAGCAGAATAGAGTTGACAGCCATTTTTAAATGGGCCGTCTCGTCGATTATGGCAGGTGTGTTGCCGGCACCTACGCCAATAGCAGGCTTACCGGAAGAATAAGCTGCTTTCACCATGCCTGGTCCGCCTGTTGCGAGCGTTAAATCGGAGAGCGCCATCACCTGCTGCGACAGTTCTACCGACGGCTCATCAATCCAGGCAATAATGCCTTCGGGAGCGCCTGCTTTAACGGCAGCATCGAGTACTGTTTTGGCGGCGGCGATGGTTGCTTTTTTCGCTCTTGGGTGGGGCGAGAAGATGATGCCATTCCGGGTCTTCAGGGCAATCAGTGCCTTGAAAATAGCCGTAGACGTGGGATTGGTGGTAGGTACAACAGCTGCGATGATGCCGATGGGCTCGGCAATTTTGGTGATCCCAAAGGCTTCGTCCCTTTCTATTACGCCACAGGTTTTTTCGTCTTTGTACTGGTTGTAGATGTACTCCGAAGCAAAGTGATTTTTGATTACTTTATCTTCCACCAAGCCCATACCAGTTTCTTCGGCAGCCATTTTAGCCAGGATAATCCGGGCATTGTTGGCTGCGATGGCCGCCTGGCGGAATATTTCGTCCACCTGCTCCTGTGTGTAAGTAGCAAATTTCTTTTGCGCGTCCCGCAGCTGCGCTATTCTTTTGTTTAACTCTTTTACGTTGGTTACTTTCATGGCATCTTTTTTCTTTTGATCCTCTTTCGGGCCCGGTATAGAAAACCGATGTGCAGCCAGTTGGAGAAAACGGATTGGAAATGTCTTGCGATTTTTGTGTCAGAATGTTGAGGATACGCTGCGCCTGGCCGTACCGGAAATCAGCACGGTGCATAGCAGGAATCTTCACTATCTCTTTTCTCGTTCAAATCATTTCTATATCGCAGGGCTGCGACATAGCCAGTCCCTTCTTTTGAGAGATCAACGGGAGCTCAGGCAAGATTGCCCGTCACCTTTGTGCAGCATGAAACCAGCGTGGCAGGGGAAGCAGCCGTGATGTTTTGGGTGATTTCATTTCTGCCTGGTAAACGTCAGGCGGTTTCGGAAAAACAGTGGACTTTAGCGGCCTGGGGGCACCACTTTTTATTTTTTACATGGCTTCGTGTTTTTAGTGTGTTGATACATTTTAAACTTTCGTGTTTTGTGTGGTTGGGGTCGTTTTGTGATATAAAGGAACAGAATATATCTTCCCCTTCATATGACGCCAGTCACGTGCAGGAGTGATTTATATCATTTTGGCCTGAACAGTAAAGCCGGGAAAGGGGAAGGAAAAAGCAATTCCGAAGGCAGCAGAAGCAATGGAGACAGTAGCTGTAAAGCCTTTCAGGCGAGCGGTTTGCTTGTAGAACTAGATTCTAACGGGCCGGCGCACTGTCCAGTTCCTTTATTTCGGCCATGTATGCCGGGGGCAGGATGAGTGATTTCAGGAACCAGTCCAGTTTCAGTTTGCGGCTTAGTTTGTAGAGGAAGAGTATGGGTGTGAGGAGCGACGTATCGTTGAATTGCAGCAATGTTTTTACCCGTCCGGGCACAATCAGGGCCTGCGCCTCGAGCAGCAGTTTATACCGCACCGCCCCCAGGTGCTTCCTGTACTGCCTGTACAGATCTGACGTAAAGTGGCTCTGCTGTAGGTTTTGCTGCAGGTGCTCTTCCCGCATCTGTACCCACGCTTCATAACTGCCCGGCAGGCCCTTTAAACCCATGCGGCTGCCCACCCGGTAGAACACTTCAAACACTTCGGCTTTCTCGGCTGTAGAAAGTTTTCTTTCCAGCAGCTCAAACGAGCGGATGGAGTAGTCGATCAGCATGAACAGCACGTCGCGGTAAGCCCAGTCGGGGATAGCTTGCCCGCGGCTGCTTTCGACAGCGGCGTGAATGGTAGCCATCCTGTCGATGGCGCGGTGTGCCCCCTCCAACTCTGAGAACACAATCTGCCGGGCATACCCCACGGTAGAGAACAGCCGCCCCAGCGGATCGGCAGGGAGGCGACCGGTAAAGTACAGCCAGTCCACCGCCTTGTTGAGTGCAAACTCAGCGGAGGCGCCGGCAAAAATAAAGAGAATGGTATCGCCCTTCCCCCAGATTTCCCTGACAACGGATCCTTGTTCTACAAAGTATTTCATACCTATTTAAAGAACAACGGCTGCAGAATATTGTTCCTGAACTTTGATCCGGGTGAAATTTTTGTCTGAACCTTTGATTTACGGTGATTTAAATGATTTCTGTGATTTTCTTTTTGTCTGAATCAGGATTTACAGAATTTTAGGATTTGCAGGACTTGGGTTGTTTGTGGGTCGTGCAGGAGCAGAAGAGGCTATGGTGGCAGGAGCAGAAAAATATTTGATCAGGCTATTTCAGGAAGCTAATCAATATTCCAGTCATAAAGCCTAAAAGCAGCAGCACTAAAAGTATAGCCAGATGGTTCAGAAACAGCGCTCTTCCGGCGTTACTATAGCTTCCCTCATACTTGTGAGCTAAAACCTTAGAAACTCTCGCTTTCTGCCTGTACCTGCCCATTAGGTATAGTCTTCCTAAACCAGCCATGATAATATCAAACAATAAAAACTCCATAACTTTCATCCATTAAGGGTTGAAAATCTTCAACCCCTACAAAACCTCTACCTTTCTAACTCCTAAACTCTCTAACTCTTAAACTCTCTAACTCCCAAACTCCTAATACCCATACTTCTTTCCCCACTGCGCTTTGAGTTGTTTGCGCATTTCGTTTTCGCGGGTGTTTTGGCCGGGGTTGTAGAGGATGGTGTTTTGCATGCCTTCGGGCATGAAATCCTGGGGCACGAAGTTGCCTTCGTAGTCGTGGGCGTATTTGTAGTTGTTGCCGTAGCCGATTTCTTTCATCAGTTTGGTGGGCGCATTGCGGATGTGCAGCGGTACGGGCAGGTTGCCTGTTTGCTGCACCAGCTGCCGCGCCTGCTTGATGGCTTTGTACGAAGCATTGCTCTTGGGCGAGGTAGCCAGGTACACCGTTGCCTGCGACAGGATGATCTCTGCCTCCGGGTACCCGATCATCTGCACCGCCTGGAAACAGGAAGTAGCCATGAGCAGCGCGTTCGGGTTGGCCAGGCCAATGTCTTCGGAGGAGGCGATGAGCAGGCGGCGGGCAATGAATTTGGGATCTTCGCCGCCTTCTATCATGCGGGCCAGCCAGTAGACCGCCGCATTCGGATCGCTGCCCCGGATGGACTTGATGAAGGCCGACACCAGGTCGTAGTGCATTTCGCCCGACTTGTCGTATAGCACGATGTTCTGCTGGGCCACCTGCTGCACCAGTTCGTTGGTCAGGACCACCTGCTCCCCTTTCACGCCTTCGGCCACGATCTCGAGCAGGTTGAGCAGTTTGCGGGCATCGCCGCCGGAAATGGTCAGCAGGGCCTCGTACTCCTGCACCACCACGCTGCGGTTGCGCAGCCACTCGTCTTCCTGCAGGGCCTTGTTTACCAGCTCGATCAGCTCCTCTTTGCTCAGGTGCTTGAGGATGTAGACCTGGCACCGCGACAGCAAGGCCGAAATTACCTCGAACGACGGGTTTTCGGTGGTAGCGCCCACCAGCGTTACGATTCCTTTTTCTACGGCTCCTAACAGGGCGTCCTGCTGCGATTTGTTGAAACGGTGAATCTCGTCGATGAACAGCACGGTACCATGCCGCTTCCGGGCCTGCTCAATTACTTCACGGATGTCTTTTACGCCGGAGTTGATGGCGCTCAAGGCCACGAAGGGCAGCTTCATCTGGTTGGCAATGATGTTAGCCAGTGTGGTTTTGCCCACGCCCGGAGGTCCCCACAGGATCATGGACGGAATGACGCCTCCTTCGATGTAGCGGCGCAGGATGCCTTTTGGCCCCACCAGGTGCTGCTGGCCGGCGTACTGGTCGAGGGAGTGGGGGCGCATGCGCTCGGCAAGCGGTGCATTTGGTTGATTCATGGGCGGTAGAAGAAACCTCTAAGTTAAAAAAAGAGGCTTTAGGCACCAATACTTCAGTACCCGATTGTGAAACGTTTCCGGATAAACTGCGGCTTTTCCAGCTCATCGACCAGCGCCACGGCATAATCTTCGTAGGAGATGTTACTTTCCCCTTTTTCGTCCATCACCGGATTTTCGGTGCCGAGCCGGTACTTGCCCGTGCGCTCACCCGGGCCAATCATAAACGCCGGGCTGAAGAAAGTCCAGTCCAGGTCCTTTTCCTGCCGGTATACTTCCAGGGAATCGCGCTGTGCGGCAGCGCCTGGCCGCCAGTCTGCCGGGAAACCGGGCGTATCGACAGACTGCACCCCCGGGGACACGTACAGGCTTCCGGCACCGCCTACGTTTAACAATCGCTTCACACCTGCTTTTTTGGCAGCTGCAATGGCGGCATGGGTGGCATCTACATACAGGCTGCAGTCGGCATCGGGGCCCCAGCCGGGGCTGTAGGAAACCACCAGCGCATCGTGGTCTTTTATTTTCACGGCTGTATCTTCTATGTCCAGGATATCGCCTTTTGTAACTACCAGGTTTTCGTTTTCGGTAGTGAGTCGGGTCGGGTCGCGGACAATGGCTGTAACTTGATGGCCCCGGCTGAGGGCTTCGTGCGTGATGCGGGAGCCTACTTTTCCGCTGGCTCCGATGATGGCTATTTTCATGTTGCTTCGGCTTTTGTTTACCTGATAACATGGTCATACGGAAAGCAGGTGGTTAGGTGTTCCGCAACAGGTAAGGTGGTGAAGCAATGGAGGCAGGTGCTGCAAATTATTTCCACCTGAATCCGTGAAAAGAATCTGCTGTACCTGCCTCCATACCCGCTGCTCCTTTAAAAGAGAAACAACTTCTTTTTTATGCGCGCGCCTCCTGCTTCGCTACGATATCTTTTACAATCTGGGTGGCATGCACTCTGGAGTTTTCGATAAACCACACGTGCGTGTCCATGCCGCCACAAATCACGCCTGCCAGGTACACGTTTTTGAGGTTCGTTTCCATGGTTTCGGTATTGTACAAAGGGTAGCGCTTGAAATCGTTGGTGAGTTGCACCCCTATTTTTTCGAGGAAACTGAAATCGGGTTGGTAACCGGTCATGGCCATCACAAAATCGTTCTGAATCGTTACCTTCCCATCCGGCGTTTCGATGTCCACTTCCGTTTCGCGGATTTCGGTGATGCCGGACTGGAAGTAGGCTTTGATGCAGCCTTCCTCGATGCGGTTTTCCAGGTCGGGCTTTGTCCAGTATTTAATGCGTCCCAGCGTCGGTTCCCGCACCACCATGGTGACCTCGGCTCCTTTGCGCCATGTTTCCAGCGCCACGTCGGCTGAGGAGTTGTTCGCTCCCACTACCAGCACTTTCTGCTTGTAATAGTAATGCGGGTCGAAATAATAGTGCCGTACTTTGGGCAGCTCCTCCCCCTTTACATGCAGCAGGTTGGGAATCCCGTAAAACCCGATGGCAATGATCACGTGGCGGGCCTGGTACTCGCGTTTGCTGGTGCTAATGGTATAGGTATCGCCTGAGAGCCGCATGCCCTGTACCTCCTCGAACAAGTTTACCTGCAGCGCTTCGGAATCTGCCACCCGGCGGTAATACTCCAGCGCCTCCTGGCGGTTGGGCTTGGCATGCACACAGGTAAAGGGAATGCCGCCAATCTCCAGCCGGTCGGCGGTGGAGAAAAAGGTCATGTTGAGCGGGTAGTTGTAGAGCGAGTTTACCAGGCAGCCTTTATCCACGATCAGGTAATCCAGCCCGGCCCGCTTGGCCTCGATGCCAGCTGCCAGCCCGATAGGCCCGGCACCTATGATCAGTATGTCCAGGACCTTATCCAACGCACACTTCTTTTTTAGTGCTGCGGCGTTGGGAGGTGCCGGCATAACTAATTTTTCCGGCAAGCGGCACGTTCAGTTTCATCACATGCATGCCCCGTAATTCCTCTTTTAACAGCGGGAAGTACACCGGCAGGCTGGCCGCTTTCCCGAAGCCGGCTTTTTCATAAAACCGGATGGCCTGGCTGCTGCTATCCATCACTTTGAGCCACACCACCCGCTTGCCTTTTTCGCGGGCAAAGCGCAGCACAAACTCCATCACCTGCTGCCCAACGCCATTCCCGGTAGCTTCTTGCAGCAGGTAGATTCTTTCCACTTCCAGGCAATCGTGCTGGTCGTGGTCTCCTAATGCTGCCTGCACGTTCAATTTCAGGTAACCTGCCAGCTGATTCTGGTAATAAATCATAAAAAAGGCTGCATTCGGCGCTTTCATTTCGCTGCGAAGGGTACGTTCGTTGAAATGTTTGGCCACGTACTCCTCCCCTTTATCGTGCCACAGGTAAGAATAGTGCTGGAAATAAGTCGTGCTGGCAATATTGATCAGATCCGGAATATCGCCCAAACTGCTGCGCGATATAATAACATCATACATATAATTTGCAGATAAAATTAAACATCATCAGTTTATCGTTCCCCGGCTTACCACGGGTACACCTAAACTGTAATTTTTGCCGCAAATTTAAAACCAGAAACCGAGACTTACTAATACAGGTATTGTTACGATTGCCGGAATGCGAGGCCACACCCGGGGCTTTACGTGTAAAACAAACGCTTACAAAGCTGCAGCTCAGGGAAATAGGTTTACCACACAGGCAGCTGAAGCAAAACAAACACAGCTGGTTTTATATGTAAAAATTTTATGCTACACCCGATGCACCCGCTTCAGAATCCCCGGGCAGGCGTGATTTATCCTGTAACCAGGTGGTGCAGAGGCTGTGGTGGCAGCTGCAGAAAATGATTACGCGTAAGAAAATGCCTTTGCAGGTGGAGCTCAGGCTGTGGTGGGGAGTGCAGCAGGTGTTAGGAAGACTTGCACTGCAGGAGAGCCCGCCGTTCATAAAAAAAGGCGGGAGTTCCGTCCCGCCTTTTCCTGTATTGCTTTTGTAAAATTACAAGTGAATTACTTCGTCGTACGCTGCCGCAGCGGCTTCCATCACGGCTTCGCTCATGGTTGGGTGCGGGTGAACCGCTTTGATGATCTCGTGCCCGGTAGTTTCCAGTTTACGGGCAACGACTACCTCGGCAATCATCTCAGTTACGTTGTACCCGATCATGTGTGCGCCCAGGAATTCGCCGTACTTGGCATCGAAGATCACTTTAACAAAACCGTCTTTTGCACCGGCAGCACTTGCCTTGCCCGAAGCGGAGAACGGAAACTTACCTACTTTAATGTCCAGACCTTTCTCGCGGGCTGCTTTTTCAGTTAAGCCTACAGAGGCTACTTCCGGTGAGCAGTAGGTACAGCCTGGTATGTTGTTGTAGTTCAGCGGCTCCGGATGGTGACCGGCAATTTTCTCCACGCAGATAATACCTTCAGCAGAGGCTACGTGCGCCAAAGCAGGGCCAGGCACAATATCGCCAATGGCAAAAATGCCGTCCACGTTTGTTTTATAATAATCATCTACCAGCACACGGCCACGGTCGGTTTTGATGCCCAGTTCTTCCAGCCCCAGGTTCTCCAGGTTCGTCTGGATACCAACCGCAGAAAGTACGATATCTGCTTCCAGGGTTACTTCGCCTTTGGCTGTTTTCACTTTGGCTTTGCAAACGTCGCCGCTGGTATCTACCGACTCCACACTGGCGTTGGTCATTACCTCGATACCGATTTTCTTGAACGAACGCTCCAGTTGCTTCGATACTTCTTCGTCCTCTACCGGCACGATGTTCGGCAGGAACTCTACCACGGTTACTTTTGTGCCAATGCTGTTGTAGAAATAGGCAAACTCTACCCCAATGGCGCCGGAGCCAACCACAATCATGGATTTAGGCTGTTGCTCAAGCGACATGGCCTGGCGGTAGCCGATAATTTTTTTACCGTCGATGGGCAGGTTAGGCAGCTCGCGCGAACGGGCGCCTGTCGCCAGGATGATGTTGGTCGCCTCTACGGTTTGTTTTTTACCGTCGGCATCCGTCACTTCAACTTTACCTTTAGCAACCAGTTTACCTGTACCGAAAATCGCATCGATTTTATTTTTGCGGAACAGGAACTGAATACCTTTGCTCATGCCATCGGCTACACCGCGGCTACGTTTGATCACAGCACCAAAATCTACAGAGGCTTCGCCAATGTTGATGCCGTAGTCAGAAGCATGGTTGATGTATTCGAAAACCTGTGCGCTTTTAAGCAGTGCCTTGGTCGGGATACAACCCCAGTTCAAGCAGATGCCTCCCAGCGACTCGCGCTCGATAACAGCTACTTTCAATCCCAGTTGCGAGGCGCGTATAGCTGCCACGTACCCACCGGGTCCGCTACCAACCACTACTAAATCGTATTTTGATGCCATAATGTCTATGTAAATTTAGTGATGGGCAAAATTAAACGATAATCCCAATTTCCCAAAACGAAAGACTTCTTACAAGCACCTGCTTTCTAATGGAACGATATGAAATAATTTATTGTATATTTGCAAGAATAATACACTAAATTGCACCAGAAGCATTGTTACGCTCGCAATATGCTGTTATTTATTTAATGAAAGTACAATTTTAGCCGCCCCATGAAAAAACTTTTCCTACTACTTATTCCGGTTTTAATTTCTTTTTCTGCCTTTTCGCAGGATACCGCAAAGGACTTCTTTACAAGCGGAAACGAAAAATTTTATGCGGCAGATTTTGCCGGTGCCGTTAAAGATTATGACCAGGTACTGAAGTACGAGCCAAAACATGTGGTAACGCTCACCAACCGCGGCGTAGCGAAAGACCGGCTGCAGAACTACCGCGGCGCCATCGAAGATTTCACCAAAGCCATCAGTATCAACCCTAAACACGCCGAAGCCTGGGCCAGCCGCGGCCTTTCCAAATACAACCTGAAAGATTACCGGGGCGCCATCCTGGATTTTAACAAAGCCGTTGAACTGAATCCCAAAATGGCCAAAGCCTTTAACAACAGGGGCCTGGCCCGCTACGGCCTGAAAGACTTCAGCGGCGCCGTGGCCGATTATACCAAAGCCATTCTGCTTAAATCAAACTACGGCGAAGCCTACTACAACCGCGGCGCCCCCAAATACAACCTCGGCGACAAAGCCGGCGCCTGTGCCGACTGGACCAAAGCGAAATCACTCGGCGTGAAAGACGCGGACACCTACCTGAAAAATTACTGCAAGTAAAAAAAAGGAGCTGCAGAGGCTGTGGTGGCAGCTGCAGCAGACTGTTTTCCATGCCGCAGGGGCTGATTTTGGAGCAAAAAAGAAAAGCTACTGCAGCAAAGGCTATTTTGCTAGTGCGAGCTTACAGCTCGTACTTACTTGCCCCATGTTGAGCATGATGTATCCCGAACTGCTGTTACAGGCAGGAATGAAACAATTTTCCTGGGAAATGAGCGTACGAGCTGCAAGCTCGCACCAGCCCCCCCGTTTCATACTTTCCCCACAAGATTAGCGCAGGGATATTTTGCCGTTTTTGTTCTGCTGCACCCGCCACCACAGCCTCTGCTGCTCCAAAGCTTGGGTTAAATGAAAAAGGACAGCCCGTAAAACCGGCTGCCCTTTCTCATCAAATAAACCAACAATGAATTAATGTATAAACTACGCGCCCTGCGTTTTATTGTCTTTGGCCGAAGCAATTAAATCTTTTTGTTCTTCCACTTGCCCAGGCTCCAGCACCTCCATACGTCGCACAATTTCTTCCTTCACAGTGTTAAACTCCGGCATATTCTTTTTCCGGATAGGATCGGCTTCCGGTAGCTTTACTTTCAGGGCATCTACCTGTCGGCCGTTTTTCCAGAAGCGGTAGCACAGGTGCGGTCCGGTAGCTAAACCAGTGCTGCCCACGTACCCGATAGTCTGCCCCTGCTTTACATGCGAGCCTTTCCTGATTCCTTTTGCAAACTTGGACATGTGCAGGTATTGGGTGGTGTAGGTTTTGTTATGCCGCACTTTCACGTAATAGCCATTGCCCCTGGTGTACCTGGCTTCCAGCACCACACCATCGCCAACGGTACGGATCGGGGTGCCTCTGCGGGCGGCGAAGTCGGTGCCCAGGTGCGGTTTGTTTCTTTTTTGCACCGGGTGAAAACGTTTCAGGCTGAAGCGGGAGCTGATGCGGCTATATTCCAGCGGCTCCCGCAGAAAGGCCCGCTTCAGGCTTTTGCCCTCCTGGTCGAAATAGTTTACGCCTTTTCCCTCGTCGAAGGCAATCGCATACATGGGCTCTCCCCGGTGCTCAAAAAAGGCTGCTTTTATTTTACCGAAACCAATGGTGGTGCCATTTACAATTTTCTCTTCGTAAATAAGCTTGAACTTATCGCCTTTCCGGATGCGGTTCAGGTCGAGGCGCCAGGCGTAGATGTCGGCGAAGGTGTTTACCAACTGGGGAGAGCCGCCGGCTTGTAGCAGGTCGTCGTACAGGGAGTGACGGATTTCACCGGAAATGGCTTTTTCAACCACTTCCATCTCCCGTTTCACGCGTGTAACGGCCAGATCGCCGCGCAGGTCGTAAATAACATATTCTATATTATTGGGCTCGTAGATAAAATACTGTGCCGTGCGGGCCGAATCCAGCGCGTGCAGGATAATGTAATTCCGGTTGGCGTTTATCTTCCGGACATTAAACACCTCTCTGGCTTTTTGGGCCAGTTCCCCGACCGTGACAGCCGAAATGTTATAGTCGGATAAGATACCGGAAAGGTTTTCACCACGTGCCACCACACCCTCTACTATCTCCAGCGAGTCGGTGGGGATACCGAACACAACCGGGGCAGGTTCTTTTTTCTTTTCGGGAAGGATGGTTTCTTTACTTTCGCTGCTGCTGGTGCTGCTTAAAATACCGGCTAAATTCAGTTCCAGGGTTTGGGCAGCCGTAAAAAATACAAATAACGAGATCGCTATCAGGATGGAAAATCTGATACTCCGTTTTAACATTACTGGTGGGCTTTGGTTGAAAATTCGCACAAAATTAGAACTTAACGCATAGAAATAAAAATAAAAACAAGCTCAATAATCAGATTTTAAACACGTTACTATACTTCTGTACCCACGCCTGTTAGTTTTATTTTTTCGCCTGTCGTGCCAACTCTTGTCCTGCCAAAGTACTATCTGTTCCACAACAAACTAAAAGTCAGAAGCTTAAACTTTACAACAGAAGCAGCCTATATAGCATTTCGTTTATAAAAATCTTTTATAACTTTGACCCTTATGAAAACATTAGAAGGAAAAGTAGCTCTGGTAACAGGAGCATCTAAAGGAATAGGCCGTGCCATCGCACAGAAATTTGTGGAGTTGGGCGCGCAGGTAGCATTCACCTACCTTTCGAGCGTAGAAAAAGGACAGCAACTGGAGCAGGAATTGTCTGCCGGCGGCGGAAAAGCCAAAGGGTTCCGGTCCGACGCATCGGATTATGCACAGGCAGAGAAGCTGGTAGACGACGTGGTAAAAGAATTCGGCAAACTGGATATTGTCGTAAACAATGCCGGCATTACCCGCGACGGTTTGCTCATGCGCATGAACGAAGAGCAGTGGGACGCGGTGATCAACACCAACCTGAAGTCTGTTTTCAGCGTGACAAAAGCAGCTACCAAATCCATGATGCGCGCCAAGAGTGGCTCCATCATCAACATTACTTCTGTGGTAGGCCTCAAAGGAAATGCAGGCCAGGCGAACTACGCCGCTTCTAAAGCAGGTATCATCGGCTTCACCAAATCGGTGGCGCTGGAACTGGGCTCGCGCAACATCCGCTGCAACGCTGTGGCCCCGGGCTTTATCGAAACCGAAATGACCGGCGAACTGGATCAGAAAGTGGTGGACGAGTGGCGCAAGGCTATTCCGCTAAAACGTGGCGGTACGCCCGAAGATGTAGCCAACTGCGTCGCCTTCCTGGCCTCCGACGACTCCGCGTACATCTCCGGCCAGGTGCTGCAGGTAGACGGCGGTATGCTGACCTAATTTTTGTTATTCGTTATTGGTTATTCGTTATTGGTTATTGGGGAGGTCATGTAGGGGTACCCTTTACGGGTACCCAATCGTTAGGTAGAAAGTTGGGGAGGTAATGATTTATCGCTTACAGAACATGCTTTTGCCGTTGCCGTGTGTTATCACCGGCAACCTGGATGGCTAAGACATTCAACCCACAGAACTAAGAAGAATGCACCAAGTGCTGTACTTTGCATAATAATCGAATTAGCTAAAATGGATATGAAGCTCCAACTTCACCCATCTGTCACCAAAAACTCATAACCAATAACCACCAGAGAACGGCCGGATTCTTTTTATAAATTAAATATTATGAATTATGAATTAGTTTGTGGATTTTAAACGTAGTAAGCCTAATACGCAGTTCTAAAAATAGAAAGGGCGCCGCATACTATTCTTTAAGTTTCGCAGGTTATATTTATAGTTCATAATTTTTAATTTATACAACGCTGGATGTCTACTTTCAGAATCCTTACCACCTATTCACCCTGGCTTATTTTAGCCTGTCTGGCAGCAGGGGCGCTTTATGCCTGGCTGTTATACAGCAAACGTACCCCCTGGTCTAAAAGCCTGAACAGCGTGCTGGCCTTTGTCCGGTTCGTAGTCGTGAGCTTTATCTGCTTTTTGCTGCTGGGGCCACTGGTGCGCTACATTTCCAATACCACGGTGAAGCCCACCATCGTTTTTGCTGTAGATAATTCCAGTTCCATCGCCCTCTTCTCCGACTCCGTAAAGCTCCGGCAAACACAGCAGCAAATACAGCAGCTGGCGGAAAAGCTACAGGACGAAGGCTACAATACCTCCATACAGACACTGAGCCCGGGTGAGCGGGTACAGGATATAAGCAACATCCGCTTCGACCAGGAAGCGACTAACCTGAACCAGTTACTCACCGGTACCCGCAACGAGCAGGAGCGGCAAAACCTGGCAGGCGTGGTTTTGCTTTCGGATGGGATTGTGAACCAGGGCACCTCCCCTACCTATGCCAACTACAACTTCACCATTTACCCGGTTGCCCTCGGCGATACTGTACCAAAAAAAGATGTTATCCTGTCGTCGTTGCGCTACAACAAGGTAAACTACAGCGGCAACCGCTTCCCGATAGAGGCCGAACTGCAGCACGACGGGTTTGGCGGCACCATTGCCAGCGTCGCCCTGAAAGAAAATGGCAAGGTGCTGGAGCGCCGCCAGGTTACGCTGCAGCCCAACCGGAGCGTGCAGCTGGTGCCTTTCCGGGTGATGGCAGGCGGCCTGGGCAAACGCCATTACGAAGTGGAGGTGCTGCCCCTGCAGGGTGAATTCACCACGCTCAACAACACCAAACACGCTTACATCGATGTGGTAAAAGGCAAGATCAAAGTACTCGTAGCCGCCGCTGCCCCGCACCCGGACATCAAGGCGCTTCGGGCCGCCATCGAATCGAATGAGAACTATGAAACGGAGCTTTTCATTCCGGGATTGACCACCCTGAAGCAGCAGGAGTATGATGTAGCGGTGCTGCACCAGTTACCGGGCCGTGTGACAGGCGGCGAAGCAGCGCTGAACCTGGTGCGCCAGAAACAGATTCCGGCGTTGTACATTATCGGGCCGCAGAGCAACATCAGCGCCTACAACCGCCTGAATGTGGGTGTGAGCATCGGAGGCACCGGCGATGTAGACGAGGTAACAAGTGCGGTCAACAACAATTTCAGCACCTTTAAACTACCCGAAGAAGCAGGGCAGCGCATGCAGCAGTACCCACCGGCCACTGTTCCGTTTGCAGAATTCAACCTCTCGCCCAATACCGAAACCGTACTTTACCAGCAGGTAGGCCGCGTACGCACCACCCGCCCGCTGCTCACGGTACAAACCACCGGCGACAGGCGCAACGCTACCATGCTGGCCTCCGGCACCTGGCAATGGCGCATTTCGGAAGCGGCAGCCTACGAGCAGCCTGCCGTCTTCGACAAGCTGATCACCAACCTGATCCAGCTCCTGAGTGCGCCCCGCAACAAGAAAAGGCTGAACGTTTACCCCCTGCGGGAAGAATATTCCAGTGCCGACGAGATTTATTTTGAAGCAGAAACTTACAACCAGGCCCTGGAGCCGGTTTACGGGCAGAACATCACCTTACGGATTACCGGGGAAGACGGTACCGCTAAAACATTTACGTTTACCAACAGCGAGAATCAGGCAGGGGTAAACATCGGGGCACTTTCCGGGGGCCGCTACACCTACGTTGCCAGCGCCCGCCTTGGCGGAAACCTGCACGAAGACAAAGGCGAGTTTGTAGTGGAAGAGCTCCAGCTGGAAGCGCTTAATGCGGTGGCAGACCACAACCTGCTCTACCAGTTAGGCAGCAACACGGGCTCCAGGCTGTACTATCCTGCCCAACTGGAGCAACTGGAAGAAGACCTCCTGCAGGCACAGCACAAGGAACTGATCGTAAGCGACGAAGCTTTAAAGGACCTGGTAGACCTGCGGTGGCTGTTTTTTGTGGTGCTGGCACTGATCAGTGCCGAGTGGTTTATCCGGAAATATAACGGGAGTTATTAAAAAGGCTGCAACTGAGGGTGTGGTGGCAGGTGCTGCAGTTCAATTAAGAATATTTCAACTGCAGCACCTGCCACCATTCCCGCTGCTCCTGATTCTCAGGAGGTGTAATATCTTTAAAGTGAATTCCGGCGGATGAGGGTGAAAGGATTTGAAACCTGCTCTTTGAGTTTATTCTTGATCATATGCGCAGCTGTTTCACCCATTTTTTCATGGTCTGTGGAGATAACCGTAATGCCGTTTTCCAGCACCTCCTTTAGCGGCGTATCGTTATACGAAACAATGCCATAGTCTTTACCTGTTACCAGCCCCTTCGCCCTGCCCAGCTCGATCAGTTCCACCAGGTCAGACTCATCCAGAACCACAAAAGCGGTACCCTGAAAATCCATATCCGGGCGGATGGCACCAGTGACGGAATGCTCGATGGAATTTTCGCAGCAGAAATGACGGAAGCCTTTCACGATTTCTATCGGGTACGGAATGTGTTCCGGGTGCACCAGCGTCAGCCTTTCATATTTGCTCAGCAGGTCCTTGCCCGAGTGCAGCGCTTTCCGGATATCCCGCTCAAAGTCCTGGTACACAGCGGCACATTTCCCTTCAAAGCCTTCCAGGCTCTTATCAAGCAACAGCAGTTTTTCTTTCGGTATTTTCCGGATAGCCTGCTTCGCACTTTCGATATTCTTATTAAAGTGGGGCATGATGGCCACGTACTGGTACTTTGCAAGATGCTCCTGCAGCAGGCTCTCACATATCTTACCATCAAAGTGATGAATATGCAGGTCAACCACCGCATTATCGCCTAATGCTTTCAGCAGGGAGTAGTATACCGCTTTCTTATAAGCACTGACTTTATTGAGCAGCAGCAGTACTTTGTATGTAGAGGAAGTAAACGTGTCGCTTACGTAACAGCCTTTTGCCTTTACCGACACAATAACACCCCGCTTCCGAAGCACCTGGTAGGCTTTCTCCACGGTGTCGCGCGACAAATAATTGTTCTCGCTTAACTCGTTAATAGAGGGCAACTGGCGGTCCCGCTTCAGCGTGCCGGTTTCAATACCAGATAGAATAGCATCGGCAACCTGCAGGTAAACCGGTGTGGCTGAAGTAGCATTGATACGATCTAAAATTTCCATAAAGTCTGTGAGCTAAAGAGTCAACTAAGAGAAATTTATAATCACGATCGCACAACAAACAAAGCTTTACAACAGGAGCGCAATCGTTTACATGGTATAGTTAACATATATTTTTTTTACAGACAAATGTTCGTTATTATAAATTCAGAATTTTTTATTTTTATTCCCCCTCAACCCCACAAGTCAGTCCATACACCATCAATAATTATAAATTCAGCAACAAAATCAATATTTCATTGCCAATACTTCATTTTATACACAAATAAATAATTCATATATGAAGAAATAATAGAAAATTGAAACTAATTCCAGCTGCAAAACACCTTAATAAAATCCAAAAATATTCGATTAATGATAAACTATGCCGCCGGGGGCATGACATAGCAGGTTAGATAAGCTAAATAACCTTCGTAAGTTTACGTAAACGAATAGCAGATAATGAAGCGCAGAACTACTTTGCAGGATATTGCTCTTGACCTGAACTTAACGCCGGCCACGGTTTCCCGCGCGTTAAACAACCATCCGGAGATCAGCGAGAAGACGAAGAAAATAGTGGAGGAAACGGCTGTCCGGCTCAATTATAACAGAAACAAAATAGCTTCTTCGTTGCGTTCGGGTAAAACCTATGTGATTGGTGTATTGATTCCGACCGCCGAACGTGCCTTTTTCGGTTCGGTTATTCATGGCATCACCAACCTGGCCAATGAAAACGGTTACGATGTTATTATTTACCAATCCAACGAAAAGCACGATTACGAAATAAAGGGCATAAACGCTTTTATCAGTGCCCGCGTGGATGGCATCCTGGCTTCACTGTCCAAAGACACCATTGACTGCTCTCATTTTCTGAACGCAAAGGAACACGATATTCCTGTTGTGCTTTTCGACAGGGTAAACAACGACCTGGACATTTCGTCGGTAACCGTAAATGACTTTAAAGGCGCCTACCTGGCAACCGAACACCTTATTAAACAAGGCTTTAAGCGGATTGCCCATATTGCCGGCCCGCAACACATCAAAGCGTTCAACGACCGGTTAAAGGGCTACATGCGGGCGCTGCAGGCTCATCATATCAAGTTCGACCCCTTGCTGGTATATGCCGGCGATATCTCGCTGGAAGAAGGAAAAGCCGGTGTTGACTATCTGCTTAACTTACCCGCTCCACCGGATGCCATTTTTGCCGTTGAAGATTTTGCTGCCCTGGGTGCCTTAAAGGAATTAAAACAAAGGGGCCTGCAAATACCGGAAGCGTTCGGCATTATCGGTTTCTGCAACGACCTGTTTGGCGAACACACGTCGCCTGCCCTTTCTTCTATCGATCAGCAGACGGTGATAATGGGCCAGGAAGCTTTCAAACTGATTCATCACATCATTCAGCAGGACGATGCCGCCAACTTCCCGGCGACCAAGGTAGAGCTGGAGCCGATCCCGTTTTTCAGGAAATCGTCTTCGAGAGCAGTTGTTTAACCCCACCCTGTTTCCCGTAATCGTTTATTCTGCACACGCTGTACCAGTACCTCATTTATAGACAGTACACCTGCTTTCTGCCTGGCGCCAGGCAGAAAGCAGCTCCCCCTCCCCTCCCCTCCCCTATCCTGCTCCCGCCCCTTACGTTGCCTTTGTGCTGTTTCTGCTTAAAAATGGCCTGATTATACTGCAAAAAAGGCACTGCTCCTGCCACTATAGCCTCTGCTGCTCTGCTCGCGGCGGGTAGTCAGGCACCACTGGTAAAAACTATTTGAGAGCTTAAACGTTCGAGTACCATTGTGTTGGAGTTATTTTTTGAACTTTTTACTGAAATTATAATTTATATATAACCGCTTCGTTTTTTAGGTACAACCACATTTACTAACTTTATCGCCGATTTAAAGCCCGAATCTTACGTCAAAGCCTTTTATGAAAAAGAGTCTGTTTCTTTTTTCTGCCTTTCTTTTAATAACAACCACAATAGCTGCTCAGGATACTCCTTCAGAAGCCCCGGTACCGGTACCTGTACCGGCTCAAACAACGGCCGATGCCCCCTTTAAACTTGTTTTCCCGGAGCAACCGGGCTGGAATGTAGTGAAGGAGGGAAAAAAGCTGGAGTTTGATGTAAAAGTTACCGGTGGAACCAGCAAAAGAGTTACCTTCTCTATAAACCAGGGAAGAGTGGAAGGGATTGTGTTCGATTCGCTTGGCCACTTTTCCTGGACCCCAAGTTATGATTTTGTAGACCGCCTGAGTGGCAGCCGCAACGTACAGCTTCTGTTTGAAGCAAAAAACGATAAAGACGAGAGCGTAAACCAGGTAGTCAATTTCAAAGTAGAGCATGTTAACCGTCCACCCGAAATTGGCGAGCTGAAGCCGTTTTATGTTCGCTTTAACACGCAAAACACCTATACCATCGAATCGTCGGCAGTAAAAGACGAAGACGGTGACCCTATTGTGTTTGTACCGATACCAAACGCAATGCCGCAGGGCGCGAAACTTTCGGCCCAGGGAGAATTTACCTGGAAACCCTCTACGTCACAATTCCGGGATTTGCAGAAGCGCCCGATTGTGCTGGAATTTTATGTGGAGGATCAGCCTGCCAAAGCCCGCACACAAGGCAGCTTTAAAATTGAAGTGACACAGCAGGACCTGCCCCCAAGCATACAGATGTTTCCTTCGCAGTCTGAAGTGAAGATAAAAGAAGACGCCACTGTTAACCTGGTGTTTCAGCTCACCGACGAGAACGGGGAAAGTGATATCGCCTCGTTCAGCTTTATTTCGGAAAACCCGGACGTACCCGCCAAAGCGCTTGTTAAAAACACGCCGTCGCAATATGAATTTATCTGGAAGCCAGGTTACGACTTTGTAAAAGACCCGAAGGAGTCGGAATCTTTCGACATTACCTTTTATGTGCTGGATAAGTCGAACAAGCGGGACGAACGTAAAATTTCGTTCACCATCCTGAACGCGGTAAACGAAGCTGAAATAGACAAGAAGCTTTACGGGGAATACCGCTCTGCGCTGGTACGGGCCTGGGACCTGATGGAGCAGTTGAAAGACGCCGAGAAAGACCTGAAAAAGAAATACAACCGCGCCCGCAAAGGCAAGAAAGGCCGATCGCTGACTAATGCCTCGCTGGGAGCTGTAACCGGTATGGCGCCTGTGGTTGTAGAAACACCTGCTACCTCTAAAAAGATTTCGATCGTGGGCGGTACCATGGTAACCACGATTGGTACGCTGGAGGCGACGGAGGTAATTGGCCGCTCCACCAAAGACCTGGTAGACCGCCTGAACTACATCATGGAAAAACGAAACGAGCTGCAGACCAAAGGCGATATCCTGGCCCGGAAATACGCACTTAAATCGTCGCGGCGCAACAACCCGAAGTTTCACCAGGATGTGGATGAGTTTGTGGCCATCATGAACCTGAAAGGCCTGGTAGCGCTGGAACTGGACGCCGGCTGGCAGAACGACACCAAGCCAACCCATGAAAACGTCTCCAAAACCTTCAAGGATTTCAGTGCGGAATAAATCCTTCTGAAAAGCTATACTAAAGTCGCAAAAGCGCTGCTTGCTGTTACACGTTAACAACAGGCAGCGCTTTTGTCTTATGGAACGTTGCCTGTTGGCTAATACCAAATCTCATAAAGTACTTCCCATTACATGACCTCCAGTAGTTAGCTTGACTGCAGTTTGGGGTAGGGACCCTATTTAAAGCTCACAAGATCCCCTACGGGAATGACAAAGGTGGAATAGTATTGTCGAACTGAGTAAATACTATCTGGTATTATCCGCTTCAAAATAAATATTTCTCCCTCCTGTCATCCCGGAGGGATGTTGTGGGCTAGCTGCAGAAACATCTGCAAAAAGCAGAATCGTAATGGAAAATCCTTTTTACTATTTGGTGTTAGCTGCCGCAGCCACCACACCCGCTGCTCCTGCATTAGCCCGAATTTATCTATGACAAGGAGGTGCAGCGGCTGTGGTGGCAGCTGCAGCAAAGTTTTATGAGCAGCAGAAGGAATGGTGGCAGGAGCAGCAAACTAAAAATTCAGCTCAGGCTGCACGCGAAACCGTCTGCGGACGCTGTTTTTGTTGGGATGGTTGTTGGCGGTAATACCAGATCACGAAGCCGGAAACAGAGAGGATACCGGGCAGCAAACCGCCGATACAGTAGATCAGTTTTACCAGCAGCCCGGCAAAATCGCCGAAGTGCAGCGGATGAAGGATAGTCAGGAGGCGGTCCGGCCAGGAACGGTCTTTCAGAAAATCCACTTTTTCGATGGCACCGGTGGTGTAGTTCACCTGCACATTGCTGTACAAGGTGCCGTAGTAAGCGGGATCGGAATGGTGGCGGCCGAGCAGCTGCAGCGTACCGTCTTCGGTTTTAGGAAAACGCAGGTAGGTGACTTCAAAGGCAGGATAAGCGGCCCTTACCTGGGCAATAGCAGCATCAACAGAAGCTGGCATAGCAGGTGTGGCAATGGTTATGCTGCCTCCCTTAAAGGCATTGTTCACGATCGTAATAGCCAGCGACAGCCCCGTAACGCAGACAAACAGGTTAAATACCAGCGCCCACACCCCCACCACCCGGTGCAGGCTGGAATAGGTGGCACGACGGCTTTTCCGGGAAATCTTTTGCCGGAAGGTCAGCACCTTAAAGATGGATCTCCGGTAAAGGATAAAGCCGGTGATGGTCAGCAGCAACAGGGCTATCCCTGTAAGCAGTACCACGATTTTGCCTGCCGTACCCGCCAGCAGGTTGTAGTGCAGGTTCAGGAGTACATACGAAAAACGCTTATCAGCCTGATTTACTGTTGCCAGCTCAGCGCCAGTTTCGGGATGCACAAAAATCCATTTGCGCAGCTGCCCCTGGCGCAGCTCGTAGTGCAGCGCATCGGTTGGCGCCCCCGGTAAAGCCGTAATCCTGATCTCCCAGCCCGGGTTTTCCTGCCGTACCCGCTCAAAGGACTTATCGATGTGCAGGGCCTTTGCCGGTGCCGCGAGGGTGCGGTGGCGGGCAAACTGCGCCTCGTCTATATCATCATCAAACACCAGTATAGAACCGGAAAGGCTGATAACCAGGATAAACATCCCGGCTATCAGCCCGCACCAGTGGTGAATCGAAAACGATTTATGCAGTTTCTTTTTCAAGGAGTTACCAATTATAAGATGCGCCCAGCTGGAACCTGGCGCCATTGGCCCGCGTGAAGTAATCGTCGCGGCCGTACCAGTAAGCCTGCGGCAGGTAATACGCCTGGTCCAGCAGGTTCTCGATACCCAGGCTCAGCTGCAGCTTTTCAGTTACTTTATAAGAGCTGCTCAGGTTTACCACATAAAAAGATTCTACCGGACCTTCACCGGAGTTGTACCCGCCCTTGGAGTTACGCTCGAAGTGGGCTCTTTCGCCGGAGTAAATACCCAGCAGGTTCAGGCTCAGCTTGTCAATTGGCTTTAGGTTGATGTAGCCGGTTACTTTAACAGGTGGGATGCGGGTGCCGTTCAGGTACCTGTCGGCTTCATCGTTAAACGATTCGTTGTTATCCAGGTCCACTTTGCCTTCGCTGTAAGCACCGCTGGCCCCGATTGTTATCCTGTCGGAGATAAAAAGGTCGGCTACCGCTTCGAAACCTGCTACATGTTCAGGAGCCCGCTCAATAGAGTACACCCCAAGTTCATTGGCTTTCAGGTTCGCTCCCAGTTTAGAGGTACTGATAAAGTAAGCGCCGCTGAGGGCAAGTATCCCAAACCGGCTGTGGAAGCCTGCTTCGTAATTGTTGACAATAACCGGCTCAATGGCCATCTTGGACAACTCATTTTCTTTCGCGCTTCGTACATAACGGCCTACATCTATTATCGAGAAGCCCTGCGAGTAGCTGACAAACGGCTTGAATACTTCAACAGCGGTGTAGCGCAAGCCGATGTTGAAGGTGTGAGCATCAAAATCAAGTTCGCCTCCCTGCACAGAGTTGCCGCCGGCACCTGTGCTCGTTACTAACTGCTGAAAGTCAGGAACGCTGATGCCCACGTTATCGTAGCGGTAACCTGCTTTAAAGTTAAAGTCCTTCAAGAAGTTAACCTGTAACTGTGCGTAGGGCGCCAGGTTTTTCATGTTCATTTCGGGTACCCAGGTGCGGCCATCCACCAGCGGCTGCGACGTTACATCGTTCATGTAATCGGCGCCGTAGGTAACGGAACCCTGTACCCCCTGTCCCAGCTCAAATGGCGTGTTCAGGTTTACTCTCAATCCTTTTTTGTTCGACAGGATGGTAGACTGTCCGCCGTTCTGGAAGGAGGTGCTCCAGCCATAAACGGTGGAGAAGCTCTGCATATAGGCACTCAGGTCCAGGTTTGTGTTCAGGAAAAGGCTTTTGCCGGTATAGCGCAGTTGGGCGTTGTGGTTGTAGCGGGTGCCTTCGTCGATGCCCAGGTGGTCGCCTTTCACACCAACAGACGGCGTTTCGGCATACTTGCCTGTCTGCTCTACATACGATGAATTCTGGCGGCTGCCGAAGTAGTTGTACATGCCTTCCACACGGTGGTTTGAACTGATGTTATAGCCAACTTTGGCAAAACCATTGTAGGATTTGGTTTCGCCCAGGCCATAGGTAGGAGCAATAACTTCGCCCTCGCCGTCTTTCAATACTCCCGTTTTTTCAAACGCTCCCGTCACTACATAATCAAGCTTTTTTACTTTTCCCATAAACTGCTGCGTTATACGGCCGCCCAGCGTTTCGTCTGCATGGAACGGCATGCCTGTGCCGTATACGGAAGTGGTGGCGCTGAAAGGTTTGCCCGTAGCAGGTTGCTTGGTTATATAGTTAATCAGACCGCCATCGGCACCGTTGCCATAAACGGCTGTAGCCCCTTTCACGATCTCTACACGCTCAATTGCCTCCGGATCGATGGTACGCACATCACGGCTTCCGTTACGCAGTGGGGTAGACTGCGGAATACCGTCTACCATAATCAGCACATTGCGCCCGCGCAGGGTCTGGCCTACGTTGCTGGTGCTGTTGCTGTTAAGCCCCAGCCCGGGAACAGTGGCGGCCAGTATATTGGAGATGTTGGTCGATACCCTGGATTGCAACTGCAGGGTGCGGGCGTCCAGCACATGCACAGAGGCAGGTGTCTCGTCGAGTGCTTCCACGGAGCGGCTTGCCGAAACAATTACTTCCTGCAACGCATTCTGGTTCTGGTTTACCTGCAAGTTCAGGGTGGTACTGCTCCTGGTAAGATCAATTCTTTCACGAAGTGTTCCATACCCTACTCCCCCTACCCGTAAGGTATAAACGCCCGGCCTGATGCCGGAAATCTGGAACTTACCATCGGTGCCGGTGTTGGTGCCGAGCACCGTCCCTTCCAGGGCAACCGAAATCATTTCCACGGGTTCGCCTTTTTCGTTAAGCACAACACCGGATACTGTGCGCAGTTGCTGCTGCGCCATTAAACTGAAGTGCAGGAAAACCAGCAGCAGCGAGAGTAAAGTTCTGGAGACCATATAATTTAGAATAGTTCTACATTGTGTTTGTGGCAGCAAAAGTAACCACCCAATCTTTTCAAGGCAAGATTTATTAAGATTAATTCTAAATTAATTTGACAGTTGGTGAAATGCAGAAAGTACGCAGCATTTTTTTATGTTTGGAGTTGTTTGATCTCTTTGTGTTACCCCCTGAATTGCTGACATCGCTTGAAATACATCATCCTGAACAAACCCTACGAAGTGCTCACCCAGTTTACCGACGAGGCAGGCCGCGCCACTTTAAAAGACTTTGTGCCCATTCCGGACATCTACCCCGTCGGCCGCCTCGACTACGACAGCGAAGGCCTGGTGTTGCTGACCGACGACAAAGCCCTGCAGCACCGCCTCTCCGATCCGAAATTCAAGATCGAGAAGACGTACTGGGTGCAGGTAGACGGGGAGCCGACGGAAGAAGCGCTGGAAGAATTGCGGCGGGGCGTGTACATCAAAAATGTTAGAACTGCTCCCGCCAAAGCACGTGTTCTGGCGCAGGAACCGCCGGTGTGGGAGCGCTCCAAACCCATCCGTTTCCGGAAAAACATCCCGACCAGCTGGCTCGAAATAAAGATATCGCAGGGCATGAACCGCCAGGTGCGCCGCATGACAGCTGCCGTTGGGTTCCCGACCCTGCGCCTCATCCGGCCTGCCATAGGCCCGCTCACGCTGCAGGGCTTGCAGCCCGGCGAATACCGGGAACTGACGCAGGCAGAAATAAGCAGCCTGAAAGGGTTAACAGCAGCAAAAGGTTTTCGGAAAAGATAATAAGGGGCTTTACACCAAAAGAGCCGGTTTTCTACCGGCTCTCCTGATCTTGCCAGTTTTCGGGCTGGCACCAGTACTTTTGGGTCTACTGGTTTATCTTACGTCATAGGCTGTGAGGCCTGAAAGTACACTTTTATTGCTTCCCTTATCTTGTACGGGCACACTGGTTATCCAGAACCGGTAAAATCCTCCTGTTCCTGCAACTACTTGAAAGGTATATATTTAAATTTACAAATGCAATGTTATGAGCAGAAAATTTAAGGATAAAATAAATTTTTATCTCTGAAATATCCATGTCCCGACACAAGTGTACCCACACACGCCTTATGCCAACACTGCGACCGCCCTTACAGGCGAACCGTCTCCATTCCTGATTTTGAGCGGGAAACCGTAAAACATAAAAGGCACCTGCACGGGGAGCAGCTCCAGGTTTACCAGGTCGGTGTACGTGACAATGCCCGCCTGCAGCAGTGCCCGCTCCAGCTCAACGGTTAAAGTACCGCCCACAAACGGAGGAGATGCGGCTACGATTCTTTCCAGCAACTCTACTCCTGCCGCACCTGTAAAGAACAATCCTGTGGCAACCGGGAAATCCTGCTGCACATCCGCTACAATTGCCCTGCCGAAAAACTGCTGCAAGGGAATCTCGTCGATAGTCTTTCCACCGGCGTGCATGTGCGAAAAGGCGTCGACGTGGGTGCCGGTGTGGGTGCCTAGCGACAGCCGCCGCAATTCCCAGGTATGCTGCTCAAGCGTCTGCACCACCTCCACCCGCACCTCCGGGTCGCCGGGGTACACGGCCATTTTATCCTGTATCGTTACCGAAAGGTCAATAATCTGCATAGTTTATCATTTTCACCGGCAGCCAGTTCATGCTGGAAATTCGCCTAAAACTGTTGCCAAAAGCTTTTCTGCTGCTGTCACCATTCCTGCTACACCTGTTCAATCTTAAACTAATTCTACCCTCGGAAAAAACCGGGAGCAGAGGCTGTGGTGACGGCAGCAGAAAACAAAAATCACCGCTTCCGGCCCATGGCATAGGCAATGCCGCCCCACAGGTGCTTCAGGAAAAGCGGTTCGCTGTAGCTCTCTTCGGTGTGCCCCAGGGCGGTGTAGAAGGCCCTGCCGCCATCAAACTCGTGGTACCAGGCAATGGGATGGTTGTCGCCGTTTGTGCCGCCGCTGTAGGTGCTTTCGTCGAGCGTGGCAAGTACGTGCATGTCGGGGTTGATGTTTTTGAAATTGTACCACTCGTCCGTGCGCCCCCACCTGTCCGGAAGAAAGCTGGTGGCAAGATGTTTTTTATCCACGACCACAATGGAGGCCTGCTGGATTTTAGGATGATTTGCAAAATAGGCGCCTACCAGTTTGCCGTACCAGGGCCAGTCGAACTCTGTGTCGGAAGCCGCATGGATGCCGGCAAAGCCGCCGCCGGCGCGAATATAGTTCTCAAAAGCGGACTGCTGCTCATTGTTCAGCACATCGTTGGTCGTACTTAAGAACACAACTGCTTTATACTTTTTCAATGAGTCTGCCTGAAAATAGGCAGCGTCCTCTGTAGCCGTCACCTGTACCCCGTTCTCCTGCCCCAGCTTCCGGATGGCCGCTATACCTGCCCCAATGGAAGTATGCCGGAAGCCGGCAGTTTTGGAGAAGACCAGAATCCGGGGATCCTTGTTTAAGGTTGAACCATTGGGAGCCGAATCGGCACAGGCGCACAACAGCAACGATCCTGTCAGCAGGAGCGCCAGTTGCAGCAGCAGTGTATTTTTCATAAGCTTGGTAAAAAGTGTACTTTACAGCCAGATAACAGGTCTTTCCTGTTCCTGGTAATCCTGGAAGCAAATGTAAGCGATTATTGCCTGCTTCCGTTTATCCGGTTTAAGCAAATTAATTCCCGGTGCTGCACCACCCCTGTTTGTGGCAAGGCTAGGCACTCACCGGTAAGCGACACGGGCAAATTTACTTACAAATGTTTGTAATTAACAAAAAGACTCCCTACCTTAGATGCATTAAGCAGATTAAGTAGTCCATTTTATTATTGTGTTGGTTTGTTATTGCTATTAAGTAAGCCGGGATAGAGACATCTGTTCCGGCTTATTTCTTTAAGGGTTTACAGGAAAACAGTCGCTCATTTACCTGGAACAGTTGTTTTTATATATAAACTTTATATGTATTTTTGAAAACCGGTTCCACTGAAAGCAGGAAGACGTCTTGCTTTTTCGACCGTGATAAAAACCTAAGCAGGATAAACTAAAGGTCTTTTTCTGTTGTTCCCCTAAAAAGCAGCAAAAAAAGATCCTGCAGCAAACTGTTAGAAATATTTTTAACCAATCACTTTCTTTTTAGCAAATACTTTTTCTTATTTGCGGGAAAGTGCAATCGATTGCGCTTATTAACGATTCATCCATATGTCACACAGATTTTTAAAGATCCATCCTAAGGATAACGTGCTGGTAGCGCTGACAGACCTTAGCGCTGGTGAAACAGTAGAATTCGAAAATTCAGTTATTACCCTGGTCGACAACATTCAGGCAAAACACAAATTTGCCCAGTTTGATCTGGCCCCTGGTGATAAAATTATCATGTACGGCTCGCTGGTAGGTAAGGCCATGAAACCAATTCCTGCAGGCGGATGGCTTTCGGTAGAAAACGTGAAGCACGAAGCAAACGAGTTCTCCGGTAAAACCGAAACTACCGGCTGGGATGCGCCGGATGTGTCTAAGTATGCCGACAAAACCTTTATGGGCTACCACCGTGCCGACGGACAGGTAGGTACCGGCAACTACTGGCTGGTTATCCCTATGGTGTTCTGCGAAAACCGAAACGTGGACATTATCAAGCAGGCTTTTATGGAAGAGCTTGGTTTCGCTAACCAGGACATGTACAAGTCGTACGTGCACCAGATGGTGGAACTTTACCAGGCGGGCAACATCAAGCAGATCGAGGAGCTGGAGCTGCAACGAAATGCTGCTAACGGTCACAAGCGTATCTTCGAAAATGTGGATGGCATTAAATTCCTGACGCACGAAGGTGGCTGCGGCGGTATCCGCCAGGATTCCGACATGCTGTGCGCCCTGCTGGCCGGTTATGTACACAACCCGAACGTAGCTGGTGCCACTATCCTGAGCCTGGGCTGCCAGAACGCGCAGACCAGCATCCTCGAAGAAAAAATCAAAGCCCTGAACCCGAACTTCAACAAGCCGCTCATTATCCTGGAGCAGCAGAAAGAAGGAACAGAGCAGGAGCTCCTGTCGCAGGCTATCCGTAAAACCTTCCTGGGCCTGATCGAAGCCGACAAGCAACAGCGTCAGCCTGCGCCGCTGAGCAAGCTGGTGATTGGCCTGGAGTGCGGTGGTTCCGATGGTTTCTCGGGTATCTCTGCCAACCCAACCTTAGGCCAGGTTTCTGATATGATTGTAGCCCTGGGTGGCAAGTCTATCCTGTCGGAGTTCCCGGAGCTTTGCGGTGTGGAGCAGGAACTGATCAACCGTTGCGTAGACAACGATACAGCCGACCGCTTTGTGCACCTGATGCGTTCGTACGCACGTGCCGCCGAAGCAGTAGGTTCCGGTTTCGACATGAACCCTAGCCCGGGTAACATCAAAGACGGCCTGATTACCGATGCTATCAAATCGGCTGGTGCTGCCAAGAAAGGTGGTACTTCGCCTGTAGTGGACGTGCTGGATTACACCGGTTACGTAACCAAGCCTGGACTGAACCTGGTTTGTACGCCTGGCAACGACGTGGAAAGCACCACCGCTATGGCTGGTTCCGGCGCGAATGTTATCCTGTTCACAACCGGTTTAGGTACGCCAACCGGTAACCCGATTACTCCGGTAGTTAAAGTTTCTTCCAACACCAAACTGGCTGAGCGCATGTCCGACATCATCGACGTGAACACAGGTCCGGTTATCGAAGGAACAAAAACCATCGAGCAAATGGCCGAAGAAACGCTGGATTACATCATCGACGTAGCCAGCGGCAACAGAAAAACCAAAGCGCAGCTCCTGAACCAGGACGACTTTATTCCGTGGAAACGCGGCGTATCGCTTTAATCTTATAAACAGCTAAATAGCAGGGAGGCTGTCCGGTTCGGGCAGCCTCTCTTTGTTTTTTGAGGTGTTTTTATTCTGCTGCTGCAGCCACCATTGCCTCTGCTGTTGTTTACAGGGGCAATACCTTGATGAAAAAGCTTTGTAACAGAAGCTCACGCAAGTTCTTGGATAATAACCAGCTGGATACTATCTTCACTTAAATAAATACAACATCATATCACGCAATTAGTGAAAATAAGTGTATGTTAGGGATGGGAGTTATTTTGATACTACCGTTTCCTTATATCAGATGAGTTTACATTACAGCTTGTTATTAAATTCATACTTTAACCTCGTATGAAGAGTTTTACCCTTTCTGCTATCTCATTGGTTTTGCTGTATCTGGCTACAACTGCCAATGCCCTGGCCTGTTCCTGCCTTGGTGAGAAGCCACTAACATTTTGGGATCTTGTTTCTCCTTATTCCAAAAACGCCATGGTGAAATTTGAAGAACTTGTTCAGGCGGAGCCGATAGACGGGCATGTATATGGCAGATTTGTAGTGCTGGAAAATTATAACACCGCGGATTTCAAAGTTAATGATATGATTATTCTGAACAGTGTTGCAAACACATGCGGGGTTTATTTGCCCGCTATGAGTGCCGGGGATACTTTGTTGGTTGCGCTTGATAGTAAGTATGAATTATATGCAGCTTGTGCCTTTAATTCCATGGGAGTAAGAAATGGTTATGCAGGCGAGATGTCAATGGAGGAGGTAAAAGCCAGAATTATGACCATTACAAATTCTCCGAAAGATCTGGTGGTCCAAAAAAATATGATAGTGTACCCTAACCCTGCTATAAGTTCCCTTACTGTTAAATTTCCGCATACCGGCAGGCTTCCAAATAAAATTGAGGTTCTGGATATGAGTGGAAGAGTCGTAAAAACGAAGGAAATAAACTGTGCAGAGGTGGTGCTGGATGTTCAAAACATACCAAAAGGTTTATATCTCCTCAAACTGTCTTACAATGGTTCAGGTTCTGTTCTTCGGAAATGGGTGAAAGCATAAACTGAAAAATTTTATTAGGTAACAACCCTTAAAAATACGTACACCACTCTTACAAGATGTAGTTTGTAACTACACCTCCTCCTCCGCCGCAGTCCAAAGTTCCTCTAAACCAGGCCCGGCCTTTTTGCGGGAGCAACACCCATTCTTTGTTTTGCAGCACCTGCCACCAAAGCTGCTGCTCCTCCCCTCATGCTACATCCAATAGCTTTTAGACAGCCTCGCATCCTCCTGCTGCCAGGCGCCTGCACCTGACAGCCGACTACCATAGTATGGACTGGAAGCAACTGCTCAAAGTAAAGAGACTGATAAACATATCATAACGAGAATCGTAAAAATATTTAAACAAGTAGCAATAAAATTACAATAAAATAGGTAATCAGCGCATGCCTCATTTCCTTACTCCGCCAAAGCCAGTGCAGCATGCGGTTACTCCTGAACGCTACTTTTGCATCACATTAGCCTGCTTCCCTTCAGCCCGCCAGTGGTAGCAGGTTGCACATCCCGGCCAGAACCGGGTAACCACGACCCTGCTTCAGTGTATTAACCTCTTTCACCATGAAAAATACCTCTATTATCCTCCTCACAGCTCTGGCACTGCTCGCTGTGCCAGGGACACACTTCCGGTGCCTGGGCGGCAACACGGGTTCTGGCAATAAAAGCGCTCCAGTTGCCCCTAATGCGGTACACGCAACGTTAACTCCAGGTCAGAACTACCAGCTCGACGAAACCCGCGACCTTGTACAACTTGTAAAGGCAGCAGCAGACCTGCTCCAACAGAAAGGCGAAGCAGCTTTCACCGACTTCCGCCAGCCCGGCAGCCGGTGGCGGCAGGGCGAGTCGTATATCTTTGTGCTCGACCCGGAAGGCAACATGCTCGTGCACCCCGACCCGGAGCTGGAAGGGAAAAACCAGCTGGAGCTAAAAGACATTAACGGCAAGCCCATCATTCGCGGGTTGATCAGCGCCGCCACCGCTACCCCCGGTAAGGCCGGAGGCTGGTACCATTACGAGTGGCCGGTGCCGGGGGCGCTCCTGCCCCGCTGGAAAAGCAGCTACGTGCAGCTGGTGCAGGCGCCCTCGGGCAAAAGCTACCTGGTGGGCAGCGGCATGTACAACAACCGCATGGAGAAAGAATTTATCGAGGACCTGGTAAAAAGTGCAGTCGCAGCAATAGAGAACAACGGCGAGGCTGCCTTTCAGCTGTTCCAGGACCCGACCGGGCCCTACCTGGTAAAGGATACATACGTGTTTGTTGTAGACGAAAAGGGTACCGAACTCGTAAACCCTGCCTTCCCCAACCTCGCCGGCAGAAACCTCCTCGACCTGAAAGACACCCAGGGCAAGCCCCTGGTGCGGGAAATGCTGAAGGTAGTGCAGACCAAAGGGTCGGGCTGGGTAGATTACATGTGGCCCAAACCGGGCGAGAGTATTTCAACCCAAAAATCCACGTATGTAAGTAAAGCAAAACTTGGCAATGCATGGGTAATGGTTGGCAGCGGCGTTTACCTTGCCAACGCTCCCAAAGCAGCCGCTACCACGCAAAAAATGACAGCGCCCGAACTGATGACGCTCGTACGCGACGCTGCTGCCATTTTCGAACAGAAAGGAGAAAAGGCCTTTCCGGAGTTCAGGAAAAAAGACTCCAGGTGGTTCCGCAACAACACTTACTTCTTTGTCTGGTCTTTAGACGGGAACAGGATTTTCCATGCTGCCGACCCGTCCATAGAAGGCCAGCGGACAACAGGCGCGAAAGATGCTCACGGAAGGCCCTATGGCAAAATGTTCCTGGAAGCTGCCGCCACTCCTGCAGGCGAAGGATGGGTACATTACATGTATCCTGAGCCCGGCGATATTTTCCCGGCCTGGAAGTCCGGTTTTATCAAACGCGTGACGTTTCCTTCCGGGAAAAAATACCTTATCGGTTCGGCCATCTATAACATGCAGCTGGACAACGTTTTTATCGAGGATGTGGTAAACCGTGCCGCTGCCCTGGTAGAGGCGCAGGGGAAGGAGGCCTTTGACCAGTTGCGCGACAAGCAAGGGCCTTTTTACTTCATGGACACCTATGTGTTTGTGACCAGCCCGGACGGCACAGAGCTTGTCAACATCGCCCAGCCCAGCCTCGAGGGCAAAAACCTGCGCAACGAAAAAGACCTGAAAGGAAAGCTCCTGGTACAGGAGTACATTGATGCTGCCCTGAAAAAAGGCAGTGCCTGGGTGGACTACTACTGGTATAAACCAGGCGAAAACACGCCTTCCTACAAACACACCTTCGTCCGGAAAGTGCAGCATGGCAACGAAACCTACATTGTTGGCTCGGGCTACTACCCGGCAGATGACGCAAAAAAAGCCGGTGAGGTCCGCAAGCCCAACGGGAAGAACCAGTAAATACGACCAGCTGCGCCAGGTGGAACTTTGTTTTTAAGCACCCCGGATTTACCTGGCAAACCTGTCTCACATCAAACATCTGAAAAGCTATGGAACAAATGGAACCTGTCGCAGCAGGAACTGCGACGTTAAAAACAGAACCGGCAACAACCGGCTTCCAGTACCCGGAAACACGCCACCTTGTTCAGCTTGTGGAAGAGGCGGCAGACCTGCTCCGGCAGAAAGGCGAAACAGCCTTCACCGACTTCCGCCAGCCCGGCAGCCGGTGGCGCCAGGGCGAGTCATATATCTTCGTGCTCGCCCCGGAGGGCAACATGCTCGTGCACCCCGACCCGGAGCTGGAAGGGAAAAACCAGCTGGAGCTGAAAGACATCAACGGCAAGCCCATCATCCGCGGGTTGATCAGCGCCGCCAACACGCATCCTGCCAAACCCGGAGGCTGGTACCATTACCAGTGGCCGGTGCCGGGGGCCCTCCTGCCCCGCTGGAAAAGCAGTTATGTACGGCTTGTGCAGGCGCCCTCGGGCAAGAGCTACCTCGTGGGCAGCGGCATGTATAACGACCGCATGGAGCGTGAATTTGTGGTAGACCTGGTAACAAATGCCGTGGCAGAAACAGAGCAACGCGGCCGGGATGCCTTCACCCTGTTCCGCGACCCGACAGGGCCGTACATGGCCAAAGATGCCTACATCTTCGTGATGGACGAAAGCGGTACCGAACTGCTCAACCCGGCCTTTCCGAACCTCGAAGGGCGCCCTATGATGGACATGAAAGACACCAGCGGCAAATTCCTGAACAGGGAAATGTTTAACGTGGTGCAGCAAAGGGGTGCAGGCTGGGTAGACTACATGTGGCCCAGGCCAGGCGAAAGCGTCTCTACCCGGAAATCGGCTTATGTCAGCAAAGCACAGCTCGACGGCGCCTGGGTGCTGGTAGGCTGGGCGTTTACCTTTCCGATGCCCCCAAAGAAAAAGAACCGGTTTCTGCCACAACGGCGCCCGAGCTGGTTCAGCTGGTGCGCGACGCGGCAGCGCTGCTCGAACAAAAAGGAGAAAATGCCTTCCCCGAAATGCGGGTAAAAGGCTCCAGGTGGCTCCACGACGACATCTACTTCTTTGTCTGGTCGCTGGAGGGCAACCGGGTGTTTCATGGCGAAATACCCGAAGGCGAAGGCAAAAACGTGCGTGACTTAACCGACATACTCGGCAAGCCAATCGGCAGGATGTTTCTCGACATCGCCGCCTCCCCGGAAGGCGAAGGGTGGCTGCACTGCATGTGGCCGCGGCCCTACGATGTGTTTCCTGCCTGGAAATCCTGCTTTGTACAACGGGTCACCTTCCCCTCCGGCAGGCAATACCTCGTCGGCAGCGGGATCTATAACATGCAGGCAGACAAACCGCTTATCGAAGATGTCGTGAACCGGGCGGCAGCCCTGGTTGCGGAAAAAGGGCAGGAAGCGTTCGACGTGCTCCGCGATAAAAAAGGCCCCTTCTACTTTATGGATACCTTTGTGTTTGTAGACAGTCCCGAGGGCGTTGAGCTGGTAAACGGCGGCATGCCCAGCCTCGAAGGCAGGAACCTGCGCAACGAAAGAGACCTGAGAGGCAAGCAGGCAGTACGCGACTACATTGATGCGGCCCTGGAGCAAGGCAGTGCCTGGGTAGACTATTACTGGTACAAACCCGGCGAAAACACGCCTTCCCACAAACACACCTTCGTCCGGAAAGTGCAGCATGGCAACGATACCTACATCGTAGGCGCAGGTCTTTACCTGGAGGAAGTAACGCTGAAGCAGGGCCAGGTACGAAAGCTGTCCTGGGAAACCATCGAAAAAGAAAAACTAACCGACATCCTTTCGCGGCAGGTGATCTTCGGGGAGAAAGGCACTTTGGCCAGGCTTCTTATCGGGAAAGGAGCACAGGCCCCACAACACGCCCACGTAAGCGAAGAGTATTTTATCATACTTTCCGGTTCGGCCAGGATCTCCTGCGACGGACGTGAAACGGTAGCCGGTGCCGGCGATATAGTCGTTATCCCGCCAAATGTTCCGCATGCCATCGTAGCACTCCAGGACACGGAAGCGATCGACTTTTTCGCCCCACGACGGGAGGACTGGCTGCAGGGCAGGGACCAGTACCTCCGGAGCTAAGGCAGCCAGGTGCAACGGCAGGAACTGGTAGCGCCTGCCCTGTGGCTAATTCGTTCTGCTGCAGCTGCCACCACAGCCGCTGCTGTTCCCCATTGCCTACTGGTTGAAGCAGATGACTTTACTCCTCCGTCACCGGCGAAAACGTCACCTTGCTGATGGCTCCTTTAAACCAGGAACGCTTGTCCATGCGGGTGCCGAGGGAGGTTTTGGCGGTGCTCCCCATGGGGCTGTACTGCACCTGGTCCGACAACTCCGCTACCCCGTTTACAAAACCGCGGGCTTTGCCGTTTTTATACACCAGCTTTATCTGGTGCCACTCGTTTACCGGATGCGTGCGGGTGGAATCGATGAGGGTGATGCGTTCGGTTGGGGTGCGGATGTGGAAATCGGCGTACCATCGCTGCTGCCTGTTCAGGCGCAGCTCTATCAGGATGCGGCGGTTCTGGTCTGCGGGATCTTCGATGTGCAGGAAGCGCTGCTCGAAATTTTCCGGGCCACCTGCGTAGGGCTTAAACGTAACCTCGATGGTAAATTCTTCGGCACCCGCAATCGGGTTTACATCCAGCTGCAGGCCATCGTCCACCCCGTCAAACTCGACTGCCTGTTTTCCATCTGCTTTAATTACTTTCGGGTCGCCGATGACGGTTGGGGTATAACCGCCGATGTTTTCCAGCGAGTTTACCTGCCAGGTTAACTGGTTCTTCTGCTGTGGCTTGCTGCAGCCAAGAGCACAAACAAACGGCAGCAACAAAAGTATAGTTCTGGTTTTGATAAATGACATTTCAAGTATTTTAAGGAGCAGTGGGTGTGGTGACTGCAGCAGCAAAAATTCAGGACTTATTTTTTCTCCAGATCCGGTGTAAAGCCCATCTCGTGCAGCCACAGCTCACAGATGGAAGTCCAGATGTTTGTGGAGCCGGGGTTGTTGCGTAAGGCAATGGCATGGCCACCCTGCGGGAAAACGTGCAGGCTCGACGGGATGTTCTTATCAAGCAATGCTTCGTAAAACAGCAGACTGTTGCGCACATTCACCGATTTGTCGTTGAAAGCATGTACAAGAAAGGCAGGAGGCGTAGCCGCAGTTACCTGCTTCTCCGTCGAGAACTTTTCCACCAGCTTCTTCGAAGGTTTCTCCCCCAGCAGGTTCCTTTTGCTGCCGGCATGGGCATAGGTATCGAGGTTGATCACCGGCGACACCAGTATCATGAAGTCTGGCTTAAACGACTCTTTATCCAGCGCATCGCCAATGGCAGAAACATCATCGGTAAGAGTTCCAAGTGTAGAAGCCAGGTGTCCCCCTGCCGAGGAGCCCTGCACCCCCACCCTTTCCGGATCTATTTTCCAGGTGGCGGCATTGGCCCGGATTACCCGCATGGCCCGCTGGGCATCCTGCAGTGGCCCCAGGTGCCGCTCCTTCAGGTCGCGGGAATTGGGCAGGCGGTAGTTAAGCACAAAGGCATTGATGCCAATGGTATTAAACCACTTGGCCAGCTGAAACCCGCTGATGTTATAAGCCAGCCGCTCATAGCCCCCTCCCGGACAAATAACCACAGCACTGCCTTTATTCTCTTCCTTAGAGGTGATAAAAGCATACATACCCGGCACGCCCACCTGGTGTATCCGCTCGTTTACGATACTGTCTTTCAGGACCAGGCCTTTGGAGTTGGGCATTTTGCCTTCCGGCCATAAAGGAATAAATTCCTGCGCCCGGGCTTGCTGCAAAACAAACATCAGGATCAGAAGAAATAGGAGTGATCGCATGTTGTAAAGTAAGTTATCGCTGTTGATATGCAAGCCTGTATTTGAAGGAGAAAAGTGCCTTTACCAAGCTTTCCTTTTAGAAAAAAAAGTTAGCTGCAGCTGTGACCATTGCCACTGCTGCTCCACAAAAGAAAAACTGCTCCAGGTTTTCACTTTGGAGCAGTTTTTCATGGGATTGCCTTTACTTTGCCTCCGGGTTCACCGTTCTGGCTACTGCTCCGGCATTTACGATTCTGTCGGCCAGTTCCAGCTTCAGAGCACGTATATCTGCCAGCACCAGTTGCGCCATTTTGCGGGCGCCCAGTTCGTTGAAGTGCGTGTTATCGTCTTTGCCTTTCGGGTAATTAGGGTGCTCGCCCGGCGCCATTTGCAGGTAGAGCAATTTAGAATGCTCAGGTCCGAACTGCTTCAGCAACTCCTGGCTTCTGCGGTCGTGGTCGATGAGCGGAACGTTCTGTTCTTTTGCCACGGTACGTACAATGGCAGCATATTCATCGTGGGTAGGAACAAATTTTCCGGAAGCATCGAAGTTGCGGCGGGCAACGGGCGTAAGCAACACAGGAATCGCTTTTTTGCTTCTTGTTTCCTTTACATAACGGGTCAGGTTCGCCTTAAACTCATCCGGTTTGGTGGCACTCCTTTTCGTAGGAACCTCGTCGTTGTGCCCGAACTGGATGAACACATAATCGCCTTCCTGCAGGCTGTCCAATACCGGCTGCCACAGCTTCTCGTCCCGGAACGTCCTGCTGCTGCGCCCGTTTTTGGCGCGGTTGTCAACGGTAACGGACTCGTCGAAGAAAGTGACAAACGGCACGCCCCAACCCATTTCCGGGAAAGCTTTGTCCGACTTAATGGCCATGGTGGAATCGCCGATCATATAAACGGTAATGTGCTTCTTCGCCTGAGGCAAAAACGACATCAGCAGCAGGCTCAGGCCCAGCAGGGGTAATGCGAATACTTTTTTCATTTTGAATAAATTTTATTAACAGATGTTACGCAAAAAATTACGAAAGCAGGAGTTGTCCTCCTTTGAAGGGGGTAAGGGGGATGACGCACGTACTGCGAAGAAATTCAGGTTCTACAGCCAATACAAAAATATTTTGTCCTCAGATGTAAATCATCCCCCTGCCCCCTTCAAAGGGGGACAAAAAATCCCTGCGTAACATCAGTTATTAATTGACAAGGGTTCTGATCTTTTAGAACAATTTCTTCGCAAAATATCCGCACATTCACAATAATCTTTAACCTTAAAACACTTTTAAGAAATTTTGCTGATTAATTTTTTTGCCATTTATGGTTACATTTTCAAACTGCACATTTTCTATGTTTTTAAATTTGAATGGCACGTCCACCTGCTCTATCTCTACGTTCACCAGGCGCACGTTTTCTACCGGCGACTGCTCATAGCCTTCCAGCAGCACGCCTACTTTGCCGCCTTCTTTCACCGTCATGTTTTTCACCTCTATGTTGCGAACAGTCGGCATATAGGAACCTGAATCTTCGTAAAACATATTTACCCGAACCACCTGCTCCGCCACCTGGCCTACCTCGATGTTGCGCAGGTACACATTTTCGATAACGCCGCCCCGGGCAGAACTGGTCTTGATGCGCAGGGCACGGTCCAGTTCCGGACTGTTCATGATGCAGTTTTCAGCAAATATATTGCGGGCGCCACCGGATATCTCGCTTCCGATCACCACACCGCCATGCCCGTTGGCCATTTTGCAGCCCTGTATCACGATGTTCTCGCTTGGTATGTTGATGCGGCGGCCATCGGCATTACGGCCCGACTTAATGGCAATGCAATCGTCGCCGGTATTGAAGAAGCAGTCTTTTATGAGCACGTTCTTGCAGGACTCCGGGTCACAACCGTCGGAGTTTGGTCCCTGGCTTTCCACGGTCACCTTCTGAATCGTCACGTTGGTGCACTGCACCGGGTTCAGAATCCACATCGGCGAATTCACGAAGGTAACGCCCTCTATCAGGATGTTCTCGCAACGGTAAGGCTGCACAAACTGCGGACGCAGGTAAGAGCCTTCGCCAAACTTTCGCTCGCTTACCGGCACATTATCTTCTGCCATCTGGAACAAGGCCGCACGCTTGTCTTTGTCGGTCTGGTTAGGCGTTCCTTTTTTCCACCCATATCGTTCCTGGCCTTTCCAGGGCCACCAGTTCGTGTCGTTTGCCTGTCCGTCGAAGGTACCTTCGCCGGTGATGGCGATATTTTTTTCTTCGAACGCATAAAGCAGCGGCGAGTAACCCATCAGCTCCACCCCTTCCCAGCGCGTATGCACGAGCGGCAGGTAGTCTTTGGGATTGGTAGAAAACAGCACCTTCGCATCTTTCTCCAGGTGCAGGTTCACGTTGCTCTTCAGGTGGATAGGACCGGTAAAAAAGTTACCGGCAGGCACCACCACACGGCCACCGCCTTCGCGGTTACAGGTTTCGATTGCCTTCCGGAAAGCTTCCGTGCAAACGGTTTTGCCATCACCTACAGCCCCGAAATCGGTTATTAAAAACTGTTTGTCCGGAAATTCGGGCGCTTTGATCTGGGCGAGAATGTTATCCATTTCTTTCCATACATCTGACTCGTCGGCGGTGTTTTCTGCGGTTTGTTCCGTTTTGGTGTCCGGGCTTCCGCAGGCGGCCAGCGCAACTAAAACAACAAGTGCAAACGCGCGGTAAATCGGGAAGAGTTTCGTCATTTCTTAAAATCTATACGGTTAAGTTTTTTACAAATTATGGTCTCTGCTGATTCGGATTGCAAATCCGAATCAGCAGAGGAGCAGTGGCTGTGGTGGCTGGAGCAGAAAGCTTTTCGGCACAAGATTACCACCTAAGGGAAACATTTCCTGCAATTTTAGTTTAGCAAAAATCAATTAAGACCTGGCCAGCATGGGTTTTCCTCTTTTGCAGAGCTGCAGCGCCAGCCCCCAGGGGTCGCGCAGCATCACCAGGTGTGAGCCATCATCCAGGTGGTTATCCGAAACCAGGCTGGCACCGGCATCGATCAGTCGCGCCCTATCCGCATCCGGATTTTCAGACACAAAGGCCAGGTGTACCAGCAGCGGGTCCATGAGGCGGTAAGGCGGTACCTCGTGGGGCGGATTTTTATAGATCTCGATCATGATCGTGCCGCTATCATCTGCCAGGAAAGCGGTAAAGGGCGCTTCTGCCATCTGTCGTACTACTTTCATGCCGAGGTGGGCCACATACCATTCCACCATATCGGCGGGCTCTTCTACATTCAGTGCAAAATGTTCTAATTTCATATTTTATGTTGTTTGTGTTGGGAGGCTATTGATTTAAAATTTGAAACTAAATTAACAAACAGGCGCAGCTGCTGTGCGTCTTTCAGCATAAAATTAGCAAAATATTTTATGCTGCTCCTGCCTCCATAGCCTTAGCTGCTCCCGGAAAAACAAAACGGTTGTTCCGCTTCAGCAAAATCCAGCGTTTTACAACCTCAGGCCAATGCAATCGATTGTGCAAGTGTAGGCAATTTATCCCTTTAAAACAAACACTTGTTAGAGTTATCTTACATCTCCCGGCTCCTGCTTTGCCTTAACGCCAGCTGCTGCCGGAACTGCAGCTTACCTGCAGCCTATCCCAAAAAACCAGCAAACCTCCGCGCATAACAGCTCGCCATTCCGTCCCGGCAAAACTGCCTTCAGTTGCTGCAGCTGGCATAAATCAGCACGATTTTCAAAAATTTCTGTGCATCAAACCCACTTTTACCCAATTCCTTAACTATTTCGCTTGAAATTCCGCGTCAGATTTGATTTTTAATTCCTGATTCTACAAATTACCTTCGTACACTAATTAAGGTTTTTATGACGCAACTCGTACAAAACGCAGACATTCGTAACGACTGGAGTCTGGAAGAAATAAAGGCTATTTATTACAAGCCGGTGCTGGAGCTGATTGTGGAAGCGGCTAACGTGCATAAGCACTACCAGGCGACCGGCGAGGTGCAGGTTTGTACCCTTTTGTCGGTGAAAACCGGTGGTTGCACCGAAGATTGCGCTTACTGTCCGCAGGCGGCCCGCTACAATACCGGTGTGGATGTGCACAAGCTGCTCGACCAGCAGCAGGTACTAAACGCGGCACAGCGTGCGAAGGATGGCGGCTCTACCCGTTTCTGCATGGGCGCTGCCTGGCGCGAAGTGCGCGACAACCGCGACTTCGACAAAGTGCTGGACATGGTGAAGGGCGTGAACGAGATGGGGCTGGAAGTATGCTGCACACTGGGCATGGTAAACGAGTACCAGGCCGAAAAGCTGAAAGAAGCCGGCCTCTACGCCTACAACCACAACCTCGACACCTCCGAAGAAAACTACGAGAATATCATCACCACCCGTACGTACGACGACCGCCTCAACACGATTGAGAACGTGCGCAAAGCCGGCATCTCCGTTTGCAGCGGCGGCATCATTGGCCTCGGCGAAACCGACGAAGACCGCATTGGTATGCTGCACACGCTGTCTACCCTGCCGCAGCACCCCGAATCGGTTCCGGTAAATGCGCTGGTTCCTGTAAAAGGTACGCCGCTTGAAAACCAGCCGCGCGTGTCGGTGTGGGAGATGGTGCGCATGATTGCCACTGCCCGCATCCTGATGCCGCAGTCCATGGTGCGCCTGTCGGCAGGTCGTGAGCAGATGAACGTGACGGAGCAGGCCCTTTGCTTCCTGGCCGGCGCCAACTCTATCTTTACAGGAGAGAAACTTCTGACCACACCAAACCCGGATTTCGACGCTGATAAAGCAATGTTCGATTTGCTGGGCCTGACACCGCGTAAATCATTTAAAGAAGAGCAGCAGCCAGAGGTAGTAGGGTAATCTTTTTCATTTACTTTGTCAGTACCACGCAGTAAGCTGGAGCAACGGCTGTTACAAAAGCTGGCGGACCGGGAAGCACAGGGCAACCTGCGGCAGCTCCGCACCAGCACCGGCCTCGTCGACTTCTGCTCGAACGATTACCTGGGCCTGGCGCGGTCGGAACAACTAAAGCAACTGATTCAGCAGGAAGCTGAAAAATATAAACACCTGCCGGTAGGTTCTACCGGCTCCCGGCTTTTGTCGGGAAACAACGAACTTTTCGAGGAGCTGGAAAAGCAGGTAGCCGCCTTTCATCATGCAGAGGCAGCCCTGCTCTTTAACTCCGGCTACACCGCCAATGTTGGCCTGCTGTCGGTTCTGCCCCAGCGCGGCGACACGGTTTTTTACGACGAAGCCAGCCACGCCTCCATGAAGGACGGCCTGCGCCTGAGCTTTGCCAAAACCTATGCCTTCCGGCACAACAACCTGGACGACCTACAGCAAAAGCTGAAACATGCTATGGGGCAGGTATTTGTGGTAGTGGAGTCGGTGTACTCGATGGACGGCGACAAGGCGCCGCTGCAGGAACTGGCGAGTCTTTGCCAGCAATACGGAGCCGCTTTGGTAGTAGACGAAGCCCACGCCGTGGGCTTGTACGGACCAAAAGGTGAAGGGCTGGTAACGGCGCTCGGGCTGGAGGAACAGGTTTTTGCACGCATCATCACCTATGGCAAGGCCATGGGCTGCCACGGAGCAGCGGTGGTGGGGCCGAAAGTGCTGCGCGATTTCCTGGTAAATTTCAGCCGTGCCTTTATTTATACCACGGCACTGCCTACGCACGACCTGCTGGCGATTAAATGTGCTTACCGGTTGCTGCCATCTTTAACCAAGGAGCGGGAGCAGGTAAAGGCGCTGGCCAGCCAACTATACAACGAACTAAACCAAACCAGCGGCATCCGCTGCAGCCCCAGGGACAGTATCATTCTTTCTGTCTTTGTGCCGGATGCAAAAAAACTGAAGCCGCTGGCCGCCTCCCTGCAACAGGAGGGATACGATGTACGCCCCGTGATGAGTCCGACCGTGCCCGAAGGCAGCGAGCGGCTGCGGGTAATTGTACATGCTTTTAATACGACAACACAAACAGAGGGGCTTGCAGAAGCCATCAGACGACACACATGAAACGCTATTTTGTAACAGGCATCGGAACGGACGTAGGCAAGACAGTTGCCGCAGCCATACTGACCGAAGCCCTGCAAGCTGATTACTGGAAACCCGTACAGGCAGGAGGACTCGATTTTACCGACACCGATATGGTGAAGAGCCTGGTATCCAACCCGGTTTCCACTTTTTTCCCGGAAGCTTATCGCCTCAAAATGGCTGCTTCCCCCCACCGTGCCGCTGCTGAAGAAGGCATTGAAATTGATGTACAGGGCATACAATTACCCGAAACAAACAACAACCTGATCGTAGAAGGCGCCGGTGGCCTCATGGTTCCCCTGAACAAGCGCTACCTCGTGCTCGACCTGGTACAGCGCTTTGGCCTGGAAGTAGTGTTGCTTTCCCGCAACTACCTGGGCAGCATCAACCACACCCTGCTGACGGCGGAGGTGCTGCGTTACCGTAAAATTCCGGTAGCGGGCATCATCTTCAACGGAGAAGAAAACGAATCTACCGAAGACTTTATTATAAAATACACCGGCCTGCGCAAGCTCCCCTCCATCCGCCAGGAAGCCGATTTCTGCAAAGAAACCGTTGCCGCCTATGCGCAGGAGTTTAAAGAGTGGTTGTAGAAGTGATAAAAGTAAATTTTTATTTTGCTACCGCTGTTACCACTCCCGCTGCTCTTCCCATATGAGTGATTTTCATAAATATTCTTTCAGCGTAATCCCTAAATCTGCTTAATCAGTGGTTCAGACAAAAAAAGTTCTGCTGCAGCTGCCACCATACCCACTGCTCCTCAACGGAGGATATATAAGTTGATTTTTTTATAAGAAAAACTGCTTCAAGTTTAGCGCAGCGTAACTTGGAGCTAACAATTATGAAAGCTTTCAGCTTTCGTGGCTGCACTTGCAGGCTTTTATGGACTCGCAAGTTGAAAACTTGCCCTATAAAAAGCTCCAAGTTACGCTGCGCTAAACTTGAAGCAGGAATTTACTCCTGCCCGATCAGTAAAAAGGTTTGCCAATGTCCTGTTTCTCCTGCTATCTTTGAACTGACTCGCACCGTGAAGCCTGGCAGAATTTGAATACAGCACAAAACTATATTATCATTAAAGGATGTGGCGCCATTTCGGCATTGGGCCATGATGCCGCTTCCTCCGATTCCGCATTCCTTTCCGGTAAACTTGGTTTCCGGACCATCAACCACCAGGAGCAGCCAACGCCCACAGCAGCCATAAGCGCTGAAGCAGAAGAAATACTGTCTAGCCTGCAGCAGTCGAACCCGCATTATAAACAGCTCGACCGGTCGGTGCTGCTGGCCATTTACGCCGCCCGCCAGGCCGCCGAACAGGCAGGCTGGACGGCATCCGCTGCCGCACCTGACGAAGAGCTGGCGGTAAATATCGGTTCCTCCCGCGGTGCCACCGGGCTTTTCGAGCAGCACTTCGAGGCCTATAAACAGAGTACCGACTGCAGAACTACCTCTGCAGCCTCTCCCACCACTACCTTAGGCAACATATCCAGTTGGGCAGCCCATGCCGTACATGCAGAAGGCCCTCAAATCAGTCATTCCATCACCTGCAGCACGGCCTTGATGGCGGTGGCAAACGGGGTAGCCTGGTTGAAGGCAGGCATGGCAAAACGTTTCCTGGCAGGGGGCGCAGAAGCACCGCTCACGCCCTTTACCATTGCCCAGATGAAAGCGATTGGTATTTACTCCGGCTTACAGCATACGCCTTACTTTTGTCAGCCACACGCCCGGCAGCGGCAGAATACGTTTGTGTTGGGTGAAGGGGCCGCTGTGCTGGCGCTCGAAAGCGTTTCGCAGGAGCAGCTTACGCCAGGAGCAGTCATCGTGGAAGCTGTAGGAATCGGGTTTGAAAAGATTGAAAGTAAAACAGGCATCTCCAGGGAGGGACGGAATTTCCAGAAGGCCATGCGCCACGCCCTCGCCCAGTTGCCCGGCAACGATTCCCAAATTGATCTGATCATCACGCATACGCCCGGCACCTATGCCGGCGACACAGCCGAACGTGCAGCCATCGAAGCTGTGTTCGGACAACACACGCCGGCTATCACCACCAATAAGTGGCTGCTGGGTCATACGCTGGGCGCTTCTGGTGCACTCAGCCTTGCCTATGCCCTGCAGGCCCTTGCCTTGCAGTACTACCCGCCGCTCCCCTACGCCAACGTCCTCAACGAGACGAGGCCTCCAGCAATCCGAAGAGTATTAATTAATGCAGCTGGGTTCGGCGGCAACGCTGCCAGTGTCGTTCTCAAACTGCAGGAGTGACAGAAGACATTACGTCCTACACCTGTAACCTTTCTCTCTTTTTCACTATTAACCTTACAAGCTTGCACTGCCAGGAAGCACCTTTCTATTCACTTATTTCAAAAAAACACTAACTCCGAATTTTATAATTTCAGCTACGGACATACGATATCGCCCCGGTCGTTCGTTACAGTAACGTTTGCTTAACAGGCAGGTCTATTTTTATCTTATTTACTATATACATCCAAATTCCAACATTCACCAAAACAAAGACTTATACAATTTTGCTTAGTTCTGATTTTATATGTAACTATCAACTTCGGTAAGAGATTAAGTAAAACGTAATTAACCAAACGCCTTTTATTTCCAAACAGGCATTTTTTATAATAACCAACAAAAGCCTCTGTTACATTTTTATACAAAAAGCAACATTGCTTGACACAGGAATATTTATATGGGATTTTTTAACTTTTCGACACAGGGGATCGCAATAGATTTAGGTACTGCCAATATCTTAATCATTCATAACAACCAGGTGGTGCTGGATGAACCTGCCATCATTGCCTTTAACCGTACCACACATGAAGTGCTGGCAGTTGGCAACAAGGCCATGCAGATGGAAGGAAAAACCCATGATAACATCCGGACGGTACGGCCGTTGATGGACGGCGTTATTGCCGACTTTAATGCTGCCGAACACATGATCCGGGCCATGATCCGGATGGTGAACCTGAACAAAGGTTTTCTGATGCCCTCGCTGCGGATGGTGGTGTGCATTCCGGCAGGTATTACGGAGGTGGAAAAAAGAGCTATCCGCGATTCCGCCGAATCGGCTGGCGCCAAGGAAGTATACCTGATCCACGAACCCATGGCTGCCGCACTCGGTATCGGGATAAACGTGGAAGAGCCTATGGGAAACATGATTATAGACATCGGCGGCGGCACCACCGAGATAGCCGTCATTGCCATGAGCGGAATCGTGTGCGACCAGTCGCTGCACATAGCAGGGCAAACCTTCGATTCGGAAATTATGCACTACATGCGGCAACAGCACAACCTGCTCATCGGTATCCGGACGGCAGAAAAAATAAAGATCAGCATTGGCTCTGCTTTACTCGAACTCACCGATCCGCCCGAAGATTATACCGTACTGGGTCGCGACCTGATGTCGGGCATACCAAAGCAAATAAGAGTAACCTACACCGAAATTGCCGCCTGCCTGGATAAATCAATCTCCAAGATAGAGGATGCGGTGATGAAGGCGCTGGAGATAACGCCACCCGAACTTGCCGGCGACATTTACCACAACGGCATCTACCTGACCGGCGGAGGCGCGTTGTTACGTGGTCTCGATAAGCGAATTGCGACCCGCACCAGGTTGCCCGTACACATTGCAGAAGAACCTTTACGTGCTGTTGCCAAAGGCACCGGCATCGCCCTGAAGAACATAGGAAAATCGACTTTCCTGATGCGCTGATCTTTTCTTAAGCGTACAGAACCCGCTATTCTTTTCGTTTCAAAATAAGACAGTTGTTCAACCCGGACTTAACCGGCTGAGCAACTGTTTTTCTTTTCTCCTTTCTTCACCGTAAAGGCAGGATCATTTCATTCTAATGTTTATAGCGCGAAGGTTCCCTTCGCGCTGATTACTCGCGGCCTCTGGCCGCCGTAATCCACCAGAAAAATGATCTTCGTCATGTTCCGGTTTTAAGTGACTTTGGTCACATATAGATCTAGCCGTTTGCGCCAACTTTACAGTAAATAATAAGGCGCCCAGCCAGTTAAGCATGCGGAAAATCTTCCAGAAACTGCAGGTGCCAATACGATTTGTAAACGGATTATGCAACTATATCAAACCTCATCTGAGACCATCATGAAACGGAAAAAAATAGTAATTGTAGGTGGTGTGGCCGGAGGCGCCAGCGCAGCAGCACGCCTGAGAAGGCTTGACGAAAACATTTCAATTGTCATGTTTGAGCGCGGAGAGTACATCTCTTTTGCCAACTGTGGCCTTCCCTATTACATTGGCGGCACCATCCAGAACCGGGGCAAACTCCTGGTTCAAACCGCAGAAGGCATGTCCAAACGCTTTAAACTGGATATTAGGCCTAAAAGCGAAGTCATCAGCATCGACCGGGAGCACAAGGCAGTGTGGGTAAAAAACCTGCAGACACAGGAGTTGTACCGCGAGCCGTACGACACACTCATCCTGTCGCCTGGCGCCAAGCCCGTAACGCCGCCCATACCGGGCATCCGGGAGGCAGAGCATCTTTTCACCCTGCGCAACATCCCCGACACCGACCGTATCAAAAGTTTTGTAGACGCAGTTCATCCGGAAAGAGCTGTTGTGGTAGGCGGAGGTTTTATAGGGCTGGAAATGGCTGAAAACCTGCACGACCGGGGTATAAAAGTCAGCCTGGTGGAGCGGCTGGCACAGGTGATGGAGCCACTCGATTTTGAAATGGCCAGTATCGTGCAGCAGCACATTCGCAAAAAAGGAATTGACCTTCACCTGAACGATGGCCTGCAAAGCATAGAAAACAAAGGCAAGAAACTGGTACTCCAAAGCGGCACCGAAATCGCCACCGACATGATCATTATGGCGGCAGGCGTGCAACCGGAAAGCACATTGGCCCAGGAGGCTGGCCTGGCGCTCGGCAACCGGAATGCGATCCGGGTAAACGAATACCTGCAAACTTCCGACCCGGATATTTATGCCGTGGGCGATGCCATCGAGGTGAAGGATTATGTGCACGGGCACGCCACTTTTGTGCCGCTGGCCTGGCCCGCCAACCGGCAAGGACGCATTGTGGCCGATAACATCGCAGGCAAGAAAACAGCCTATAAAGGCACCTTAGGCACTGCCATTGCCAAAGTGTTTGATTTAACGGCTGCCACAACCGGCAACAACGAAAAAACGCTGCAGAAACTGGGCATTCCCTACCTTGTCGCGCATATCCACCCGAATGCGCATGCCGGTTATTACCCGGGAGCTACACCGCTGGCCTTAAAACTTATTTTCTCTCCCGAAGACGGTAGAATTTTCGGAGCGCAGGCTGTTGGCGAAAAGGGTGCTGACAAACGCATTGATGTGCTGGCCACCGCCATAAAAGCCGGCCTGACGGCGCTCGACCTGCCGGAACTGGAACTGGCTTATGCCCCGCCCTACTCTTCTGCCAAAGATCCTGTGAACATGATCGGGTACGTTGCCCAGAACATGCTCGAAGGCACGCTGGAAACATACCTGTGGCACGAGATAGATGCTTTTGTTGAAGCAGGCAATTACGTGCTGGACGTAAGGGAACAGGCAGAATTCGATGCCGGTTACATAAAAGGTGCACGTCACATTCCCCTTAACCAGCTGCGCGACAGGCTGAACGAGCTTCCGGAAAACCAAACCATCTACGTGTACTGCCAGGCGGGTATGCGGGGCTACATCGCCCTGCGCATTTTGCAGGAAAACAACTTTAAGGTGAAAAACCTGGACGGCGGCTACAAAACCTACGCCGCCGCCAAAAGCGAAATAGCCGGCACCAGCCAGGACAAACCTGAAAAGCTAGAGTTGGTTGGTTGATGTTTCCTGAAGCTGGAAGGCAGGAGTTCCAAAGTGTTATTAGGATCAATATTATGAAAGAAGCCCCCGTGCGCTGTCCCCCGACAGCGCACACCTTTAGTACACACGCTCATTCGGATGTTTTTATCCGAATGCAATCTGCTGGGGATCTCCAGATCCCCGAAAACCAGTAGCCTATGAGCAACTTGCCATCTCGAATGCTATGAGATATCTAGAAGTTTTTTTCCTTCAAAACCAGATCTCTCCCTGTGGTCGAGATGACAGCAAAAGTTCTTAAGAGGACGGCATTGGCACTTTACCTGGTAGGGCTAGTAAGAATAACGGAATAGTAAGTGCATGAATCAGTTTTGCCTGTTTCAAATTAATCTTCTATTGCCTCAATACCCTGTTCTTTCAGTTTTGCTAATCCGTCTTTCATAGCTTCGACTTGTTCCGGTGAGTGTCCTTGCCAGGCGGTAATCTCGCCGACAACCTTAAACGGGTGTTTGGAGCGATAAGACATTGTTGGATTACCCGGGAATTTTTTGTCCGTTAAATTGGGATCATCCTCAATCGGACCTGTTGGCTCTACTAAATAAATTCTTTCATTCCCTTCGCCAAAAGCAAGTTCAGCGCCCCAAATAGCAGCATCCAGTGTAGCGGTGAGGTAGATGTATTTTGCTTTATTCTTCTGCCCATAGTTTGAGTTAACACCAATTTCGATCAAGTCGCCAAGCTTTAAGTCAGCCTTGGTGCCATGAAAGTAGGTCTGTTTGAAAGGGCTTTGAACTGTTCCATTTGGTTTAATCTCACTTTTGCTTTCTTCCATTGCCGTATATTTAGGTGGTTGGTTTCCGGGTGTATTGTGTTGTTATTAACTATAACTGGTAACGGACTTGTCTAAATATGGCGTAACTAAATTATAGGCGTGGTTGGAGGGATTTGTATTCCCTATAAATTCTTCTAAAATAAGCATCACCATCCCTTGTGAAAGCCATTCGCCTTCTTCCGCTGTGCGAAAAAACAAAAGTATCTGATGAATCTATGGCAAAGTCAACTGATCTTGAAACAGAGGCATTATAAATTCTTAACACTCCTATTGGTCTACCCCAACGTGGTGGAGGAGGTGGCGGTGGAATGTCTCCTTTTATTGTGTCCGCTGGATAAACAATTAATTTAGTTGAAGTATCTTTCGGTATAAAATCTGCAAGGCTCTTAATGTCATCCTTACTAATAAGCCTTTCTTTGATGTACAAGTAGCCTTTGTTTGGACTTGTTTCTCCGATTAACAAATAAATGCTGTCACTATTTAAAATCAGATTCTTAAGAAACAAAATACTAAATTCTACCTCAGCATCTCCTGATACTTCTGGTAGAGCTGTTACATTTTCTGCCCCTTCTGATTTAGCCATATTATACTGATTATCTGGTTTATAACAGCTAATCAAAATCAGAAATGGAAGGAGTGTAATAAAACTTCTTTTCATACTTATCAATTACCTCAAACGGCTTTGCTATGGTGCGTTTATGCACTATAGGTTTGGTTGGCAAAGGTGTTTTTATTTCTTAAACCATCTTTTAATGCTAAATACAAAATACAAATAGCTATTGCTACACTAAGTGCTGGGCTAATTACCAATAGTATCATATACCCACTTAAAACAATCAAAAGCAAAACACTATTAAAAGCTGCTACTACGCCAAATCTTATAAAATCCTTTTTTATCAAGTATAGGATTATGTGAAGTAAATTAAAAATAGAAAGAAGAATTACTTGCTCTATCACCACCAGCTTCACAAAGAAAATGGATTTATTTTTGCTAATGTAATCTATAACTTCATTTGAACCCATAAGGGAGTAAAGGGAAAATGAAATTCCAGTTAAAATAAGATGATAATTTTTTAAAATATTATGGAATTTTAAATTCATAATTATACATCTTTGCTAACTATCGGATAAACCGAGTTATTCGGCTACTCCGCACATAGTGCGGAGTAGCCACCTTTCTGCCCCGGCTGTTGCTTTTTTGCACCGGAACAGCGGAATCCGGCTCGTTTGCCGAAGTGGAATCCGTACAGCAAGATAAGGAAATAATTCAAAACAGATGATTAACCCGGCACTTATTGTTTTCCCCCAACTCATTTATATGTAAGCACCATGCCTGCTTAATTTTCCAGTTGCAAAACACTGCAGCGCCAGCCACCACACCCACTGCCACGCTATTCCCGGGACTGTTGTGCGTGTATAGCGCCCGTAAAGTCCGGTGAAATACCTGCACTAGCCGTTGATTATCCGTTTGTTTCCAATTTATAGCAAATAGTAAAAAGGATATTCCATTACGATTCTGCTTTTAACAGATGTTTCTGCAGCTCGCCCACAAGGTACTGTCTTAAAAGTCAAGTTTTTTTATAGGATAATTTTGTTATCTTTGTCTTACCCAAAAGAGAGCTCCCAGCCGAAAGGTCACGGATGTTCATCTTGTGTAGCCCCGCTAGCCGGGGCTACTTTTTTATGCTGCTGCGCAGCAACCCA
>NZ_QCZK02000057.1 GCF_003347595.2 Botryobacter ruber | reverse complement strand
CTCTATCTCTGCTTTTGAAAAAACACCTCTTAATCAACTACTTAACAACACACAAATACAAATGCCGGAAAATAACATTTGTAACCAATTGAAAATCTTTTAATTATACTTGGACACTAATGATTTATACTATATAACATGTGCAGCAGGCAGTGCTTCAGAAAAGAAAAATGTTTTAATTTTGCATTTGGATTACGCTTAAAATCCGAATGGCATAGTTTTTTCTTTGTATATCCCGAAACCAGAGAACCAGATCTACATGAATAAGTACCTGTTAAGCTTTTTTTTACTTTTAATTTCGTTTGTAATCTCCACCACTGCTTCTGCGCAGTTGCAATTGCCGCAAGCCAGTCCGGCAGCCTACGTGCAGCAGACGATCGGCTTGACAGATGTTTCCGTGAGCTACCATGCGCCCGGCGTAAAAGGGCGTTCCGTTTTCGGTAACCTGGTTCCGTATGGCAAGTTGTGGCGGGCCGGTGCCAACGAAGCAACCCTGATAACTTTCTCCGACGATCTTTTCCTGAACAACGAACGTGTACCTGCCGGAACATATTCCTTTTTCATTATCCCCGAATCTGACAAGGACTGGAGCATTGTTCTGAACAAAGACACCACCCTCTGGGGACTCGAAGGCTACAGCGAACTGAACGATGTAGCCTACCTGAGCGTGAAGCCAAAGAAAGTCCCTTTCCAGGAAACGCTGCAGTTCTCGTTTTCCAACATCGGGACGAACACCGGGCAGCTGCACCTGGCCTGGGAAAATTCGCAGCTAACGCTGCACATCGAAACGGAGGTGGAGAAGAAAGCGCTCGCCAACATACACAAAGCCCTTGCCGAAGCCGCTCCCGATGACTGGTACATCTGGGCACAGAGCGCGGAATACATGATGCAGCGGAAAGAGTATCATAACGATGCGCTGAAGTGGATAAACAAATCCATCGCAATCAAAGAGAATTTTTATAACTCCTGGATCAAGGCAAGGCTGTATGCCTACAACAAAGAGTTCCAGGAAGCCGCAGCGCTAACCGCCAAGGCCATGCAACTGGGCAGTTCGGAACCGGAAGCCTATAAAACCTATGCCAAGGAAATTGAAACAGCCTACAACGACTGGAAGAAGCGGAAATTTTAGAAACTGAAAAGCTGTACAGGAACGCGATTGTAGTTGCCTGTAGAGCTTTTAAGTTACGGTACAGAAACGGGTGCTGTCTTCTGATTTAGTCTTTCGAACAGCAACTCCGGCTCATCTGTTGTAATAAAATCGAAATTATTTGCCAAAAACCAATCCATATCTTCGGCCTTGTTAACGGTCCATACATTAAGGGTAATTTTATGCTTTTTAGCGCTTTCTATCCATTCCGGGTGTTTTCTGTAAACATTCTGATTATAATCAGCCCCCTTGATTCCGTCAGCAGCTAATTGCTCCGGCGTTTTGTTCCCCTGCAGATATTGCGTTGTCGCCGTCGGGTTGAGTTCGACAATCTTCAGCAGGATACCATAGTCGAAACTAATGTATTCCACCTGCTGCTGCGCCCGAAGCTCATGCACCAGTTTCACAATTTTAGCTGCAACGTCTTTTCCCCGCTCCTTACTTATTCCGGAAGGCTTTATTTCGCAGACCAATTTTGTAGAGGCGTTGTTTTCCATTCCTGCAAGAAGGTACTCTCTTAAAGTAGGCAGCTTTTCCCCGTTTGACAGCCTGCTGCTGGCAACCAGTTCAGAATAAGTTGATTCCTCTACCGGCAGTTTATTAAAAGTTGCATCATGATGAAGAACCAGCGAATCATCTGCCGTCATGCGCACATCGAATTCTGCACCTCCGCATTTCAGTGCGATGGCTTGCCGGAGAGCTGCAATAGAATTATGAGGAAGCGAATTCTTCTTCCAGGCGCCACGATGGGCAACAACTACATTTTCCGGCAATGCTGTTCTTGCTTTACTTGCCTTTTCGGAACTGCTGCACGAAACAAAAGAAGCAGCAGCTAGCAGGATAGGTAATAGACGCATGGTGTTTCTTTATTTAACTGAACATTTCAAAGTTACAGCTTTGAAAAGAGGTTACAACTTATAGCTGGCTGTTTCTACATAATTGCCAGAATTGCTACATATATGGTATTGTAGCTTTTACCATTGAAGATGATGAGGCCGATACCAGGTAGCAGGTCGTAGGAAGAGCAGTGGCAATGGAGGCTGGTGCAGTAAAGTAAATTATCAGAATTTGGCGATAAAGCGCAGGTTAATCCTTCTGCCAGTCAGGTAATTCGGAACGGCATAGGTAACACCGTTCACATCGTTTACATAAGTGTAGGAGATGCGGTTGCGGGCATCGATCAGGTTCAGCACTTCCAGCCCCAGCCACAGGCTCTCCAGCGAAACCTTTTTCCGTTCTACCAGTTCGTCGCCTAACACAATAAGCTTGGAGAACCCGATATCGATGCGCTTAAAGGACCTGCCGGGAAAGGAATTCCGGTATTCGGGTATCCGCGGCGGGCTAAACGGTAAACCACTGCCATAAGCCAGGTTCAGGTACATCCGGACCGTCGGGTTGTTGGGCAGGTGGTCCTGGAAAAAGATTCCCACGTTGAGCAGCTGGTCGGATGGCCGGCGGATGTAGCCTTGTGGGGTCCTGCCTGTAATGTTTCCTTCGGCATCATACACAAAGGTGGAGTCCCCCTCGATATTCTCTTTGGTAGTGAGCAGACCCAGGCTAAACCACGACTCGGCTCCTTTTATGAATTCTCCGTTCACGCGAACATCAAACCCGGCGGCATAGGCTTTGGCATTGTTGGTGGCAAAATAACGCAGCCGCACATTGTCGATGTCGTATGGAATGACGTTGGTCAGGTACTTGTAATAGACTTCGGAGGTAAGTTTAAAATCGCGCTCCCACATTTTAAAGAGGTAGTCGCTCCCGAAGATGGCATGGAGCGAGCGCTGTGCTTTTATATCGGGGTTTAACACCCCTTCGTAATTGCGTAGCTCCCGGTAGAAAGGCGGCTGGTAGTACAGTCCTAAGGCAGCTTTGAAGGATAAATCGGGGTTGTGCCTGGTGATGAAGGAATACTGAATCCTGGGGGTAAACGTGAATTCGCGGTTAAAGTCCCAGTAGCTGACCCGGAAACCGTAGGTAAGCGATTTAAGCGAGTCCAACTGATAGGTATGCTGCACATAGGCATTGTAGCGCAGCGTGTTCAGGTTGAGGCCCGTGTTCAGGTAATAGGCTGGTGTTACATAATCCGCAGAATCCCGGAAGCCGTATTCGGCTATTTTGTCTTCAATCCGTTCGTTCCCCACCTTCACGCCGGCAATCACGTTGCTGCGCCTGCCCGGAACCCAGCGGTTACGTACTTCAAAGGTCAGTATCTGGGCCAGCAGCGTGTTTCGTGCATGGTCGAACTGGCTGCCAACGCCGCGCTGCTGCAGGCATTCGCCAAAGTTGTCGCCGTTGGCGGTGTTTACATCGCAAAGCCGGTAACCCGCTTCCAGGTCACGAAACTCCCGCTCCCGCGAATGAACGCCGGAAAGAATAAACTCCGACAGAAACCGTGGCGTGAACTTATGCGCCAGGTTTACCCCGACCTGGTAGGTCCGGTAATCCATCTGCTCCCGCCCGTCATACCCCACCAGCAGCCGGACCGGCGCCTGCCGGGTGCCGAAGGTGGTTACCCTTGTTTCGGGGATGGTGGTATAGTCGTTCTGCGCATAACTGGCTAATATTCCAAGGGTTGTGCGTTCCGGGTCAAGTGTGTCTTTAGAAAGATCGGCATGTACGTAGGCCTGGGCATCTGTGAAGCTGGGCAGGTACTGCCCGTCTACCTGCAGCCCTCCAAGTACATACTGCCCGTTCTTATGCCGCGCGCCAAACAGGTAAGAAACTTTTTTGTTTTTAGAAGCTGATTCGAGATGAAGCGAGCCGCCGGTGAGGCTGCCCGTTACGGAGCCGGCAAACTCCTGCGGCTTCTTGTACTCGATATTCAGCACCGACGAAAGCTTGTCGCCGAACCGGGGTTGCCAGCCGCCGGAAGAAAATTCGATGCCGCCTACCAGGTCAGGGTTTACAAAGCTTAGCCCCTCCTGCTGCGCATTCGATATCAGGAACGGACGGTAGATCTCGATGCCATTGACGTAGATCAGGTTCTCCTCGTAATTGCCTCCGCGCACCGAATAGGTAGAAGAAAGCTCATTGTTACTGGTAACGCCGGGCAGCGTTACCAGCACTTTACTGAAATCGCCGAAAGCAGAAGGAAGCATCCGGGCATTTTGCGGGTCCAGTTTGGTCATACCGGCCTGGTCGCGGGAATTCATATCGCGTTTTGCAATAACGTCTACCGTGTTGAGCAAACGCTGGTCCGGGGACAGTTTAAAATTAACCGTTCTCCTTTCATCGGGCTTCAACCGGAGCTTTGTCTCCTGCGGCAGATATCCCAGAAAACTGGCAACGATAACGATATCCTGCTCCGAAGGTACTGGCAGTATATACTTACCAGTTTCATCGGTCTGTACTGCGGTTTCTGTTCCCTTTATACCTACTGTCGCAAATTCTAACGGCTGGTTAGTAGTACTTACTACACTGCCGGTTATGGTCGCCTGTTGTGCAGACACCGCCAGGGGTACTACCAGAAGTAACCATACCGTTAAAAATCGAAGCATTGGTGCTTGTTGGTGGTGTTAAACAGAAGTCACGCTTTTAAGATCGGCTATTGTCTGTATTGGGTCGGCAGAAGTAAACACGAAGCTGCCTGCTACCAGTACATCCGCACCTTTTTCCAGCAAAAGAGGTGCATTCTGCTGATTTACGCCTCCGTCTATTTCAATTAACGCATGGGAGCCGCGCGCCAGTATAAGCTCTTTGGTTTTTTCGATGCGGCGATAGGTGTTTTGGATAAACTTCTGCCCCCCAAAGCCGGGGTTCACCGACATGATGAGTACCAGGTCCAAATCCGTGATAATATCTTCGAGGAGGTTAACGGGTGTGTGCGGATTCAGAGCCACGCCTGCTTTTGCGCCGGTGGCTTTAATCTGCTGCACCGTGCGGTGCAGGTGCGTACAGGCTTCGTAGTGTACGGTGATAATCTCAGCACCGGTTTCGCGGAACTGCTCGATGTAAAGCTCCGGCTCCACGATCATCAGGTGCACATCCAGCGGCTTTTTGGCGTAACATTGAATGGCCTGCAACACCGGAAAACCAAAAGAAATGTTGGGCACGAAGCGGCCGTCCATAATGTCGATGTGCAGCCAGTCGGCCTGGCTTCGGTTCAGCATCTCAGTCTCTGCTTGCAGGTTGGCAAAATCAGAGGCGAGAACAGATGGGGCTATTAGTGGGTTCATGCAGCAAATATACGTTTTTCGGCAAACTAACCTATAGCCAAAGCGAACAGAACAGCTACAGTTTCAGGAAACGTAAGGTGCTGATGTGCTTTCCGGAGCTGATCCGGCAGAAATAAACGCCCTGCTTCAGCACCTGGGGCTGCAGCTCAAGCTGGTGGCTGTATTGTTGCGACGGCAGCACAGCCTGGTAGATCAGCCTACCAGTTATGTCATACACCTGTACCGTGCTTTCCTGCTTTACCCACTTCTCGCCAAGGGTGAGCAAAACAGGCTGAGAGCTTACAGGGTTGGTAATAAAGAGATCATTTTCAACAAACTGAGGCAAGGAGGTTACAATTCGGCTGGCATTCGGAATGCCATAGCCCATTTCGTTGGTAGGATTGACTGCCAGGCTGCCGGACTGACGGATCATCCGGATAATTTCCTGGCTGGTTTTGGTGCTGTTCGCCTCCCACAGGATAGCAGCCAGCCCCGCCACAATCGGAGCTGAAAAAGAAGTACCAGTGCCTGCCGCTATGTTCCCCGCTGATCCATACACAAAGGCCCCCTGCCCCTGCGCCATTACATCCGGCTTGATGCGGCCATCGGCAGTAGGTCCCACCGAACTTGAAGCGGCACGTATGCCATCTTTATCTACCGAGCCGACGGTCAGGACAGAATCTGCATCGGCAGGCGTGGCAATATAGCGCCATTCCCTGGCGCCGTCGTTCCCGGCACTCACCACCACCAGCATACCGGTAGCAGCAGCATAGTCGGCTGCCTTTGTTACCAGGGCCGTGTTGCCATCCAGGTTGTTATAGGTATAGCTCGGCGATGGAGCTTGGAAGGTGGTGTAACCGATAGAAGAATTCAGTACATCGGCACCGGCACTGTCGGCATATTCGGCCGCCAGCAGCCAGTTTATTTCTTCAATTTTATGTTCAGAAGCAACATCTTCGGTACGCAGCAGGATAAAATTTGCGCCAAAGGCAGTTCCGATGTACTGGTTGGGCTGGTAAGCGGCCATGGTGGAAAGCACTGATGTTCCATGGGAATACTCGGCATAAACATTCTCCTGCTTCTTTACAAAATCGAAGGTGCCTTTTATTTTGTTGTTCTGGAAAAGATGCGCAAAGGCCGGAATCGTATTTACTCCCGGGAAACCGGCATCCAGCACCGCAATGGTCATGTTCTGCCCCGTAAAGCCCTTGTTGTGCAAATCCACGGCCCCTATCATGTTGGCCTGGTTAAAAGCCTGTCCGTAGGCGGCCTGGCTATAAGGGGCATCCATAACTGCGGCGGTTTGCTGCAAAGGCTCTACCACCGGCACTGTTGCTGCCTGTGGCAAGGTTCCTATCCTGTTTAAGGAGCCCGAAGTCTTTACAAAATCCAGCGCCTGTATCTCCGCCAGTTTCGCATCGGTGCACTGCACTACCGCCGCGTTAAACCAACGGGAGGTATACCACACCGTTACGCCTTCGAGTTGCTTCAGGCCGGCAACATAAGCTGGGTTTACCGGAAGGTCGCGGGTCGTCAGGGCAATCTGCTGCCTGGTGCGGCGGTCGATTGCCTTCTGCGACAGAAACTGCAACGGCTGCTGCAACGAATAAGGGGAGTTGGCCTTGTCTTTAAAGTAAACAATGCGTTTTTGCGGTTCAGCTGCTGTTCCGTTTGTCTGTTGTGCCAGTGCTGGTCCGATACAAATAAGAGTACCAAGTAAGAATAGCAGCTTTCGCATTATATCACATTTTTCCGTGAGACCTCAGGACTTCAATACGTTCGTGCCCGTTCAACTTGAACTTGTTTTCCGGATCAAAAGGACAGGTTATGGATTGTGAATCGTTACAATAGGTTACTTTATTAAAAATCCTGTAAACCAGCCCGATATCTTTTACATAAACCTCTTTCCGGTCGTCCAGGTTGATCAGGTTATCCGTGGGCCTGCCCTGGATTACCGTTAAGGACTCATCGTAGGTTTTGCCGCCGATGGTAACAGGTTCGCCTACGTTTGTCAGTTTAAACTTCTCCTTCCGGTCTTCCTCGTAGTTTACCTCGTTGGAATTGAAGGCATCTGCATTCCAGATTTTGCCGTTTTTTACCGGGAACACCAGCTTGATGCGCCTGGTGTTGTTTTTCATCTCCACAATGCTGTTGTTGGACTTGGTAACCAGCATCACCGAATCGTCTGCCCACGTACTGCCTTCGCCCGGCCTTACGGAACGGATTATTTTGTAGGTAGTTACGTTCGCCTGGTCCACATAAGCCGTATCCACCCGTTCCCGCACCTGAAAGCGCGTGGTATCGCCCACGTTGTTCTGAATACGAATATTGGTGACATCGTAAATTCGGTAGTTGCCCACCTCCAGCGGGTAATAGTTTAAACCTAACGCCTCTGGTGTAGGCTCCACAGGCTTTTCTGCACACCCGTACCAGAGTCCTGCTACAAGAAAAGCCAGCGCCAGTATGTTTCTTTTCATCATGAAAATATATCCAACTTATAGTCCAGGTTGTAGTTCGACTCGATCCAGCCGCCGCCTACTACATCATTTCCTTCGTAAAAAACAGCAGCCTGACCAGGAGCAATGGCATTCACGCCCCGCAGAAAGTGGACTTTCATTTTATCGCCCTCCTGCTCTATGATCGCCTCTGTGCCCGGGTCGTTGTAGCGCACCTTGGTAATGGTCGGAATCGGTTTTCCTATCAGGTCTGCATATTTCCCCATGCTCAATTTTCCAACGGTCATAGCATTTTTGGCCAGATCGTCGAAGTTGCCCAGCACCACCCGGTTCAGGTCCTTTTCGATACGGGTAACATAGGCCGGGAAGCCAAGGGCAATGCCCAGTCCCTTCCGCTGCCCGATCGTATAAAACGGATAGCCCTCGTGTTTGCCTACTACGGTGCCGTCTTCGAGCACAAATTCGCCGCCGGCCACGCTTTCTTCCAAGCCTTCTACCCTGCGCTTCAGGAAACCACGGTAATCGTTATCCGGGATAAAGCAGATTTCATACGACTCCGGCTTGTTTACCAGTTCGGTAAACCCTCTTTCCAGGGCCATCTGCCGGATCTCGGACTTACGCAGCCCGCCCAGCGGGAAAATGGTGCGGCTCAGGCTCTTCTGCGAAATACCCCACAGCGCATACGACTGGTCCTTGTGCTCATCCAGCCCTTTGGAAATCACATAACGGCCGTTCTCTTCGCGAATATTGGCATAATGCCCGGTGGCAATAAAATCACATCCTAACTGGTCGGCCCGGCGCAGCAGCGCATCCCATTTAATGTGCGTGTTGCACAGCACACAGGGGTTTGGCGTACGTCCGGCAATGTATTCGTCCGTAAAATGATTTATCACAAAGTCGCCAAACTCCTCCCGGATATCAATTATGTAATGCGGAAAGCCCAGTTGTACGGCAATATTGCGTGCATCGTTTATAGAATCGAGGCTGCAGCAGCCGGTTTCTTTCCTGTTTCCGCCACTCGAGGCATAATCCCAGGTTTTCATGGTCATGCCCACAACCTCGTATCCCTGCTCATGTAACATGACAGCTGCCACCGAGCTATCGATGCCGCCGCTCATGGCTACCAGTACCCTTCCAGATTTACTCATTTAATATATGTAAAATAATAAAAAAAGTTAAAACAAATTTTTTACAAATATACTAACATCAGGGCAGGAATAAAGATTCAGGCTGCCAAATAATACCTGCCCGGTTAACAGGCTGTGCTGCTGGCTTTTGTAATGGCAGGATGTTTGCCCGGCGAAAACGGTTGTTGCAGGCAATAATTCTGATTGCCCTTTGCAGAGGGCAGAATGGGAAAAGCAGGTACCTGCCGCCACCGCACGGCGTAGCTGCAAAAACTGCATCCGGTTAAAAAAATAGTTAAAATGGTAGCAAAGAAAGTAAAATGGGCTTTACTTTGAAGACATTTTTTTTGCAAGTGACCACTTAATCTTAAAGTTAAACATAATATGAGCCTACGTACTTCCGTAATAGTCAGCAGCCTAAACAACCTGAACGATGCACGCTATTGTGCAGGCATGGGGGTTGATGTGATCGTTTTTAACCTGAAGCTCGACAGCCCGGAACGTGTTTCGAATGAAGCTTTAAAAGAAATTATTGGCTGGCTGGCCGGTGTAAAGCTGGGCGGGCAGTTCGAAAGAGCCAAACCGGATGTCATTAACCAGTACGCCGAAGATTTTAACCTGGACTATATTCAGTTGGACACGCCGTACCTGATCGATGAGATAGAGGAGATCCGGGTGCCGGTTATTCTGAAAGTGTTCATCAACAAAGATACCGTGGAAAGCGAGCTGCTGGAGATGATGGAGCTGTACCTGCCGGTGGTGGATGCCTTCCTGATTTACTCCAACGATTTTACAACCATCGACGACACCAACACCAACCTGCTCAAAAAGGTGTGCAAGCAGTTCCCGGTGTACCTGGGCTTCGGGCTGAACCAGGACAATGTGAACAAAGTGCTCAAAACAGTAAAACCCAAAGGCATCTGTTTGCTGGGCGGCAGTGAACTGAAAACCGGTCATAAAAATTTTGATGAACTGCAGGACATCCTGGAGGAACTGGAGGAACAATAGGAAACAGCATAACGCATATGAAGAAAAAGGCATTTATGGTGGTGGCATTATCGCTCCTGAGCCTGGCACAGGTATACAGCCAGAAAGCACCGGTCGAGCTGCCCTTGTACAGCAGCAAAATTCCAAACGAAGTTCCCGGACCGGACCTGGAAGAAGCGGAACGGCGGGTGGAAGGCGAACTGCAGATTGAAAAGTCCCGGATAAAGAACATACGGAAACCGACGCTGACGGTATACCTGCCGCCCAAAGACAAGGCAAACGGCACCGCCGTGGTGATATGCCCGGGTGGTGGCTATGCGATAGTGGCAGCAGCGCACGAAGGACATGCGGTAGCCCGGAAGTTTAACGAACAGGGCGTGGCTGCGTTTGTGCTGAAGTACAGGCTACCGGACTCCAGCGTAAGTTCCAAACCCGAAGTAGCGCCCCTGCAGGATGCACAGCAGGCGCTGCTCCTGGTTCGGGAGCGGGCAAAAGAATGGAACATCGATCCGGACCGGGTGGGCATTATGGGCTTTTCGGCCGGGGGCCACTTGGCCTCTACCGCCGGCACGCACTTCCGGCAGGCGTATGTCGATAATCCGAATAACACCAACCTGCGCCCGGACTTCATGCTGCTGGTTTACCCGGTTATCAGCAGCAACAAAGAAATTGCGCATCAGGGCTCGTTTGAGCGTTTAGTGGGAAAAGATGCCTCTGAAGAGAAGCTGAAAGAATACTCGAACGAATTCAACGTGACGGCCCAGACCCCGCCTGCGTTTCTGGTACATGCCTCCGACGATAGGGGCGTGAAATCGGAAAACAGCATTGTGTTTTACCAGGCGCTCCTGCGCAACCAGGTGCCAGCCGAGCTGCACATCTACCAGCGGGGCGGCCACGGTTTCGGACTGCACAACACCTCCACCAAAGATTTGTGGTTCGACCGCGCCATCAACTGGCTCGACAGCAATGGGCTGTTAACGAAAAAACAGCACGATAAAGCCAGTACGTCAAAGCAGTAGACGTGCAGCGGGAATGGTGGCAGGTGCAGTAACCTTAAAATGTGCTCTGCACCTGCCACCACTCCCGCTGCTCCTGTTAAAGTACGCTAACCGGAGCCATCGCTTCAGCAAACCGGTCTATTTCGGCATATTTTATTTTAGAAACACTCTCCTGTTGTCCTGTTACTGACCGGATAACCATTTTCTCCCAGAAGCTCATCTTTTCAAACAGCAGCTCCCCTCCCATCACGCCTGTGGCCCGGGCATGGCGGCGCAGCGCTTCCGGGTAAGCATCCTGCATGACTGCTTCAGCCTGTTTTTCGTTCATACAGCAGATAAAAAGTCCGAGTTGTTTCCCGAGCAGCTCCTGCTGGTGCGTCCTGCAAAAGTCTTTGATGCCGGTTTGGATTTGTCCCGCGTAAACCGATCCTCCCACCACCACCAAATCGTAAGGCTGTAAATCCGGTGCAGGAGAGGCAGCATCCAAACGGTGCAGGTCCACCGGAAAAGGAAGTTGCTGTTGCAGATAAAGCGCCACTTTTTCGGTAGTGCCGTGCCGGCTCATATACAAGATCAAGGCTCTCATAAGACTGGGATTTGGGGTTTGAAGCTATCACATGTAAAGAAGCGCTGAACCGGGCCCGTTTTCAATGACTGTAGTCATGCTGCCGGCTGATCCTGGTCATCTGCAACCTGGTTCTTTCTCGCTAAACACCTGTAAGTTCTGCTGCAAAACTGGCATCGCTTCCCTTAATTTAGTACCTTTAACCGAAGAAAGAAACTACACCCACACCGGAACCGGTTGCGCAGACAAAAAGCACTGGTGCCCCACTTTCTTCGTACAATATTTTATATAACATTATCGGAGAAGCCGCGGGCATCGTAGAAATTTCAGAACAAAACAAGTCTGTTTTATTTAAACCAGTGGAAATAGCGTTCCACCTGCACCGTTATACAAGGGAAGGCAACATCAAGAAAGGAGGATAAAATCAATGTTTCAGCACGCATGGAAATATCTGTTAATTACACTGCTGCTGGTGGTATCACTGCACCTTTGCAGCCAGCAGCCCACGCAGTATTTAGCCGCTACGTCTGCCTCTGGCATTTCGAATGCGAATGTGGCACGGCCGGTATTCCGGGCGCCAACCTTACCTGCCTCCGCTACCTTTGCCGGTGAGGAAGTTCCGCTTCATATGCCCGATGTGGCAGAACGCCTCGACCGCGAACTGCTGACCAATTCCTACTACCACTCAGGCACCCTGCTGGGGCTGAAGCGGATGCAGCGGTACCTGCCGGAGATTAAGCGCCTGCTTCGCGAAAACGAGATACCCGAAGATTTTGTGTTCCTGGCCCTGGCCGAGAGCTTGTTCGGGCACGTGACCTCCCCCGCCGGTGCAGCCGGTTTCTGGCAGCTGATGCCCGATACCGCCCGTGGCTACGGCATGCTGGTAAACAACGAAGTGGACGAGCGGTTTCACCTGGAGAAAGCCACGCTGGCGGCCTGCCGATACCTGAAAACGGCAAAAAGCCGCTTTGGCTCCTGGACCAACGCCGCCGCCTCCTACAACAGAGGCATGGGTGGCCTGGACAGGGCACTGAAGCAGCAGGGCGTCACCTCCTACTACGACCTCTATTTGAACGATGAAACGTCGCGCTACATGTTCCGGATTCTGGCCCTGAAGGAAATTCTGAGCAACCCGCAACAATACGGTTTTGAACTCCCGGCAGAACAGGCGTACCAGCCCCTGCAGGCGCGTGAGATTACCATCAGTTCCTCCATTCCGGATTTACCACAATTTGCACTGGAACAGGGTATTAACTACAAACTCCTGCGCCTCTACAACCCCTGGATCAAGGGCTATAAGCTTACCGTACCTTCCGGAAACGAGTTTGTACTGCAGCTGCCGGAGAAGTAATAAAAAGTACAGTAAAAACAGGCAAACCCGCCGGCTTCATTATCGGAGCAGGCGGGTTTGCCTGTTTTAGGGCCCCACCAGTTCTGCTGCACCAGCCACCACAGCCACTGCTCCTCTACAGCCAGGGGAAGAGGCGAGGCATAAAAAAAAGCTCCTGCAAAGGCTGCAGAAGCTTTTCCCGGAAAGATCGTTTTTGTTATTTTTCAATTGGATAATAAGCCTTCAGGCCATCCGGGTATACCCCTTCGAGGTAAACCACGCCCCCATCGAAATTCTGCAGGTATTTTTCTACGTCAGCAGGCTGTTTTACAGGCTGTTTATCGATACGGGTAATGATAAAGCCGTCTTTCATGCCGGTTTCGCGGAACTTGCTGCCCCGAACGTTGGCAATTTTAGCCCCTCCGTTTATGCCCAGTTTGTTCATCTCCTGCTGGCTGACAGCTTCGAACGTAGCGCCTTCAAACTTCACGGAACTGGCTTTGCTACGCTTCACCAGTTCGGTGCTGTTGTTCATGTTTTTAAGTGTAACATGGGCTGTTTTCTCATTCCCGTCGCGCAGGAACGCAACTTTTACTTTGTCGCCAGGCCGGTAACGCGCCACCTGCTCCAGCAACTGCGACGATTTAGTTACGGCAACACCGTTGATGGCAGTAATTACATCGCCCGGTTTCAGGCCGGCCTCCTGCGCGCCGCTATTGGCCGCCACATTTGCCAGGTACACCCCATCCAGGGTTTTCAGATTTTTTTCTTTTGCAAAGGCAGCGTCAATCTCCCGGATCTCGGCACCTAACAAGGCACGCTGTACTTCACCATACTTCAGCAGGTCATCCACTACCTTACTTACAATAGAAGAAGGCACGGCAAACGAATAGCCTGCAAAGGAACCGGTCTGCGAGGCAATGGCGGTGTTGATACCTACCAGGTCGCCGTTCAGGTTAACCAACGCGCCCCCGCTGTTACCAGGGTTTACAGCTGCATCCGTCTGGATAAACGATTCGATGCTATACTTTTGCTCCGGGTTATTCGAGCGAAGCAGGTCAATACTACGGCCTTTGGCACTTACGATACCGGCAGTAACCGTAGAGGTAAGGTTCATCGGGTTACCCACTGCCAGCACCCACTCCCCTACACGCAGGTCGTCGGAATTTCCGTAGCGTACCACCGGCAGGTTTTCAGATTTTATTTTGAGCAGCGCAATATCGGTCGTTGGGTCCGTTCCGACGAGCGTCGCTTCAAATGTGCGCTTATCGTCCAGCACTACTTCTATTTTATCTGCTTTGTCGATTACGTGGTTATTGGTAACGATATAGCCGTCGGAGGCAATAATTACGCCTGAACCGGAAGCTCGTTGCGGTCCCTGGGGCGCCTGCCGTTCAAAGCCATCGCCGAAGAACTCGCGCAGGAAAGGGTCCATTTGCCCGCCACCACGACTGGCTGTTCTGTTGGAATTATACTCCGTCATGACGTGCACTACAGCCGGGGTTGCTGACTGTGCCGCTTTCAGAAAGTTCAATCCTTCCGGAACCACAGGCGTGCTGCTGCGCATGTCGCTGGTATAGCGCACCTGCGGAAACCGCATTTGCTCCTGTATCACCTGACTGAATTCCGTAGTACCTTCTGAGAGTTTATAACCGCCTACAGCAATACCGCCACCCAATAAGGCGGAAAGCGTAAGGCCGGCAAAAAATTGTTTAGATTTCATTTAATATAATATTTAAAATTTAATAATATAATTGAACCTGTTTGATATAGATATATAACTGATTATAAGTTTACTACATTGTTTACATTGGTTTCATAATTCTATTTTCAAATACTGTACCAAAATACAGGAGCTATTAAAAATTATATTCCTGCCATGAAAAAAGATGATAAATGTGAAAAGATATTTGAAAAACACTATCACCGGCAAATGATGGGTCTTAAAATGCAGGCAATAGGACTATATTGAGTGCAATAAACTGCAGTAGTTGTAACAAAATTGCTAAATATCAGTTAAGTATAAAATGACGATTAATTTTTGTCTTTATCTTTTAACAAGAACAAAACTATTAAGCTATGAAAAAGATGTTTTATAAACCTTTAGCAATAATGACGTTTGCCTCCTTTACCATGTTTGGCTGCGCCAGCTCTGACAGCACTGATACAACTGCCATGGACAGCACCATGAGCGAATCAGCAACGATGGCAGGTAGAGTGGATGAAAGTGAAGATGTGGATGCTCTTATTGTAGAAGAAAAAGTGGTGGTGCCTATTGCTACTTTATCTGTAACTGCCTTATCGATGGAAAATACCATTGAAGTTGATGATATGTTCGAAGACATTGACGATACCGAGCAGTATGATGTGATGTCGCTGGCCAGGACCAGTCCAAACCTGAGCACCTTTGTGAAACTGGTGGAACAGGCTGAGCTGGAAGAAGGCATAGAGCACCTGGAAAAAGTAACGCTTTTTGCTCCTACCAACGAGGCCTTTGCCAAAATGCCTAAAGCAGAACTGGAATCCCTGCTGATGCCTGAAAACAAAGCCATGCTTTCCAGGATGTTACAGGCCCATTTTCTGCCTTCAGAAGTATCTTCGCTGCGCTTGGCAGATAATGACCGCATCCGTATTTCTGAAGATTCCTACATTCCGATCTCAACCGATGCAGCCGGTACTTCCGCCACCGTTGGCGGCGCACGCCTGATCAAAAGCGATATCGAAGCCTCGAATGGCAGAATTCATATAATTGACAATGTAATAGTGCTAAGCCAGGATGTCCGTAAGGAATAAAACCAAAAGTAAGTAAGTTTATTATTTCCACCAACTACAAGAGAGGTTGCCCCAACAGGCAGCCTCTTTTTTGTGCCTTTTATTTTGCTGTACCAGCCTCCACTCCCGCTGCTTTGCGCCTTTCCCTTACCTGAGAACATATAATCCCCTGAATCCATTAGCACATTAAATCCTCCTGCCTTATCTTTATAAATCCTTCATAACTGGACCTCTGCCTATGCCATCTGTCTTTAAAATATACTCCTCCTCTGCCGGCTCCGGTAAAACCTACCACCTCACCAAGGAATACCTGAAACTGGCCCTGCACTCGGCCAACCCGGACTACTACCGCTCCATACTGGCCATCACCTTCACCAACGATGCCGCTGCCGAAATGAAAGAACGCATTTTGGGAGCGCTACGGGAGTTTAACGAAGAACACCTGCCCGAGAGGGCAAAGCAGAAAAGCGAAAACCTGCTGGAGGATATTACGGCCGACCTGCAGGAGGAGTACCCGGAGGAGCACCTGGACAAGGAGGAAATCAGGCAGCGGGCACAAAAGCTTTTCCGGCAGATACTCTACAACTACTCCGACTTCTCGGTGAGCACCATCGACAGCTTTGTGAATAAAATTGTGCAGGCCTTTGCCCACGAGCTGAAAATCCCGCTTAACTTCGAGGTGGACCTGGACTCGCAGACGCTGCTCAGCACGGCCGTCAGCCTGCTGCTCGACAAAGTATCGAACCGGAAAGACGACCTGCTGTCGCAGACGCTGGAGCAGTTTGCCCTCGAAAAAGCCGGCGAAGGCAAAAGCTGGAACATGCTGTCGGAAGAGCTGACCAGCTTTGCCAACAACCTGCTCAACGAGCAGGTGTACGAGGCGGTGACCGACCTGCAGCAGCTCTCGCTGGAAGATTTCAAAGCCATCCGGAAGCAGCTGTTCGGCCTAAAAGAAGAAATAGAGCAGGCGGTACAGGAGGCGGCCCGGCAGGCGCTGGACCTGATAGCACAAGCCGATGTGGCTCCCGAAGACTTCTTTCGCGGCAAGACCGGCATCTACAGCTACTTCAACACCTGGCTCAACAAAGTAGACCTGAATTATGGCAACAGCTTCGCCCGCACCACCGTGACCGACGACAAATGGTATGGCGGTAAAGCCAGCACCTATGCCAAAAGCCAGATAGACAGCATCAAACAGCAGCTGGCGGAGCTCTACGAGCACATCGAGGACATCAAGGAGAAGTTTTCCGGTACTTATTCGCTAATTCAGGCGGTGGTGCCGCACCTGTACAAGGTGTCGGTGCTGAACGAACTGGAGAAATGCCTGCAGGAAATAAAGCAGGACAAGAACACGGTACACATTTCGGAGTTCAACAAGCGCATCATCGACATTGTGCTGCACGAGCCGGTGCCTTTTATTTACGAGCGGCTGGGCGAAAAATACAACCACATCCTCATCGACGAATTCCAGGATACCTCAGTGCTGCAGTGGAACAACCTGCTGCCGCTCGTAGAGAACGCCGTGGCCTCAGGCCACTTCAGCATGGTGGTGGGCGATGCGAAACAGGCCATCTACCGCTGGCGGGGCGGCGAAATGGAACAAATCCTGCACCTCTACAAAGGCAGCACCCGCAACCTGTATGAGCACCGGCGGCAGCGCACGCTGCTGGAGGAGCGTTACGAGGGCATTAACCATGCGCTCTCCCCTGAAAACCTGCAGTTCAACTACCGCAGCCGCTCCGAAATAATTCAGTTCAACAACGAGCTGTTTTCCTTTATCAGCCAGGGCCACAAGGAGTACGGCATCTTCACTTCCATTTATGATGAAGGTTTTCAGCAGCGGGTACCGGAAAGCGGCCGCAGCGGCGGGCATATTCAAATCATGTTCACCTACGACGGCGACACCAACTACCGCTACAACCTCAGCAGCTGCCGCCGCACCGAAGAACTGCACGAAGGCTACACCCGCCCCGAAAGCGGCAGCTATGACGAAAACATGCTCAACCTGGTGCTGCAACTCGTGCGGCAGGCAGAATCAGACGGCTACAGCTGGAAAGATATCGCCATCCTGAGCCGCACCAACATCAAAAGCAGGCTTGTGGCCAACTTCCTGAAAGAAAAAGGGTTCGATATTATCTCACAGGACTCGCTCTCGCTGCAGTTTGCCGAGGTCATTAACCTGGTGGTGGCGATGTTCCGGGTATTCAACCGTCCTAACGATGCCCTGGCCAAGTCGGAGGCGCTGTACCTGGTGTGCAAAGTCGTGCTGGAAACCCTGCCCGACGTAACCATGACGCAGGCCATTGCCCGCATCGCCAACGAGCCGGACCCGGAGCCGTTTTTTGAGCAGCTGCGCGTTTTTGGTTTTGATGTGCAGGAGCGGGAAACGGGCAACCTCTCGCTCTACGAGCTCACCGAAAAGCTTATCCGGGTGTTCAGTTTGCTGGACCATAACAACGAGTGCGATTACCTGTTCCGTTTCCTGGACCTGGTGCTTGAATACAGCCTCAAGCACAGCAACAACCTGAACAACTTCCTCTCCTACTGGGACCAGCAGAAGGAGAAGCTCAGCATCAACACACCCAAAGACCGCAACGCCATCACCATCACGAGCATCCACAAATCCAAAGGACTGGCTTACCCGGTGGTCATCATCCCCTTCGCCGACTGGAGCACGCAGCCCAAAGCAGGTTCGCTTATGTGGAGCCAGCTGCCCGACGAGGTAAGCGTAACCGGAAAGCTGCGGAGCGTGGCGGTTAACATCAGTTCCAAACTGGAGACAACCGTGCTCGGCGAGCAGTACAGCACCGAAATCGAAAAGACGTTCATCGAAAACCTGAACATGCTCTACGTGGCCCTCACCCGCCCCATCGACCGGCTGTACCTTATCGGCAACGGCCGGGATTTGCAGGAGGAAAACAAAATGCCGAAACTCGACGGGCCTGTGCGCAATACCAGCCACCTGCTGTACCGCTACCTGGTGCACAGGGAGCTGTGGCAGCCGGAGCAATTCTGTTACCAACTGGCGCAGGGCGAGCCATTTGCGCAGCAGCACCGCAACACAAGGCACGATACGTACCAGCTGCAGTACCTCGTCGCTACCGACTGGGCACAGCGACTGCAGCTGAAACAACATGCCAACAGCGTGTTCGATTTCGAGACACAAGCCAAACAAAGAGCGGTCAATAAAAAACTGCATTACGCCCTTTCCCGTACTGTAACGGCGCCACAGCTGAACACGGTGCTGCGGCAGATGGTATACGAAGGCATTATCAGTGAGCGCGAGAAGCCTGCCCTGCATAAACGCCTGCAGGAAGTTATCCGCCACCCGAAACTGAAGCATTATTTTTCGGACAAGGTAATAGTGGAGCACGAGAAAGAGCTGCTCGATGCCCGCGCCTACCTCTACAAACCCGACAGGGTGGTGTTTGACGGTACGCAGGTGGTGCTGCTGGAGTTTAAGCTCCCGCCACCAGCGCCTGAGCACCGCTTTAAGCTCGACCATTACGCCGTTCGGTTTAAGCAGCTGGGCTACGAACAGGTAAAGTGCATCCTCTACTATTTCGATACCGAGCAAGTGATGGAGTGGAAATACGACGGTAAATCAAAGCAGATAGGACTGGCCCTGTAGCCGGCACGGCAGCGTATTTTCACGTCAATTAAAAGATATTTACCCATCTTTACGTTTACAGGCTGTATAGCCACCCCTTTTTAGTTTAAATCATTTTAAGGTAAAGCAACTGCAAGCTGCTGTTTTACCTATTGTACCACAACAACATAGGAGCCGCCTCCTGCACCAGGCATACAGGTGTCAGGAGGCAAAATAACACCAGCATGCAAAATTATCAGAACCTGAAAGTTGACCTTTCTAACTGCGATGTAGAGCCTATCCACCTGATAGGCAGAATACAGCCGCACGGTTTCCTGCTGATACTCAGCCAGGATACCCTGGCGATAGAACAGGTAAGCGAAAATATTGAGGCATATTTTGGAGTAGCACCGGAAAAATTACAGGGCCGCACGCTCGGCCAGATCTGCACCCCGGAAGAATACCACACACTGGAAATCCAGCTTCGCAATGCCGATAAAATGAACCCGCAGCTCCTCACGCTGCAGGGTAAGCTGTATTTTGGTTTTATCCATCCATCCGAAGATAAGATTGTAGTAGAGTGCGAGCCCTATACGCAAAGTACCGAAAAACAGCGCCTGGAAAGCACGTTCATTTTTTCCGAATTTCAATCAAAGCTCAACAGCCTTAATTCGCTGGAAGAGCAGGCTAACCTGCTGGTGGAGTACGCGCAGGCCATACTCGATTACGACCGGGTAATGCTGTATGCCTTTGACCCGGAGTGGAACGGTGAAGTAATTGCCGAAAAAATAAAACCTGGCGTCACTTCTTACCTGCACCACCACTTCCCGGCTACCGATATTCCGGCGCAGGCCCGGGCGCTGCTGGTGCAAAAACATGTGCGGCAGATTCCGGATGCCAATGCGCAACCCCTGAATATTGTGCCGTACCTGAACCCTGCTTCCGGAAAACCCAGCAACATCCTGCGGTCCGAGCTGCGCAACCCGTCGGAGCTGCACCTGGAGTTTCTGCGCAACATGAACGTACGCGCCACCCTGTCGGTGTCGGTTATGGTGAAAGGAGAGCTGTGGGGGCTGATAAACTGCCAGAACGAAACGCCGGTTTTAAAGAACTACTGGCAACGCCAGACCTGCAACCTGGTAGCCAAGGCTTTTTCAAATGCCATCCTGGCCAGCGCCGAAAAACGCGACCTGGTAACGCTGGAGAAGTACAGGCAGGCTGAAAACAAACTGATGGAACAGGTACATAAAACCGGAAACATCTGCGAAGGACTGCTCAAGCAGCAGCTCACACTGCTCAACATTTCGGAAGGTACCGGTGCTGCCCTGTTTTTCGAAAATGAATTGTTCCTTATCGGCAGTACGCCTTCCGAAGTTCAGGTGCTGGAACTGCTGGCGTGGCTGCAGGAGAACCGGGATGAGCAGATTTTCCATACCAGGCAGCTGTCGAAGGCTTTTCCTCCTGCTGCCGCTTACCAGGAGCAGGCTAGCGGGCTGCTGGCCCTTGAAATATCGCGGTTCAGCAAATCCTTCATTCTTTTCTTTAAGCCTGAAATAAAAGAAACCCGCATCTGGGCAGGCAACCCCGAAAAACCGGTAGCAGGTGCCGACCAGCTCATCCACCCGCGCAAATCTTTTGAAAAATGGGTGGAAGTGGTGAAAGGAAAATCTGTGTCCTGGAGCCTGAGCGAAATCGAAATTGGCCAGTTGCTGCAAAAGGATATCATTGCTTACGTGCTGCGTAGTCAGGCAGCCAGGTTACGTGAATTAAATTCCGAATTGCGTACCTCCGCCGAAGAGTTGCATCTAAAAAATCAGCGTCTCGAAGATTTTGCCCACATTATTACCCACAACCTTCGCTCGCCCATGAGCAATATCCGGGGCCTCTATAATTTATACCAGGCAGAACCCGACCCGGAAACAGGCGCTGAAGTGATGAAGCGCATGCATGTGGTCATCAACAACATGGCAGCGACCATCGACGACCTGAACCTGATTTTACGGGCGGCGCTCGAAAAGCAGCTCCCCAGCCAGCCCGTGCGCCTGCTAGAAGTTATCGAAAAAGAAAAGCAGAACCTGGAGGCCGTTATCCGCGAAACGAACGCCGACATTCAAACAGACCTGGAGGTGCAGGAAATCACAGTTCCCAAAGTTTACCTCGAAAGCATTCTGCACAACCTGCTCTCCAATGCGCTCAAGTACCGCGCCGATAACCGGAAACCCGTTATCCGGATTAAGTCGTGGCGGGAGCAGGACTGCTGCTGCCTGTCTGTGTCGGACAACGGGCTGGGCATGGACCTGCAGAAAGTGGGAAACAAGGTATTTGGCCTCTACAAAACCTTTCACGCCAACAAAGACTCCAAGGGCCTTGGCCTCTACCTCACCAAGCTGCAGGCCGAAGCGCTGGGTGGTAAAATTGAAGTTACGAGCGAGCCGGACAAAGGCACTACCTTTACTTTAAAGATAGGCGGCAAAACAAATAAGGAACAATAAGTTACAAATCAGAAGAATGGAACAGCGCTTAACCCTTATCACCCTCGGCGTAAAGAACCTGCAGCGGTCGAAGGCTTTTTACCAGCAGGTGTTTGGCTGGAAACCAACAGCAGCCAGCACCGAAGGTGTCGTGTTTTTCCAGCTCAACGGCATACAGCTGGCCCTGTTCCCGCAGGAGTCGCTGGCCGACGATGCGGGAGTGTCTTCCGAAGGGAAAGGCTTCAGGCGATTTGCGCTCGCGCACAACGTACGATCGGAGCAGGAAGTGGACGAGCTCGTAACGCTGCTGGAACAAAAAGGCGCCACCGTCCTGAAACGGCCTGAAAAAGCCTTTTGGGGCGGCTACTGCAGCTACATTGCCGACCCGGACGAAAACCTCTGGGAAATAGCCTACAACCCGCACCTGCCCCTGGATGCGGCGGGGAATGTGCTTTAGTTATTGGCAAGGACATAATTGCGTATCGTAGGGGTACCCTTTACGGGTACCCAATCGTTAGTGAGTTGGAAAGTTTATCATTGTTCTGCTCCTGTCTCCATTGCCTCACCACTACTTATTAATCCTAAACTATAGCGATTCCAAAGAGGCAAATAGACCATGTAACAAATATCAAACAAAAATAATTTTTAACCGGGAGTAGTAGCAATGGAGACTGGTGCAGAATAACTTTTAAACGCCTCACCAACAATTGGGTACCCGTAAAGGCTACCCCTACGATTTTCAAACATGACCTCCCCAATAACGAATAACCAGTAACTAATAACCAAACACGTGCAGACATTCCTGGAGCTAACGGCGAAATACGTTTACGAGAAGTACAAAGAAAATATCAGCGAACTGTGCATTGTGCTGCCATCGCGGCGGGCGAGCTTTTTCTTTAAGAATGCGCTGGCGCAGGCAGCACCGGAGCCCATCTGGTCGCCGGAGGTGTCGGGTATGGAGGATTTTATTTGCCGGCTGGCGAAGACGGATGTGCTGGAGCCGATCAACCTGCAACTGGAGCTGTTTGACCTGATGCGGGAGCAGGACCCGCTGCTCGACTTTGACCACTTCGTGACCTGGGGCGGCACCCTGCTGGAGGACTTCAGCCGTATGGACCAGAACCTGGTGAACACCGACAAGCTGTTTGACTACCTGACCGAGGCCAAGGCGCTGGAGCGCTGGGACCCGAAATTCCTGGGGAAAGAATTTTCGCCACGCATCAAAAAGTACTTCAGCCTCTGGGACAACATTGGCAAAACCTACACCAACCTGAAAAAACGCCTCCAGCAGCACAAGCAGGCTTACCCGGGCATGGCTTTCCGGAAAGTAGCCGAAAACATCGACAGCATCGCACGGGAAGGCGGCTGCTACCAGTATATCTTTATCGGCCTGAATGCCCTCACCAGGTCGGAAGAAGTCATCATCAAGGCGCTGCTGCGGCACAACAAAGCGGAGGTGCTGTTCGACTCCGACGATTTTTACATGGAACCCGACACGCCCAACCGAGCCGGAAGCTTCCTGCGCAAGTACAAAAGCACCTGGAACCTGCCGGAGTGGCGCTGGCAACAGAACCTGCTTTTAACGGATGCGAAAGAAATCAACGTGATCGGCGTGGCCAATGCCAGCATGCAGGGGAAGCTGGCGGGCCAGCTGCTGCAGGAGATTCGCCGCGAGCAGAAGCACGCACAAACCGCCATCATTCTACCTGACGAAACGCTGCTGCTGCCCGTGCTGCACTCCATCCCCGACGAGGTGCCGAATTACAACGTGACCATGGGCCTCAGCTTTAAAGGCACTTCGCTGTTCAACCTCATCGACCTGCTGTTCGAGGTGCACCTGACGGGCGTGACGCAGCTGCAGGAAAGCGGCTACAAAGTGTACCAGTACCACCATATGTCGGTGAGCAAGCTGCTCTCCCACCCTTTTATTCGCCGCTACGAGCTGTACCTGAACGACCAGCCGGAGCAGGCCAGGTACCATGGCTTTGTGCAAAAGGTCCTGCAGCAGATCGTGGATGATAACCGGGTGCTGGTTACGGCGCAGGATCTGCTGGAACTGGGGCAACTGCATCCGCTGTTTGAGACGCTGTTTAAAACCTGGCGCGACTGCGACGACATCCTCGCTGCCCTGTACCACCTCATCGATATGCTGCGCGAGGTCTACAGCCACCAGCCCAATACCATCGAAACCGAGTACCTGTACATTTTCTACACGCTCGTTAAGCGCCTTGATACCATTTTTGATTGCCGCGAACACAAGATTGGCGTACGCAGTTTCCGGAAGTTCCTGTATGAGCTGATTGGCTCTACCCGCCTGCCCTTCAGCGGCGAACCTATTTCGGAAGTACAAATCATGGGGATGCTCGAAACGCGTGCGCTCGACTTTGAGAACCTGATCATCCTGTCGGTAAACGAGAATACACTGCCGGCGCCCAAGCGCCACGAGTCGCTGATGCCGTACGATGTGCTACGGGAATTCGGGCTGCCAACCTATTCCGAAACCGAAGGGGCTATGGCTTATAACTTCTACCGCCTGCTGCAACGCGCCAAACGCATCAACCTGCTCTACGTGCTCCCCTCCGATACCTATGGCTCGGGCGAGAAAAGCCGCTTTATCCTGCAGCTGCAAAACGACCTGGCCCTGCGCAACCCGAACATCCGGTTCCGTGATCTGACTGCCGCTGTAGAGCAAAAGCAACTGAAGGCGTATGAGGAAGACATCCGGATAGAAAAAGACCAGCAGACGCTGGAGCAGCTAAAGAATGAGCTGAAAAAAGGGCTCTACCCCTCGCACCTGAACATGTACATCAACTGTTCGCTGCAGTATTACTTCAGCCGCATTGCCAAAATACAGGAGACGGACGAGGTGGAAGAACAGCTGGGCACCGACAAATTCGGAACGCTGGTACACCAGGTGCTGGAAGATTTCTTTAAGCCTTTTGCCGAAAGCGGAAAGCCCATTGAAGTACGCGACGTGGAGCAGATGCTGCAGCAACTGCCCGGACAGGTACGGAAGGAATTTATCAGCGCCACCCGCGGCGCCACGCCCGACCGCGGCATGAACTACCTGCTCTACAAAGTAGCCATACAGGTGCTGGAAAAATATCTGAACAACCTGAAAAATTCGAAAGAGTTGCCGCTCTACGTGCTGCGCCTCGAAGAAACATTATCGGCCACCCTGCCGGTGCAGGTAGGTGACGAAGAGATCATGGTGAAGGTAGCAGGAAAAGCCGACCGCATCGACCTGACGGGCAACGAGCTGCGCGTGATCGACTACAAAACCGGTAAAGTGGAGCGCAGCCAGCTGGTGATCAAACCCGAAGACGCGGAACTGCATTTCACCACCGACCCCAAATACGACAAAGCACGGCAGCTCTGGCTGTATGAGTACATCCTGCAGCGCACACTGCAGCAGTCACCACAGTCGCTGCTGCGCAACGGACAGCTGGACCAACTGCCGGGCCTGCGTCCGAAGTCGGGTATTCTCTCGTTCCGCAACCTCGATGCGGGCGTGTTAACCTCTGAGTTTAATTTTGTGGAAGCGGATGGCGCCACGCCCAAAGAATTTTTAGCTGCCTCCGAAGCGCTGCTCTCCGATTTTGTACGCCGTATCCTGGACCCGGAGGAGCCCATCCGGAAAACGAATGACCTGGATGTGTGCCAGTGGTGCGCCTACAGGGGCATCTGTGCACGGTAGTGCCACAGCGAAAAGGCAGCGGCATCTTTTGTCAGCTGCACTGCGCCTGAAACTTCCGTTAAAATCTGCTGCACCTGCCACCAAAGCCGCTGCACCACATTTTCTATGACCGCTTCTGATAGCTTAGCACAGCCCATGTATTCAGTACCACGGCAAAGCCCAGCATGATCAGCAGCTGCTGCCTGATCTCGTGCAGCCCTGCCCCTTTCAGCACCACCAGCCGGATTACCTCGATGAAGTAGGCAACGGGGTTGAGGTAGGTAATGTAATGCGCCCATTTCGGCATACTTTCGATGGAGGTGTAAAGGCCGCTGAGCAGCACAAAAACCATCATCAGGAAAAAAGAGATCAGCATGGCCTGTTGCTGACTATCGGCGTAGGTAGACACGATCAGCCCCAACCCCATTAAAGCCAGCAGGTACACAGCAGCAAACACGTAAATTGTAAAAAAACTGCCTACCGGCGTAATGCCATAAAGCGCCCAGGAAATGATAAGCCCCGTCGTGAGTACGACCAGCCCCAGTATCCAGAACGGGATAAGCTTGCCAAGTATAAAAAGATGCTTCCGTATCGGCGTTACGTTTATCTGCTCCATTGTACCCACCTCCTTCTCCCGCACAATATTGAGCGACGACAGAAACGACCCAACCATCGTTACCAGGATCACCAGGATGCCCGGAACCATAAAGTTTTTGTAGTGCATCAGCGGGTTATACCAGTTAGTGGGCGTAACCTCGATCCTGGTTTCGGGGCTGAAGCGTGGCTGCTGTAACCATTTCAGGCGTATTTCCTGGTTGTAATCCTGGATGATGGTGCGGAGGTAGGCGCCCCCCAGGTTGGCTTTTACCCCGTTAATGGCATTGATCGACATGTACAACATCGCTTCATTTTCCCGTACCAGCGTCCGCTCAAACCGGGCCGGAATCTCCAGGATCAGATCTGCCCGGTCTTCTTCCACCTCGTGCATGGCCTCGGTGTAGGAGGCAGTATAGGAGTTCAGCAGAAAATAGCCGGAGGCGGTGACCTTTTGCACCAGCTTCCGCGAGTACTCAGAACGGTCATGGTCTATCACGCTCAGGCGTATGTTCTTCATCTCGTAGTCGGCGGCCTGGGGCAGTATGATCAGCTGTATCATCGGTATTGCAAAAATTATCCGCAGGATAGCCTTGTCCCGGAAGATCTGCCGGAACTCCTTCTGAAGCAGAAACAGCAGTGTTCTCATGCCAGCCGGATTTTAAATGTTTTGATACTCATAAACAACAGAAACAGCAGCATACCAAACAGGATAAGCGTTTCCTTCCACACCGTTGCCAGACCGGTTCCCTTTATCATGACGGAACGCACAATGATATAATACCATTTGGCAGGAACCACATTGGAGATATACTGTAAAATACCGGGCATGTTCTCGATAGGAAACATAAAGCCACTGAGCATGATGGTTGGTAAAAACATGCCGGTTAGAGAAATAAACATGGCTGTCTGCTGCGAATTTGTTACGGAGGAAATAAACAACCCGAATGCCAGCGAGGTGAGCGTGAAAAGGATGCTTTCCAGCACCAGCAGCAGGAGGCTTCCGTTGATGGGCACATCCAGCACAAACACGCTCAGGAGCAGGATGGTAGCGATGTTTACCATGGAAAGCAGCATGTAAGGAACGGCCTTCGCCACTACTATTTTTAAGGGCTGCACCGGCGATACCAGCAGTACTTCCATCGTGCCTGTTTCCTTTTCGCGCACAATGGTAATGGCCGTCATCATGGTGCAGACCAGCATCAGCACCATCGCCATAACACCGGGCACAAAATTATAAGCTCCTTTCATCTGGGGGTTGTAGAGCATGCGGTATTCGGTTTTAATGGTATAAGGCAGCTTGCGCCCGTCAGTAATCCGCTCCAGGTAATCCATGATAATGGCAGAAGCATAGTTGGTAAGGGTGTTGGCCATGTTGGGATCGGAAGCATCGGCTATGAGCTGCACCTGTGCTGTATTCAGGTGCAACAGATCCGAGCTGAAATTCTGCGGCAGGATCACCGCCATGTGAATTCTGCCTGTCTTAAACTCCGCCTCCACCTCCTGGTAAGAGAGCAGGTATTTTTCTATCTCAAAATAGCGGCTTGCCTCCAGTTCGTTTATAAGCGAAGCAGAGGCCTCATCCTTGGCCATGTCTAGCACGGCAATCCGGGAGTTCTTTACTTCGTTGGTCAGGGCAAAACCGAAGATGATAATCTGCACCACCGGCATGCCCAGCAGGATGAACATCGTCCGGTGATCGCGGAAGATGTGGTAAAACTCTTTTTTTACAAAAGACAAGAACTGTTTCATCGGTTTACACTAAATTAAAGCCCTGAAAAATCAGCAGCACCTGCCACCACTGCCTCTGCACAGCTTCTACACAGCTTCTACTCCCCCGCCCGGGTGGCTTTCCTGGCAAGTTTTAAAAAAACCTCATCCATGGTGGATGCCTCAAACTGCTGCTTCAGGTTCCGGGGCGTGTCCAGGGCATCTATCCGGCCATCTACCATTATCGAAACACGGTTACAGTATTCGGCCTCGTCCATGTAGTGGGTTGTTACAAAAATGGTGATTCCTGCCTCAGCCGCTTCGTAAATCATGTTCCAGAACTCCCGGCGGGTTACGGGGTCCACGCCACCGGTTGGCTCATCCAGGAACACAATCTCCGGCTCATGAAAAATGGCTACCGAAAAGGCCAGCTTCTGTTTCCAGCCCAGCGGCAGCGACTTTACCAGCTTGTTTGCCTCCTCCTGCAGGTGTAGTTGCAGCAGCAGCCGCTCTGTTTTATCCTTGATAAACCGGTTGCTTTTGCCGTAAATCCCGGCATAAAACCGGATGTTCTCGCGCACCGTCAGGTCTTCGTAAAGCGAAAATTTCTGGCTCATGTACCCGATGCTGCGTTTGATCTGCTCGGTTTGCCGGTAAACATCAAAACCTGCCACGGTGGCCTTCCCGTCAGTCGGGATGGAAAGGCCGCACAGCATGCGGATGGCTGTGGTCTTGCCGGCACCGTTGGCACCCAGGAAGCCGAAAATCTCCCCTTTCTCCACCTCAAACGAGATGGCATCCACGGCTGTAAAATCTCCGAAGCGCTTGGTCAGCCGGTCTGTCGTAATCACTTTTTCTCTTTCCATCAGGAGGTTGTCTTCATCAGGGCAATAAAACAATCTTCTATATCGGGCTTTGCTGTTTTAAGCTCAGGCTGCCCGTGCCCCTGTTGCTGTAAATAGGCCAGCAGCGCTTCCTCCGTCGTTCCGGGTTTCAGCACGGCGTGGTGGTATTCGCCAAAAGGATAGCTATCGACCAGCCCCGAAAACCCTTTCAGGTCCTTGAGCAGGCGAAACATGTTTTCTGCCTTCACCGCCACCAGGGCTTTACCATAGTTGCAGGTAATGCCTTCGGGCGTGTTAATGGACATAATGGCGCCGTTTTGTACCAGTGCCACGCGGTCGCAGCGGCTGGCTTCGTCCATGTAAGGTGTGGAAACCAGGATGGTAATGCCCTGGCTCTTAAGCATGCGCAGCATTTCCCAGAACTCCTTCCGCGACACGGCATCCACACCCGTCGTGGGCTCGTCGAGGAACAGCACCGTGGGCCGGTGGATGAGCGCGCAGCTGAGTGCCAGTTTCTGCTTCATGCCACCGGAAAGCTTTCCCGCCCTCCGGTTTTTGAATGGTTCGATGTGCGCGTAAATATCCTTTATCAGATCATGGTTTTCCTCGATCGTGGTGTTGAAGATGGTTGCGAAAAACTCAAGGTTTTCTTCCACTGTCAGGTCCTGGTAAAGCGAGAAGCGGCCCGGCATGTAGCCTACCCGGTGCCGGATGTCTTCGTAGTTCTTTACCACATCAAAACCGTCTACCTCCGCCCTTCCGCTATCAGCCAGGAGCAGCGTTGTCAGGATACGGAAGAGCGAGGTTTTGCCGGCACCGTCAGGACCGATGATGCCAAACAATTCCCCGGGCGCCACTTCAAAGGAAACGCCTTTAAGCGCCTGCGTCACTTCCTTTTTAGTGCCATAGGTCTTCACCAGGTTTTCGGCTATCACAGCTGCTTTCATTTCTCCTCCTGTGCTTGCGGAAATACAACTTCGCCGTACATGCCTATTTTCAGGTAGCCGTCATTTTTCACCTGTACCTTCATGGCATACACCAGGTTGGCCCGTTCGTCTTTTGTCTGGATGGTTTTGGGGGTGAACTCTGCTTTATCCGAGATCCAGGTAATGGTACCGGGAAACTCCCTGTACCCTTCTTCCTGGTCTATAAACACCTTTACCTGCTGCCCCAGCCGCACCTGTGGTAACTGGCTGCCGGTAATGTAGGCGCGCAGCGTGAGCGTGGTAAGGTCGGCAATCTTGTAAAGGGCTTTTCCTGCAGCCGTAATTTCGCCCTGCTCCGCATACTTATCTAGCACGGTGCCGCTGATGGGGTTGGTGATGCTGGCATTGCCGAGCTGGTCTTCTAACTGCGCTACGCGTTTCTCCAGTGGTTTCTGCTCGCTCAGGATTCCCCGGTTCTGGGTGGAGGTAGTGGTATGCTGCACCCTGATCTGTTGCTGCGTAACCTGCATCTGCCCTTTCAGCACCTCTATCTCTGCTTCGATATCGTCGAGCTGCTTGCCTGTGGCGGCATCGGCAGCCAGCAGGTTCTGTATGCGTTGCTGTTCACGCTCCAGGGTAGCCAGCTGCGATTTTTGCACGGCCAGCTGGTCCCGCAGCAGTTTTAGCTGCGGCTGCACATCCATCGTTTTTTCCTGCAGCGCGCCAATGCTTGCTTCCACCTGCTCCTTCTGCAGTGCCAGGTTCAGCGCATCAATCCGCCCGACAACCTTGCCTGCCGGCAACTGCTGCCCCTCCTCCACCGACAGCGAATCGATCCTGCCTGCCAGTTCAGCGGAAACAATCACTTCGTCCGCCTCAAAGGTACCTGTAGCATCAAATTCAGCGTCTTTATTGCCGCAGCCGGTAAGGGAAAGCCCGAATAGCAGCATAAATATAAGCGGTGTATTCTTCATAAATGTATACTTTCAGTTTAGTAGCCAAGCGTGGTTTTATAGTTGATTTTTGCCTGTAGCAGTTGCAGTTGGTGCAGGATAAGCGTTTGCCTTGCCTGGTCTTCGGCGTAGACTTCGCGCAGGTAATCGTTGGCGGTTATCACACCGTTCGTCAGTTGTGCGTTGGCGGCAGTTTTTACCTTTTCCCGCAGGGTAACTATTTCCCTGTCAGCTTCCAGCAGCTGCTGCAGTTTGTCTATCTCTGAAAGCTGCTGCGTTAGCTGTGCATTGGTGTTCAGCAGGAAAGTTTCGCGCTGCAGCTCTGTGAGTTGTTGGCTTACATCGATCAGGTTTTTATCGTTGCGGTAAGTATAGAAGTTGCCGAGGGACCAGTTCAGCCGCAGGCCCCCTATATACCACCAATCCGCCTTATTCAGCAGGAAGTTAAGGCCCGGCTTGCCGTAGCCGCTTTGCCCGAACAGGCTGGTTCTTGGCATGTTGCGGGCCAGCAGCAACTTATTCTGCTGCTCCAGCAATGTCTGTTGGCTGGCATATAGTTTAAGTTCGGGCCGCTGTATCTGCTTGTGATCATACACTTCTGTTGCAGCAGGGGTGGCAAGTACAACGTTTTCATCAAGCGGCTCTCCCAGGTACAGCCCAAGCGTTTGTAAGGTAGCGTTACGGGATGCCTGAAGTTCTGCAAGGCGCTGGTTGTTCTTCAGCAGTTCAGCCTGCAGCAGGTATAAATTAGACATAAAGCTGACACCATTCTTTACCTGCGCTTCCACTTTCCGGATGCCTGTCTCCAGGTCCTGCTGTACCAGTTTTACCTGTTCCAGCTGCCCGTCGAGCAGCAGGATGCCCAGGTAGAGCTGGTTGACGTGGTCGCGGAGTTTGTGCAGTTCTACTTCTACTTTCTGCTCTTCCAGCACTGTATTGAGCTGTTCTACTTTCTTCTGCTGCCGTATCAGGCCACCGTCATACACTACCTGGCTCACATCGGCGGTTAGTTTATACTGTTCTTTAGGGGGCGTGGGAATCTCCAGGTTCGGCAGTCTCACGGGCACCTCCGTTACATCTGACTGGTGCGTGGCCTGTCCGATGAAGGCCAGTTGCGGCAGATAGCCTCTGTTCAGGTTCTCAAGCGTATACTCCTCTGCCTGCCGGAGCAGGGCGCGCTGCCTGGTGATGGGGTAATTTTGCTGTGCCAGTTCCTGTGCCTGCTCCAGGGTAAGCAACTGGATTTGTTGCGCTCGGAGTGCACCCGGCACCAAACCTGCAAGTAAGAATAACAGTTTCACTATACTGCTTAAAAAAATGTATAACCGCACCATATCTTCAGAAGGAATTGATTAATTATACTATTCACTTTTACGCAGCTCTTGCGTTAGAGCATGTTTAAATAAGAGGAAACTCAGCCAAAATATACCTAATGCCGGATAATGGCAGGACCTGCCGTAGTGATGTTGTTCTACCGCTCCTGCGGATTTCCGCCAGCCTGGTTTAACTGGGTTAAGCGAACTACTTTTGTTTGAGCCAGGAAATCCAGCATGGCAATAGCAATAGCCTCCTTACCCGTGACATGATGGTAAATGGCACTTTCAGCAGCATTTAAATCTTGATATCAATTAAATACTATTTTAATAATAAGCTTCTGTGTTGTTTATGGAAATTAGGCCTTTATTCCTTCCTGCTTCAGCGCTTTTGTGTAAATTTGTGCAAAGCCAAACGTTCTGCAGAATTTTCGTCAGAGAATATTTGCCTAACAGATTCGTTCAGGCTATAAACCGGTACTGCCCGGGAAGCAACCTTACGGCAGCTTTCGTTGCTTTGTATTTCACGCTTAATTGATTCTTAGTACGTACGCCAGTTTTGACGTTATGCCCATGAATTCCAAGTTGTTACGTTTCTTTTTTTTCCTGTTTTTCTTTTCTTTTGTCAGCTTTCAGTCCTTCAGCCAGTCCGACTATTTAGAAGCAGTTGCCCAAAAAGGCGATGGCATCTTTAGCATCCTGCGGCGGCACGGGCTGGACTTTGCACAGTACCAGGAGGCCTTTTTGAAACTGAACGAAGACAAGTTGGGCAAAAACAAGGGATTGATTGCGGGTAAAAAGTACCTCCTGCCCCCAAAAGAGGCGGCTACCAGTTCTGCTGCAGCTGCCACCAAAGCCTCTGCTGCTGCTACAAAGGCGGCAAGCCGCAAAGGCATGGACCCGTCGCTCTTCGGCAAAAAATACGAGCAGGTGACCGTGCGAAACCAGCAACTGCAGGGGGCTGTCTATTACCTTTCAGCCGGCCATGGCGGACCCGACCCGGGAGCTGTCGGGAAATACGGTTCTTATTCGCTTCCGGAAGATGAATATGCTTACGATGTAACGCTGCGGCTGGCACGCCGCCTGATGGAACACGGCGCCACGGTTTACATGATCATCCAGGACCCGGACGATGGGATTCGGGATGAGGCCATCCTGAAGCTGGACCAGGACGAAGAAACGTACCCGGGCAAGACCATTCCGCTGAGCCAGAAGTACCGCCTGCGCCATCGCATCGATGCGGTAAACAAGCTGCACGCGCAGCACAAGGGCGCTTACCAGCGCATGCTGGCCATTCACGTAGACAGCCGCAGTGCCCGGAAAAACATCGATGTTTTCTTTTACCATTACGAAACCAACCCGCATGGCAAACGGCTGGCCGATAACATCCACCAGACCTTTACCGATAAATACAAACGCTACCAGCCCTACCGCGAATATTCCGGCAATGTATCGCACCGCAACAACCTGTATGTGGTAAAGTACTCACAAGTTCCAACTGTTTTTATTGAATTGGGTAATATCCGGAACAGCTTAGACCAGCGCCGCTTCGTGATTGCCGACAACCGTCAGGCGCTCGCCAACTGGATATGCGACGGCATTATAGCAGATTATAAGTCCCGTGATTAGTACTGTACAATAAACACAGCAGCAGCGGCTGTGGTGGCAGCTGCTGCAGATAGTGGAGGCATCCTAAGCGTCGTCAGACGAGTATGAAGTACAACAACCGGTACTTACGCATGAGACGATTTGTGACATCCGACAGCCATGGCGGCTGCAAAGCCCTGCAGCAGTGCCTGGAAAAGAGCGGGTTTGATAAGGAGCAGGACCTGCTCATTTTCCTGGGCGATGTGGTGGATGGCTGGCCTGAAACAAAAGAAAGCATCGACTTGTTGCTCACGGTCCGCAACCTGGTATACCTGCTGGGCAACCACGATCAATGGGCCATGAATTACTATGCGGGTAAAATGGATGATGTGGCGTACGAGCAGGAGCTCTGGCTAAGCCAGGGAGGAGAAGCAACAGTAGCCTCGTATGGAGTGGGCAAGCAAATGCCACAGGAGCACCTGACCCTGCTGCAGCAGGCAAAGCTGTTCCATCTTACAAAAGATAACAAGCTTTTCGTACATGCCGGCTTCGATACCCATAAGCCTCTTGAAGCCACCGATGCCCATTACCTGCTCTGGGACCGCAGTTTTGTTTCGCATTACTACAAACTGCACCGCGACAACATGCCCTTCACCATTGCAGCTTACCAGGAAGTGTACATCGGCCACACCCCTACCATCGCCCTGAGCAGCCAACAAACCCTGCCGCTCCGGATGGGAAACATCATCCTGACAGACACCGGAGCCGCTTTTACCGGCCGCCTTTCCATCCTGGACATCGACAGCAAAGAAGTGTGGCAGTCGGATCCGGTGATGACGCTCTACCCGGATAGTCCTGGCCGAAATGGCATCAGCTGGAATGAACTGAAGGGAAAAGCTAGCGCCTGATTACCAGCTTCCGTGTCTCGGATACCGGCTGCCCCGCCAGGTCGAATGCCTGCAACAAATACAAGCCAGGCGGCAGCTGAGCGGTAATAAGTTCTGCCTGCTGCCTGAATACCTGTTGCCGGAGCAGCTGGCCATTTGCATTGAGTAATTTAACCAGCACTTCTTTGGCCGGATCGGCGAAGCTCAGGCGGACGGAGCCGTCTGCGGGAACAGGTGAAACCGACAAAAGTTGCGATGCCGCTTTGCCCAGTATGGCAATAACGGGAGAGAATGTATAAGTTCCATCGTGGTCGAGCTGCTTCAGGCGGTAATAAGCAGTAGTTGCCGGTGCCAGCACATCTGCAAAGGTATAGGTTTGAAGTACCGAAGAAGTACCTTTCCCATTTACAAAGCCAATTATTTCAAAGTTATCCGCACCTTCGGCTTGTCGCCAGATCTCAAATCCCTGGTTGTTGGTTTCAGAGGCTGTTGTCCAGTTTAATAGCACCTGCCCGGTTTGTCGCTTGCCGCTGAACTGTGCCAGCCTTACCGGTAAGGGATTCTGTATGCCCAACACCGTTCCGCGGACTGTTACCTGAAATTGAGCCGGACCGCTGAACGTGATGGCCAGGGTGTTAGTGGCTGTATCAAAAACCTGGCTGCTGATAGTACTCCCGGTAACGGTAAGAGGCTCCTCCTCCAGTGGCACCGTCAGTACGGTAGCCCGGCTGGTATAGCCGTTGAACTCGGTATCACTCTTCTTTTGCCAGCTGATGGTGGCCCGCTTCGTGGACTGAAGGATGGACCTGGTGCCATACTGCAGACTCCTGCCCTGCTCCACGAACGCCTGCGCAAAATTTCCTGCCGAATCAAGCGAGAAAAAAGTGAGCAGGGCATCAGATGAAACAGTTTCCGGGAGGCTGCTGTGCACAACGGTGCTGCTGTCGTCCTGGGCAAATGCCAGATCCTGGTAACCTCCTTCTGCCGCACGAAGGGCGGCCGTTTGCGCATTGCTCACCGTTTTTACTGAAGCTGTTTCTTCCGTAAACGGGTGGAGCAGGGACAAAAACTGTGTCTGCGCCACATTGCTTTTATGCACCTGGTAGGTGGTGTGGCTTTCGGTGGTGTTGTAGGTAAGCTCGTGGGCACCGGTTACTTTGCCGTAAGACGACGCGCCTCCTGTTGCCGTAACATGGGCCTTCAGGTTTACACCGTTCTTCTGCCAGATGCCTTTGTGGGTGGCAAGGCTGTCGGTAAAGGTGCCGGTGGCGGCTGTGCCTCCTTCCAGCCCGTAGCCATGCAACTGCCAGGTAAAGGTACGTGAGCTGGAGGAACTGACGAAATCTGCCATCAGGTAGTAAGCGTTGCGCACAAAAATGGTCTTCCGGGTAATATTTGCCGATTGGTAAGCCGTGCGTACTTCCCCATAGCTCAGCTTCTCGGTGCTGAAGGTGTTCTGGATAAAAGCCTCGGCATCGTTAGTACTCCCTGAACTTCCGATTACTGGTCCTGCGCCGTCTGCCAGAACCAGGTTATGATGTACACCGTCTCCTACTTCGCCACGGCGGGTACTGCTAAGGTATCCCGGGTCCAGCGCCAGCAGCTGTCCTTTGGCCTGCAGGATAAAACTGCCGGCATCGCCGTGGTTGTGGCCACCGGTAACCGTTTGTGCAAGTCCGTTTTTCCCGTACACGTGCAGGTAGTTGGCCAGCGAGTCGTTGCCGGAGCGGAAAACAAGGTTACCGCTTACCGGCAAGGCTGTGAGGCGTGCGTTTTCGGGCGTTGTAAAATCCAGATTGGCAGCCAGGAAAGCGGCGCGCATATCCACGGTAATGCTTCGCAGCTGCGCCACCAGCGAGTTGAGCTGTGTGGGTGCCAGGTTAGAAAAGTACATCGGATTTACATAGCGGCTTTTCCCGGTAAGGGCAAGCTCGGGCATTCCCATGTCGATGTAGGAGTCTTCCAGCGCCGGGTAACGGCCATCGGGCATCTGAATTGCGGTTATCCAGTCGTAGAGCAGGTCGTAGGACGGATCGTAATACGGGTTCCGAATGCTGCGGGAGCTGCTGTTGTAGGTGTAGGTCAGGCTGCCGTCCGGCAGAAAATTGCCCATCGACCGGATGAACGGCAGGCAGTTCAGGAAAGCATATTTAAAGTAGTACGGGCCTTCGGCGTACCCCGCTACAGCACCAGGATTGGACTGACGGCTGGCATCACGCCACAGCACATTATCCATGTTATACAAACCGGTGTTAATCCAGTTTGTCGGTTGCAGCCATGCATCTGTTCCGCCCACATCATTTAAAACTACGGCCGATAATCCCAGCGCAGAGGATGTCATAAGGGAATGGTTGTTCTTTATGACATTAAAGAAATAGAGGCCCCAGGAGGCAGTAGTAGCATTTTTATACAAATTACCAGCAAAGGCCTGCAGTTTAGTCCGGCTTATTTCCAGCGATTCGACCGGCTCTCCTGCTCCACGTAACAGATCATAGGCTACCATGTAATCAATCAACTCTTTTGAGCGCCACTGCCATTCGGTATAGGAAGAGCTGAAAACAGAATAGGTTTCGACAGCGGTATTGATATTTTCGAGCAATAACTTTACGTTGCTTACAAACTTATCGCGATCTGTAGCAGAGAGTGTGGTGAGAGCGCCAGCAGAAGGTTTCCGGTCCATGAGCAGGACAAAAGCTGAGTTCTTGGCGAAAGTGGCACGGTTCCGTCTTTCGCTGGACGAGGTATTGCCGGCAGGGGGTGTCCCGTTGATACTGCTGTACAGGCCCGCGTAAATGGAATACCGGATCGGGGTGCTTAAGGAGGTTTGTACAGCTTCTACCTGCGTGGCTTTGAGCAGCGTGCGCGGGAAACTCAGATCTGCGCCCGGTGGATTCCAGCTACCGGTCTGGGCACAGGCCAGGCTCCAGCAGAACAGGCAAACCAGCAGCGCAGAAAGCCGGCGGTAAAGTGATGATTTCATGGGCTAAAAGTCGTAAATTCCTTAATCAGCAGTTACGTAAATGGTGAATGAAATATCGCCTTTCAGAGTTCCTTTATAGTGCTGAAAATCAGCAGAATTGCATTATTACCTTTACACAAGAGCTACACAAGAGCAAAATATTTCACAAAAGCCTGTTGTATTCTACACCTCCTGCCACCATTCCCTCTGCACAACAGCAACATGCCGAAAGCAATGAAAACAGGAGAAATTTTATCTTTTTGAGCCATAACAACCCGAACTTTGCTAACTTGTCGGCCACAGCTAAACCAGTCTTGTAACATGAGTTGGAAAGAAACAAAACTCTACAGCATACTTAATTTCAAGTGCCCCCGCTGCCACGAAGGCGATATGTTTGAAAAAGGCACCCTGTTCAATTACCGCAGGTTTTCCCGGATGAACGACAAATGTTCCTGCTGCGGCCAGACCTTTGAGCCGGAACCGGGATTTTACTACGGGGCCATGTTTATCAGCTATGGTTTCAGTACGGCTCTTTTTGTGCTTGTCTGGATCATGCTCAGTTTTCTGGTGGAGGAGGTAACGCTGACGATGATGGTTCTTACGCTGATCATTATTGTAGTAGGTTTGCTGCCCCTGACGTTCAGGCTATCGCGAAGCATCTGGCTTAACATCTTTGTGAAATACCAGGGGCCCTGCCAGCCGCAGAAATAGGCAAACCTGCCGGTATAAACCAAAAGAGGATCAATGCCTGTGGCACTGATCCTCTTTTGTTAAGCGATACCTTTATCTGGCTGAAAACTAGATAAACCGGTTGATGATGTTTTCCAGGTATTCCTGTTTTCCGCTTCTTACTTCCGGCTCTCCGTTTTCGATAGCAAAAGTACGAAGATCTTCCAGCGTCATCTTTCCTTCTTCAAAGGCTTTGCCTTTGCCGCTGTCGAAAGAGGCGTAGCGCTCTTCTCTGATCTTTTTGTAGTCGGAGTTCTGCAGTACCTTATCGGCTGTTACCAGTGCCCGGGCAAACGCGTCGGCACCACCGATGTGGGCGTAGAACAGGTCGGCCGGGTCGGTGGAGTTTCTCCTGATTTTGGCGTCGAAGTTCACACCACCGCCCTGCAATCCGCCGGCCTGCAGGATGATCAGCATCGCCTCTGTCAGTTCGTTGAGGTTGTTGGGGAACTGGTCGGTGTCCCAGCCGTTCTGGTAGTCGCCACGGTTGGCGTCGATGGAACCCAGCAGTCCCGCATCTGCCGCCACCTGCAGCTCGTGCTCGAAGGTGTGACCGGCCAGCGTGGCGTGGTTAACTTCAATGTTTATTTTAAAGTCGCCCAGCAGGTCGTACTGACGCAGGAAACCGATTACGGTAGCTGAATCGAAATCGTACTGGTGCTTGCTTGGCTCGGCTGGTTTTGGCTCGATGAAGAAGGTGCCTTTAAAGCCGTTTTTGCGGGCATAGTCGCGGGCGGTGTGCAGGAAGCGGGCCATGTGCTCCTGCTCGCGCTTCATGTTGGTGTTGAGCAGGCTCATGTAGCCTTCTCGTCCGCCCCAGAATACGTAATTCTCACCACCTAAGGCAATGGTGGCATCCAGAGCAGCCTTCACCTGTGCGCCGCCATGGGCTAATACATGGAAATCAGGGTTGGTAGAGGCGCCGTTCATGTAGCGTTTGTGCGAGAAAAGGTTGGCGGTGCCCCAAAGCAGCTTCACGCCACTCTCCTGTTGTTTCTGCTTCGCATACTCCACCATGGTCTGCAGGCGGCGCTCATTTTCCCTGATGTCGTCGGTATAATCCACCACGTCCACATCGTGGAAGCAGTAGTAGGGCAGGTTGATCTTGGTGATGAACTCAAAGGCAGCGTCCATTTTGTCTTTGGCACGCTCTACGGCGTCTGCTTTCTCATCCCAGGGGAAGACGTGGGTAGGGCCGCCGAAAGGGTCGGAGCCATTGCCGTTGAAGGAATGCCAGTAGGCCACGGCGAAGCGCAGGTGGTCTTTCATGGTTTTGCCAGCCACCACGCGGTTTTCGTCGTACCAGCGGTAAGCCAGCGGGTTACCCGACTCCAGGCCTTCGAACTTAATCTGCCCGATGCCTTTAAAATACTCTTTTTCTCCTAATACGATGTTTGCCATTTTCTTTCTTATGGTTATTGATGATGTTATAATTTTTATCTTTTTTATTTGCTGCCGTTGAGCTTTTGGAGCAACTGCTCCTTCCAAACCTGGTAAGCGGCTTCGTACTGCCCGGTTGCTTCCGGCTTCACGAGTTCAAGCGGCAGACTGTTGCTGAAGGCTTCTTCCCCGGATTTAAAGGTGCCGGAACCTATCCCTGCACCCAGTGCTGCCCCTACGCTTCCATCGGACTGGTAAAGTTCAACCGGCACATTCGTTGCGCCCACAAAAGCCTCCCGGAACAAAGGACTTAAGAACATGTTGGCCCTGCCCGCCCGGATAATACTGGGGTTCATGCCGTTCTCCCGCATAATGTCCAGCCCGTAGCGGAAGGCAAAAGCAATCCCCTCCTGCACGGCCCGGAAGATGTGCGCCTGGGTGTGTTTGTTCAGGTCGATGTTTTGCAGATGCGCGCCAATGAGCTTGTTGTTGAGCATGCGTTCTGCCCCGTTCCCAAATGGAAGTACGCTCAACCCGTCGCTGCCGATGGGCACCTTGCGGCCCAACTCGTTCATTTCGGGGTAGCTTACGCCGGGAGCAAAGTTGTCGCGGGCCCAGCGGTTCATGATACCGGTACCGTTGATGCACAGCAGCACCCCTACCCGCTTCTCGTCGCCGGCATAATTCACGTGCGCAAACGTATTTACCCGCGACTGCTTATCGTATACCAGCTGGTCACTCACGCCATAGATAACACCGGAAGTACCTGCCGTGGCGGCTACCTCACCCGGGTTCAGCACGTTCAGCGACAAGGCATTGTTTGGCTGGTCACCGGATTTATAGGCAACCGGAATACCGGGCTGCAGCCCCAGTTTCTCCGCCACATCGCGTTTAACAGAGCCATGCTCCGAGAAAACCGGCTTAATTTCGGGTATCAGGTTTTTGTCTATTTTATAATAGCCCAGAACGTCCTCCGACAGCTGGTCCTCTTTAAAATCCCAGAAAACGCCTTCCGACAACGCAGAAACACTTGTCGTTACCTCACCGGTCAGTTTCATGGCGACAAAATCGCCTGGCAGCATCACTTTGTCGATTTGCGCATACAGTTCCGGCTCGTTTGCTTTTACCCAGGCCAGTTTGGAGGCGGTAAAATTGCCCGGCGAGTTGAGCAGGTGCGACAGGCTTCTTTCTTCTCCGATCGCCTCAAAAGCACCATTACCCAGTTCCACGGCGCGGCTGTCGCACCAGATAATGGAATCGCGCAACACCTGCTGCGCCTTGTTTACCACAACCAGGCCGTGCATCTGGTAGGCAATACCGATGGCGCCAACAGCTGTTGGGTTGTAGCTGCCGGAAGCGTTAAGTTTAAGGATTGCCGCCTGTACGTGCTCCCACCACATGTCGGGGGACTGCTCCGCCCATCCTGCCCGGTGCGAGATAATGCCCGTTTCCGTTTCGGGATATTGTGCGGAGGCCAGGCTCTGCTGCGTTTCAGCATCTACAACCGACACTTTGATGGATGAAGTGCCAACATCTATTCCAAGTAAGAGCATAGGCAATGGATAGTATGGTATGGTTAAGTTAACAATCGTTTGTTTCTGATGATGTTGTTCGTGCCCATTAAGAACAGCAAGTGCCAACGTTGGCATAATATTATCATAAACTTTTGACATCTAAAAATTTATTTGCTTTTTTGTAATAAAATGTCGCTATTTTTAACCAAAAGATAAGCAGCAGCGCTTTCTAAATTAATGGCTGTACACTGACAGCTGGTATGAAACAATAAAAATTTTGCAAAAGCCAACCATACACGACATCGCCCGTGAGTTAAATGTCACGTTTTCGACCGTGGCGCGGGCGCTGAACGATCATCCTGCTATCAGCATCGCTACCAAAGAGGCTGTCAGGGAAACAGCGAAGCGCCTGGGTTACCGCCAGAACAAACTTGCCTCTTCGCTCCGCTCCGGGCGCTCCAACATCATCGGCATTCTTGTCCCAAGCCTCGACGTTACGTTCTTCAGCTCCGTGGTGCATGGTATCGAAAACGTGATGAACGAGAATGGTTACAACATCCTGCTTTACCAGTCAAATGAATCTTTTAAACAGGAATCGAAGGGGATTGAGACCTTTTTGCAGGCACGGGTGGATGGGATTATTTCTTCTATTTCTGCCGAAACGACCAAGGATGAATTTTATGCCGAGATCATAAAAAAAGGAGTTCCGCTGCTTTTGTTTGACCGCGTGCTCGAAAACCTTCCGGTTCCATCGGTCACGATTGATGATTACAAAGGGGGATTTATCGCAACCGAGCACCTGATTAAAAAGGGGTACCGGCAGATCGTACATATTACCTCGGAGCAGAAGCTTAAAATATTTGCTGAACGTTTCAGGGGGTATGTGGATGCTTTAAAGCAATATGGTATTCCTTTCCGGGAAGAGCTTGTTTTCCGGGGAAAAGTGTCGCTTGAATTTGGCAGGCAATGTATACACGAGTTGCTGCAGCAGAGAATAGCTTTCGATGCCGTGTTTTCGATGGAAGATTACACGGCGCTGGGCGCGATACAGGAGCTGATGGCAGCCGGTATTTCGGTGCCGGAGCAGGTGGGCGTTATCGGGTTTGCCAACGAGGCGTTTGGCGCATATATCACTCCAACCCTCTCCACCATGGACCAGCAGACGGTACGGATGGGGCGGGAAGCAGCCCAGCTCTTCCTGAAGCTGCTCAAGAAGAAGAATTTTTACGAAGCGGCACCCGAAAAAATTGTGCTGGAGCCCTTGCTGATGGCACGGCAGTCGACCAACAGGTAAAAAATTAAGGCCCGCAGCTCAGAATGTGAACTGCGGGCCTTTTTTTAATATTGAATCAGTTACTACAGGAGCAGTGGCTATGGTGGCTGCAGCAGCTAAATTTTCACAAGGCAAAATGGGTGATTTCCATCTTTAGTTGCTGCTGTGTTCCTGTTGCAGCCACTTTTACCTTTCTGCAGCTGCCACCACAGCCTCTGCTCCTGGTTTTTACACCAAACTTCTTAAGCGACCGGCGCTGGTTTCCGGAGTGATGTCGCGCTGCGGGTCGCCCAGCATTTCGTAACCTACCATAAATTTCTTCACCGACGCCGAGCGCAGCAGCGGCGGGTAGAAGTGCATGTGCAGGTGCCAGCCCGTGTGCTCCTCCCCGTCCGTCGGCATTTGATGGATGCCGGCAGAGTAAGGGAACGACACGTTGAAGAGCTGGTCGTACACCTTGGTCAGCTTTTTGATGGCGTCGGCAAAAGCGTCTTTCTCCTCCTCCGTCATCTCGCCCAGGTGCCGGATGTGTCGACGGGGCAGCAGCATGGTTTCGAAGGGCCACACGGCCCAGAACGGTACCAGCGCCACAAAATGCTCATTGCTGTACACAATACGTTGGTTCTCTTCCAGTTCCAGCTCCAGGTAATCCTGCAGCAGGCTCAGGCCGTTTGCCTCGAAATACTCCTGCTGCATCTTCGTCTCGCGTGCCGGACCGGCTGGTACCGAGCTCTGCGCCCAGATCTGCCCGTGCGGGTGCGGATTGCTGCAGCCCATCACGGCTCCCTTGTTTTCGAAGATCTGCACGTGGTTGATGAAGTCGATCTTGCTCAGCTCCAGGTATTCCCGCTCCCACAGGTCCACCACCTTGCGGATGTCGGCCACTTCCATGTCAGGAAGGGTGAGGTCGTGGCGGGGCGAGAAGCAGATAACTTTACAGATACCGCGCTCGCTCTCGGCCCGCAGCAGGCTGTTTTTGGTATAGGAACCTTCGGGCGTGGAGGCTTGTAAGGCTCCAAAGTCGTTTTCGAAGACGTAGGTGGAAGGATAATCCGGATTCTGCTCGCCGTTGGCCCTGGTGTTGGTGGGGCACAGGTAACAGGTGGGATCGTACTCGGGACGCGCATCTTTCTGCACATCCTCCTGTTGTCCCTGCCAGGGGCGCTTGGCCCGGTGCGGCGATACCAGCACCCACTCCCCCGACAATGGATTGTAACGGCGGTGCGGGTGTTCTGCTAAATCAAATGAACTCATAATACTTTTAATGGCACAGCTAGTGCTGTGGCTTTTATTAATTAGTTAACTGCTATTTCCTGTTGTGCAAGGCTGCTGCCGTCTACGATCTGTGCTACATAAATCTGGGGCTTTCTGCCGAACTGCTGCTCGTAAGCGGCTTCTATTCTCCGGGAGAAATTCTCCAGCTCAGCGAGCTTTACGATATTGATGGTGCAGCCACCAAAGCCGCCGCCCATCATGCGGGCGCCCAGCACATCGTCATCGTTTCGGGTCTGGTCCACCAGGAAATCCAGTTCCGGGCAGCTCACTTCGTAGTCGTGCTGAAGGCCGGCATGGGAAAGGTACATTTTTTCGCCGAAGGCCTGCAGGTCGCCCTGCTCCAGGTTGTGGCAGGCTTCTTCCACCCGGTTGTTCTCGCTTACCACGTACAGGCAGCGCTTGTAAATAACCGGCTCAAACTCGTCTTTGTGCTGCTCCAGCATCTGTAGCGTCACGTCGCGCAGGCTTTTTACCTGCGGGTAGTGCTTGTGCAGGATGGCTACACCGGCTTCGCATTCCTGGCGGCGGGTGTTGTATTCTGACGAAGCCAGCGAGTGCTTCACCTGCGTGTCGCAGAGCACGATGCGGTAGCTATCGAGGTCGGAGCTGTAGTACTGGTAGTCGAGGGAGCGGCAGTCGAGCTTAACTACATGCCCTTCCTTGCCGAACATGCTGGCAAACTGGTCCATGATGCCGCACTTCACACCTGCATACTCGTGCTCGGCCCGCTGCGCCATCTTCACCAGTTCAAATTTCTCCACGTTAAACCCGAAGATATGATTAAGGGCAAAGGCAAGGCCGCATTCTACAGCTGCCGAAGAAGAAAGGCCCGCGCCAATGGGAATGTTGCCGCCAAAAACAAGGTCGAAGCCCTGCACCTGGTGTCCTGCCTTCTGGAACTGCGCCACTACCCCCAGCAGGTAATTGGCCCAGGCCGTCTGAGAAGGTCTGATCTGGTTCAGGTCGAAGGAAGCATCCTCCTTCATATCGTAGGAATAAGCCCGGAAGGTATCGGTATTGGTGGGGGCAATGGCAAAGTAAACTTCTTTGTCGATGGCTGCCGGTAACACAAATCCTTCGTTATAATCGGTATGCTCCCCAATCAGGTTTACCCGCCCCGGCGAACGCACTACTACCGGCTCCTGCTGGTATAGTTCGTTAAATTTTGCTACTATTTCGTTAATCATCATGTCGTTACTGTTATGCATCCCGGTTGTTTGCCAGCTCCGGTACTATTTCATTCGCGGGCTGGTACTCCTGCACCTGGTAAAAGTAAATCAAACGGGTTGAATCAAATTTAAAATAAGCTGTATTGCAACGGATACTATTCAATAAAGGGCTTATTTGAATCAAATCAAATAAGCCCTTTATTGTGTTTTTATTATTGAGGTAAATTCTCCTCGGGAGCACTCTCTTTTACAGAGAATTTGTAGGTTGTAGAGGAGGTTAACTTTTCTCCCGGTCTGAGTATGGTAGAAGGGAAGTCATTCTGGTTTGGCGAATCCGGGAAATGCTGTGTTTCGAGGCAGAAACCGTAGTGCTTGCTGTACGTGGTATTTCCTTTGCCGGTCAGGGTGCCATCCAGGAAGTTACCGGAATAAAACTGGATACCAGGCTCTGTGGTAAATACCTCCATGTAACGGCCGGTGGTTGGCTCGTAAACGGTAGCAGCCAGTTTAGAGTCTCCTTCGCCATTATTCAGCACATAGTTGTGGTCGTAACCACCTTCCACGGCACTGATGCGCTCGCCAATTACAGTTGGTTTGGTAAAATCCATGGGCGTACCCGCCACAGCACGGTTTTCGCCTGTTGGAATAAGTGTTTCGTCAACAACTGTGTATTTGTCGGCGTTGATCATGAGTACGTGGTCCAGGGCATCTTTGGCCTGGCCTGCTGCCAGGTTGAAATAAGCGTGGTTGGTTAAGTTAACCGGTGTTGCCTTATCGGTAGTAGCTTCATAATCGATTTTCAGCTCATTGTCGTTGGTGAGCGTATAAGTCACCGTCACGTTCAGGTTGCCGGGGTAGCCTTCTTCCATATCCTTGCTCAGGTAAGTCATGCGAAGAGCATTCTGTCCTGGCACTTCCTCGGCATTCCAGAACACTTTATCATAGCCTTTGTTACCGCCATGCAGGTGGTTGGGGCCGTTGTTGGTGGCCAGCGTATATTCGGTGCCGTCGATGGTAAATTTACCTTTGGCAATCCGGTTGCCGTAACGGCCTACGATAGCGCCAAAGTACGGATTGCTTTTCGTATAAGCTTCGCTCTGGAAACCTCCCAGGCTATCAAAGCCCAGGACCACATCGCCCATTTTGCCGTTTTTGTCCGGTACCATGATGGACGTAATGGTTGCTCCGTAGTTGCTTATTTTCACCTCCATCCCCTTCTCGTTCGTCAGGGTATACTGAAAAGCTTCTTCGCCCTCTTTTGATTTCCCAAAAGATTCCTTTTTGATTTTCATAGATTCTGTTTCTTGTTCGGTTGTTTCTTCTACTGTCCGTTGTTCGGAGCAGCTGGCTAAACCTGATAAGCTGAGGCTACCTGCGAGTGCCAGCGTTAAGAGGTTCCGGGAGTTACTTTTTTTCATAATAATTTATTCTTGTTGATAGTTTGGCTGTTTAGGTGCTTCGGTGGCAGGTAAGAAGTTGGCGGCCACTCCAATTTAGCGGCCCAATATATAGAAATTGTACAGTGTTTCAAACACCGGCAACCGGGAATTAAAATTAGAGGCAAAGCAGCTTTGGCTGCAGTATGTAAGTAAAACTTAAACCGATTACGCTTAATTTACTGAGGGTATCTAATTTATCAAAAGGCGCGTTTTTAAAATTTCATATATAAACACAGTATTTATCCTGCGGTAGTGCTGTTATTTACTTACAAAGGTTGATTATCTGCGGAAGCAGCATGCACGCGCATGCTCGCCGCCTACCTGAAACAAGGTACAGCAGTGGCTGTGGAGGCAGGTGCAGTAATGTTTTAAACAGGATGTGTAGCAGCTAAAGGAGCGTAACGGAAATGATGTGGCATACATATAAAAAAAAAGGCCCCGACTGCTACGTCCGGGCCTTCTTTTTTATAGGTGAAAACAAGCTGGATCTGATTCAGGCAGATTTTATCGCAGGCACAGGCAGCTTTTCCTTACCTGCCAATAAGGTATCCAGCTCGCTGGTGGTGTACGGGGGGCAGGCACCGTGCTTCGACGTAACAAGTGCACCTAGCGCGGCTGCGTACGCCAGTGCTGTTTCTGCTGATTCGTTCTGCAGCTTTTTAGCCAGGAAGGCAGCCAGGAAAGCGTCGCCGCTGCCAACAGTGTCTGCCACTTCTACCGGTAGGGCTGCACAATCCAGGCGTTTTCCGGGGATAAAATAAGAAGCTCCTTTGCTGCCCCTCGTTACAATAATTTCCCCGATGCCGAACTGCTCGTGCAGCAACCCGATACGGGCTGCCTCCGACGTAATGCCGCCACCAAACCAATCCGTAAGCAACTCCAGCTCCTGCTGGTTTAGCTTTAACAGGTTGGTCTTATGCAATAATTGCCGGATAACAGCGGGAGAGTAATGCGGCGCCCGCAGGTTAACATCGAACACGTTAAAGGCGGACTCCTCTAGTAACCTGAACAAGGTTTCCCGGGATGTCTGGTTACGGGTAGCCAGGCTTCCGAACACAAAGGCATCGGCCCTCCTGAGTAAGCTCGCAGCCTCCGTGTTGTAGGATATAAAATCCCAGGCCACCGGGTATACGATTTCGTAAGTTACCTCATGGTTTTCACCTACCCTGGCGTGCACTTCGCTGGTAGGATAAGCTGCATCTGCTTCACATAAGGCTGTCGACAGTCCCCAGCTTTTCAGCGTATTTAACAAAATGTCGCCGGCTACGTCCTCACCTACCCTGCTTAATAAATGAGCTTTTACCCCCATTTGTTGCAGGTGGTACGCCACATTCATCGGGGCTCCACCCGGGTTGGGACCAGTGGGCATGATATCCCACAAAACTTCACCAAAGCAGATAACGGATGTTGTTTCAGGTAATCTGGTCATAATGCTGTCATTTTATACATGATGCTTTGCAAGCCTGATCAATTTACTCTCTTCACCGGTAACCGGTTATTCTGCGCGTCCTATTTGTAAAAAAGGATGCTAATCAGGTTTGCTTTAACGTTTAAGCAAATTAACAGCAATAAAGTTCCCTTAATTACGGGTATCGTACAAAACCTGCTTCCATGGAAGAGCAGCAGCGGGTATGGTGGCAGGTGCAGCAGAACTAACCAAGTAAAAAAAGCGCATGAAAACAGCTAAAACAGCCACCATTCCGATCTGACACCTAACGTGACTCCCCAGTTTCTGCCGGCAGCCTGCTGCAGGTAGTCGGAACTGGTATTTTCAGAAGCGAACGTGTTATATTTTGCTGTGCTTACCACCAGCCGGATATGGGGTCGTGCCCATGGGTCGCGGGAGGCTGTTGGCACCAGGGTGGGCGCAATCGTAAATTTGATCATTTCTGCAGCGGGCTGGTCGCCGTCAGTACGCGACGTGTAGTGCAGCTCGTTTAACAGGTGGAACCAGTCCGTAAGATAAACAAAGCTACGGAAGCCCACAGCCAGGTCGGTTTTGCTGTTATACACGAAGTTGCCTGCCTGGTTCCGGACCTTACCAGTGGCCGCGGCTCCTCCCCTGCTGTTGGTATACAACGCATACCCGTTCAGGCTGAATTTATTTGATAGATTCAGCAGGAAATGCTCTACAACGGCCAGTGAACGGGCGTTGGTAAACTGCCTTGTTTCCGTGTCGGGAGCGCCGTATGTTGCCCAGGTAAAGGTGTTGCCTCCATCGCCGCCGTTGGCAATGCCTTTGCCGTACCTGACAGCCAGCTGGTTGAATGATCCTTTTTTAGTTGTTGGCAGGTCCGTGCTCAGTTTTGCTCCAATTACCCAGCCCTTATCTTCGGGGTAAGCAATGGAATCGCTTCTAACAGCCGGCAAGCTATGGTATTCACCCAGGAACTTGACGCGGTTTTGGTAAGGCAGGTTTATGGTATGCTCGCCTATGACGATGGTACGCTGCCGGATGGCTGTCTGTGTACTGCCCTTTCCTGCTGCAGGATAGGCATAAGGCGTGGCGGATGCGCCGCCATCTGAGAACGCCGGGAAGAGCACGGTAAGTTCTGTCTGTTTCCGGCCAATGCCAAAGCCCTGCGAGGAGTGGTCGTCAAAATAAAAGTAATCGTTGATGTGAATGTCATCGTAGCGCCTGTACCGGGCACCTGCCCAGGCAGACCAGTTACTGCCCACGATGTTACGTGCCTCTACATAAGCTTCGGGCATGGCGATGGTAAGTCCGTCGGTAGAGCGGGAGGTTACGTTTCCCAGGAACTGGCCGCCCGACGGGTACACGCCCATTCTTACCTGAAAGTCAATATACGTGGTATCTTCCTTTACAGTAACAGGGGTAAAATGAATGCTGGGCATCAGGTCAAAATAATCGCCTTGCTCCAGTCTACCTCCGATAGAACCTTGTCCGTGCAGATTCAGCGGTTTACCTGTTTTGCCTGCGATTCCCGGCGAAACGATGGCGCCTATTCTGCCGGTTGTCCCCAACGAAAAATGTTTGTTTGTTACGACTTGGGCATTACTAAAGCCAATGCTCAACGGCAACAGCATACCTGTGAGCAAGATTTGTCTGATTGCTTTCATGATAAAATAAGAAATAAAAATGATAACCTGAAGCTGAGAGAGGCAAGCGTTCAAAGGATGACGGAAGCCTTACGACACCCGCCTCCTTACGAGGAAGTAAAAACTGTGTACCCTTCCTGGCCACCCAGGCAGATTGCCGGAACAGCTTAAGAAGCCAGGAAGAGGAGTTGATCAGCCGGTGTTAGGGTAAGTAGTGCAGCAGCAGCAAGTATGTTCCGGTTCTGTTTCAGCCGGCAGGTAGAGGATTCGGACGGCGGGCAGTGCAGGTACGTTCCTTGTTACAGCAGGGCCGGTGCTGTTGCACAATCCTGCCGGAGTCCCCATTTTTCTGCCATTTGTTGCATAAAAGCCAGGCTCCCTTTTGCCAGCTCTTCGGGCGTGTAGCGGGACGGACGCCAGAGCGAGGTGGGACCAACCAATTCAGTAATATGAGATGAGAAATTTTCCAGTACCAGCGGACCGGCATAGTGGATTTCCTGTAGTCCCCGGAACAGGTCATCCCAGCGCACGTTGCCTTCTCCCAGCATGCCGCGGTCGCTTTCTGTGATGTGTACATGCTGCAGCAGGTCTCCGGCCAGTATTACCGGGCTATAGAAGCTGCTTTCTTCGATGTTCATATGAAACGTGTCGAGGTGAAGCGCCAGGTTCTTTAGGTTCATACGTTGCAGCAGGTAAAGCACTTCAGCAGCCGACGTGAACACATAGCTTTCATAGCGGTTAATAGGTTCCAAGGCGACCGTAATGCCGCGCGCTCCGGCGTAGGCAGCTACCTCGCCCAGCACATCCTCCACGATGGTTAACTCGGTTCCTGTGCAGGGATTTCCGGTAAAAGTGCCGATAGAGGAATACAGCACGCCCCCCAGAAAGTCGCCTTCCATTGCCTCTACTTTGTTTAAAGCTGCTTTTAGTAGCCGGGCAGCCCGGGCTGGGTGCGCGGGTAAATGGCAATCGGACGGAAGTATGAATGAGCATCTTCCTTCCAGCCCATGCAGGGTTAATTGTTTTTTTACCTTTCCGGCATCGAAATCCAGGGAGGCGGGCAACAGGATTTCAAGCATATCAAAGCCGCAGGCGGCAGTTTTCTGAATGGCATACAGTCCGCCCTCCGGCGACCAGGCCGGGATCCAGGAAAGTATTGAAGCTCCGTATTGTATCATGACTGAAATAAATTAACTGTAAAAATGAATTCGACAGGAAGTGCAGACAACTTGTAACCTATTTCCTGACTTTGTAAAGGGTGTAGCCAAACAGGAAAATGATGGCATAGCAAATAACAGGCAGGTAATACGCGGTAGCCACATCGTGATTGGCCACGATACCCATCACCGGCGGAAACAAAGCGCCACCTACTACGCCCATCACCATAAATGAAGATGCCTGCTGCGTGTGTACACCCAGGTTCTTCAGGCCCAGGCTGAAAATAGTGGGATACATAATGCTGAAGAAGAAGTTAAGCATCATGAGGGCAACAAAAGAAGTCCAGCCCCAGCTTTGCGCTACTACCACGCACAACACAATGTTGATGAGCGCATTAACGGCCAGCAGTTTGTTGGGAGCCACGAAGCGCATGACAAAGGTGCCAATAAAACGGCCCACCATCATCAGCACCATGCTGAAGGCAAAGTAATAGGCCGCACGCTCGTCGGTCAGGCCCGGAATCTTTTCAACGCCATAGTTGATGAAGAATGCCCAGGTACCTCCTTGTGCAGCCACATTAAAGAACTGGGTTACCACCGCCCAAACAAAGTGCCTGTGCTGGTGTAATTTTTTAGGCGTTTGTTGGGATACAGCCATGGCACCGGTCTCACTTGTTTCATCATCGGAAGCATCCGTTGCATGTGGGTCGGTAAGGGCAGGCACTTTAACGAAAGAAAACGCGATGGCAATGAGGGCGATAACGGTGCCGATGGCCATGTATAATAACTTCACGGCATCTAAACCGCTCTCCACCCCATTGGCTACACTAAGAATGAAAAAACCGCCGATCAACGGGCCCAACACAGCACCCAGCCCGTTGAAAGCCTGGGCAAAGTTCAGGCGCTGGTCGCTGGTGCGCTGGTCGCCGAGGCTAGCCACAAACGGGTGCGCCACAGCCTCTAAGGTGGCCAGTCCGCAGGCCAGAATGAACAAGGCAATTCTGAAAAAACCAAAGGAAGCCGCATCCGCTGCAGGTATAAACAGGAAGGCGCCGCTGGCATAGAGGAACAGCCCCAGCAACACGCCTTTTTTATAGCCAAAGCGTTTCATAAACAGACCCGCCGGAATACCCATGATGGCATAGGCGCCGAAGATCGAGAATTGTACCATCCCGGATTCAGCTTTGGACACATGCAGAACATTCTGGAAATGGCGGTTCAGGACATCGCCCATGGTAATCGCAATTCCCCAGAGCATGAACAGGGAGGTAACAAAAATGAGCGTAACAACATACTTCCTGTCGGTGAACGAAGGTTTGTTCTGTACCGCTTGTGTGGCAGCCTGCTTGCGCGGCATTGTCATTAACTGTGGCATAACCGTAAAAATTAAAGATGAAACATGTAACCGTTTTTTATAGATATTTCTGGATTTGATAAGGCATTTAACGTTGCCGGGGCTAAAGCACCTGCAGTAGTGTTTCCGGGCAGGTAAGCTTAGCTGCCTCCTGGCTTTGCTTAAATTCCTCCAGTTCGGAAAGCGTATAGTCCGGGCAGGCGCCGTGGTTCCTGGTAACAAACCCGCCTAATGCAGCAGCGTAAGCCAAGGCCACCTCAGCCGTGTTGCCTTGTAAGCGTTTCGCCAGAAAAGCCGCCAGAAAGGCATCGCCGCTGCCTACAGTGTCTGCTACTTCTACTTTACAGGCTGCACAATCTAACTGCGCATGCGGTGTGAAGAAGGAGGCGCCCCTGCTGCCTTTTGTGACAATTATTTCCTGGATGCCGAATTTTTCCTGCAAAAGCTGTATGCGGTCTGCCTCGGAAGAACAGGAGCTGCTCAGCCAGTCTGTGATAAGTATTAGCTCATGCTCGTTCAGTTTCAGCAAATCGGTGGCTTGCAGCAGCTGCTTTACATGTTCGGGCGCATAGTGGGGTGCACGTAGGTTCACATCAAACACGTTGTACCCGGATTTTTCCAGCAGCTTAAAGAGGGTGGCGCGTGAGGTTTCGTTTCGGGTAACCAGGCTTCCGAACACAAGGGCATCGGCGCTGGCAAGTAAATCGCTGTAACGGCTCTGGTAAGAGATAAAATCCCAGGCCACCGGGTACAGAATCTCATAACTTACCTCATGGTGCGCGTTAACGCGCGCATGCACCTCACTTGTCGGATAAACCGCATCGGTTCCGCAGTAGGTTACGGGCAGCCCCCATTCCGTTAGCAGGTTCCTTAGCTGTTTCCCTGGCTCGTCCTGTCCGGTCCGGCTGACCAGGTGGGCCTGCACCTGGAGTTTGTTCAGGTGATACGCCACATTCATAGGGGCACCACCGGGTTGGGCAGAAGCGGGGAGAATGTCCCATAAGATTTCTCCAAAACAAATGACGTTTTTTCGTTCGGTAGTTTTTTTCATGACACTTATCTTTTGATGGTGAGTGAATAGTTGTCTGTACACGGGCTGTTTCAGGCATAACAGCCGAAAATATATATTATAACACTTGCTTAAACGTTTAAGCAAAGAATCAAAAAAATTTCCCTTACTTATCGGGCATGCCGCCGCTTGATGCGCGCACCACGAGGGTCGCCTCCAGGTTGAGCTGCGTTATGTTTTTATTGCTTTCGATGTTCTTGAGTAAAAGTTCGACTGCCTGTTTCCCGAAAGCCGCCATGGGCTGACGAACATACGTTATCGGGCAGTAAAAAAGATCGTAGGCATCGGTTTCATCAAAGCCCACCACGGCAATATCATCCGGCACTTTCAGCTTCAGGTCGCGAATGTATTTTAAACCGGTAACTGTTAATTTGTTTGAAGGAAAGAATATCGCGTCAACCGGCGGCTCGAGTGCCCGGAAACTATCCAGGGCTTCTTTGATATCCTCTTTGAGGTGGCTCTCCCGGATCTCCTGCAGCAATACGGGCTCCACCTGCAGCTTGTTTTCTGTCAGCGCCTGCTTATAGCCCCGCGAACGTTCCTGCAGGTGAAAAAGGCTGGTGTCGTAATTTACCATCCCGATGCGCCTGCGTCCATTCCGGATCAGAAGCGATACGGCATCGAAGGCAGCTTTATAATTATCCAGCGCGACATAATTGGCCGGCAGATCCGGCAGGTAACGGTCTATGAGCACAAAAGGAATGTTTTTTTCCTGCAGGTACTTGATCTGTGCTTCGGAGTTAACCGTAGGCGCAATGATAAAACCGTCTACCTGGCGGTTAAGCAACACCGTCATCAGGTTCCAGGCATTTTCAGGCGTTTCGTCGGAGCTGCCAAAGATCACGGTATAATTGCTTTTTTTGGCTTCGTCTTCGATGATGCGCGCCAGGTTTGCGAAAAAGGTATTTGAAATATCTGCCACAATAAAACCAATGGTAAGCGTTTTGCCGCTCTTCAGGCTTTTGGCTATCTGGTTTGGCTGGTAATTCAGTTCCCGGGCTGCCTTTTTAATCCGGGCCACCATCTCCTCTCCTACCCGCATCTCCCGTTCCTTGCCGTTGATAACATAGGAAACCAGTGCGGTTGAAACGCCTACTTTTTTCGCTATATCTTTCAGGGATGCTTTCATGGCTTTTCGGTTCAGTATATTTCGCTAGCTTAATCGTTTAAGCAAGGCTTGTAAAAAAATATTTTTGGCTACCCTTTACCGGCTTTCAAAAATATCGCTTACCCCTAACAATCGTTAGTTTCATTACAAATGTAAGTAAACTTTTTAAAAACACAAAATTATTTCTTAAATTTTACATAAAATATTTTTGTAACTGCCGGTGGATATCCGTACGGGCTATGGAAGGCGGGTGATGTGCCATGGATGTAGAGCGGCAGCGCAACTTGCAGCCGTGGAGTTACCGGTTAGTACCTGCTCCGGGGGCAAACGGCTGATAGTGCCGCGACAGGCCTGTTTTTTCGGAACGAACCGCCCCAAAGTCCGGGTAACACAGCAGGAATAACCCCTGAAAATAAGGCTTTTTCGGGCGGTCTGAAATATTTTATTTAGATAATACTTTCTAAATTTCATTTTCAGACATTTTTACATAATTTCGCTTCCTTATAAGAGACACATTACGGACAAAAAAACTTAATCATGTCAGATTTCGCTGAATTAAATTTAGAAGGTAAATCCTACAAGCTGCCAATAATTGTAGGTACTGAAGAAGAAAAAGCAATCGATATCTCCTCTCTCCGAGCCGAAACCGGTTATGTAACCCTGGATTCCGGTTATAAAAATACGGGTGCTACTACCAGCGCCATTACGTTCCTGGATGGAGAGAAAGGTATTTTGAGCTACAGAGGCTATCCTATTGAGCAGCTTGCCGAGAAGTCGAACTTCATTGAAGTGGCTTACCTTTTGATATATGGCTCTTTGCCTACCGCCGACGAGTTGGACCAGTTCAACAACCGGATTAAGCGCCATACCCTTGTGAATGAAGACATGCGTAAGATTCTGGATGGTTTTCCTTCTGCGGCGCACCCGATGGGAATTCTTTCGGCCCTGGTGAGCTCCCTTACCGCCTTCTACCCGGAATCTGTAAATCCGAACCAGACGACCGACGAAGTAGACCGTACCATTGTACGCTTACTGGCCAAGCTCTCTACCATCGCCGCCTGGTCTTACAGGAATTCGGTTGGGCACCCTGTTATTTACCCGAAAAACAGACTCGATTACTGCTCCAACTTCCTGAACATGATGTTCGCTTTTCCAACGGAAGAGTACCAGATTAATCCAGTGGTTGTAGATGCTTTAAATAAACTGCTTATCCTGCACGCCGACCACGAACAGAACTGCTCAACTTCTACGGTTCGTCTGGTAGGTTCAGCTAATGCCAGCCTTTATTCTTCTGTTTCTGCCGGTATCAGCGCCCTTTGGGGTCCATTACATGGTGGTGCCAACCAAGCTGTAATCGAAATGCTGGAGCAGATTAAAGCGGATGGTGGCGATTCGAAGAAATTCATTGCGAAAGCAAAAGACAAAAACGATCCGTTCCGTCTGATGGGCTTTGGCCACCGGGTGTACAAAAACTTTGACCCGCGCGCTAAAATCATCAAAAAGACGGCTGATGATGTATTGGGTGCCCTGGGCATCAAGGATCCGATCCTGGGTATTGCCAAGGAACTGGAAGAGGCTGCGCTTACCGACCAGTATTTCATCGATCGCAAGCTGTACCCGAACGTGGACTTCTACTCCGGCATTATTTACCGTGCCATCGGTATTCCAACCAACATGTTCACCGTTATGTTTGCATTGGGTCGTCTGCCAGGCTGGATTGCCCAGTGGAAAGAGATGCGTGAGCAGAAAGAGCCAATCGGTCGTCCGCGCCAAATTTATGTTGGTGCTACGGAGCGCAACTATGTTCCGATCAACGAGCGATAAGCTTTAGCTTCTAAAATTAATAAAAACAAAACGCCGGCTGCTGCAAAGTAGCCGGCGTTTTGCTTTAGGACCGTTGATGGTAATGATGGCGCTGATGAGTGTGATTTTATGTTTGTCTGAATCAGGATTTACAGAATTAACGGATTTTCAGGATTGGATTTGTCTGAACCGCTGATTCATGTGATTTGATTGATGACTATGATTTACTGCCGAATCAAGATTATGAGGAGCAGAGGCTATGGTGGCAGGAGCAAAAGACTTTTTTAGCGCCATTTGTAATAGGGTTGAAGATTTTCAACCCCTACAAAATCACTACCTCTCTACCTCCCAAACTTTCTAACTCTCTAACTCTCTAACTCTCTAACTCCTAAACTTCTACAACACCTGCATTTCGATGCGGCGGTTCTGGCTGCGGTTTTCTTCGGAGGTATTGGGTTTAACGGGTTTGGCTTCGCCGTAGCCTTTGTACTGGATTCTGACTTTGGGGATGCCGTTTGTGGTCAGGTAATCGACAACGGCTTTGGCTCTTTTTTCGGAGAGCACCTGGTTGGCGGCGTCTGAGCCTACATCGTCGGTGTGGCCGGCTATTTCAACTTTTACACCGTCGTTCTGCCGCATAAACCCGATTATCTTGTTCAGCTCCGTTTTCGATTCCTCTACCAGCTTGTATTCGCCTGTCGCGAAAAACAAATTATTCAGCACGACAGCGGCACCCGCTTTTATAGGATTCAGGTACACGTCCAGCACCAGGGGAGCCAGGTCCTGCGAAGAAGTATAATCGAAACTGAGGCTGTTCATCAGGTACTTCGGAGCACTGACATACAGGGCGTACTGCTTGCCCTCGGTTAACACCACGGTATATTCGCCCGACACCGGGTCGGAAGTTACCTGCTGCACAAGCGAGTCCGCCTTCACATCGTAGAGCTGCACCACACCGGCCAGCGGCTTTTTGGTTTCGCTGTCAAATACCCGTCCCTGGGCATAGGTGCTCCTGGCGCTGCTTTTCCAGCTGTCAGGTACCTCAAACTTAAAGATATGAATGCCAACATTACCGGCCTCGGCCATGGTCTGGCGGGAATAGTAGCCGGTGCGGTTATCGGGTGAAATGATAACAGAACCTTCGTCGGCATGGGTATTCAGCGGGTAGCCCATGTTTACAGGCTCCGTCCAGCTGCGTTGTTTGGTAAAGGTTGTTTTGAATGCATCCAGTCCGCCCATTCCCAAATGGCCGTCGCTCACAAAATACAGGGTAGAGCCGCTGGCATGGATGAAGGGCGCCATATCTTTGCCGTTGGTGTTCACGGATGCTCCCAGGTTTACAGGCTTCAACCAGTTGCCATCGTCCTGCAGGAAGGTTACCCAGATATCCTCCTGTCCCTGTCCACCGCCGCGGGTAGAGGTAAAATACAGGGTGCGCCCGTCGGCGGAGAGGCTGGGCTGGGAATCCCAGGCCCTGGAGTTGACGGTATTGCCCATGTTACGGGGCTTGCTCCATTCGTTGCCCGTGCGGCGGGAGATATACAGATCGCAGTCGCCGTAGCTGTCGGGGCGGTTGCAGGAGGTAAACACGAGCGTTTTGCCATCGCCTGAAATGGTAGCAGCCCCTTCCTGGGCAGCAGAATTTATCAGGCCGGAGATGGAGACAGGCTCCTGCCATCCTCCCTCTTCGTGCCACTGGCTTACATAAATATTCTCGTCGTGGCCCGGGTTAGAGCTCAGGCGGGCAGTAAAAATTATCTGGTGCTGATCGGCGGTGGTGTAGGGGAAGTACTGCAACCCGAACTGGTTCAGGGGAGCAGGCAGCAGTTCCGGGTTAAAGTTAACCGGGTTCTCCATGGCCCGTAAGGCAAAATCGGTCGTGCGGATGTGCTTCCTGGCCAGGTCAGCCAGTTTCTGGTTGCGGGGATTGGCCCTGAGGAAGTGCTCGTATTGCTCTTTGGCTGCCTGGTAGTTTCCACGGTCGAAGTAAAAACCGGCCAGGGTGTAATACTCGTTGGCACGCGCGGGGTTGAAGGGCACCAGTGCCAGCCCTTTCTGCAAATGCTGGAAGGCAGCCTCTTTCTCTCCCATCATTTTGTACAGGTTGGCAGACTTTAAATAAGCTTCGCCAAAATCAGGATCTTTTTCCGTTGCATCGCTCAGCACCTCAAGCGCTTTCCTGAAATCCCGTGCCTTTACATAAGTATCTGCTTTGTAGTAAAGCTCCTCTGCCCGTTTAGATGAAGTGCTCAGGGAAGCGGTCTGGGCTAGGGTGCTGTTAACGAAACCGGTTAGTAGCAGCAGCAAAAGGAGCAGTACTTTAAACATAATTGTTATGGGATATTCATGTACTTGTGCGTTTGCAACGACATACGCCACTGCGGATGTTGCTTTACATAATCAACTAAAAGCGGCATTAATTGTTCGGCCTTGCTCCACTCAGGCTGCAGGTACAAGAGCGTTTTCTCCCCTACCCTGGCGGCATGTTCTTCGGCCCAGGCAAAATCGCTTTTATTAAAGATGATCACTTTCAGTTCGTCGGCATACGGATAAACCGATGCATCGGGTGCCTTAAACTTTTTAGGCGACAGGCAAACCCAGTCCCAGTAGCCGCTGAGCGGGTAAGCACCCGAGGTTTCGATAAAGGTCTTGATGCCCTGTTCCTGTAAACGGGCCGTTAAGGGGTCGAGGTTGTAGAGCAGCGGTTCTCCACCGGTTACCACCACAGCCTTTCCCGGGTACACCATGGCCTGCGCCACAATCTCTTCGGTTGGCGTAAGCGGGTGCAGTTCCGCATCCCACGATTCTTTTACGTCGCACCAGTGGCAGCCGACATCGCAGCCTCCCAGCCGGATAAAATAGGCAGCGGTTCCCGTGTTGGCGCCTTCTCCCTGGATGGTATAAAAAGCTTCCATCAGCGGCAGCTGACTGCCGTCTTTGGGTACCTGGTAAATGGAGGCTGATTTATATGATTTAACTGATTCCAATGTTCTCTTGCTACGGCACTTTTCTCTGCTAGGGTGCCAGGTAAAAATCCAACTACTCCTGAAGTATTGCAGGCAGTATGCAGAACTTGCAAAGGTAGCTAAAAATGTAACATCATCTGCCGGCACTTCTGTTCCTGCACGGCCGCTATTTTAAAAATTGCCTTTCAGGACAAGTAACAGGAACAAAATTTAAAAAAAGATTTGTATTTAATTAAATTAATCTCAAAATTGAGGCTTCAAAATATGAAAAGCTATAAAACCATATCCTCCCCAGTGGGCGCGCCAAAGCCGGTGCAGACTGGTATGCGTCTTTCCTCCATTATTGCTTTTGATATTATCCCCCTTACAATTATTACCCCTTAAGGGGTTTCAATGTATATTTCGTTCCAGCCATACAAAGCCTACCGGCTACCGCAGCCCGTAGTAAGGCAACGTAACATTAATCATTTTATTTACCTGAAACCTTACCTATGCTGGTTTTAAAATTTGGTGGCACCTCTGTAGCTAATGCTAATGCCATAATGCAAATGGCTTCCGTTATCAGGGATAAAAATTATCCTGGTAAAATGGTGGTTGTAGTTTCAGCCATGTCCGGCGTGACCGATATGCTGATCAAATGCTTTCAGAAAGCAGAAGCCCATGACGATTCGTACCAAGACCTGATTCAGGAGCTGGAGAAAAAGCACATGGAAGCGATTGAGCAGCTCATCCCGATGAATATCCAGATCGATATTAAAGGACGTATCAAGCTGCGGTTCCGGGAACTGGAGGATGTGTGCAAGGGCGTTTTCCTGCTCGATGAGATCAGCGACAGCATCAAAGCACGGGTAATGGCCTATGGCGAGTTGCTTTCTTCCGCCATTGTTTCGGAAGCTTTCCAGTACAACGGCCTGCCTAACAAGCTCATCGACAGCCGCGATTTTATTGTTACCGATTCCAATTACCTGAATGCGAAGGCTGACTTGGTAAAAACCTATCAGCAGATAAACGATAAGTTGCCTGATGCGGCCCTGATTGTGGCGCCCGGCTTTATTGCCCGTTCCGAAAGCGGTAAAACTACGGTATTGGGGCGTGGCGGCTCCGACTACACAGCCTCCCTGTATGCCGCCGGCACCCAGGCCGACCTGCTGGAGATCTGGTCCGATGTGGATGGCATGTATACCACCGATCCGCGTAAAGCTAAATCGGCTTACTCCATTCCGGAATTAAGTTACGAAGAGGCCATGGAACTGGCTTATTTCGGGGCAAAGGTATTGTACCCGCCTACTATTTCGCCGTTAGTGGCGGCTCAGATCCCGCTGCTGCTCAAAAATACCTTTAACCCATCGCACCAGGGCACGCTCATTTCCAACAATCCTGCCCCAAGCCAGCAGGTCATAAAAGGGCTGTCGTGCATCGATAACATTGCCATGATTACGCTCAGCGGCAACGTGATGGTGGGTGTTCCGGGTATTGCCATGCGCATGTTCAAGGCTGTTGCGAAAGAGAACATCAATATTTACTTTATCACGCAGTCTTCTTCGGAGCACAGCATTACCATCGGTTTAGCAGAGGCGGACGGCAACAGGGCTCTAAAAGCTTTGTCAGCTGAGTTTGAAGAGGACATTAAGCAGGGTACGATTTACCCGCTCAACCTGGAAGCTCCGATGAGCATCATTGCCCTGGTAGGAAACGGGATGATTCAGCAACCAGGCATTGCCGGCACTACCTTTTCGTTGCTCGGGGATAACAACATCAACATTCGGGCGATTGCACAGGGGGCTACCGAGCGGAATATTTCGTTTGTCGTACAAGCCGACGACGCTACCAAAGCCGTAAACCTGCTGCACGACACCTTTTTTATATCTAAAACAGGAAAACCAGAGTTTGCCGAGGCATAACTCCTTATTATTATGAACAATTCTGAATATGTAAAAGCCTTTGCACCTGCCACTGTAGCCAATGTCTGCTGTGGTTTTGATGTACTGGGCTTTGCAATGGATCAGCCAGGCGATGAAGTGTGGGCCCGGAAATCAGACACGCCGGGTGTCACGATTACGGCCATCGAAGGCATTACCGGCCTTTCAGCTGACCCAAATGAAAACGTGATTGGTGTGGTTGCCCTTAAAATGATGGCCGACCTGCAGGTACAGCATGGGGTGGAGTTGCAACTGCACAAGGGCATGCCGGTGGGCAGCGGCCTTGGCAGCAGCGCTGCCAGTTCTGCTGCAGCCGCCTATGCCATGAACGAACTGCTCGGCCAGCCTTTTACCACCGAAGAACTGGTGGTATATGCCATGGAGGGCGAACGAAAAGCCTCCGGTTCGGCCCACGCCGACAATGTGGCGCCCTCGCTGCTGGGTGGCTTTGTGCTGGTACGCAGCTACGAACCCTTGGATGTCGTGCACCTGGGCGTGCCGGTAGAATTGTACTGCACCATCGTGTATCCGCAGATCGAGCTGAAAACTTCGCTTTCGAGAAGCATCCTGAAAAAGGAAATACCGCTTAAAAAAGGCATAAAGCAATGGGGCAACCTGGCCGGCCTGATTACCGGTCTGTTGAAAAAGGATTATAGCCTGATCGGGCGCAGCCTGCACGATGAGATTTTCGAGCCGGAGCGTTCTGTTCTGATTCCTTTATTTAATAAAGCCAAAGCTGCCGCTATAGGCGCAGGCGCGCTGGGCTGTGGCATTTCCGGCTCCGGCCCTTCGCTGTTTGCCCTCTCTGCTTCAGAAGAAACTGCCAAAAAAGTACAGCAGGCCATGGTAGACGTGTACACGAACAGCGGCATTGCCTTAAACACATATGTAACGCAGGTGCCTGAGCAAGGGGCACGGCTATTAGAACAACCTATTTACCAATCCGCACAAAAGCATGAAGTATTATAGCACCAACCGACAGTCACCGGAATTAAGTTTTAAAGAAGCGGTGATTAAAGGTTTGCCACTAGACAAAGGCCTTTTCTTTCCGGAGCGTGTACCAGAGCTGCCGCCTTCTTTCTTCGAAGCCCTGCCCGACATGGAGCTTCCCGAACTGGCTTTTCAGGTTCTGAAAGAATTTACTGCTCCCGATATTGCCGCCGACCAGCTGCGCGCGATCTGCAACGAAGTGTTTACCTTCCCTATTCCGCTGGTAAAAGTAGAAAAAGGCATTTATTCGCTGGAGCTGTTTCATGGCCCGACCTGTGCGTTTAAAGATGTGGGCGCCCGTTTTATGTCGCGCTGCCTGCAGGCTTTTGCGACCAAAGGTAAGCCTGTAACGGTGCTGGTGGCTACTTCCGGCGATACCGGTAGTGCCGTAGCCAATGGGTTCCTGGGTGTTGAGAATATCGAGGTAGTTATTTTGTACCCGAAAGGCGGCGTAAGCGAAATACAGGAAATGCAGTTCACCACGCTGGGGCAGAACATCAGGGCTGTGGCGGTGGAAGGCACGTTCGACGATTGCCAGAGCCTGGTAAAACAAGCCTTTTCCGATCCGGAACTGGCAAAAGAAATGCAGCTGTCGTCTGCCAACTCCATTAACGTAGCGCGCTGGCTGCCGCAAATGGTGTACTACTTCTACGCCTGGGGCCAGTGGAAGAAACTGGAGCATACCAGACCGGCAGAAGAACTCACCATTTCCGTACCAAGCGGTAACTTCGGCAACTTAGCTGCCGGCCTGATTGCGCGCAAAATGGGACTGCCGATAACTTACTTTATTGCTGCTACGAACCGCAACAAAGTTGTGCCGGATTACCTGGAGTCAGGTGTGTATTCGCCTGTGCCTTCGGTAGCGACCATTGCCAATGCCATGGACGTAGGCAGCCCGAATAATTTCCCGCGCATCCAGGAGATGTTTGGCAACAACCTGGAAGCAATACAGCAGGTGGTAAAAGGGTTCTGGGCAGATGACGAGGAAGTGAAAGCAGCCATCAAAGAAACAGAGGCAAAGGACGATTATGTGCTCGACCCGCACGGGGCTATTGCTTACCTGGCCCTGAAAAAGTACCTGCCGGCGCTGCACACGACCGGTATCTTCCTGGAGACCGCACACCCTGCCAAGTTTAAACAAAGCATCGACGAGATCCTGGGTGGCGACATTGCATTGCCGGAGCAGTTGCAGGCTTTCCTGAACAGGCCAAAGCAAAGCGCCTCGATCAAAAATGATTTTACAATGCTGTCGGATCTGCTGAAGGAGCAGAATAAGGTGAACGCGTAAAATTTGTTGTGTTGTAACCTGCCCATGAGCAGCAGCGGCTGTGGTGGCAGGTGCAGCAGAGTTAGTTTTTAAATAAAAAAGCCAACGAGAGCTATACTTTCGTTGGCTTTTTCTATTTTGGCTGGACCTGCAATTTAATGCTTTAGGCCCGTGACTACATATTCTTCTTCCTGAAGGCCGAAATAGTTATCTTTTTTTTCTACAAACTTTGTAGCCACCACATCAAATCCCGTATTCTGCAACCGCGCTTTTAGCCCGTCGACGGAGTAAATGCGGACGTGGTTCCGGTTTCCAAAGTGTTTTTTTCGGGCGGCAGACGTTCTCTTGTCCCAGTCCTCGTAAATCATACCTTTTTTGAAAGGCGTCTGGATGAAACACTTTCCTCCTACCCGTAGCACCCGGTTCAGTTCCTGCATGGCCTTCTTGTCGTCTTCGATATGCTCCAGCACATGGTAGCAGATAATCATATCAAAAGTACCGCTCGGTTCTTCTATGTTGGTAATATCCAGCTTTTTATCAGCCGGAAATTTGCCCTTCAGATCTGCGGTGTGGTACTGGATGCCGGGGTAATTTTTTAACTTTTTGCTCAGGCACCTGGCAGGCGAAAAATGCAGCACGCTGATATTATCCAGCAGGAAAGGCCGAAGCATCAGCCATAACCTCCTGTCGCGGCTCCGGCTGCCGCAGTTCGGACAAAGCTTGTCATGGTTTGTTAAAAGCGAAATAAACTTACGGAGCTTTTTTTCGCAGACAGTACACTGGAATTTATCGCCTTTGTAGAACTGGAAGATGATACTCCGGATCAGGTTTTCACCATAAAGCAGGTACTTCCGGGGAAGGACCTGCTTCGTTGAATTTTTTATTACTTCGTACATTTTCCAATGGCAGCGGAAAAAGCAGCTTACGCGTAAACCTCTTTCTTTGCTGCACTTAAGGTGTTTTTCAGCAACATCGCAATCGTCAAAGGTCCAACACCGCCTGGCACTGGTGTAATGTAGCTGCACTTAGGCGCCACTTCTTCAAACTTCACATCGCCGCGTAACCTGAAACCGGATTTACGGCTGGCGTCCGGCACGCGGGTAGTACCCACATCAATCACCACGGCGCCTTCTTTTACCATATCTGCTGTTACGAACTCCGGTTTACCGATAGCTGCGATAATGATATCGGCCTGGCGGGTGTAGTACGGAAGATCTTTTGTACGGCTGTGGCAAAGCGTTACGGTACAGTTGCCCGGATAGGTGTTTTTGGCCATCAGGATGCTCATCGGAGAACCCACAATGTTACTGCGGCCCAGTACCACGCAGTGCTTCCCGGATGTTTCGATCTGGTAGCGCTCCAGCAACTGCAAAATACCGGCAGGCGTAGCAGGTAAGTAAGCTGGCAGACCGGCAACCATCCGACCCACATTGATCGGGTGGAAACCATCCACATCTTTCTGCGGATCAACTGCCTCCAGCACTTTCTCCGGGTCGATGTGCTTTGGCAGCGGAAGCTGCACGATAAATCCGTCAATGTCTGCGTCTAAGTTCAGCTCCTTAATTTTCAGCAACAGTTCTTCTTCAGAAATGCTCTCGTCGTAGTGAAACAGCGAAGATCCAAATCCTACCCGTTCGCATGCCAGCACTTTATTGTTTACATAGGTTACAGAACCTCCGTCGTTCCCAACAAGGATAGCAGCCAGATGGGGAACTTTGCCACCGCGGGCTTTTATGGCAGCTACTTCAGCAGCTATTTCGTTCTGAATGGCTTCGGATGTTTTTTTACCGTCGAGCAGGGTCATTGTATAGTTTAAGAGTTAGAAAGTTAGAGAGTTTGGGAGTTATGTATTAAAGTCCGAAAATAAAATGAAATTTTCATCTTTAAAAATTTCCCGATTTATTACTACAGCACAATTAGTGTCAGGATAAACAACAAGCCCCGGTGCACATGCGGGTACACCGGGGCTTGATGATATTTTTTCTTTAGTCGAGCTTGAGCACAGCGAGGAAGGCTTCCTGCGGGATTTCCACGTTGCCCACCTGGCGCATACGCTTCTTCCCTTTTTTCTGCTTCTCGAGGAGCTTACGTTTACGCGAAATGTCGCCACCGTAGCACTTGGCCAGTACGTTTTTACGCAGGGCTTTTACCGTTTCGCGGGCAATAATTTTCTGACCGATGGCCGCCTGAATGGCAATTTCGAACATCTGTCGTGGCAGCAGTTCTCGTAATTTTTCGCACAGGCGCTTGCCCCAGTCGTAGGCTTTGTCGCGGTGCACGATGGCCGAAAGTGCATCCACTTTCTCGCCGTTCAGCATGATATCCAGCTTCACCATGTTCGACGGGCGGAAGCCGATCAGTTCATAATCGAGCGAAGCGTAACCGCGGGAGATGGTTTTCAGCTTATCAAAGAAGTCGAACACGATTTCGGCAAGCGGCATTTCAAAGGCCAGTTCCACCCGGTCGCTGGTAAGGTAGGTCTGGTTTTTGAGGATACCGCGCTTATCCATACACAGCGTGATGATCGGGCCGACAAACTCTGATTTTGAGATGATCTGCGCTTTGATGAACGGCTCCTCGATATGGTCGATGTAATTAGGCTCCGGCATCTCGGAAGGTGCGTTCACCTTGATCATCTGGTCTTTGGTGGTGTAGCAGTGGAACTGCACCGACGGCACGGTGGTAATTACCGTCATGTCGAACTCCCGCTCGAGGCGCTCCTGCACAATCTCCATGTGCAGCATGCCCAGGAACCCGCAACGGAAACCAAAACCCAGGGCGGCAGACGTTTCCGGCTCCCACACCAAAGAGGCATCGTTCAGTTGCAGCTTCTCCATCGAAGAGCGCAGCTCCTCGTACTCGCTCGTCTCCACGGGGTAAATACCGGCAAATACCATCGGCTTCACATCTTCAAAACCCTGAATACCGGCAGCCGGTCGGCCTACGTGTGTGATGGTATCGCCCACTTTTACTTCTTTGGCATTTTTAATACCCGAGATCAGGTAGCCCACGTTCCCAGCGCTCATCTCCTGGCGCGCCTCCTGGTTCAGCTTCAGTACCCCAATCTCGTCGGCTTCGTAGGTTTTGCCGGTGTTGATGAACTTCACTTTTTCGCCTTTGCGCAAAGTGCCGTTAAAAATCCGGAAATAAACTTCAATACCCCTATAGGAGTTAAACACCGAGTCGAAGATTAGCGCCTGCAGCGGCGCTTCCGGATCGCCTTTGGGAGCAGGAACGCGGTCGCAGATGGCATTCAGAATTTCTTCGATACCGATACCGGCTTTGCCAGACGCATGGATAATGTCTTCGCGGTCGCAGCCAATCAGGTCGATGATCTGGTCGGATACTTCTTCGGGCATGGCATGCGGCAGGTCAATCTTGTTGAGCACCGGGATGATCTCCAGGTCGTTGCCGATGGCCAGGTACAGGTTGGAAATGGTCTGCGCCTCGATGCCCTGCGAGGAGTCCACGATCAGGAGCGCGCCTTCGCAGGCCGCAATGGAGCGCGACACTTCGTAGGAAAAGTCCACGTGGCCCGGCGTGTCGATCAGGTTGAGCGTGAACTCTTCGCCTTTGTACAAATATTTCATCTGGATGGCGTGGCTCTTGATGGTAATGCCGCGCTCGCGCTCCAGGTCCATGTTATCCAGCAGCTGGTTCTGCATTTCACGTTCTGCCACGGTAGAGGTAAACTCGAGCAGTCGGTCTGCCAGGGTGCTCTTGCCGTGGTCGATGTGGGCAATAATACAGAAATTACGTATGTTCTTCATATAGTATCAATACAGGAACAAAGTTAAGAATATTCTTTTCAAAAACTGAATAAAGCCCGCCCTCCTGGCAAAACAAGTGGTTGGAGCAGCAATACCAGCCCAAAGTGGAGCAGTTTGCGCAGCTCTGGTATGGTCGGTTTTAACAACAGGCATACTGCAGCTGGTATTAGCAGAAGCCGTAACACCAAAGCCACCTGCTACTATCTACGTATGTTTCAAAAAATATTCCGGGTCGTCGAATTGCTAGCCGTTGTTATTCCTGCTTTGCTTGCGCTGTCTTCTTTTAAGTTACAGTACGACAGGCCCTTGTTATTGTCGCACCGCCACCTGGTGCAGAGGCTGTGGTGGCAGTGGCAGCAGATTTTTTTTGTGGCAAAACAGGTTGTTTTTTCCACTGCTCCTGCCACCACAGCCTTTGCGGCAGTACCCATAAAATTAATTTAAAAATTCTTCTGTTAACTTGAATATATAGTTAGTTTTGAATGAGCAATCGTTAAAGTTTTGTTAGGTTTCATTAAATAAATTACGCCTCTTCCCGATGCCTTCTGAAGAAAATTTCCCTAACCTGTTTAAAAAAATAAAAGAGCTGGAAGAGCAGTTAGCTTTTATGAAAGCTAAATGTTGTTTCCTGGAAAAAGTGGTGCACGAGGTTCCGGCCAACATTTATATTTCGGACCTGGAGAAGGGGGTGATCTGGTGCAACAGGACAAACGAAGAATCGCTGGGCTACACGCTGGAAGAGATCCTGGAGATGGGCGGAATAGAATACCTGTACAGGATCGTTCATCCCGACGACCATAATGTGCCCGAAGCCAGCATCGACCATTACCAGAACTTTAACGGGGCAGAGTTCGGAGGTCTTTTCCGGGCAAAGCACAAGGACGAGCAGGAGTATAAATGGTTTGTTGGCTGGGCCAAAGCGTTTACAAAAGACGAAAACGGCAACGTAAAAGAGTTGCTGTGTGTTGATGTGGACATGAGTCCGCAGATGAATACCGAAAAACAGCTTGTTACGGTACTAAAGGAGAATCTGAAACAGAAGAATACACTGCTGGTAAGCAGCCTCCGCAAACGGGAGGTAGAAATTCTGACGATGATCTGCCAGGGCATGAACACGAAAGCTATTTCGGAGAAGCTCTACCTGAGCACGCATACTGTGGCCACGCACCGGAAAAATATCCAGAAAAAACTCGGAACGAACAATGTGGCCGACATGGTATCGCTGGCGAAGGAGGCGGGGCTGGTGTAATTTTTTTAAGAAACACAACCTCCCATCACAGCTCCCGTATATACAGGTAGGCTAAAAGTTGAAGATTTCGATTTTCATAAAAAAATAAAAGCAGCGGTTCCAAATGAGAGAGTGGAATCGCTGCTTTTTTGTTTGTTGCTAAACATTTTTATAGCCGTAATAACAACATAGAGGTAGCCCGTTAAGGTAATCAGGAGAAGCAGCGTACGTTAGCGGTTCAGGAAATTATGGCACAGGATAACAAGTTTAAGACAGGAGACATTGTAAAAGTAAAAGGGATTCGTTCCCCTAACATGATTGTGAAAGTGTATAGCCCGATTGGGACGCACCTGGAGCCGGCTTATATTTGCAGTTGGTTTGATAATGAACAAAGAATTCAGGAAGGCACATTTCACGAAGAAACACTTGAAAAGGTAACGTAAAATTTTTCAGTTATTTTCAACATGGCATAACCTCCTGCTATACCCTCCCGTATAAAAGAATGGCTAAAAGTTGAAGATTTCGATTTTCATAAAAAATAAAGGCAGCGGTTCCAAACGAAAGAGCGGAACTGCTGCTTTTTTTATGTGCATTACTTCAGGGGTATTTGCTAAAACTTGTCTTCTTTTATAAGTTCCCGCTTAATTCCATTTACAATATCATCATTCAGTATCGTCTTTTCCGGTCGCGACAAAGCACAGAGACTGGCATACTGCATAATATTTGTAATAGCCGACCCGCTGAACTCATGTTTATTGGCATACACTTGAATGGAAACTTCCTCATGCACAGGAATGGTGGCTGGTAAGTTTTTCTGCCAGATGGCCAGGCGTTCGGCTGCATCTGGCATCGGGAAATGGAGTATTGCGTTGAACCTTCGGATGAAGGCCTGATCGATGTTGTTTTTGAAGTTTGAGGCTAGAATGATTAATCCCGGAAAGTCCTCTACACGCTGCAGCAGGTAGCTTACTTCCTGGTTGGCATATTTATCATGGGCGCTCGAAACGCTGCTTCGTTTTCCGAATAAGGCATCGGCTTCGTCAAAAAAAAGGATCCATTCTTTGTTCTCTGCCTTTGCAAAAATTTTTTCCAGGTTTTTCTCTGTTTCGCCTATGTACTTGCTCACCACCTGCGACAGGTCGATGCGGTATACTTCTTTGTTAAATTGCTTCCCCAGCAGCGAGGCCGTTAGGGTTTTCCCTGTGCCCGGCGGACCGTAGAACAACGCTCTGTAGCCGCGCCTTAGTTTACGGGCAATAACCGGGTCAGCAGCTAAGGCCCGATGGTGCTGTAACCACATTTTTATGTCGTCGATGTACCCGCAGGTAGCAGGCCGCAACACCAGGTCGTTCCAATCCATCGCCGTTTCGATTTTTTTGGCAGGAAACTCGGGACTGAAGGCTGGGGCCGAAACTTTGCCCAGCGTCAGCCACTCCACAAATTCCTGCGCCAGTATGATTCTGCCGCTCATGCGGGGTTCGCCTTCTTTTACGGGTTCCAGGGAGAGGATCTGGTGTCGGTAAAAAAAATGGTCTGACGAAAAGTAACGGGTAATCCGAAGCCTATCGGCTAAACTATCTCCTGCCAGAATGAATTGCACGGTTTCACCTGTAGGCAGCATGCCTCTGTGGCTGGCGCCTTTTACTCCTCCCATTTCCGGGAAGTCGCCGCCCTGCGGGAGGTACTTTAGGACAATATTTTCCAGGAAATTAGGCTGGAGGTGGGGCATGAGCGCCAACAGCAGGATGATATATTCTTCAATATTTAACGGATGCTCCCGCAGAAACAGATCGAGCGGACCGCCATCTGCCTCAACTAGTAAGTCAGGGTAAGAGTCCGGTTCAGTATTCAACTCTTTATTAAAGTAACGTTGCAGCCTGCGATCTACGATTTCTCTTAAAAAAACAGTGGAACACTCGATGTTTTTATACATACTTTTCTAATGAACTGGATTTACGTTTTCCCTGAGTAAAACCTTTGCAGCGATTGCTCAGGCAGAGGTATTGAATAGCACTCGTTTTCTTATTTTTCTAAAGAACCCGGATACCACCACCAATGGGTTTCAGGAACACCGGCAGGTACAAACGCATCGGGTATAGTTCCTCCGCTTTGTAACTCCCGAAGCTGCTGGTCAAAGGACTCCAGTTCAAAACCGGCAATTTCATCTTCACTTAAGAAGTCCTGGTAAGTCTCCATTAGAAATTCAAGTTGCGAGCGAAGCAGACATAACTCCCGATGGCTCGTCCAGTCATCGGTAATCCACTGGATTTCATGATTGCCGATCGTCATGTTCATATACGTGATGAGGCCGTTATAGCTCTTTTTCATCAGAAGGGCAGTCTCAGCCAACCACTTTTCCCAGCCGGGAACTTCCTCAGGTAATTTGTCGAGGTACCAGCCTGTATTGAGCGAAAAAATATTTGCCAGCGCTGTTTGTAGCCAATACTTTTTGTCAGGATAATTTAGTGCGAGCGCTTTTTCCCAGGCATTCTTAATCTGCTCAAGCGTATTTAAAAGCAACTTGTCTTCCTGCATAAGCCATTAATTAAGTTTTATTATAATAAGCGTGGCAATAGAAGTTTTGCCATCAGGCATTACCTTTACGATAGTCCGCAATATATACTTATTACCGCTTTCCTCCACCGGGAAATTGTACGCTATACTCCTGACACCCGGCTCAACTGGTGAGACATTTACCGTTATCTGCTTTGCATGCTTTATAGCCAATCCTGCTGCTTTAAAATAAGCAGCGGCAGGAGCCGCTGCATCCTGCATGCTTAACGGCAATTCATGATGGTGTTTTTCAACATGGTACGTGGCAGCCGGGATGTCTTCAAACGATAAACCGCTTAGTTCCTGAACTGCTTTTGCCGCCTGCAAGTCCGGTAATCCAGGTGGGATAAATTGTGCCTCTCCCAAGTGTTCAACCACCTCCAGCACGCCAAGCGTGTAATCTATCGTGATGCTGGTTTCGGTATCCATGCTTATCTTACCGATGCCGGCAGCCGGATCGCTGAGCCCTTGCAGCACCTGGTCCTGTATAAGTTTCCTGACCTTTTTGCGGCTGTCAACGGATGTTTTAAATTTCTCCAGCGTAAGGTTTTTCAGCACTTCTGTTTTCTCTTTTGGAGAAAGACTGATTTTTCCTAAACGCTTTTGTTCTGCTTCTTCTGCCTGCGTCAACGCTGTGTCGAATTTTCCTTCCGCTTCCTCCACGCTCGCTTTAAATTTCGCTATGTAAAACTGGTAATATTCAGAAAAGTCAAACAAATTTTTCGGTTCCATTTTAAGCGCAAAGTCCGAAGCCTGCCTGCGCAGCGCAGGCAGTGTATCTTCTGCACGGATGCCCTTTTCTTTATAGTCCCCTATCTCATTAAATAAATCCCACATACGGATTTTCTCCAGCAAACCGGCTTTACTCCAAAGCGGACCAAAGCGGGTATCGGTATTTAAGCCAGTATCTGCCAGGAATTTATTCAGCTCGCCTTCGTACTGGAATTTAAACCGCAGCCTGTAGCCTCCCGATGAGAAAAACAGTTTTAACGTATTCCAGGACTCATTACTAATCTTGCCGGCATCGCCCCCCTGCTGCTCCAGGTCATGCGTGGCCATCAACAAGGCTTTTAAATCAGATGGATTCTGCAGGAGCAGTCCTTTCAGGAAAGATGGCGACACCTGCACCTGCCCGTTTATAGAAATTAAACCTCCGGCAACGTCCGTAAGCTTACTTTCCGGATGAAGAGTAGCTATGGCTGCCTTGTCTGTAGCGGATAGCTTCAGATAATTTGCAGCGGTTACCCAGGGTCTAAAGGTAAAGTCAAACAGGAATTTATTGGCAGAAGGCTTTTCTCTGGCAGGTGGTTTGGCGGCACCTCCTTTTGCAGGCAGGCTCGCCCCTGGCTTTAAGGATAACTGCTCCAGCACTTCTTTCGATAGCTCCAGTTCATTATTAATTTTCACAGTACCGCTGGCTGTGGTTAATACCTTACTATCCGTATGGACTTCTTTCAGCTTGTTCAGCTCGGTATCGGCTATTGCGGCAGGAGCTCCTCCTTTTTCCACCAGCTGTCTCACCTCCAGGGAAGCCTTTAGCAACCGCTCCAGATTTACCTGATCGAGGCGCAACATCTGGAACAGGCTCCTTCCGGATATCACCACATTCCCATTGATGCTGATCATACCTGCACCGGCTGTACCGAAGGTGCTCTGGGGGCTTAAGGCGGTAAGTTCCTCCAGGTACGGGCGCCAGCCCTTCTGCCACTTTTGCCAGAATGCCAGATTCGCCTCAATGCTCGTGCCTGTTTCCACGCTACCCCGCAGATCAGGTAATGCCATGCCTACGTGTAAGGCAATAGCCCGCTCGGTTTCACGAATCCAGATATCTGTGTGTTTTATATTAAATAGCAGCAGCGGGAACTGTTGCTTTCCTTCCTCCAGGAGAATGCTTTCCACATGATCAGCGCGTTTGGCTTCTTCCACAAGCAGGAAATTTTTCTTCGCCTGGTATAGTTTAACAATTAGCTCATTAAGTTCGGCCAGCGTAGCCGGAATGTTATCCTGAACTATTTTTGCTGCTTTTTCTTCCAGGTTAACCTCAATCTCCTGCTCTACATTCAGCGTCTTTTCTGCCAGGTACATGGCCAGTTTCAGCTGGTCTCCGGTTAGCTTAAGCGATTTTAGATTCTGTTTAAAGGTTTCAAGCTTATCCAGGCTTGTCAGTTGGGTAAGCATGGTATATACTTCGGCAGGCAACACGATATCTTTGCCTTTCATTCTGAATGTCCGGAGTACATCGTAGGCAATGAAGGTGGTCTGGATGCCGCGGATGGCTCCCCCCATGATAGCGACCACCATAAACGTTTGTGCCTGATCTTCCAGGCTCCACTTCACCTGCTCTCCTTTTAACAGCGCCTCCAGTATCTGCCCGTACACTTCTTCTTCGTACTCACCCAGAATGCCATGGAAACCGGCATATTTTTTCAGGGCTTCCCCGGTTTTTTTCAGGTAAGCTGCCGCCACCGAGTTCCGTATCGACATGGGCAGGAATTTTCCTGCTTTTCCAGCTAAGAAAGGGAGCGCCTTCCCGCCCAGGCGTTCCGTAAACACATTCACATACGTGGTAATAAAGCCTTTCCAGGCAGCCTGGGCATTGGTATTGGGGTTCGGCGCCACTTTAACCTCAAAAGAACCATCGGGCTGCATTTCCATGCTCACGATGTGCAGCTTGTGAACCAGCACGTTCTTAGCAATATCGGCAGGATTGGCTAGTGTCTGCGCAAATGCTCCGGACAATAACCCCACTCCTTTAATGATAACTTTTGCGGCCTGTCTTTCAACAAATTTGGCAGTGAATTTTTTCAGGGTGGCCTCTGCAGCCTTTACTCCTATCGACATACCCCCCAGTCCTATGGGAGCTGTAATGATAAATTCTGCCATAAAAGGAATGGCTTCTGCAACGCCCTCCCCTACTCTGTACCAGAATGGCTTTTTCCTGATCTGGTTTATGTACTGCAAACCTGCTACCGCTTTCATCAGCAGTTCCTCAGAAAGCGTTAAGGTACCGCCCATCAGGTGCTTGTTCATCACCCGCATCTGCTCATACAGTTCAGATATTTTTAAAATCGAGTGAATGAACGGAAGCATTTCGGACATGCTCTTTGAGGTAAAACCACTCCAGAATCCCTCATCACTTTCGGGGTGTGAAATGATTTTATCGAAGAATTTTTTAGCGTACAACAGCTCGTACGACAGGTCGACGTAGGCTTGTGTGGTAACGGAGTATTCAGGTAGAGCTAAGCGCAGGTATTGGTTATCCTCCTCCATCTTTCTCTTTAGAACAGGCGCAAACTTATGGATCACCACATCCAAATCCTGGCTGTTGCGTTCGGCCCATTTCTTGATGGCATAGGCACTGAGTTTACTATCGGAGGTATATAAGAGCTGCTGAGAATAATATACCAGTATCACCCGCAGCACCCTTTCATGATCATCCGGATGCATTGCCTTCAGATGTGCTCCGATATTTATTTTCGCCGTGTCAAATGCTTTTTTCTGATCGACATATTTTGATGACGCCTTCAGCTGATCGTCATATTTTTTAACCATGTCGAAAAGCACCTTATCCGATTTTACCAGGTTTACTTTATAAGGATCGGGATTCAGAACAGCCGTCTCAATTACTTTAAATCTTTTTTCGACTGCTTCCTTTATCTCTTTTGCCAGTGCAGAACCTGCGAATGCGTCTCCCGCCTCCTTCATCCGTTCCTTCCACCGTTGTTCCAGCACGGCATCTACGGCTTTTTGAGCCACCTCCCGGTTATACCAGCCCTGCTTCTTCTCTATATCCTTCTTCGCTTTTTCTATAAAGCCCGCCTGTTCTTTTTTGAAGGCTTCGATATAGGGTTCATAAAATTTCTCGATATCAGCCTTCCGCTTATCCCGTTCTTCGGCAATTAATTTTTCCAGTTCGGCTTTCAGGTAGGCCTCATTTTCCGTTATCAGTACCTCCTGACTGTGCGCCAACCATTCGGTGCTGCCTACATCTTTTTTTGGATCAGAAGGCTTATAATAGACATTAGTCATTACCGATTTGATCTTCGCCCTGATTAGCAGCTGGAAAACGGTATAATAGAAAACAAAATCAGAATCGGATTCCTGGCTAAACTTAAACCCTTTTTTCAGGCGGAATTCTTCAAATTTAAAATTCACAGCCTTGATACTTTCATACGGTATACTGAGCGCCATTTTGCCTTTCACCTTCTCACTTTGCTGGTAGATAACTTCATCCACAAACGGATCAAGCTCTTTCTCTGCCTCCCTCCATTTTTTCTGCTCCGGAGTAAGTGGTATAGCCGGGGCGCCCGGTGTAGCGGGCAAAGTCGTTCCGGTACCGGCTGTTGATGAAATGCCGGAAAAACCGGCCAGTTTACCCATTTCGTCAATTTCAGCCTGGTTGGGATCGCGAATCGTTATCTCATATTTTACCGGATAAGGCTTTACTCTTCCATTGGAAAACCAAAATATAGCCCCTGTATTAGGAAGCAGTCCCGTTGTTTTTACCATCAGGAACGCCCGGTTCATGTTTGGCGCCTGCACAAAAAGAATGTCACCAATCATGGTCATAAACTCTTCCTGCGGAGCCTTTTTTAATTTAGGAGGGAAAACAAGACTGGATGCTTTAACATATCCTTTCTGCCCGCTTTCATCATAAGCAAAATACCAGTTGCCGGATTTCCAGGTAAGTTCCAGTCGGGCATTCTTACTAATGATCCGGCTTTTGGTAAATTCTTCTGTAAGGGGAGAGTGGTAGAATATGATTTCTTCTTTCACCACCACATATTCACTTACCGGTAAAGGCTTAAACCCTTCGATGGTTTCGGGTGCTACCTGCCGCTGCACCTTGCGGCCAGCACGTCGGGTATTTTGCTGCAGCACATGAGTCAGTTCGTGGGCCAGCAGTCTTCTTCCGACTGGCGTGGCAGGAGCATATTGTCCCTTATTAAATACAATATTATTCCCACTGGTATAGGCTAAGGCACTTACAGATTGCGCTGATTGGGCAGCCGCTGCATTGGTATGAACTTTTACGCTGCTGAAATCAGAGCCAAACCGGGCCTCCATAAACTCCCTGGTTCCGGTATCCAGGTAATTTCCGGTTGCTTTTAATACATGGTGCACCAAGGCAGGCGCTTCGGAGGAAGCGGTGGGTGGAGGCGCAGGTTTGCGCTGCAGGTATGGATTCTCGGGTAGACCAAAAATGTGCCGGAAGGGAGCCGGCATGGTTAAGGAGCCTGGGAGGTTGTGCAGGTCAAACGTAAACACTGTCGGGCTCAGGATGAAAGAAGAAGTCCCCATTTCTCGGTCGGTCTGTTCCCACCAGGTAGGGTAATCTCTTTTCAGGGCAGAATCGATGGCGAGCGGGGTGAAAAAATTGCTGGCAGTTGCCGAGCGTTCGCTCCCTAAGCCAATGTTCTGAAAAAAATTGTAATTGTAGAGCCAGGGCTGCAAAATGGCATCATAGGCATTGGGGTCCAGCAGCAGGTGCTCGGCACTTCTGTTGTAAAAAGGACGCCGCATCTCGAACCAGTTTACAGCAGCGGTTCCGGTCTGTTCAGGAGAAGGAATTGTGGCAGGTGCTGTTGCTTCCTGGCGTTGCAGAAAAGCGGTTGGTGTACGCTGTAACTGGTCTTCTACCGGTACAGGTTCAGTAGAACCGGCAAAAGCTTTTCTGACAATTGCATTTTCTGCTTCCTGTTTCTCTTCTTTACGCTGCAGTTTCTCCTCGTCCTCACAGGCTACGCATTTTCGTTGCAGCACCTTTTCTACGGGAGCAGGAGGCGTAAAAAAGGCTTGTTTGCCTGTGTAACTGGTTTGTATAGCAACGCCATCCGTTCCATTGCCTGCAGGCAAATCGCTTGCTGCTACCCGGGATTCAGGTTTATGTTCTGCCTGGCTTTCCTCCTTCTTCAGTACTTTGTCTTCCTCTTCACAGGAAGCGCATTTCCGGCTTATAAGCGGCGTTATGGTAACAGGCTGCGGGGCAAAAAAAGGTTGTTCCGCGGGAGCAGGCGTGCGCATCACTTTTTCTGCCACGGCATCCGCTTCCTGCTCAAACACATCGTCCGGAGGACCTACCACTACTTTTGGCTGAAAAAAAGAACTACTCTTGCCGGAAGGCATAGCGCTGTTATTCGCCTTTCTCGCCGTTTCCGGGATGCGAATTGCTTTAATTTTTCCGGCTTTGGAGCTTTCTGCCATGTTGATTTACAAACCTGAAAAAATTATTAAGCTGGATTGTCTGGAATCCGGGAAAAAACGAAACAGCTGCATATGCTATACTGTCTGCTGTTATTTTTCTTGTGATGAAACAGCTTTACAATCTCTGCTGCACCTGCCACCACAGTCTCTGCTTCACCTCGCCTATGAAAATAGCCGGGTGACCGGCGAAAAACTTTGCTGCACCTGTCACCATTTCCTCTGCTCTTCTTCAGGCAGGACGAAAGACCCCCAGACGCCTTTTTCTCCGAAAGGCCCGTATACAGCAGATACCACTATGGTCTGCAGTTACCTCCCTCCCTGCACCTTTTAAAAGTTGGACGGCGCCAGCTACTCCGATCGTAAATGCGCACACAATCCCCTTGCCTGACAAGATTATAAAATGCTGCTGATGCTGCCGAACCTGTAGAATCTTTGTCCGGATCATCTAACCGGGCACACCCGGCAGATTGCGCTCCGGGTATTCTTTCAATTACCCGCTTACCATCCCGTGTTTGTCTCCAGAAATTGCTGTGAAAGCCAAAGTTGCCGCAATAGTTAACAAAATTAATCAGGCCGTGACCAGAGACGAGCTGGTGCCCCAGAACCGGGTACATATGGCACCATCCATTTTTCCTGGCAAGCGAGTAAGTACTAGGTCCCACAATGATATTGTCAAATTGCCTGAAATTAGTAGCGCTTCCGGTATAAACACGGACTGCCCTTAACCCCAGGTTCAGGTGTATTTCTCTCTCTTGGTCAGCCGCACCCCGATAGGTACATGGATCTGCGGTTTCTGTAAAATTTGGTTCGGATGCTTCATCTTCCTGCCTGGCTATTCTTTCAGAGCTACCGTTCTGCTGCACCACATGCGTCAGCTCATGGGCCAGCAGCTTTTTGCCACTATCCGTACCGGGCGCATATTGCCCCTGGTTAAATACCACATGGTTTCCTGACGTGTAAGCCAGGGCATTAATGGAAGCAGCCGACTTTGCGGCGAGTTCATCCGTATGGATTTTCACCTGCGAGAAGTCTTGCCCAAAGCGGCTTTCCATGAATGATCTGGTTTCAGTATCCAGGGCTTGTCCGCCCGCGTTCAGTGCCTGATAAACTTCCGTAGCGGGTTCAGGAATAGTGGAAGAAACAGCTTTCCGCTGCAGTTTCTCTTTTTCTTCCTTTTCACATTCACTGCACTTTCGCTGTATACCAGAAGCTGACATGCGCGTTATACCGGTTTGTGATTGGGGCACACGCATCACCTGGTCCGCGATCGCATCTGCCTCCCTCTCATAGGCATCATCTACCGGCCCAATCTTTAATTTTGGCTGAAAGAATAAATCCTTCCTACTCGCTCCTTTTGATGAAAAAAACGAGCGGGGTCTTATTGGTATACCCGATTTGGTTTGGGGGCTTAAGGTCTCTTTCATACGGCATCATATCTTTCAATTCCATTCTACATGCATCATACTGTCCATCCAGGGCGTTTTTACAATGGAAATGCCCCAGGGAAGTCTGTTTAATAAAATATCTACGGTTTTTTGCGCCACTTTGAGGTAGCATTTCGAGTCGCCAAACCAAACTTTTCCATCACGTTGCAAAAAGGTCGACTGCAGGCCTTCGATGCTGCTGTTTTTTAAGGCATCCCAGTGCCTGATGACCGATTGCAGCAGGTCCTGTGCTTCTTTCTTTTCAAATGCGCTTAAAACGATATTGCCGTTTACGCTCTGGTGCATGGGGTAGCCCAGCAGAAGCTTGTTGAGCAATAAATCGAATTCAGGACATGCTTCGTTGCCGGTTACCAGGTATTGGCTCAGCCCCAGGGCACGCTGCTGCACCTCTTCTGACACCCACACGTGCTTATCTGTATAACCTATATTTTCAAAAAGGGTGGCTAGAAAAGGATGTAAAAGCACCAGTCCGGCATTCGTTACAAAATACTCCTGTTTCTTATTTTTGATTGAAACAAGGTTCTTCCCGAAAGCAGGTTTATCCGTTTGTTTGCCGGCGCCTACCTGTGCTGCTATTGCCTTTGCGCTATCTTCCTGCTTTGAAGAACCATAAAACAGCATTTTTGCTGCCCGCTGCAGTTGCTCAGCAGTGAGATTTTCAAAAAGGTGTCGAAAAACAATCTCCTCAAATTTTTCCGGATTCAGGGCAGATTCATGCCTGCTCCGCTGAACCAAAGCACCTGCCAGAAGCGACTGAATCAGAAGCTGTTTACATTCGGCTGGCGGCAATTTTAGCAGGAATAACAGGGACGTTAGGAACTTCTTTTCCTTTTCGCGCAGGCTTTTCCTCACACCACTGAGCGTCATAATTTTTTCCAGTACCGGCTCCTCAAACTGCTGTACAAGCCGTTTCAGTACCTGGGGCTCCGTATTGGTGAGCTGCTTCATCTGGTGGAGGAAAGTGGACTTGCTGCCGGCAGTTTCCATCAGCCGCTGAAGGTCTGCTTTACTGGACACGGATGCATTCCAGGGCATCACACCGGTACGCAGAAAGTAGAGGATGATGTCAACGGCGTTTTCCTGTTCGCTCAGCTCTTCCACAGGCGTTGCCGTAATACCTGGAGCACCCACAACAGCGCTTGTTCCCATTGACGAAAAAAGGTCTGCCAACTGCTCCACTACTTTCTCACACAGCACCTGTTCCCAATTGTCTGCGGGTAACTCCCCTGCTTCAATAACCACACTGTCTGCCTTTATTACTTTACCTGCCGGTGCCTTTTCATCGAGAACCTTTTCGATGGCGGGCAGTAATTTCTGCGTACAGAAAAGCGACAGCTCTTCCTTGAAAGCAAACGCATCAGTTGCTCCTTCCCTGCTTACTTCCAGGATTTGCCTGCGGATGATATGGCGCTGAACAGTCATGCAGCAGTGACGGGTTAGAGGGTGGTATGGTTATCGAACTCTTCTTTATCCAGGAATCTATCGAATATCCTCCTGTCAATAATAAACCGTTTCTCGTCCATGCATTCTGCACCCGGTAGCTGATGAAATATACGAAGGTTGATAAGCAGCTCATTTTGCGGACTGAGGCCGGTATTCCGATACGAAATATCGACGGCCTGACCGGAGAACTGAAGCTGCCGGTCGCCCGATAACAGCCGCCATTGGTAATCGTCCGCCGCGGGTTCCTTCGCCTTTACATGCAGCACAAAGTCGGACAGGTCTACCGTGGTGTTTGGAGGAGATTGAATGCGTTTAAGCACCATGATGAAGTCGGCATTCGGTACCACTACTTTGATAGTTAACCCTGCCTCCCTGTAGCTTAACGGAAATTCTTTAGTGGCCTGTAAATTTTGTTTGGCCGGAATAAAGGATATTTCCCCTGTATCCGGGTTTCGTTCCAGCACCAGCTTCGCTTCGTTCTTGATTTCTTTTACATTTTTGGGAGTTGGCGCTATTTTAAAGGTATGGGTGGCTCTGTCGTTACTGCAAAAGACTTCCGGCACTAGGCCAAATTCGGTTCTTTCCGGTCGCTTCAGGGTGAAGGTGTGTTCCTTTGTAGCCAGACAGGGAACATCCCTTACCGTCAGCTTAACCGTAAAGCTTTCCGATTCCTCTTTTAACTGGTAGGTGTGACTGGGCTGCTGTTCAGTGGTCGTAACCCCGTCGCCAAAATCCCAGGTCACCTGCCGGTCGCCTGTATTCGACGGGAAGAAATTGACCGTAATGCCATCATTCTCTACCTGGAACCTGAAATCGACCTCAAACGCTTCTACTATTTTTACATCCACACTGGTGCTCCTGCCATCGGCCAGCGTGTAGGTTATTTTGTTTGTACCTGCCGGTATGCCTTTGGGTTTAAACTGGAAGCTGCCTGCCGCTACGCCACCAACTGATGCAGAAAGCACGCCACCTTCCGGTGACACCGTAACCGGATAAGCGCCTTCGTCATTGTTACAGAACTCTGTTGGCGTAATTCGGATAGATAACACCACCTCCGGCTCTTTAGGCAGCACATACGTAATGGGCGGACAGTCGGAGCAGCAGATGTAGGGCAGGTAAAAGTCTGCTATTACGGCAAACTCGGGAATACGAAACCTGTCGGGTACACGAATTTGCGGCACCCGGATAAGTATATCGGTAATGTCTAGTTTGGTAGCTTCCTCCATGTCGCGGCAGGTGTTCAGGAAGCTGCCAAGCGCCAGTTCAAAGTTCTTCAGCAAAACAGGGTCCTTCACCGAAGCTTCTTTTAACAAGTCATCGATATGGGCATTGGATAAAATAGCCTCATTGAGATTGGCGGCAGCCAGCACTGCTCCGGGTACATTCGTCAGCACCTGCGGAATAGGTCTGGTTAACCGTGGGGCGGGCGTTTCATGATACACTAAAATAAACGTGCCTCCCTTCGGTACGCCTGCCTTGTGTTCCAGACCCGGGTGCTTTTTAAAGTAGTTCATGAAGTTGGCCAGCGCCCGCACCTCATTATACCGCTTTTCATATTCCTTCTTCAACGCTGCCAGCCGCTCGTCGAAACAGGTATTTATTAGGCCGGGGAAGCGCCGCAGGCTTTCTTCCAGGCGCAGCTCTTTTGCCGTTTCTGCCATATTCAGCGTGTTGGCAGCTATAAAGCGAACTTCCTCGGTGAGGGCAGCAAACCTGGCGGTAAATGTCGCAGGTGTAAAGTCTTTGATTGTGTCGGGCCAGGACGCACCCATGACATTCTCCACGCTGTCGATAAAATAGAACAGGTGCGCATACACCGTATTCAGGGTCATGTTGCTGTCGGGCGAGGGCTTCACAAAGTGGTGCCCCCTGGCCACCAGGGTCTGGTACACCTCTCCTACCGTCCCCTTCTTCACCGTACAATGGCTCCTGAAAAAGTCTCCCCGCTTGTAGGCCGGCACAGCAAGCGACGGCAGACCAAAGAGCGGAAAAATAGCAGGATTAATGGTAAAGCCGGCCAGGTTCCCGATGGACGTAGCCGCCGTATGCACAGGTATGTTTTCGGTTACAGAAAAGTCTGTTACCGCCCCTGTAATGTTTGAAAGCTGGGGCCGGTAGGGTACATCCGCCAGAAGGCAGGCAAGGTCGCCGAAGCGGCAGCTAAGTTCAGCAATAATTACCTTGTAAAGCGATTCCAGGTCATTGAAGAGGCAGTTTTTATCGTCGCTGGCTGCATAGCGGGCAACGGTAGCTGTGGAGAGGGCTACTACTTCGAAAGGTAAATTGAAGCTATTGCGTTGCGAAATAACAGCGGTTAAGGCTTGCCCGTAGCTCTTGCCAATGTGGCCCTCCACCCGGAAAAAATTAAACCGCTCGATATCGTACAGCAGCGGATTGACCACCGCATCGGCACTGTTATACTGTGCTGCATGATACGACAGGTTTGAGGTGGCCTTCCCCCTCCGGGTTTTGCTCCAGTTCCAGCATTGGTAGAGCTCCTCCGGGTTGTAGTAATACGGAATACAACGATTCGATATTGGCTTGTCGAGGTACTTGCTCGGGGTAATCCTGACGGGCGTATTGGGGAAAGTACCGGGGCTTGGAACGGTAAAGTTCTGAACCAGTACCCGCATTCTCCTGAATAAACTTTGCACTTCGGCCAGCAGGTTTTTCTGGTTGTTAAACAAAGGCGAATACAGGAAGTAGTGCCGGTAGTTTGATTTACTGTGGATGGAAGTGCTTTTGGTAGCTTCTCCCAGCATCAGGTGCAGCGGGAACAGGTCCTCATCGGGGCAGCACGCCACCTGCACATCATACACCTTGCGTTTGAATTCATGGTAGGCTTTATGGATATCATCCAGCCAGTCGTAGAAGTATTGAATAAAGAAAGGGTTCGTGTTCTTAATAGCTGCCAGCCTGGCTTTAAATACTTCAAAGACATCGCCAAAAGGATTACTGGCTTCTTCAAACAGAATAGGTTTATAGTGCAGGTAGCTGTAGTTGAGCACCTGGGCCAGGCGCTTCAGGGTATTTTCGTCTACCAGCTCCAGGAAAGCGTTCAGGACCACATCGGTCGAGGTTAGCTGGTTTACCGGCACATTAAACCGTTTCAGCTTCACATCCAGCAGGGCCGGACTAACAGAGGGTGCAGGCTCATTGTTTACGGGCTGCTCCTCTTTGCTTTTCAAAAATTCATCTATGTCGCTTCGCTTAACCAGTAAAGGTTTAACCGCAAATTCTATTTTATCGCCTTTGTCATCGCAATCGGTATCGACACAGTTTTTCAGCGGCTTTTCTTTCATCTCCAGCAGCAGCAACACAATTTTGTCGCGCATAAAAGCCCGGTTTGCTTCAATAGACAAGGCATCTTCTTCGGCCAGCGATTGTTCTGCCGTGAGTAGCTCCCATAGCTGCCAGTTTTCATAAACCGGTTTATACTTCGGACTAAAATCTGTGGGCAGGGTGTACGGACGGTAATAGGTCAGGCTGAGCTGGTCCTGCACCAGCAGGTAACCGGCAGAAGTTACCCCACACCCTTTCGTGATTTCGATTCTGGAAGAACTAACGTGCAGCTCCAGCCCGCATACAATCCCAATCCCGATGAGTTTGTTGCGCGTCAGCCGGTCCTGCTCATCCAGGTAATTCACGATTTCGTTCAGGTGCTCGGCCATTAAAACCTGATCGGCCACAAAAACGGGATAAGAATTAAATTCTGTCATCGGATTAAAATTTATACGTACCTAAAACCGTGTTACCTAATAAAACCGGATTACTTACACCTGTAGCACAGTCGTGCAAGTGCGCCTCCGGGTATTCGCTGTGCAGCTCTTTCAGGATGGCAATCATGTCGTTACTGGCTTTCCGCAAAGGCTCTTTTTTATCATGATGCTGCACCAGGTCCTTTTCGTAATCGGCCAGCGTTTCCATCCACTTTTGGTAGATGCGCTCGAACCTGTTCAGCAGTGTATTGCTGACCCAGCAGATTTTTATCATGCAATGCGCCGGCGTTTCGGTGCGGACCATACTTTCAAAATACCGCCTGAACTCCATGCTCTTAAAGCGTTCGTGCCAGTACGGCAGCACCAGCGACAACCGGAAAGAATACGGGTCTTCTTCGCCGCAGAACCCGCAGTTCTCGCCCAGGCATACCTGGAACAGTTTGTATACTGCTTCGGGCTCCTCCCCCGGTATTTCCGGCGCTTCGAACCGTGGGCGCAGTAACAGGTGCTCTACCAGGTGCATGCCCTCCCCCGGACAATCCTGCCCCAAAGCTGCGGCTACCTGCGGCATGGCAGCATTGCGGGAGGCTGCATCCGTGAAAATTTGGCCGCTTTTTGCCAAAGGCACCTGGCTGCTGTCCTGTACCAGAAAGGAATATTGGTCTACCGCCAGGTCCTTTGTTTTATAAAAGGAGCTATCGCCTGCCACTTCCGGAAGCTTATCTGCTATTGCCTTTACTTCTGCAAAAGAGGCGTATTCCTGGAGCGACGTGAGCAAGACCGTGCCTGCTTCATCCACGAGATTGAAGAAGTATTTTGGAGGCGAAGCAGTGGTGCTCAGGATTTCGATATGCTTCAGGCAGAAAAGAAAGCGCCTGGTAAAATCGTCGATGCCCGACAGCCGGGCTATTCTTTTTTCGAGCCCCGAAACATTATCGGAATCCCAGGAGGGCTGGAGGTAGTTAAAGGCTTTCCCTCTTTCCCGGCTCACCTGGGGATAATCTTTCAGAAAGGAGATTTTGTCCTTGATAAGCTCATCTGGCTCAATGTCCTGGTAGCTGTCTGCATTTTTGTAGGTATACAGCATCAGCACATACTCATTAAACGACTCGGCGAAGCGCCCTATCAGATGGTCGAGAAAACGGTTCCTCCTGTCGTAAAAGGTATCTGAATCTTCCAGGATGAGCGCGCGCAGTTTTTTTATTGCATCTGTATCGGCAGGGGCTGGCGCACTTAGGGCTTTTTCTAAATCGGTGGCATGCCCATAAATCTCCTCCATACCCTTTATATCACTTAAGAATTGCGCAAAGTAGGTCTGATTGACGTCGGTATTCAGCGAAAACAGGTCTTTGGCCCTGGACAGCTGCGCGAAAAAATTGCCCAGTAGCTGGTCGTAGAACATCAGGTAAGCTTTGAGCTGTTTTGCCTGCGCTACCCTCTCCGGTGTTGACGTGGAGGGCAGGCCGGCCTCGCCTATCCCATAGGTAACCGGAAATTCGTACTGCACCGACAGGTATTCGCCCAGGTCATGATACGCACCTTGCGGAAGTTCCAGGTCGTCTGCTGTGCCTTTTAGCTTTTTTCGCTGCTCCAGCCCGTTCAGGTATTTTAAGGTGTCCAGGGTTTCATCGACCCTGGCTCTGAAGGGCAGCTTTCCTTTAAAGAACAATACCTTCGACCGGAAAACATTTAGCACCGGCTTACAGCCCCCGCCTATTTCCAGGCACCAGCGCTCACTCGGCAGCACCGGCTCTCCTGCCTTGTTATATTTGGTAAACAGCACGTTTTTCACCGACAGCACCCCGGCGGTGTCCATGATAAAATTGATGACATCCGACACGTAGATTTTACTGCGCAGCTGGGTCGCCTTCAGCTCTTCGGTTTTGATGAAGCCATGCGTTAGAATGGGCCCTTCAAAAATCTCATCCGTGTGCAGGCCCTCTTCCAGGAGCTCCTTCAGGGAATAAAAGGGCACATCCGGATTCAGGTAGTTCTGGAGCTGGTAGAGGATGTTGGCATACACCTCTTCAATATCGGCATCGGGTGTTACTTCGATATCGGCACAAAAGGCTACTTCCTGTGTGCACACCGTATCCAGCTCTACAAAATCTTCGCACAGGTTGCGATGCGCATGCAGCGTTTGCTTGGCCGTTTGCAGAATACTGACGACAAGCTTGTTTTTTTTCTGGTAGATGGAAAAGATATCGGCCAACGTTGCGGCGTCGTTGAACAGGTCGGTAATAGCGGGCTCAATGGCGGTCACATCCTCTCGCAGCAACACAAAGGCCTGGAACAGAAACTCCCGCACCTCAGCTGCTCCTGCGATTTCAAATTTTACCGTCCAGCGGTTTTTGCTAAAACTAACGGCTATGTTGCTGATGGTTGACGGGTCAGCCGCTGCAATAAACTCGTACCCGGCGGTAGGGGCGCCTTTCCAGCCCGGCAAGAGGAGTTGCATCCGGATGTCCAGCAGGTCTTCTGTGGCAAACTGGTAGGTAATATCGCCTTTGTTCAGGTCGCCGAACTCATCGGTTTCTTCCAGGTCGAGCAGCACGCAGTAAAGCCCGTGGAGGCGCACGGGATGTTCGGTTTCTTCGTACACCAGCTGGTCTTTCTGACAATGCGCGTAAAGGAGTACTTCCTGCTCCGGCTCCTCCAGGAGTTTACCGTCTTCGTCGCGGTACGGAAACAGCCAGGCATTTTTTACGCCGGCTATGTCAACGAGCAGTTTACGGTAATCTTCAATGGTCAGCGGTTCTGCCGTTAAGATGGATTTGGGGGAGAAAAAAGCCTGGTCGGTTGCTATGTTTCCGTCTTTACCGGCCAGCAAATTTTTAATATCAAACCCGGTACGATAGCCCAGCTCGGTGATGGCATAGCAGAGGGCTTCGAGGGTGGTGATGCCCGGGTCGTGGGTGTTGTAGTCGGTCCAGATTTTGCTCGACAGGTCCTCGATGTGCCGGAGCCCCAGCGTACGCAGGAAATCATAATCCTGAACTTCCGGAAGGCTCCTGTTTTTGGCTATGTACAAAGTTTCTTCCATCAGCAATTGCAGTTTTCAGTTATAAAGGAAATCCGGTGGGCATGCACCGGGTCATCGGATTTAACCGACACAAACACCGAGCGCGCAGAGGTGGCTACCGCTTCGTCGAGGTCGGCGGACCGGATGCCTTCCACCACCTGGTACATTTTAACACAGCTCAGAAAATCGACATAAGGCCGCTCTTCAATAAAATCTATCAAAACGCTTTTACTTATTTTCCCGCCAAACTCTATGTCCGTCTGCGGGTCGTAGGCCCAGGGCGCCAGGAACTTCTCCAGCTCGCTTTTCAGCTCTTTGGTATAAAACTCATTCTCTGCCGTCAGGTACTTTATTTTAAATTCCAGCTGTATTTCTTCGAACCGGGGGTTCCGCACCTCCAGGTTCACATGGGACGAGATGTGCCGGTAGAGGTATTTCTGTATCTCCGTCAGCAGGCCCAGGCTGGTATAGGGGCGCAGCGGGTCAAAGGCGTTTTTATTTTTTAAATCCGGAATCGGCACGACCAGCACATGCCCCGGCTTGCGTTCGTTATCTACAAAAATGGTTTGCGTACCCGAGGTCTGTTCCTGTATGTGGGTGTGGTTGATGCACTTGGCTTTGTAAACAGCCGGAAAAGCCTCAAGGACTAGCCGCTCATAATCCCACATGGTTATCGCGCGGTTTTTATGCCGCAGGCGCTCGCTTACCCGCACATAAAAATGGTTATCCTGCTCCTTAACCCGCCCGTGAAAGGAGGCATAGGGCTGGTTAATTTTCTTGACCGCCGAGTCGCTCACAACCATTTTGCTGATGGTGCCGGCGGGTAAGGTGTTTTTAAAGTAATTGCCGGTATTTTTAAAATCGGTAAATGCTGCTTTGGCTGCCTGGGCCACTACGGCAATCAGCTTGCAAACGGCATGTGTTTTCTGACTGACGGTGGCTCTAAGCCAATGGAGCTGTTCCGGGAAGAGGCTGCTGGTGGCACTAGCTTTATCCGGTATACTGAAGCGGATGATGCCGGACTGGGTCAGGTCGTTGGTTGCATCTGCTATGTCCTCCTTCTGGAATTCCTGCCATACGTTGTTCTCACCCAGAAAGGCCCAGCTCAGTTCCTGCTTTACCTGCAACGGGTCGGCACTGCCTTCTGCTACCTGAAACAAAAGAGAAAGCGTTTGGTCCGGCGTAAAATTTTCTATTCCAATGTAAAAAGTGCCTTCCTCCTGCACATCCGGCAGCAGCGGACGCGGGTTTTCTGTTGCCATATCTTTACTTCCGAAAGGCGTGAGTTGCAGAAAAGCACCTTCCTCTCCGGTAGCAAAATCAAGTACGGTGGAGCAGGAATAGTCAAGGGAGATTTCCTTTACCTGGGGGGTAAAAGGCTCTTCTACCTTATCCATTTTAATAGTGGTAGTCGTTTTGTTCGGGTCCGATTCATCCTGCACCGAGGTAATAACAGCGTCTTTTGCGGCCTTGGCCAGGCGGTCGGCGTAGGTGCTGTGCCCGAAGTCGGATTTCAGCTCAATTTTCAGAAAACCCCACTTCGACTTGACCGAATAATTTTCATTCGCTGTGTAATCCGCTTCCACCTGCAAGGCAGGCAGACTGACGGGCAAAGCTGTGTCGGACTGGATAAAATTGATTTGAATCGGATTTTCGATGATTGCCCCGACCATACCTGCCCCTGCTCCCCCACCCGGAAAAGGGAAAGAGCCGGTTGTAGTACCCATGAACGAAGCAGCAAAGGGTGAGGTGGCAGGTGCAGCGCCGTTTGCCGAAGCAGCAGAAGGAATGGTGGCAGGTGCAGATGATAAAAAAGAACCAGCCGTTACACCGGCAGTCATTTGCTGGATTTCAATATCCGGCCGAATATCATGGAAAAGCTTCCGCTTGGTATGCGTCTCCTTCCAGACGGCGTTTTCGAGGTGGTAAATGTCGACTTTATGTGTGTCTTCAAAATCTGTTTTCCGCCAGAGTTCAGAATAATTATCCCAGTTGATATTCACCTGGACCTTTACATTTCCGGTAGGCTGGAGCGTTTTCAGGAAAATTTCCTTGCTGCCGATAATAAAGGAAGAACCTATCCGGGGCGCCGAACCAAATAAATCAAAAGGCTTAGAGGGGCTGAGGGTGCCGGCATCGTTCTGAATCGCAATATCTTTGATGCCGGTAACATGCAGTTTAATACCGACTTTTTCGACTTCAAATTGCCAGACAGCTTCTTTTGCCAGGGCATTTTTCAAACTGAATTTTGCCAGGGGAAGTGTGGTAGCAAACTGCTGCTGGTGTATTTTTTCGGAGTAAGGCACAATTGGTGGCGCTCCCCCATCCAGCATAATTGAAATGCTGAAATACGTTTTGGAGGCATGCACCGCGACTTTTGAAGGTTCTATCACCACCTCTACCCACCCTTTTTCGCCTGTCAGTTGCAGGGAAAAGCTGTGCCGGATGTCTTCGGTGGTAAAGGCAACAGGTGCGCCTGCCGGGGCATGAAAATCGAAGGTGATAGTTCGGATGCCTTCCCGGAGGTACAAATAATGCGAGGCCACCACAAAGCCAACACGCGCTGGCGTTCGTTCTGCGTCTCCGAATACTTTCCAGCTTTTATCGGCACTTGCAAGTTTTGCACCCTGTCCGTCTTCAGAGTTGGCTATTGGGCTGGCAAAAATCTGCAGCGTCTGCTGGGCCAGGTTTTTCTGTACAAAAAGGCTTTTCAGGCTTTTTACTGCACCTGTATTGACAACGATATCATCCGTTAAAGCATAAAATATTTCCTCGTTAGCAGCGTCTTTCCCGGCCTTAAAAACAGTGCTCTTCCGAAGCAGGTGGTTTTCTTTGCCTTTGGCCAGCTCAAAGGTCAGGTGTACCTGGTCCGGCTCAGCCGCCTTCATCCGGAGGCTTAGTATTTCCTTATAATACAGGTCGAGGTGGCGCTTTGTATAGGTGTTTACATGCTCCTGCGCATACCTGAACAACTTGATAAACGTGAGAAACAGCCCGTAATGCGGACTGTGGGCCGGAAAAGAAGTCAAGGTCTGGTCCAGCTGCTTTCGGGCCTGCGCCACCAGGCGGGTGAGTGTTTTGGAGTACTGGTCAAAGATGCCGGTAAAGAGGTTATGGGTGCCGGTATTCTTTATTTTCAGGGAAGTGCTGGCGCCATGGTAGGTTGGTGTAAAGGCAGGCAGCGGGCCGTCTGTCCAGAAAGCAGCCAGGCTGGCTTCTTGAAAATCCTGGGAAAGCTGAACAGCAAAGGGGGCTGGTTCAAGGGTAAAGGTACTGCCTGCGTCAATCAGTCCCTGGCTGATGGCTTCGTCGTAATACTTTTTCAGGCGGTCGTAATACGGCGGCAGCGTGGACTGTATTGTGTTTTTGATGATTTCACGGAAGCCAAACTCCGCCGGCAGGTCCTGGTAGTACTCCTGAAGCAGTGCGGTAAGGGTAAAGCCAAAATCAAAGAGAACTTTAAAGTGATTCTTTAATTTAGTTTCGTCGCTGGTGGGGGTTGCCTTCAGCACATCGAGTATTTTTTTGACATAGGCAAAGCTTCCTGCCACCTCCAGCTTTACCAGCGAAGCAAGCGTAACCGATACATCCATCCGCATGAATACCTGCCAATCTCCCTCCGCCACATTGGTTGCATTGAAGTACTTCAGCTGGCTGGCATAATTTTTTGCAAACAGGATTAAATCGGCGTCATCGCGCTCATCCACACTGGCATGGCCTGGTAAGAGCGCCTGCAGTACACGCTCATACTGGTTCACGCCCGACCGTACCAGAGGGTTCCTGTTATCGCACTTGCTGTTCATCAGATATCGGTGCCTTCGTTCTTGTAATAAGGAAACACATAATTGAAGCGTGTATTGGTGGTGCGAACCGTGTAATCTACCACAATCAGAATAACCCCTTCCACCTCACGGCTATCGTCCAGCTCTATCTTGTTCAGTTTGACGCGTGGCTCATGAAACAGAATCGCCGTCTTTACCAGGTCTCGGATGTAGGATTTGAAAGTGGAGGTAAGCGATTCGAATACGAGTTCATCCAGGTTGCACCCATAGGTGGGCTGCATGACGCGCTCCCCCAGGCGGGTGGTTAGCAGGACATGGAGGCTGCTTTGAATATCCTCCTCGTCACGTAACATCTCTACGCCACCCGTTTTCTTATCGAAAGCGGGCGGAAAGCTCCAGCCTGTTCCTAAAAATGATTCAGTGCTCATAGCGCTTTGTAGGTTTAGTATGTGGAATCGAACCAGGCGCTCTGCACCAGCTACTTTCCACATATTTAGCGTAAAAAAAGTGTTCTGCACCTGCCACCACTGCCTCTGCTGCCCGGTCAGCAGGTAGTTCAGCGGCTGTCAAGGCATGTCATCCCCCAATGATCACCGTAGGACACCCTATGGTAATAGTGCCGCCATGCGCCGTACTGTCACCTAAGCGGGCAGCAGGTTTACCGCCAATAAGTACTGTAGCGGAACCCATAATAATGGTATCGGGCGGTCCAACACACACGCACATATCGCCAACTGTAGCGGCAGGCAAGCCACCGATTAATACTGTTACCGCGCCCGGCGGCAAAACTGGCCCGCCCACATGCGGCACCCCACCCGGATTTACCATGGGGCATACATGCATATCAGCAACACGGGCAGCAGGTGGCATATCGTTTCTTTTTAGTTAATCTTTACCAATCCTCCTTTTATCTCCGCCAGACCGCTCCCCTCTACCTTCACCGTAGCACTTTTAAATTCTGCGCTACCAGCTCCTGCCTTGATCTCGGAACCAGCTGCCGAAACAGAAAACTGCGAGGAAGGCGAAAGGCTGATGTTCACAGCGGCCAGCGTAATGTCTGTTGCTGCTTTTATTGTTAAGGAGCCTGCACTTTCTAGCGTTACACCGGAAGCTTCCATTTTAACCATGTTTCCGTTTTCGTCTTCTACCTGCACCAGTCCTGCCTCATCGTTCAGAGTGATTTTCTTTCCGCCGGGTGTTTCCAGCACATAGGATTTTTCGTCGTCGTTGAAAATCATTTTAATTTCCGAGCGGCTGATGTAGCCCTTTTCATGGTTATCATTCGAAGGGGTAAGCGGCGGCGGCAGGGCGCTGCTGTGCAACATGCCCAGGATAACCGGATTATCGGGGTCGTTCTGAATAAACCCCACAATCACCTCGTCATCTTTTTCCGGTCTGAAAAAGGTTCCGCGGTTGTTGCCGGCATCCAGCGTGGCAATACGCATCCAGATGCCTTCTTCCGCCATACTCACCACCGGCAGGCGTACCTTTACCCGGTGCTCCCCTTCCGGGTCTTCCAAATCGGTCACTACGCCTATCTGTAAACCCTGCACCGACGGCATGAACCCGGACTGGGCGGATAAATGGTAAGGATTGATGCTTTCGGCAAACCAGGTATCCGGCAACCCGAATTCTATTTCTGTTGTCCAGCTGCCGCTGCTATACTGCTGCCTGACTGCGGCGACAAACACGGGTCCGTTGAAGCGCTCTCCTACGCCGTTCAGCGATATGATGCTTCCCGGCTTTACATCCGGAAAGCCCTTGCATTTGACGGTTCCTTTCACTTTGGCCAGGCGGCTCCGGAGCATGCGGGCATTAGCCCATTCCTTCAGTTTTCCGCTTGTTAGCCGGCCTGCATGTATTAACTGGTAAGACTCCAGGCCAAGTACCGCTGCCAGTTCGGTTGGTGACAGGTTTCCGGTTTCAGGAACATCCGGTATGTCGGCAGTGTCTTCCGCTACTTCCTGGCTGCTGTAGTCCCAGGTTCTGGAAAGTACTTCATTTAGCTGGGTGCGGGAGTCTATTTCGGCCTGGTAGTCCAGGATGGTGGCGCCGTACAACACATCCAGTACAGAAGCTGCCCCCAGGTCAGGCTTTTTCAGAATTATTTTACCGTCTTCCACGGTGCAGATGCGTCCCATCACGTCCAACCGTGACAGCATGAAATCCCAGTCGGAAGTGTTGAACTGGATGACATCCTTGTGCTGGACAGGCGTAGCTTCCACCTCTTTTTCAAGCCCGTATTTGTCAATTATTTCTTCGGCAATATCACTGTCGGTAACGTTTTCATAATGCTTGCTTTTTCTTCCGAGCGTCAGCTTCACAGCCTTGTCCTTGCACTCTACCTGCAGCTCTGCACTCCGGAAAGAGATTTTGTTGGCATGGTGCGTGATGATGCCTTTAAAAACAGGCACATTGTCGCTCCGGTACCCGAGCCTGATTTCTATTTCCTTTCCCGGTGTAAAATAGGCCTCGTTACTGACCGGAAAATCCTCCCTGGCGGGGTCGCCATCCACTATCCGGATACGCGCAAACGGCACCTTGTTTACCTCCCGGTGCACACTGATGCTCTTTACCTGGATGGTGGCAGACAGCGCTTCGCCGTCCACTAAAATAGCAAACGTTACCAGGTCAGAAGGGCGGGTGGTGGGTATGGTTCTGGGTGCAGTCATAATTACTTGATGGGTGGAAATCGGAGTTTAGTGCCAACCGGTATTTTCCGGAAGCTGTTCAGGTTGTTTGCCTTCGCTACATCCAGGTAATAGCGGGGGTCGTCGTAGATGCGGTAGGTCATGAGGGAAAAAGTGTCGCTGGCTTTAAAAATCCGTTCATGGGTAATATCAGGCGACTGCTTCCCCTCCGCGCGCACCCGTTCTTCGTCGCTCACCCAGGCCCGCAGCTTTACTTTGGCTATTACCCGGAGCGGCGTACCATCCGGTGCAAAAAGCTTGTAGTTTAAATCGAGCGACACCAGGCTTCCCTTAAAAATATCCCGCTCCCCCCACGACACAACCAGGTACGCGTTGCGGTGTGTATCTCCCTGCACCTCTACGGTGGCGGCTTTCAGCTTTCTCACCTCATCCATCACTACCATCGGCTTTACAGCGCCCAGCAGCGATATACTTAAGGCATTGGCTTCTTTTATCACGCCCGTACCATCCAGCAGCAGTTCGAATTCCCATTCCTCCGGCGTCTGCCCCTGGTATACCTGTTCTGCGCCACTGTTACCGGGCGCCTGCTCCTGGGCGTACTGCACCACAAAGCGCTCGCTGTAGGTGGAGGGGTTTACCTGGAAAGAATAAGGTTCTGTGACAGGTGTTCGGGCTGCCGTGGCATCGGTGAAAGCCTGAATCTGCATCTTCTCAACTTTGCCCAGTGGTATCATCAGCGTTCTTTTTTATCTTCCAGCACCTGCAGCACCTCCTGCACACAGGCCCGGATGAGTTCGTTTTTTATTTTCTCCAGCTCATAAGCAGGAAGCTGCTGCGCACCGGCATCCCCCTTCCGCTCCACGACCGAAGCTTTAATGTGAAGTTCTTTTATTTCTATCGGCATATTTTATCAGGTTAAAAATCAGCTGCACCTCCCACCATTGCCACTGCTGCCTGGAATTAGGGCTGCTAGTCCAATGCTGTCATCTTAAGCTATCCTGTCATTTCGACTACACCCAAGGCGAGAGCCGAAGGGTGCGAGCGAAGCTCTGAGAAATCTGATACATTTACCTTTCAATACCAGATTTCTCTCTGCGTTCGAAATGACAAAATGTGTAATTTGTGCATAAGTTGACGGCATTGGGTCCCGGACTTGCTTCAGGGCTAATCTGTAGGGAAAAATCTGAAACGGGTGCGCTAGTGCGAGCTTGTAGCTCGTACTTTCATTTCCCATGTAAATTGCTGCATTTCTACCTTCATCAGCAATACAAAACAAGACATAATGCTTTACATCGTGGCATGTAAGTACGAGCTACAAGCTCGCACTAGCAAAATTTTGGCCTACCCCAGGGCATTCATCCCCGCTGCCAGGGCAGTAGAAGCGTTCAGGATGTTGAAATAGTTATAGCTCAGCACCAGCGTTTCGATAGCCACCTGGCTTTGCTCGGCATTCAGGGTAGCAAACTCCACCCGCTTGGGAATGGCGTTTACCACATACCAGTTCTGAACCGGAATATGCTGGTCGTTGAGCATGGTTATGAGCAGGTTGGTGGGCTGAAAGATAAAGTTCTGAACCCCGTTGATGCACCAGGCCATGATACCGGACGGAAGCTCAAACATGCCACGCTTCAGGGTGATATCCGAGTACCGGGTTTTTACCGGTAACTGGTGCTCAAACCGGTTCTGCCCGCCTTCCCGGAACGACTCCATCTCCACATCCACCGACAATCCACTGACTTCCTGAAAGCGGAAATCATGCGGCAACTGCGGGAACAGTTCAAAGGCCACGATAAAATGAAAGCCTACCAGCGGATAAGTACCTAAGATATCAGCCATAGCTTATTCGTTTTGAATGGTCAGGCCTTCGTGCGCCAACTCCAGCGTTTCCAGGGCCACCTCGTTTCCGTCGGCATTCAAATCGGTTGGTGTTACTTTGGTAGGCCAGGCATTTTTCACTTTCCAGACCACCACCGGTTCGTGGTTTTCATTGAGCAGGCTGATGGTGATGTTGCGCCGCTCAATCTGGTTCAGGTTAACCGTATTAAACCAGTTGTAAAATTCGTTATCGCCGGCAAAGGTCCCGCGTTTCAGGCTGATATTGCTGAAGGTGCGCTGGCCAGGCATCTTCACTTTGGAGTATTCCGGACTGGCGCCGTCCCGGTATTCGATAACTTCGGTGGTAATGTCCAGGCCGGTTACTTCGGTGAATCCGATTTTGGTTCCGCCCCATTCTACCTGAAAATGAAACTTCGGAATTGGATATTCTGCCATGGGTGTAGGTTTTTAAATTTGAGTAAAAAACTAGCTGGGTAATAAAAAAGCAGACATGCATATGCTACCTGACCAGGAGCATTTATCAGGACTCCTGCATTTTGTGCATAAAGCGCAGAATAATGAATTCAGCAGGACGTACAGCTGCCATACCTATTTCCACTATCATTTTTCCGTTCAGGATGTCGTCAGCTGTCATGGTCTGGCCAAGGCCAATCTTTACAAAGAAGGCATGTTCGGGTTTAGCGCCTGCCAGTGCTCCCTGCCGCCACAGCACGGTTAAGTAATTCTCTATCATAGCCCGTACTTTCACCCAGGTGTTGGCATCGTTTGGTTCGAACACAAACTGGGCCGACGCTTTTTTGGTAGACTCCTCCACCATGTTGAAGAACCGGCGCACACTCACATAGCGCCACTCATTGTCGTTGCCGGCCAGGGTGCGTGCTCCCCACACCAGTATTCCTTTTCCGGTAAAGGCTCGGATGGCATTGATGGATTTACCGGAAGTGGGATCGATGTTCATATCTTCCTGGTCTCTGTCGCTGTAGGTGATCAATGGCTTCACCACATTCATGACATTTACATTGGCAGGCGCTTTCCAGACGCCCCGGTTGCCATCCACCCGCGCATAAATTCCGGCGATGCTGCTGCTGGGCGGAAGCACCACATGTAATTTATCCAGCTCCGCTTTAATCAGGTTATACAAAGCATTGTTGCTGGCATTAACATCATCTAATTTTTTTCCGGCCAGATCGGTAGCTCCCGGACCGGTATGGGTACCGATAACAGCAGTGGCGCCTGTGTAGGTAAAAGGAAGGTTCGTTTCGAGCCACGGATGATACGCCATGCCATACATCACGTATTCCCGTTCGCTTCTCACTTTATCCCGTAGATCCTTGATGTTAGCAGCATCATTATTGCCTGAAGTCTGGTAAACATCCACCAGCGTCACCCGGTCTGCCAGCGTTTCACACTGGTCCAGCGCAAGGTCGATGAGGCCATAATACTTGTCCTTATCCCCCAGTCCAACCCCATCCGGAAAAACAATAATGGTAGGCTCATCTTCTTTTTCGAGCACTTTCAGTCCGCCCTGTAAACCCTTCGTATCATCTCCAACATCGATGGCAACCGTATCGAGGTCCACCGAAACGATATAGCAGGGGCCTCCCCCATTGGCAAAATACATGCGCATGGCGTAGTACATCCGGTAAGTAAGGCCCGGAGGCGTGATAGGCGCCACAGTAGCACCCGCAGGATTAGCATCAATGTTGCCGCTGATATTGATGGTTATGGATTCGTTTCTGGCTTTCCCGAAATACGTTTCGTACTCCACCATAGAGCTGATTCGTTTTGGCACCAGGTGCAGATCATTATCCACTTTTTCAGTGGCCTTTCCCGTGTAACCGATAAAAGCGGGAATGGCAGTAGCTACCTGGGCTACCGAAGGAGGGAAAAGGGGGATTTCGTTTATGTAGACCCCCGGCGTTTTAATTGCGGTTTCATTTATGGTTGCCATAAGCTAGAAAGGTTTTAGGATGGTGATGGTTAGCTGTTCGTCAGGAATTTTATTTTAAAGAGAACCTCCTTACATTTCGATGATGCATCCAGCAGCTGGTAGGCAGCCGGCAATGTACTGCTGTGCCTGATGTCGATCACCATCACAGTATCTAAATCAAGGGAAGGCGTCCGGGTCTGCAGGTCGGCCTGGCTTACGAAGCTTCCGTCCGGTATGCTCTTCCAGTAAGCTGTGTCTGTAACTGGATGTGCATCGGCGACATTACTTTCCCGGATAGCCTTAAAAAAATTGCTCCCCAACCGGGCCAGGTAGCCTTTTTTGTATTCTTTGCTGCTATCGTAACTTTCTACCGGACGGCTAAGCAACAGCTGCGTTCCTTCTATATGATTCACTTCATTTGACAGGACCAGCACCTGGTTCACAAAATCATAGGAAGCCAGGTGCGTCCGTGCAAAGAAATTCTGGTCCTGAAATTTTACCTGAAACCGGAATACTGCTTCTTCCGCTGGCGGTACGAAAGGTATCCCTTGTGCAGCCCCATCCGGCTCCACTTCAGCCAGGAAAACGCTGGCGCTTTTCTGCTTCCTGTATAATAAATCATATTCCGAAATCTGCTCATCTGATGCTTTGTCCGGCACCAGTTTCAGGTACTGATTTATATCATCCCGGTAGCCCTCCAGCGTAAACTCCAGGCTAAACAGCACCCTGTATGAAAGTTTAATAGCCTCCATTTTCAGATATGGTCGTAGTTCGCAATAATGTCTTTTACAGGGTGAGCTTCTTTCTGAATCACATGTTCATCCATGGTGAGCATCCTGATTTTAAATACAACTGAAGGCATATAATGCCCTCCTAAAGTTGTCCACAACTGGTGTACCTGCTCCAGGTTCAGGTTTACCCATTCAAAAACAATCTTCTCTATACTGCTATCATTCACCTCGTTGGCTGTAGCCAGTTCGGGCGTGTTGGCAGGCGTGAAAGCTCTCTTGATCTGGAAAAAACGGATAATTTTTTCTAGCAGCGGCAGGGCTTTATCATAGTCATGGGTGGCGGCAAAAAGCACAGTTAGGTTCAGGTGGATAGGCGGACTTTTATACTTCACCAGGTTGTTTTCCCGGATAAAGTTTTCCGGTGATTTTGCCACCCGGTCTTCTTCTATGTTGACGATCGACATAACCAGCTTGTCCTGCATGCTCTGGGTAAATTCATCGCCATCATTAACTTTCGAAATATTAGCCAGCACCAGTGGCGGATCGGAAAAACCCGGAGAAATATAATTATTAAGCAGGGTGATGATGGTGCCAAGTGCTTCTGAGATCATAAACGGGCGTATTAAAATAACCTTTTATGTATTTTTCTTCAGTCATTGGAAAGCAGCTCCGTCACCCACAAAAGATGGCAGCTGACCCTGTGGCGGTAACTACAAAAGATAGTTCGAATGTTACACTGCAACAATATTGCAGGCAACAGCTATTACCTGTAGTTTGCGTGTTTGATTGAAATCACTTATTTCGGAAATGCTTGTTATTCCGGAAATAAGGATTATTTCTGAAAAATGATGGCCTTAATTTATTGGCTAGTTGAAGCTACTAATTGGATTTTGGAGTAGGATTTTTAGGCGCTTAGTATTTACTTCTACAAATCTATCTCATTAAGTGACTCATTTCAATACTGATTTTTCAGTATTTATTGCTGGTATTACAGCTGAAGTAGTTCTCTCGCTAACTGCCGCGACTAACAGAGATGATGACTGTTGAAGAGTGGGAAAACTTTTTTTATTGTAATAAAAAACCTCCCTTCACAGCTCCCGTATATACAGGTAGGCTAAAAGTTGAAGATTATGATTTTCATAAAAAAATAAAAGCAGCGGTTCCAAATGAGAGAGTGGAATCGCTGCTTTTTTGTTTGTAAGGGAAGCGGAAATTTTATTCTGTTTTCTTCGCTTCTGCTGCCTTTCTGGCTTTGGCCGCGTTTACATAATCTTTGTACATCTGGCGCCAATTGCGTCCGTTGGCATTCAGGTACTGCTCCGATTTTGTCTTGTAGATTTCGAAAATAGCTGAAATCTGGTTCATGTTTTTATAATCCACCGCCTGTTCACGCGCCTGTTTCAGGTTAGCCAGTATGGTGGCTTCTTCCTCTGCTGTAAGGTTTGGCACTATGGCGCGGTAACCTTTCATCGTAAAATCAACCTTGCCAACCGTGTATTTATCCAGCACCTTTTCTACCTGCTCTTCGCTCAGGTCTTTGCGCAGACCGTTCATCAGGTTTTCATGAACCGTTTTTGGCATAGCGGAATTGGCGATGATCTGACGGTCCAGGTCGCTGAGGCGCTGACCGGTTAGGGGATTAATACCGGCCGGTACGGTTGTATAAGGATGCTCGTTATGCCAGTCGCGGATGGTTTTCAGGTGCGTAGCCACCACCTCCAGCAGGCGCGCCTCTTTGGCCGGATCTTGCAATTGCAGCGAACCTATCCACTCGGCCGCTTTCCTTTCCTGGTCCTCATCCGATTTAGACTTTACAGCTACTGTCTCCTTTTCCTTGGCTTTGTTCTTACTCTGTGCATTAGCCGGAAAAGAAAAGGTAACAGCCCCAAGTAGGGCAATTCCTAATAGGTAAGTTTTTTTCATGCTTCTTAAATTAAAATGTGGTCATTACAAAAATGTTGTTTTCGGGAGCTACTGCTATAGGCAAATCAAAATAGAAAGCCTTAATCATTACCCGTAATTTAGGCTCTTGTACAAGCTTATCCTTAAAGTAAAAACATATTTATATATAAAACAAATATTTGTAAGTAAATTCACATCCTGGTAGTAACTCCAGCTGAAATTACTATTTTTTAAAAACGATAAACCTTCTGTTATACCCTCCCGTATAAAAGAATGGCTAAAAGTTGAAGATTTCGATTTTCATAAAGAATAAGAGCAGCGGTTCCAAACGAAAGAGCGGAACTGCTGCTTTTTGTTTTTACAGCTTACTAGCGGCGTTTGCTCCTCTAATTTCCGGATATAGTATTTCACTGCTGTTTTGCTTTTTGTTTTTACAGCTTACTAGCGGCGTTTGCTCCTCTAATTTCCGGATACAGTATTTCACTGCTGTTTTGCTTATCTTTGTCGATTCACATCATGTAAAAAAGCATACAAATAGCGCCTATGCATACGCTCCAGCCAGAAGTCTACAAACCTGTTAACCATATCCGGGTAGTAACGGCCGCCTCCCTTTTCGACGGGCACGATGCTGCCATCAACATCATGCGCCGCATTATTCAGGCCTCCGGTGCCGAAGTAATTCACCTGGGCCACAACCGCTCCGTGCAGGAAATCGTGGATTGTGCGGTGCAGGAAGACGTGCAGGCGATTGCCATTACCTCTTACCAGGGCGGTCACCTGGAGTATTTCAAGTACATGTACGACCTGCTACAGGAGCGCGGCTGCGGCCACATCCGCATCTTTGGCGGCGGCGGCGGTGTTATTCTGCCTGACGAGATAGAGGAGCTGCACGCCTACGGCATCGCCCGCATCTACTCCCCCGACGATGGCCGTGAAATGGGGCTGCAGGGAATGATAAATGATATGCTGCAGCAGTGCGACTTCCCGACCGGGCAGCACCTGAACGGCGAGGTGAAACACCTGCGCGATCAAAACCCAAAAGCCATTGCCCGCCTGATTTCGGCAGCCGAAAACTTTCCGGAGGAATTTGCCAAAGTAAGAGCACAGCTATCAGGAGCAGAGGCTGTGGTGGCTGGAGCAGAAAATAAAATTACCCCCGTGCTGGGCATAACCGGTACGGGCGGAGCAGGCAAGTCGTCGCTCGTGGATGAGCTGGTGCGCCGTTTCCTGCTCGACTTCCCGGATAAGCGGATTGCCATCATCTCCGTAGACCCCTCCAAGCGGAAAACCGGTGGCGCCTTGCTGGGCGACCGCATCCGGATGAATGCGATTGCCAATGACCGGGTGTACATGCGCTCGCTGGCCACCCGACAGAGCAACCTCGCCCTCAGCAAGTATGTGCAGGACGCGGTAGACATCGTTAAAGCCGCCGGTTTCGACCTGATCATCCTGGAAACTTCCGGCATTGGCCAGTCCGATACCGAAATTGTGGAGCACTCCGATACCAGCCTTTATGTGATGACACCCGAGTATGGTGCCGCCACACAGCTCGAAAAAATCGACATGCTCGACTTTGCAGACATTATTGCGCTGAACAAGTTTGATAAACGCGGTGCGCTGGATGCCCTGCGCGACGTGAAGAAGCAGTACAAGCGTAACCACCAGCTCTGGGACGTGGCAGACGAGCAGATCCCGGTGTTCGGAACTATCGCCTCGCAGTTCAACGACCCGGGCATGAACCAGCTCTACAAAGCTGTGATGGCAACGGTGACCGAAAAAACAGGCGTAACGTTTGAGTCGAAGCTGCAGACGGGGGAAGAGATGTCAGAAAAAGTGTACATCATCCCCCCTGCCCGCACCCGCTACCTCTCTGAAATTGCCGAAACCATCCGCAACTACGACAAGTGGGGCAAGGAACAGGCCGAAGTGGCGCAGCAACTGTATGGCATCAAAAAGTCGATCGAGGCGGTGCAGGGGCTGGAAATAGTGGATAAAGACCGGCTGGTAAAACAGCTGCAGGAAGCGTATGCGGAGCTGGAGCTGAACCTGGACGGGCAGAACAAGAAAATTCTGGAGAACTGGCAGGAGAAAGTACAGGCCTACAAAAATGAGTTTTTCCTGTTCAAGGTACGCGACCGGGAAATTAAAATCAGGACCCACACCGAATCGCTTTCGCACCTGCAGATCCCGAAAATTGCCATGCCGCGCTACGAGGCTTGGGGCGATCTGCTGAAGTGGAACCTGCAGGAAAATGTGCCGGGCGAATTCCCGTATACAGCCGGTGTATTTCCTTTCAAACGCGAAGGCGAAGACCCAACCCGTATGTTTGCCGGCGAAGGCGGACCCGAACGCACCAACCGCCGCTTCCACTACGTCAGCCTGGGCATGCCCGCCAAACGGCTTTCCACGGCCTTCGACTCCGTAACGCTTTACGGCGAAGATCCCGACAACCGTCCTGACATTTACGGCAAGATTGGTAACTCCGGCGTCAGCATCTGCTGCCTCGACGATGCCAAAAAGCTTTACTCCGGCTTTAACCTGGCCGACCCGATGACCTCCGTTTCCATGACCATTAACGGACCAGCTGCCATCCTGACCGCTTTCTTTATGAATGCGGCCATCGACCAGCAGTGCGAGCTGTACATTAAAAAGCATGGACTGGAAGACGAAGTAAACGCGAAGATTGAAGCTATCTACAAGGAAAAAGGAAGTCAGCGCCCGGTTTACAGGGGAAACCTGCCGCAAGGCAACGACGGGCTGGGACTCATGCTGCTGGGTGTAACCGGCAATCAGGTACTGCCGGCCGAGGTGTATGCCGAAATAAAAGCAAGTACCTTGTCAGCGGTGCGGGGAACGGTGCAGGCGGATATCCTGAAAGAGGACCAGGCACAGAACACCTGCATTTTCTCGACGGAATTTTCGCTGCGGCTTATGGGCGACGTGCAGCAGTACTTTACCAACAACCAGGTGCGTAACTTCTACTCCGTTTCCATCTCGGGCTACCACATTGCCGAGGCAGGCGCCAACCCAATCACGCAGCTGGCCTTCACGCTCTCCAACGGGTTTACCTATGTAGAATATTACCTGAGTCGCGGCATGGACATCAACAAGTTTGCCCCGAACCTGAGCTTCTTCTTCTCCAACGGCATCGACCCAGAGTATGCCGTAATCGGGCGGGTAGCACGCCGCATCTGGGCCAAAGCCATGAAACTCAAGTACGCCGCCAACTCGCGTTCGCAGATGCTCAAGTACCACATCCAGACCTCGGGCCGCTCGCTGCACGCCCAGGAAATCGACTTCAACGACATCCGCACCACGCTGCAGGCGCTTTATGCTATTTACGATAACTGCAACTCGCTGCACACCAACGCTTACGACGAGGCCATCACCACACCTACCGAAGCTTCAGTGCGTCGGGCCATGGCCATCCAGCTCATTATTAACCGTGAACTGGGGCTTGCCAAGAACGAAAACCCGCTGCAGGGCTCCTTCATTATCGAGGAATTGACAGACCTGGTAGAGGAAGCGGTGCTGGCGGAGTTCGACCGCATTACCGAGCGTGGCGGCGTGTTGGGTGCCATGGAAACGATGTACCAGCGCGGGAAAATTCAGGAAGAAAGTCTTTACTACGAAACGCTGAAGCACTCCGGGGAATACCCGATTATCGGCGTGAATACGTTCCTCTCCGCCACCGGCTCGCCCACGGTACTGCCAAAGGAGGTAATTCGTGCCACAGAAGAAGAAAAGCAGTACCAGATAAACATGCTGCAGGCCCTCCATCACCGCAGCGAAGATAAATCAGCGGAAATGCTGCAACGCCTGCAGCAGGTAGCCGTCCATAACGAAAATATTTTTGAGGAGCTGATGGAAACCGTGAAATTCTGCTCACTGGGCCAGATTACCCACGCGCTTTTCCAGGTCGGAGGCCAGTACAGGCGCAACATGTAAATACCTGATTAGAACACTTTCAGCCCCTTCACGCCTGGCGTGTGAAGGGGCTTTTCTTATTATAATTTCCAATAGTCTCTTTTAAGAGTAGGCAAAAATTAATAAACACAGCGCTAACATCAGGATCAATTTATTCATAATCAGGATCAATTTATTCATAACACAACAGCAACTTTGGCTCTGATAAGGCGTTTATTCTAAAAGAAGGAATATTAACTCCGGCAGGCTATGAAACTGATTTCTACCATTTCGTCTATTGTTTTACTTACTACACTTGGCATTTTAATTAAAAATTGGGTAACCCCCGAAAATTTTAAAGTTGACTTCTCTGATGAGGATTATCATTTGTACCTCTAAAAATTGATACAAGCAAAAGCCACCTGACTTTGGTTTAGGTGGCTTTTGCTTTATACCCGTAGCAGCAAAGCCAGCCTTGCAATGGAACAGGCAACCCTCCCTCCTGCTTTCCGTTCTGAACAAAATGCGTAGCTTTGCACAAACGCGTTCTATAGCGCCATTTTTTCATAGCACCTGCAGGTGCGCAATTTTACAACTATGGAATTAAACAACCAGAAAGACAAGATCAGTTACATTATTGGCCGCGACATGGCAACCAACCTTCAGAAACAAGGTATTACCATTGAAGCTGAAGCCTTTATACAGGGCGTGAAAGAAGTGCTGGCCGGTCAGGCTTCCAAACTCTCTGCCTCCGATGTGCAGCAGGCCATGATGGCGCTTCAGCAGGAACTGACGCAAAAACAAAGTTCGAAAGGCGCCGCCGCAAAAAAAGCAGGGGAAGACTTCTTGGCGGAGAATAAGAAAAAAGAAGGTGTTAAAACACTTCCAAGCGGCCTGCAATACGAGGTGCTGCAGCAAGGCAGCGGCAAGTCGCCTGCTGCTTCTGACAAGGTTACGACTCACTACCACGGCACGCTCATCGACGGCACCGTATTCGATTCATCGTATGAGCGCGGACAGCCGGCTACTTTCCCTGTTAACGGCGTGATCAGCGGCTGGACCGAAGCGCTGCAACTCATGAAAGAAGGTGATAAGTGGCGTTTGTACCTGCCCTCAGAGCTGGCCTATGGTACGCAGGGTGCAGGCGGCTCCATTGGTCCGAACGAAACGCTGATATTTGATGTAGAGCTGCTTTCGGTTCATTAAGGTAGTTTAGCTTACCGTCAAAAAAGTATAAAAGAGAGGCGCCGCCCTTTCTTTTATACTTTTTTGTTTTGAGAGCCTCTGCACCCGGCAGAAAAGTCTGCTGCAGCAGCCACCATAGCTTTACCTGCTGCACAGCAGCAAAAGAATAAAATCGTTGAAACGGCGTTCTTGCATAGCCAACGGCCCTGCTATTCCGTATGTAAACCGGGCAAAACAATTTCTTTTTTGCTATGTTAAAAGCTATAACTTAGCAGCTACATACAGCTACATCAGGTTTTAAAACATAACGAATGCTTTCCAAACCAGATAAACCAGACGGTACCAGAGAACGGAAATATGTGTTAACCAGGAGGCTGGATCGCTTGTTTCTGGAACTGCACCGGGTATTTGCCTTTAACATCCGCTTTTTCAAAGAACTTGTTGTCCCTCCTTTCGAATTCAAGGAATTTATCAAGCAGTGTTTCGAAGCCGGCGTAAAATCGCTTCCGCTTATTTCGCTCACTGGTTTTATCATCGGAATCGTTTTTACAAACCAGTCGCGCCCCTCGCTGGCTGAGTTTGGTGCTACGTCCTGGCTGCCTGCGCTTATTTCCATTGCCATTGTGCGTGCCCTGGCACCGCTCGTAACGGCGCTTATTGCAGCAGGCCGGGTGGGTTCGAGCATTGGCGCCGAACTGGGCTCGATGCGCGTAACCGAACAGATCGACGCCATGGAAGTATCGGCCACCAACCCCTTTAACTTCCTGGTGGTAACGCGGGTGCTGGCCACTACGCTCATGATTCCGACCTTAGCCATGTACACCACGCTGATTGCGCTGCTGGGCGGTTATGTAAATGTCAGCCAGATGGAGCAGACAAGCTTTGCCACTTACTTTTCGCAGGTTTTCGGCGCCATTACGTTTCTCGACGTGTTTTCTGCGATCATCAAATCCTTTGTGTTCGGGTTTACCATCGGGATGGTAGGGTGCTACAAAGGCTACCATTCGTCTAAAGGAACAGAAGGGGTCGGAAAGGCAGCCAACAGTTCTGTAGTTACGGCCATGTTTCTTATTTTTATTGAAGAGCTTATTGCCCTTCAGATCATTAATGCCATCCGGGCCACTTAACCTGCGGGATAGATGAAGAAGGAATATTCGAGGATAGATAAGGAAAAGAAAGTTATCTCGATCAGGGGACTTAAAAAGTCGTTTGATGAATTTGAGGTACTGCGCGGGGTGGACCTGGATTTGTTTCAGGGCGAGAACCTGGTGGTGCTGGGCCGATCGGGCACCGGAAAATCGGTGCTGATCAAAATAATCTCGGGCCTGCTGCAAGCCGACGAAGGCGACGTGATGGTGTTGGGTAGCGATATCAACAGGTTAACGCCAAAAGAGCTGGATGCCCTGCGCCTTAAAATCGGTTTCTCGTTTCAGAACAGCGCCCTTTACGACAGCATGACCGTACGCGAAAACCTGGAGTTTCCGCTGGAACGGCATGCCAAAGAGCTTACCAAAAACGACCGGAACCGTATTATTGAACTGGTACTGGATGCCGTGGGGCTGTCGCAAAGCATTAACCAGATGCCCTCCGAACTTTCTGGAGGACAACGCAAACGCATCGGCATTGCCCGGACCCTGATTCTGAAACCGGCGATCATGCTCTACGACGAGCCCACCGCCGGCCTCGACCCGATTACAAGTATCGAAATTAACAAACTGATAAACGATGTGCAGAGGCGGTTTAATACCTCCTCCATTATCATTACCCACGACCTTACCTGTGCACGTGCCACAGGCGACCGCATTGTGATGCTGCTCGATGGGAAGTTTAAGCGGCAGGGCACGTTTGAGGAGGTCTTCAACTCAGAAGATGAGCGGGTAAGAGCTTTTTACAACTACAACTTTATAGACTAAATGAGTGCTGCAGAAAATAAACGTTCGGTAATTGTCGGGATCTTTGTGCTCCTGGGCCTGGTTATATTTGTGGTTGGTGTGTTTACGCTGGCCAGCCACCAGAAAAGATTAATGCAAAGCATCCAGCTCCGGGCTGTGTTCGACGATGTGGCCGGCATGCGCAAAGGAAATAATGTCTGGTTTTCGGGCGTAAAGATCGGTAACGTAAAGGAAATACGTTTTTACGGCGACTCACAGGTAGAGGTAATCATGGATATACAGGCAGATGTGCAGCAGTTTATCCGCGAAGACGCCAAAGCCCGCATCAGTTCCGAAAGCCTTATCGGTAACAAAATTATTGAAATTTTCGGAGGAAGCGCCCAGGCCTCACCCGTTGAAGACGGCGACCTGCTGACGGCTGTCAACCCGATGAACACCGACGATATGATGGCTACCCTGCAGGAAAACAACAAAAACCTGGTTACCATCACCAACAATTTTAAAAAGCTCAGCACGAACCTGGTGCAGGGCGAAGGCACGGCAGGCGCCTTGCTTACGGATTCTACGCTGGCCAACAATTTCAGGAATATTGTGGCCAGCCTGCAGCAAACATCTGCCAACACGGTACAGGCCTCGCGCGCCTTAAACCGTTTCACCAGCAGGCTGAACAACAGCGACGGGCTCGTACACCAGATGCTGACCGATACAGCAGTTTTCAACCGCTTACAGGCGTCTGTAAACCAGTTGCAAAATGCCACGACAGCGGCAACTGCCATTACAGATAACCTGCAGCAGGCAAGCCAGAAACTAAACAACAGCAGCAATGCGGTAGGTGTACTGCTAAACGACCAGGAATTTGCCAACAACCTGCGCAACACCATGCAAAACCTGGAAACAAGCACCCAGAAGTTTGACGAGAACATGGAAGCACTCCAGAACAACATCCTGTTCAGGGGTTACTTCAGAAGACAGGAAAAAGACCAGCAGAAAGTACAGGAAACAAATGCCGGAGCCGCAGACTCGGTTAATGTGATCCCGTAAGGAGCAGCGGCTGTGGTGGCAGGTGCAGAAATAAATTGTTAAATTGTAAAATGGCTGATTTCAGCAAATTTAAACATTGCTGCAGCACCCACCACAGTTTCTGCTCCAGGCAGAACATATTTTCAGGAATAAAAAAGAGCAGGAGCCATTTGTTAACAGGCTCCTGCTCTTTTTTTATTTTTGATATGTACACGTTACCCGTTATAGGCGGCTTTAATCTTTGCCAGCACCTCCTCAAATTCTTCTTTGCTGAACTGCTGTTTGTTGGCGAAGTCCATGTCCTTCATGCTGTGCAGCGGAATCAGGTGCACGTGTGCATGCGGCACTTCCAGGCCCACCACGGCCAACCCGATGCGCTTGCAGGGAACGGCTTTTTCGATGGCCAGTGCTACTTTTTTGGCGAAAAGCATCAGCCCCGCATACAGCTCATCCTCCAGGTCGAAGAGATAATCTGTCTGCTGCTTCGGTATCACTAACGTATGCCCTTTGGTGGTCGGGAAAACATCCAGGAACGCCAGGTAGTTTTCGTCCTCGGCAATTTTGTAAGCCGGTATTTCGCCATTTACGATCTTAGTGAAAATAGAAGCTGCCATATGCTTATCGGGATATGTCCAGGATTTCGAACTGTAATTTACCGGCCGGTACGGTTATTTCGGCCACGTCGCCCACTGATTTGCCCAGCAGACCTTTGCCGATAGGTGACTTAACGGAGATTCTGCCGCTGGCCAGATCCGCTTCTTCCTCTGCTACCAGGGTGTAATCCATCACCATGTTGTTTTTCAGGTTCTTGATCTTCACCTTCGACAGGATAAGTGCTTTGCTCATATCCAGGTTCGACTCGTCGATCAGGCGGGCATTTCCCACCACTTCTTCCAGCTTGGCTATTTTCAGCTCCAGGTGGCCCTGTGCATCTTTTGCGGCATCGTATTCGGCATTTTCGCTCAGGTCACCTTTATCGCGGGCTTCGGCCAGCTGGCGCGCCACATCTGCACGACCTTTTGTTTTCAGTTCTGCCAGCTCATCTTTTAATTTCTGCAAACCTTCGGCAGTGTAGTAAGAAATTTTGCTCATAGTAGTTTTTACGGTTAAAACACAAAAACAAAAAGAACGGTTATGTCGAGCATAACCGTTCTTTTTGCCAGTATATGTTATTGTTATAAATAAATCTTTTTAAGAAACAGCAGCAGCTACAAACGCAACAGTTTTTGCAGGCTACTGTTTTGCTTCGGCATATTTATTTGCTTTATTTTTTTAAGTCCTGCCCGTTGGCAGAAGCATGTGCAAATATACTAAAAATTTAATAACAAAACGTTTTTACAGGATTCATTTCTAATGATTGCTTGTAAGTACGGGCAGTACAGCAGGCAAAACGGAACCTTTTCAAAAGCCTAAAACTGCTGCAGCAACCGGTTGATTTTAGCAGCCAGCACTTCATTTATTTTAACGTAAGATTCGTGGGTCCAGCCGGCAATGTGTGGTGTGAGCACTACGTTTTCTGCCTGCGCCAGGTACTCAAAACTGGCCTGCTGCTGTGGCGTGAGCGTGTGCAGTTTTTCGTTTTCAAGCACATCCAATGCAGCGCCTTTTACTTTACCGGATTGCAGGTGCTTTACCAGGGCCGCCTGGTCCACCACTTCGCCCCGCGAGGTGTTTACAAACCAGATGGGCTTCCGGAAGCCGCTGAAGAAGGCATCGTCGGCAAAACGCAGGTTTGGAGCGGATAAAGGAATATGCAGACTTACAATATCCGCTTCGGCCTGAACTTCTTCGAGTGTGCAGCAGGACAGCGGATGCCGCACCTTTTCCGGCGCATAGCGGTCGTGGCCCAGGATGCGGCAGTTAAACCCGGAAAGTACGTGGGCAAAGCTTTGCCCCATGTTGCCGAAGCCAATGATGCCAACGGTCTTCCCTCCTATTTCCTCGCCCCGGTTCTCTTCCCGCAGCCACACTTTTTCCCGCACCTGTCGGTCGCCCCGCCCGATGTTCCGCATCAGCGACAGGAGCATGCCCAGCGCATGTTCGCCCACCGCCTCGCGGTTACCTTCCGAAGCGCTGACCAGCGCAATGCCCCGCTCCTGCAGTGCCTGCTCGTCGATGTTGTCTACCCCGGCGCCTGCCCTGGCTACAAATTTTAATTTATCGGCAAACTGCAGTACCGGAGCCGTAATCCGCATTTTGCTGCGGACAATCAGGCCATCGAAGCCAATCAGTGCCTGCGGCACTTCCTCTGGTTTGATGACAGGCCTGTAATCTGCCTCCACTCCTGATTGTTGCAGCAGTGGAAAAATGCTCGGGTGCATTTCATCGATGATAAGGCAGCGGTATGGGTTAAAGGTCATTTGCGGGTTGAGTAACTTATGTAATAATGGTAACTACTTAACTTTATTGGTATGGAAAAGAAGCGAAAATACTGAAATTTCAGTTGCAGACGAACAAAAGTCGGAAAATATACCTACCGGAATTGCTTGTCAGGAGTACTCGACTGCCTGGGTGCAGACATGTAATGCGCTAACGTTTAACGCAGGAAAATCCGCTATTTATAGAGTCACAGTTACTTAAGCAAAGCAGCGGCAATGGTGGCAGGTGCAGCAGAAATTTTGACTATAACAGTTATTATATATTGAAATTTTCTATATTTGATTTAAGCCTTTATCAGGGCTGGCGGGTACCGGCCTTGCGCTGTTACCTTTTCTTTTGCCAAAACACATTTAAAAATTATCAAAATGGGAATGTTAAAAGAGTTTAAAGAATTTGCCATGCGTGGCAACGTCATGGATCTGGCCATTGGTATTATCCTGGGCGCGGCTTTTAGTCTGATCGTAAATTCTGTAGTTAACGACTTGTTTATGCCAATTGTCGGCAAAGCAATAGGCGACATGGATTTTTCAAATCTCTACATACCCTTGTCGGAAGAAGTGCCGGCAGGCTTAGCGTTGGAAGAAGCCCGTAAATTAGGGGCTGTTTTTGCCTGGGGAAACTTTGTAACTGTTCTTATCAATTTCCTCATCCTGGCATTTATAATTTTCCTGGTAATCAGATCAATGAACAAACTCATGCGCAAAAAAGCGGCTGCCCCGTCGGTGCCGCCGGCCCCGACCAAAGAAGAAGTGCTGCTCACCGAAATGCGCGACGCCCTGAACAAGCTGGTAGCCAAATAGACCGGCTGCAGCACCGGCAGGAAAAACCTCACATGTTTTTCAGCCTGCTTTCCGGGAGCAGCGGCAATGGTGGCAGGTGCAGAACACAAAAAACCCGGCAGGTTTTAAAAACATTGTTGTCCGAAACCTGCCGTATATTCTATAGTTATCAATTAGTTACTGCTATGGACACAAAAGGTATCCGGGTAAAGAAGTTATTAAATTACCTGCCCGACAAGTTACTTGATGAGTTGGCCGTAGAGACAC
>NZ_QCZK02000056.1 GCF_003347595.2 Botryobacter ruber | reverse complement strand
GTGGATGCAAGCAGAATAAGCTATCACCCGACTATACCTGAATTAAACTACAGAATACACCCTTGAGTTGCTGAGGTTATTTTGATAATGTTACTACGCTCAAACTGGCGTTAGAAAATACTTATAAAAAAAACAATTTATATTTTTTATAATACAAACTTTTCCCTACAAGATTAGCTTCAAAGGGGGACAAATTACTAATCAGAATTTACACCATAGTATCGCTCAAGAATCCTGAAAATCCAAAAATCCCGCAAATCCTGATTCAGACAAAAATCACAGAAATCAGTTAAATCACCGTTAATCAAAGGTCGAGACAAGATGCACATCCTCCACACCACCCCCGGCGACGCCAACTTTTATCTCTTCGAGGAGCTGCCGAAACGCCTGTATCCCGCCGACAGCCTTCGCCATACCCAATCCGACAACCTGAACCAGGAGTTCCTGGATACCTGTTTCGTGCTGACGGTGGACGGAGAACCAAAGGCACGGGCTGCCCTTTACAGGAATCCAAACCTGGTGTACGAGGGGAAGCAGGCGGCTTGTGTGGGCAACTACGAGTGTGTGGAGGAGGAGGAAGTGGCGGAGGCGATGTTGAATTATGTAGCAGGTAAGGCAATGGAGGCTGGTGCAGCATACCTGCTGGGGCCCATGAACGGCTCGACCTGGGACAATTACCGCTTCAGCAGTCACCATAGCCACGCCAATTTTTTGCTGGAACCCTACCATCACCTGTACTACAACCAGCAGTTTGCCGCCACCGGATTCAGCCCCGTTGCCCGCTACACCTCCAGCCTGGATACGGATGTGGTGTGCGACCATCCGGCTATTGTAAAACGGGAAGCGGAACTGATGGCAGCGGGTGTTACCTTCCGGCCTATCCACATGGCCGATTACGAGGGGGAGCTGGCGCGGCTGTATCCTTTTATCACGGGTGCCTTCAAAAGCAACTTTCTGTACACACCCATTAGTTGGGAGAGTTTCCGGAAGAAGTACCTCGAAGCTGCCCGTATCATTACGCCCGATCATGTGCTGCTGGCGGAGGACCCGGAGCGGAACATCATCGGGCTTATCTTTTGCTACGACGACCTCTACAACACATCCGAAAAAAGCCTGGTGGTAAAAACGCTGGCCCGCCACGAATCAAAAGAGTGGGCAGGGCTGGGGCAGGTGCTGGGAAACCAAATCATGCGCGCGGCAAAAGCGAAAAGCTACCGTTCCCTGATTCATGCATTTACCATTGCGACAGGTGCCTCTACGGTTACTTCCAAAACGTTTCATGGCAACGTCTATAAAAGCTATACCCTCTATGGAAAAGAACTTTAGAACTACCCGGCTGTACAAGGTTGTGGCCGCTGCCATGCTGTTGCTCGTCGCCGCACTGGCTGGCATGATTTACTTCAGTCCGTTTGGCAAGGCAGCAGGCTATCCTTACAAAGTGATTACGAACACCGTGGAAATAGATGCGTCTGTCGATTCGGTGTACCGGTTTTTGGGGAACTCGGCGAATGCGACACGCTGGTCGGTTTTCGTGAACCACATCACGCCGCTGAACAACGACAGCTTCCCGGATGGCATTGCGGGCAGCAGGCGCCGCTGTTTCTGTCAGCAGGATGAGCAGGGCATGCAGTGGGACGAGCTGATTACCGAGGTGGTGCCGAACCAGAAGCGGCAGCTGACCATTTATAACCTGCAAAACTTCCCGATGACGGCAGCCAACCTGGCAACAGAGCAACTGTACGAACCAATTAGCAACAGCAAATGCCGCCTCACCTTCACCGTCTTTTTTAAAGATGCGGAGCCGACGCTGTATGAGCAGGTAAAAACCTACTTTGCCGCCTACGAAATCCAAAGTATTTTTGAGCAGAACATGGCCAACATCAAACGCATCAACGAAACCGGCAGGTAAATGACGCAGCCTTTCAATATCGTCCGGCACTTTTTCGAAGCCGCGAAAAGACATCCCGATACTATCGCCATCATCCATCAAAAACAGCAGGTAACCTTTCGGGAGTTTGAGCAGCAGGTGCTGGATACGGCGGCTTACTTCACCGAAAAAGGCATAGGCAAGGGAGATCGGGTGATGCTGTTCGTGCCGATGAGCATTGATTTGTACCGCATCGTGCTGGCGCTGTTCCACATAGGGGCTACGGCGGTTTTCCTGGATGAGTGGGTGAGCAAAAAGCGGCTGGAGGCATGTTGCCAGGTGGCGCAATGCCAGGCCTTTATCGGTATTTTCAAAGCCCGGGTACTGGCGCTTTTTACGTCGGAACTGCGTAAAATTCCCATCAAACTCGGCACCGGCTATAAGCAAAACAGCCGTAAGAACGCTACTGCAGCTCCCACCACAGCCTCTGATACCGCGCTTATCACCTTCACGACCGGAAGCACCGGCACCCCGAAAGCCGCCAAGCGCACGCATGGGTTTCTGCACGAGCAGTTCCAGGCCCTGCTCGAAAAAATAGACCCGCACCCCGACGACATCGACATGCCGGTGCTCCCCATCGTGCTGCTCATCAACCTGGGCGCTGGCTGCACCTCCGTCATCGCCGATTTCAAAGCCAGCAAACCCAACAGCCTGAAACCGGAAAAAGTAGTGCGCCAGCTGCAGAAACACCGGGTAACGCGGCTGGTGGCTTCACCTTTCTTTGTGAAGCAGCTGGCAAAGTACTGCATCGAACATGCTGTTGCCGTTCCCTCGCTGGAGAAGCTGTTCACGGGTGGCGCACCTGTTTTCCCGGCAGAGGCAGCCCTTTATGTGCAGGCTTTCCCGGAGGCGACAATAGAGATAGTGTACGGCTCTACCGAAGCAGAGCCCATCAGCGCCATTACGGCAACGGCGCTGCTCCTGGAGAAGGATGATCTGCTGCAGCAGGGGCTGAAAGTTGGTGCACCTTACCGCAAAGCCGAAGTCAGAATCGTTCAGGTAAAAGTGGGAGCGATAGCTTGTGAGAGCGAAGCGGAGCTGGCCCAACTGCAGCTCCGGCCAGGACAGATTGGCGAAATCATAGTGGCTGGTCCGCATGTGCTGCAGGAGTATTTGAACAACGAGGAGGCGCTGAAGCAGAATAAAATCTTTATCGGCGAAAAATGCTGGCACCGCACCGGCGACAGCGGCTACTTAAATGAAAAAGGCGAACTCTACCTGACCGGCCGCTGCAGCACCCTCCTCCACACCAACGGCAACCTGCTGGCCCCCTTCCTTTACGAAAACTACTTCAGCTCCCTGGCTGGTGTGGAGATGGGAACGGTCCTGCAGCTGAACGGCGAACTGACGGCAGTACTGGAGCTAAAGCCGGGTGCCGATAAAGCAGCTGTACAGGAGCAGGTAACGCAGGCGGGACAGTTTGAGGTGCGGTTTGTTTCTAAAATTCCCCGCGACCCGCGCCATAATTCCAAGATTGATTATGAGCGGTTGAGGGTACAGTTAGTTTGAAATTAATTTGTCTGAATCAGGATTTACGGAATTTTAGGATTTTCGGGATTATTGGGTCGCTTTTTTCTTTCGTTGTAGCTGACGCGCCAGCTCCAACAAACACATAATTTGTAATAGTAATGAGTTAATTCTTTAGATACTTTGCTTACAAACCAATCCTGAAAATCCTAAAATTCCGTAAATCCTGATTCAGACAAAGAAGCAAAAAATGGAGCAGCCCAGTCGCGTAAACAGAAATTATTCGAAAGGCCGGAATGAGGTACAGGAGGAGCTAACGTATAAAATTATTGGTTGTGCTATGAAAGTACACCGCACTTTGGGAGCGGGTTTTCAAGAGGTAATCTATCAGCGTTGCCTGGCTATTGAAATGGAGAAGGCCGGTTTAAAGTTTGACCGGGAGCAGGAGCACATCATTTATTACGAAGGAATTGAAGTAGGTGCCAGGCGAGCAGATTTTGTAGTAGAGGGAAAAGTGATGGTAGAACTCAAAGCGCTCGTAAACCTGGAGGACGTTCACCTGGCACAGGCAAAAAACTACACAGTAGCCTATAACTTCCCAATCGGGCTGCTAATCAACTTCGGAAGTCAAAGCTTACAGTACAAGCTGATTTTCAACGATAAATTTAAAAGGTCCTAAACTTTGTCTGAATCAGGATTAACAGAATTTTGGGGTTTTCAGGATTATAGGTGAAACAGGATTTCAGAGATTTTTATCTCCTTTCAAGAAATCAGAAAGTTGAAATATACTTCTGCTCAAGATTACCTCTATTACCGGCATCAATCCTGAAAATCTTAAAATTCTGTTAATCCTGATTCAGACATTCCTAACACCTGTTAGGGCAGGATAGTAAGTAATATTCAGTTTTCTATATTTGAGGATATCTTACATTTGCTGCAGGTGCAGCATCATAAGTGACTCCAAAATGAAGAAACTGCTCCTCTTAACTTACTTGCTGTTTTTCGCACCCTGCCTCTTTGCCCAGCAGAAAGAGCTGGTGCTGTGGTATGATAAACCTGCTAAAGATTGGAACGAGGCGCTGCCCATCGGCAACGGACGGCTGGGCGCCATGATATTCGGCAGAGCAGGAGAGGAACTGCTACAGCTGAACGAGGAGACCCTGTGGACGGGCGGTCCTGTGGACCCAAACCCAAACCCGGATGCGGTGAACCACCTGCAGGCAGTGCGGGATGAGCTGTACAAAGAAAACCTGGGTCAGGCGGTGCGCCTGCTGCGCCGCATGCAGGGGCCGAACACGCAGATGTACCAGCCGCTCGGCGACATTCTCCTGAAGCAGGAACTGCGCGGGGAGCCCACTGACTACCGCCGTGACCTCGATATTACAACTGCCATTGCTACCACACGCTTTACGGTAGAGGACGTGGACTATACCCGCGAAATGTTCTCTTCGGCCCCGGACCAGGTTATTGTTATCCGGTTGAAAGCCAGCAAACCTAAGGCGCTTAATTTTTCGGTTGGCGTAAACCACGAGCTGAAGTTTGACAAGCAGGTAACACCTGAAAATGAACTGGTGCTGACCGGCAAAGCCCGCATCACCAACGACGAGCGGCGCAATCCGAAACCGCTTATCGATGAAGACAGCCTGCAGTGCAACGGCATGCGGTACCAGTTCCGGGTAAAAGCCATTGCGCCGGGTGCCACCATTGCCACTGCCGATAGTGTACTCACTGTTTCAGACGCTACCGAAGTTTTGCTGCTCGTATCGGGTGCCACCAGCTACAACGGCTACGACAAATGTCCCGATAAAGACGGCAAAGACGAAGCGGCAGAAGCCATCCGGTACCTGCAGGCGGCGCAGCAGAAAAGCTTCGAGAAGCTGAAGGCAGCCCACGTGAAGGATTACCAGAATTACTTCAACCGGCTTTCGCTCTCCCTCACCAACCAGCCTGCCCCAAACCTGCCCACCGACCAGCGGCTGGCGGCGTATAAAAAGGGAGCCACGGACCCGGCATTGGAGGAGCTGTACTTCCAGTTTGGTCGCTACCTGCTTATTTCCTGCTCCCGGCCCGGTGGAATCCCCGCCAACCTGCAGGGCATCTGGAACCACCAGATACGTCCCTCCTGGCGCAGCAACTACACCACCAACATCAACGTGCAGATGAACTACTGGCCGGCAGAACCTACCAACCTGTCGGAGCTGACGGAGCCGCTGATAGAGCAGATTAAACGCTGGGCAAAGAACGGTAAAGAAACTGCCCGCAACTACTACAACATGGATGGCTGGGCCCTCCACCACAACTCCGACATCTGGGCGCAAACAAACCCCGTGGGCGAGGGCGGCGGCGACCCCAAATGGGCCAACTGGTCGCTGGGCAGCCCCTGGCTGAGCCAGCACCTCTACGAGCATTACCGCTTTACTCAGGACAAAAAATACCTGCGCGAAACAGCCTACCCCCTCATGAAAGGCGCCACCGAATTTTGCCTCGACTGGCTCGTAGAGAAAGACGGACACCTGATTACAGCGCCTTCTACTTCGCCCGAAAACGTGTACATCCTGCCCAGCGGGGCAAAAGGCACCGTGACCATTGCCTCTGCCATGGACATGGAAATTATCTGGGACCTGTTCACCAACATGATTGAAGCCAGCGAAATATTGGGCATCGACCAGGCCTACGCTGCTATGCTGAAACAAAAGCGCGCCCAGCTGAGCCCGCTCAAAGTTGGCCGTAAAGGCAACCTTGTGGAGTGGTACGACGACTGGGAAGACGAAGACCCGGAGCACCGGCACGTATCGCACCTGTTCGGCCTGCACCCGGGCCGCCAGATTTCGCCGCTGCTCGATAGGAACCTGGCCGATGCCAGCCGCAAAGCGCTCGAAATGCGTGGCGATGGGGGCACCGGCTGGAGCAAAGCCTGGAAAATAAACTTCTGGGCCCGCCTCCTCGACGGCGACCATGCCTACAAAATGTACCAGGAGCTGCTCAAAACCTCCACCCTCAATAACCTTTTCGACACGCATCCGCCTTTCCAGATAGACGGTAACTTTGGAGCCACTGCCGGTATTGCCGAAATGCTGCTGCAAAGCCACCTCGACGAGGTACAGCTGCTGCCTGCCCTGCCTTCCGCCTGGAAAGACGGACACGTGAAAGGCCTGGTAGCACGCGGCAATTTTGAAGTGGAAATGTTCTGGAAAGACGGCAAGCTCACCAAAGCCTACATCACCTCCAGGGCGGGGGCCGATTGCAAACTCCGTACAAAGGAGAAAGTAGCGGTGAAGGGAGCGAAGTTTACAAGCGAGCCAACCAAACTCAACGACCAGGTACAATACATCACCAGCTTTAGAACGAAGCCCGGTAAAAAGTACGAGCTAACTATCCGGTAACATTTGTGCTTGTTTCACGAGTTGCCCTATGGGCCTTTGAATGCTTATGGAAAGTTTTTTTAAAGAAAATGGCCTGAAAAGTTCTGCTGCACCAGCCACCATTGCCTCTGCTCCTTTTCGGTACCCGAAAACTTACCAGGCTGACCAGCGGTAGAAACAACATGCTATTCCAGCAGCCTGTGTGGTTGCTGGAATAGCTTTGTTTCCTGCAATTGCCTACATCCTAAATGATATGATTATGAAAAAGTCGCGACGAAGTTTTTTAACAAACATGACACTGGCTGGTATTGCAACGCTCTGCCTGCCGGTGCCGGTGCGTGCCGTTGGTAAGGATATGGCAGACGGCTTAAAAAAGGAGGGCCTGGTATTTCTGTTTCAGGGGGATTCCATAACAGACGGGAAACGGGGCCGCAATCAGGACCCAAATCACATCATGGGGCATGGCTATGCCTTTGCTGTTGCCGGCCGGGTAGGGGCCGATCACCCGGAGAAGAAGCTGACCTTTTTTAACAGGGGCATCAGTGGCAACAAAATAACTGACCTGGAGAATCGGTGGGACACGGATACATTGGCCCTGAAGCCGGATGTACTCAGCATCCTGGTAGGCGTGAATGATGCCGCATCTGTTGTAGAACAGCATAATCCGGTACCGGTGGGGCAGTATGCGGAAGTTTACGACAAGTTGCTTACCAGAACAAGAGCACAGAACCCGGACATCCTGCTCGTGCTCTGTGAGCCGTTTCTTCTCCCGGTGGGCAAGGTAAAAGATAACTGGCAAGCCTGGCATACCGATGTGCTGGAGCGGCAGCAAGTTGTAAAAAAGCTGGCCGCTGCCCATAACGCCGTGTTTGTTCCGTTCCAGAAGATGTTTAACCAGGCCGTCAGCAAAGCACCAGCCGATTACTGGATCTGGGATGGCGTCCATCCGACTGTTGCAGGGCATGAACTGATGGCGCGGGAATGGCTACAGCAGGTAAGCCGGAAGCTAAGCTTCCTTCAGAAATCTGTCAGGTAAAGGCAACGCTGGAAAAGGTGCCGAACAGACAATTTTTTTTTTGAACGACGTCTTCAGGAAAACACAGGCTGTCCCTTTTTTCTGTAACTTGATAAACGCTTTAGGATAAGTGCGAGAGGTAAGGTTAACGTAATCCCGAAGATGTTAAGCGAACATACTATCTATTCTTTACACTTCTTTTCCTAACCCTATGCGCATTCCATTTTTACAATACCTACTGCTTGCCCTGCTGCTGTGTACCACCGTTTTTTGCCGGGAACCTCAAACTGAAACTGCCTCAGCAGCTGATACCAACACCACAGCAGCACCTGTTACAGTTTACCTGGTGCGCCACGCTGAAAAAGATACCTCTAACCCCACGGAACAGGACCCTGAGCTGACGGCGCAGGGGCATGCCAGGGCTGAAGCACTCAAAGAATTGCTAAGCGGGGAGCAGGTAGGCGCACTCTACACAACAAAGTACAAACGTTCGCAGCAAACACTTAAACCGCTGGCGGAGGCAAGAAATCTGCAGTTGCAGGTGTATGAAGCGAACGACTTTAAAAGCCTGAAGCAGCGCCTGTTGCAGCAATACCAGGGGCAAACGGTAGTTATTGCCGGGCATTCCAACACGCTGTTGCCGCTGATGGAAGAATTTGGTGCCAGAATAAAACTTTCACACATCCCTGAAACGGAATATGATTACATTTTTAAGCTTGTGATGAACCCGGGCCAGGCGGCTACGGTGGAGGTAAACCGTTACAGCAGTATGCCGGAGTAACGGTTTCTTCCGCTTCTTTTAGCTTTAAAATTTACTAAACCAGTTCCGGCAATTTCGTATGAAGGGTAAAAACACCATTCTATGCGGAGACTTATACTGAAAGTACCGGCTGGTCGTGGCGAAGAAGTGATTGAAAAAGCCAGACAGCTGGATGGCAAGAACCTGACCCTGGAGACTGAGCAGGAGGGAGAGCGGGTAACAGTACATCTCAACAACAAGGAAGTAAGCAATTTCATCGGGCAAATCAGCGATATCGAAGAAGCCGAAATAACGCTGATTCCGAGGGGTATCGTTACGCTTTACCCGCCGCAGGACGAGGCGCCGGACCAGGTGGCGGATGTTTCCTACAGAAGTCCGCTGGAAATATTCCTGGGGGGCATCCAGAGCGTTGGTTCTAAGTTCGGCTTGGTAAGTTATGCAATAGCCGGAGGAATAATTGCCTGGATCGGACTTTACACGAACACCAGCTTCTTGCTGGTTGCTGCCATGCTGGTCGCTCCCTTTGCCGGTCCGGCCATGAACAGTGCCCTTGCCGCCGCTTCCGGTAAAGCAGGCTTGCTCAAGCAGAGCCTGATCCGCTATTTTCTCTCGATTGGAACGGCTGTGCTGGTCTCCTTTTTATTAAGCCTGGTATTTGGGCAAAAGTTTGCCACGCAGATGATGGTATCTATCAGCCATGTATCGCAGGTGGCGGTGCTGCTGCCATTGGTGGCAGGCTTTGCCGGAGGAATCAACCTGGTGCAGTCGGAGCGCGACAGCCTTGTTTCGGGTGCTGCGGTTGGCATGCTGGTGGCTGCTTCGCTGGCGCCGCCCGCTGGTATTATTGGCATGGCGGCTGCTTTTGGCAACTGGCAGCTGGTAAGAAGCGGTGTGTTCCTGATTCTGTTACAGCTGGCGGGCATACAGCTGTCTGCCGCCCTTGTATTCCGGTTTGTAGGGAAGGTAACGGTAAAGGGAGTACGCTTCAGCGATGGCAAGGAAAATGTGTTCCGGTTTTCGATGCTGGTATCGGTGCTGGCGCTGGCGGCCTTGCTCTACTGGCAATTTGCCCGTCAGCCGTCGCTGCAGAAGGCCAGCCTCAGCACGCAGGTAACGGAAAGCATCCGTTCAGCCCTGAAACCTATTGCTTACATCGAAACGATAAAAGTAACGTCCACCTTTACCAGGGGCACCTTGCCCGACAAAAATCCCGTACTTTGTGAGCTAAACCTCTACAACCGCTCCGATTCTATTCCGGATGAGGTGTTAAAGCAACGGCTGGTAGGGATGTTGCGCGACAGTATCCGCAGCCAGAAAATTAATGCCGACCCGATGTTCAACATTACTTTTCTGAAATAAACCGGCACGCATTTTAAAGGGCAGCAGTGGGTGTGGTGGCTGCCGCAGTAAGCTGTTAAGCCGCTAACTAAAAGGCTGAAGGAACAGGCTAAAAGAGGGTAAGCTGCTGCTGCGGGCTTAAAAAGCCTTCGTGCTGCAGGAGCCATTTTTTCCGCCACAGGCCGCCGCTGTAGCCCGTCAGGCTGCCGTCGCTGCCGATTACACGGTGGCAGGGCACGAGGAGGCAGAGCGGGTTTTTGCCGTTTGCAGCCCCAACCGCCCGGATAGCTTTTTCAGCTGACAGACCTTTTGCCACATCCAGGTAAGAGGCCGTTTTGCCAAAGGGGATGCTTTGCAGCTGCGCCCACACCTGGAGCTGGAAAGGAGTGCCGGCAGGCGCAAGAGGCAGATCAAACACCTTCCTGCTGCCAGCAAAGTATTCAGAAAGTTGCTGCACACAGGCTGCCAGTGGGGCGGGTAGCCCGGTAGTATCGGAGAGAACGGGCTCGTCGGAAAAGGTGAGGGAATGGAGGCCCTTGTCGGAGCCGGTTATGATAAGGTAACCAATGGGCGAATGGAAGCAGGTGGTAGATACGGTGGCGGTCATGTGTTAAAGATACGCAAAAGCTGCTTTGTACCTAAAAACAAGGACCGGCACTTTGGTACCGGCCCTTGTTCTGGAGCACTACTTTTTTCTTATTTTTTTAAGAAGCGGAGCGTCTGGCTACCGTCGGCGGTTTCTATCCTGTAAAAATAGATGCCGTTGGGCAGGTGCTGTACATTTACTTCCTCTGAAAACGCGCCTGTCTGCTGCTTTTGGTCTACCAGTACCCGGACGCTGTTGCCGCTGCTGTCGAGTAAGGTAACTTTAACAGGACCTGCCGTATCAACTACATAATTAACCGTGGTGCTGGTTGTGCTGGGGTTCGGATACACCGTCAGGCTGTTCATGGTTTGCGTTTCGCCGGCTGCAGGCATTTCTTTTACATCCCAGAGCACAAAGTGTGCAGGACGCATCAGGTGCTGGAACGGCATTCTTTTGCCAAAGTGATGCGGCGGCCTGTGCCTGAAGCCTTCTTCTGTTTGCGGTGCGTTAGCGTCGGCAATGGCTTTCATATCTTTTTCCCAGGTATTTCTGTGGGAGGAAACCTCGTTCCGAATACGCTCCAGCTGGGGTTTGTATTTAAGGGCAATTGTGTTGGCCTCCTCAAAAATACGGTGCCTGGTTTCACGCTGTTCCTGTAGCTGCGCTTTCTGCTCGTCGGTTAGAACAGGACGCTGTTTTAGACCATCCTGGCGTGGCCCCATTTGCGATTCCCTGTGTTTTAAGCCCTCTTTCAAAAACTGCCTACGCTGGCTTTCCAGCTTTTTCAGCTCCTGGCGCAGTTGCTCTACTTTTTGTTTGTCGGCTGCCGTCATTTGTTTGTCGAGCTGCCTGCGTTGGTCTTTCAGCACCGGCATTACCTGCTTGTTCACATAGGCATGCATCTCCTTCATTACTTGCTGGTGCGCTTCTTTGCGTAGGTTGGGGTCAGGTTTTCCGGCAACTGCCAGTCCTATGCTCATGCTGCTGATGAAGAGGAACAGCAGCACCTGTTGTAATGTGTTTTTCATAAGCTTTATTCGGTTAAGTGTTTTATTCTAAGACTGTAAGGGGTGCAGTAGGTTTAACGGAACAGGCTTGTTTTTTTACTGGCAACAATAGTGGGAAGTTTCTCTTTTTCTGTGCCTGGCGCTGAAATAAGTTTACTGCACCTGCCACCACAGCCGCTGCTGTTCCTTAACCAATGCTAGTGTGCAGCCCAAAGAACTAAAACAAAAAAAGCCACCGGCACGGGGCCGATGGCTTTCGGAAGTTGTTTGAAGAGGTATGCTATTTTTTTACCAGCGCCTGATTAGCAGGTGTGAATTTTTCCACTTTGTGGTTGTTTGGCGCTACGCTCATCAGGTAACTGTAAATAGCGCTTAAGTCGCTTTCGTCCATGCCGCCGTACATTTGCCAGGGCATAATGGTGTTAAAATCGCTTGGGCTAAGCTGGTGCGCTGTTGCTTCGGGCGATGCGTAGGCTTTAAAGCGCTGAACGAAATCGTTTTCTGACCAGTTACCGATGCCTGTTGTTTTGTCGGGCGTAAGGTTGGCGGAGCGCAGTACACCGGCTGGCAGGTTAAACTCCATGCCGCCTGCCAGGTACATGCCTTCAATTGGTTCGCCTTTGTCGCGCGGCGTGTGGCAGTCGGCGCAGGCCCCGATCGTAACCAGGTATTTTCCTTTGGCCACGGGGCTGTCCAGTGCTGTTTTTTCAACGGGTTTGCGGTTGGTTGGAATGGTGCGCAGGATGAAGTTCATCGGGAAATCCGGTTCCGACTTAGGTACTTCGTGTTTGATTGGTGCCAGCGTTCGGATGTAAGCAATAACAGCCCGGAGGTCTTCTTCGTGCATCTGGCTGTAGGACTGGTAGGGCATTACGGGGAAAAGCGGTTCGCCGTCTTTGTTTACACCTGTGGTAATTGTTCTGTAAATTTCGCCGTCGGTCCAGGAACCGATGCCTGTTTCGGGGTCGGAAGTAATGTTACGTGCGTAGAAAGTGCCCGGAAAGCCCATGTTCTGGTCGAATATGTCGCCTCCTTTGCCCTCGGTGTGTGGTTTGATTGGACCGGAAAAACGGCTCCAGTCGCGTTCGGAGTGGCAATCGATGCAGACTGTTACGTGGTTTGCCAGGTATCTGCCCCGCTCTACCAGGGCATCGGTTTTATCAACAGTGAGCGCAGGGGCCGGATCTACATTCGGTAACGCAAAACGAACATACATAGCACCTGCAGCAGCTGCGACAGCGATGCCCACTAAAACAAAACCCAGGATTTTGAACATTTTCTTCATAAGTGCACAGAATTAATTAATAAGTGAAACAGTGAGGACGTATTAGTTGCCTTAATGGAGTAATTTGAATAAATTTTATAACTTTTACAAATAAAACATGTAGAAAAGTATATATTTAACCTGGCTGCCGCTTTGCCGTAACCTGCCTGTTTAGAGGCGATTAGGAGTTTAGGGGAGCGTTAGGAAAGGATTTGTTCGGGCACATGGGCAGCTGAGGCTATGGTGGGTAGTGCAGCAGAAAATTACGGCCCTTCCGGCCATCGGGATGCGAGCGTTTCACGCGCCGTTTTTACCTGCCGGAGGAGGTAGCCGCAACAACAGGAGAGCTGCAGCTGTACTAACAGAAAGTGCCGCGAAACCGGCAAAACGGGAATCTTTTTGTAGCGTCGGGAGTAACAAATTTTAGTTTATTAATTTAATTTAGTGCAACTTAGAAGTTGCGAACTTATCACTAGAGATTACTATGCTGAACTGGCGGATTGAGGCCCTACACTTAAAACTGAAGTATACCTGGAAGATAGCACGGGGTGCGAGCAACGAAAAAATAAATTTCCTGGTGCAGGTTTCCGATGGGAGGTACAGCGGCTTTGGGGAGGCTGCGCCTAACATCCGCTACGACGAAACAGCCGAGGTTTTGCTGCAGCAGTACGAGGTGCTGCTGAAAGCTGGCTTGCCCCGGGTGCGCTCGGTAGAGGACCTGCTGGAACTCCTGACGGAGCACAAGCCTGTTAATTCGCTCCGGTTTGCCATCGAGTCGGCTTACATTCACTATTTCTGCCAGCACAAAGGCATACCGGTGTACACGCTGCTGGGCCAGGACCCGCCCGGGAAGCAGCCAACCTGTATCTCGCTGCCGATCATGGAGCCCGGCGAAGTGGCAGATTTTATCCGGATGAACAACCTGAACCGCTTCAGCAGCTTAAAAGTGAAAGTAAACCCGGAGCAGGCAACGGAACTGGTGCAGGAAGTGCTCAAGTTTACCGAGCGCCCCATCGTGATTGACGGCAACGAAGGCTGGACCGACCCGGATCAGCTGATGGTCTTTATGGAGCAGATCGATACCAGCCGCGCCCTGTTTGTAGAGCAGCCCCTGCCTGCCTCGCATGCTGCCGCCTACGCCGCCATCAAAGATAAAAGTCCTTTGCCGTTTATCGCCGATGAGTCGATTATTGATGACGGTGATTTTGAGATGCTGCGTACGCAGTTCCACGGCATCAATGTAAAAATGATGAAAGCCGGCGGCTATATCAATGCGATCCGGTTGCTGCAGGAAGCCCGCAGGCTGGGTATGAAGACCATGATTGGCTGCATGATCGAAACGTCGCTGGGTATCTGGTCGGCCATGCAGCTGAGCAGCGGTTTTGATTTTGCCGACCTGGACGGTTTCCTGATTTTAGAAGAAGATCCTTTTGGCCTGGTGCAGGAACGAGATGGTTTTCTGTATCTGAAATAAACGCCGGCATCCGCTACGGCCGCGCTGGTTGCTCCTGCACCGGTTTTGCTGCCTCCGCTAAGGCAAGAACCGGGTAGCAACAGCAGCAAAGGGTGTGGTGGCAGCAGCAGAAAGCTTTTTAGACGGGAATTTCAGTCCCGGGACTTAACTTAAACCATTTTTTACAGGAATACGATTAAACCTTTTACCACAAATACCATCATACCGATCTCAATGTATGAAGCTTGAAGACGAAATAAAGCAACCTGTATTTAAAAACGAATACCAGAAGGCACTCATCAACCTGTTTTATACATCGGGTTGGCTGCAACTGAAGCAGAGTGCCTTGTTTAAGCCTTTTGGGCTAACGCTGCCCCAGTACAACATCCTCCGGATTCTGAGGGGGCAGCACCCGAAACCGGCAACTATCAGCCTGCTTATTGAGCGCATGCTGGATAAAACCTCCAACGCCTCGCGCATCGTGGATAAGCTGGAGGCCAAGGAGCTGGTAACGCGCAAGCAGTGTTCTACCGACAGGCGCACCGTTGATGTGCTGATTACCCAGAAAGGGCTGGACCTGCTGAAGGAGATGGACAGCTACGACGAGGGCAAAGGCGCTGGGCTCACCAACCTGACCGAAGCGGAAGCACTGGAGCTGAACAGGCTGCTGGATAAAATCAGGGACTGAAAAACTTAATAAACTTAGCAATATAACAGGAAATGAAAAGGAATCTGATTCTTGCCTCGCTGGCCGCTGTGCTTGTGTTTTCAGCATTTACGGGTAGCAAACATACACCCGCCCCTGATGGTACTGCAGCGGTGGCTGTTGCTGCAAAAGCAAAGTCATATGCGGTAGTAGTCGAAAAGAGCGAGCTGAAGTGGAATGCAAAGAAAATAACAGGCGAGCACTACGGCACCATTAACCTGCGCGAAGGCCAGATCCTGGTAAGCGGCAGCAAACCAACAGGTGGCTCTTTTGTGATCGATATGCCTTCGCTGGTTTGTACAGACAACGGCAGGGTAGGAGCCCATTTAAAGAACGATGATTTTTTTGGTGTTGACAAGCATCCGACTGCCGCCTTTAAAATCACCAGCCTGAAACCCATCGCAAAAGCAGCTGCCGGTACTCCGAACTACACCGTAGTGGGCGACCTGACCATTAAAGGCATTACCCAACCTGTTACGTTTCCGGCACTTATCACGGTGAAAGACGGTGTAGCTACTGCGAAAGGCGATGTAACCGTAGACCGCACCAAGTATGATATCCGCTACCGCTCCAGCAGCTTCTTCGAAAACCTGGGCGACAAGGCCATTTACGATGAGTTTACGGTTTCGCTGAACGTGGTGGCGCAGCAGGCTGCTGCACTATAAGCAAGCGGCGCCAGGTACCCGGTTACCAGCTGAGGTAATAACCTGGACAAAATAAATTTAGGCTCCGTGTCTGCAGAGGCACGGAGCTTTTTTTGTGCTACACCTCCCCGATTCCTGCTGCTGGAAGGTGTTTTGTGATGGCTATGATGAAATTAAAGTAGTTGACCGTCATATTTTTATGACAGGAGTGAACTTTATTTCTTGTGATGTGTTTGTACATTAAATGTATGTACATATATTTGCAACATCATTCAGAACAAAACACAACCAAAACACAATTAAAATGAAGAAGACCGCAATTTTAGCATCTCTTGCCGCAACGCTTGTATTCTCAGCGTTCACAGGCAACAAAAACGCCAATGCCGGTAAAGCTGCCGTAACGACAGAAGTGGCAGCACCTGCCAAAGCAGCAGCTTATAAAGTGGAAACGACCAAGAGCGAAGTGAAGTGGCATGCCACCAAAGTAACCGGCGAGCACATGGGTACGATCAGCTTAAAAGAAGGCCAGGTCCTGGTAAGCAATGGCAAGCCAACCGGTGGTACATTCGTAATCGATATGAACTCCATCACCTGCACCGACATCACCGATAAAGAATACAACGGGAAACTGATCGCGCACCTGAAGAACGATGATTTCTTCAGCGTGGACAAATACCCTACGGCTACCTTTAAAATCAACAGCCTGGCTCCTGTGAAAAATGCAGCTGCCGGTAAGCCAAACTACAACGTAAAAGGCAACCTGACCATCAAAGGCATTACCAAGCCGATTGAGTTTCCGGCTACCATCACGGTTAAAAATGGCGTGACAACCGCTAAAGCCGATGTAACCGTAAACCGTGCCCAGTACGACATTCGTTATGGCTCTACCAGCTTCTTCGATAGTTTAGGCGACAAAGCCATCGACGACAATTTTACTATTTCGCTGAACGTTTCTGCGAAACAGTAAGCTTTACTTTTCCTGCTTTTTCTAATTCCGCTCCGGCTCCCTTAGTTGAGCCGGGGCGGTTTTTATTTTGGAAGTATGCAGGCGCCAACAGCAGGAGCAGTGGCTATGGTGGCAGGAGCAGAAAGGTTTTTTAGAACCACAGTTGGGCTAAATGGCAGCAATTCTGCGTAAAAGCTGTCTGAAAAGCGCTGAAACAGTAGTTTTGTAATTTAGTTGCTGCTTTATTGCAGCTGCGTTGAAACTTTCCAGGTTAAATGTTTGTACAGTATATGTATGTACATAAAATTTGAACTTCATGCGAAGTACAGCTTACCATGAAAATAGAAGAAGAAATAAAACAGCAGCACTTTAAAAGTGAGTACCAGAAAGCCTACATCAACCTGCTTTATACCTCGGGTTGGCTGCAGATGGCGCAGCACAAGCTGTTTAAGCCGTTCGGGCTGACGCTGCCGCAGTTCAACATTCTCCGGATACTCCGGGGCCAGCACCCGAAGCCGGTTACGGTAAGCCTGCTCATTGAGCGGATGCTGGACAAAACCTCCAACGCCTCGCGTATTGTAGACAAGCTGGAGGCCAAGGAATTGGTAACCCGCAAGCAATGCCCCAACGACAGGCGCACCGTAGACGTGCTGATCACGCAAAAAGGGCTGGACCTGCTGCAGGAGATGGATATGTGTGAAGGAGGTACAGGCACAGGCGTGAAGAACCTGACCGAACAGGAAGCGCAGCAACTGAACGGGCTGCTGGATAAGATAAGAGCAAACAATTAATTTCAATCCTATAAACGTAATCTGATTATGAAAAAGACAGCATTTTTAGCATCACTGGCCGCTGCGCTGGTTTTCGCAGGCTGTGGCGACAGCACAACCGAAACTGCCGAAACAACCGAAACTACTGTTGCTACCGAAGCGCCTGCTACTGCCGAAGGCGAGACCTATAACGTAGTGCCGGAGCAGAGCGACGTGAAATGGCATGGTACCAAAGTAACCGGAGAGCACCGCGGCGAAATTGAAGTGCAGCGCGGGGAACTGAAAGTAGCAGATGGCCAGGTAACCGGCGGCACGATCGTGATGGACATGGCTACAATTTCCAACACCGACCTCACCGACAAAGAGTACAACGACAAACTGGTTGGTCACCTGAAGTCTGACGATTTCTTTGGTGTGGAGAAATACCCTACCGCTACGTTCGAACTGACGAACCTGACGCCAATTGCAGGCGCCGCTGCCGGCGCGCCTAACTATAATGTGGAAGGCAACCTGACCATCAAGGACAAAACAAACAAAGTCGATTTCCCGGCTACTATTTCTGTTGAGAATGGAGTGGCCAAAGCCAAAGCCGATGTAACCGTAGACCGCTCCAAGTACGACGTGCGTTACGGCTCTACCAGCTTCTTCGATAACCTCGGCGACAAAGCTATTTCCGACGAATTTACCGTGTCGTTTGATGTAACGGCACGCAAATAAAAAATAAAGTTGGTTTCGATTTCCGCTCCTGTGCCCGAAAGTGGTGCAGGAGCGGTTTTCTTTTTAAGGGATGTTCCTGTTGTTAAGCTGTAATTAAGTATCTTTGAGTATAAATTTTTATCACTGAAGATGCTGCATCAGCCCGTAAAGCTACACCCGAAGCTTAGCCTGCTTTGTTTACTTTTTGTTACAATTTTTTTTGCCGGTTGCTGGTCGGAGAAGCCGGAGGTGGAGCAGGTGATGGAGGAGGCCATATCGGCGCATGGCTGGGAGCAATTGGATGCGGGTGTAGTCTCATTTCGACAGGAGAACGTGCTTTACCGTGTGCTTCGCGATGGCGATGCCTCCCTGTACAGCCGCACGTTCCGGAACGGGAATGGCGAACGGGTTTACGATGTGCTGACGGGCAACAGCTTTACCCGGACCATTAACGATCAGGAGGTGCCGCTCGGGCAGGACGAGGTGCAGGCTTACAGCGACTCTATCAGGTCGGTGGTGTTTTTGGTGATGCTGCCCTATGTTTTACAGGATGCCGACATGCAGCAGAAATACATCGGAAATGTAAGGCTGCACGGCCAGCCCTATCACAAGGTCCGGATTACGTTTCCGGCCCGTAGCGGGAAACGTGTTTCGCACCCGGCGGGAAGCTTCCTGCTCTGGATTCACCGGCAGCACCATACCCTGGATTACCTGGTTTATTCGCCCCGCAACGATGGCAAGGGCAACCGCTTTGCCCAAGCTGTAAATCCGCGCGAGGTAGGCGGTATCCGTTTCCAGGATTACAATTACTATACAACCAAACGGCGCATCTCCCCGGCGCGTCTTGATTACGCTTTCGAGGCTGGTAAATTAGACAAAGTATCCGAAACAAAAATCGAGGATATAAAAGTGAGTGACCTTCCTTCCCTGTAGCTCTAATAATGCTGAACAGCCCTGTTAGCGGCCTCTTGTGCTGCTCAGGCTCCTTTTTTTACTTCCCGATAGCTGCTGCACCAGCCACCATTCCCGCTGCTGTTGCTTACAGGCAGACGCGCCTCCCTCTCCTAAAAAAATAGGCAGCAGCTGTAGCACAACTGGTATGAATGTTGAGTAATATTTTATTAATAAGTATAAATCTGAAAGGATATGCTTTTTATATATTCCTGCCAGGTTTGTTCCTCTCATTTTTAGTTTTTTAGTCTCAATTATTTCCTGGTTCAAAACTTAAAGCATGTAAGCGGATGCGTTTATTTACATTAGTACTCGTGTTTTTTTCAGTAACTGCTTTTGCTCAGAAAAGAGTACTGATACAGTCTATCCGGATCGATAACAGCTATGCAGAGGTAGCGGTTAATCCTTTCAGTAAGCCAGAGAACGAAGCCTTGTTCCTGCAACAGCTGGAGCAGAAACTGCAGGAGCGGTTCGGGCCTGTGGAAGTAACATACCTGAACGGGCAGAAGAAAATCATGTTCCTCGATAAAGTAGCTGCTACCAAAGATCCCAGGGCAGTCATGACCGATTTCCAGGACTTGTACAAAGCCAAAAAGAACGTAGACCGGCAGGCATATGATATGCGGCTCGACCTGTCTGTTGAACTTGTGGATGTATTCAGCGGGAAAAAAGATAATTTCCAGATACTCTCCAAGGTGGTGGCCCGGGGTAAGGATAACAAAAAGCTGTTTAAAAATAAGGGAAAGGTGCATGTAAACATTCCTGCCATACCGTTTGGCCTGGACCAACTGAATGCAGCGGGTGCTACGGTGTACGAAGGCTTCCCGCTGAGCGAAGACAAGTTGGCAGAGGCGGTGGGCAGCAGTGTAGCGCTGGCGCTGGGGCAGGAAAAGGAGGCGCAGGAAATGACAGTTGAACGGCAGGCCTTCGGTGGCTACGCCGCTTTTATAGACCAGGCGGTATCGTACAAAGTAGTGGCTCCGAACGACTACGGGGATTACCTTTATAAAATGCGGATTCTCCGGCTGCTGACCTTCACAAAGCACCGGCCATTAATAGCTTCCCGGCAGTCGGACCGGCATGGTATTTTGCTTGGTTTCCGGGAGAAACGGTTTACAGATATAGGGTACCAGGTTGGTATACCTCCTGCCTACGAAGTAGGGAAACTTCACAAGCATTTCCAGCTTTATTCTCAGTTTTCGCCTGAACAGGAGGAACATTATTCATTAAACACGGTGCTGACCGACAAAAAAGCGTTGGGTGCGATCACATGGTCCGAACCCATCAAGTTCAGGTTGAAAGACGAGCGGAATGGTAAGGTAGGCGAATTTTCTTTTAGGGTAAATGCAAATACCGATTCGCCTTTACAGCAGGAGACACGTTCGATGCACCGTGTCTACCATCCGTGGGCATCTTTGGAAGGATTCCTGGAGGGGAAAACATTTACCATGCGTACTAATCCGTACCTGCTGAATGCGGTGGAAATCATGTGGGGCGGACAACTGATGGGCCTGGTGGTGCATGCTGCGGCTCCAAAACAGTACCTGCGAAAAGGAAAAAATTCACTTCCTTATTTTGTCTACTTCCACCCCGAGTGTTCCGAAGCCCAGCAGGAAATACTGCTGCAGACTTTCCAGACCTTCCACCTGGCCAAAGTACTGCATAATGGGCAGGATGTAACGGGCAGCAGAATTCAGTAGAGGCGGTGTTGTAGTGGAGGGAGCCTGAGTTTCGGGTGAGAAGCTTGCTACTCCAGTTTTAAGCGGCCATACCGGTAGTACTCCCTGCCAACGCCAAGTACGATAAACTCTTTATTTGAAATGCGATAGCCGGAGGCGGGACGGAGGTAAAAGCCTGCGGCCCGTCCGGTCTGGCTTTGGTGCAGGGGCGTTACCTGTTGCGGCCTGCCTGCAGGAGGTATGGTAATGAGCACAGGCTCTTTGTTTACGGCGCCAGGACCGGCCATAATAATGCTGTTTTCGGCGGTATAATTATACTCAAAATCGAGGTAGAGGAGATGCAGCGTGTCGCCGGTGGCAGTGGCGAGGTAAGAACTCAGCATGTTGCTGTCGTGGGACGCGTTTTGCAGTTTATTGGCACTGGTGGTATAAGCAGGTGTTCCATCGTTGTTCAGCCGCACGACCACAATGTCATCGTTATGAAAAATACGGGAACCGCCCTGGTGATCGAGATATGCAACTTCGCCGGTTAAAATAACGCCACCCGAAGCCAGTGGTAACACCTGCCGCAGCTGCAGGTTTCGCAGTCGCTGGAACTTCTCGGTTTCCGGTTTGTAACGCTTATACTCACTAAGAAAAGCAGGACTAAAAGGAGTGTAGGCAAGAATGGGTTTGTGCTTCGGGTTAGTGTCGAAGTGGTAAAAAAAAGTGCCTTTTGGCTCCGGGGCTTGCGCAGCTGGTTCCGAAGCAGGGGCATAATACCCGGTAACTACAAGACCCTGTGCTGTGGTTGAGGCCATTTTTGCCTGCACAGGCCTGATCTGTTCCTGTGCCAGCGGGAGTTGATCGGGTTTCCCATCCTGTGGGGCCAGGCGGTGCAGGAGGAATGTGTTCTGGGCGGCAGCAGGAGCAATTGTGAGCAGGTAAGCAGTGCCATTATTTTGCAGCAGCGATTGCTGAATGTTGCTCTGGCCGGTTACGAGCTGCGACCAGCGCGGCTGCAGACCCGCATTGAGCAGCTTTGCGGTGATGGTGTTGTGATCAGGTTCTGCCAGCGCCGTCAGAAGCAAGGATTTATCATCGGAAACAGCTATGTGCAGCCTGCCGTTGCCCTGCGTGCTGATGACCGCCTGCACGTTGGACTCGTAGTTCCCGTTAGGAGCTATTTCCTGTGCGAAAACGGTGGTAGTCCCTTTGGCCCTGAACGTAGACAGCAGGTACAGCTTCTGATGCAGGAGCACCACATCGTAAAAAGTAGCGGGCTGGTTGGCAGGTGTTTTCGGCAGGAGAGCAGTGGCCCACATCCGCTGGTTATGGGCGTTGTACCGCTCCAGCGTAGCCTGCCCTTCTTCCAGGTAGACGGCATAGAAGCTTTGGTTGGTTGTGGTGCCAACCACATGCATGTGCTGGAGCAAACGTGGTTCTTTGTTAATGGCTGGTCCCCAGGTTAACGTTGGTTCCTGTGCATAGGATGTTGTATGCAGCAGGAACAGAAATAGCAGGTAGCAGAGAAAATGCTTCATGTTTAGTTGGAGCGGAAACGGTTGCTTTTTCCGCTTTGCAGGCTGTTATACGTTATCAGGACAATTTTATCAGCTAAAGACACAAAGGTTTTTGTGCAAATACCACACAACTGCCACACCAGCGTCGGGATAGGGTTGTTGCTTCTGCTTCTTTTCCGGTTTCAGCTTCTGGGTACAGGTACCTGTATGAAAAGCACGGGCCGGAACATCAGAAAGGGTGAGGGGTACTCTGGGAGCGTAAAAGTTTGTTCAGGGCCTGGGGTAGGGTGGAGACAGCAAAATATTCTTTGCGGGAACAAGGTGCAGCAGTACCCAGTGTATGCTTATGCTGTTCAGGAGCAAAGGCGATGGTGGCTGCTGCAGTAAGGAAAAGGTAAGTATTAAGTAAAGTATTAAGTAAAGTAATAAGTAAAGTAAAAGGAAAAACCAGCCAGCGTAACCGAAAGAAAACAGGTATATTAACCGGTTACGCTGGTGTTGTTTTTAAAATACAGAAGGTAACATGAGTCAAACCACTCATGCTGCCGGTAGGTAATACCATGCGAAGAGGCTGCTACTATTTTTGCTGGCCATTAGGGGAAGCAGCTGAAGTTGCAGTAGTTTCAGCGTTTTCCTGCAGGCTTAGCCACTCATGCTTCAGCAGGCTGTACACTTCCATGTCGGCATAGGCATCTCCGAAGCACTCTCCTTCCCGTTCTACGCCTTCCCGTGTGAAGCCCAGTTTGAGGGGGATTCTTTTACTGGCTTCGTTGTCTACAGCTACTTTTATCTGAACCCGGTTCATTCTGAGTTTGGTAAAGGCATACTCCACAAGCTTGGAGCAGGCCCTGCTGGTAATACCCTTACCCCGGAAGTCATCGTGCAACCAATAGGCAATCTCCAGCTTATGGTTAAGCGCGTTTATATTTTTATACCCTACAATACCGACTATTTCATTATTGAAAACCATGGTAAAAACCATGTCCTGCGTTGGCCTTTTGCCTGTTACAGAGATAATAAATTCTTCGGCATCGGTAACAGAATCGCTATATCCGATAAAAGGGAGCCATTTCCGGAGGTATTCGCGGGTGTTTTCTATGATATGATAAATGGCAGGTGCATCATCCAACGTGATATCGCGAAGAAAGAAATTTTCTTCAATAGGTAGCACCACACTAGAGGTTGTGGTGCCGGTAATTATATTTTCGGTATTCATGATCGTCAGGCTAGTTGGTTTTAATACAATGTAATTACTTTTGCCGGTGAATGCAATCAGACAGCAAAAATATATTATTTAAATTATATATATAATTATCTATAAGCAGGTGTTGCATTTCAGATGTTTTTACATCAAATACCATGCTTAAAATCAGTAAAAAATAACTGTAACAGCAAATACTGATAAATAACGAATTCAGGTAAAAAAAGATGTAGTTTGTTTGAATATAACCCGTTTAATAACAGTTTTTTAGCAAAATTTACAATTCCTGCTTCCGGGTGCTGCGAGGATTACTTCCGGTTCTTTTGCAGTTGCCTTTGCCGATCCGGTCTTTAGTAAGCCTTGCAAGGCACACGGGCAGCCTCTGGCCCGATAATAAGTTTGCTTGCTGGTGTTATGTCTGTTGGGTATCAGGCTTTTACAGTGTCAGCTGCTTTCCTGGTTTTTCTGGGAGCGCTTCTACGGCCGGGCTTCCGTTTGATGTAGACAGCCGATGAGCTTTTGTCGTCCTCTTTCCGGATAAGAAACAGGTCTTTCTGGGCTTTAATCAGTTGCAGGAGTTGGCTGTAGCCAAACGTGCGCGGGTCGAAAGCCGGATCGAGCTGGCGCAGGCCCATGCCAATGGCGCCCAGGTGTGCCCAACCGTCTTCGCCAACGGCCATGCTAAAAGCTTCTTTCAGCAAAGGCACCGGGTTGGGGTGTACATTCTCCTGCCCGTTGATGGTGTTCTTGTCGGCAGCCGCTATTTTCTGCTCATCTATTTCACCTGACAGGTTTTCGGTGTAGATAAAGATGTTGCAGGCGTTTACGAAGGGCTTAGGGGTTTTGCGTTGCCCTATCCCCATCACAAATATACCCGACTCCCGGATGCGGGTGGCCAGCCGGGTGTAGTCGCTGTCGGACGATACGATGCAGAAGCCATCTACCAGTTTGCTGTGCAGCAGGTCCATGGCATCTATAATGAGGGCGCTGTCGGTGGCGTTTTTGCCCACCGTGTAGCGGAATTGCTGGATGGGCTGTATAGCGTGGTTGTTCAGGCAATCTTTCCAGCCATTCATCTGGGGCGTGGTCCAGTCGCCGTAAATCCGGCGGATGGTAATGGGGCCGTATTTCCCTACCTCAGCTAAAAGCTTTACGATCAGGTTAGGTTGTGCATTGTCGCCGTCAATCAGCATGGCCATGCGTTGCGGTTTTTTCTCAGAATATGCTTCTTTCATAAAATGTTGATGCCGGGGCTGTTGTTGGGTGCCCCGGCTGTTGTGTTCGTCTTTCTTTATTATACTTAAAGCGACAGGATGAGTTGTGTTTGAGCGGATGCGTACGAAAAGCGGGGCTTATTATTTTGCTGCAGCTGCCACCACTCCCTTTGCTCCTGCCCCGATACAAAAAAGAAGCGCTCCGCAGCAAGTAGTTGCGGAGCGCTTCTGGCATTTATGCTACGGATTTAACCGTTACGGAAGGTTCAGTTTCAGGTCAGGTGTGTTCAGCTCGAATCCGACACGCCTGTTTTTGGCACGTCCCTCAGCTGTTCTGGCTTTAGAGAGCCTGGTGTTTACCTGTACCAGCGGCTGGGTTTCGCCATAGCCTTTGGTTACCAGTCTGTCTGCGTTTTTCACGCCTCTCGATACCAGGTAATCTTTAACAGCTTGTGCTCTGCGTTCAGAAAGCGCCTGGTTGTACTCTTCGGTGCCAATATGGTCGGCGTGGCCTTTGATGAGCAGCACGTGGTTCGGATATTTCTCCAGTGCCGTTACAATGCTGTCGAGCAACTGCTGGTAGCCTGGCTGTACGCGTGCCTGGTCAAACTCGAAGCGCACTTTCTGTTCCATCAGTTTCAGCGTTTCTGCATCTATTTCAGGGCATCCGCCTTTTTCTTTTGGTCCGGCATTGTTAGGGCAAAGGTCTTCATGATCCGGAACACCGTCACCGTCTGCGTCCATTGGGCAACCGTTGCTGTCTATCTGTACGCCAGCTGGTGTGTCAGGGCATTTATCCAGGTGATCCGGAACACCATCGCGGTCGGTGTCGAGCGGGCAACCGTTGCTATCTACCTGTACGCCGGCAGGAGTGCCAGGGCATTTGTCCTGGTAATCCGGAACCATGTCACCGTCAGCATCAACAGGGCAACCATTCTCGTCTACCTGTACGCCCATTGGTGTGTTCGGGCATTGGTCTTTTTTGTCCGGAACGCCGTCTTCGTCGGTATCTTTCGGTCTTCCGAAGTTAAAGCCGATACCGGCTGTGTGCTGCAGGAAGCGGTCGTTGTTGCCCATGGCTTCCTGGCCTTTGGCAGGCTGGTAGTCATAGGAGTCGTTGCTGGTGTAGTGTGCTCCTGTCTGCACAAAGGCATAAAATTTATCCGAGAAACGGAAATTGATACCTACACCACCAAAGCCTGCTATAGCCGTCAGGTTGTCCGTATAATTGGTGCCGTTGGCTACTCCTCTGTTTCTTACAATGTGAGGTCCGCCGGCTACTACCAGGTAAGGCCCCAGGAAGAAATCTTCGGGTAACAAGGTACCATAAAGTTTTAAACGCAGTCCTACCATCGGCACTGTGAGTTTGGCATCGAGGGTATTGTTCGGATCACCATGTTCTTCCGATCGGCCATAGCTGAAATGGAAGCCGGCATCCAGTGCCCGGTTCAGGTACCGGTGATATGAAAAACCGCCGCCCCAGCTCAGATGGCTCGACCACCATTGATTTGCCAGTTCGCCCTTATACTGCAGAACGCTCGGATAAATCTGGATGCTGTTTTGGTGGTCTTCATTTTGTGCATGTAAGGCTGTATTTCCGGAAAGCAGAAACACAAGCACCATTGCTGCGGCTGTACCTAATTTTGTTAGAAATGTTCGCATATTTTTAAAGGATATATATTTTGATATGACCATACGCACATGTTTCAGCGTAAGTTTTTGTTATTCCTAAAAAGTTATATATCAACATTAACTTTTTTTGCTGAAAGATGTGAAATGAGAGAGAAAAAGCGCTTTATCGATGCAAAGTAACTTCTATATTTATAATTATCAAAACACTATATAATGTTTCGACAACAAATGCTGATCAATATTTGTTAGTAAAACAGCTCTTGTCCCTGATTCTGAAGCTGGGTTTATAGGTTGAACTTGTCGCGTTGCAGAAAGTTGTACGGCAGGTAAATATATTTTGTAAAGGCACTTTTTAGGCAGGCAGATAAACAAAAAAAGGCTGCCAGTTTGTGTGGCAGCCTCCTTAACGGGTGTGTGAACGATGCTAGAAACTTACTTTTTCATCAGCTTCTCAATATCGTCTGCTTCCAGCGGTATGTTCTCCATCAGGTCAATTGCGCCGTTTTTAGTAATAAGAATATCATTTTCGAGGCGTATGCCAATGCCTTCTTCCCGGATGTAAATGCCCGGTTCGCAGGTAAACACCATGCCTTCTTCAAAAGGACGGTATTTGTTCCCGACATCGTGCACATCCAGTCCCAGCAAATGCGAAGTGCCGTGCATAAAGTATTTCTTGTACAGCGGCTTTGCCGGGTCCTGGTTCCGTACGTCGGCTTCGTTGAGGAGACCCAGCTTAATGAGTTCATTTTCCATTACCCTGCCCACAAAGGCATGGTACTGGTCGAGCGAGTTGCCGGGCACCAGCATTTGTTTGGCTGCTTTCATTACCGTCAGCACCGAGTCGTAGACTTCGCGTTGCCGTTTGGAAAATTTTCCATTTACAGGAACGGTGCGTGTCAGGTCGGCGGCATAGTTGGCGTACTCGGCTCCGAAATCCATCAGCACCAGGTCACCGTCTTTGCATTCGCGGTTGTTATCGACATAATGCAGGATGCAGGCATTGGCACCCGAAGCAATAATAGAGCTGTAGGCAGGGCCGCGGGAGCGGTTGCGCAGGAACTCGTGGCTTATTTCTGCTTCTATTTCATACTCCATTACGCCGGGCTTGATAAAGCCCAGTAAGCGGCGGAAAGCTTTTTCGGTAATTTCACAGGCCGTTTTGATCAGTTCTATTTCAGGCTCCGACTTCACGGCACGCAGCTTGTGCATGATGGGTGCGCTCCGCTCGTACTTGTGCAGGGGGTAATGTTCTTTGCACCATTTAATAAAACGGGCGTCCCGGGTTTCCACCTCCACTACCGCGCGCAGGTGCTCGTTGGTGTTCAGGTACACGTGTTCCGCTTCGGCCATCAGGGAATTCAGCACCTGCTTAAATTCACTTAACCACAGCACCGTTTCGATGCCGGATATCTCCCGCGCCTGCTCTTTGGTCAGCTTATAGCCTTCCCATGTCAGAATAAGGTCGTTGGTTTCCCGCAGAAAAAGGATTTCCTGCATGCGCGGGTCTTTGGCTTCCGGAAATAAAACAAGTATGCTCTCTTCCTGGTCGATGCCCGACAGGTAAAACAGGTCGCTGTTCTGCCGGAACGACATAGTGCCGTCTGCGTTGGTCGGCATTATATCGTTGGAATTGAAAATAGCAACAGAACAGGTGTTGAGTTGCTTGCTGAAGTTATGGCGGTTCTGAATAAATAAGTCCTGAGGTATAGGCTGATATCTCATTTTTGTTGGAGTTGTAGCTGTTTTACAGGCATAAAATGCGACTGGCATGCCCTGCCTGCAGTACTAAGATAGAACTAAAATCTTAAAATAAAATATTTGCGGTTGCTTTTTGATACCGGCTGGTTTGCCGGCAAGGCTGGTGCATTTTGTCGCTGAAAACTCATTTCAGTGGAAAAGTATAATTTCGTAATTTTGGGGCGAATAATACTTACCCTATGATCCGGATCGGCTTTGATGCCAAACGTGCTTTTAATAATACTTCTGGTTTGGGCAACTACAGCAGGTTTGTGATCTCGAGCATGGTCCGGCAGTACCCCGAGCAGGATTACCTGCTTTTTACACCTGCTGTGTCGCCTGTTTTCGAAGACTTTATTCATGCTGCGGCCTCGGTGCAGGTGGTAACGCCGGGCAATGGGTTCCGGAAAAAACTGGCGTCGCTGTGGCGGGTATTCGGCATGGATACGGTCCTGAAGCAGCAGCGCGTCGACATTTACCATGGGCTGAGCAACGAAATGCCCTATGGGCTGCCGCCAGGGCCTTACAAGCGCATCGTTACCATCCACGACCTCATTTTTATGCGCTACCCCAACCTGTACAACGCGGTTGACCGGTTGATTTATAAACGGAAAGTAACCGATGCCTGCCGCCAGAGCGACCGGATAATTGCCATTTCGGAGCAGACCAAAGCCGATCTGCAGCACTACCTGCAGGTAGATGCCGCTAAAATAGAAGTTGTGTACCAGGACTGTGACCCGGTTTTTCACCAGCGCTGTACGGCGCAGCAGCTAGCGTTTGTGCAGCAGAAGTATAAGCTGCCCCCTACTTTTATTCTGAGTGTGGGTACGCTGGAGAAACGCAAAAACCAGCTGCAGCTGCTGCAGGCCTGGCACAGCAGCGGCTTGTCAGATGTAGCAGCAATTGTGTTTGTGGGGCGCAAAACTGCTTACACCGACGAGCTGCGCGCTTTTATTCAGAACCAGAAGCTGCAGGATAAAGTATTTTTTCTGCCTTACATCCCGTTCCAGGAGCTGCCTGCCATTTACCAGCTGGCGCACCTGTTCATCTACCCATCGGTTTTCGAAGGTTTCGGTATTCCGATTGTGGAGGCGCTTAACAGCGGTGTGCCGGTTATAACCTCTACCGGCTCCTGTTTCAGTGAGGCAGGCGGTCCGGAAAGTATCTACATACCACCCGGCGATGCCGGTGCCCTGGCTGCAGCCATGCAGCGGGTGTTCGGAGACGAAGCCCTGCGGCAGCGGATGATTTCCTCCGGTTTTGCCCATGCCCGGCAATTCCGGGCCGAACGAACGGCTGCCCAGCTGCAGCAGGTGTACCAGGAGGTGCTGGGGAGGTAAATTCAGCCTCAAAACAGCAAAGCAGGGAACCGCGGTGCCAGGGATGGTAAAATATGTCTCCGGAGAAATCGTTGAAGTCGTGATTCAGAAGTTGAAGTGGTACAGCTGCTCCAGCATCAGTAAACAGATAATATCCAGCCCTAATGCATATGAAAACAACCTTTTCCCGATTACTACCAGTAGCAGTGCTTTCCCTTTTCCTGTCCGGATGCGTTTCCACGTACATGCCTAACGTGCCGAATGTGCCCATGTTCACGCAGCAGGGGGAACTGAGTGCGGGAGGACATATTACCCCCAAAGGCAATATTACCTTCAATACAGCTTATGCGGTTTCGGACCATGTGGGGGTGCTGCTGAATGGTTCCATGCTCAACAGCGAGCGGGACAAGCGCGATTTCAGGCACAACCTGCTGGAGGCTGGCGGCGGCTACTTTACCACCTTCGGCGAAAAAAATAAGCGCATCCTGGAGGTCTACGGCGGCGTTGGTGGCGGCAGCAGCGACCGTACCGAACGAAGCACCGATGAGCAGGGCGTGCTGGTTTCGGAGCGGCGGGAGGCGAAGTTCAGCAAATATTTTGTGCAGGTAAACTTTACTTCCAAGCGAAAAAAATCCTGGAAGCTGTTCGGACGGGAGTTTCCTTTAAATTACGGCACCGCCCTGCGCGCCAGCTACATCAACATGGGCACGCACCGATTCAATGGAGTTCCGGCACCCGAAGAAAGCAATATTTTCCTGGAGCCTATTTTTTACACGCGCCTGCAGCTCAACCCTTCGGTGCAGCTGCAGTACACGAGCGGTTCCAACTTTGGCCTCCGCAACCGGAAAGCGCTAACGGCCGGCTATTCTGTGTTTTCGCTTGGTTTTGTGATCAACGTAGGCGGGCGCAACCTCAAAAAGTAGCCTGTTTTGTTCTGCAGCCACAGTCACCACAGCCTCAGCTCATTACTTTAAACCAAAGCAAGTAAGCTGCTGCTGTCACAGGTTTGTCTGCAGCCGTTTACAATGCCCGGAACCGATTCTGCTACTTTTTCCGTACCTTTGCAGGCTAATTCCGGACTGAATGCTCGATTATTATATACATACCCTGCCGAACGGGATTCGCATTGTTCATAAGCAGGTTTTACATACCAAAATCGCCCACAGTGGCTTTATATTAGATATCGGGAGCCGCGACGAGCTTCCGGAAGAACAGGGCCTGGCGCATTTCTGGGAGCACATGGCCTTTAAAGGCACCGTTAAACGAAAGTCTTTCCACATCCTGAACCGGCTCGAGTCGGTGGGAGGGGAGCTGAATGCCTATACCACCAAAGAAAAAATCTGCTTCTACAGTTCCGTGCTCGACAAGCACTTCGAGAAGTCATTTGAGCTGCTCACCGATATTACCTTTCGTTCCATTTTCCCGGAGCGGGAGATAGAGAAGGAGCGGGGCGTGATCCTGGAAGAAATGTCGATGTACCACGACAACCCCGAAGAAGCCATCGTGGATGAATTTGATGCCGTGGTGTATAAAGATCATCCGCTGGGCAACAACATCCTGGGCACCAAAGAGAGCGTGTCGGGCTTTGTAAAGCAGGATTTCCTGAACTTCATCGACCGCAACCTCAGCACCGACGCCCTCGTCTTTTGCTCCGTCAGCAACCTGCCGTTTGAGAAAGTGGTGAAGCTGGCCGAAAAGTACCTGTCCGAATTACCGACTATTACCAAGCAGCGGGACCGGCAACCGGTAACCCTTTACGCTCCCCGTGCCGTCACCATCGAAAAACCGATTTCGCAGGCGCATTGCGTGCTGGGCGGACCAGCCTATGCCCTCAACGACGACCGCCGTATCCCGTTTTTTATGCTGGTCAACATCCTGGGCGGTCCGGGCATGAACTCAAGGCTGAACCTGGCGGTGCGCGAAAAGCACGGGCTGGTGTACACCATCGACGCCAATTACGCCACCTACATTGACACCGGGCTGCATTCTATTTATTTTGGAACGGAGAAAAAGCAACTGAAACGAACCACAGCACTGGTGCTCAAAGAGCTGAAGCGCCTGCGCGAACAGCCGCTCGGCTCGCTGCAACTCCACATGGCCAAGGAGCAGCTGATGGGCCAACTGGCCATGGCCGAAGAAAGCAACATCGGCCTGATGATGATGATGGGCAAAAGCATCCTGGACCAGGGGAAGATCGACACGCTGAACGAGATTTTCGCCCAGATAAAAGCCGTAACTTCTTCCAGCCTGATGGACATCGCCAACGACACGCTCCAGGAAGACCAACTGAGCTACCTGAATTATGTACCGGCTTAGCGAAGTTAAAGAGTTTAGGAGTTAGAGAGTTTAGGAGTTAGAAAGGTAGAGAGGTAGAAAAGTAAAGAGGTAGAAAGGTAGATTTTGTAGGGGTTGAACATTTCAACCCTGTAACATAAATGTAGAGAGGTTGGGGGTATGGTTGTAGAGACGCGGTGCCCGCGTCTCCTGCACGAATCACAAACAAATACTATCAATCCCGCCATTCCTTAAATCTTCTTAATCTTGTTCAGACAACACTAATCCTGAAAATTATTAAATTCTGTAAATCCTGATTCAGACAAAAAAATCCTGTACAGCCTTTAATCATTTAATCGTGTTCAGACAAATAGTCACAAAAATCATTTAAATCAAAAGAATCAGCGGTTCAGACAAGCAGCAGAGGCAATGGTGGCAGGCGCAGAAAGAAATTATAGGATTGAAAATCTTCACGCCCTACAAAATCTTTAACTCTTTATCTCCCAAACTCTCTAACTCTCTAACTCCCAAACTCTCAAACTCAAAACCATGGAATTTATAGACGAAGACCTGCAGCGTTATGCCGAGGAGCATACTTCCGCAGAAAGTGAGTTGCTTTACAAAATTAACCGCCAGACGCACCTGAACGTGCTCAAGCCCCGCATGCTGTCAGGGCACCTGCAGGGGCGTTTGCTGTCCATGTTCGCACACATGATCCGGCCAAAGCAGGTGCTGGAGGTCGGGACTTATACCGGCTACTCGGCCCTCTGCCTCGCCGAAGGCCTGCAGCCCGGTGGCACCCTGCACACCATCGATAAGAATGAAGAACTGGAGGATGTGGTAAAAGGGTACATTGCAGAGGCAGGTCTTACCGACAGCATCAAGCTGTACATTGGCAATGCCCTGGAAATCATTCCCACCATCAACGCGACCTTTGACCTGGTTTTCCTGGATGCCGACAAAGCCAATTATGCCAACTATTACGACCAGGTGTTCGACAAAATAGCGCCGGGCGGTTACATCATCGCCGACAATGTGCTCTGGAGTGGAAAGGTGCTGGAGAAGTACCGGAAAAAGCTCGACGAAGATACTGCTGCCATACTCGCTTTTAATAAAAAGGTGCAGGACGACGAGCGGGTAGAAAACATCCTGCTGCCGGTGCGCGACGGCCTGCTCGTGGCCAGGAAATTATAGCAAGCTTGCGTCTGTCGTTCCCACAGCTACATCAGGGGCCTTCGGCAGCTTTGGGATATTTCTGCTGCTGCCACCACACCCTTTGCTGCTCCTTACAAGCCCTGGCCGCTCCTAAGCGCAACAGGAAAGCCTGTGGCTGTAATCGGTGCAGGAGGAATATGCTGTCAGAAGTTGTTGTTCAGCAGGATCAGTACCAGCGCCGTGCCCAGCAGTCCCAGGATAATGCCTGCCCAGGCACGTACTTTTCCCCTGAGCTTCGCTTTGTTTTTTCGTATTTTTAACAAGCCTATAATGCTTAAAACCAAGCCTGTAAATGTAAGCGCGCCGCTGAAGAAAAGTAAATAAGGCGTAATAAATACCAACGCGATACTCACCACCCCAAACAAACTCAGGGCAAAGCCTGCTTCTATTGAGCCAACCATTGCCTTTTTCTTTCCTTTTGGTGGCGTCTGGTAGGCAGAGGCTGGTTCTACTGGGGGCTGTTCTGCCTTTACCAGCAGGTGTTCCTGCAGCGCAGCATTGGTAAGGGGGCGTAGCGCTATATTTTGTACCGGGCCTGCTGCCGGTGCGGTAGCGGCTGCGAAGGCTTCAGGATCAGCAGCAGCAGTTTGTTCAGGAACAACAGTGGGCGAGGCCGGTAGAGCAGCTGCAGCCGTGAAATGTTCCGATTGTGGTTGTTCCGGGGGAGCCAGGTAGCTACCGGCAGCGGGCGGAAAGAAAAAGATTTGTTTTGAAGAGCATCCGGCCAGCAGAAATACAACGGCCAGCAGTGCCAAAGTAGCTGTATTGTTCATGTTCACCTTGTAAATTCTAACGTGACAGGCGGTGCACTTACTGCCTGATAGTAATACGTAAACCAGCAAAATTTATCAACCTCGCAGCTGCCTTATCCGCTCCGCTGCACAACAATTTTTTTCCTGTTCATCGAAAATTATTTCTATACCCTCTGAGTAAAATATAACTGCCTGTGCCGGAAAGGATTGCCTTTTTTGCTGCTGCTCTGGCAGGCTGTTTTTCCCATTCCCGGAAGCTGATCTTACAAGACAATTAAAAATAACTTCAGGCCAAACTATAGTTTGAGAAACAAATAGCGTTATTTTTGCAATATCGCTTTCTTATATATAGAACGATCTATATTATAGCGTCTTAACTGCTTGTTGTTAAACAGAAAGTAGAGCCTTGTTTTTCCTGATTCAACCATAGCCAAGCCTAAATTATTTTTTTACCATGAGAAAGAATCTTTCGCTTCTCCTCCTGCTATTGCTGCCGTTGCTGGCTTTAGCGCAAGCTGTTACTGTACCCAAAAACGTGTATGTGGCTGACGTCCAGATTAAAATATCGGACAGGGCACAGCAGGAAATCCAGAAGAAAGTGGATGCCCTGCACCGGAACCAGAACTACTTCCGGTACCGGGTGGAACTGGCAGATGCCTATTTCCCGCTGATTGAGCGTGTGTTTAAAGAAGAAGGCGTGCCGGACGATTTAAAATACCTGGCTATACAGGAAAGCGGCCTGATAGGCGATGCTGTTTCTACGTCTAATGCCGTAGGCTACTGGCAGTTTAAGAAAGAGGCTGCCTCTGATTTTAACCTGCAAATGAACAGCCAGGTAGATGAGCGCAGGCACATTATAGAGGCCAGCCGCGGCGCTGCCCGCTATTTTAACCGCAGCAATGCCTATTACAACAACTGGTTTAACACCATCCTGTCGTACTACCTGGGGCCAACCGGTGCCAAATCCTACACCAGCACTTCCGACATCGGCAGCCGGAAAATGGAAGTAACCGAAAAAACGCACCAGTACCTGCTTACTTACCTGGCGCACAAAATTGCGTACGAGAACTTTGTGGGCAAAAACACGCCTCCTTCCCTAATGCTCAGCGAGATGCGGGGCACGCCCGGCCAGAGCCTGCTCGATATTGCCCTGGCAACACAGATAGATGCTGCCGAACTGGAGAAGTATAATAAGTGGCTGCTGGGAGGTACCATACCTTCGGGCAAAGATTATTATGTAATGGTGCCGGTGCGAAACGGAGCAGAGCCGGCCTTGCTGGCTTCTAAAGAACCTGTTACCCGCACTACCAGGACAAGTGCAAAACCAACCCGCTCCTCCATCACGAAACGAAACAACCTGACAGCCATAGTAGCGGGCAGCGGCGATACCAAACAAAAGCTTGCCTCGCAGGCCGGGCTTTCGGTGCGAAAGTTCCAGCGGTATAACGATATGCAGAGCTTCGATGAGGTGGAAGCCGGCGGTATTTATTACCTGGAAGCAAAACGAACTTCAGCAGAAACCGAGTACCACGTGGCCCAGCCTGGCGAAACTATGCTGCAAATCTCGCAACATTATGGCATCAGGTTAAAATACCTGCTCTTCAAAAACCGGATGGCACGTTACGAGTCGCCGGAGCCGGGGCGTGTACTGTGGCTGCAGAAACGCCGTCCGGCCCGCACGCCGGTCGAAATTCGTGAGCCGGGCAAGGCGCAGCCTGTCAGCACATCTGCCGGTACTGCTGTAGCAGCCACCACAGCCACTGCACCTTCTACAAAGCAAGCACAAACTAAGACAGAAACAGACAAACAGCCAGCGGCTAAGAAAGAGAACTTCTTTACAAGGCTGTTCGCGAAACTGAAAGGTAAAAAAGCGCAGCCAGCCGAGATAGAGCATGTAGCAGTAGGAGAGGCGGAAGTGTTTGAAACAGTAGAAGATCCCGAACCTGTAGCTGTTCCGGAAAAACCGGCAGCAGCCACAAAGCCTGCTCCTGCCGAAGAAGCGAAGCCTGCCGCCGTGCTGTATCCGGGTACAGGAACCGGTACTACTGCGCCGGCAGTTGCCCAGCCTAAAAAGGAAACTCCAGCAGCTCCTGTGGCAACCGTTCCTGCAACACCTAAAAAAGAAACAGCTTCGGCAACGGCTGTTGCTGCCGCAAAACCGGTTGCTGTAAAAGAAGCCCCGGCTGCTGCTCCCCAGCCTGGACCGGCACCTGCTGTGGGGGCGGGCGCAGGTACTACCAGGCACGTGGTGCAACAGGGTGAGACGCTGTATGGCATTTCCCGGTTGTATGCAGTTTCTGTCGTGGACCTGGTTAGCTGGAACAATTTAGGCGAAGAGCCGCTGCGCATGGGGCAGGAGCTGCTGATATCCCGGCCAGCGTCTGTGCCGGCCCAGGCAGCTGCCCCTGCCGTTGCCTCCAGTGCTGCCGAAGCTGTTGCTCCTGTAGCGCCAGCGGTTAAAACGGCACCTGCTGCACAGGAGGGCCATGCAACGCACGTGGTGGCGCCCGGCGAAACCTTGTACCAGATTTCCAAAAAATATGGCGTTACGCTGGATGAGCTGCGCAGCTGGAACAACCTGGAGGGCAACAGCATTTCTATCGGGCAGGAGCTGCATGTACAGGCGCCGGCAAGCCAGCCGGAAGCAGAAGCAACTCCTGAGGTACAGCCGGCAGCAGGCACCCGTACCCTTTACCATACTGTAGAGACCGGTGAGTCGATGTACCAGATTTCGCGCAAGTACGGCGTTACCATCAAAGACATTATGGAGTGGAATAAGAAAAGCGACTTTAATGTAGCCATCGGAGAGAAGCTCCTGATAAAGCAGCCGTAATACCAGGCGAAGCACTTTTATTAGCCAATTACAGACAGGTACCGTGCCGTATGTTGCCATGCGGTATGGTACCTGTTTTTTTTAGCTGCTGCGGGTAAAGCTGTGGTGGGAGGGGCTGTAAATAAAAACAACCTAAAGCCGTAAACTCAGCTACGCCGGAACCTGCAGGCAGGCTGCAAATGCTAACTGCACCTGCCTCCACTCCCACTGCACAACGTGCAGCGCATGGTTAGTCGGCTGCCTGCTTGCGGGTTGCTGCTTTTGGTTTGCAGGCAGTGGTCTGTTAAATATTCGGAGGCGCCGTTTGGGCTGCTGTTCTTTCTTTTATCTAATTTGGTAGTGCTGCTGGCAGCCTGTGTTATTTTAAAAAGTTATCAGGTTTTATATTTCGTTCCTTTAGAATTTAATAGCTTTAGCAGGTAGCTTTTTGTCAGACGTAATAACTATCTGACAGCGTTTTGCAGCATTGTCAGAAAATATTCGTTCTTTGCAATATAAAGGTTAATACCGGGAGAGGGTTTGTACTATATTTTTAGTTTTCTATATGTTATTTATTTTTATAGAGCGGTTGTTCAACAAAAAATTAAATTTTTAGTACAAAGAATCATAACTGTTTCCGATATGAAAAAATAAGTTAAGTTGCTCCATAAGCTTTATTTAACTGCTGCCTTATTAAGTTCTCCGTTATCTGATCAGAAACTGGCAGGCTCACTCTGATTTTAAAAATTGATTCGTCGCTTACTTTCGTTCAATTTTATCCGGGGGATGGTCGGTGTTATTTACGATTGCTATGAAAAACACTTTTACACCTGATTTTTATGAATCACTTGTAAAAACCAATACAGACTTAATTGCTGTTTTAGACCAAACAGGTGTATATAAATATGTTTCTGAGGCTGCAGAATCAGTTTTAGGCTATCCTGCCCATGAACTGGCAGGAAAAAACAGCTTGGGCTTTGTGCATGAAGATGATCTGGCTTTTGTAGTTGCTGCGCTTCAAAAAGTTCGTACACGGGAAAGCCTGCCACTTCCGCTCTTCAGGATGAGAACCATTGCCGGAGACTGGAAATGGTTTGAGGGGAAGGTAACAAATAAACTGGAGGATAAAGCGGTGCAAGGACTGGTAACGGTTATAAGAAATGTTCCGGAGCAGGTTGATGCGCAAAGCACAAATGCACCGGGCGAAGTGTTTTATCATGCCCTATTCTATAACCACCCCGACGCTGTGTTTACCCTCGATGGCGAAGGAAAATATATTGAAGTAAATGCCCATGTGAGCCAGCTGACAGGCTACAGTAAGCAAGAGTTGCTGGGAACTTCTTTCCTGCAATACATCCACCCTGCTTATTACGATCGTGCGCAGGAAAGCCTGAACAGGGCAAACCAGGGGGTGTCTCATACGGCAGAAGAGCTGTCGATCGTTACCAGGCAGCAAACCGAAGCCATTGTTTGCCTGACCATTGTGCCCGTACTGCTGCATGGTGCTGTTATCGGGATACAGGGCATCGCAAAAAATATTACGAAAGACAAAGAGGCGGAGGAGCAGATCCGGAAGCAGGCGGAACAGCTTAACAGTATTATAGAAAGTATCGCCGACCCGTTTATCGTGCTCGATGAGCAGTGGCGCTATGCCTATGTTAACTCTGCTTTTGCCGCCTACCTGGGTAAAGACACTGAAGAATTTATCGGCCGGAATGTGTGGAAACTTTCCCCCGAACTAAAAACCCCCCTTTTTTATAAGAAAAGTTTAGAAGTAGCCGCTACCAACGAACCCGTTTCCTTTTACGAAACTTTCTCGGAACTCAGCAGTGCGCCTACTACCATGCACATCAGCATTTTTCCGTTCATGGGCGGGTTTTCGGTCTTCTTTAACGATGTTACCTTTGAAAAAGAACTGCAGGGAGAATTTGAAAAGCTGTCGTTGGTAGTAAGCAAAACAACCAATGGCATCATTATCCTGAGCCAGGACCGGAAAATTGAATGGATAAATTCAGGGTTTACGCGCCTGACCGGTTATACCCTGACAGATGTACTCCAGAAAAGGCCGGGAGCCATTTTGCGTGGGCCCGAAACCAACAAGCGGACAGTTTCCCGGATTGATGACCAGTTTGCCCTGGGTATTCCGTTCTCGGAAGAAGTGCTCAATTATCGCAAAACAGGCGAGCAGATCTGGGTAAAGCTCGACGTTATCCCAATCCTGAACGAAAAAAGGAAGGTGGTTAAGTTTATCTCCATTCTTACCGATATCACGGACAAAAAGAAATCGGAGCACAAACTTCTGCAGCTGGCCACCGACCTGTATAAGCAAAACCGCGATTTGCAGCAGTTTACTTACATTGTGTCGCATAACCTGCGGGCGCCGCTTGCCAACGCGACCGGTTTAACCAACCTGCTCTGTAAGGTGAAAAAAGAGTCTCCAATGTTCGATGAGGCGCTGCAGAAGTTAAAAATATCGATGAGGCGGCTCGACAATGTGGTTTCCGATATCAACTCCGTGCTTACCATCCGCGACAGCGAGCAGGTTGCCGCCAAAGAGCAGGTAGTGTTGCTGGAAGTATGCCAACAGGTACTTGCCAGCCTGAAGGATCAGTTAACGCTCTGCGGTGCAACCGTTAATGTAGAAATCCCGCCCGATTATACGGTGCACACCAACAAAGTGTACCTGTACAACATCCTGCACAGCCTCCTGGCAAACGCCTTAAAATACAGGTCCGAAACCCGCCCGCTTGAGGTTACGATCCGGTGCAGGCGCTATGGGAAAAGCAGTACTGCCATTTCGATAACCGATAACGGAACCGGAATGGACATGGAGAAAGTAAAAGATTCTATCTTTACGTTGTACAAACGGTTCCATCCGCACGTAGAAGGCAAAGGAATAGGCCTTTTTCTGGTAAAAGCGCAGGTGGAATCGCTTGGCGGCAGAATAAAGGTGAAAAGTAAACCGGATGCAGGCACAACATTTACAATATTTTTATAAGTAATGATCAGGAAAGTGTTTATTGTAGATGATGATGAGATAAGCATCTTTATCCTGGAGAGCTTTCTGATGACCGAAGGTTTCGCCGAAGAGTTTGTCGGCTTCCTGGATGCTGAAGAGGCGCTGCAGGTACTGCTTGATGCTGCTGATGAAGACCTGCCGGAAATAATTTTCCTGGACCTGAACATGCCTGTGCTCAGTGGCTGGGACTTCCTGGATGCGCTGCAGCCATACGAAGACAAGCTGCTGGGCAAATGCAGCATTTATATCTTAACCTCCTCGGTAGACCCTGCCGAAATAAAGCGCGCCCGGGACTATAAGCTGGTGGTAGATTACCTGCACAAGCCCCTGACTGAAGAAGCGATCGAAAAGATCGTAAAGCAAAACGCGCGTCTGAAGAATATTTAATGCTGGCAGGAGCAGCGGCTGTGGTGACTGCAGCAGCAAAGTAGAATATGCGCCGCAGCCGGTACCAATCGGGTTGCCTGTTTGCTTGTACAACTAACTTTGACCTTCTGCAGTATTCTGCACCTGCCACCACAGCCGCTGCTCCTTTGCAGCTGGCAACTACGAACAGACGGCTCTTTTTATATCAAATCGTAAAAAGGACCTTCCATTACATGACCTCCAATAGCTAGTTTGACTGCAGTTCGCCCACAAGGTACTGTCTTAAAAGTCAAGTTTTTTTATAGGATAATTTTGTTATCTTTGTCTTACCCAAAAGAGAGCTCCCAGCCGAAAGGTCACGGATGTTCATCTTGTGTAGCCCCGCTAGCCGGGGCTACTTTTTTATGCTGCTGCGCAGCAACCCA
>NZ_QCZK02000055.1 GCF_003347595.2 Botryobacter ruber | reverse complement strand
CAAGCTCGTTTACCTGGTGGTGATGAATGTAGAGAAAAAATGGACGATGCCACTGCCTAACTGGGCCTTGACTTTCTCTCAGCTTTTTATCATGTTTGAGGAAAGACTCAGGACCCACCTGAGGGTTTGACTTTTTTGATGTTAGGCTAAAGCCGTAACATCAAAAAAGCCATTAAAAAAATGAGTGACACAGTTTCGTTTACACTCCCCACGACGCAGAAACACCTCATAAAAACCATAGCCTGGCGCTGTCTCGTTGTTCACGTGCAGGGAATACCAGCCTTTGTTAATCAGTTCCTGGGCTGCGTCTGCCGCTCTTTGCCAGCGGGCTACGTCGTAGTTCGGGTAGCTAATGATTGGCTCCACCGGAGTACCTTTCGCTACTTCGATTGCGCCACCGTTAAACAAAGGACTAGCTGCATACAGCAGCACTCTTGATTTTAAACCCAGGGCGGCGCCTGCGTTAGCTCTTCCGTAAAACTGATCCGGTTGCTGTTGCGGTTCCTGCAGTACGGCTGCGACAGCATCCAGTTCATTTACCACGTATTCTACGCATTCTGCATAGGTATTGCGGGGCACATTAACCACATCGAGTGCTGTAAAAACTTTATTTTCTAGAATAGGCACGCCCCCATAGCGCTTCATGAGGCCTGCATAATACCAGGCTCTCAGAAAACGAGCCTCTGCCAGCATTCTTGTTTTGGTTGCCTGTGTCAGCGGTGACCGATCAATGTTCGCGATCAGCATGTTCACCCTTCTTATATTTTCATATGGCATTCTCCAATACAGGTTCATGTTGCCATCAGAAGCATAGGTCGCCGGATTCAGGGTACCGCTATAGTGAATAACAGCCGTCTGAGTAGGAGAAGACAAAGTATACTCCGCATCGTCAGTTGCCTGGTTGATATTGCCGTGGCTGGACCAGATGCCCAGTTCAAAATCGACGCCTATGTCGCTGTAAATTCGGGTCAGGAAGGCAGTTGTACGGATACTGTCCGAAAAAACCATCTCCTCCGTTAAAGCTGACGAATTTTGTGGAGCGAGGAATTCGTCTCCGGTTAAATCGCAAGAGGCCAGCGGTACTCCTAACAGTAATAATATCAGTAACTTTTTCATATATTCTTAATCATTAAAATCCTACAGACAAGCCAAAGTTGATGATGCGCTGTGGCGGATAGGTGATCCTGTCTCTGCCGGCCAGCACTTCCGGATCCAACTGATAACGATCCTGAAGCTTGGACCAGGTTAACAAGTTGTTACCATTGGCATACACCCTGATGCTTTGCATTCTTACCCTGTCTACAATTGATTTAGGGATGGTATAACTGATTTCGGCATTTCTCAGGCGAATAAAGTCGGCAGGTACCAGCCAGAAAGTAGACATGGTTTCGCCTCTTGGCATGCTGATACCCATATTTTCAGTTAATACCGGGTATTGCGCATTATTTCCTAACTCAGGTGTCCAGGCATGTTTGTGAATTTCCTGCATGTTGGAGCCCAGGAACTGGATATTCTCAGCAGCACCACCTGACACGAAGCCCCTGGAGCCCTGGAACATGGTTTTGATACTGAATCCTTTGTATGAAACACCGCCTTCAACGGCAAATGTAGCCGGAGGAATGTTAGCAGGGGCACCTATGTAAGTGCGGTCATTCTGGTTGATAACACCATCATTGTTCAGGTCCACATACTTCAGGTCCCCTGGTCTTGCACCGGCATGTGTCGGGCTAGCCAGAATATCCTCTTCGCTGGCATAAAACTCGCCGGACCACTTGTACACAAATGGGGTATTGATATTATTGCCTGTGCGGCGTTGGTAAGGCTCAGCAGGGTTTGGCTCATCCATGAACAATATCTTATTGTTGGCATAGGAATACATGGCACGGATGTTATAGCCGAAATCGGTTCCGATGTTGTCTCTCCAAATCAGTTCCACTTCGTATCCCTTATTTTCTACACGACTCAGGTTGGCAGGAGGCGACCCCACTCCAAATACGTCAGAAACTGTTCCAAAATTACCATCCCTGGTGGTTAAGATGTTGAACCTTTCGTTACGGAAGTAATCCAGATTTGCTGACAGGCGGCTTTTGAAGAACTTAAACTCCAAACCTACGTCAAATTTCTTCTCTTTCTCCCATACTACATCCATGTTTGGCAGACGGCCTTCATGTATGCCGCCAAAATGATTATGCACGGTTCCGAAAGAGGCGCTTCCGCTATTTCCGTATTCCTGCAGGTAATAGTAACCATATTGACCACCCATCAAGTCATTTCCTACTAATCCGTAAGAAGTTCGTACTTTCAGGAAATCAACAAAGTTAATATTGTCTTTGAAAAAGGGTTCTTCCGAAATATTCCATCCGGCAGACACAGCCGGGAAGAATCCAAACTGATTACCACCTGAGAAGAACGGTGAACCATTTAAGCCGGCGTTAAACTGAAAGAGGTACTTATCTTTGAAATCGTAACCCAAACGGCCGGTATAACCTCTAAAATTTACGGGTCTGTAGCTCAAGGCAGCTGCTGTCCCTCCCCTGGATCTTGTATCTACCCTGTGGTTCAATAAGGCCAGACCGTACACGTGGTGGTTACCAAAAGTTCTGTCGTAGTTCAGGTGGAACTGGTAATTCAGTACCCTGGTAGTACCCCGAGCCTGGTAATCGTCGAAGAAACGCTGTGCCCTGTACACGTTGTTCGGGTAAGAGGTGTAGGTATCGGTAACCGGGTCCCAGATATAAGAAGGGAAAGTACCGCGGGTCATACTGCGCCTGTAACCGTATTCGCTGGCGTAGGAGAGCAAGCCTTTAGCCGATAAGCCCTGGGTAATAAAACCAAGCTTTTGCGTGGCGCTGGCAACCAGGTTCATGTTGTTTTCATTTACACGGCCATAACCACCATAAGTCAGTCGGGCAATTATACTGTTGGGGCCCTGGTAACGGCCCGGGTGCAGGTTTAGCCTGTAACCGATGCTACCATCGGGGTTATAAGCCGGGTGTGCGTAGGGTGAAAGCGACAGGTAGCTGCTGTACTCGTAGAAGGGGTCGTTGTAGCCCCACTGGGTACCGGGCATCTCAGGGTTGTTAACCTCCCCGATGTTACCGTATAAGTCTACCCGCATGTTCAGGTTCTTGTTTACCTGCACGTCCAGGTTGGAGCGGTAGTTTACACGGCGGTGATAGTAGGAGTTGTTTACACCAACATTTTCGCCAAAGTTTTTCAGCATACCACCCTGGTCCAGGTAGCCCATCGATACAAAGTATTTTACGCGTTCAGTACCGCCCGAAACATCCAGGTTGGATCTGGATTGGTTAGACCATTTTCTGAAAAGCACTTCCCGCCAGTCTACATCCGGGTATACATATGGATTAGATCCGGTACGGAAAGCTTCTACGGCTTCGTCGCTGAAGGCTGGGGTATAATTCAGGGGATTTCCTGTTCTGGAGGCTGTTAAAGTGGCATCGTTCAGGCGGGCCTGGTTGTGCAGCAATGCACTCTCGTAGGAACCCAGAAACTCAGGAAACATGGCAGGCTGCTGTAAGCTGTATTCGGTACGCACACTGATCTTCGGCCGGCCAATGGCTCCTCTACGGGTGGTTACCAGGATTACACCGTTGGCGCCTTTTACACCGTACACGGCCGTGGTAGAGGCATCTTTCAGAATACTTACACTTTCTACTTCATTAGGATCGAGGCGCTGAAACTGATCAACACTAAATTCTATATCATCCACTAATATCAACGGAGCATTGTTATCATTTGGAGAACTCACTCCCCTGATGTACATCTGTGCGGCATCTGCTCCTGGACGTCCTGACTGCTGTTGCGTAAAGAAGCCGGGCATTTTACCTACCAGCGCATTCTGCATACTGGCAGAAGGGTTTTCACGTATCTCTACACCTGACACCACGCTTACGGCACCCGTCATAGTCACTTTCTTCTGCTCACCATAACCGATTACCACCACTTCTTCCAGGCCCTGTGCATCGGTTTCCAGGTTTACGTTCACATTGGTCATGTTCTGCACATTCACCTCACGCGTTTTGTAACCGATGGACTTTACCTGAATCTTGTTGCTGTTACCTCGCAGCACCAGCCTGAAATTACCGTCGATATCGGTGGCAGTACCGTTAGAAGGCATACCAACCTCCATCACGGTAGCCCCGGGCACCGGGCCGTTAGCGTCCGATACTACTCCTCTTATGTCTCTGGTCTGAGCAAGAGCAGTACTGCTGATAAACAGCAGGGAGACAATTAAATAACTTAAATATTTTTTCATATTATACTTCCTTTATTTTTTACCAACCTGGATTCTGAATCAAATTCAAATTCTTAGTCACTTCGCTGAACGGCAGCGGCATGTGATACAATTTAGGTGTGAACACAAAATTGGCGACATCCTCATAAGTGTAAGTGAAGGTACCATCTGCATTTCGGGTGATTCTTACGCCTTGCACCGGACCGTCGAGGGCTTCAGGAGCATCTTTCCAGCGGCGCAGATCCCAGAAGCGGTGCTCTTCAAACGCAAGCTCCACTCTTCGCTCGTTTTTGATGAGGTCTCGCATTTCGCTCTGGGAGATTCCAGCTTTAATGCCATACCTGCTGTCTGTTCCGGCTCGAATACCCGCTCGCTGGCGAATTCGCTTTATCTGGTCTACTGCTTCTTCTGTCCTACCTACTTCATTCAGTGCTTCTGCATAATTCAATAAAATTTCTGCAAACCGGATGATGGTAAAGTTGTGGCTCTGGTCAGAAAAGGCGCTGCTGTTTGCAAAACTGCCCATGAACTTGCGCAGGTAATAACCGGTCCTGGTCTGAACCTGAATACCTCCCGGCCTGTCACGGCCGCCGTCGAAGGTCTCAACGGGCCTGTTCAGCCATCTTACGCCATTATAGAATACCGATTCCTGAAAACGTGGATCCCTGTTGGCATAGGGGTTATTCGGATCGTAAACAGAAGCCGGATCGGTAATAGGCAAACCATTGATGTCGGTAAAAGCGTTAACAAAGTTTTGAGTCGGGCTTGTAAGTCCCAGCGCCCGCACCTGAGCACTCTGGTAACCGACAGGAGAATTATCCTCCTCTACCCATCTGTTGTTTCCGCGTTGCTTCTGTAGGATAACTTCATTGTTTTTCTTTGCTGTAAACACGCCCTGGAATGTCGGGTGCAGCGAATAATGACCTAATGCCATAAACTCCTCTGCCGATTGGATAACACGATCCCATCGGTCAGGATCTGCGTTAACATATCCGGTTAAAGCTTTCAACTGAGGATCTTCGGAAATACCGCCACCATTAAACAGCGGGCTGGCAGCATATAGGTATACTCTGTTTTTAAGAGCAATGGCGGCTCCTCTCGGTATCCTGCCCCAGAATCCGTCAGCTATCGGCTCCTTTCGCAGCAGGTCTTTCACGGCATCAAGCTCCGACACAATATAGTTAACCACCTCTTCGAAGGTATTACGCGGAAGTTCAAGGTTATCCTGCAAGGTAAACACCTTGTCGCCAACAAGTGGTACACCACCATAGCGCTTGAGTAATTCAAAATACATCATGGCGCGGATAAACCTTGCTTCTGCTTTCCAGAATACCCTTTCCGGCGCATTAGAACCATCTGTATGAACGGGAACTTTATCGACGTTTGCCAGGAACAGGTTTACTTTCCGGATGCCGGTGTAACTGTTGCCCCAGTACGGGTCCGGGTTGTTCAGTACGCTTACACGCCCGTTGTTATAAAATTCTACCGAGGGGTTAACATTTCTCCGGGATGGAATAGCTTCGTCGGTTCCGGTATCAAGATAATCGCCGTTAATTCGGTTAAATCCGTCTGGGAGATGGTGATAAATTTCAGCCACATACCAGTAAGCCAGCTGACCGTTGCGGTCCATCTGATCCCACATAATATCCTCTGTAACACGCTGTACCGGCACTGTTTCGGGGTCGTTACAGGCACTGAACAAGCTCACAGACAAGGCTACAAATGTATACTTTACTATCTTTTTCATATAAAAACTATTTCGAATATTTAGAGCTTGATGTTTACACCCATATTCATTACCCGCTGCAGCGGATAGGCACCACGTGGTACTTCAGGATCCATGCCCTCTACATCAGACCTGGTGAAAAGATTTAACCCATTGGCAAATACTCTTACCGACTGCAACCTTACTCTGCTGGTTAAGCTAACCGGAAGCGTATAACCTACTTCCATATTCTTGAGTCTGAGGTAATCGCCGGAGCGCACCCAGAAGCTGGATACCGCATGGTTGTTGATGCTTTCGCCAACCGTCAGTCTTGGGTAAGTGGCATTGGCTGCGTTTTCAGGTGTCCAGCGGTTTAGCTGGTGCTCGTACGCCTGGCCAAAGCCCCCGCTCTGGAACTCCCAGTAGCTGTTTCCGCTCAGGTAAAGGTCCCTGTTTTGCACACCTTGTATTAAGGCGCTGAAGTCGAAGCCTTTGATGCTGAAACCAAGGTCTACACCATAGAAGAACAGTGGTTTGGTATTTCCGATAACGGCCTGGTCAAACTGGTCTATTACACCATCATCGTTCAGGTCGCGGTATTTAATGTCGCCTGCCTGCGGAACATAGCCGAGGATGGTCGGGCTGCTTTGTGCTTCAGCTTCAGACTGAAAGAATCCTTCTGCAATGTACCCGAAGCGCTGGTTCACCTGCTGCCCGGTGCGGCGCATCCAGTCGTATTGTCTGAATACCTCGTCCTGGTAAAGCACTTCCGACTGAACCGTGCTGGCATTGCCAGAGATGTAGTAGTTCAGGGCACCTACGTTTTGCTGCCAGGTTAGCTGCATTTCCACGCCATTGTACCTGTTGCGGCCAATATTCTCGTTCGGATAGGTGTTGCCGAGCAGGGCAGAGTTACGACCACGCTGCATGAGCAGATCATAAAACTTGTTGCGGAAGTACTCTACGCTGAAGGCTAACTGGTTATTCAGCACGCGACCTTCTACACCGAGGTTGAATTTATTTGCTTTTTCCCAGGTAATATCCGGGTTGGCAATCTGCTGCTCCCGCATGGCCACCTCGAATGTCATACCGGTACCGAACGGATAGCGTGGTCCGTCGTCGAAGTAGTACTGGATATAGTTAAAGTAGCCTGGATTATCCCAGCCAGTGCGCCCGAAAGAGCCTGACAACTTCAGGTAATTGAGTACATCATTATTTTTCAGGAAGGACTCTTCGGTTACATTCCAGGCAAGACCTACTGCCGGGAAAAAGCCTCGGTCAGTGCCACCGGGGTAGCGGTTGGAGCCATTATAACCGAAGGCAAATTCTGCCACGTATTTGCTCTGGAAGTCATATACAAATCTGCCGGAAACACCCGTGAATCGAAGGGGAAGAGTTATCTGCTGCGCTCCAAGCACGTTGTTACTGGCGCCACCGCTAAGCCCTGCCAGGGAGTTATCTCTGTTCCACAGCACCACAGCGCTTACACCATGGTCTGAAAAGCGACGGTCATAACCCAGGGAGCCTTCGAAATAATTATGGCGGCCCTGGTACTCAATACTGGTGCTGTTAGCCTGTTGGCCCGGGTTACCAAATTGGGTATACCGCTCCTGCTCCGTACCCAGGTTTACGCCCTGAAACACCACAAACGGCATGCTTCGGTTCGTGTTTTCAGATAATGTAGAGCTGAAGGAGGCAATACCTTTGATCCACAGGCCTGGGGTAATTTCATCCAGCTCCCTGCGGAGGTAGAAGTCAGACATGATGTCGCGGCGATAGTTTTCACGGTGGCCGCTGTAGAGAGTCTGCCCCAGAATGTTATTCTGGAATTGCTGGGTACCGGCCAGTGAACCATTCGGGTTACGCACCGGGTAAGCAAGGTTAGGGGTGGTGAGCAGGGAGTTGAAGATGCTGTTAGTCGAGGCACCTGGCTCGTTGCCGTGCATAATGCGGCCCATCAGATAGATACCGGCACTCAGCTTGCTGGTAATATTGATGTCCACATTCGACCGGATCATGTAGCTTTTCAGGTCGTTGTTCGTATTAAAGTCGTTCGAATCGGGGGCGGTTACGAAAATACCAGTCTGGTTGAAGTGTTCCGCCGCTACAAAGTATCTGGCTGTTTTCCCCCCCCCGCTCACGTTAAAGTTGTAGCGGTCGAACCTGGAGTTTGACTTCAGTACCTCATCCCGCCAGTTCACATCCGGGTACAGGTAGGGGTTGGAACCAGTACGGTAGCCTTCCAACTGCTCGGGCGTAAAGATGGTTGGCAGGCCTTCATTTGTCTGCGCCTCGTTGTGCAGCCTGGCGTAATCGTAGGCTCCCAGGGCACGGGGCATGTTGATCGGTCGCTGCACGGCAGTTTGCGCTGTAAAAGAGATGCGCTGCCTGCCTTCGAAGCCTTTGCGGGTGGTAATCAACAGTGCGCCGTTGGAACTGCGGGCACCCAGCATAGCGGTAGCCAATGCATCCTTCAGCACGGTTACCGACTCTATTTCCTCCAGGTTGATGATGGTTTGCAGTTCCATATCGGACCCGAACCGACGCGGAATACCATCGATAATCAGCAGCGGAGACTGCTGGCCGCGCAGTGTGGTGCTCACGGCATCGAATCCTGGCCTGCCTGAGTTTTGCTGCGTATATAATCCTGTCAGACGGCCGGTAAGGGCATTGCGTACGTTGGTTACGTTAGACTTTACCAGGTCCCGGGTATAAACGGCATCCGTGGATGCTGCTGTCAGTTCAGGCGCTGTGTTGAAATTATTCAGCAACTGTACAAGCTGGCTTGCCTGCACCGGAATAGCTTTGCTGCTTACTGTAATAACAGGAGTTTTCTTATCGGTGAGGGTGAATCTGCCAATATTTGTGCCTTTCAACCCGATAAGCAGTACATCTCCCTTGCCAGCAGCAATTCTAAAAGTCCCTATACTGTCTGTCACAGTCGATAAAGTGCCATCTTTCACCTGAACGCTTGCTCCTCGTACAGGCTTTTCGTTATCGTCGATAACTACCCCGCTGTAGACATTAGCAAGCGAATCCTGCTGCGCCTGGGTCAGGTGCAGGCCTGCTGCCATACTTAAATCAGCGAGAGGAGCTGCGTGCACAGCGCCTTCCACTGAGAAAAGTACCGGAATTAAAAAGAACCACTTCGCATTCTTCTTGCGTAGAAGCGGTAGTTTCTTGTGTAATGGTGCTTTCATTCTATTATTATTTAAGTCTTTAACATATTTCATAGCACGCACAGCGCCTGATAACCTACTTTGCTCTACACTGTCCACTGTTGCTGCCGGCGGTAGTCTGCCAGGCAAAAAAGCTCAGAAACCAACTAAGTTTTAGCCGCCTGACCTCCTCTAACAAACATTTGTATCCGGGTTTTCAATAACCTGACACCCTTTACTTCAAGAGCAAATGTCTGATTCCGGCTGCACTTAACTGGGGGGATAAATCATTAAATAAAGGGGAGATTTTAGTATTATAGCCTTGGCAGCTATTGCAGAAGGTTTTTGCCGAGAATAAAATTATCTCTATCGGTCCATAGACTTCACCGGAACATAACACCTACAGCCTGAACCGGTTTCCTGCGTTTCAGGCCCGTACCTGACCGACTTTTACCTGTTGCTGGTATCTCGGGCAGGAGCAGTGGTTTTGGTGGGTACTGCAGCAAAACCCGCCACAGGTTTGCAGGGAAAAAGCCGGTCAAAAAAAGACTGTGCTGCAAGGCTGTATCCTTCCTGATACAGCCTTGCAGCACAGTCTTTTTTTCAGCAGTTCCAGGTTATGCAGCAACCGGCCTCATGCTACGCCACCTGTTATTCCACCACCTCTTCTTTCAGTATTTTCTCGTTCATGGTGTAATTTTTATGGAAAGGCTTCCTGTATTTTTTCACATACTCCGATGGCTTCAGACCAAACAACTTACTAAACTGTTCCCTGAAGTACTTGATGTCGTTGAAGCCTGCCTGGAAGGCAGCTTCATTTATCTTACATTCAGTATCGATGAGCTGGCGGGCCACTTTCCTGAGCCGGATAAACCGCACGAAGTCGTTTACAGACCTGCCCGAAATGTCTTTCACCCGTTTGTAAAGGTTGGAATGGCTCATGCCCATTTCCCGTGCCAGCACTTTCACGTTAAAATCCGGCTCTTCCATATGCCGCTCGATGGTTTCGATGCAGGCGGCCAGGAAGTCGCTGTACTCAGCTGAAATTTTAAGCCTGTTATTTTTAAGCGTGACTTCGTTGTAGAAGTAGCGCTGCAGGTTATCGCGGCTCTTCAGGATACTCTCTACCCGCGCTACCAGCAGCTCTTTTTCAAAGGGCTTTGTAATGTAATCTACCGCCCCCCCTTCTATGCCTTGCAGCTTCACTTCCGGCGAGGAGCTGGCCGTGAGCAGGACAATCGGGATGTGGTTGAGCGAAGCGTTTTCCTTTATCTTGCTACACAACTCCAGGCCGCTCATGCCCGGCATCATGATGTCGCTGATGATGACATCCGGCAGATATTCCATTGCAAGGGCCAGGCCCTCCTCCCCGTTTCCGGCTTCGTAAACGGTATAGGTGCTGCTGAAAATCTGCTTTACATACTGCCGTATTTCGATGTTATCCTCCACCAGCAAGAGTGAATTTTTCTCCAGCACCAGTTCGTTCAGCGCATCTTCCGGTTTGGTTTCCTGTGGAGCCTCTACCTCTTCCACTTCTGCCTGCGGTTCAGCCACCTGCAACTCTTCCAGGAAAGCAGAAGGTTTTATGCTTTCTTCTACAAGGACATGGGCAGGCAGATGATCCTTGCCCTTCGGCAGCAGTATTTTAAAGCTGGTTCCTTTGTTGACCTCGCTCTCATAGGAAATTTCGCCTTTGTGATGCTCTACAAACTTCTTCACCAGGTAGAGGCCAATACCAAAACCACCCGATGCGGCAGTTCCGCTGCCATAAACCTGGTGAAACCTGTTAAATAACTTGTTCCCGGTTGCGGCCGGTATGCCACAGCCACTGTCTTTCACTATTAGCTCCACCTGCTCTTCGTGCGCTGTCACATGCAGGGCTATCTGTCCGGAGGCAGGCGTAAATTTAAAGGCATTGGAGAGCAGGTTGAAGAGGAGAATCTCCAGCTTTTCGCGGTCGCCATAGAATTCTATTTCTTTTGATTCGCACTCGAAGGCGTACACAATTCCCTTTGTCCTGGCCTGGTGAACAAAGCTCAGGTAAACTTCTTCGCAAACCGCTGCGATGTTGAATTTACTAATCTTCAGGGTGTCCTCGCCACTATCGGCTTTGCGGAACAGCAGCAACTGGTCTACCAGCCCCAGCAGCCTGCGGGCATTCCGGTAAACAACTGCCACATCCTGGTAACCGATGTTCTCCCGTTTCTTTTCTACCAGCTCTTTGATTGGGCTAATGATGAGGGTAAGCGGCGTGCGGAATTCGTGTGAGATGTTGGTGAAGAACGAGAGTTTTTTCTCGTTCAGTTCGGCTTCCTGCTCAGCCTTGATGCTGGCAATCTCGAGTTCGTACTTCAGGCGCTCCTGCCTGGTGCGGTAATAATTGTAGATATAAATAAGCCCGGCTACCACGGCAACATACAGGCTGAATGCCCACCAGGACCGGTACCAGGGCGGCAGTACCCGCAGGTGCACCACCCGCTCCTGCTCGTTCCAGATACCTTCGGCATTCGTCGACTTGATGCGTAAGGTATAGTCTCCTTCCCGTAAGTTAGAGTAGCTGGCGGTACGCTGGGTGTTGGCATAATTCCAGGTTTTGTCCCAGCCTTCCAGCATATAGGCATAAGAAATTTTTTCGGGCGCCGTAAATTCCAACGCGCTGAAATCAAACGAAATAAATGCTTTGTTATAAGGCAGGGTGATTTCGCTTACGGAATTCAGGCTCTGGCCTGCTTTCACGACACCATCGGCCGGTGTAACCGGTTTGTTGAACAAACGAATACCGGAAATAACCAGGTTCGGGAACGCGTGGTCCATCTGCACGCTATCCGGATGAAAAATATTAAAGCCTTTGATCCCGCCAAAAAGCAATTCGCCTGTGCTTAACTTTAAGGATGCATTATAGTTGAACTGGTTACTCTGCAGCCCATCTGCCTCATAATAGTTTTTAAACTTTTTGGTTTGGGGGTCGAAAGCGGAAATGCCGTGGTAAGTACTAATCCACAACTTGCCATGACTATCTTCTTCTATGGTATGCACCGAATTGTTGGCCAGTCCTTCTGTTTCGGTGTAGGACGTAAATTTTTCGGTAGCCGGATCGAAATGCAGCAGCCCATGCCCCTGCGAGCCCACCCACAGGTTCCCGCGCTTGTCCTGGTACAAGGCACGCACAGGGTAGTTCAGGTTAAAACGCTTATGCTTTTTCCCTTTTTTGTCTACCTTCACCAGGTCATTGTAGGTACCAATCCATAAGGTTTTCTGACTGTCTTCCAGAATGGTAATGGACTGTACCAGTGCCGGGTCATACAACTCAAAGGCATCGGCATCGCGGTTATACCTGTACAGGGGGCCACCCTGCGTAAGACCTGCCCACAAGGTTTTCTGGCTGTCTTCGTACAGTTTCCAGACATATTTATTAGTGCCGCAGGTATAGTGGGTAAACGTACCGGTGGCACGGTTGTACCTGTTTATGCCTCCACCCCAGGTAGCAATCCATATATTGTTTTCAAAATCTTTTACAATACTGGTGGCATAGTTATTACTGAGCGAGGTGGGGTCGTTTTCGTTATACACAAAATTCCGGAAGCGGTTCTCAGACCGGTTCCACAGCGATACACCACCGCCGTCGGTGCCTACCCAAACAGATTTATCGACATCTTCGCAGAAAGAAAGCGTAAAATTATCCACCAACGTGTTCTTGCTTAGCAGGTCCTGCCTGATGGTCGTAAACTTATCTTTCTTCTTGTCGAAAACATTTATCCCTCCCCGCTGCAAGCCAATCCACCACCTCGACTCTTCATCTTTGAATAAGGAAGTTACGGCATTACTTGTCAGGTGGGTCTTTCCTGCACCCGCTTGTATCGTGGTAAACTTATCGGTAGAAAGCTCAAGGACTTTAACGCCTCCGCCATCAGTGGCGATCCATAACCGGTTTGCCTCTGTGTTGTTTATATCAACTACCCTGCAGTCGCCCAGTTTCTCTTTTCCATAATGCTTGTAAGCACCTTTTTTATGGTCGAACAGGTAAAGCCCGTCATCGGAGCCTAACCAAAGCGCGTTCCGTGAAGCCAGCTTCATGACATTTGCTTTGTCAATTGCTTTTGAAACAAGGTGCAGCCTGTTCGTTTCAGGATTATACTTATAGAGCCCTTCAAGCACCACCATCACCCACACATTACCCGCTTCATCTATCTGCATTGCCCTGACAGAGTAGGATGTATTTTTCGGATCCGTTTGTAATGCTATTTGCCTGAAGTTATTATGCCCTTTTTTGCTCATCAGCAAGCCCAAGCCGTCGGTTCCTACAAATACATGCTGCTTCTTGTCAACAGCAATTTTATTGATATCATTTACGATCTTTTTGCGACCTGCCTCCTGTAGCGGGTAATAATAGGCCACGGAAAAACTGGACGTGTTGCTGTTTAACACGCAGAGGCCTTTTTTGGTCCCAACCCAGATATTGCCGGACGAATCGCCGGCTACGGTGTTAAGCTGGTTATGAATAAGCGAGGTAGTATCGTTTATCCGGTTGCGGTATACTTTGAATTCGTAGCCATCGTACTGGTTCAGACCATCGTCAGTGGCAAACCACATAAAGCCGAACTTGCCTTTATAAATGTCATTCACGGTATTATTCGACAAGCCGTGCTCAATGCCCAGGTATCCGAAAGACTGTGGGTATGCCCTGGAAATTAAAAGCAGAAAAAAGAAAGTGGCTAGTAAAGGTATTCTCATTATAAAAAGGTGGTGGTGCAACTAAAAAAGCAACAGGCTAAGCATTTAATTAATTCCGGATTTGACAGGAGATAATGTTGTTGTCACACAAATTATAGCATCCTGACGTAAACAAGATATCCTGCAATCATTTTCAGCCAAGGGTAAATTACTCAAAATACTTCCTGTTCCCGGAGGGATTCAGCTGTTAATATTAATATAATTTTAACATAAATCACACTTATAAACAAACATTAGTATGATTATAAGCAAACGGGCTAACCTACAGGCAATAGCACCTGCCACTATTCCTACTCCTTTGCACCTGTTGCTACCGCAGGTAAGCCAGCCTGCGCTGAAAATACATTTCCTGCCACAAAAAAACCTGCCGGCTTATTGTAAACCGGCAGGTTAGTATTATTTCTCTGGTTGCTACTTTTCCTTTAGTCGAATTTCACAGTTTTGGTATCGCCGTTCACAAACGAGACGGTAACCGTGTTATCCTTGTTCCGGACCAGCTTTTTCACCGGCACCAGCTCCTTGTCGGACCACTTTTCTCCCGCTTTTTTCCAGAGCATGAGGGTGGCGTACACCTCCTGCCCCTGCTGGTTCGGGCTGAAGCTGTCGGTGGCGTTTATCACCGTACTTGCTTCACTTACCGGGTGCAGACCTCTGGCGTTTACAATCTCACTCCCATCCCAGCCGAGGAGCGGTATCATGGCCAGCTGGTACGCGCCGTTATTGATGATTTGCACCTGGTGGCCTTTTACCTTCCTGGTTTCTTTTTTGATGGGCCCGCTCAGCTGCGGCAGCGCGTAGTGGCCCAGGCGCACCTGGGCAGCATCTGTGCTAATGTTTTTATCTACCCGCAGAATGCCGTTTGCCAGCGGAATATCGGCCAGTTTTAGTTTCAGGTTTGCGTTTGTTTCCAGCACCACATCGCGGTAATAAATGCCTTCTTCAAATTTTTTGAAGGTATACAGCCGCAGGGCCTCCCACTGCCCTTTGGCATTTTTGAACACGTAATTCATCGCTACCTCGCCATTCTCGCCATCGGCCTGCCAGGGGAAGGCCGTGTTGTAGGCCAGGCGGTTGTAGTTTTCGGTAGACCGGAACTTCTGCCAGTCGTCGGCCACCTTTTCGTGGCACCAGGAGCGCACTTCTGCCGCACCAATGTTCGGGTAGTCGGTAATCAGGAGTTTAGACCCCTCCTGGAACTTGTTATATACCTTGCCTTTGGCTAATTCCTCTTCCCAGGCGCCTTCGTTTTCGGTAGCAGTCCAGAAGGGGTTGTCCTCGGGTACCAGCAGGCCCAGGAAGGCTTTGCCCATCCAGAACACGCTGCCGCGGCAGCTGTAAATCTGCACGGCCGGCTCAAAAGCGCCGTAAAAGCCCAGGGTCGGAATGTTGTCGTCGGCCATAAAGTCTGGGTTCTGGAGGAACTGCAGCATAACGCCGGAAGCAATGCGGCGCATCCAGCCATAGTTGGTGCCCGGCTCCTGTGCCAGCCCCATGAGCGGGAACGGCACCACCGACGCAAAACGATAGGCGATGCTGCGGCCCCACATGTTCATTTTGCCATCGCGGCTGAACATGTACGGGTAATTATCATTCACTTCCTTGAAATTGGCCATCAGTTTGGCGGCATATTCAGGGTAATGTTTTTTGCCGAAGAACTCCGACCACAGCGGCCCATACATCTGGAAAGCCCACATGCTGTAGTAATCATAAGCCGGGCTGTCGTGGTACCAGCCCTGGCCACGGTACTGCTCCAGCGATTTGTCCAGGTATTCGAGCATCAGTTTCTCGTTTACCGGGTAGCCCTGCTCTTTAAAAAAGCTGAGCACAAAAATGTTGAAGAAGCGCCAGTTGGAACCGACGGTAGGTCCGTCGCCGTAACTGAGCATGGTAGCAGCCAGCGCGTCTTGCTGTGTTTTGGTAAGCGGCTCCCAGATTACCTCCGGCACCGTGAACAGCGACACCGCCAGGGCGCCAAACTCCACCAGGATCTGGCTGGGGCCTCCGTTCTTTGCCCGATGCTTAATGTAGGTATCACTTGCCGGGTCCAGCAGCTTAACGATTTGGTGGCGGTAGTACGCGCCTACCTTTATCCCGTTGATTTCGAGGTCAGGATTTTCCCTGAGCAGCGGCGCCGCTACAAACAGCGTCCGGCACAGCCCCTCCAGTTTTTCGGTAGGCACCTGCCCCGGGTTATTCGGGTAGCTCTTGCCCGGCTGCTTCGGAAACTGCATCGGGTCGTCCAGCTTATTGATGTAGCTGAAGGCGCCCTCCAGCAGGTAATGTGCCGCATCTTTCCAGTGCTGGCGTGTCATGCCGGTGTGCGGGCTCAGCTTGTAATCCGGATTTTTGATAACAAATACCTGCTGCCCTTCATCCTGTTTCTGGCTAACGGGTGCTGAAACAGGCGCAGAGGCAACTGTTTGCGCCTGTACCAGCGTGGAGCCAGCTACAAAGGAGGAAAGCAGTACTGTTTTTAAAAAGTATTTCATCATGAAAGTAGTATAAAAGAACTTAACTCAGGTTTAGTGCCCGCGAAACAGGTGTTTTGTAGCCTGGGCAGCTTAGCTGTACCTGCCACCAGAGCCACTGCTCCTGTTTTTTACTGTACTGTACCTGCCACCAGCGCCGCTGCACTTCTCCAAAAGCTGGCAACAGTTTTTTGTATTCCGTTAAAGTTAAGAATATTTACCGTACCACCAGCTTCACATTCCTGCTACCTCCTGCACTGGTCAGGCGCAGCACATAAATTCCCGGCTGCAGCCCCCTTGTATCAACGGGTATTACAAACTCTTCACCGGCAATCGCAGTGCCGCTGTACGGCTTCCGCTTTAACTGGCCGTTCACGTGGAAAAGTTCTACAAGCACCTTACCTGTTTGCTGCACTTTAAAACAGGCGAAAGCACGTTCTGCAGCAGGGTTAGGATAAACTGCCAGCACTGTGCCTGCCATACCCGCTTCATCTTTAGCGGCGCCTGTTACACCCGACACGCGTTCGAACTTCCACTGCTGGTTGTTGCCACCCCAGTACGCCCACTGATGAACCGTAGCGCCGTTGTCGGTAGACGACTTCTGCACATCCACACTTTTGCCGCTGTGCTGCGAGAGTATGCGCATGAAGCCATCTGCGGTGTCTTCGATATTCCACTTCTGGTTGGCCCCGTTTGTCCAGTCCCATTGCTGCAGCAGGGCGCCGTCGGCTGTGGAAGAGAGGCGCAGGTCCAGCACTTTGTAGCTTTGCAGGTTTGTCAGTTTGTACAGGCTGCCATCCACCTGCTCTACCTGCCACTTCTGGTTGTCGGTGCCGCTATACTCCCACTGCTGCACCGCAGCGCCGTTTTCGGAAGCGCCACCGCTTACCTGCAGTGCCTTGCCGCTGTGGCGGGCTGTTATCTTATATACACCTTCTGTAAGAGGCGGCACCGACATGGTAAAATATGCCAGGTTTACGGTTTTGGTACTGCCACCGGCAAACGTAACGGTAATACCGCTACCGGTCTGGCTGATTTGCTCTACCGGCACCAGTTCGTCGTCGGTCCAGGTTTCACCGGATTTCTTCCAGAGCATGAGGGTGGCATACACCACGGGTTCTCCTGCAACAGGAGATACGCTACCGGACACATTTATCACGGCACTGCGGTTGCTCACGGGGTTCAGGCCAGTGCTCTCGATGGTTTCCATACGGTCCCAGCCGCGTAGTGCTACCATCGCCAGCTGGTATTCGCCGTTGTCGATGAGCTGCACCTCGTGGCCCTTCACGGTTCTGGTTTCTTTGGTGATGGTTCCCGACTTCTGCGGCAGGGCATAGTGCCCCAGCCTTACCTGCGTTGGTACCAGGCTCACATTCCGGTCGATGCGCAGGATGCCGTTGGGTAGCGGAATGTCGGCCAGGTTGAGCTGTACCAGCCTGTTCGATTCCAGCACCACATCACGGTAGTAAATACCGTCTTCAAACTTCCGGAACGTGTACAGCCGGCCTGGCTCCCACTGGTTAGCTGCATTCCGGATAACATAATTCATGGCTACCGTGCCGGCGGCATCGGCCTGCCAGGGGAAGGCGCTGTTGTAGGCCAGGCGGTTGTAGTTTTCGGTAGAAAGGGAATGCTGCCAGTCATCGGCTGCCCTTCGGTGGCTCCAGGCTCTAATCTCAGAGGCGCCTATGCCCGGATAGTCGGTAACAAGAATGTCTGAGCCCTCGTGGAATTTGTTGTATACCTCGCCCGCAGCCAGTTCTGCTTCCCAAGCACCTTCGTTTTCGGTTTCTGTCCAGAAGGGGTTGTCTTCCGGCACCCACAGGCCCAGGAAGGCTTTGCCCATCCAGAACACGCTGCCCCGGCAGCTGTAGGTCTGCACCGCCGGCTCAAAAGCGCCAAACCAGCCAATGGTCGGAATGCGGTCGACGGCTACAAAGTTGGGGTTTTGCAGGAACTGGAGCAGGGAACCGGAAGCAATGCGGCGCATCCAGCCGTAGTTGGTGCCGGTTTCAGGATTTAGCCCCATCAGCGGGAAAGGAACAACGGCGGCAAAACGGTAGGCAATGCTGCGCCCCCACATAATCATTTCGCCTTTCCTGCTGAACATGTAGGGGTAATTGTCTTTCACGGGACGGAAGTTCTCCAGGAACCGTGTAGCCAGCTCCGGGTAATGTTTCTTTCCGAAGAATTCCGCCCACAGCGGCCCGTACATCTGGAAGGCCCATTTGCTGTAGTAGTCGTAGGCGGGGTTGTCGTTGTACCAGCCATCGCCCCGGTAATGCCCCAGCGACTTCTGCAGGTAATCCACCAGCCGGGCCTCGTTTACCGCATAGCCCTGCTCTTTAAAAAAGCTAAGAATGAATATGTTGAAGAACTTCCAGTTGGAGTCGACGGTGGTACCGTCGCCGTAGCTGATCATGGTGGCCGCCAGTGCATCCTTCTGGGCCTGCGTGAGCGGCTGCCACAGTATCTCGGGAATAAAGAAAAGCGACACCGCCAGTCCGCCGAATTCTACCAGCGTCTGGTTATAGCCCCCGGTGCGGGGGGCGATGTAGGTACTGCTGCCGGGGGTAATCAGTTTAACGAGCTGGTGCCGGTAGTAATCGCCTACCCGGATGCCGTTGAGTTGCAGGTCGGGCTCTTCTTTGAGCAGGGGAGCTGCCATAAACAGGGTGCGGCAGAGGCTCTCCAGCCGTTCGGTATTGTTTGGCCCGTAGCTCCGGCCCGGCTGCTTCGGAAACGACATAGGGTCGTCCAGCTTATTTACATAGCTGAAGGCGCCCTCCAGCAGGTACTTAGCAGCATCTTTCCAGTGTTGCCGTGTCATGCCGGTATGGGGGCTACGTTCGTAATCGGGATTCTGGATAACAAATGTTCCGGTAGCGGCTGCCGTATTAGCTAGCACAGGAACACGCGGTTGTGCCTGTGCCCGTACAGCCCACACGACGAAGACCGCTACCAGGAAAGCTACCAGTTTATGCTTCATTTGCTTCTTTTAAATCTCCCGTTAAATTAAAAACGCTTGTTTTCGCCTCAATACAATTCACAGCACCTGCCACCACAGCCTCTGCTCCAGTTTTTTACACTAGGCTTCTTAAACGACCGGCGCTGGTTTCGGGGGTGATGTCGCGCTGCGGGTCGCCCAGCATTTGGTAGCCTACCATAAATTTCTTTCCTGATGCCGAGCGCAGCAGCGGCGGGTAGAAGTTCATGTGCAGGTGCCAGCTCTGGTGTTGGTGGGGCACAGGTAGCACGTAGGATCGTACTCCGGACACGCCTCTTGCTGCACATCTTCCTGCTGTCCCTGCCAGGGGCGCCCGGCCCGGTGCGGCGATACCAGCACCCACTCACCCGACAATTGGTTGTAACGGCGGTGCGGGTGTTCTGCTAAATCAAATGAACGCACACTTAACACAGGGCGGTTTGTTCAGCAACCGCTTCTTCTGAATAGGTAAAAAGTTGGTTTTTATCAACCAGGCTGCAGCCGTCCACCAGCTGTGCCACATACAATTGCGGCTTTCTGCCGAACTGCTGCTCATAGGCAGCTTCTATTCTCCGGGAAAAATTCTCCAGCTCATCGAGCTTTACGATATTGATGGTGCAGCCACCAAAGCCGCCGCCCATCATGCGGGCGCCCAGCACACTGTCATCATTGCGGGTCTGGTCCACCAGGAAATCCAGTTCCGGGCAACTCACTTCGTAGTCGTGCTGCAGGCCAGCATGGGAAAGGTACATTTTTTCGCCGAAGGCCTGCAGGTCGCCCTGCTCCAGGTTATGGCAGGCTTCTTCCACCCGGTTGTTTTCGCTTACCACGTACAGGCAACGTTTGTGGATAACCGGCTCAAACTCGTGTTTGTGCTGCTCCAGCATCTGTAGCGTCACGTCGCGCAGGCTTTTTACCTGCGGGTAGTACTTTTGCAGGATGACTACACCGGCTTCGCATTCCTGGCGGCGCGTGTTGTATTCCGACGAGGCCAGCGAGTGCTTCACCTGCGTGTCGCAGAGCACGATGCGGTAGTCTTCGAGGTCGGCACTGAAGTGCCGGTAGTCGAGGGAACGGCAGTCGAGTTTGACTACGTGGCCTGCTTCGCCGAACATGCTGGCAAACTGGTCCATGATGCCGCACTTCACGCCTGCATACTCGTGCTCGGCCTTCTGCGCCATCTTCACCAGCTCAAATTTCTCCACACCCAATTCAAAAATGTGGTTAAGGGCAAAGGCCAGGCCACACTCCACTGCAGCCGAAGAAGACAAACCGGCTCCGATAGGTACATTGCCGCCAAACACCAGGTCAAAACCTTCTATTTCGTGACCTGCTTTCAGGAACTGCGCCACCACACCCTTGATGTAGTTTTCCCAACTCCTGCTGGAGCGGCTGATGCGTTGCTTCAGGAAAAAGGCATCGGTCTGATTTTCGTTATAAGCATGCACCCGGCAGACGTGCAGCCGGTTCGGGGCTATGGCAAAATAAATTTCCTTGTTAATGGCAGCAGGCAGTACAAAGCCGTTATTGTAGTCGGTGTGTTCGCCTATCAGGTTCACTCTTCCGGGAGCACGCACTACTATCGGCTCCTGCTCGTACAGTTCTTTAAATTTGGATACTATTTCGTTCAACATACGCACTGTATTTTAAGTATTCTAGATTTCTACATACCGCTTGCTTTTAAAGCAGATCCACACCCAATTCAGTTCCGGCAGGCTTTCTAACTAACATTAGCTTTCAAAAGAACTACAAACCAACAAAGCTGTTCCGGTACGTTCCATTACAAAAATAACAGGACGTTTTCTGAGACAAAGGGGGGATATTACTTATTAAAGGTGGGGATTTTCGTACTATCAACGGCGGAATTCGTGATACAAGGGGCTTTAGCGTTGTGTAACAGAACCTGTACAAGTTTGTAGCACGAGCCTCTGTTCGGCTGGATGGCAGTTTTCAAGCAGGGGAGCAGCAAAGGCTGTGGTGGCTGGTGCAGCAAAACAAAACAGGCACCTCAGGCACAGGCTATGGCAGCAGCTACAAAAGATTTTACGTTTTCAGGATGTCAAAAAAAATAGCGCACTCCATAAGAATGCGCTACTTCCAGCCATAGCTGATGCCGCTTACTTCCGGATAACAAGATGCTTCCGGATATCGGTTTTCTCGTTGTCGGTTAGTTGCAGGATGTAATTCCCGTTGGCTATGCCAGCAGGCAACAGGACCTGCCCCTGCTGTACCGTACCTTCTGCTACTTTGCTACCCACCAGGTTGTACACTTTGTACTGGTACGCTTTAGCATCAAGCCCGGAAATGTTGATCACCGTAGCAGCCGGGTTCGGAAAAACCAGCACGTTCGTAGAAATATCTTTTCCGGATGAAAGCGGCTGACCGCTGGCCAGGCTGCTGATGCTCGCTTCGCTGAGCGCATAGTTATAAATCCTGAACTCATCTACAGAACCTCGCAGCAGCGGGTCGGGGTACTGCGCTTTGCCTATGTAGTTCTGCGTGGTAGCTCCCAAATCAGTTGGCCTGATCGTAACGGCTGTGTTGGTGGCAACCAAGGTACCGTTGATGTACAGTTTAACAGTGCTGCCGGATTGGGTAACAACCAGGTGCGTCCAGGCATTCAGCGGAAAGTTATAAGGGAAGGAAAGCAGTTGTTCAGCGCCGCCGTTTTTAATGGCATAGCGCACATTCGACTGTGTACCGGTCACGCCTGCCTGTACGGTCAGGAACATGTACTGACTGGTGCCGCTGCCGAAGTCAAATACACGCATCCAATCGGCAAGGCCGTCCATTTTAACCCAGGTGGAGATGGAAAAGTTGGTTAAACCGTTCACGACACCTGCAGGCAACGATACAAAGGAATCCGCCGCTCCGGTTAGTTTGAGCCCCTGCCCTTCCTTACCGGCCTCACGACTGGCAGCTGTAGCAAGTGAGCCATGGTAACCGCCCCATATATCTTCTGCCACGGTGCCAGTTGTTTCGCTGAAGCTCAGGTAGAGGTGCTGCCCTTGCTTAGGGGTACCCGCCAGAGCGGACGTTTCCGGGCTTCGCCCTGCATTGTTATGGGCTACAATTTTATAGAAATAGGTGCTGTTGTTTTCCCTGTTGGCATCTACATAGCGCACGGCGTCGATATTTGTCGCGATGGTGGTATAAGTACCGTTTTCGGAATCAGCACGCAGTATATCGTACTTCATGCCGTACATAAAATCCCAGGTCAGGGTAACTTTAGCATCGCCGGAGGCAACACGTGGGTTTTCTACACCGGTCGGCATCCTGTTGAGTAACTGGTCGAATGAATTGACGTCATCTGCAGACAGGAGCAACCAGCGTTGTGTAGTGGCAGCATCTCTAAAGTCTAACGAGATTGCACTGGTGGAGCCATTGGCATTTGCCCCAAGTACAGGCGGCGTTAAAGTTGCCTGCGGACGCACGATCCAATATGCTTTCACAGGAAACACCGAGGCGCCTTCTCCAATTTGTGTGGTATAACGCGCGCCCATCAACTGGAAAGCCTGGGATTGGGCAGGTGCCGCAACAGCGGTAAGTGTAATGCCGTTTACGCCGCCGGCCTGGTAGGTAAAGTACCTGCCGCTGGCCGCGTTGCGAATCTGGTAATAACCGCTTGACGCGTCGAAACTGAAATACCAGGCGGCACTTTCGTCCGCTAAGGCTTCGGCAGGGCTAAGCGACTTGTTTTGAAGTTGTCCGGTTGCGTTCTCTGCCAGGAATGTATTTCCGCCTGCCTGGTCTTCGGTTTTGATGTAATACTTCGCTCCTTCGGTATGCTGGAAGGTATACGCCGGGGTGGCAAATCCACGGGTCGGGGGCAAACCATCTTCGCCGAGTGCCTGGTGTACCAGCGCATTGCCAATATACAGCAACTCGCTGCCGGTATCCTCGTGCGCTCCGTTTATACCATAGGGCCACATGTGTGTGCCATCGCCCCGCATGGTTTCCGAAGGGTTATTCTCTAAAAACTGCACCACTTTGTTGGCGCGTTCGCCCAACCAGGCGCCGCCTGAACCGGTAGCTCTAAGCGGCGAGTTAGGACCATACCACATGCTGTGCTGGCCAACACCTATCGTATGCCCCATTTCATGAAGGGCCGTTCCGGTACGCTGGTAACTAGCATTTGCGCCAAACTGCATGTAACCGCCATAACTTGCTTCGGCAGTAGGTGTACCGGCATTGTAATTAACAGACAAATGATGCCCTTGCATACTGGTCAGGTCGTTGAAATACTTAACAGCCGATTCCATAGCAGCAGCTATGCGCGGGTAGTGCTCGCCGCTGTTCGTTACGCTGGAATTTAGCTGGTAGGTAACCGTACCTCGCGGAATGGTAATAACCTTGAGCACGTCGCCGTAGCCGACCGCATATGATTTGGAGATAGCGTAAGCCCGCATGTAATACACCGTAGCAGGCTGCAGATTCTCGATATGGTAGATAAACCCGTTTTTGGTAAAATACTTCGTGGTTCTATTGTCGAAGATGGTAGGCTCGGAATCTGTACTCCAGCAGAAGCCGTGCTCCAACAGGTCGGCTACCGGAACAGAAATAGTGCTGCGCCCGAAAGCCATGGTTGCGCCGCGTGCAAAATTGGTATTGGTGGTTACTACAGGTGCTGCATCGGTAGCATTTGCCAGCCGGAACGCAAATACTGCCGCGTTCACCTCGGCAAGGCCGTTGTTCAGTTCTTCGAGCGTGGCATCCAGGTTATCGGCCAGGGTTTGGTTCTCCTGGATAACCGCCAAAAGAACAACTGCCTGGTTACCGCTTCCGTCTCCATAAACCGCCATAGCGTTGTCAACAGCCGCTTGCAGGTTGTTGTAAACGGCAACAGAGGCATTCGTTTCGGCTATCGCGCTTTGCAGTTGCGCGACCATGTCAGCCAGTTCACTTCCGCTGTTTGGATTACCAAGCGCCTGTTCTGCCGCATCGATGGCGTTAACCAGGCTTGCACGAACCGGGTTCTGCATTTTGTTGCTCAACAGGGCATTGGCAGCATCTGTTAAGGCCTGCAAGGTGGCTTTAAATACCTCAGCATCAAACCCCTTGTACTGCAGCCTGAAATTATCGACAGCTACCCAGTTGCCCTGCGAGCCTTCGGTCTTAAACCCGATGACAGCCGTGCCATCCACTACCAGGAAATCAACTGCATATTCGTTTCTTTCCCCAACTTCCGTTTGGGCGTTATTGGCAAAAACAAAAGCACCGGTCTTCCCCGAAAACGGGTTTTGCAGGATGTTGTGTGCTGCTACCCGCAGTGTGTAATTTCCGTTAGGCAACCCGGTAACTGTCTGGGTAATGCTGACATTGGGCAGCGGAGGCGCACTCACCCATTTTTCCACATAAGTATTGCCCTGCTTGAAAGTACCAAAAGAGGTATTGGTCTGGGTTGCCATGCCGCTGTTGGTCCAGCCTGTAAAGGAGCTTTCAAAACCCGGATTGACGATATGCTGCGTCATGTCTGCATCATCACCGTCTTCAGCAGCTGCAAGCGTTTCGGGTGTGCGAACAAGGTCTGCAAAAACGTTTTGGCTGGTTCCGGTTAACGAGGAGCTGTGCCCTGTTGTACCTGCCGGAAAATACGGGCTAATTGTTCGTGCCTGTACGTTAAAAACACAGCCCCAGCAAGCCAGGCAGATGCTAACTAGTAAGTAAAAACTTTTCATAGAGAAATAATGAGGTTCACTGATCTTGTCTTGTTGACCTAAATCCGCTAGCTAATGTTTGTTATGTATTAAACAAAGATCAGAAGAAAAGAAAGGTACGAAGGGAGGTAAAGCAGTAAAAAAGAGGGGCCAAATCTTTAGAAGCCCAATCTCCTCTTTGCCAGAAACACCTGCCACACATCGCAATCGTGAATTGTAAATAAAGCAGAGGAGGCTGCCGCATTACTGCAACAGCCTCTCTGCTAATAAACTATTCAATTACTTCTGGATAACAATGTGCTTCCGGATGTCGTTTTTCTCGTTGTCGGTTAGCTGCAGGATGTAATTCCCGTTGGCTATAGCAGCAGGCAACAGGACCTGCCCCTGCTGTACCGTACCTTCTGCTACTTTGCTACCCACCAAATTGTACACTTTGTACTGGTACGCTTTAGCATCAAGCCCGGAAATGTTGATCACCGAAGAAGCCGGGTTCGGATAAACCAGCACGTTCGAAGCAATATCTTTTCCGGATGAAAGCGGCTGGCTGCTGGCCAGGCTGCTGATGCTCGCTTCGCTGAGCGCATAGTTGTAAATTCTGAACTCATCTACCGATCCTCTTAGTAACGGGTCGTTGTACTGCGACTTACCGATGTAATTCTGAGTGGTGATGCCAAGTTCAGACGGCTTGTTACTGAAGTCAGTATTGGTAGCTACCAGTGCACCGTTTATATACATCCTGGCCGTGTTGCCGGATTGGGCAACTGCAATATGCGTCCAGGTGTTCAGCGGGAAGTTGTAGGCATAGCTCAGTTGTTTTTCTGCTTCTGCACCACCTCTTCTGTTGGTATAGCGCACAACCGGATTCCCGCCTGATGTACCTGCCTGCACGGTCAGGAACATGTAGGTTGAAGTTCCGGTGCCAAAGTCGAACACACGCATCCAGTTAGACAGCGCATCCATTTTTACCCAGGCAGCTACCGTAATATCATTCAGGCTGCTAACCACTCCTGCAGGCAACGAAACAAATGAATTTGCAGTACCGTCAAGTTTCAGCGCCTGTCCTTCCTGGCGAGCCTCGCGACGGGCTCCGGCAGACAATGTACCATGGTAACCACCCCACACATCTGCCGCCACACCTTCGGTTTCGTTAAAGTTCATGTACAGATGCTGGCCTTCTTCCGGCATCGCAGTCATTACCTGCGTTTCGGGGCTTCTTCCGGCTGCATTCTGCGCTACTATTTTGTAATAGTAGGTCCTGCCATTTTCCCGGTTGCTGTCTTCGTAACGCAGCGCATTTACGTTGGTAGCAATCGGTTCGTAGGTACCATTAACCGATTCAGACCGCAGGATGTCGTAGGTTACATCGTACTGGAATTCCCAGGTCAGCGTAACTTTTGCATCGCCGGATGCGATGCGTGGACTTTGCACGGCAGTAGGCGCCAACAGTTCGTTTGTGCGCAGTTCGAGTATAGTGGCGTTTTCACTCTCTCCTGCTGTGTTCAAGGAGGTTACCGTGTAGTAATACGTAGTGTTTGGCTCCAGATTCTCATCCAGGAACGTAAGCTGGGTGGTAGCCGGTACAATCGTTTCGAATGGTCCCTCCGGACTTAAAGCTCTTTTCAGGTTATAGGAGCGGGCGTTGGTACCGGCGTTCCAGTTTAACCTGAGTATTTTGGCAGAAACCACAAGGCCTGTCAGGCTTGCAGGAGGCGTAGCAGCAGCATCGCGCACCACATCCAGCGTAGCGGAGTATTTAAATTCCTCTTCGTCGTAGCTCAATGTCTTCACGCGGTAGGTGGCCCGATCATAAACATCATCTACAAAGGTCACAGTGCCACCGGCAACGTATTCCGTAATTTCCCCGATAGGCTGAAATTCAGTTTCTGTTCCGTCTATCTTCCTTTCCACAATATATTTAGAACCCAGTTCCCCGTTCAAATCCCTCCAGGAAAGTGTTACCTTCGTCACATCGCCAGGGTTGATCGCGCTTGCCAGGGTTGGAGCCACCAGTTCCCAGGTGTGGGTGTACGCGCGCTTGCGGCTGAAGGCAAAGTTGGACTTGTTGGCGGCGTAGTATTTACCGGCAGGTGTGAGCGTGTCAGCCAGCACCAAAGCCCTTTTTTCCTGCACCCAATCGTAGATGGCATAGCGTTCCACAAAAGAGGCCGTATCCAGCACCTGCAGAATCCCCTTCAGGTCGTTGAGCTGCTTCTCGAACTGGGCATCCTTATCAGTTGGCCAGGACTCGGTTGTCCAGTTGGCGCCGTTGTTCCACTCCGTTATCCACAGCGGGCGTTTACCCACCATGTTGTATACTTGCAGCAAGCGGTCGTACCACTGCCTCGGGCTCATGCCTCCCCAGTAGCAGTGAATGGCTGCAAAGTCGACACGGTAGTTCAGCGCTTCAGCCTTTTGAAGAAAAGCCGGTAACCAGCCGTTGTAGGGGTCAGACGGAGCAGGCGAACCAATGCGCAGACCAGATTTCATCATCTCCGGCCATTGAGCCAGCACCGCGTCTACCGACATATTGGCCTGGTCCGGACGGTCGGGCTCGTTATGCCCCAGCAGGTGGTTTACATTTTGTTTACTGTTAATGGCATCCCAGGACGGCCAGCCGCCATGTTGCCGGATGATGACATAATCGTAATCAGGGTTTGAGCCTCCGCTAATGTTCCAGTCGTAATACCAGGTTGCATTTATTTTTCCAGGATCCCAGCCGGCTTTTCCTTTCTTGCTCACCCAGTCCCAGCGGAACACGCGGATGAACGAAACGGTACCATCCAGTCCCTCCGGCATGGTGTTCACGACAAGGTCGTCTTCGTTGGCGATAAACACGCGGCTGAAACCCGATCCATCGGCATTGCTGGCAAGTGTGGCCATGTAGCCTTTGCGCAATTTGAAGGATTTTATGGTGTTGTCGAACTCGCCCAGGTTGTTGTGGTAGGTTTCGATGGCCAGCTTTCGGGAGTCGCCACCCAGGCTCGGCTGCGTGAACACCTCCAGCGCCTCGTTATTAGTCAGGTTGCCGTTCGGAATAACCACCGTACCGTTTTTGTAGATGGCCGTGCGCACATTGGTATTTCTTACGGCAGTAGCACCGTTCACTTTCACGTGGCGCAGCCAGTTAGCTATTACCGCCGATGGTTTGATATTATCGAAATAGAGCCAGGCATCGTCTGAATTCAGTTCAACAGAAGAATTGACAAAAGGGGTAGTTTCGGCGGTAAAGTGCAGTTCCGTTTTCCCGTTCACAACAAAGTTGGTGTTGAAGGTGGTCGGGTAATTGACAACGGCTCCACTAACTGTCAGGTCCTGCTTTGGCCCTGTAACCACTTCTGCAGGTGCATAGGCGCCTTCCTCGTAGGTTACGGAAGCAATTTCCATGTCGACAGCTCCGTCAGGATAGTTCTTGCCGAAGATGAAGCGGGGTGCAACATCTATTTTGTTAAGGGATAATGCTGCAATGGAGAAGAGGCCCCAGTCGCCGGTAAAGGTAAGGTAATAGGTACCTGCCTCCTGCGAGGTAAAGATAAAGCTGTCTCGTTTTAAGGTGGCTGTTCCGGTAGTGCTTAAGGTCTGGGTGGCAAACCTGTCGGCGGCGGCAGTGGTCTTCCCGATACCTACCGTCATGTTTCGGCCGCCTGTGGAGTTGGACCAGTAGGCATGCAGTAATGAGAAGTCATAGGTCGTGTTAGCCTCGAGGGTAACGGGGTAGCTGTAGGAAGAATTGCTAATCGAGCTCCCGTCCCAGCGAATAAACATGATGCGGCCAACGTAGGTTTCGCCGTTTAGGGTGTGGCGGTTGGTGGACTCGTTTATATCGATATAGCGCACGCCGCTGCCGGAGTTGGCGGTGTTGAACAGGGTGGTGTTGGCAGGATTCATTGCCCAGCCATAATCGCTGGGGCGGCCGGTATTATCGGGCGCTACTCCAGCCCAGCCAGCTACCAGGTTCGGGCCTGGCTCGCCTGTGCCGGTTGTGGTGTTTGTTTCCACGCCGCCCACGATATCTTTAATAGAGGAGATTGGTTGCGAATGCAGGTAAGTACCGTTCTGGTAAATGTGCGCCTGGTTGTTTTTTACAGCAACACGGATGGTTTGATTTTCACCTGCCGGCACACCCGACAACGTGCTGCCTGCCGTAAGCGGTGCGGTCCATTTCAGCGCAGCAGCATCGAGCGACAACCGGAAACCTTTGGCTTTGGAATTGCGGGATTCCATATCGAGGCCGCGCCCTGTGGCGGAATTTACCTTTGCCACTACCTCCAGGGTATATTCATCTGCTATCGGATACTTTTTTACAACAGTATCTACTGCAGTGGCACTCGAAAATGATTCTTCAGAAAGCAGCCCCGTCCCCAACGTTCCTTTTGTGGGTAAATTGGGTGCCTGAGCCGCAACATCTAAGCTGCAAAAGCAAAGCAGCGCAAGAATAAATAATAAATGTCTATGCATAAGCTATAATTTATATAATTGAAAAAACGTGAAACCAGGCCACTACTAAATGTTAGTTAGGCAAAACTAAAGTTATCTGCCTTTAAAGAAGGGAGGCAGAGTAATAATTGAAGGGGGGATAATCCGTTTTAGCTCGAAACCAGCCCGATAAGTGTTTTTTCAGACAGCAGTGGCTTTGGTGGCAGGTACAGCAATGCAAAGTTGCACGTTGGAAATGTAAAGATCCCGACGAACTTCGGAGGATGGGGGAAATACTGGCCTGGCAGTCCTGGTAGTACAGGCCCTGCTTCCCTTACCAGCTATTTTCAGTTCTGCTGCAGCAGTCACCATTGCCGCTGCTCCTGTGTGGCTGAAATAAAAAAGCAGCACACCCAACCGGATGCGCTGCTTCTGTACAAATCAATTCAATTTTACACAATTCCGTGCTGCGTCCCTTCTAACCTGAGAACGGTGCAGGAGTAAACCTGCAATATGGCAGTACCGGTAAACTTCTTACTTAACCGGTGTCAGGCGGTACATGCCGGCGCCATGCAGCGGCAGCTCCTGCCCGAACGATTTGGTGTACTGGCCCAGGTCCTTGTGGCCCCACAGGTCACGGACCTTTACCTTGCCGTTGATACCGAGATCCTTTAAGTTAACACTGACCATGCTGGTATCGGACGTATTCTGCTCGCCTTTATCCACCAGAACACCGAATACCACAGAACCATTGTCGCTCACAACACCCCTGGTAGTGAAGGTATCATAGCCCTTTGGCAGATCGTAGATAATGATCGACTCGGCATGGGTGCCGATGCCGGTTACTTCCTTCCCCTCCACCATCAGCGGATCGTTGTCGCAGGTCCGGTTTACACGTGTTTCGCCGTAGCCGGCTGAGGCATAGGACCATTTCAGGTCGGTCAGTTTCAGGTCGCCGTTCGGGCCATGAAGCACCGGATCAACCCAGACGCCACGGTCAAACCTGATCCCGTTGCCGCCATCTTTTACAAACAGCACCAGGCGCTTTCCGTCCTTCACCGACACCTTGATCTCCTGCGATTTCCACTTTCCCGCAATAACCGGGCTGGCGTAGTCGGCATTGGCAAAGTCCAGGTTGTCGCCTTTGCTCTGGGCGTTGAACAGCGCCACATACTTGTCTTTGCTGCCAGGCACATCGGCGGCCCACACAATCAGGTTCTTGTCGCGCGAAACCTGACGGTTGTTCGTACTGTTCTGGTTCACCTGCAGCATTTCCGGATTGGTCAGCATGTTTTTCGTAAAGTCGTCGAGTTTGGTCATGTCGCCCCCGAAAATAAGGGGCGAGCGGGCAATGCTCCACAAGCTCATCAGTGTATAATGCTCATCCCTGGTGAACTTGGTCGGACGACCAAAATCGATAAAACCGATCGGCAGCATATCCGCATCCGGCCAGTGTCCGGGTCCACGGTAGGGCTCCCAGGCATGGGTACGCTCAAACATGGCAAACAGCAGCCCCCACCTGTCCCAGAAGTCGTCGGTTATGCGCCAGAGGTTGGCGTGCTCCATCACGTGGGGCCCCTTGCTTAAAGGTGTCGCTCCCGGCGAAAGGCTCAGCACGATCTTACGGCCGCTTTTGTCGATGGCTTTGCGCAGGGCCTCGATCTCGGCTTGCTGCACCGCGTCGTAAGGCCGCGAAATGTCGTCGCACTTGATATAGTCTACCCCCCAGGAGGCGTAGAGTTTGATGATCGAGTCATAGTAAGCCTGGCCTTCGGGCTTGGTAGCATCAACGCCGTACATATCCGGGTTCCAGGAGCAGACGGAATTGGTTAGGGCAATATCCTGCGCCCGGACATCCGTCCCCAGCACCGGCGTATTCTCCTTAACCGCCTGCTTGGGAATGCCGCGCATGATATGGATGCCGAAGCGCAGCCCCAGGCTGTGCACATAGTCTGCTAAAGGCTTAAAGCCCTTTCCGTCTGCAGCAGACGGAAAGCGATTAACGGCAGGGGTCAGGCGCCCATACGCATCCATGCTCAGGCTATAGATGGCATCTGCATCATAAAAATGGTTTTTGGCCGTTGGCTGGTACCACTGGATATCCACAGTGAAGACGTCGTAGCCCGACGGCAGGAGGTGTTTTTTCATGGCATCGGCTTGCTCCCGTGCCTGCTTTTCAGTTATCGCAGTTCCAAAAATATCCCAGCTGTTCCATCCCAGCGGAGGTGTTTTTGCCCAATCATGGAAATCTTTTTTACTTTCTTTCGAAACAGAAACTTTTGACTGTGCATTTGCTGAGAATCCGCAATAAAGAAAAGCTAAAACGAATACGATGCTTCTTTTCATGTTAAATTTATGTTGCTATAAGCTTTTTGATTTCAATTCACCGGTTTAACGCCTCATAACGCCCACCAACTCCCGGTCCTGTATATTTCGTTTTCATCATACCGTGTCCCTTTTACCTATCCTCCTGATTTTAAAGAATGTGTGTGTTGATCGTACCTATCGATGAAGCTTTCCCGGGAAGTTGTGTCGTCGTTTGTAGCAGGTTAAATGCGTTGAAATACTTTTCTGCAGCTGCCACCACAGCCACTGCACCTCAAAAACAAAATAATTGCTTCAGGTTGCCCTGCCTGCTGCGGCACAAGGGCAACCTGGAGCAATTATTTTGTTACCCGGTTGTTACTACTGGGCCAGGCGAACGGCCTGCACTCCCTCATGCGTCGGCTTCGTCTGCCGGATGCTGCCATCGGCGTTGAACTCCAGTTTGTCGATGCTCACCTCGCGGTTGTAGCCGGCAGCGCTGCCCATGGTGGCGCCTTTGGGGTAGTTGAAGCGGTGATACACAATGTACCATTCATCCGTGCCCGGCAGCTGGATGGTGGAGTGGTGCCCGGTGCCCAGGATGCCCGCTGCCTTGTCTTTTACAATAACCAGGTTGTTTTCCGGCACATTTATTTTACCGGTTGGCGAGTCGGCAGTGCCGTAGCGTACCTGGTAGTTTTCGTCGCGGGTGTCATTTTCGGACCAGGTAAAGTAGTACTTGCCGTTGCGGTAGAACACATGCGTGCCTTCGTTGTAGGAGCGCACCGGCGTGAGTATTTTGGTCGTGCCCGGCTTGAGCGATACCATGTCGGCGTTCAGTTCCGCCACAGCCATGTAGCCATTGCCCCAGTAGAGGTAGCTTTTGCCTGTTTTGGGGTCGGTGAACACGTCCGGGTCAATCTGCTGCCCGCGGGTTACGCCTTCCGGGAATTTATCAATCAGCGGTTTGCCGGAATCCACAAAAGGACCCGCCGGATTGTCGGCTACGGCCACGCCTATTTTCTGCGCTGCCGTAAAGTAGTAGAAGTATTTATACTGGCCATTCACCTTCTTTTCGATGATGCAGGGGGCCCAGGCGTTGCGGTCGGCCCAGCTCACGTCTTTTTTCAGGTCCAGTATCACGCCTTCGTCTTTCCAGTTTACCAGATCAGGCGACGAAAAGGCTTTGAAATAGGTACCCGACCAGCCGGTAAAGCCGTCGCTGGTGGGGTAGATGTAGAACTTACCCGTTTTTTCGGAATAGATGATATCGGGGTCGGCATACAGGCCGCCGAGGATGGCGTTGTGATCTTCTTTGGCAATTACCTGGTAGGCCTGAGGGGCTTTTCCTTTTATGGTTACGGTATAGGCTACCGGACCGGCGGCAAAGTTCTGTGCGCCATTAGGCGAAATCGTTACCCCCTGCTGCGGGCTGAACTCCGGGTTGAGCTTCTTTAAATCCGTACCCGGCTTTACAGGCAGGTACACTTTCTTTTCGGCCGTATCCACCACCACATTTATTTTCTTGATAGCTTCTGCCTGCGGTGCAAAGGTAGCTTCGTCTACCGTGCCCCATTTGCTCATCAAGCGTTCTGCTTCCTGCGTGGTAATGGGCAGCACGGTGCCGTGGCGCGGATGGAAGTTCATGCTGATGGCGTCGTCCACCACTTCGAAGTTTTCCAGGTCTTTTGTTTTGGTGAACTGGTACCTGCCTTTGGTGTACAAATCGTACATCAGGATGTAGCCTTCGCCGTTGTTGAGCTTGAACACGCCCGAGCCTTCCACGGGATCTTTGGTCTGCTGCACAAACTTATCGCGTAGTTCGTACCCCTCCGTCAGCTTATCAGACACGGCTACTTTCAGACCGGAACCGGCGTCTTCGGTTTTAAAAAAGAGGTGGTATTTGCCGTCTTTCAGGATGATGTCGCCGTCGATGGCGGCGTTGTTGGTCGGGCTGAAGAAAAGCTGTTTCGGCTCCGACTCCAGGTCGGTGAAATCTTTGTTGGCGTAGGCATAGTAGATTTTATCCGGATCATTGCCGTGCTTCATCGAAAAGTAGACCATGTACTTCTTGGCCTCCGGATCATAAATGGTCTGCGGCGCCCACACCCGCAGCAGGTTCTCATTGCCCGGGAAGCGCTTCTGAATGTTGACTACGCTGGAAGTCCAGTTAACCAGGTCCGTGGACTTGAGCAGCACCATGGCCCTGTTCGAGCTCCAGCCGTTGGCCGACACCATGTCGGTTACCACCATATAAAAGGTTTTGCCGTCGGCGCCACGCAGGATGTGCGGGTCGCGCACGCCCCCGGTTTCGCTGATGGCTTCGGATTTGATCACCGGCTGGTTGCTGTTGAGGGCGCGGTAATTGTAGCCGTCGGTGCTCAGGGCAAAGCGGATAGCTTCCTCGTATTTGCGGTTGCCGGTGAAGTAGGTGAAGAGGTAGGCGGTGTACTTTTGTTCTGACACGCCTGCTGTCGTAGTATCTTGCTTACCGGAACTGTCGGTTCTGACAGCCGAGCAACCAGTGGTAAACAGGCCCAGGACCAGGCAAACGCTAATGTACTTTTTCACTTTTTCTTTTCTGAGAAACATATGGTATCAAATTTTTAAAACTCCCGCTCCAGGCATCTGGCCGAAGAGCTACAATCAAATGTAAAATAAACACTTTATCCAACTATCCGGCAGTGTCCTGTAAGTTGCCGGCCAGGCTACTACTGAACACTTGTTAGGCAAAGTTAACACATTTCAGCTGCAGGAAGGGGTGGTAAATCAGTAATTAGGAGGGCCATTTGATTAAAATAGGCTTACGTATAATGGCCACACGCACGGTGTTGCTGCTGACTGCTGCCTCGGAAAGTGCTTTTATGCTTAAAAAGCTTTACAGCACCTGCCACCACAACCACTGCACAGGAACACCTGCTCCCATTACTTCGGGAAGACCCTGAATAGCAAAAGGCTGTCCCGATGATTTGCTTCACAGGACAGCCTTCTGATTTAAGACGTTCTTATATTGGCTTACTTTTGCCTCACCACATAAATATCCGCGGGCTCAAGAGCTGTTCCGGTGGCAGCTGCTTCCTTTGTCTGGAAACTGAAGGTAAGTATCCCAATAAGTAAATCGTACTTGTCCGGGTCTGTGAAACGGCTCCCTTTCACAAGCTCCATCATCCGCGCCACCTCTTCGTCGAAAGCAGGCACATTAGAAGGTAAAAGATGATAGTGAACAAGTTCTTTCGCGGCGTTAAGCGTAATCCTGACTTTCACCACCCCTTTGTCAGGAGCGCCTTCCGGGTACCGGATATTTTGCGAAATGAACCGCAGCATCTCCTTCTTTTCTCCTGTATAGGCCGGGTTGTTTTTGAGCAGCTTGCGTTCCGCCTGCTCTGTGGCCGGTGCACTCGTACTGCCAACTACAGGCTGCAGGCTTCCCCGGTACGCAACGGGCAGCTCTATTTCCATTTTGCTCTTGGTGCCATTTCGGGTACCAGACTCCCAATTGCCGCTGGTGCTTTTCAGGGCTGTGGTAGCAGCCTCTGCCAATTGCGCCAGCACGGCTTTGTTTAGCAGGCCAATCTTGTTGCCATCCATGTACTCGAATTCCGAACCCGGCACAATTGTTTTCTGCACCTTTGTCTGTTCCAGCCGGACATCTGAAATGCTGCCGTCTTTCTCCACCACAAACTTGAGCACCAGGTTGGCATACAGGTGCTCCGGGCTCACGTGCTCAGGCAGTTTCAACTGTAGCGCCAGCGCCTGGTGTAGGGAGGCTTCGCCTTGTTTGTAATGTGGATGCTGGTTGGCAACAACCGGAAGTTTATCTGCGGGCTTTACAGGAGGAAAGACAGTAGTGGCCGGAGCGGCACCTTTGTTCAGGCTGAACTTAATGGGCAGGTTGTAACGCACCGGCACCGGCTTTCCGTTCTGCATACCCGGCTCCCATTTTCCCTGCATCGACTGGATAACCCGAATAGCCTCTTCGTCGGTACCGGCACCGAGGCCACGCAGAATTTTTATATCACGCAGGCTACCGTCCTTACCAACTATAAAACTGACAAACACCTGTCCTTCTGCTCCTTTTTGAATGGCTTCCTGCGGATACTTCATCTCCCTTGCAAGGTATTTGAACATTTCATGTTCGCCACCTTTAAACGAAGGCATTTTTTCTGCAAACGTGTAAGGCTTTTCCTCTCCCTGGGCGACGGTATTTTTCAGACTGCCTGCTGCGGTGCCGGGTGTTGCGCTATTGGTAATGGCAGCAGTCCGCTTCTTCTCATTCTCAAAATAGATGGATACATGCTGTTTCATCACCACGGGCTTGTCGCCCTGTTTGCCCGGCTCCCACATCTTATCCATCAGCTTTACCACCCGGACAGCTTCTTTTGCAAACTCCTCCGGCACGCCCTTTACCGCCTGCACATCCTGCACACTGCCGTCGGTACCGACGCTGAAAGTAACCTGCACCACTGGAGTATATTCCGGGTCCGGGTGTCGGAGATTTTCTTTGATAAACTTATACAGCGCCTGTTCGCCGCCCGAAAAGCGGGGCTTCTGCCCTACTAGGGCCACAGTTTTAGAATCAGACCGCGCGGCTGTTTGAGCTACCGTTTCGATTGCAGGCAGTTGCGCCAGCGCGATTAGTAACGCTGCAGCCATTTTTGTGCATGTTGTAAGTGCTTTCATTTGCTTGATTTTTGGTTTAAAACATGATTTTAAGGCAATACAAGTCCTGCTTCAGTTTTTTGCTGAAGTTTTCAGGGATGAAATAAGATTCCGGGTGGTTAGGTCTTTCCTGTTAGTTTAGCTTAAATCTGATTGGAAGGTTATACCGCACAGGCACCACGCGACCATCCTGGCGGCCAGGCTCCCATTTCCCCGCCATCGCATTTACTACTCTTACAGCCTCTTCGTCGGTACCGGCACCGAGGCCACGCAGCAACTTCACATCGCCAATGCTCCCATCCTGCCAGATCACAAATGAGACAAAAACCTGCCCCTGTATTCCTGCCTGTACCGCCTCCTCCGGGTACTTTATATTTTCGGCAATAAACTGAAACATAGCCTGTTGCCCACCGCTAAAGCTCGGCATCTGCTCGACAAAGGTGTAGGGCCGCTCTTCCTGTTCCGCTTGCACAACCTGTTCTACCTTGTCAGGCACAACAGCGGGTGGCGCTGCTACAGGTTTCTTTTGCGGTGGCTGCGCCTGCACGGACTGTGCCGGGCTGGCAGCCGAAGCTGGCCGAACAGGCGCAGGCTTCTCTTCTGTTGCTTCACTGTTATTCCAGGTAATGCTCATTACCGGGACTTCGACTGGGGCGTTTGCCCATGTAATCTGTAAGTCCAGGTTTCCGTCCGGATTAGTAGCAGTTGCAGCAAATGGCATGGCAGCCAGTGCCCCGACCTGGTCGGCAGCTGCCTGCCGGACTGCAAAAAAGAAGGCCATCAGGCAGAGCACCGGAAGCAGCATTACCTGCCGCCACAAACTTCCTTTTCGGCCAACCAGCTTTAGCATGTGCAGGCGCCTGAACACCTGGTGCCTGCTGAAATTACTACTGATAGAAACACCATTCGCATAGAGGGTGTACTTTGCCAGCAGGGAGCTGTAGTGCTGCGGATGGTGCTTTTGAAGGACACGGGCGTCGGCCTGGTACTCGTGCACGTCCAGCAGACGGGCGCGCAGCAACCAGATAGCGGGGTTGAACCAGAAGAGTAACACGAGCAGCTCGTAGTAGAGCACATCCAGCGTATGCCGCAGCTGCACATGCGCCAGCTCGTGGTCGAGCACCTGCTGCCGTTCCGCCTCCGTCAGGTGCGGCGGGTAGTTCAGGAAAATGTAATTCAGAAAAGCAAAGGTAGGTTGCGATTCTTCCACCGCCAGTAGCTTCACCTGCGCTGTACTGCCGGGCAAGGCATCCGCATCTATGGCTAAGTATCGGATGAGTAAGAGCTGCCAGCAAAATCGTGCTGCAAGCACAACGGTTACGATACAATAAATGGCGATGAGGTATTCGGAAAATCCTGTAGACGTGATAAAAACAGCTTTGCCCGCTTCGGCTGGTGCATTTGCGGTGATGACAACCTCCGGTAACTGGAAAGCCTGTATGGCAGGAGAGAGTGTGGTGAGTGGTGCAGTAGAAAAATCCCAGTCAACAAAGGGAAGGGCTACAGCCGCAAGCGGCGCCAGCAAGAGGTACAGCCTGTTAAAGACCAGCGAAGGCTGCTTACGCAGCAGTAACCAGTAAAACAGGTAAAAGAGCAGCAGGCACAGGCTGGACTGCAGGCTATGGTTTATCAGTTGGCTCGCCATCGTCGTTGTCCTGGTTAAGTTCCCCTTTTACTTGCTGCATCAGTTGGTCAAGCTCCTGTACATTCAGGTTGTTATCTTTGGCAAAAAAAGAAACCAGTTTTCCGAAGGAGCCCCCGAAGTAGCCGCTCATAAAGTTCTTCAGGAAGAAGCTCTTGTAGTTATCGCGGGCAATGAGCGGGTAATATTCATGCGATTTACCATATGCCGTGTAGGCAACGAATCCTTTCTTTTCGAGGATGCGCACGATGGTGGAGACGGTGTTGTAGGCCGGTTTGGGTTCCGTAAAGTGTTCGATGATATCCTTCACAAATCCTTTCCGGATGTGCCAGAGGATTTGCATCACCTCCTCTTCTGCTTTCGTTAGTTCTTTCATAGAAGCTGCGCTGGATAATGTATAAACTAAAGATATAACTAAATACTTAGTTTTTCAACTAAAAGTTTAGTTAATCAAAACTTTTTTTCGGCAGCAGAAACAGATTCACTGGCTCAGGATGGTATTGAAACCTTACCACTACAATTGACAACCACCATTTCAACAGACTTTTACTTCCTCGGAGTTATTACCGTTAATCAAGATATCCATTGATGCATTCCGTCCTACAACTATCCCCTTAATAATCGATTTATTGCATGTTGATTCTGATTATTCTAATACTCAAAATTTTTCTCTCACAGGCTTTGCATCTACCTTGCTCCATGATCGAACCGAAGATTCCTAAAACAAAATGGAGGCTGCCACATTGCTGCGGCAGCCTCCATTCCCTCTGCTCCTTATATTATTACTTCTGAATTAGCACCTGCTTTCGCAGGACTGTCGTCTGGTTTGTTGTCAGCTGCAGGATGTAATTTCCTGTTGACAATTTCTCGGGCAGCCTGATCTTCCCTTGTTCTACCCTGCCCTGCGCCACTACACTACCGAGCAGGTTGTACACCTGGTATTGATAAGTCTTGGCTTCGAGCCCGTCGATGTAGATTACCGAAGAAGCCGGGTTCGGATAAACCAGCAGGCCGGAAGCCCACTCTTTCTGCGCAGAGAGCGGGTTGCTGTTGGCCAGGTCTGTAATGCTTTGCGTACTCAGCGCGTAGTTATATATCCTGAACTCATCTACCGTACCTCTCAACAGCGGGTCAGGGTATTGGGCTTTGCCGATGTAGTTCTGGGTGGTGATGCCTAAATCAGCCGGCTTAATGGTCACGGCTGAATTTGAAGCAACCTGGGCGCCATTGATATACAAACTGGCCGTGTTGCCCGATTGTGTCACCGCCAGGTGTACCCATGTATTCAGCGGGAAGGCGTAGGGGAAAGTTACCACTTGCTCAGACCCGCCGTTCTTGATGGCATAGCGCACATTGGACTGCCCATTGGTCATACCTGCCTGAACCGTCAGGAACAGGTACTTAGAAGTTCCGGTGCCAAAGTCGAACACACGCATCCAGTTGGCAAGTGCATCCATTTTAACCCAGGTGGAAACGGTGAAGTCAGTCAGGCTGGTTACCACCCCTTCCGGTAGCGACACATAAGACGTAGCCGATCCATCCAGCTTTACTGCCTGACCTACCTTACCCTCTGCCCGGGTAGCAGTAGCCTGAAGCAAAGCATGATAGGCTCCCCAGGTATCAGCTGCCACGGTACCCGATGCCTCAGCAAAGCCCAGGTTCAGGTGCTGCCCCTGCTGGGGCGTACCAACCAGCACCGTTGTTTCAGGACCGCGCCCGGTGACATTATGGGCCACTATTTTGTAGTAGTAAGTGCTGTTGTTCTCCCTGCCGGCATCTTCGTAGCGCAGCGCCTCCAGGTCGGTGGCAATGGTGGTGTAAGGACCGCTCTCGGTGTCTGCCCGCAGCACATCATACTTCGCCTCCTGCATGAAGTCCCAGGTTAAAGTTACCTTACCGTCGCCGGAAGCGATACGCGGATTCTGAACGGCTGTCGGAACAAGCAACTCCTCGGTCGTCACTTCCAGCACGGTGGAGTTGGCACTTTCACCAGTTAAACTCAAAGAAGATACAACATAGTAATAAGTAGTATTCGGCGCCAGGCCGGTATCCAGGAAGGTACGCTGGTTCGTGTTGGCGGCAATTGTTTCAAACGGCCCTGCAGCACCCGAGGCTCTTTTCAGGTTATAAGCAGTGGCGTTGGTACCGGCAGTCCAGTTCAGCCTGACTTTGGAAGGAGTAAGCAACTCGGCTGTCAGGCTTGCCGGAGCCAGCGTCCTGAGCTCGTCCTGCAGCGAACCGTATTGGGCTGTCAGCGGCACCAGTTCCCGGGCCTGCTGCTCACTCGACCATTCCAGCTTCGTCTGCACATTGTCTTTGGCGTAAGCGCCTGCCACTACGATGCGGTATTTATGCGACGGCACCAAATCCAGCGGGATGGCATATTCGGTTGCTGCGGTAATGTTGCCTGTCTGCAGCACCAGCTCTTCGTTCACCCACACCCTGCTCTTGCCGGTGGTGGTCAGGTATAAGGTGTAGGCTTCGGCGTACTTTGTTTCTACCTCACCTGCAAAGCGCATGCTCAGGCTGTCGCCTGCTACGGTACTGCCTGCCGAGGTGATATCCAACGCACCTAGCCGCTGTGCTACGGGCTCGGAAAAGCGGGTGTCGCTGTAGATGGCTATCTGCAGGCCGGTACCAGTTCCCGGCTTCGACTTCTCGAGCAGGTAATATGGCACGCGCACTTCGCCGTTGTTATGTGCGAATACAAACGACAGCACACTCTCGTTCAGCAACATGGCTTTGTCTATCAGGGGCTCGCTGATAGCCATGGAGCTTCCGGACAGGTCGAGCCCGGTCCAGGTTCTCCATTTATCGGCTGCCGTGGCAAAATAAACCATGTGGTTCGCGGTCACCACATACACGTTGTCGTTTTCGTCCACGGCAATCTCGCTCCTGTTGGCGGAAACGGCGCCGATGTTATCGCTCTGCCACACGCCGTTCTCGTCCTGGTAAATGTGGTGCAGGTAGGCTTTGCCCCGTCCGTTCCAGAAGTTGGTGGAGTTGGGTTCGCTGTCGAGCATGAACGACTGCAGGATGTGTATTCTGCCCTGGCTGTCCACGGCCTGCGACTCCTGGTTAATCAGGCCGCGGTTTTTACCGATCGCCTTCACCAGCAGACCGGGCGTACTTAACGTCATAGGGTTGGTATTTACCTGCGCCACCGTAGTACCGGCGGCGTTTTTCCAGGTGCGGCCATGGTCGTCGGAATAGCCGTAATATACATCGTGGTTCGTTTGCGGGTCAGGGGTTTCGCGCCATACCCACGACACATGCAGCCGTCCGTTCGGGTCGTAGTGGATGCCGTTGATGTAGGCATTCTGCGTCGGGCTAAGCGAGCGCCCATCGATGTATTCGCCTATGTAGGTCCAGTTGCCGGTGCTGCCGGAGTACTCCCACAGGTAGGAGTCGCCGCCGCCGCTGCCACCGAGGCGTGTCTCAAACAACAGGTTGCCGTCTGGTTTTGTTACAAAGCGTGGGTACGTTACCAGCGTCAGCACTGAACCGGGTATCAGGTGGTCCTGCTTCGGACCAAAAGAGGCGGCCGTCCAGGGAATGCTTTCCGGGTTGTTCGCCAGGCCCGGCACCGATTTACGGTAACGCAGGTTATCATCGTGCATATCAAAGGCAATGTGAATGGTGCCGTCGGTATGGGCAATTCCAATCGAAATGCTGTAGTGATTATCGGCCACCCGGGCAGCGTTGACGGTGTGGTCGGTAAATACGACCTCCTCCCACGCCCCTACCGGCAGCTTTTTACGGGCAATTGCTACCTGAAAGGTGTTTTTCCAGTACGACACGTATTGGTAGCCATTGTAAGTGGTAATGGCATCCTGCTGAAACGACACAAAGTTAGCACCGCCGGAGGGCGTGGCTGCAGAGGTGGTTACAACATCAGCAGAAAGCTTGGTGTGGTCCACAAACAGGGTATTGTTCACCACGAGCTGGCCTGCTGTGGCAGTGGTGGCAGGTTCATGCCTGCTGGTATTGGCCCCTGTCAGGGTAAAACCGGGCACAGCTGCATCGAGCACGTTGCCGTTGGCAGCGCCTCTGGCCACATCGTAAGCAATCCAGATGTAATTGGTACCGCCTGTTAATACCTTGCTGGTGGTAACGGCAAATTCCTGCCCGGATGGCGAGGCGCCCAGGCTACCAATTTTATCGGCAGCGCTGAAGCTTCCGTTGCTGCCCGTATAGTACACGTGCACATCGCGGATGTCTGCCAGCGAGGTGGTGCCGGTAGCATTGATATCGATGGAGCTTAGCGTGAGTGGTTCAGCGTAGTTTTGGGTATTTATTTCGAGACGGAACACCGGGTTATCCGCTGAACCGGATTGTATGCTGGCAGTAGGCTGCATGCCATCTGCGCTCAGGAAAGCCATCGGGGCAAACACACCCGAAGCGGAATAGGTACCGCCGTTTATGGTGCCGTGGAAACCGTTGCCGGAATAGTCTGTTGCGTGTGCGGTGTTGTTGTCGTCGAAGCGCCAGTAGCCTTTCAGGCCTTCTTCGTTGCCGGTCAGCGAAGTAAACTTCGTGCTGTTGATTTCTTCCGCTGTTCTCGCCTTTGTCCAGTAGCGTACCTCGTCAAGCTGGCCTCTGAAGGTACGTCCGGGCAAGACGTTGTCCCAGCCCAGGTGCGAAGGTGCTTCGAAGGGCTCCACCGGATGCGTACCGGAATATTCAAAGGCCTTGCCATTCAGGTAAAGGGTGCGTCCTGTAGCGGTAACTACCATTGCCACATGGTTCCATTCGTTGTTCACCACCCGCAGGCCTGTTTCGGTCAGGCCGCCCTGCCCGTCCCAGTTGGAGCGCAATTCGTTTGCTCCGCCCGATGGCAGGTTGGGCCTGATGTAGAAGCCGCTCAGGGTAGAGGTGGCAGCGTTGGAGGTAGAAGGGCTGCGGGTAAACCAGATGCTGGCGTAGTCGTTCTGGGTTCCCTCCGGCTTAAACCAGGCTTCGATGGTAACGGGCAGCGATGTGATGTTAAGCGGCGGGATGGTGACATTACTGTTGGCTCCGGCAGCGCCGCCAGGCAAGGTCATCGCAGCGTTGTCTTCTTCGTTTCGTGCAATGGAAACAGCGGCGCCGGCACCAGGTGAGGCCGCAGCAGCTAAGCGTTTGTAAACTTTGTCGGCTGCATCCGACAACAATTCGCTACGGCCACCTGCCTGTGCCAGGAAAATCAGCAGCAGGAAAAAAGAACAGAGTAGTAAAACTGGTTTTCTCATAAATATTTATCTTAATAAGAGCGGTTTCTTCCCGACAATGTTTGCCAGCCAACAATAGCTGTCCTGTTTTATAAAAATATTTTGCTCATAAAAATTGATCAGCAGCTAAGGCTATGGTGGCAGCTGCAGAAGCACCGAAACTAATGTTCGTTTTTCAAAAATAAACCGGGAGTGCTGAAAATACGGAAGGGATATTCGTAATAAAGAGGGGGCAAACTCTTTTCAATTCACCTATCCGTATTCCGTTAATACTCTAAGTACAGCTACAGCTGCACAAAGGCAAAAGGCTAGAGGATGGGGTGAAACGTTGACAGATGTTTCACCCCATCCTCTAGCCTTTGCTCTCTTCTGCAGCAGTCACCATAGCCACTGCTTGCCTTCAGCCTGTTGATTATTGCACTACCAGTGTTTTATTTACCGAACCTTTGGAACTGACTACTTTCGTTACATAAAACCCTGGTGCAAGGTCGCTGATATCCAGTTTGCTTTGCCGGACAGGATTCAGGCTGAGCTGTTTGTGTAACTTTCCTGCGATGCTGTAGATGTACAGTTCCACCACCTCGTTTAAAGTACCACTGGCGGCAAAATACAAACCATCAGCCCGCTTAACCGGGTTCGGATAAATTTGATAGTCTGGTACTGTTGCCAAATCCTTTTCTGTTGAAGTAACGGTCCGCTCAATTTTCAGTGAATTGATTACCCAGTTCACATCCGAACCGCCTTCGTCGGCAAAAGTGAACCGGAGGTAGTTACCGGTCACGTTCACGTCAAATTCGGAAGTAACATAGCTGCCTGCCGCAGCCGATACACCGGAAACTTTTTGCTCGCCGTTTACATAAATGCTCATGTTGTCGTGCGGGAACGACAAGTCGCCCTGCCTGGCGGTAATGTGGTAAGTACCGGGCTGCACAAACACCATAAAATCGGTACTGGCAGAGGCCATGTTAAAATCCCGCAGTTCGTCAGAAGCAGCATTGCCTCTGTCTCTGGACAATACCGGCGCCTGCCAGCCAAAAGAATTTTCCAGCATGATGGCATTATGCATTTTAAGTGCTCCACCGGTAACAGGCGAATCGCTGGTGCCAAAGTCAAAATAGGTATTGCCTTCATACACCGGCGGCACTACCCGTATGCTGGTTTCGGCAGTTACGCCATTCTGAGCGGTGGCGGTTATGGTAACTGTTCCCGTACCTACTGCCGTTACCAGGCCGTTTACAACCCGTGCCACGCTTTCGTCCGACGAGGTCCAGGTCAGGCTTTTGCTGCTGGTAATAAAGGGGTAAAATGTAACAGAAAGCTGCTTGCTCAGCCCTTGTGTTAGCTCTGTTTCGCCGGGTGTGATTTCGATTCTATCCACCGTCGTTACGGTTTCACCCATCTGGTAGACAATGGAGGTATTGTAGTTGGTGTAGTGCACATAGGTGCCCCGCATCCAGAGCACATCAAAGTATCCTTCCTTATGATGCCGCGGCACAATGGGCCGTACATTGAGCAGGTGCGCAGGCGTGTTCCAGGTGAGCGCCGTAGAGTCCCAGCTGACACCTTGATCAGGAGTCGTAAACTTGAATATTTCAAACACGCCTTTTACCGGCTTGGACAGGTAAACAACTGATGGGTTGTCGTAGTCTAAAGAGATGCCGCCGGAGTAGTTTGGCTCTTGTTCTGATGCACCGGGCCGGGTTTGCGGAAACCATTTGCCGGCATCCGTAAGCTGCTTCCGGAACCATTGGGTGCCGGTCCAGCGGGCATAATGGTAGCGGTGGTCCGTACCGGTCGGGAAGGAGGCATATACCATGACGGGGTTGTTGTCTGCATCAACAGTGATATCCCATATCCAGCCTTTGCCATTGCTGGCATTGTATACTACCTCCGCTTCGGTATCAAGATTTAACGCAGTGGCAGAACCAGTATAGTCTTTGATGAAGGTGCCGTCTGCTCTGTAGAATTTGCCGTCTTTAAAACGGGCGTAGTATATTTTGTTGTTTGGTTCGTTGCGGGGATGCCCGGTGGTAACGGCAATATGAATGGCGCCTGTGGCATCCTGGGCATAGCGGGTATAAGGACGACCGCCACCGCCTGTAATAAATTGTTGCGGCGTACCTACGGTGGCGCCATTATCGTCTGAAACAACCAAGGTAGGATGCCAGTTGATGCCACGGTAAAAAACGTAAATCTGCTCCCCCACCTGGAAGGGGTACGGGTAAGTCACATTCGTACCATAGTTCAGCACAGGCCCCCAGGAAGTGATATCTTCCGGATTGGTAGAAATATACTGGTAAACAGGACCAACAGTGTGTTTGGAGTAGTAAACTATAATACGCCCGTCGTTGCGGATCAGGATGGCCGGGTTGTCGTGGTCGTCTACTTCCAGCCGTTCGTGCAGCCGGTGTTCTTTGTATTCGCCTGTTTCGTGGTTATAAGCCGATATCCAGATATCGCCCACGCTGTTCACCCACGAGAAGTAGGTCTGCTCTTTCTGACCTTTATGATAAATAGCTCTCGGGTCGTTGAACCAGCACCAGGCGCCATCCCTGTTGAGGGTGTCAATGTTGCTTAGCTGCAGAAAGTCTTCAGGAAAAGAGGCTGTCACCGGGATTTCCAGCACATCGCTCCCCTGCTGTACCCTGATGTTTCCCGAAACATTGCCAGTAGTTGTAGAGGATACCACCACGGTGCCACCGGTAGCAGGCAGTGTGGCAGCAGAAAGCCCAATTCCGGCAGGGGCTGTCAGGGTAATACCATCTGCAGAACCATTCGGAGAAATGGCTATGCTTGTTTCCGGCTCATAGTAATTCAGCTGCACCGAGGCCACGTTGCTCTCCAGTGCAGGCGGTATCTCTACCAGACGTAACTCACCGATGCCGCCCAATACGGCCAGGTTATTGACCTGTATCGTTACATAATAAGTTTGTGCTGAGGCTACATAAAAGCTCATATCGCCGGGCAGGAGCTCATTTCGGGCGCCGGCCACAAATTCTTTGGAGGCAATTACATCCGTACCTGCCTTGTTTCGGCTGATCTTAACCGTATAGGTAGGCACCGATCCATTATTCCACCATTCATAAATCCAGGAGAACCGGTACTTCTTGTTGGCCTCCAGGGCTACCGGGTAACTATAGACGGAATTCAGGGTAGTGGAACCGGCGCCATCCCAGCGAACCATCAGCAAACGGCCTGTATAATTGCTACCGTTCAGCGTATGCCCTGAAGTTACATCGGCATAGCGGATGCCGCTGGTGGAGTTGGCATAGTTAAAGGTACCCGGCGAAACTTCCCAGCCATACCTGTCCGGGAAAGAGGTAGCAGGATTTGTGTCGCCGTTGCCCTCCCAGCCTGCCAACAGGTTTGCCTGGCAGCTACCTGCCGTACGAATTAGCAACAGGAGGCAGCCCAGGAACAAGATCTTTATTATTTGCATATCAAGCTTACTGAAATTAAAAGAAAAAGCTCCTTATGCTTTGCCTGGTTGTAGGGTGACCAGGCAAAACATAAGGAGCCTCCCACAAGATGTTATTACTGTACTACAAGGGACTTGCTGAACACCCCTTTGCTGGTAACCACTTTCGCTACATACATACCAGCAGACAGGTCGCTGATGTCTACTTTTTTATCCTGAGCAGCGTTTATAGTCAGCTGCTTCAGCACCTGACCGGTGGTGTTGTAGATGTAAAGCCTGGCAGACTCGTTAGCGCCAGTGGCTGCTATACGAAGACCTTCAGTACGGTTGCTTGGGTTAGGGTAGATGGAGTAGCCGGATGCAGCCAGATCTTTGGCTGCGCTTGTTGTAGTAGTTGCTACTAAACTGAAGTTAGAGAAGCCACCCAGTACAGCCTGATTAGATTTAAATGTTATATAGTATGTGCCTGTTGATGGCGCTGTGAATGTTATTTCACCAGACTGCATCACATTTCGTGTCTCGGCAAAAAACTGTTGGGTGGTTACATTATCTGTACCTGCCATATCCCTGCTGATGCCAACGGTATAGGTAGGAGCGTTACCATTAGACCACCACTGGTACAGCATGGAGAACCTGTAGGAAGTACCTGCCTGAAGTTGTACCGGATAACTGAACACGTAATTAATGGTATTCGATCCGGCATCCCAGCGAAGATAAAGTACTCTACCTGACCAAACAGCCCCATCACGCATCGTCTGGGGATTTGTTGACGCATCAACATCCCTGTACCGGACGCCACTGCTGGCATTGGCAGTATTCCATACTACGTGGTTTGCCTCATCCATACCACCTTCTCCTGTTCTTACAGCCCAACCGTATTCAGTTGCAGCACCTCCTCCCAAACCATCCGGCCCAGCCCAGTTAGCCATCAGGTTGGTCTGACCAAAACTGATAGTATTAATGCCTACTATCAAACACACTAAAGCGAGTAAATTTTTAATTTTCATAAGTTGTTAATTAAGGGTTTAATTTTTTTTTGTTTGTTTACCGAATGCTTGTTAGGCAAATCTATTAGCATTCCCACAAAATAAAGGGGGTGGAAATAGTATTTAAGAGGTGGTAAAATCCTACTATTTATCAAAAAGGCTACTTATGCAGGTAAGTTTTACTGTTGGTCAGGATTGAAGAAGCAGCAACGGTTGTTATCAACCCTGTTATCTTCCTTGCTATCGTTTACCGGGCAGCAACCAGATTCTTTTACCTGTTACAGACAGCGGCATACCTTATCTGAAAAGTTAAGACGGAGCTGCACCTCTCCTGCTCCGCCGGGTCGGTTATCAGCCAGAAAAATACTCTTGTGCCGTTTTCTCTTCTCCTTTTTCAGAGCGTGATATCCCTGTACCCCATGGCCACTATTACCAGGGCGTAAATTGTGAAGACGATGGAATCAATGGGGAGCAAAACCCCAGGTTGAAGTCATTTGGCCGGAAAAATGAGAAGTAAAAAATTATGCTGTTAACCTGTAGAAATCGTTTCTTATGGTGCCAAAGCTGATTTCCGGGTACTGTCTTTTATTTTCTGGTAAACCCTTACATAATCCACTTCATAGGTTTTAGGAAAAGGGGTATTGACCGGGTCTCCCCCGTTAGAACCCAATGCCAGGTTTAGCAACAGGTAGTGCGGTTGCCTGAATGGATGAAAGCCATCCGGATTTGCAGAGGTATTTATATCAATTTCATTCAGCAGCTCGCCATCGAGGTACAACCTGATGTAGTCTTCGGTCCAGTCCATCTTCCAGACGTGGAACTTATCCGGCCAGTCCGGGTCCTTTTGCAAAAAAGTCGCGAAAGGTATTTTTTCACTGTCCCAGGCAGCTCCGCCCTGCGGGTGCTTCCAGGCGGCATTTGCCAGAATGTGCGGCTTGCCGTCTATGCGGTAGTACTCCATCAGGTCTATCTCGCCGTTTGCGGGCCATGGCTTTGTTATTCCAAGTGTCCAGATGGCTGGCCACATCCCCCGGGCTGTGTCCAGTTTAGCACAAACCTCAAAAATACCATACTGGAATTCTTTTTTACCACGGGTGTGAATACTCGTGGCAGAATAGGAGGCATACTCCTGGTTTTTCCTCCAGTCTTTACTCCCCGGCTCATACTTTTCATTTTTCACTTTTTCCCGCCTTCCTTCTATCACCAGCAGTCCATTCTTCACGCTCGCATTGTCGGCCTGGTAGTACTGCAGTTCGTTATTCCTGACAAAGCCTTCTTCATAAGACCAGGAGGTACTATCCGGCTTTCCAGCCACCTCAAACTCATCGTTCCACACCAGTTCATACCCTGCTACGCGGGGAATTTTTTCGGGACCTTTTCCTTGATTCCCCATCAGGGAAGGCTGGCACTGACTAAGCCCAAAGCAGCATATTAACGCCCAAAACAAGTTCCTGGCACTGTACATGAGTAGGAGTTTCAAAGTTTATCGATTTATAAATAGTGTACCACAACCTTTCTGCTGCACCTTTTTACCTGTTCAAGCTTCCACGCAGCAGCAGTGGTTGTGGTGGGTAGTGCAGTAAAGTTTTTATGCACATCACAAACGTTTGTTCCGAAAACGAATCAACCAAAAGTAGCGGAACTTACGCAGTCCGACAGGGGGTTATTTCATAATTTCAGGGGGGAAATTTACAACGAGGTTAAAACAAGCCAGCGCCTTCTCCGCCTGTCGCACTGCTTAAGGGATGTACCGCTATTTTTTTCAGGACCATATCCGTTAACCACTCCCCAATAGCAGGAGCCAGATTTATGTACCCTTTGCCAAAACACACATTTTCGAAGTACGCCGACGCACCAACACAGGCCATGCCATTGGAATATGACTGCCGCAACCCGTGCAGCTGAAGCGGTATGCCGGCAGCGGCATCCTTTTTATGCTCGAAATACCGACCTACAATCGTATTGATACGGCTTCCAGGGCACACTCCCAGTATTTTATTGAGATAGTTTGTTTTTATCGCACCTCCGATATGTAATTTGTTTCCCACAGGAGTTACCATAACCTGTTCTTCTACGAGCATAACAGATTTGCTTAAGGATGGAAGATTGTCAGCTGTAAACTGAACCCCTTTGTAAGCAGGCAAGGTTAGCTGCAGTTTACCAGCTACGTCACCGGTACATGCCTCAGCACAAATAATGACATGATCGCATGATACGTTTCCGGCCGATGTCTGTACACTTCTTATACTTTTCCCGGATGACACATAATTCAGAACGCTTGTATTTTCAAGAATGGTTACCCCCTTTTGCCTTAGGTACCTACCGAGGAAAGTCTTCAGCATTTTTGGATCAGGGCAAGCATCTCCCGGGTACAGCACTCCTCCCACCACGTTCAGGCGTACGTGTGGCTCGAGTAACTGAACTTCCCGCCTTGTCAGGACCTGCGCTTTTATACCCTGCATGTTAGCACGATGTGCAACTTCGTTTTCATGCTGAGCAGCTGCATCTGTTTTGAAGAGCATCAGCAGTCCTTTTTTCTCCATTCCAAAATCAGCAGACAGATGTGTTTCTGATAACTGCAGGTACAGGTCTTTACTTCGCATGCTCAGGTGCGCCAGCCCCTGCATGCTGTAATCTGGCAGGTTTCCGGAAGTGTAATTGTTTGAAAGAAAGGACCACTGGCCAACTCCTGCGCATTCTTTTGATTTGATATAAAAGGGTTGGCGGCAGGCTTCTACGCGTCTGGTACTATTCGTAGCAGCTGTTTCTGCCATGAAAAGTTGAATGAGATGATCCGGCATCCCCACCCCGTCATCTCCACTGGCATCATCACGCGCTATGGCATTTTCAGCCACAATGGTTATTTCTAATCCCGCTTTCGCTAAATAATAAGCTGTAAGCAAACTCAGCACCCCTCCTCCGATAATAACAATTTTTCTCATATCAAATCCATTCTACCTTGTTGCACAAATACCTTCCCTGGCATGGCAGGCAGCCAAAACAAGATCAGTTCGTCACTTACTGCCCGCCCGATCGCACACACTTTTACAGGTTACTCTGTGCATGACTTTTAAACAATTAATCGTTAGTCAAAAATAAAATTATCCAGCTGCTGCCACAGGAGGTAAACTCGTAAATAAACAGGGCTTATTCGATTTCAATCACAGAATCTGAGGAAACAGGGCGGAAACGAGCTTCTAATAGTTGTTACTCAGAACAGGTAAATTAACCGGTTGGTATTCGTTACTGCTGGTAGGCACCCCTTTAACTTCGGAAGAAAAAGCCTCCCTTAGGAGGTCCTGCCTATAGAGCTGCTAACCGTAACCGGGAAAGCATAAAACTCACAAAAGCAGGTGCAGTTCTTGCTGCCACCACCCTTTGGCTTCCACCGCGGGAGCAAAAAGTCTGCTGCACCACCCACCACTCCCTTTCCTGCTGCTTAAACGAACACCAACTTACAAACTCCTGCACCGAACGAGGCGGCACCTGCTTCCGAAAGCTCTTATAGCATAACATAACCTGTAACCGAACTTTTAATACTATATCCGGAAAGTCTAATCTTTTACAGGACAGTACAGGATAGAAAATTTAGGTTTAGTTTCTATTTTTGTTTTTATATACACAAATTGCATAGAAATAAGCGTTATACAGACAGTTAATTACAGAAATCAGGAATTCTTTTATTAGATTTAAAACAGGGACAAACAATAATTATTTTTTAACATGGAAAACACTGTATCGGCTACTACTTTCAAGCATGTAAGCTATCTATGGGATGAGAAAGAAGCAGCCAAACTTGCCGGAGATGAAGTTGCCTTATTAATTTACAGATCAAACCTGCTGGGTGCTGACCTCAGGTTAACCAACTATGGCGGAGGGAACACTTCCTGCAAAGCCATGGCAAAAGACCCGCTTACCGGCGAAGAAACCGAAGTAATGTGGATCAAAGGTTCAGGTGGCGACATTGGTACATTAAAGCGTAGCGGTCTGGCGGCACTCTATGTAAACCGCCTGCGTAGCCTGAAAAATGTGTATCGTGGCATTGAACACGAAGATGAAATGGTGGAGCTTTTCAACCACAGCATCTTCGACCTGAACTCAAAAGCACCTTCTATCGATACCCCGCTGCACGGCTTCCTGCCGTTCAAGCACATCGACCACCTGCACCCCGATGCAGCCATTGCCATTGCTGCCGCGAAAGACGGCAAGAAAATTACGGAAGAATTATTCGGCGGTACCATCGGATGGGTAGACTGGCAGCGTCCTGGTTTCGACCTGGGCTTGCAATTAAGCCAGTGCCTGGAAGAAAATCCTGGTATCCGTGGAATCATGCTGGGCTCACACGGCCTGTTTACCTGGGGCGACACGGCTTACGAAAGCTATGTAAACACGCTGGAAGTAATCGAGAAGTGCGCGGAATACCTGGAGCAGAACTACGGTAAAAAAGGTCCTGTTTTTGGTGGTCAGAAAATCGAAAGCCTGGATCCGGAAAGCCGTAAAAAGCAGGCTGCTGCCATTGCACCGGTACTGCGCGGTTTCTGCTCAAGCGAGCGCAGCATGATCGGTCACTTCACCGACGATGTCCGCGTACTGGAGTTCATCAACTCAAACGACCTGGAAAGACTGGCTCCACTAGGTACCAGCTGCCCGGACCACTTCCTCCGCACTAAAATCAGCCCGCTCGTGCTTGACCTGGCACCAGATGCCGACCTGTCGGACGTAGCTGCGCTGAAAGAAAAATTAGCTCCTGCATTCGAGGCGTATCGCCAGATGTACAAGGACTACTACGAGAACCACAAGCACCCGAACAGCCCGGCAGTACGCGATACCAACCCGGTTATCATCCTGTACCCAGGCGTAGGTATGTTCTCTTTCTCCAAAGACAAGCAAACAACCCGCGTTGCTTCTGAATTCTACATCAACGCCATCAACGTAATGAAAGGCGCTGAAGCGGTTTCTGAATACACGTCGCTGCCACGCCAGGAAGCTTTCGACATCGAGTACTGGTTGCTCGAAGAAGCCAAGTTACAGCGTATGCCGAAGCCAAAAGCACTTTCCGGTAAAATCGCTTTGATTACAGGTAGTGCCGGCGGTATTGGTAAAGCTATCGCGAAGAAGTTTGTAGAGGAAGGTGCTGTTGTAGTACTCAACGACATGAACGAAGAGCGTTTACAGGGAGCAGGCGAAGAATTCAAGTCCAAATACGGAAAAGATTCTTATGCCACTGCTGTGCTCGACGTAACGAAAGAAGATCAGATTAAAGGCGCCATGGATGCCGCTGCCTTAGCGTTTGGCGGTGTAGACATCGTGATCAACAACGCAGGTCTGTCTATCTCTAAATCCATCCAGGACCACACCCAGAAAGACTGGGACCTGTTATATGATGTACTGGTGAAAGGCCAGTTCTTTGTGACACAAGCTGCTGTTGAGGTAATGCGTAAGCAGAATATCGGCGGTGATGTGATCAACATTGTAAGCAAAAACGCACTTGTAAGCGGACCAAACAACGCCGGTTACGGTAGCGCCAAAGCGGCTCAGTTACACTTAAGCCGACTGAATGCTGCTGAGCTTGGCGGCGACGGTATCCGTGTGAACGTGGTTAACCCCGATGCCGTTATCTCCGACAGCAATATCTGGGCTGGCGGCTGGGCTGAAGGCCGTGCCAAAGCATACGGTATCACGGTAGCTGAACTGCCTGCTTACTATGCAAAACGCACCTTACTGAACCAGATCATTTTACCGGAAGATATTGCCAATGCCTGCTTCGCTTTTGTTGGCGGACTGTTGAGCAAGTCTACCGGAAACGTACTGAACGTAGATGGTGGCGTTGCCATGGCCTTCGTAAGGTAGTGCAGTAGCGCAATAAGTAATTTATAGGCAACGGTGCGTGCGCAGGTTTATTTTTAGCAAAGACAGATTAGGTAGTTTTTATTGAGTAGTTTAGTTTAAAATAAATTCACAGCTAAAAATCAAACCAGGTACACGTACCGTTGCCTATTTTAATTCATCAACTGATTGCGATAGGTTAACTCTAAATAAAGCATAAGTATGATACTAGACAAATCGCTGATCGGGCAGTACAATGACTCGCAGCGTTCTTCCCACCAGAAAAAATTTAATGCACTCTCTTCTGTACTAAGCGACGAAGGCCATGATGTAAGCGCACTGGTAAAAAAACTGGCTGCCTTTCAGATTGCCATTCCCAGCTGGGCACTAGGTACAGGCGGTACCCGCTTTGGCCGTTTCGCCGGAGGCGGTGAACCAAGAAGCCTGGAAGAAAAAATTGAGGATGTAGGCTTGCTGCATGCCTTAAACCAATCGAGCGGGGCTATCTCGCTGCACATTCCGTGGGACATCCCGCAGGATTACAAAGCCATCAAACAACTGGCAGCTTCTTTTGACCTGCAGTTCGATGCCGTTAACTCCAACACATTCCAGGACCAGCCAGACCAGAAACTTTCGTACAAGTTCGGTTCTTTGTCGCACACAGATAAGAACGTGCGCGACCAGGCTGTTGCCCACAACATTGAAGTAATTAAGCATGGCATCGAGTTAGGTTCCAAAGCCCTTACTATCTGGCTGTCTGACGGTACCGACTTCCCGGGCCAGCAGAACTTCCGCCGCCAGTTCCAGAACACCCTGGATTCCATCAAGCAGATTTATGCCGAACTGCCTGCCGACTGGAAAGTGCTGGTAGAATACAAGCCATACGAGCCGCATTTCTACTCCACCGTTATTGCTGACTGGGGCAGCTCCCTGTTGTTCTGCCAGAAACTTGGCGAAAAAGCAGTAGGACTTGTTGACCTTGGCCACCACCTGCCAAACACCAACATCGAGCAGATTGTATCGCGCTTCCTGATGGAAGGCAAACTGGGCGGTTTCCACTTCAACGATTCCAAATACGGCGACGACGACCTGACTGTAGGTTCCGTGAAGCCTTACCAGCTGTTCCTGATCTTCAACGAACTGGTAGAAGGAATGACCAGCTCCGAAGTAAACAATCCGGAACTGAGCTGGATGATCGACGCCAGCCACAACATCAAAGATCCGCTGGAAGATTTGCTGCAGTCGGTAGAGGCGATCAAGATTGCCTATGCGCAGGCTTTGATCATCGATCGTAAGGCCCTTGAAAAAGCACAGCAGGAAAACGACGCTACCCTGGCGCAGGAAATCATGCAGAACGCTTACCGCACCGATGTACGTCCGTTGCTGGCAGAGGCCCGCTTACAGGCAGGTGCTTCGCTAAACCCTGTTGCTTTCTACCGCGAAAACAAAATCAGGCAGGAACTGATTAAGCAACGTGGCGAGAAAACGTTTGCGACCGGTTTGTAATATCTTTCCTGATTTTGCATTGTCATAAACAAATAACAGAAAGCCGGAGAACACTACTCTGGCTTTCTGTCTGTTTAGGTATTTTGTTCCACTTTGAAGCTAATTTTGTAGGGAAAAAATTTCTGCTTCAAGTTTCCAACTTGGAGCTTTTTATCAGGAAAGCTTTCAGCTTTCGTGGCTGAACCTACCTGATTTAATACTCTTGCAAGTTGAAAACTTGCTGGAATGATAGCTCCAAGTTAAAAACTTGAAGCAGTTTTTTGCTTTTTTAGGAGCAAAGGCAATGGTCGCAGCTGCAGACAATTTTTCCCTACAAGATTTGCCTTCAAAGGGAGCCCAATCCGCTGTTTTTGCTGAAGCATAGCAGCAACTGATATTCGATTTAGTTTATAATATTCTTTACTTTTAACTATGGTGCCTTGTATTGCGGTTTTTGATATCGGTAAAACCAATAAGAAAATCTTGCTTTTTGATCAGAATTACCAGATCATCAAAGAAGCTCAGAAACACTGTAACGAAATTACAGATGATGATGGCGAACCTTGCGAAAACCTGACAGCGCTGACCAACTGGTTACGCAGCATCTGGCAGGAAATTGAAGCCGATCAGAATTTCGACGTGCAGGCTGTAAATTTCACCACCTACGGCGCAAGCCTGGTGCATCTGAACAAAGTTGGAGAGCCGGTAACGCCACTTTACAATTACCTGAAAGCTTTTCCGCAGGACCTGGAAGAGCAGTTTTACAATACCTATGGCGACAAGCTCCAGATAGCCGCAGAAACTTCTTCGCCGCCACTGGGCATGCTGAATTCCGGCCTGCAGCTTTACTGGCTCAAACACCGGAAGCCGCAACTGTTTGAGCAGATCGCGCACACCCTGCACCTGCCCCAGTATGTGTCGTACATCTTCACAGGCGAAATGGCCACCGACTACACCAGCCTTGGCTGCCACACCGCCCTCTGGGATTTTCAGAAAAAAGATTACCATGCCTGGGTGTATGCCGAAGGGTTGGATAAATTATTTCCGCCGGTAAGAGAACACAGCGAGCCATTCAGCATCAGCTTCCGTGGCAAAAAAATACCGGCAGGCATTGGTCTGCACGACAGCTCTTCCGCCTTAATTCCATACCTGAAGCAGTACCACGAGCCATTCCTGCTGCTCTCGACCGGCACCTGGGGTATTACACTGAACCCCTTTGCCCAGCAGCCGCTCACGGTAAACGAACTGCAGCAGGACTGCCTGCAGTACCTGACGTACAATGGGAATCCGGTAAAGGCTTCGCGCAAGTTTATTGGCAATGCACACGAGGAGCAGGTAAAGATTCTGGCAGAACACTACCAAACGCCGGCCGATTATTTCAAGACCGTAAAATATGACGAGCAGCTGATTAAGGAAGAAGAATACCAGGAACTGGCGCAGGTACAAAACCAGAAAGAAGTTTCAGTAAAAGACCATGTGGCCACCGCCGTTAAAATAGACATGGACCTGGCGTTATATGGCACCTACGAAGCGGCTTACCACCACCTGGTAGTGCAGCTCCTGCGCCAGCAGCTGGAGTCTATTCTGCTGGCGGCTGAAAATGATATGAGCAAATTCAATATCCTGCTCGTTGACGGTGGCTTCAGCCGGAACCCGATTTTTATGACCTTGCTCGGCAAAGCTTTTCCTGACCTCCGCATCAAAGCTGGCAAATCAGCACAGGGTACAGCGCTGGGTGCTGCACTGGTGATGGACCTCTGGAAGTAGGATAATTGTAGCCGTTCCGGTTGCAAAAAATGAAGGCAACGCGATAAACTGTGCAAACAGCCACTCGCGTTGCCTTCGTTTTTTATTTAAAGCCCTTTTAAAGTTTGCTGCACCTGCCACCACAGCCTCTGCAGTTCAGAAAACTGCCGCATGTCTTGCCTTAGCGTAACTTGTGGCAACTTCATCTGGCAAGCCTGCTGCCCTCCTGGTTGCCGGGCCTGGCTTTCAATTAAGCAGGTATTTTTTTATCTTGTATCTTGCTTCAGGAACTATTTACAGCGTAAACTCTACATGTTAAAGTATCTCTTAATTCCCCTTTGCTGCTATACACTGGCTGTACCGCAACTACATGCGCAGACTACCAAAACACCCTCTAAAAAAGAACTACGCAAGGCCAAACGCCTGGAAGAAGCGAAAAAGAAACCCGATTACGATCCCGGCATCCTGGGGCATGCCTACTTTGGTTCCGAAGAATGGCTACCGGGTACAATCTGGTACGAGGGTGTTGCACTTGAGCGTACACCTCTCCGCTACGACCTGGTACGCGACGAGGTAACCTTACCCCCGGTTGAACCTGACGCTCCTGCACTCAAGCTCCGGCTAATCAGCGAGAAAGTAGATTCTTTTAAGATACTCGAGCACACGTTTGTCCGGCTAAATGAGCAGGACGGTCTACCGGCAGGTTTTTATGAAAGGCTTCATGATGGAAAAACCAAGGTATTTGCCCGTCGGGAGAAGTATATTTTCAAGGAAACAACTTATCAGCGTGTAGCAGAGCGTTTTCTGACGGAGAACCGCTATTACCTGTATAAAAACAAGCAGTACCATCCGGTAAAGAATCAGAAGGGTGTGCTAAAAGTTTTGAAAGACAGGAAAAAGGCACTGGAAAATTTCATCCACAAAGAGAACCTTGATTTCCGGAATAATTTTGAGCAGGCGCTGCTACAGGTGGTGGCCTATTATGATAGCTTGCGTGAATAAAGTAACAATTCTGTTCAGTCAGATAAAGTTGCATTTGTCACTTGGATCCAATAATAAAAGAGGCTGCTCCGGAAAACCTGAGCAGCCTCTTTTACTTGTAAGCTATCAAAATACTGTTACCGCTGGATTACTACCTTCCTCACAGTTACGGTATTTCCTGCTTTTATATGAAGATGGTACATTCCTGTATCCAGATGCTGCACCTGGAAAGATGTCTGTAATTTATCTTTTCCTATGGCCACTTGCCTGGACATTATTTTCTCTCCGATGGCATTGTACAAGCTTACTTCAGCTACCTTCTCTCCTTTTCCGAAGTTTGCAGCTTCTATGGTCAGGACATCAGAAGCCGGATTTGGCCATATACTCAACTTGCTGTCTGCTACCATATCGTCCACACCCGTTGTTGTACTTATAGCAAGAGGCAACGCTTCCATATTATTTGTCTCATCCAGCTCAGCTATCAAATTACCCAGATCTGCTATTACCAGCACATAGTAGTTGCCGACAGGCGTACCGGCCGGAATTCTGAAGTTATCATATGTATGATGAATAACACCGGCTTCAATAATGGGTAAAGCAGTCTCAGCTAAAAATACATCAGCGGCATCGTAAATTTTGTCAGTCGACAGGTAATAGCTGACACTTCCGGCGAGTGCATTTGCATTCCCTAGGTTTGCTACTACAGCATGACCTGAAACTTGATTACCTGCTGGCATTACAGAAGAAGTGATAAAACTGGAATATAAGTGTAAATCTGGCAGGAGGGTATGCACCACATTCACCGGCACAGATTTCATATTATTCACCTCATCACTCTCCGGGATTACATTAGCTGCATCAGCCACCATAAGCAGGTAATAACTGCCACTGGCAGTGGTACCCGGAATTAACACGCTGGCAGTTTGTGTAGACGAAGCGCCTGGCGCAAGCTGGGGCACGCTGCTCTCGCCCAGGAAGGTGTCAAAGGAATCAAACACCATGTTTGTCGACAGGTAATAATTTACTTTACCGGCAGGTGCATTCCCTGTACCCGCATTAGTCACAATATTCGAAACTGCTGCATTATCGCCTGCCCGCACGGATGCAGTTCCCAGGCCAGGGCTGTGCAAATTAAGGTCGGGTAACGCAGAAGCAGCAAGTAAGTTAAAGGCAAACGATCTGCTGTTATTGGTTTCATTCGATTCAATTATAACACCTGTATGGTCTACCACAGCCAGCATATAATAAGTTCCGGGAGCAGTGCCAACAGGTACTATAATGTTCGAACTGCGGGTTGCTATAGAACCATTCGCTAACGGGCCACCTGAAATACTTCTTAACAGGACGTCGCTACTATCGAAAGTAGTGTTGGTGGACAAATAAAACCCAACATTACTGCTTGGGGATGTCACGTTGCCATTGTTCTTAATTCCTGCGGAGATGTTATAACTGTTGCCTGCATAAACGGTTCCCTCAAAGGTAATGTTTTCGGCTACCAGATCTATCACTGGGGGTATTACAGTTACAGCCACACTGCGTACATTATTTGTTTCATTGGTTTCTGTAACAACACCCATATCGTCGGCTTTTACCAGAATATAATATGTACCTGCTACAATACCGGCAGGAACAGACATATAGGTAGTTAAACTGGTGGTGCCTCCTGCTGCCAATGAAGTTACCTGGCGTTGCACCAGTAAGGTAGCGGTGTTATCCCATACATTCCGGTCGGAGATATAATAGCCGATGGAGCTTGCCGCGGCGGAACCAGGTCCATTGTTTTGAATTGTAGTTGTTACGGCAACTGTATCGCCTGGCATAAAATTAGATTGTAAAACAGTTGCGCTGTTAACTACCAGGTCGGGTAATGCCGGAGGCGAAACGGTAAGAGCAATGCTGGCCAGGTTATTCGTCTCGTCTTTTTCAACGATCAGGTTTGCTGCATCTGCAATCAACAGCACAAAGTAGTTACCGTTGGCAGTAGTTGCCGGAATCCTCAGGTTAGCAGATACATTCGATGAAGCTCCCGATGCCAGTAACGGCAGGTTGCTCTCACCTACCAGCACATCGCTGCTTTCGAAGGTATTATTGGTCGACAAATAATAATCGACCTTTCCGGCAGGCGCATCAGCGGTACCAATATTCGTAACAGTTCCGGAAACACCAACTATATTATCCGCATTAACAGTGGACGCGCTCAGACCAGGGGAATGAACTCTCAAATCCGGTACCAGCGAGGCAACTACGGTAATGGAAGCTGTCTGCATATTGTTTGTTTCAACAGACTCAGTTACGAGGTCTGCAGGATCAGCAACCACCAGTATGTAATAAGTGCCCGGACTTATATTGCTCGGAATGGTGATGCTTGAAGACCGGACAGCTACACTGCCTGCACCCAGCGGGCCACCTGTAATCGTGCTCAGCAACAAATCAGAGCTTTCTAAGCTCGTATTGGAAGATAAATAAAGTCCCACATTACTACTTGCTGCAGCCACATTGCCACTGTTCCTGATTTCGGTTGCGAAGGAATAACTGTTACCAGCCGTTACCGAGGCTACAAAAGCAGCAGGCTGCACCGTAAGGTCTACCGTAGGCGCAGCTAACGTAACAGCTATACTACGTACGTTGTTTGTTTCGCTCGATTCTGTAACAGCACCGGTATCGTCAGCTCTTACCAGCACAAAATAATCGCCTGCAGCAGTACCGGCAGGTATAATCAGGTTAGCTTCAGGACTTGCCGTACCTCCCACTGCAAGTGTAGTTACTTCGCTCTGTCCTATCCTGACGGCGGTGTTGTCCCAGACATTCCTGGCAGACAAATAGTAACCAACCATGCTGCCGCCAGCTGAAGCCTGGCCGCTGTTCTGGATAGTAGCGGTTACGGCAATTGTATCGCCGGCCACCGTAGTTGCCTTCGAAACAGATGCAGCCGTTACTAACAGATCGGCACGGAGCGCCGCAGTGACAGCGAGGGCAACACTGGCAACATTGTTCGTCTCATTTGTTTCGGAAACAGCATTGGCATGGTCGGCAACAAACAGAATGTAGTAGTTACCTGCAGTTGTAGCGTCGGGGATAGTGAGGGTGGCTGTTCTGGATGCAGTAGCTCCGGCAGCAAGTGTTCCACCGGACGAGGATTCCAGGACAACATCAGCGCTGTTGAAAACAGCATCAGCAGATAAATAATAACCTACCGTGCTCGAAGCAGCTGCAGTAGTACCATTGTTTTTGATGGTGCTTGTCACATTCACAGTACCGCCACTTACAACTGATGCAGCAGAAACCGTAGGAGTCAGTACGGCCAGGTCCACTTCGGCAGGAGCCAGTGTAATGGCCAGGGCAACGCTGGCGGTGTTATTATTTTCATTGCTCTCGGTATTTGTATTGTCAGGGTCCACCTGGAACAGCACAAAATAATTTCCCGCAGCAGTACTTGCAGGTATCGTGTACGAAACCACTTTCGATACGGAACCACTGGCTGCCATGCTGCTGACGTCTGCGCTGCCAAGTACCACGTCGGAACTTTCAATGGTGTTGTTTGGCGACAGATAGTACCTGATGGTGGTAGCTGTGGAAGCAACGGTACCGGCATTCACTACATTGGCAGTGAGTGTTATGCCTGTGCCCGCCACCACCGATGCCGCCGAAACCGTTGGTGTCTGAACAGCCAGGTCGACGGTAGGTGCTATTACTGTAAGTGCCACAGCCTTTACATTGTTCGTTTCGCTGCTTTCGTCCTGTGCTTCGGCATGGTCGGCGACAAAGAGAATAAAGTAAGAGCCTGCGGCAGTGCCTTCAGGAATAGTAAGTGTGGCAGATCTGTTTGCTGTCGTTCCTGCTGCTAACGCATTACCGGTAGAAACGTTAAGCAGTACATCCGAAGCATCCAGGGTATTGTTTGCAGATAAATAGTAGCCGATGCTGCTGTAAGCCGCCGCTACCGAACCCTGGTTGCGAATGCCGGCAGTGGCTGTTACCGGCTGGCCGGCCGGTATGGATACAGGCGCTACCGCTGCCGTCTGAACAACCAGGTCAACCGATGCGCCCACAACTGTGATGGCCTGATAAGCCAGATCATTGGCATCGTTTGATTCTGCAATGTGATTTTCGTAATCCGACTTAAACAAGATATAATAACTGCCCGCCTCGGTATTAGCCGGGATGGTGAGGTTCGCCGTAACAGCCTCTGTTGCCCCGGCTGCCAGGGTAGAGGCTGTTTGCATGGTATTGAGCAATACATCATCCTGGTCCAGTGTGGTGTTGGAGGAGAGGTAAAACCCGACAGCACTGCGCGGAGCTGCCACATTACCATTATTCTTCACATTGGCAGTTGCCGAAACCGATTCACCCGCCACAATACTGGCGCTCGCTAAAGTCTTTGAGGCTATTTCCAGGTCTACAAAATTGGACGAAGAAACCGTAACAGTAATAAACCTGATATTGTTTGCTTCGTTGGTCTCTGTTACAGCGTTTGTATGGTCGGCGGCAAAAAAGATATAATAAGTTCCGGCTGTAATGGTGGCTGGCAACGATAAGGAAGCACTTCGTAAGGCCGAGTTGCCACTGGTCAGGGCGCCGCCACTGGAGCTGCCTAAGAACAAATCAGTGCTTTCAAAAGTGTTGTTCGCCGATAAGTAGTAGCCAACGTTACTACTTGGCGAGGTGGAAGCTCCCTGGTTGGCAATAAAGCTAGAAACACTAAAGGCATTACCCGGCGTTAAGGTGCTGGAAGAAGGAAATGCCGATAGCATGAGTAGATCTATGGTAGCTGCTTCAACGGTTATGGCTACACTGGCCACATTGTTTGTTTCATTCTCTTCGGTTACTAAACTGGTGTTATCCGCCACAAAGAGCAAAAAGTAATTTCCTGCTGCCGTTGAAACCGGAATGGTCAGGTTAGTATTACGGGAGGAAACGGAGCCACCGGTCAAGCTATACCCATAAGAATATCCCAGGTAAACATCTGACGGATCAAAGGTATTGTTAGTAGATAAGTAATACCCGACATTGCTCGATGCAGCCGTAACTCCCCCCTGGTTGTATACCTGGGAACTTACAGACATCACGTTTCCGGCTGTAAGGGAAGTAGGAGTAGCAGCAGGATTTTGAATTACCAGATCAGCTAACGGCACCGAAGTAACACAGGCAATGGCAGCCTCAAAACCAGAATAAGTTGCACTACCGTCTGTGTAAAAGCGCAAGGTTAAGGCACCCGTACTGTTTGTCGCATAAACAGTACCCGGGTTATTACTACCATTATATGTACCGATTAAGGGTGCTGACGTACTGGTGCCATCGTAAATGGAGAGATAGTCGCAGCAGCTCTCCAGCATAAATGAGCTAAAAGTCAGGCGTATTTTATTCCCGCTTACACTTGGGTTAAGTGTTACAGTACCATTGGCGTAATTAGAATAATTACCGGTGCCGCCATTATCATATAACGTACCGGTGCAGGTTGTAAAGTTAAGCGCCCCGGAAGCAGGCATCAGGAACATTGTACCGAACTCCATAACACTTATGGCCGTGCTAATTACATTATTGTTCTCATTGCTCTCCGTTACACTGTTCAGGTAATCTGCAACGATAAAAAGATAATAGGTTCCTGGTGTGGTATTAGCCGGTATTGTAACCGATTCGTTTCTGTAGGAATTGTTTCCTGCAGCCAGAGAAGAGCCATTGCTGAATCCGATCAGCAGGTCAGATTCGTCAAACGTACTGTTGGAAGATAAGTAATAACCGATATTACTGGATTGAGCTGCTGTATTCCCCTGGTTATTAATCGTAACTCCAACACTAACCGGATTGCCCGCCGAAACAGAAGCCTGACTTATGGAAGGCGAACTAAGTGTCAGGTCAATGTTTGGCAGTACGACTGTAACGGCAGCGCTAACTATATTGTTATTTTCGTTGTTCTCCGTCACCAGGTTGAGGTAATCTGCTACGAAAACGATATAATATGAACCGGGCGCCGTATTCGCCGGAATGGTAATGCTGTTAGAGCGGTAATTGTAGTTTCCGCCTGTTAAAGTTCCGCCGGAAGAGGAGCCAATAAATACATCACTCGCATCGAAGGTGGAGTTCGTAGAAAGGTAATACCCGATGTTGCTGGAAGAGGCACTGCTGTTGCCCAAATTATGGATACGGACCTCCGTTCCTACAGTACTGCCGGCCGTAACACTGGAATTATAGATGTACGGCGACTGCAGCACTAAATCCACATAAGGAGCCACAACTGTGATCGCCCTGTAGCCCGTGTTATTCGTTTCATTGCTCTCCGCTACCTGATTCAGATAGTCCGCAGCAAATATTAAATAATAACTCCCCGGCACCGTATTCGCGGGAATGGACACCGACGAAGAGAAATACCTGTAGCTGCCTGCCCCAATACTATTGCCAGAACTGGAACCGATAAACACATCGGAAGCATCTAGTGTGGTATTTGCAGATAAATAGTAGCCCATGTTACTGAAAGATGAAGCGATATTTCCCTGGTTCACCACATACGCATCTACATTTATCAGAACGCCCGGAGATACTGTAGTGGCGGACGTATTGAGGTTTGTTACAGTAAAGTCTACACTCTGTGGCACCACCGTTATCGAAACACTGCTAACATTGTTATTTTCGTTTCCTTCAGCTACCACATTCAGGTAATCGGCTACAAACAGTATAAAATAGGCCCCAACAGCCGTGTTAGAAGGAATTGTTACCGTACCATTCCGATAAGAAAATGACCCGGAAAGGCCTGATGCATTTAATATCCCCCCGGTAGAAGATCCAATAAATGTATCGCTTGCATCCAGGGTGTTGTCGGTCGACAGGTAGTAACCAATGTTGCTGGACGATGCGGCAGTATTGCCTAAATTGTAAATAGTACTGGTGGCTGAAACACTGTTACCCACAGCCACAGATGTAGGCGACACCGCCGCTCCCTGAATGGCCAAGTCTGCCTGGGCAAAACTTGCCTGCGAACCTGCAAAAAAGAGCAGTACAGCTAATAACAGCTTCCATTGTGATGCAGAAGCATTAGCTGCTGAATAATATTTCATAAAAATCGGGTGTAAAAATTTTGAATAAGCGGGCTGAAAAATTTCTTGTTGTATTTTATTAACAAAAATAGATTTGATTTTTATAATACAAAATATTATAATCATAATATTTTACCACTCCTTAAAAAGACGCTGCTATTCAATTTCAAACCGCTCATTATCATATATTTATAAAAATTATAAAATCTTTTAATAAATTATTAATGAGAAATAGGCAGCAACTTATCCCAGCATAGTACACCTGTCATAATTTTTTTAAGCATCTTAAACTTTACTGTTCCTGCCTCCACTCCCGCTGCAGTTTTTCTTATTATGCCACAGTGCACAACAGTTTCGTTTTAAACTACTTTTACCGGTCCTGTTCCTTATTCGAACAATGACAATTTGAACTGAACCGTCAGAAAGTATAAAGTATAATGCCGCATCACCCAAGGTCCTAAGAGGATGCTTAATGTAATTAAGCTAAAAATGCAATTGTCTCATTTATATGTAAACCTCTATTTAGGGGAGGTACAAAGGCTTTGGTGGCAGCTACAGAACAACCGAAATGGTATTGTAAACCAACAACATCTGATTTCTATGAATTATGCTACCGCAAGTTTCCATTTTAAGCCTCTGGAAAGCACAATCGAATTTTGCAAAGCAAAAAAAGCCTCTGCACCTGCCACCAAAGCCTCTGCCGCACCCCGCCAAAACCGAGTGTAAAAGTTTGCTCTATATTCTGCCCAAAGGCCATGAGACGCCGTATTGGAAATAGGAAGGATATAAGATTACCGGCTTTTGCCGGGCAAGGGTACCGTCAATGAGACTAAAGAAAGTATCAAGTTTGTGTTTGGAGTAAAGAGGCAACAATTGATTAATCGAACATGCACAGCAATTAATAAACCTGTAAAGAAGAAATCATACCAGTTAGGATTTTAGGCTCTTCCACGGCATTTAATAAAAATCAACTCTTTTCACAATCGTTTATAGTTCCCGCCCACACAATCTTTCCATGATGACAAAAAATTAATGTTTTTTTAGAAGCGGGTTAGCGGGTTATGACGAACTGAAATCAGTTAATATAAAAATAAAAAAAGAGGCTGCTCCGGAAAACCGGAGCAGCCTCTTTTTTTTGGTGTAAAGGGTTGTGTTATTCCATGCGGAAAGGCAGGAACCAGTTTTGTGGATGCATCAACTTTGCTCTTACAGCGTCGGCATTTGGATTACCGGCTTTTACAAGCTTTGCATATACTTTATCTGCCAGGAAAGCAGGATCGTTACGGCGTTTGGCTATCCGCACCAAATCACCCCAACGGTGTCCTTCAAACGCTAACTCCAGTGCTGCTTCCTCTATAATTTTATTCTCTATATAAATGGTAGAATCCTGTGAAGAAATACCTCCTGGAATAGACAAATAAGTCAGATTGGCACGTCCTCTGATGCCTGCACTTCTATGATAAATATCACGGAAGTACGGCGTGTTGGTAGAACGGAAAGCAAAATTGTATGGGAATGGCTCAAACGTATCCAACTCCTCACGTACATCTGTAATGTCCGGATCATCGAAAGCAGCACCACCGTTGTTTAACAGTGCCCATGCAATTTTGTGCTGGTTATCGCGGTTAGCGGCCTCTGCAAAGCGCAGGTGCAGAAGCGCTGCCCTGTACAGGAACCATTTACCATTTGTTTGCAGTGGGTTTACCGGGTCAAAGTTATAGATATGCTTCATTACAACCGGCTGACCGTTCTGCATTTTCCAGGACCATCTTCCGCGCTGGTCCCATGGGAAACCGTTTCGCTGCACCTGCGACTCCCACAGATCGATGGCATGTTGCGAAGGCTTTACCAGGTAATCGCCACCCACATTTGAAAATAACTTAACAAATGGTGTTTTCTGCCCGAAAGTGTAATCAAAAGGCAATGCCCAGATCCACTCTTCATTGAACAAGCCGTCCATAGGTCTGATAAACATGGATTTCCAGCCCTGCGTGTTATTGTCTATCAGCGCTGTTACGTCCTGGTCGGCATAACGTACATAACCAACGGAGAGGTCGTTATGATTAGTTACATCGGCCCATTTAATTTTGTAGGAATCAAACTCATTGCTGGCACCGGTAACGCTGGTTGGTGTTTCCATTACCGTTTTATACTGCTCGGCAGCCTTCAGGTACTCGCCTTTCCAGAGGTAAAGGTCTCCCATCAATACTCTTTTGTTGATAAAGAATTTTCTGGTGTTGTAACCGTCAATACTTCTGTTCAACGAGTTAAGCGGAGAGTACTGCTCTTCATACGGCAATGCTTCCATAACCCGGATAAGCTCGTCGATCATCTGATCCAGAGTGAACTTATCGAAGCGGCTTAAGTCACTTAAGGTTAAGTTAGTTATATCCGTAATTTTTGCCAGGGGTTCAGTAAAGTAAGGAACGTTACCGTAGTGAATAGCTAACTGCAGGTACAGCCAGCATCGCAGGGCAGCAATATCAGAATAACGCTCGGCGTAATCGGCCTGCGACATTTTGCTCTCATCCTTCATGCGGTCGAAGTTGGTAAGCACATCGTTGCAGTTCACAATCAGTTCGTAGAACGGCCTTGGGTCTGCATACACATTATCGGGCGTAACGGTATGCTGGCTTAGCTGCACCATGCTTTCGCGGGCGGCAGGCGTTACCGCCATCAGGTCGGCACGCAGCTCGTTCAGAATAATATGATGCTCTGCCAGGTTCAGGAATTTACCGTAGATACCTATTACAGCTGCATCGGCATCAAACTTATCCTGGTAGAACTGATCTTGCTCCAGCGCATTATCCGGCTGAACGTCTATTAATTTATCACAAGAAAATAAACCCAAACTAAGTAGTACTACCGGGAACGCTCGCCTTAATGATTTGAATAATTTCTTTTTCATCAGATGACAACAATTAAGAATAAATATTTTATTACTAGAGGCCGAATCGTACGCCTCCAATTACTGACCGGAACTGCGGCACCAGGCCGGCATCAATCCCCTGGAAACGGATATCATTGGATCCACTGAATTCAGGATCGTATCCGAGGTAATTTGTAAAGGTCAGCAGGTTGTTACCGGTCACGTAAAGATTTACATATTTTACAATGTTTGTTTTTACCGGTAACTCATATGCAAGCGTCAGAGTTCTGAGACGCAGGTAAGAACCATCTTCGATCCAGCGATCTGAGAAACGGCTGTTGCCTAACGGATCGCCCCAGTTTGCGCGCGGTACATCCGTCACTTGTCCATTGCTTCTCCACCTGTTCACAACCTTCTGCGTCTGGTTTTCGGCCCCGTTTACAGATTCCAGCTGTGCTCTGGTGTAATTGTAGATGTCGTTGCCTACACTGAAGGTGAAAGCAGCATCCAGTGAAAAGCCCTTGTACTCGAAGCGATTGGAGAACATCCCGAAGAAATCAGGATTTGCATTACCGATTATCACACGGTCCTGATCGTTTATTTCATTGTCTTCGTTCTGGTCCACAAAACGAACATCACCACCTCTGAAAGGTATTAAAGAGCCATCAGGCAGTTTGGTAAATAAACCGGCATCATCTGCCTCTGCATCAGTGGCGTAAATTCCGGCTGTTTTATAACCGTAAAACAAGCCGGCAGACTCACCAATTCTGGTAAGCATGGTAGCACCAGCGAAGCTTGATGTCATGTTATCTGTTGGAAGCGCCGTAATCTCGTTGCGGTTAGCTGCATACGTTAATCCTAACTGCCATTTCAGATCACCGGTCAGGATGCGGCTGTTTAAAGCAACTTCAACACCTTTGTTTAGCATGGCGCCACTATTGGCCAGCATGTACTCGAAACCTGTGATTTTGGCTACCGGCTCAAAAGTAAGCATGTTGTCTGTTTGAGAACGATACACATCCACGCTCAGTCCTACACGCTCATCTTTAAGGGCCAGGTCGAAACCTGCATTCAACTTACGGTTCGTTTCCCACTGAAGTGCAGGGTTTGCGATGTTGGCACGTACAAGACCCTGCATGCCTAGCAGGTTCTGTGAAACATAAAGCTGCTTAGCAGAATAATTTCCGATGTCGTCGTTGCCTGTAATACCGTAGCTGGCTCGCAGCTTAAGAACTTCGATGGCATCTAAACCAGCCATAAAGTTTTCAGACGATACTAACCAGGCAGCTCCCAAAGAAGGGAATACACCAAACCGATGCCCAAACATGGTCAGGCCATCTTCGGTTTCGCTTCCGAACCTTGAGGATCCGTCGACACCCATATTGAAGGACAGGAAATATTTATTCAATATCTGGTAATCTACGTTGGCATAGTAGTTCAGCCAGTTCCAACGCCCGATTCCGCCAGAAGTGCTTCTGAGCGCATTCACCCCCTGGCCAATTGTTTGAAGTTCATCGGTAGCGGAGTTATAGCCAAGCCCTCTGTCTTCTTCACGACGGTTATAGCTGTAACGTACACCAACAGCACCTGTAAACCCATGGCTGCTGCTAAAGTCGTGGTTAAAGGACAGCTTCGTATCGTTGTAGATAGAGAATAAACGCTGTAACTGATTACCCATTCGGCTGTAGACAACAGCGCTGCTCAGGGTATCGGCTAAAACACCTTTGCGGGGCACAAACGTTATTTCTCTTACTTTATCGTAAGTAAGACCAACCAGTGTACTTAACTTAAGGTTATGCCTGAAGGCATAAGCAGCAGAAACAGAACCAAAGAAACGATAGTTGTTGTTGCGGTAATTTGCTTTATCGATCAGCGCTCTTGGGTTACTAACGTTGAATATATCAACATCGGCCAGGTTCGGAGATTGGATACCATCCTCTGAAAGCTCATTCGTACTTAACAAAGGTGATTTTACCAGTCCCAGGTACAATGGGTTTGTCTTTTTTTCCAGTCCTTCCTGCTGTAACTTATTTTCGCTGTAGGTAAAAGCCAGACGGGAGTTCGCAGTCAGTTTTGGAGTGATCTGGTAGTCACCATTAAAGCGGGTAGTATACCTGTCATAATTGGTTTCATCCACAATACCTTTCTGATTCATATAACCTACCGACAGGGCATATTTGGCTATGTTATCACCACCGGTAACCCGAAGGTTATAATTCTGGCTTACCCCGTTGCGGAACACCTGGTCCTGCCAGTTGGTGTTGTTGTGGTAGGTGTAATAATCAGCTCTGCTTCTATCGTCCTGCATGTAAGGCAAGGCCTGAATCTGATCGTCGGTGAAACCTCTTGTTTTCAGCACATCCGCCAGGTAAATCCTGTAATCATCAGACTGCAGCACAGGAATGTTAGATGGCCTGAAATTAGCGCCGCCGTAGGCTGAGAAGTCAATTTTAGTTCCGAGTTCCTTCGCATAGGCCGTAGTTATCAACATAACTCCATTGGCGGCTTTTGAACCATACGTAGAAACGGCATCCTTGATGAACGTGATATTCTCGATGTCTTTGATATCGATATGCGCTAACGGATTTGTATGAAATCCATTTATCAGAGAACCTCCATCTTCGTTCATATCATAGATCATCCCATCTACTATCACCAGTGGCTGATTGGTGCCGTTGAGCGAAGATAAGCCCCTTAACATCATGTTCGCACCCACACTCGGAGTACCAGAACGGCGCACCACATTCAGCCCGGCCACCTGCCCCTGCAGATAGGTATCTGGCGTTTCCATCGGGCGGCCCCACTTGTTCGGCATGTTCACCGTCACTACGGAATTCGTGGTCTGGGTGAGTGGCTTTTGGCCTGTTGGCAGGTAGGCCAGATCATGTATGGAATTGGCAGAAGCCGGCAACATTGAAACTGTTACCATCTCTCTTCCTTTCACTGGCACCTGCTTTTGCTGCAAGCCGGCTCCGGCAATAAGAAGGGAAGCGTTTCCGGAAGGCACTACGATCGAGAAAGCACCATTATCATCGGTAATAGCCGACGAAAAGTTTGGTACGGAAATGTTTACACCTGCAAGCGGCTCACCAGTGTTGGCATCCTTTACAACACCTGTTACGGTAGGACCATCTTTCTGTACCGCACGAACAGTAACAGAATCTGCCTGCTGTCCGAATGCTTCCGGCACACAAACAGACAAACTTAAAAAAACAGCCAGCCCGCCAAATTTCTTTATATAAGTATACATCATTATCTACTTTGATTTTAATTATAACACAGGTACCATTTTGATGTAATCCAGAACGATTGGGTTCAGATCTGAACCTGACACTGGATTGCTGATAACAAACATAGTCAGCTTGCCATATTTGTCAACTGTATATTCCCCCAGATACTGTTCCTCTTCCTGGTACATCGGTATGGTTACAGCAGGGAAAGTGGTGGTCTGTGTAAAATCACCTATTGCCAATCGCTGGGTAAGATCGGCAGTACCGAAATCTTTAACCGCTTTCATGTAAAACTTATAAGTTCCGGCCGGTACATTATATAACTGGTAACGAACCCACATGCCGCTGTTCTGGCCATGGTCGTACACACGCAGATCGTGGTTATTAGAGGCATTGGATCTGTAACGGTAGTGAATCCTGTCGTTGCGCTGGTCTGTGCTGAAGTCACGTGGTCTGATTGCCGATTCCCCTTCTATGATCCTGGTCTGAATTTTATCTTTTATTCGAACGTCTGCTTTATTCATTACATAAACCATCCCGTTGCTTGTGCGGAAAGAGGATACAATAGCACTTTTATCGATAGGTACCTTTACGCCAAACAATGAAACAAGCGTATCAGGCAGGTTCTCTGGTGTATACAGGCCTCTGAAAGCCAGGTCTTTCACCACATTCCAGGAGGTTAATTCCCTGGTACTGTCTTCGGAAGTAGTTACAAAAAAATTGCTGATTTTATTGTATTCCTGCTCAAAGGCATTGTCAGTAAGAACGATAAAGGTGTTAAGAGAATCTTCGTGCATGATGTTACGCACCTTTTCCAGGTAAGTATTTCGCCATACTATACCAGTACCCTCCTTATATACAGGGGCGCCGGTTGCAGGATCAACACCTGTTTGCTCGGCCAGGTTTGGATCAAAAAAGTCGAAGCTCTGCGAGTTGATAAACTCCTTTTGTCTTTCCCCTACTGTAAGCGAATTCAGGTACTCCCAGGTATTTGGCTTCGGTTCCAGTGTTTTGTTGATTACATGTAAAACACCGTTGCCGCGTTGCATGTTTGCTTCAACTACAGAAGCGCCTTCTATCGTTTCGGTTGAACGGTCCCACACCAGATATTTTCCGTTGATCGCTTTGATACGGAGAGAAGGATTCGGGCTGTACGTGTAGTACTGCTGGTAACTGATATGATTCCCAACAAACTGACGCAATTTTTCAGGATCGTTTACCACATCCTGGTCAATGGCCACCAGCGCTTCGTTTGTAGGAGCCCAAACCGTGAAAAGCTTGGAGCTCTTCAGTAACTCATCATACCCTGATTTTTTCAGGTACTCTGCGAACCTGCTCAGGTTTGGGTTTGTGTTGATAGGCTCCAGGAGGTTCTCCTTCAGCACAGCATCCTGCAGCGCTGTATGTTCTTCCCATTTATCTTCACACGCCGACAGAGCAGTCAGTACGAAGGCAGTAAGGAAGATTAAATATATTTTTCTATAAGCCATTATTGTAATTTTTCTTTTATAAATCCTTTTACTTATCCCGGCACTGCCGGGCCTTATAAACATCGTTAAGGGGCTTTACAAGCCCTATAATTACAGATTATTCATAAACAGGTGTCCCATCTTGCTGGAACCGTGGAAGTATCTGATTCTGATCTATCGGAATAAAGTGAATCATATCCAGCCTGAAGGCATTACCCGTACTACCACCTCTGTTGGTTAGTCCCAGCATTCTGAAATCATGGCGGTCTGTGGTTTTTACATCAATTACACCAATCATTCGGCCTACATACCTGGAGTCTGTCGGTTCGGTATATAGTTTCCAGCCTTGCGCTTCAGCTTCTTCCGGTGTAACACCACCACCCGGATAACCCGGGGTTGGGTTCAGGCCGAATAAGCGGGGCAGCGGTTCGCCGTTAAAGAAACCCTGGATATCATTCGCATTCACGCGTCGGTAGCACACCCACACTTTATATTTTCCTTTTACCAGTAAAGGAGTTTTAAAAGTAACTTCAGGCACAACTGCCGGGCGTATGTTGATGGAGAAGTAATCGTAATAAGCATGACGGTCACCACTGCTTGTTACATAAACAAGGTTTCCTTTTGGCCAGCTAACTTCACTTAACGATCCGGGCGTGATTTGCGTGCTGGTGCCTGGTAACTGTCTGAAAACACTTACCATTTTTCGCAGTTCAGGCTGATCTGTCACTTCCCAGAATACAGCGGTCGGTTTACGAACCTTGATGCGGAAATGGTCTTCAATGTCATGCATAACCCCATTTGTTGCAGAAAAGTCACTTTGATCACGGTTTACCAGAGCGCCTGGTTCTCGTACGCCTGCAAACTCATCTGCATTCAGTTTCAGGTCTGTACCTTCTAAACGGGTAGTTATTACCTCCAGCGGGGCCAGCGTTTCATGCGATGGAGCAGTGATGAGGTCTGCTACATAACTGTTGCGTGGCAGAATGTGGTAGGCTACGTACAGGTAAAGGCTATCTGAAGGATTTTTTGGATCGCCAGTAGTGGAGTAGCGGTTTTTCAACTGCTCAAAAGATTCAAAGCCTGCTTCCTTCAACGTTTCGTCGGACTCAGCCAATACAGTAAGCCACTTGCGATTCGGTTTCGTGTTTTCCGATGCAGGAATGTTCAGGGTATCATAAAAACCGGTAGCTTTCGCTGCCGCTGTAAAGATGGAATACTCCGGGTCTGCCTCCAGCATCTGGGCAAGGGTTTGCGTGGCAGGTTCCATTACCTTGTCAACCACATGCAGCACGCCATTACCTAATTTAATATTGCTCTTTACAACCTTTGCCTGCTTGTTGATGGTAATATAAGAGGTACCATCCACGTTGGTAGCGCCTGTAGTCAGGTACTGCCCATACATGGTTGGCTGGCTGATTTTTCCGTCCGTGAATGTCTGGGTAGAAACAGTATCCTGAATCAGGTGAAACCGCACTATCGTTTTCAGTTCATTCACATCTAACTGGTCAACCGAAGTTTTGCCTTGCTCCTCTACGAATTTTTTTACAGCAGCATTGTTAGGCACAAAGATGGTGTAAGTACCATAAGCACCCAGGAAGCTGGAGTTACCGGTTAAATCCAGGATCTTTTTGAACTCCGAGTACTCCTCCGGGAACCGTTCCAGATAACCTGTAATGTTCACGTCGTCTGTTGTAGTCATCACCAGATCCGGATCCTTACATCTCATCATGAGAACGCTCAACAGTACGAAGACTCCAAGGAACCGTACCGTTGAATATTTGTAGTTTAGGATTGACTTCATTCTATTAGTATTTTATTATTTAAATTATTTGGAGTAAAAAGGATTCTGCACCAGGTTTTTGTTCGTCTGAAGTTCAAACTGGTAGATTGGCAGAAAATGACTCAACTTGTCACGGTATTTATTTATGATACTTTGCTGGCGGTCGGCAGGAGCGCTCTGCGAAACCATGTTCAACAGGATGTCCATACGCTCGTAGTTATTACGCCTGCTGTTCCGCAGCACATCAAACCACCTTTTACCCTCAAAAGCTAACTCGCGCGCCCGCTCTTCCAGGATATAATCCGTCAGGCCACTGAAGTCATCCAGTTCTACACCTCTTTCTGTTGCTTCCAGTGCTTTTGCTCTGTCACGCACCATTTTCACCAGGTCAAGTGCTTGCTGGCTATATTCTAAATTGTTGTCACGTTTTGCTAACTGCACAAGGGCTTCCGCTTTCATTAAAAGAACATCCGCATAACGGTACACGATCCAGTTCGGGTAAGGAGCAACATCTGCTCGCTGTACGCTAGAATTAAAGCCTATATACTTCCAGATTCTGCCATCAGCCTGTACCGAAGCGCCATCGGCCCTGATATCGAAATTTGTCGGGTCAACAAAATCTATGGTATAAAGCTCTTCCAGTACAAAAGGAGCTGCACTGAAACGCTGGCCATTCCGGATAATCGGGAAATAAGGGTGTGGCTGGGCGCCATACTGAATTTCAAAAATCGATTCATTTGAATTGCCTTGCGCGTAAAGCGTGTTATACCAGGAATTGTCTCCTGCTACAAGGCCGTACTGCCCTGACTCAATAACTTTGTTTGCGGCAGCAAGACTCTCTTCATACTTTTCAGCCCACAGGTATACATCAGCCTGCAGGGCATTAATTCCTGATTTTGTAAAGCGGCCTTTGTTGTACATCTTGTTCCCGAAGGTTCTCATAGCTCCCGCCTCAGCCTCGTTCAGGTCTTTAATGATCTGTTGCAAAACTGCTTCTTCGGATGATTTTGGCAATGTAAAATCCTGATCATCGCTTACAGTTGCATCTAACTTCAGGGGCACTTCGCCAAAAGTACGCACCAGGTAGAAGTACATCAGGCTTCGGATAGCTTTTGCTTCTGCAATATAAGCAGCAAGGGTTTCGTCCCGGAAAGTAGGGTCGTGCTCCTGCACCTGCGGCGCATACTCTATCAGCGTATTGCAATAGTTAATCGTTCTGTAAAAAGGACGCCAGTTGGTTACGTTATTTGTTTCCAGGATATTGCCGCCCACAATTTCACGCTCATCCAGCGTGGCCCGGTCGTTTGGCACAACCATATCGGCTCTCAGCTCTCCCCAAACAAACATTTTATAACCTAAATCCGAATCGAGCAGTGAAGCGTAGCACCCGATCAGGGCTGCTTCCGCCTGCTCTTTCGTTTTCCAGAACTGCTGCCGCACAATTGCATCCTGTGGCTCCAGGTATAACCAACTATCGCAGGAACTGCCCAGGAAAACGAGCGCTACAAGAAATGCTTTTACTATTTTATTATTAAACATGATGAATCAAGTTATTATGATCTACAATTTCTTTTAGAACCGGGCATTCAGACCCAGAGTCAGTGTCTTCACCGGTGGTGTCATAGAGGTGTCATATCCTACACGGAATGGGTCGTTACCGCGGTAAGATACTTCCGGATCCTGTCCTGTGTAGTTCGTGAAGGTATAAATGTTCTCGATGGTGGTGAACAGAGCCAGGTCCTTCATATGTACCTGGTTGGCTAACACGGCCGGAAGGCTATAGCGCAACGTGATGTACTTGATACGGATAAAGGAGCCATCCTCCACGAAACGGTCAGATCCAAGCGAGTTGTAGTTTGGTCCGATCACGGCCCTTGGCATATCGGTTTCGTCACCTATATCTCTCCATCTTCTCAGCACTGCTGTACTTTGGTTGTTGTAGCCGGACATGTTTTCTGTGCTGATTTTTGTCTGGTTAATGATCTGGTACCCGTAACGGTAGTTAAAGAATACATTAAGTCTGAAATCTTTCCAGGTAATGTTTGGTCCGAAACCACCGGTCAGCTTTGGATTGGCATTGCCGAGGTAAACTACGTCCATGTAGTTGATATTTCCGTCATGGTTGATGTCTTCGTAAATAGCATCGCCAGGCTGGAAGAGGTAATCGAAGGTTGGGTAGTTAAAGCGCATGTAGATAGGTGCGCCGTTGGCATCGATAATCTGGTTTCCATCTTTGTCCCGAGCAACGGTTGCTTCAGCATCTTTGTAAACGCCTTTGTAACGGAAGCCATAGAAAGAGCCAAACGGATTCCCTTCCTGCATGAAGATTTTGTATTGACCGTTCTGATAGATGTTGCCTCTTTCACGCGGATAGTACTCAGATATTTCCTGGATGATGTTGAAGTTCCTGGAGATGTTGAAGTCAAACCGTACGGTGAGGTCTTTTGACCTGATTGGGGTAACACCGGCCATAATTTCCCATCCGTTGTTATCCATCACACCCACGTTCATATCCACAGAGTTGAAACCGGAGATAGAGGAAATTTGCAGACCAGGATAGAACATATCCAGCGTTCTTTTCTTATAAATTTCAGCATCCAGTTCTAAGCGGTTATCGAAAGCGCGCAGGTTAATACCGTAGTTGGTCTGAATTACAGTTTCCCATTTCAGGTTTCGCAGCTCCAGGTCCATCGGGTAAACTCCTGATAAGCCCATGTAGTTCCAGTCGAAGCTTCTGTACTGCGCAAAGTGGGAGTAGCTGTTTCTTGGCGGGTTACCGGTAGAGCCCCAGCTTACGCGCAAGCTCAGGTCATTAATCTGGCTGATGTCCTGCATAAAGCTTTCACCGGAAATACGCCAGCGGCCGGAGATGGAAGGGAAAAGGCCATAACGGTTATTTTCGTTAAACTTGGAGTTACCATCCAAACGTAAACCGCCATTAATGATGTACCTGTCCAGCAGGGAGTACTGTGCGTTTATTACGGCACCCACTGTTCTGCTCTGCGCCATACCGGATTCCAATCGCAAGTCAGGGTTCTGGATTCTTGACGGTGCAGTTGGGTCCTGGAAATATGTAGAGGCAGAGTTGGCAGTTGTTACCGCATAAGAAACGTTCCTGTCGTCGTTGGTCTGTAGCGAGAACAAGGCCTGCAGGTTGTGGTTTTCTCCGAGTTCCGGTGTATAAATAATGTTTGTTTTGGTCTGAACATTAAACCGGTCATTGTCGATATCTTCAGCACGGTTCACGTTTGTGTTGTCTGACGGCAGACCAGTTGCAGTCTGCGGCAGGAAACGGGTGGTTTTGCTGTTATTGATATCGAACGCTACGTCGAAAGTAGTTAACAGCCGTGACGGAATCAGGTCGTACTGCAAATTGAAAGTCGGACGGATCCTGTCACCCACGTTGTTGCTCTTTCCTTCCATGGCCATTGCCACCGGGTTGTAAGTTCCGGAATACCGGCCTTGCACGTTTAGCTCCGGCGAGAAGTAGTTACCTGTCGGTACACCATTTTCATCGTACTCAATCACGGACATGTTCGGCATTTTTGTATAAGCTATCGACCGGAGGTTCGACGAATAGTTCATGTTGTTGTCCACGTGCGTGTAGGCAAGGTCGGTACGGAAACGAATGCGGTCCGACACTTTATAATCCAGGTTGATACGCGCATTGATACGGCTCAGGTCCGATCCGATAGTGGTACCTACTGTGTTATTGTAGCCAAGCGATGCAAAATAAGTAGCTTTATCACCACCACCCTGCAACGAGATGTTGTGGTCCTGCTGGTGCCCTGTCCGGGTAATTTCTTCAATCCAGTTGGTATTGTTGCTGTAGTTGTAATACCAGTAAGGGTCATAGGGGTCGTACTGAAACTCTTTTATACTGTTGGTATTTAAAGGGCGCCCGTCGCGGTTCATATAAGCTTCAGGAATCAGCATAGAGTACTGATCACCGGTAAGCATCGGAATTGCATCCGGCTGCTTGCTAACTACTCCTTTAAATGAGTAGCTAACGGTAGGCTTGCCTTTCGCGCCACGCTTGGTATTAATTACCAGTACCCCGTTAGAAGCACGTGGTCCCCACATGGCAGTGGCAGCCGCATCTTTCAGTACAGCAATATCTTTAATGTCGGTAGGAGCAATATTTAGCAGCTGCGCATACCCCTGCTCATCGGCAGTAGCAAAGTTAAAGTCATCGGAAATAGTAATGTCGTACGGCATACCGTCTACCACTACCAGCGGGTCTGAACCCTGGTTAATAGAAGATGTACCCCTGATCCTGATAGCCATACCTGCACCCGGATCGCCTGAGTTGGCTACAATGTCCACACCTGCCAAGCGGCCCTGCAGCGCCTGGTCGATAGATGTCGCCTGAACTTCAGCAAGTTCACGGGCATCTATCTTGGCAATAGCCGTCGTCAGGTCACGTTCGGCCACATCCAGCATACCGGTTCTAACGGCCTGTTGTGCAACAACTTCCACTGTACCTAAGGTTTTGGAATCAGGCTGCAACTGGATATTGAGTTCAGTGGAATTACCTATAGGCTGCGTAATAGTGATATAGCCTATGTAAGAGATCCGGATGCTGTTTTTCGCATCAGAGGTTTTTAGCGCAAATTTACCGTTAAGGTCAGTATTCGCACCATTAATTACCCGCTGATCACTGTCAACCTCCATCACAACAACTCCGATAAGAGACTCTTTCGTCTGTTTGTCAATAATTGTACCCCGTATGAGTGGCCCCGCCTTGGTTTGCGCCCAGGCGGTGTTGCCCAGCAGAATTGCCGTACCTACAAGGACACAAAGAATCAATGTATTTATACTTTTCATAAGCAATACCTAATAAGCTTTTTAATTTTAAGTTTTCTACTGAACATATTGCAGATAATTATCAATCTGATGCATTACGCTCCTGTTGGCAATCTTATTGCTGTTTGCAACTACCACATTGGCGGTACGCCCTTTCATATCAGTCAACTTCAGCTGGTTCGGCTCATTATCAACTGTGATGGTTGTCACGTCACCTATTAATGTCTTAAAAACAGACTCCAGTCTTCCTTCCTCCTTGCCATTTGGAATGATAGCAAACCTGTTAAGGATATGGTAAATCAAAAAACCATCAATCATTTCCCTGTCAGCCACATTCGTGGAAGTTGGGTCGGCAGGCAGTACGCCATCGGCAACAGCCTGGTCCATCGCTGCGTTTGAAGGAATGAAGTAAGTATAGAAAGCGCCATTGGCGATGCCGTTGATCTCGCCGGTAGTTTTGTTGTAAAGCGGAGAGTTCTCCAGGTAAGAGAAATATTTACTGAACTGCGGGTAATGCTTCATATGCAAACCAATTGCCTGCTCCGGAAACAGCAGTGGCTTGTCTATATAATACACTACTCCGTTTGAAGTCTCTTTTTTAGCAGTAATTCTTGGCAGATTCTCGCCGGTAAGAGCTGCCTGCGGATCTGGCTCCAGGTTACCGGCAGCATAAACCATGTTATTTTTAAACTTGATCAGTTCACCGCCATACGTATCTATAATACCTTCTCCACCCAGGTTATCCAGTTCTCCGCGTAGTGTTACGGCAATCTGAGAGTTAATGAGCCTGTCCAGGCGGTTAACAGCCTGATTGGTAGAGCCATTGTAGTACCAGCTATTCTCCTGTATGTTAAAGGAATAACCGGCCTCAGTCAGGGCCTCGTCAGACAGCAAAAACATGGTAAAGCGAACATTTGGGTTCGATACGGCATTTCGTAATTCCCGCTGCAGGAACCGGCTCATCATCGAATACTTCGGATCAAGATATACTTTACCGAAAACACTATGAAACGCATCTGACCGCTGTACTTTGTTGGCGCCGTAAAACATCCCGTTGCTTAGAATCTTCGGATCTATAATATCAGTAGCACGGTTAAAGCGCGCAGGCTCACCCACAAAATTGGCAGTGGCGTTGAACTTGGTTGGCCATACAGCCGTCTGCCACATGTGGGCATTCAGGAAGTCATAAATAATTTGCGGATCCATCTCGTCCAGCGATTCGTAATGCTCCAGCAACACTTCATTGATATAAGCCGTCAGAGCCTGGTTCGTAGGCACAAACATTGACCATGCATCAAACTGCCCGTCATTATCCGTTTGCTTCAGGAAGTTTTCATTGCCCGGGTTAAAGGCCAGTGCAGGAGCAAATGTTTTCAGGTAAACAGGATCGGTTGTTCCTTTAATTTTATTCCACTTTTCGGTAGCTATCGGGCTATGCGTGTAAACGGCGCCGTATTTCTCGAGGAGTTTTCTGAACTCAGCATACTCAGGCTTGCCGCTTAAGTACTGGTCGATGCTGGGAAGCGGCAGAATCACCTTGTTTACCACGTGGATCATTCCGTTTTCTGCACGAATGCTGTGTTTGTTATCAACAACAGCCGCATCTACTACATTAAAGCCTGTAAAGGGTACACCAGGAAAAAAAGTAGTATAATCTGCCTCAGAGAGGCCATGCGCAGCAAAATAATCGCTTGTAAAATAAGTTATGTACTTGTTGTTGTTATCCTCCGGCACATAGCTGCCGCCGTTGCGGTTGCTGGCCACTACCTGCTCATTTTTCCCAGCTACATCAGCAGTATAGGAACCGGTATAGTAAGCCGTTCTCCGCCTGAAGGACTCATCTTCCACCCAGCCTATATTGGACTGGTAATCGGAAAGCCTTTCTTTGTTGAAAGCATTGTAAATGAGGGCATAGGTCACAATTTCACGGGCCTTCGCTGCATCTATCGCTTCTATACCTGCCAGGCCTGAGGTTGCAAAAAACTGCTGAAACGCTTCATCGGTTGGAGCAAAAATGGTCCAGTAACCCGAGCTGCTCAAGGTGTGCTTGTATCCAGCCTTATCCACACATGCCAGAAAATTTTTGAAATTCCCCATGGCTTCCAATTGCTGATAAATCGGATCGCCTAAGTTTTCCGGACGAGCATAATAATCATCCTTTGTATCACAGTTAGTTAACAGAACTAACAATGACAGATAGTACAATAAAACTTTTGCAGGTTTGATCATAATTATATTAGATGGTAAAAAACTTTAATTATTCTTTTATTAAGGATTAGATAATCATACAGGTAGTAGCTTTTTCTTTTTTCAGACAGAGACCAAAACAAGGCATCAGGACACAGCATAGCCACACAAGACCTTGCGTAAAAGTCAGTTATCGTTCGTTTTCAAGCTCTGTTAAACAGTAAGAGTTGCAATAAAAACAGGCGCAAAGGCTTCTATCCTACAAACCAAATACAGCTTATTTACCGCTGCATCCGGAAATACAGGCATAAGAAAAACAATAACTGCAAATCAGGAAAGCCAGACACTTTACTTAACTGCAGCATCAAAGAAATGAATAATTGAAATTGTCGTTTTGTATATATTCCCCATACACACGCTATTACTTATAAATTAAAAAACCTTTTACGCACTTTTTAAATCTTTCACCTTTTGTTATAATACCTGCAACTACCTCCGCTCCTGCCCTGGCAAACTTAATTCCTGAACCGGCTAACAGCATTATTAACTAACATTAGTTACCAAATAAAATAGGTTACAAAGGTCAGACCTCCCTTCCGCACACAAACCTGAATTGCTTCTGTCTTTCCACCAGAATGTCAGCAAACCTGGTTAACAAAGACGTTACCCTCACCCAAACCAACCGCCACTTTACTGTCTGCCTCGTTAATGTGTTAAAAATAAGACACTTTTTTGCTTTATCTATCCTGCCCTATCCTGCACCCTTTTAATTTCAGCTCTGGCCACACCTCCAAAAATCACGCTGCACCCCTATTATTATACCCCCAGGCACCAGAAATCCGTGCCACTCATTCCCGACTAACTGCGGGTGCAAAACAAGCAAACACAGGTATATAAAACATTCCGTTTATTCTGCAGCCACTTTCACCACAGCCTCACCGGCCGGGGGCAAGGATCAGCTTTGCAACCGGACCTGCTTTTGCAACACCTGCCCGTTCTCACAGGTCCGGTTTTTTATGTCACCCACGCCATAGCCGTCAGGTAAACAAGAACCCCGGATTACTTTTTATAGCGAATTGCGTCGTATCAAGGTAAAAGGATTATGAATTTTATCGCGCAGTTTGTGCCGCATCAGGTGCGCTGCCGTTTCCCCCATCTTTTCATGATCAGTAGAGATAACCGTGATGCCACTGTCCAGGATTGTTTTTAGCGGCGTATCATTATAAGAAATCACGCCAATGTCTTTTCCCAGCCGCATCTGCTGCGCCCGGCTTTTCTTTATCACCTCGGCCAGATCCGATTCTTCAAGTGTGATGTAAACCGTTTTTGGCTTCAGCTGCACATCGCACATACTGCTCACCACAATATGCTCGAAAGCGGCTTCCCGGCAGAAACAGCGGAAGCCTTTCACGATTTCAACCGGATATAAAACATCTTTTGGATAAACCAGCACAATCCGTTCATACTTTTGAAGCAGGTCCTGCCCCGATTGCAGAGCAGTTCTGATGTCATGCTCAAAATCCTGGTAAATAGCAGCACAGTTGCCTGTATAGCTTTCAATGTTTTTATCCAGGAGGAGCAATTTTTCCTGTGGAATATTTTTGATAGACCTTAACGCAAGTTCTGCATTATGATAGAAGTGTGGCATAATTACGAAGTAGTCGTACCTGCCAATATTGTCAGTAATAAGGCTTTCACAGATTTTGCCGTCAAAATGATGGATATGCAGATCGACAACGGCGTCTTCGCCCAGTGATTTCAGAATGGCATAGTAAATAGTTTTCTTATAGGCACTTAATTTATTAAACAACAACAAAACCCGGATTTTGTCAGAAGCGAAAGTATTGCTGATGTAACACCCTTTCCCTTTCACAGAACTGATGACCCCACGTTTACGCAGTACCTTATACGCCTTCTCTATTGTATCTCTTGACAGGTAGTACATTTCACTTGTCTCATTGATAGAAGGAATACGGTGTCCGCGTTTCAGCACCCCTGCTTCAATATCAGAAATGATAGCATTAACCACCTGTAAATACTTTGGAGTAGCCGAAGACTCCTCAATTCGGTCCATAAGATCCATAGGCAATCTGTTATTTAATAAAACAAACTTACTATTACCAAGCTGCTGCTCAAGCTTTTACCCTCCCGTTCAAACGCATTTGCAAGTGTTCTTTTTTCACCCATCAAACCATTACAATCGATTGCGCATTCCTTTACATTTTTAGCACAAAACAAAGCTTAATCAGTTTCTAAAAACACAGCATTTACCTTTAAAAGGCAGCATTGCTCCAGGCAGCCACTAACAATTGTTAAGTTAATTAATTTATTTTTTAAAATCTAACACTTATTAGTAAGATTTATATTTACAGCTAAAATCCCGCCTGATTGGCTCTTTTCTACTTATTCTGACCTGGTGCAGCAAACATATCCGGTTAAAAGCTTTACACCACAGCACCATTTCGAATGTGGGATAGAAAACATTTACAGGAGCTCCTTTTGGACTTAAATTAGTATTTTTCAGGGTCTTAACCAGTAACACCGCATAGTAAAACCACAGCACAAACCTTACTCCATTAAGCCATCCCTCCTCCATCTTTCCTGTTATTGAACATCAAAAATGCGTCAGGGCAGGTACTCCTGGCACTACGAATCTTTCCCGCTCTCCGGACTTTGCTCACACTAATCCCGCTTCAGTTCCAGATCTGGCCTGCAGAAACGCAGCAACCTAACAGCTGAAAACAGCCAGGAAGTTCCAAATAGTATTTATACTATATTTTCCATTGAATATCACCTGACTTCCGGAGCAGAGGCTGTAACAGAAAGAAGGCGGAACAGGTGTCGTAAAAGACTTTTACCTACAGGTGGGGATCGGGCAGGCGATACAGCAGACTGCTTTCATGTTTTTGAATTCTGCTGCAGCAGCCACCATTGCCTCTGCTCCTGCAACAGGAAAAGGATTGAACTGCCGCAGGCGCATCCTGCAGCAGTTATTAAAATAACAGGGTAGCAGAAAACACTTCTAATTGCCTAACGACAACAGCACCTCAAACTCCTCGGACCGGAGCGGCATTACCGAGAGCCGCGACTGGCGGAGCAATGCAATGTTTTCCAGCCGTGCATCCTTTTTTATCTGCTCCAGCGTAACCGGATCCTTGAACTCACGGAAAGGCACCAGGTCTACCGCCAGCCATTTTTCGTCATCAGCTGTGGGGTCGGGATAAGCGGCTGCGGCCACTTTAGCAATACCAACCACTGCTTTTTCCGATACACTGTGGTAAAAGAGCACCAGGTCATCGGGTTGCATCAGCCGCAGGTTGTTGCGCGCCTGGAAATTCCGGACACCATCCCAGGTGGTACGGCCATCCTTCACCAGATCTGCCCAGGCATATGTTTCAGGTTCTGACTTAACTAACCAGTAGTTCATTTTTGAGTTTTTGAGTTTGGGAGTTTAAGAGTTTAGGAGTTAGAGAGTTAGAGAGTTTAGGAGTTAGAAAGGTAGAAAGGACAGTATTGATATAATTGTAAATTATTATATGTATCTAAAAATTAAAAGGGATGACAACTCAGATAAAAACAACCTGCGCTCTCTACCTTTTTAACTCCCAAACTTTCTAACTCCTAAACTCCTAAACTTCAATGTATTGTTTCTGTATTTTTCTTCACTTTCAGCACGTCATCTTCCAGCTCCACAATTTCCAGGCTGTAGTCTTTCATTATCTTGTCTTTGGGGTTGAAATGAATGTGCAGCAATTTATGGTCGGCGTGCTCCCAGCGGCCCTCATGCTCTTCCAGCCCGTCGGTCGGCGCTATAACATATTCTTTTACCACCCCGTTTGGCTCCAGCGAAAAGCCTGTCCTGCCCCTGGAGGGGGGAAAGTCATAGGTATTGGGCCGGTAAACCAGTATATCATCCGCGTCTTCTTCAAAGGAATGCAGCCACGTTTTCTGCAGAAGCTTTTTCTCCAGCTTTCTTTCTTTACAGGTATTGGCAACCAGGAACAGGCAAATAATACACAGGAACGACAGTTGTTTCATATGGGTAAAGTAGGGCACGGCGCTAAGCATTTTAGTTGGCGGGCCAATATAGCTATTTCATCTTTTATATAGAAACGTAGGTATATAAAACCAGGGCTGCTGCAAATTCAGCAGGTTAAGTCGGGTTTTCCTATCTTTGCAGCTATACGACTGAACTGCCTTGGAAAATAACAAAATCATAAAGCTGTTTAAACTGGCGGCATCGCTGCTGGAACTACACGACGAAAACCCGTTTAAAGTCCGTTCTTACGCCAACGCCGTAGCTGCGCTCGACAACGTGGACGAGCCACTGGAAGGAAAATCGCAGGAAGCGCTGGAAAGTATTAATGGTGTGGGCAAAAGCATCGCGGCACGCATTATCGATATAAACGAAACCGGCTCTTTTGCTGAACTGGACCAGCTGCTCAGCAAAACCCCTCCGGGCGTGGTGGAGATGCTCAACATAAAAGGCATCGGCCCTAAGAAAGTCCGCACCATCTGGAAAGAACTGGGCGCCGAAACAACCGCCGAATTGCTCGATGCCTGTAACCAGGACAAGCTGAGCAAAATTAAAGGCTTTGGCGCCAAAACCCAGGAAACGATAAAGCAGGCCCTCCTCTTCAACGAGCAAAGCCAGGGGAAACAATTGTACGCCGAAGCGGAGGCCATTGCACAGCAACTACTGGAACTGCTGCAAGCGCAACTTCCGGAAGCTACCATCACCCTGACAGGCGAACTGCGCCGTAAACTGGAAATAATAGAGCTGGCTCAGTTCGTTATTGGCAGCGATAAGCCGCTGCAGGTACAGGAAGTACTGGACCAACTGCCCGTCCTGCAAAAAGACGAAGCACTCTCAGGACCCTTTGCCTGGCGCGGAACAGAAAAAGCAACCGGCCTGCGCCTGGAGCTAAAGGTGGTGCCTCCGGCACAGCTGGCAAACGAAGTATTTGTACAGTCGGCGGCACTGGCGCACCTGGTGCAGCCTTATGCCGATACAAAAACGCTGCTGGCACTGGCCCGGGAGAAAGCTTATAATTCGGAAGAAGAAATTTATAAAGCAGCCGGCATGGCGTATGTAGAACCGGAACTGCGCGAAGGCACCAACGAGCTGCAACTGGCCCTGGAGCACAAACTGCCCCAACTGCTCGAATTTTCCGATCTCTGCGGCAGCCTCCACAACCACAGCACCTACTCCGATGGTGCGCACACGCTGGAACAGATGGCTACTTTCTGCCGCGAGCTGGGCTACCAGTACCTGGGCATCGCCGACCACTCCAAATCTGCTTTCTATGCCAACGGACTTTCCGAAGAGCGCGTGGCGCAGCAGCACCGCGAGATAGACGAGCTAAATAAAAAACTGGCTCCATTCAGAATCTTCAAAGGCATCGAGTCCGACATCCTCAACGACGGCTCCCTGGATTACGACAACTCGGTACTGGCTTCCTTTGACTTTGTTGTGGCCTCTGTGCACAGCAACCTGAACATGGATGAAAACAAAGCCACTGCACGCCTGCTCAAAGCTATCGAAAACCCCTACACCACCATCCTCGGCCACCCCACCGGCAGACTGCTACTCCGCCGCGAAGGCTACCCCATCAACCACAAAGCTGTGATAGACGCCTGTGCTGCCAACAGTGTGATCATCGAGATAAACGCCAACCCCTGGCGTCTCGACCTGGACTGGCGCTGGGTACAATATGCCCTGGAGAAAGGTGTGCTACTCAGCATCAACCCCGACGCCCACCACACCAACGGCTACGCCGACATGCGCTACGGCGTGCTAGTTGGCCGCAAAGGAGGCCTCACCAAAGAGATGACGTTTAACACAAAGTCGGTGGAGGAAGTGGAGGCGTACTTTAAGGAGCGGAAGAAAAAGAAATTAAAGTAGCATACGCATCAGCACCACGCATGCCAAAAATCCTCATCCTCCGCTTCTCCTCCATTGGGGATATCGTCCTCACCACCCCGGTTGTGCGCTGCATTAAACAACAGGTGCCCGGGGCTGTGGTACATTATGGCACGAAACAGGCGTTTCAGGGTATTGTCGCCAATAACCCGTACGTAGACAAAGTGCACCTGTTGAAAGGAAGCCTGAAAGAACTGGTACAGGAACTGCAGGAAGAGCAGTTTGATTACATCGTGGACCTGCACAATAACCTGCGCACCCGCGTCATCAAATTCCGGCTGGGCAAGCCGTCCAAAAGCTTTAACAAGCTCAATTACGAAAAGTGGCTGATGGTGAACTTTAAGCTAAACCGCCTGCCCCGCGTGCACATTGTAGACAGGTACTTAGCAGCGGCCTCCGCACTCGGTGTGAAAGATGACGGCAAAGGACTCGACTACTTTATTCCGACACAGGACGAGGTAGCACTGCAGTCGCTGCCGGAGCCTTTCAGAAATGGATACATTGCTTTTGCCATTGGAGCGCAGCACTATACCAAGCGGCTGCCGTCGGAGCGCATCATAGACCTGTGTGAGCGACTACAAAAACCGGTGATGCTGTTAGGCGGCAAAGAAGACGCCGCCACAGGCGAAGCCATTGCCGCTCATTTCAGCAACCCGGCAACAAACAACCAGCACCGTACAAGCATCTACAACGCCTGTGGCAAGTACAACCTGAACCAATCGGCCTCGCTTGTACAGCAGGCCACGCAGGTGGTGAGTCACGACACCGGGCTGATGCACATTGCTGCTGCCTTTGGCAAAGACATCATCAGCATCTGGGGCAACACGATTCCGGAATTCGGCATGTACCCCTTCCGTACAAGCTTTAAAGTACTGGAAGTGCAGGGCCTCAGCTGCCGTCCCTGCTCCAAAATTGGCTACAGCAAGTGCCCCAAAGGCCACTTTAAGTGCATGCGAGATATTAATTTTGATGATCTACAGGTAGAACAAAAATAGTTTTATGCAAACCAACCAAACCCAAACCTGGCAACAAACCGATGCGCAACTGCTCGAGGCTTTGCTATTAGCAACAGGAGGAGAAGGCGGTGCACCGTTGCAGGAGGTCCTGCTGATGGCAGATGCCGTTGATGGCACCGTGTTTACACTCGACGAATTACAGCAAAGCCTGGAGCATCTTCTTGCTGTTAACTACATTCAAATTCAGAAAAAAAAACTGGCGCTTACCACGGAATTTCTACAGGCCTACGAAGCCATCACGCTGCAGGAAGGACCGGATGCAGCAGAAAAACCGCTGCTTAAACTGCTGCAGCAACAGGAAATAGCCAAAGAAAAACTGGAAGCCGTACGGCAACAGGAACTGAAGAAATACAAGCTCAAAAATCATTACCAGCAGTACCTGGAGCAGTTCGGATAAGCTGAAAAAGTCTGCTGCACCTGCCACCACAGCCTCTGCTCATCAGTACACACAGTCACAGACAAAAAGGAGCCGCCGAAACAAGTTCAGCGGCTCCTTTTTGTCTGTGACGATGACGGCTAAAAGCTAATTTGACAAGCCCCTCCATTAGCACATCAGCACATCAAAAAATCAGCACATTAACTTATTTTCTCAAAGCCCAGGTACGGGTGCAGCACCTTCGGCATGTTTATTCCATCTGCGGTCTGGTTGTTTTCCAGGATAGCCGCCACAATGCGTGGCAACGCCAGGGCGCTGCCGTTCAGGGTATGCAGCAGCTGTGTTTTACCGCTTTCATTTTTGTAGCGCAGCTTCAGGCGGTTCGCCTGATACGTTTCGAAATTGCTCGCAGAACTCACCTCAAGCCAGCGGCCCTGGGCAGCAGAATAAACTTCCATATCGTAGGTAAGCGCAGAGGTAAAACTCATGTCGCCGCCGCACAGGCGCAGCACACGGTAAGGCAGCTCCAGCTTTTGCAGCAGCCCCTGTATGTAGCTGCTCATCTCCTCCAGCGCCTCATACGAATTTTCCGGCAACGTTATCTGCACAATCTCTACCTTGTCGAACTGGTGCAAACGGTTCAGGCCGCGCACATCGGCACCCCACGAACCGGCCTCTCTCCGGAAGCAAGGCGTATGGCCGGCATTCTTTATGGGCAGCTGCTCTACGGGCACAATCACATCGCGGTAAATGTTGGTAATGGGCACCTCGGCCGTAGGAATCAGGTACAGGTTATCTTCTTTTGCAAGGTACATCTGCCCATCCTTGTCGGGCAGCTGACCGGTACCGTACCCGGAGGCTTCGTTCACCAGGATCGGCGGCTGCACCTCTGCGTAGCCTGCCTTTATGGCTTCGTCGAGGAAGAAGTTTATGAGCGCGCGCTGCAGGCGGGCTCCCTGCCTTTTATATACCGGGAAACCGGCCCCCGTTATTTTATTGCCCAGCTCAAAATCAACGATATCATACTTCTGGATCAGCTCCCAGTGCGGCTGCGCATCTTCCGGCAGCAACGGCAGGTCGCCATGCTCCAGCACAACTTCATTGTCTTCGGCCGATCTGCCTGCGGGCACACTTTCGTGGGGCAGGTTAGGCAGCCTATAAAGCGCTTCCTGTAATTCAGTTTCTAAGGTTGTCAGCTGCTCGGCCAGCCCTTTTGCCTGCTGTTTCAGCTGGGTGGTTTCTGCTTTAAACGCTTCTGCTTTTTCGCGCTCACCGCTTTTCATCAGCACACCAATTTCTTTCGACAGGCTGTTGGCTCTTGCCTGCAGTTCATCGTGCTCGCTCTGCACCTGGCGGCGGCGCTGATCGAGGTCTAACAAAGCGGCTACTTCTGCAGCAGCATTTTTATAGTTTTTCTTTTGTAAACCTGCCACTACCAGGTCTGTCTGCTCTCTTAAAACGGGAAGCTGTAGCATAGTTCGGGGTTAAATAACGGCACAAAAATATACTTTTTTAAGCAGTATGTGGCATTTACAACTTTTTTTGCCAAAACTTGAAACATTTTTCATAAAAAGCTCCGTAATATTTGTTAATTAGAAGGTATTGCAATAACATTGCATACAATTTGAAGAAGGCACTATTCTTGCGCCTCTCTAACTCTACACAACCTTAATAATCTTTTTCCTGGATTTTAAACTAATTCTCTCGCTTCGTCCGCATGCTGCGAACCTGGCAAGTTAAGCTAACTACCATACCATATTTTATGTATAATATTGAAGAATTGAAAGATAGGCTTCTTTCAGAACTCAAGGAAATTGCTGAAGACCTGGGCGTCAAAAATTTCAAAAAGCTCAGTAAACAAGACCTGGTCTATAAAATCCTTGATCAGCAAGCTATTACCCCTCCGGAAAAACTACCAAAAAAAGCCAAACCCGCCTCTCGCCCAGAAGCCTCTGTTGAAACATCAACTTCAGAAAACACAAACGCCGCCGCCCCGGAACCTGTACTGGAAGAAGCAGCAGTTGCAGCCCCTCCCCGAAGAGAACGCATTCAGCGCGACAACGTAGCCCGCAAAGAAGAGCAGGCGCAACTATTTGTACCGGCACAGGCACCGGCGAAAGATCATGGCCCGCAACAGCAACAACGGGAGCGCACCCAGCAACCCCGCCGCGACAACCGTTCCGACAACCGCGAACAAGCTGTTGCTACAGAACAACGCCCTGAACGCACCGAAAGACAAGAGCGAACTGAGCGCCCGGATCGCGGCGATAACCGTGACCAGCGCGATTTTAGCGGTAACCGCAACGAGGGCCGCCCTGATAACCAGCGCCGCCAGGGCCAGCAGCAGTACGCTGCCAGCACCAGCAATTTTAAAGAATTTGATGGAATAATTCTAAACGAAGGCGTTCTGGAACTGATGCAGGATGGTTATGGCTTCCTGCGCTCTACCTACTACAACTACCTGGCCAGCCCGGATGATATATATGTTTCGCCGTCGCAGATTAAGCTTTTTGGCTTAAAAACAGGCGATACGGTAAAAGGACAGATTCGCCCGCCGAAAGAAGGCGAAAAGTATTTTGCCCTGCTGAAAGTGGAAACCGTAAACGGACGTACCACCGAGGAAATCCGCGACCGTATTCCGTTCCAGCACCTCACGCCGCTTTTCCCGGAAGAGCGCCTGAAACTAACCACCAAACCAAGCCAGCTCTCTACCCGCATCCTGGATTTGTTTGCCCCCATAGGCAAAGGCCAGCGTGGTATGATTGTGGCCCAGCCTAAAACAGGTAAAACCGTGTTGCTGAAAGAGATTGCCAACGCCATCTCCGAAAACCACCCGGAAGTGTACCTGATGATCCTGCTCATAGACGAACGTCCGGAAGAGGTAACTGATATGGCCCGCAGCGTGAAGGCAGAAGTGATTGCCTCTACGTTTGATGAGACCGCCGAGCGCCACGTAAAAGTATCGAGCATTGTACTGGATAAAGCCAAGCGCATGGTAGAGTGCGGCCACGACGTGGTTATCCTCCTCGACTCCATTACGCGCCTTGCCCGTGCTTATAACACCGTGGTACCTTCGTCCGGTAAAATCCTGTCGGGTGGTGTGGATGCCAACGCACTGCACAAACCGAAGCGTTTCTTTGGCGCCGCACGTAACGTAGAAAACGGTGGCTCGCTGACCATCATCGCCACCGCCCTGATAGACACCGGCTCTAAAATGGACGAGGTGATCTTCGAAGAATTTAAAGGTACCGGTAACATGGAACTGCAGCTGGACCGCAAACTGTCGAACCGCCGCATTTACCCTGCTATCGACGTTCCTGCTTCCGGTACACGCCGCGAAGACCTGCTCATGGACAAAGACGAACTGAACCGTGTCTGGATCCTGCGCAAGTACATGTCCGACATGAACTCCGTAGAAGCGATGGAGTTCCTGAAAGACAAAATGGTAGGCACGAAGAGCAACGAAGAATTCCTGATTTCGATGAACAGCTAGTTATACGTTATTGGTTATTCGTGATTAGTTATTGGGGAGGTCATGTGTTAAACCTGCCTCACATAAAAAAGCAGCCACAGAGGGAAAACAAGCCTTTTGTGGCTGTTTTCGTTTTACTGCACCTGCCACCACAGCCTCTGCTCCTTTGTCTGAACCTTTGATTTACGGTGATTTTTCTGATTTACTTGATTTTGATTGTGCTCGATTAATTGTCTGAAGCTGGATTTACAGAATTTTAGTATTTTCAGGATTGGGGTTGTCTGAACAAGATTAAGAAGATTTAAGGAATAACAGGATTGGATTTGCCTGTGATTCGTGCAGGAGACGCGGGCACCGCGTCTCTACAGCCATACCCCCAACTCTCTACTTTTCTGTTACAGGGTTCAAAATCTTCAACCCCTACAAAATTTCTACCTCTCTACCTCCTAAACTTTCTAACTCCTAAACTCCCAAACATAGCTACCTTGCTTTCGCCGTTTTTGATGTAGCCACGGAACATACCCGGCGTGTTAAAAGGCATGGCAAAATTTCCTTTCCGGTCGAGGGCTATAACTCCGCCATCGCCACCATTGGCTACCAGCTTTTTAAGCACAACCGCTTCAGCTGCTTTTTTCACAGAATATTTTTTGTAGGCCATTAGCGCAGCGATGTCGTGGGCCACAACTAAACGAATAAAGAATTCGCCATGCCCAGTGGCCGATACGGCGCAGGTATTGTTATCGGCATACGTACCGGCTCCTATAATGGGAGAATCGCCAACACGCCCGTAGCGCTTGTTGCTCATACCGCCCGTAGAGGTGGCTGCCGCCAGGTTACCGTAAGCATCCAGTGCCACCGCCCCTACTGTCCCGAACTTTTTGTCTTCGGTAAAAATATTTTCAGTACTGCCCGTGCCCGTTGAATCGCCTGGCTGTGGGTTTTCCTTTTCCTGTAGCCGCTGCAGTTGCTGCAAGCGCCTCTCCGTTCTGAAGTACGAAGGCTCTACCAACTGCAACCCCTTCTCTCCTGCAAACTTTTCGGCCCCGTTTCCTATCAGCATTACATGCTCCGACTGCTCCATCACTGCCCGCGCCGCACTAACCGGATTCCTGATGGTAGTCACACTGGCCACAGCTCCGGCCTTCAGCGATTTTCCGTCCATTATGGACGCATCGAGTTCATTTTTCCCCTCATTGGTAAACACAGCACCCCTGCCGGCATTAAACAGCGGCGAATCCTCTAACAGCCGCACCGTTGCTTCCACGGCATCCAGGCTGCTGCCGCCGTTCTTCAACACGGCAAACCCGGTCTGCAGCGCCTGTTCCAGGGCAGCGGCATATGCTTTTTCAGTTTCCGGCGTCATGTTGGCTTTGGTAATAGCACCTGCACCCCCGTGTATTACCAGTGTAATTTTGCTAAAATCCGGTTGCGCCTGTTGTGCAAAGGCTAAAGCAGGCAAGCAACCTATTAGAAATGCTATTACAATTGTTTTCATTTCTGCTGAAACAAGTAGGTTTTCTGACTTTCCTAAGATAACGCATTTACCCGATAAGTAAACTGAACGATGGTTATAAGATCCAACATCAGCAGAATATGAAGCTGACCAGGTTGCTCATTTTCCGGCTCCAGGCCAAAATAAACCTGTTTATGCATTGCAATAAAATTTTTTGTGTGAAAATCAGCAATAAAGAAAAATAAAAATGATAAAATATAGCTTCAGCACAATATTTGCTACAGTAAAATTTACTAACCGTACCTGTAACATTAAGAATTGCTTAAAATGCTAACTTACTAGCGGTCATTTTTACAATTGCTTTTATATTTGTATCACAAACCTTTTTTTTCAACCTTATATAAACACAAACCCTAATGAAATTCAATTTTTTCAAAGCATCTTTATCTTTGCTTTTGTGCACCAGCTTACTGACCACTTCTTGTGTGTCTTCTAAAAAGTACGACGAACTGAAAGCCAGCAAAGAAGCTTTAGAGCGCGAGCAAGCTGCCGACCGCAAGCGTGCCGACGAACTGGCTGCCAGCCTGAAAGAGCGTGAGCAGAAACTGGCGCAGATGGAGCGTTCCATGAACGAGCAGCAAAAAACACTCGACAACCTTCGCAACGAGGTAAATGCTGCGCTTAAAGGCTTTAACCAGGGCGACCTGAGCACAAGCGTTCGTAATGGCAAAGTATATGTGTCGCTTTCTGACAAACTATTATTCCCGACCGGTAGCACAAAAGTTAATCCGCAGGGCAAAAAAGCACTTGACCAACTGGTAAATGTTCTGAAAAAGAACCAGCAGGTAGGTGTTACGGTAGAAGGTCACACCGACGATGTAGAAGTGATTCCTGGTACAAAGAAAATTGCCGATAACTGGGACCTAAGCGTACTGCGTGCTACTGAAATCACGCGCCTCATGATGGAAAAAGGTCTTTCTCCGGACAGAATTACCCCAGCCGGCCGCGCTTACTACCAACCAGCCGACACCGGTCGTTCTGCAGAAGCAAAATCTAAAAACCGCCGTACCGAAATTATCCTGACGCCGGATTTAACTGACTTCTACAAAGCACTTGGTATCCAGTCTTAATCTTTTCGGGAAACTGATTTTTTAAAAACAAAAAGCGCCGGCACTGTTACAGTTGCCGGCGCTTTTTGTTTAAATGTTCCGGAAAAATTCTGCTGCTCCTGCCACCACAGCCTCTGCTCCTCCTCTACTTCATGGCACCGGCCCTTTTCCGGCTTCTTTCGCTTGCCGGATAGCCTCAAACAACTCCGATGCCCGCTGCGAACCAATGAGCATGGGCTTGCGGTTGTAGAAATAGAGCTTCACGCCTTCGTTGCCGGCCATGTTAAAAGCCACCCCCTTTAACCCGAACCGAATGCCCCACCCGCCATAGTCGCTGATGGGGTTATACGTTACCCGCTCGAAATCGCGCACCAGGTGGAGCTCTACCTGCACCGGCTTAAAATTGACGGGCGAGAACCGGAGCTCGACTTTACCCGGATACACCTCGGTAATGAGCGCCATCCGGTAAAAGAAAAGCGGCAGCCCAATTCCAACCAGCACGACCAGTATGGCAGCTTCGGCGCCTGCAATGGGGTTGCGCCCGAAGTTATTGCCGGTAACAACCTGGTAGATGAACCCCACCCAAAAGATGGCAGCTACTCCCAGTATCACCACCCAAAGCCAGAACTGCGTAAACCGCTGCTTCTCCCGGAACAGGAGCACCTGCTCTCCCATCGCTTCTCAACATTATTTCAACAAACCGCCTGTTCAGGAACCAATCGCCTGCTCCAGGTCCGCAATCAGATCTTCGGCATCTTCTATACCCACACTTAACCGGATCAGCGAGTCGCTCAGCCCCGCCTTCATGCGTTCCTCCCTCGGGATACTGGCATGTGTCATGGAAGCCGGGTGCCCGCACAGCGACTCCACCCCTCCCAGCGACTCTGCCAGCGAAAAGTAATGGAACCGCTCCAGCGTACGGATCGCATCTTCCTGGCGGTCGCCTTTGAGTACAAACGAAATCATGCCGCCAAAATCGCGCATCTGCTCCTTGGCCACCGCATGGTTGTTATGCTCTTCCAGTCCAGGCCAGAACACCTTTTCCACCTTCGGATGGTTTTGAAGGAACTCTGCCACCTTGCGCCCGTTCTGGCAGTGGCGTTCCATCCGGATGTGCAGCGTTTTCAGGCCGCGCAGCACCAGGAAGCAATCCTGCGGACCAGGAGTAGCGCCGCAGGCATTCTGGATAAAAGCCAGCTCCTGCGCCAGGTCGGCATCTTTCATAATCAGCGCCCCCATCACCACATCCGAGTGGCCGGCCATGTACTTGGTAAGCGAGTGCATCACAATGTCGGCCCCCAGGTCGAGGGGCGTTTGCAGGTATGGCGTAGCAAAGGTGTTATCGGCCACCAGCAGCACGTTATGTTTCTTTGCGATGGCCGCGCAGCCTTTAATGTCGATGATGTTCAGCAGCGGGTTAGTTGGTGTCTCCAGCCAGATGATGCGGGTATTCTCGTTCACCAGCGCCTCCACATTACCCAGGTCGCTCATGTTGGTGAAGTGAAACTTAATGCCGTAGTTCTGGAAAATTTTGGTGAAGATGCGGTAAGTACCTCCGTACAGGTCGTTGGTGGCAATCACCTCGTCGCCAGGTTTCAGCAGCTTGATGACAGCATCGATAGCCGCCATACCCGAAGCAAAACACAAGGCATGCGAGCCGTTTTCCAAAGCTGCCAACGCATTCTGAAGGGCTGTGCGCGTAGGATTGTGGGTCCGGGAATATTCATAGCCTTTATGATCGCCGGGCGACTTTTGCACGTATGTAGAGGTCTGGTATATGGGCGTCATGATGGCGCCTGTCGTTGGGTCCGGTTCTACGCCGGCGTGTATAGCTTTTGTTCCGAATTTCATAGATTACAGGTTAAAGTTTTAACGTTATGCCGCAAGTTACTAAAATTACTTTTTACGGTTGTTGTCTGGTTTTGCCTTGCCCGGAGCACCTGTTTTCATAAAAGATTCCCCTTTACCCGCTACCTTTACTGCTAAACAAACAACTCCTGATGCCAAAAAAACAACTGACGCTGCTCCGTAACCTGCTCCGAGAGAACACCTCCACCTTTGTATCGATGCTCTTGCTGGTGGTGGTGCCGGTGGTGGTTAGCTCTACGCTCGCGTATGTACTGTACGAGTACCAGGGGCTGCTGCAGGACCTGGGCTGGTTGCAGATGCTGTTGTATTTTGTGATCGTCTCCTTTACCATGGCCCTGGCCCTTACCCCCACAACCTTTGTTGCGCTTGTCAGCGGCTTTTACCTGGGCTGGCAGGGCTTTCCGGGCGTCGTGGTATCGTATGGCATTGCCGCGATCGTCGGTTATACCCTGGCCTGTGCGATTGACCACGGTAAGATGATGAGCTTTATGAACCGCTTCGAAAAAGCACGCCTGCTCATGCAGGAGCTGCGCGCCGAAAGCTGGAGCCTTATCTTCCTGACCCGCATTTCGCCGGTACTGCCTTTCGCCCTTATGAACTTTGTGCTGTCGCTGCTACAGGTAAATAAGAAAAAATTCTTTGTAGCCAGCATTGTAGGCATGCTGCCCCGCACTGTTTTCTTTTTCTGGATAGGCACGCAAGCCAGCAACGTCCTCACGCTGCTCCAAAACCCCGATACCGGAAAGAGCGGCCAGCTGCTGGTCATCAGCCTGATTATCATTTCGATAGGAGGTTTGTACTTTGTTTTCGACCGTGCCCTGAAGAAAACCCTGCAAAATGTCAGTACCAGAAACTGATAAATTTTTACGCTGATGCTTGCATCTTATTAAAAAAGGCTGTTCCTTTGCACTCACAATAACAGTACACGGTCTCGTAGCTCAATTGGATAGAGCATCTGACTACGAATCAGAAGGTTTGGGGTTCGACTCCCTACGTGACCACCAAAAAGGCCCTTAGCAGCACGCTGAGGGCCTTTTTTATTTTACACCAGAACATATCTTTATAACTGCATTTCCTCCTGTACCATCTCACACAGGTCCTAGTTTAAGCACTGGAGCAGAGGCAGTGGTGGCAGGCGCAGCAGAACCAGAGAGGCCACATTGGATGATTGCGTTGGAAGCGAGTAGATAGCTTTTGGTATTATAACTGCTCTTTTAATCTTTTGTATCAACCTGACCTCTACAGGCTTATTTCCGAAACTTATCCTATCCCAACGCGTTGTGTTCCTACTACTAAATCGCTAAGATCGTACAAAGTGCACCATCATTAAAAACAAACATCAAAAGCCCGAGTATAAGACAAGCAAACAGGAGTGGTTGCACCTCAACAGATACCGTAGACCAAAACGCTTTCCACCAGACAACAAATAAACTGAAGCTATACTTAAAGTCAACAAGCGCCGATGAAATTGACTGAAGCTTTTACCAATGCGTATGCTAAAATCGAGCTCAATAGCCAGTGGAAGTATATCCAGCTTACCTGGTTACAGCATACCGAACTGGAGCCCCTCAGAAACGTCCTGCTGACAGCATTGAAGTTTGCACGAGAAGAGAAAATCGATCATTGGCTGTTCGATTTACGTAAACTAAACTACACGATGTTGTCAGATCAAATCTGGTCGGCAAATGAATATTTCCCCTCTTTTGACCTGACGCTGCATCACCGGTTAGCTTGTGTTGTAAGTCCGACCAGTGCAGAGATGTTTCCTGATGTTGCTATTCAGCAGGCAATACAGCAAAAAGATGAGGTTATGGAGCACATAAAGCTCGAAATTTTTCTGGACATGGAAGTAGCAAAGTACTGGCTGTTCGATTAACAACTTTAATGGCTGCAAATCCGCTTTGTTAAATTTTTAATAAAGCAGGAGCAGCCAACGTGGTAGTATTCAAAGCGTTGCAAACAGATTTTACTTGTCGGCAAAAGTTTATTGGCTTTCGGATAACTACTGTGAATTAAAATAGTATATGCAATATATAGTTATTTGTTGCTTTGTCTGTTCATGCGCTGATAACATATAAACAACCTAAACACCATGCTGCTATGACCAATAAAATCTTAACTTACCTGTACGACTATTATGGCGATGGCAACTTCCATGATATCAGGCCTGTATTAAACCAGTACCACGATTCTGTATCGGAAGTGGATGTGGACGACCTGCGGCTGGAAGGGCTGATAGAAACGAAATCGGAGTCAGTGTTAGACCATGCTTTAGAGCCTGCTGAAAAAACGCCTCTTCTGGCCCGCATAACCGAAAAAGGAGTATTCATCCTGAACGGAGATCCTAAGATAACGTCTATTATCGATGCCATTAACAACCAGAACCTGCTCCACTTTACGTATGTAGACGCAGAAGGCAGAACGGAAGACGCAATGGTAGCACCCTATATCTATGGCAGAGACCCCGACGACCGGCTGGTGGTATGGGGCGCCATCCCGGGAAAACATCACGAACACCGCCGCTTCCTGATTAACAACATGGAACTGGCTGCTCCGCCGCAGGAAACCTTTAACGTGGTAAAAGATATGATGCTTAGCCAGCCCCGCGATATTGAGGTGATCGCCCAGGTGCAATATTAAAGTATTTTCGGTTAGCACCTGAATGACTAGCGGTTTAAGTGCCTGAACAAAAAAATCAGGATTAAAACAGTATGCCTGCCGTTTATGGCTATAAACACGAAGCACAGCCAGTAGCATTGTACACGCCCCCTTTGCTGCTGGCTTTCGTTTTGTACTGCGGCAGTGGCTTTTTCCACTTCGCATGAACCTGCTGCCACTAACTTGCAGCAGAGGCTATGGTGGCTGGTGCAGCAGAACAAAACAGGAGGCCTGCCCATTGCCAGCCCCGAAAACCCCGATGAATTTCGGGAAAAAAGTAACCACGACAGCTATGCTATCAGAAGCATCATGAATTGTTGCGCTACAGCAGAAACCACACCTACAGCAAGGCCGCATAAAATTACCCCCGTTCATTTTCAAGAATGTTTAAACATTATTCCTTAATTTGCAGTAAACTCATCCGCATGTTCTCTGCCCGGACTATTTATTTTTATGGATTTATATAAACTTTTCGTCAACATTCCGGAAACCATAGTGGTAATTTCGCCTGAATACAAAGTACTTGAAGCTACAGATGCCTACCTGGAGGCAACCATGCGGACCCGGGAAGAGCTGATCGGGCAGAACTTTCTGGAAGCTTTTCCGGACAACCCCGACAGCAGCGCCTCCAGCAACACTGCCCTGCTGCGCAAGTCGCTCGACAATGCCCTGTACGGAAAGAAAGTAGATTACCTGGACGTGTTACGCTACGACATCCCAAAGCCAAAAGCGGATGGCGGAGGTTTTGATATCCGCTACTGGGAGGCCTCTCATACGCCTGTATTGGATGAGCAGGGCGAGGTTATGTTTATTATCCAGCGCACCTCCGACGTTACCGAAAGAGAAATAACAAAACTTGCGCTTTCCGAAAGCCAGCAGAAGTTCCGGTTCATGGCCGAAGCGATGCCCCAGTTGGTGATGACCATGAACCCGAAAGGGGAACTGACTTACTTTAACCAGCGCTGGACAGACTATACCGGCATCCCCATCAAGGAGCTTCTCGACACCAGGTGGGCAGCCTTTGTACACCCCGATGATCTGCCGGTGCTGGAAAAGCGGTGGCAGGCAGCCTTCCGGGCCGGCACTGAATTTCAGGCAGAAATGCGCCTGCGCGAAAAGAACGGCAGTTACCGCTGGTTCCTGTGCCGTTGCCTGCCCATGCAGGACGAAAACGGAAACATTCTGATGTGGGTTGGCAGCTCCACCGACATTCACGATACCAGGCAGATGGTACAGGAACTCCTGGAATCTAACGAGCAGATGTCGCACCTGTCGGACCAGGTTCAGACGGCCTACCTGAAAGTGGAGGCAGAGCGCAAAACCCTGGAAAGGCTGATTATGCAGGCCCCCGCTGTATTCTGCATCCTAAAAGGACCGGAACACCGCTTTGAGCTGGTAAATCCTTACTACCAGAACCTGTTCCCAAGCCGGAAGCTCTTAGGCAAGCCGATAGCGGAGGCACTACCCGAAATTGTAGCGCAGGGCTTTGTCGATATCCTGGACAATGTATTCCAAACCGGCAAGGAGTTTGTGGCAGAAGAGATTTTTGTCAGGCTCGATAAAACCGGCACAGGAAACCTTGTAGACACGTATTTTACAATCATCTATCAGCCACTTCTTGATGAAGAAGACAATATTACCGGCATCCTGGTGTTTGGGAACGAAATTACCGAGCAGGTAAAATACAGGCAAAAACTCCAGGAGCTTGAATAAGCAAGCACCATTACCACCCCACACACTCGCAGCAAAAGCAACCTTATGAACCTGGCGCAGATCGATTTTCAACAAATTAGAATTAAACATATCCTGTTTAAGTCTAAGGTGCGCTCTGTGCTTTATGGCGGCAACTACGATAAAACTTTTTTCTCGTCCTCGGGCCCCATAAACCTCTGGTTTACAACGGTTGGTTTAGTCAGGTACAACATGGAGCCGGAGTTAAGGGAGCTCGCAAAAATAAACCAGGAGCTGCATCAAACAGCACTGCAACTCTTCAGCCTTTACGGTAACGGTAAAATTGAACAGGCACTCGACGGAATGAAAAAAATCGATCAGCTGTCAGACAGTTTTCTGAAGCTGATTGCCACCCTCGAAGCGAAATACAATCATCGGGCTGACTAAACCGGAACGGCTTCCGCTGGTCAACATTTGGTATTTCTGCTGCTGAATCGTTAAATTCAGGCTTTATAACCATCGAAGCAAGCTGTAGTAAATCCAGAAACTGAAAGCTGGCACCAGCTATGCTCATCTTTTTTCAAACGTAAAAAAACATGCAATACCGGAAACTAGGAAAAACAGGATTCGAAGTATCGGAGGTTTCGTTAGGAACCTGGCAGGTGGGAGGCCGCTGGGGCGAGCCCTTTAACGATCAAAACGCCGAACAGATTATTAACCGCGCCATCGACATGGGCATCAATTTTATAGATACCGCCGATGTGTACAGCAACGGGTTAAGCGAAGCAGCCGTTGCCAAGGTGGTAAAGAGCCGCAGCGAGCGCGTGTACATTGCCACCAAATGCGGGCGCCAGATACAGCCCCACACTGCCGAAGGCTACACGCCCGAACGCCTGGTGGGGTATGTAGAAGAAAGCCTCAGCAACATGAAACGCGACACCATTGACCTGATCCAGTTGCACTGCCCGCCAACGGAAGTTTATTCCCGCCCCGAAATATTCGAAGCCTTCGACAGGCTGAAGGAACAGGGCAAAATCCAGAACCTGGGTGTGAGCGTGGAGCTGGTGGACGAGGCGCTGATGGCCATGAAATACCCGAATGTAACCACCGTGCAGGTGATCTTTAACATGTTCCGACTGAAGCCAAGCCGCGAACTGTTTGCCGCTGCCCGCGAAAACAACTGCGGCATTATAGCGCGCGTGCCCCTGGCCAGCGGCCTGCTGTCCGGCAAAATGAATGCCAGCACCACCTTCAGCCCCGACGACCACCGTAGCTTTAACCGGAACGGCGAAGCGTTTGATAAAGGCGAAACTTTTTCGGGCGTAGATTTTGAAACAGGCCTGGAAGCAGCAGAGGAGATCAAGAAACTCTTTCCGGGCCAGGAATCCTTAGCAGCCTGGGCTATTCGCTGGGTACTCATGTTCCCCGAAGTAAGCACCGTTATACCGGGCGCCTCCAGGCCGGACCAGGTAACAAGCAATACGCAGGCAGCCGCTCTACCCAAACTGTCGGAAGCCCAGATGCAGGGCGTTCAGGAGGTGTATGAGAAGTATTTTAAATCTGTTGTAGAACCGCTCTGGTAACAACTGACGCTACAAAGGAAGCGGTTGGCTGCGCAAATCAGTCAGCCGCTTTTTGTTTTTAAGGATAAATACCCGGTTTCAGCTGCAGCAGAAGGTATGGTGGCAGGAGCAGCAGTATTTTTTGGCAAATAGAAGCTCTTTTTACTCTGCAGCCACAGCCACCAAAGCCACTGCACATCAGATTTCGTCAGCACGCCTGCTTAACATCCTGCAAATCAATCCAGTAACAACCCATCTCGCCGGTAAATTCACAAGAGCTTCCTAAAAAGCTTATTCTATCTTATTTTTGCAGCTTACCTTTAACTTTTCCCGTTCCGGGCACCACCTGCGGCTGTTAGCACCATTAGCGCTTTGCCATAATTTCTGTTTTGTTAACTATACTCGTACAAATGAAAAAAATGCTTCTTTCCGCCCTGGCACTTTGCCTGGGCTTGTCACAACCTGTCCTGGCTCAGAACGAACAGCCTAAACCTGTCAGCGAACTAAAGTATAAGTTAACAGAAGATGGCTCGAGGTATGTGAAAGCAACTTTTCTGAACCAGGTCTGGCTACGCTGGAACGAGAGCAATCCGGGCACGCTGGTCAACGGCAAACCCTCCGACAACACCTTCGACATCGGGCTGCGCCGCTCACGTATGCAGCTTTTTGGCCAACTGACAGACCATGTGTTTTTTTACACCCAGTTTGGGATGAACAACTTTAACTACCTTTCGCAGAACGCAGGCAACCGTAAACTGCAGGCCTTCTTCCACGATGTGCTGGGAGAGTACAAGGTATTTACCCATAATGAGGCGCTGAAGCTTGGCGGCGGCCTTACCATCGTGAGCGGGTTGAGCCGTTTTACCCAACCCAGCATCGGCACCATTATGACCACGGATGTGCCGGTGTTCCTGCAGGCTACCGTAGACCAGACCGACGAATTTGCCCGCAAACTGAGCGTGTATGCCCGGGGGCAGCTAGGTAGACTGGACTACCGCCTCGCCGTTTCAGACCCCTTCCCCATCCAGACCAACGGGCAGACAGCCCCTGCACCTGGGGAGAATGCCACCTTCACTACCTACGGCCACTCGCATCAGTACAACGGCTTTTTCAGCTATAACTTCCTGGACAAGGAGCCGCACACGACCCCATACATGGCAGGCACCTACCTCGGCGACCGCAGCATTCTGAACCTGGAAGGCGGTATTATCTACCAGGAAGATGCCACCTGGCACCTCGAAAACGGCACAAACGCGGTTTTCAACGACATGCTGCTCTGGTCGGTGGCAGCCTTTGCCGATATGCCGCTCCAGGACAACAAATATGCGCTGTCTGCTTATGCCGGCTACTTCAACACCGACTACGGCAGGAACTACATCCGGAACAACGGCATCATGAATCCCGCCAACGGCATGAGCGCTGCCGGAAACTTCAGCGGGGCAGGCAACGCCTATCCTATGTTTGGAACCGGCGAATCTGTTTACACACAACTAGGCCTGCGCCTGCCAAACGAGCTGCTGGGAGAGCACGGAACGCTGCTGCCCTACGCTTCTTACCGCCGCTCGTCCTACGACAGGCTCGAAGACCCGGTAACCGTTTTTGATACAGGCGTTAACTGGTTAATCAACAAACACATGTCCAAGGTATCGGTGAACTACCAGCTGCGCCCTGTTTTCAGGAATGAGGCAGGAGGGGCTGTTGTACGCGATGCTTACGCCAGTTCTGCCTGGTTACAATACCAGATATCCTTTTAGCAACAGGCTTGCTTCTCCCCCTAAAGCAACAGAGGCTGCCCCTTTCAGGGCAGCCTCTGTTGCTTTAGCATGGTATCCATCATCATAACCAGTATCAAACCGCAATTGCCTCGGTTAGCAAATAATCAGTCTGGTACATTCTTAACTCCGACAGCACCGGCTCCGGCACATTCCAGCGGGTATGATCGTCTTCCAGTTCCTGCCAGGAGGTAAAAATTTGCCAGACTTGTCTCTTGCCGAAGTTTTCAACTTCTTTTACCGTTAAAGGCCGCTGGTAAAAAGATCTTAACCGTTTATCCTCATCCCGCAGCGGTACCTGCACGAACAGATTGTCTCCATGAAGCACTTCAATTACTTCTGCTGGTTTATTATCAAAGGCAGGTAAGTAATAATAATATACCATCGAAAGCGTAAAATCAGTAGAATTCATTATTCCCATGCTACAAAAATTAAACAGGTTAATTTTTCCCTTCAATATCTGTTACCTGTGCGCTATAATACCTGATACAACCCGCGTACGGCCAACTTCGCTCTGCATCAATATTATTATATTTCACAAATAAACCTTATTATTTAACAACAACTAAAAATTTCAAAAATTAAAAAATATCAACCTGAGCAACAATACTTCTAAATTACAAATCAAAGTTCTGTTTTTCAGCTATTTACAGTTATTTGTTATATTTTTTACTAAAAATCAGTATTAATACACACTCACTACGTATCAAAATCAGACACTTTTCATTAACACACACTAATTGCAATTAGTTACAAACATTTAAAAATTCATAAAACAATCAAACAGTTTATTTTTAAAGTGAAGTTTCTGCCCAGGCTGCGAAGGGAGTATCGGCAAAGGAGCCGGGCAGCGCAGATTTGTGTGCGATTTATAACTGAAAATTTGTTAATTTTGTGTTCTTAAAAATTGTCACTTTAAATTTGATTACTATGGGAATGTATCCTGAATATATGGTTGCCCCGATCCGGGAGGACTTAACCTCTGCCGGATTTGAGCAACTGATGACATCGGAAGAAGTTGAGCAGGTTTTAAGCTCAAAGAGCGGTACGGTACTGGTTGCCGTTAACTCTGTTTGCGGTTGTGCTGCTGCCAAAGCACGCCCTGCCCTTAAAATGGCTGTAGCCTCCAGCGAAAAGCGACCTGAAAAATTAGTTACTGTATTTGCAGGAATGGAACAGGAAGCAGTAGCAAAAGCCCGTGAGCACATGCTGCCTTACCCGCCGTCTTCACCTTCTATCGCCCTGTTTAAAGATGGCGAACTGGTGCACATGATCGAGCGGTACCACATCGAAGGTAACGAGCTGCACCGCATTGTAGACAACCTGAAAGGCGCTTTTGAGGCTTATTGCTAAGCGTTAACCTGCTTTTACTGTCCGCTTTTATTTGCTGCAGCAGCCACCATAGCCGCTGCTCCTGCTAAAAAGCTTGCATTATCAACAATAGGGGCTGTTGATGCAACAGCTAGCAAAAAGAAAGGCCGGTGAATCGTCACCGGCCTTTCTTTTTGCTTCTATCTAAGTTATTTTGCTTTGACTGGATTACGCAGATCAAAACCGATATCGTGGCGGTAGACGCGGTCTTGCCAGGTTATTGTTTCGGCGGCGGCATTTGCTTTCGCCAGGGCTTCATCCATGGTATCGCCAAGGGCAGTTACAGCTATCACACGACCGCCGTTATTTACCAGCTTGTCGCCATCCTGTTTCGTGCCGGCATGAAATACCAGCACATCTTCCGGCACTTGGTCCAGCCCGGAAATCTCTTTCCCTTTCTCAAAGCCTTCCGGATAGCCACCTGATACCAGGAACACCGTAGCAGCTGTGCGCGGATCTACTTCCAGTTTAAAGCTCCCCAGCCTGTGCTCGTGCAAGGCGGTGAACAAGTCAAACAGATCGGATTTAATGCGTGGCAAAATAGCCTCGGTTTCCGGATCGCCTAAACGTACGTTGTATTCAATTACATAAGGGTCTCCGTTCACATTCATCAGACCGATAAACAGGAACCCGGTGTACGGAATATTCTCCTGCTGCAGGCCCTGCAGGGTAGGATCGATTACCCGGTCTTTCACCTTCTGCATAAACTCGTCGGTCACAAACGGCACCGGCGATATTGCGCCCATGCCACCCGTGTTCAGGCCTGTATCGCCCTCCCCTATCCGCTTGTAGTCTTTTGCTTCAGGCAGCAGCACATACTCTTTGCCATCGGTCAGGATAAAAACAGAAACCTCTATGCCTTGCAGGAATTCTTCGATAACCACTTTACTGCTGGCTTTGCCAAACCGCTTGTTGCGTAGCAGGTCCTCCAGCGCATCCAGCGCCTCGTCGAAGTTCTGGGCTATTATCACCCCTTTACCAGCCGCCAGGCCATCGGCTTTAATAACAGCCGGATAGGAATGATTGCGCAGGTACTCTACGGCATCTTTGTAGGTATCTTCGGTAAAGGTCTGGTATTGGGCAGTAGGAATGTTGTACTTGCTGAAAAACGCCTTACAGAAATCTTTGCTTCCCTCCAGCTGGGCACCCGCTTTTGTCGGCCCGATGATCAGGATGTGCTTGAGGTATTCGGAGCTCTGAAAATAGTCATGTATCCCCTCTACCAGCGCGTTCTCGTGCCCCACCACAATCATCATGATGTTAAAATCGGTGGCAAACTTTGCCAGCTCCTCAAAATCATGGGTATCGATGGCGGCGGTGGTGCCAAATTTTGCTGTGCCTGCGTTGCCGGGCGCTACAAATACTTTATCGCAGTATTGGCTTTCGTGCAGCTTTAAGGCAATGGCGTGCTCACGGGCACCAGATCCAATTATAAGTACGTTCATTCTGAATTTAATTGTTTAATGGTTAAACTGTTAAATTGTTAAAAGTTATTTTGCCGGATGAATTTAATTGGTGCAGGTGTAAAAAAATGATGGGTAATCCACCAACACATTTTTCTTTAAGTTAAATCATTTACCTATCCAACAATTTAACAATCAAGCAATTCAACAATTAATATTTTAATTCGCATACTCCGACAGGAATTTGATGCGCATCAGGCGAAGGTCTTCTTCGGTATAGTCGTCGGAGCCAAGCTCTTTCAGCGCCACGCCTATGTTATCGGTGGTGGCGCTCATAAAGTAGTCGTATATCTCATCCTGGCGCTCCTCATCCAGGATATTGTTGATGTAATAGTTCAGGTTAAGCTTGGTGCCGGAATAGCAGATGTGCTCGATCTCCTCTATCAGCTCCTGCATGCTCAGGTCCTTGGAAGCCGCAATCTCCTCCAGGTCTACCTTCTTATCTATCTGCTGAATGATGTAGATCTTAATCTTCGACTTGTTTACAGTGGATTTTACCACCACGTCGGAAGCCGTTACGATGTCGTTTTCTTCTACATACTTGCCAATGAGGTCAAGAAATGGTTTGCCAAACTTCTGCACCTTGCCCATGCCCACGCCACTGATATGCGCCAGCTCTTCCCGGGTGGTAGGGTAAGTCGTAGCCATTTCCTTCAGCGAAGGGTCCTGGAACAGGACGTAAGGCGGCAGATCTTTTTCTTTCGCCAGTTTCTTGCGTAAATTTTTGAGCAAGTCGAACAACACCTCGTCATGACCCGCCGCTGCCTGTGTTTCTTCTTTCTCTTCGTCAGCTTTCACTTCCTGCTCGTAATTATGATCTTTTGTAAGCTTTATTGCATGAGGGTTTTCTATAAAATCTAGGCCTTTCTGCGTCAGTTTCAGCACACCGAAGTTCTCGATATCTTTCTCCAGGTACTCCGACATTAATACCTGCCGCACCACAGAACTCCAGAATTGCGCATCGTTTTCTTTACCCTGCCCGAACACTTCCAGCTTATCATGGTCGTAGCTGGTGGTGTACTGGTTGCGCAGGCCGGTGAGCACTGCCGTGAGGTGGTCGATGCCAAACCGCTCGCCTGTCTGCTGTACAACCTTCAGCGCCAGCTGCACCTCCTGCTCTGCCTCAAAGCGCTCTTTCGGATGCAGGCAGTTGTCGCAGAAGCCGCAGTCTTTCTCGTAGGCTTCGCCGAAGTAATGGAGCAGTTGCTTGCGGCGGCAAACCGCTGAGTCGGCATAGGCAGCCATTTCCTGCAGCAGCAGTTTGGAGTTGTCGCGTTCGGTTACGGGCTTGTCTTTGTTAAACTTCTCCAGTTTTACAATATCGTCGTAGCTGTAGAACATCAGGCAGTTGCCTTCCATCCCATCGCGCCCGGCACGACCGGTTTCCTGGTAATAGCCTTCAATTGATTTTGGTGTATCATAGTGGATAACGAAACGCACGTCCGGCTTATCGATGCCCATCCCAAAAGCGATGGTTGCTACAATCACGTCTGCTTCTTCGTTCAGGAAGGCATCCTGGTTGGCCATACGCACGCTTGCATCCAGGCCGGCATGATACGGCAGCGCCTTTACATCATTTACCCGGAGCAGTTCGGCAATCTCTTCTACTTTCTTGCGGCTCAGGCAGTACACAATGCCGCTCTTGCCCTTGTTTTTCTTTACATACTGAATCAGCTGCTTCTTGGTGTTGTGCTTAGGCCGAACCTCGTAGTACAGGTTGGTGCGGTTAAACGACGACTTAAATACCGAGGCCTCGTCCATCTGCAGGTTCCGCTGAATATCAAGCTGCACCTTTGGCGTAGCCGTGGCAGTAAGCGCTATAATGGGCAGGTTGCCAATCTGGTCGATAATGCCCCGGATGCGGCGGTACTCCGGCCTGAAATCGTGGCCCCATTCCGAAATACAGTGCGCCTCGTCGATGGCGACAAACGAAATCCCGGCGCTGCGCAGGAACTCCACTGTCTCTTCTTTGGTAAGCGACTCCGGCGCCACATAAAGCAATTTCACCTCTCCGGCCAGCGTTTCCTTCTTTACCTTGTTTATCTCTGATTTAGAGAGCGTAGAGTTGAGGAAGTGGGCATTTACGCCGAAGGCATTCAGTTGGTCCACCTGGTTCTTCATCAGGGCGATGAGCGGCGAAATAACGATAGCGGTTCCCGGAAGCGATAAGGCAGGCAGTTGGTAACACAACGACTTGCCCGCACCTGTAGGCATAATTACAAAGGTATTCTTCCCGTTGATAATGTTATGGATTATCAGCTCCTGGTTTCCTCTGAATTGATTATACCCAAAAACTTCCTTTAATTTGTTTTTGAGATTGACCTCTTGTTTTACTGACATGTAAGCTAGCAGAAAATTTTACTGATTGCAGCGTATTTTAACAAATACATTAACACAAATTTAATTTGAATATACTTAAAAATATCAATCAAACTGCAAAAAAAGTATTGCTGGCAGAAGCCGAAGCCGTAGCAAAACTCGCAGATTATCTAGATGATGAGTTTGAAAGCTGTGTGGAGGCCATCCTACAGACGAAAGGCCGTGTGGTGGTAACGGGTGTGGGCAAGAGCGCACACATTGGCACCAAACTGGTTGCCACCCTCAATTCTACCGGCACGCCCGCCCTGTTTATGCATGCCGCCGACGCCATTCACGGCGACCTGGGCATGATTCAGCCCGAAGACTTTGTGATCTGTATTTCCAAAAGCGGCAATACACCTGAAATAAAGGTACTGGTTCCGCTCTTAAAGCGCAAAGGTTCCCGTTTAGCTGCACTTGTATCCGGGAAAGATTCATATTTGGCAAAAAATGCTACCTTTGTTTTAAACGCTTATGTGGAGCGTGAGGCGTGCCCGCATAACCTGGCGCCCACCACCAGCACCACCGCAGCACTTGCCCTGGGCGATGCGCTGGCCGTCTGCCTGCTCGAAGCCAGGGAGTTCGGAACTGCCGATTTTGCCCAGCTGCACCCGGGCGGTTCGCTGGGCAAGCGCCTGTACTTAAAGGTCGGCGACATTTATGGCATGAACCAGGCCCCGCAGGTAAGCGAGCAGGCTACCCTGAAAGAAATCATTATCGAGATTTCGTCGAAGCGTTTAGGCGCTACCGCTGTGGTAAAAGCGGGCACAAAAGAGTTGGTGGGCATTATTACCGATGGCGACCTGCGGCGTATGCTCAACAAGTACGACTCGCTGGAAGGCATTCAGGCGGCAGCAATTATGACGCACAGCCCCATCACAATTGAACCGGAACAGTACGCTGCGGAGGCAATGGCCATCATGCAGGAAAAAAATATTACACAATTAATTGTGACCCAGCAAAACAAGTTTGTTGGGTTTATTCATCTTCACGATTTACTCAAAGAAGGACTAGTATAACATGGACAAGAACACCTTTGTGGTAATAATGGCTGGCGGGATCGGCAGCCGTTTCTGGCCGTTTAGCCGCACAAACTTCCCGAAACAATTTCACGATGTGCTGGGCATAGGCGAAACCATGCTCCAGATGACGGTTAAACGTTTTAGAGACGTTTGTCTGCCTGAGAATATTTTCGTGGTAACCAACAAAGACTACGAAGCGCTGGTAAAAGAGCAGTTGCCCGAATTAGGCAGCAACCAGGTTTTGTTAGAGCCGGTGGGCCGCAATACCGCGCCGTGCATTGCCTATGCCTCTTACAAAATTGCGCAGCTCAACCCCAATGCCAACCTGATTGTAGCACCATCAGACCACGTGGTACTTAAGGAGGAAGCCTTTACCAACGTATTGCAGCAAGCCTTGAGTGCGGCCCGAAAAGAAGACGTGCTCATTACGCTGGGTATTACGCCAAGCAGGCCCGATACCGGCTACGGCTACATTCAGTACATCGAGAACGGCACCGAAACCATCAAGAAGGTAAAAACTTTTACAGAAAAGCCAAACCTGGAGATAGCCCAGATGTTTCTCGAAAGCGGCGACTTTGTATGGAACTCCGGCATCTTTATCTGGAGCGCCAAAAGCATCCTGAAAGCGTTCCGGGAGCACCTGCCCGACATGAACGAGATTTTCGAAGAAGGCAGCAATATCTACAACACACCGGAAGAACAAAACTTTATCACGAGAGCCTACTCCCAGTGCCGCAACGTGTCGATCGACTATGGCATCATGGAGAAGGTAAACAACGTGTATGTGGTGCTGAGCGACATCGGCTGGTCCGACCTGGGCACCTGGAACTCGCTGTATACGATTAGCGACAAAGACAAAGATGGCAATGTAGTGGACGGAGATGTAATGCTCTACGACACCAAAAACTGCATCATCAAAACTCCAAAAGAGCGCCTGGTAGTACTGCAGGGCCTGGAAGGCTTTATCGTGGCTGAATACGACAACGTGCTCATGGTTTGCAGGATAAACGAAGAACAGAAAGTAAAGGAATTTACGTCTGACGCAAAAAATAAAAAGGGAGCGAATTATATCTAACAAGCAAATCCCGCTAAAACAAAGAAGCCTCTGCTGATATACCGGCAGAGGCTTCTTTGTTTTAATGACTTTCTGTAGTGCAGCAGCGGCTGTGGTGGCAGGTGCAGAACCTGTTTTTGACAAGGTTGTACCTCAAAAAACGCTTCTGCAGCTGCCACCATAGCCGCTGCTCCTGCTCAGGACGGCAGAAACTATCTTGGCTCGTAGGTATTCTGGCTGGAGTAGCCGCCTTCCCGGAGGCGCTGACGCAGCACTTCGTAGAGAATAATGCCGGTAGCTACCGAAACATTCAGGGAGCCGATCTGGCCTACCAGTGGAATGCGTACCCTGGCATCGGCACGTTTTAAATACTCCGGCGAAATACCGTCTTCTTCGCTGCCCATAATAATAGCCGTAGGACCAACAAAATCCAGGTTGGAATCATCGGTGAGCTGATGTTCGGTTTTCTCGGTACAGGCCACGATCTGTATACCGGAATCTTTCAGGTAGTCGATGGTGTCCTTCAGGTTAGGCTCGCGGCACACCGGCACCAGGTTCAGGGCACCGGCTGATGTTTTCATGGCATCGGCATTTATCTGGGCGCCGCCCCTGCTTGGAATGATGATGGCATCCACGCCTAAACACTCGGCATTACGGGCAATAGAACCGAAGTTGCGGACATCGGTAATGCGGTCCAGGACAAGCAGCAGCGGTGTTTTCCCCTGCTCGAACAGCGAAGGCACAATCTCGCTGAGGGGTGAATACGAAATAGCTGAAAGGAGCGCCACAGCGCCCTGGTGGTTTTTACGCGTCAGCTTGTTCAGCTTTTCAACCGGCACCGTAGCAACCGGCACCTCCGCTTTTTTGGCCAGATCCAGGATTTCGTCCGTCATGGGATTCCGGGCGCTCTTCTGCAGGAAAATCTTTTCCAGCGTTTTCCCGGCCAGCATGGCCTCGATGATGGGCCTGAGCCCGAAAATCATTTCAATCTTGTCTTCCTTTGGCGCCCTGGGACTGCCGTACCGGCTATTTACGTTTCTGCTATTCCTGCTCTCCATTTTGCAACTGTGCTGTACCAACTCTCACCGTAGTCACGGTGGCGGATCAGCTCATAATAATTTTCGGTAAAGGTATTCTCTTTTTTATTAAAAACGAATTTTACGTACGGCGAGGCATCGGTTTCACGGTAGATCCAGGTCTCAGTGTTGCCCACGCGGCTAATGTTGCTGGGCGGACCATACACAATATAGATCATGCCCCTGTCGGTTGCCCAGCCGGGCTTGTGGCTGGTGTAAAGCTTGTTGGCCTCCTCTACCCGCGAATAAAATGTTTTAATCAGCGACCGGGCCACTTCGCTGTTCTGGGCTATCTTAAGCCAGAATTCATCGACGGTTGCCTTCGGGTCTTTGGTCTTCATCAGGTAGTCCCGCTCTTCGGAGGTGGTCAGATAAATGAGCGGCTCCAGCATTTCCTGTGCTTTGGTTATCTGCGGAAACGCATTTGGCTGCGCCGTAAGGCCTCTTACTTTTTCGGTGCCTCTCTTCAGCAGGTAGAGCCCGCTTTTTTCCAGCCGGATGGTATCCTGGCCGGTATAGGTAGTAGAATCGGTTGGCTTCAGCAGGTTGGGCGAGGGCTCCTGCCTCGTAGACATGGGCGGCAGGGCAGGCACAAACTCCGCATTGTAATACAGCACCTGGGTGGGCTGCTCCTCTTTATACTGCTTCAGGACAAGCGGTTCCTGCGTGGTTACATACTGCCGGAGCAGCGGTTGCCCCGAAGCAGCCTGCAGCACCATAAAATCTTTCTGCAGCATTTCCGGCTTCAGCGGCATGTAAAACCTTAGGGGCCGCTCCTGCCCGCGCTGCTTTTGCAGCAGGCGCAACTGCAACACATTAGGCACGGCAACCAGTTTTGCCGGAAGCTTCAGCTGTACCCCCACGGCGCCATCCGACGCTGCGGCACCGGTGGGTGCAGTTACCCGCACCGAGTCTCTCAGCAGGGTGGCATCCCTTTCAGAACTGCCTGCCCTTACAATGTACTCCAGGCCGCTGACAGCACGCTGCAGGTTGAGGAGCTGCCGCGTATCCTCAAACTTGAAAAACACATGCAGGGTATCTTCCAGCGCATAATAATCGTGCTGCATCGTAACGTTGGGAGCGGCAGGCTTAGACGGTGCAGTGGAACGTAACAGCGCCCGCTCTGGCATTCGGGACGGTGGCGCTGAAGCCGTGCTGCAACCTGAGAGCAAGGGCAACACCAGCAGCACCAGAAACGATAGCATGGCAGTTAATCTTTTCATCATAAACAAGATACTAATACCTTCATCAATTTCAAAGAGGCTATTTCAGAAGCAGGACCGGGCAAACCGCTCTGCCAAATGGTATTGCTGCAGCTGCCACCATAGCCGCTGCTCCTCTATAAACGTGCAGCTAGCCAAATAGTAGCTAACGCAGCCTGTTTAGTACACGCCAAAAGCAAAAGAGGCTGCCCGCAAACCGGAACAGCCTCTTGTACTCTATCTTATCGTAATTTGTTTATTGTCGCATGCGCTGCAGGTACATCATAAACGCCTGCTCCAGTTGCTTTGCCCGGGCATCCAGGCCAATCTCCTGCGCCTCGCTCACCAGTTGCTGCATCATCAGCATGTTGGTCTGTATCTCCATATCAAACAATGCGCCCTTTCCGAAGTAATAATCCAGGTTCTGCTGCGATGCTTTTGCCATTTCTTCCAGCAGTTCTTTTGCCCTGTCCTCTGCTCCCAGCTTCGCGTACAGCGAGATAAACTGAGGCGTGTAATAGTCATACGGAACAGCATCGGCTGGCAGCACTTCAAAGCAATAGTCGGCTATTTCTTTGGCTCGTGCATTATCGCCGCTTGCCAGGTACGCGCTTGCCAGCTTGCCGAACTTGTCGCGGGCGTTGGCCGAGAAGCGGTAGTAGTTGTCGTCGTAGTAAATATCCGGCCTGTTGAAATTCCTGAATTTGAATTGCTTCATCATGTTCTCATACATCACCTCTTTGTTGATACTGGCATATTCATCCTGCGGCGGGAAATTCACCGGCACAATCCTGCTGGCCAGCCCTTCCAGCTGGAAGTAATCCGACAGCCCCATAAAGTCGCCGCTGTTTACGGTAGTTGAGAAATATATCGGGCGTTCCCAGTTGTTAGTCGAAAGCAGGTCCAGGATAATCAGGTGTTTCTTTTCCAGGATCGACTGGTTTATTTTCCACTGCATCCGGTCGGTAACCAGATTCTGCTTCGCTTCCGGCACAAACCCCAGCTGATTGACATGCGCTTTATTTACATTCAGGAAGAAGTTGCGGGTCGGGAATGTCGTTAACGTTGACCCGGAGCTATACTGCACCTGCAGGGCCGGGCTGTTCTGTTTTACCAGCTCGATAAACATCCTCAGGTCGATACCGGCAGCTACCTGTGGTTTTTCCACATACGGCAGGTAATCGTTGGTGCCTTGCCTGTAGTTCTCCTTCTCCAGCGACACCGGCCACGGATCAGACTTATAGGCCTGGCGCTTCATCTGGTCGATATACCAGTCTGTGTTCAGGTAGCTCAGTACAGCCACGCGTACATCCGTTCTATATTTTTCCACCTCCTGCACATACCACAGCGGGAAGGTATCGTTATCGCCATTGGTAAACAGAATGGCGTTTGGCGCACAGGAATCGAGCAGGTTTTTGGCCGAATCTACGGAATGGTACCGGTCGGAGCGGTCGTGGTCGTCCCAGCCTTCTGCCGCCAGAATAACAGGAGCAGCCATACACAAAGCCGTAGCAGCGGCAGCGCGCGTAGCGGTATTGCGCAACACATTACGCAGCAAATCGGCTATGCCCAGCACTCCCAGTCCAACCCAAATGGAGAAAGCGTAGAACGAACCGGCAAAGGTATAGTCGCGCTCACGGGGCTCCAGCGGAGGCTGGTTCAGGTACAAGGCAATGGCCATACCTGTAAAGAAAAAGAGCAAGCCTACCACAAAAGCATCGCGTTCCTTTTTCCGGATCTGGTAAAGGAGACCAAAAATTCCTATAATAAGCGGTATCATAAAGAAGGCATTCCGGGCTTTGTTGTTGGCCACCCGTGACGGCAGATCGCTTTTATCCTTGCCGAACCACAGCACGCCCGCATGCTGCACATCACTCTCACGTCCTACAAAGTTCCACAGGAAATAGCGCCAGTACATATGCCCGAACTGGTAACGGAACAGGAAAGCCATATTCTGCCCAAAGGTTGGCATCTGCCCCTCCCGGATATCCACCCATTTCTGGTACTCCTGAATATCCTGTTTTTTATCACTGTAAATGCGCGGCAGCAGGGTTTTGTCTTTGCTCTCGTACACATAAGACAGTTTCTTGGTGGTGGGAATATATTTATTTTCCCCTTTTACATAGCGGGCTGCACCTTCCTCCTGGTCTACGGGCTGTGCATTGAACTGCGGCCCGTACAGCAGCGGTCGGTCGCCATACTGCTCCCGCTTGAGGTAAGCTACAAAGCTCATAATATCCTGCGGGTCGTTTTCATCAATGGTAGGATTGTAACCCGACCGGATAGGGATCATCAGGTAAGAAGTGTAGCCTATCAGAATAAAAACAAAGCACAGCAGGGCTGTATTCAAAATCCGATTTCCCTCCCGAATGGAGTACCTGATACCAAAAATAATAGCCCCAACCAGCAAGGCCACAAAAAAGATAATTCCAGAACCAAACGGAAGCCCCAGTGAATTCACAAAAAACACTTCCACATGCCCGGCCAGCGTTGGAAGGCCAGGAATAATACCCCAAAGGATGGTTAACAAGATTACGGCACTGACCAAAAACACAGCCACGCCACCCCAGAAGTTTGGCTTGTACAACCGGAAATAATAAATAAAAGCGATAGCCGGTATTGCCAGCAGGTTTAACAAGTGCACTCCTATCGACAGCCCGACTAAATAAGCAATCAAGATAAGCCATTTGTCGGAGTTAACCTGTCCTACTTTTGCTTCCCAGCGGAGCATGGCCCAGAACACAATGGCTGTAAAGAAAGAAGACATGGCGTATACTTCGGCTTCTACGGCAGAGAACCAGGCCGAATCGGTAAAGGTATAGGCCAAAGCGCCCACGGCGCCACTACCCATGATCAACACCAGGTTACCTGTAGTAACAGCCTCTCCTTCTTTCAGCAGTATCCGCCGCGCCAGGATGGTAATAGACCAAAAAAGAAACAGGACAGTAAAAGAACTGCAAAGGGCCGATAGCAGGTTTACCCACCACGCCACCTGGGTTACATCGCCTGCAAAAAGTGAGAACATACGGCCAATAAGCAAATAGAGCGGCGCTCCGGGCGGGTGCGGCACCAGCAGTTTATACGAACAGGCAATAAACTCGCCCGCATCCCAGAAACTGGCTGTAGGCTCCAGTGTCATTATATATACTGCTGTGGCAATTAAAAACACACCCCAGCCCACCAGGTTGTTTATCTTTCGATAATCCGTCATAGTTCTTCTTAAATTCTGCCTCGAAAATAATAATAAATACTGGTTACAACCCAAGTACCCCAGCATTTAATATAAAAAAAGCCGACCAAAGAGGTCGGCTTCACGCGTTATCAACTGTAAACAGCTATTACTTTTGCAGTATCAGGCGCTTGGTTTCCACGGTTTTATCGTTTACAATCAGGCTGTAAAAATAGACGCCGGCCGGTTGCCTGCTCAAATCCAGCTCCACATCGGCGACATCCGTTCCGGAAAGATCTACCGTCTGCACCACCTTACCAATGGTGTTGGACACCCGGATCTTATAGTTATCATAGCCAAAATGACTTAACGACAAGCGCGTTTTTCCTCTCGACGGATTCGGGTAAGCATTAACAGAAGGCAACATTTTAGTTTCCGGTGCCTGGGCCAGGCCGGCAACAGCTACAGTGCCATAAAACACTTTACTAAAACTGTACGCCTCCATTACATGAAAAGAAGTAGCTACCGCCGAAGCATATAACTTAGAGCACGTGTGCTCATCTTCGATAGTAACAAAAACCGGCCGCGCATTCCGGGCCGACACAGAAAGCAGCTGTTGCTTTTCCTGCATCTGTTTCCAGACGGCAGCAGCTCCTTTGTAAACCGAAGCCTCACCAACAACAGGTTTGGTATTAAAGTCATTACCAGCCCTTACTGCAAAAGCAGTTATCTGCGAACCGGCGAACGCAACGATTAGAAAAAGTTTAGTAAAAGTATTCAATCTCATACAGTAATCTTTATAGCAATATTACAATTCTTCCTGGAATGTCAAAGGTACTTTAAAAGCAGGTAATAGTAAAGCATAACTGCAAAACATATTTACTCACCTGCCGGCATCCTTTCATTCAATTAAAAGCAGCTACTCTCTGGCCAGCTGCAAACATCCTACTATCAACAACTATTCCACACTTACACCCACAGCAACAATTCATGTATAAACCATAATAATACAACATTCAATTTTTTAATTATTCCAATCACACATCCTACAACTGTTTTTTACCTTTAATACGCATTACTCAAACTAGATATACAGATATTTAATTAATAATATGCAATTTACACCCCTGTTATTTTACACCCTGAAAAACACCTCCTCCTGCTAAAGAAGCTGATATAAAACACAATAACACAACACAATACCCCCTATTCAGAAAAAATCATTCCTTGTTAATAAAATTAAAAAAATGCAACACCACAAATTTTAACTCGTTTAAATAACTATAAGACTTAACTAATATAGCTATTTTAAACACCCGCACCGTTTATTGAACTTAAACATGATCAATAAATGGCGCTAACTAAAAAAAATACAGCCATGAAACGATATATACTTTTTTTCGCATTTATCTTCATTGCCTTGCTCAGCGCAACGGCGCAGAAGAACGACCCCTGTAAAGTCCGACCAATCAGCGTTTTTAACTCAACTCTTAACGAAGACGGATTATACGACCCAGTAACCTTACCTCATAACCCTTGCGAACAAGTGGTTGAGATTTACATGATCCTGAAAGAAAACCCTACTGCAACTGTTAACTGGCAGGTTGTCAGGTCAGAAATGAGTACTGTTCCGGCAGAAGGCTGGATTATAGTTGACAAAGACAATAACTCTTTACCCGGAAGCGCCGCAGGTTTCACGTTTACAGAACCAGGCCCCAACGGAAAATCTTATTTTGCTGCTGCCATTAGGTCAGGTCGAAAAAACGGGGTTGTAAAAGCTACTGTCACCGACCCTACCTGCGGCACCAAAGTAGCTACACTTCCTGTAAGACCAGGCCTGCTCCCGGTAACACTAACCGACGGCGGATGTACTGACGCCACAAGAACTTTTACCGCAGCAGCAACTCCCAGCAAACAACCTAACAGTGTGAAAGGATATGTACACACCTGGACGTTCCCTAACTACTGGTCCTACTCCGGATCAGAAGCTGTAACAGCTGGCCCAACCGGCTATAGCATGGTTACCACAGCCGACGTAAACACCGCTTCTTTCGTCACAGCACCCGACCCAACACCCGCTACCGAAGAAACAGTCTCAGTCGAAGTTGTTGCGCTATATAAAGGCAACAGCGGCAATGGTGTTGGTAACGCCAACTGCGACTTTGGCTTCGCAAGTGTAGTAGCCGAGTCGTGCGTAGAGGTAGTAGGTTGCCCCGCCGGCACCTTTGTTACCGGCGAAACTGTAGCAGGCAACGAAATGACCATCACCTACCAGGGAGCTTTTATAAGCGGATCAAACACAACTGTAAACTTTGATATTTCGAGCGAAGAAAATATAGAACAGATTTTTATTCCGCTTATATTACTGGACCCAACTGCAACTGCAACAGCAACAGTTAGCAACTCAAATTACACTGCTACTTACGACGCAACCACCAGCAGCGTAATTTACACAAGAACAGGCACTGGCTCCGACAACCTGTCAGTTGATTTCACACTTGCAACCGGCTCTTTCCTGGAAGTTTACGGGCTCGTTATAGAAGACATTAACGGAGGCGGTATTTCTACCACCTACACCGGGGAAACTTTTGGCGAACTAATCTGCGAATTTGGCGAACTTTCACCATTTGCAGCAGAACTTGTTTCCTTCTCAGGCAAACCGACACCAAGTGGTGTGGAACTAAGCTGGACAACAGCTTCTGAACAGAACAACGACCGGTTTGACGTTCAACGAAGCTCCAACGGCAAGGACTTTAAAACTATCGGAACCGTAAAAGGAGCAGGCAATTCTTCCACCGCCTTAAGCTACTCCTTTACCGACAAGAGCGCAGCCAAAGGAACCAACTACTACAGGCTAACCATGGTAGAAACCGGCGGCACAACAGAGTACAGCAACATCATCGCGATCGAAAGCTCTGCAGTAGCCTCAACAGGCATGACACTCTACCCGAACCCTGTTACCGGCAGCAACGTCAACATTGCCCTGGATGAACCTAATATCAGCAATAAAACCTTTGTCGTCATCATCACAGACATGAACGGACGCAAAGTAATGGAGCAACAGGTCTCAACCACAAGCAGCGACCAGATCAGCCTTTCACTTGATCAAACCAAAGTCACCAAAGGACTTTACATGATCAAGCTACAAGGCGACAATTTACTTAAAACACAGAAACTGCTAGTACGCTAGCAGCAACTCAGTAACACAAAAAAAAGAAACGACCGGAACATCCGGTCGTTTCTTTTTTTGTCGCACCCTAACCTCATCCATCCATTCACAAAAAAACCAACACCATAGCACACCCAAAACAGCAACAACACCCGCGATAGTTACTTTTGCACCTGCCACCACACCCTCTCCTTCACATCATTTACCCCCGGAAACTACCCGCTATCAAACAACACCAGTTCTTAAAGTCTGCCTCACAAACCCCTGAAAACCAGGCACACCTCCGGCTTATTTTCAACGCAAAACCTACCTAACACTTGTTTGCAAAGATACCTAAAACACAAAACATTCATACAAAATACAAAACGATCCATAAAACAAATTTAATATTATTATATAACTTTTACAATAATAGAAATATAAAAATATAATTATATAAAAAGGAGCAAATATTGTTTTTGTCATTTCCAACATATTTTTTAAAAAAATTTTATTCACCAAAATAAAGCCTATTTACTTGATTTACAATAGTTTTAAAAAAGAAACACCAGTTACACATTCTATCAATAGCGGGTTAAACCACAATTACGTTGTAACACTTGCTTTCAGGCTTCGTTAATGGCAATATTAAACATTACAAAGTTTTTAATAACACAAACAAGATTTACAACCATGAAAATATACATACTTTTATTCTCGTTCCTTTTAACCTCACTTACAGCGTCTGCTCAGAGCAGCAACTGTAGTGAATCTCAGCCACGCCCCATTACCGGTAACCAACACCCTTGCGCTGGCTCTATCGAAACTTATTGCATTGAAAATGACCGCAACTACACCTCTTTCGAGTGGGATGTGCCAAGAGCACAAGCTGGCGAACCTCCTGTAGGCTGGGAGATTATTTCAGGACAAAACACCAACTGTGTAACAGTTCGGGTAGGCGAAAAAAGCGGCACCATGAAAGTAAAGGTAACTGACCCGATTTGCGGCACTAAAGTAGCCACCCTTCCTGTAAAGCCAGGCAAAAGCTTCGAAGTAACAATAAACGGCCCTGAAACAGTTTGCATCAACCAGGAACAAACTTATACAGCTACCCTGAGCGAGAAGCAAAAAGGCAACAACAAGTCTGACTTTACTTTCACCTGGACTTACCCTGCTGATTGGACTGTAGTGGAAGATGGCAATCCGAACGACGGGCGGCTTACCGTAATACCTGGCAGCACCTCCGGCACCGTAAACGTTTATGTAGAAGACACCGCCAACAAAACTGACAAAGGCAACAACGGCAACGGCGTAGGCGGAACCAAAGGCTACTGCGGAACAGCAAGCGATGCCATTGCTGTTACAACCGAAGATTGCGACGGAAACGAAGAACCTATATGCGTTATCACGACCGACGACGGCCTCTTTACTTTCGGCTTTATGGGCGCCACAAACAACACCGACAACACCACTACTGTCAGATTCAGTTTTGAAAACAACACCGCTTCCGCTATGGAACTGGCAACAATTGAAATTCCGGATGCACCGCAACCTATAGAGCCAATTGCTCCGGAAGGATTTATTGCAGAAGTAGATGCAGAAAATGGTTTGATCACCTACATCAGAATTGATGGCGAAACCCAGGGAAATGAAACTGAAATATTCGGCTTCACGATCCCAACCGAATCGCACGAACTGTTACCATTCTACACACTTGGCGTGTTCACAACAGGAGGCGACAGCGGCTTCACAGGCTTTAACACCATTACCTGCGACGACTCCCCTATCAACCCGCTACCTGTTGAACTGTCTTCTTTTGATGGCAAAGCAACTGCCAGCGGCATAGAACTGACCTGGACAACTGCTTCGGAGACAGATAACGACAAATTTGAAGTAGAACGCAGCACAGACGGTAAAGAATACACTGCGATAGGTACTGTAAAAGGCGCCGGAAACTCGTCCACAACGCTAACCTATTCATTCTCTGACAAGAGCGCTGCCAAAGGTATCAATTACTACAGAGTTAAGCAGGTAGACTTTGACGGAACCAGCCAGCTAAGCAAGGTAATTGCACTGGAAAATAGCAATGCTCCAAAAACTGCTGGTGTAACACTTTATCCAAATCCGGTTACCGGCAACAACGTAAACATTGCACTGGGCGGATCAGATTACAGCAACAAGACCTTTGTAGTTACCATCACCGACATGAACGGACGCAAAGTAATGGAGCAGCAAATCTCAACCGCTGGCAGCGATGCAGTAAACCTCTCACTCGACCAGGCCAGAGTCACGAAAGGACTTTACATGGTTAAGATACAGGGAGACAACCTGCTTGAAACACAAAAACTACTCGTACGCTAAGAGCAACAGGTTCTAACCTTAAACAAAAAGCAGCGCCAGGCAAATGCCTGGCGCTGCTTTTTGTTTACAACTCCAGCTAAAGCATTCCACTACACTCCGAAGAATAAAAGGACAAGATCTCACGAACCCCATCCTTTCCAGGCCACCTGCCACCTCACTGCCGTCAACTTAAGCAGCACCTGAAACGATTTCCGGTCTGCTGCACCTGCCACCATGGCCTCTGCCACTCCCAAACAAAAAATCAAACAACCACCCCGACCACACCCGCTAAACGCAAACAGAATTCTCAGCAAACTTCATCTTACCTTCCCCAATACCCGCCTTACATTAAACACACCACATATAATACAATTTATATATGGAGCAATTTTATATATTTTTATAACTTTTTATATATTATAACTTATCTACCAAAACCACATAATTAATCCCACATCCTCAAACAGCAGCAAAAACCTTGGGTAAACAGCACGAAAAGATTAGTAAACCTTTCATTTTTAGCAGTATAAAAACTTAATCGCTACGATTCTTAGCAAAACCAAAACGTATTAATAGTAACAGTAATTTAATTTAATCAACCTGATAAAATTTAACCATATAAGTAAAACACAATACACCCCTGTGCGATACACATTTTCTGCTTAAGTAGCAGTGTGTAAGCCACCCTACATTTTCTAAAGCAGAAAATATCCTGCCTCACAATCACTGAGTCACAAAACTCAGCACAAGTGAACTGTGCCAGAAAAGGTATCGAGTATAATGGCTTTTAAGACAGGCTCATAAAATAGCGCAAAATGAGCTTTTAACATCGTGCGCAATCCATATTTAAAACTGCAATGTCATGAAATCATACTTACTTCTGTTCACGTTTTTCTTTGCAACCGTTCTTCAAGCATCTGCCCAGCTACCATTACCTACAGATGACAACGGTTGCGTGGTTCTGGAGAGCGAGTGCTTTACCATAAAGTACTCAGGCGTATTGCCAGATGTCGCTAACAACACAGCAAAGTTAACATTTACAGTAACTGCAAAATGCGATATACCATTTAGTTCTGTATTATTCCAGTTACCGGAAGGAATCACTCCCACCGGGGCACAAAATGGCAATACCGGCTTTACCTACACCCAGTCCTTTGGCACCAGCGTCGGTAGCCCGGTTTATCCGTTTATACAATTTACTGCTTCAGACAGTACACAAGGCTCATTCAGGAATGGCTTGTCGGACGTATTCCAGTACACTATTCCGCTCGACCAGTTCAACAACATGAACTTCCAATACACCACCATGAGCGGCGGCCCCTACAATTTTACCGTTTGTTTGAACCCGAAAGGCTGTACCAACGAAGCTGAGATACCCGAACCTGTCTGTACATCTACATCAGATAACGGCAACGCTTCCTACGGCTTTATAGACGCGACACCTGGACAAGGCCCTAATGGCAACCTGACACGCGTACGCTTCAAAATTCAAAACAACAGCTCTTCACCAATTGATTTTGTTCAGGTTAAGTCAGGAACCCGTGCATCCCACTTATCGGTATCGCCAATAAACGACCTGGGACAGTACGGCTTTATCTACCTTTGGTATCCTGAAATAGAAAACAACCAGACTGTTACCTACACAAAGGTGAACTCGGCAACTTCAACTGGTATGGAAGAAGATGTATTGGCTTTTACAATTTCTACTGCTACCTGGCTGGCAGATCGCTCATTTGAGTTTACAGTGGTAACAGAAGACGGTGATGCCAGTTATATCAGCACATCGAATATTGTGCAATGCGCTGCATACGATTGTGTTATTCTGGACGAAACAGGTGACTTTGTGTATACTTTCCTGGGAGCAACACCAAACGCAGATAATACAAGTACCTTACGCTTCAGGATCAAAAACTTAACAGCATCTCCGATGCAATTGGTCACTTTTGGTATACTAGGCGCCCCTGAGTCGGTTGTTGCACTCACCACTCCCACTTACAATGTATTTGTAATCGGAGCAGATGACCCAACAATAACTCCAGAAATATTATACGAAAGAATTCCTGGCGACTACTCGGGATTCGATTCGGATATATTCGCTTTCACAATTCCAACTGCTAACTTTGAAGTGTTCCCCTTTTACAACATAGGTGTGTTTACTGCAGATTTTCTGGGTATCGGCGGTACCGGCTTCAACACCACAACCTGCGACCGCACACCAATCACACCACTCCCAGTGGAACTGTCTTCCTTTGACGGCAAAGCAACTCCAGGCGGCATAGAATTAACCTGGACAACAGCCACCGAGACAAACAACGACAGGTTTGAGGTGCAACGCAGTTCAGATGGCAAGGAGTACACTACCATTGGCTCCGTGAAGGGCGCGGGTAACTCATCAACTAAACTAAGCTACGCTTACACCGACAAGGCTGCAGCCCGTGGCATCAACTACTACAGATTAAGACAGGTAGATTCCGACGGAACTTCTGCCTTAAGCAAGGTGATAGCCCTGGAAAGCACCAGTTCTGCAACAGCCGCCAGCAGCATGACCATCTATCCTAACCCGGTAACAGGCGACAACGTCACCATTACCCTTGACCAGGCACAGGTTGGCAAAAAAGCACTACTAGTAAGCTTAACCGACATGAACGGACGCAAGGTATATGAAAAACTGATCTCGTCAGGCGACAACGAGCTAAACGTTTCGCTGACAGAGTTGAAGTTAGCAAAAGGCCTGTACCTGGTAAAAGTTCAGGGAGAGCACAAGGTGGAAACGCAGAAACTATTAATAAAATAGAATAAAAAAATTAAGTATATATCTGGATCAAGTAAGGAGCGGCTGCATCGGCCGCTCCTTTTTTTGCTGCTCCCTGTCCACCGCCAGCTTTACTAAAGAAACCGGCACATTTAACTGTTTTACCGCCTGAATGAGTTGCCCGCAACAGCAGAGGCTGTGGTGGCAGGAGCAGAAAACCTGCAGGAGCGAAAAATGCAACTTTATCGGCAGCAAGGAGGTGCTGTGGCAATGGAGGCAGGTGCTGCAGACCACCGGACACCTGTCAGATAAGATATTTTATTTCTTTAAAGCCAAAATAGTGGAGTTTCTGCTCCATCTCCACAGCCAGCTCGCCCGTTTCGCGCACCCCGATAATCTGACCTGCAACCTGCTTACCGGCAACTTCGAACAGGTGCCTTTCCTGGAAGCGGAAGAGCCGTTGCAGGTACGCGTACTTTAAACGGTCATGTTGCCCCGCCCTTAGCTGCAGATAGCGTTTTTCCAGCAGTTCCAGCAGCCGTTTTACCAGCACCTGCACATCCAACTCCTGTTGCAGCACACTGGCGATGGAGGTTGCGGCAGGATAACTAAAACGAAGCTGGTTCACATTTAAACCAATTCCGATAATACTATGTTGTAGGCATAGGCTGTTAATGGTATTTTCAATTAAAATCCCGCCAAGTTTCTTATCTTCGACAAACAGGTCGTTGGGCCATTTAATGGTAGCCGTTGCTAACCCCAGTTCGTGCAGCAGGTCCAGCACACCCAATGCAACAGCAATGTTAAGATAAAACTGGTGCCTGACAGCCAGGAACGAAGGTGACAAAATTACGGAGAGTGTAATGTTTTTACCAGGTGCTGCTTCCCAACTGTTTCCGCGCTGCCCGCGACCTTTGGTTTGTTTTGCCGTAAGTACTACACAACCCTCTGTGGCTTCATTTTTGTTAAGAAGCAATTGGGCCTCTGCGTTGGTAGATTCACACTCCGGCAAAAAATACAGCTGCTGGCCCATAAACAATGTATCAGGCAGCATATAGTTATCAAAATTTAATACTTTTGTATATCAAATTTAAGAATCACAAATGAAAGAAACCAAGGTTGAGGCTAATTCGGACATATTGGCAGAACTTGTAGTAAAAGGCATGCAGGAAAAGAAGGCGTCTGATATTGTCGTAATGAACCTCAAATCGCTTAAAAATGCCGTCTCAGACTATTTCGTTATAGCATCAGCCACCTCCGACACACAACTTGACGCTATCGCAACCTCCATAGAAGAAGAAGTTTATAAGGCCATACACCAGAACCCCTGGCAGAGCGAAGGCCGCATAAACAAAGAGTGGGTATTGTTAGATTATGTAGACGTGGTCGCACATATCTTCCTGAAAGACAAGCGCGAGTTCTATGCGCTGGAAGAACTCTGGGGCGACGCCCGCATCGAGCATATAAAATCAGAATAACCGATTCAGCCAAACAAAAACGTAAGGCTGGGTGTTTTTATCTTATAGTAAATAAACATTCATGGCAGAAAATAATAATAAAGGGAATAGAAAGAAAAAGCCGATGATCCCGACCACGCCTCCACGCCCTACCATGCAGTTGTGGATGCTGGCTGTGCTCATTCTGCTTATCTTCGGACTAACCTGGTTAAACAAAAGCAGCGCCTCAAAGGAAACAAACCAGCAGGCCTTTGAAGAAATGCTACTGAGCAACGATGTCCAACGCGTGGATATCGTGAACGACAAGCTGGTAGAGGTTTACCTGAAGAAGGAAGCCCTGGATAACGAAAAGTACAAGTCAGAACTGAACGAAAGAGGTTCTTTTACCATAGGCGAAGGCCCTCATTATCATTTTACCGTTGTTTCGGCTGAGATATTTAAAAAAGACCTGGATGCACTGCAGGCAAATCTTCCAAAAGAACAGCGGATACCTTATAAGGTAGTTACCCGCACCGGCTTCATGGACGTATTCTCCACCTGGGGATTCCTGCTGCTGGTGCTTTTTGGCTTCTGGTTCCTGATGCGCCGTGTAACATCAGGTGGAGCAGGAGGCCAGATTTTTAACATCGGGAAATCTAAAGCTGCCTTGTTTGATGCCGAAAATAAAGTAAAAATCACTTTTAAAGATGTAGCCGGACTGGAAGAAGCAAAAGAAGAAATCCAGGAAATCGTTGAGTTCCTGAAAAATCCTTCTAAGTTCACTATTCTGGGTGGTAAGATACCCAAAGGCGCCTTGCTGGTAGGCCCTCCGGGAACCGGTAAAACCCTTTTGGCTAAAGCAGTAGCCGGCGAAGCAGACGTTCCGTTCTTCTCGCTTTCAGGTTCTGACTTTGTGGAGATGTTTGTGGGAGTAGGTGCTGCCCGTGTGCGCGACCTCTTTAAGCAGGCAAAAGCAAAAGCGCCTTGTATCATTTTTATTGACGAAATTGATGCTATTGGCCGCCACCGTAGCCGCGGTGCACAACCAGGCGGAAACGATGAACGCGAGAATACGCTGAACTCACTCCTCGTTGAAATGGATGGCTTTGCCACAGACTCTGGTGTTATTATCCTGGCCGCTACTAACCGCCCCGACACTTTGGACTCTGCCCTGCTTCGCCCGGGCCGTTTCGACCGCCAGATCAGCATTGACAAGCCCGACATTAACGGTCGTACCGAAATATTTAATGTACACCTGAAACCGTTAACGCTGGCTGCCGATGTAAACGCCAAGAACCTGGCCGCTCAGACTCCTGGCTTTGCCGGCGCCGAAATCGCCAACGTTTGTAACGAAGCAGCCCTGATTGCCGCCCGTCGCAACAAAAAGGCAGTAGACCAGCAGGACTTCAACGATGCCATCGACCGTGTAATCGGTGGTCTGGAAAAGAAAAACAAGATCATTTCGCCACAGGAGAAGCAGATTGTAGCTTACCACGAAGCGGGCCATGCTATAGCCGGCTGGTTCCTGGAGCACGCCGACCCATTGGTAAAAGTAAGCATTGTACCCCGTGGTGTAGCCGCATTAGGGTATGCGCAGTATCTGCCAAAGGAACAGTTCCTGTACACAACTGAGCAGCTGATAGACGAAATGTGCATGGCGCTGGGCGGACGCGCTGCCGAGGAATTGGTATTCGGAAAAATCTCGACAGGCGCTTTAAGCGACCTGGAGCGCATTACCAAAATGGCTTACAGCATCGTGACCATGTATGGCATGAACGCTAAAATCGGGAACGTTTCGTTTTACGACTCAAAGCAGAACTCCGACTATTCATTCAACAAGCCATATTCCGAAGCTACTGCCGAAACCATTGATACCGAGGTACGAAGCATTATAGACGCTGCTTACCAGCGAACCAAGCAGTTACTATCGGATAAGCGCCAGGAACTGGAGATCGTAGCGAAGGAGCTTCTGGAGAAAGAGATTCTGTTCCAAAACGACCTGGAGCGCCTTGTTGGTCCGCGCCCGTTTGATGCCCTGACTACGTACCAGGCCCACACCGCCGGTACCGACAGAAGCAAAACCCTGAGCGAGGTGGAACAGGAGGAACAACTCCTGCTGGAAAATGAGAAGCAGCCAAAAGTAAAAAAAGCTGAACAAGGTACTCCGATAAACGACAGCAACACTTCCGCTAAGAGTGACAACACGGTAAATTCAAAAACCGCTTGATACATAACGTATGTACGAAGCAAAATCTAAAGAAATAGTATTAAGAAGAGTAAGAGAGGCGCTGGCTTTGTCAGCGCCTTTTCTGCCTCCTACACCTGACTTTACCTCTCCGCTGCATCCGGCACCGTCAGAAGATACTTCCATTCAGTTTGCAGAAAACTTTTTACGCAACAGCGGCCTGTTTTTCTACTGCGAATCGGAAGAAGACTTTTTCGATCAGCTTTTTGTCTTCAAAAAAGAAAACAATATCAACAACTTCTTTGTCTGGGAGCCAAACCTGCAAAAAATCCTGTACCATGCCGGCATAGACTTCCTGCATGACGAAGAAAACTTTATTGCAGATGCAGAGGCCGGGCTTACCACCTGCGAAGCGCTCATTACCCGCACAGGCAGTATCCTGATCAGTTCGGCAAACTCCAGTGGCAGAAGGCTCAATATTTACCCGGCCATGCACATTGTGGTGGCTACGGCCAGCCAGCTGGTACCCGATATTAAAGACGGTCTGCAGCTGGTGCGCGAAAGGCATAAAGACAACTTCCCTTCCATGCTGTCGCTGGTAAGTGGCCCAAGCCGTACGGCTGATATCGAGAAAACACTGGTACAGGGGGCGCATGGTCCGAAACAATTAGTACTTTTCCTGATCGATGACATTCCGCATTAAAGCGCTTGCGCCTGGCAAAAAAGTTTATTTCGCTTCCGATTTTCATTTAGGCACACCTGATGCTGAAACAAGCAAAGCGCGTGAGCTAAAAATAGTACGCTGGCTCGATGAGATTAAACAGGATGCGCAGGCCATCTTTCTGGTGGGCGATATTTTCGACTTCTGGTTTGAATATAAACACGCCATCCCGAGAGGCTTTATCCGGCTGCAGGGCAAGCTGGCGGAATTAACGGATGCCGGCATACCGGTTATGTTTTTCACGGGCAACCACGACATGTGGATGTTCGACTATTTCACAAAAGAACTGAATATCCCCATCTACCGGGAGCCTATTTCTACTACGCTGGGCGGTAAAACTTTTTATATTGGCCACGGCGACGGCCTTGGCCCCGGCGACCATACCTATAAGCTACTGAAGCGGGTGTTCAGCAACAAACTGTGCCAATGGCTTTTCGCCCGGATTCATCCCAACACAGGCATCGGGATTGCCAATTCCTGGTCGCGGCGGAGCCGCATCAGTAATAATGAAAAAGACGAGGCCTTTTTAGGCGACGACGAGTGGCTGGTGCAGTATGCCAAAGAAGTAGAAGCAGCCCAGCACCACGACTATTACGTATTCGGGCACCGGCACCTCCCCCTCGACCTGCCCATAGGCGATAAAAGCCGTTATGTGAATTTAGGAGAATGGGTCAATTTTTGCTCGTATGCCGTATATGACGGAGAATCATTAAAACTGATGCATTTTGAAAACTAGCCCACTGTACATCCTGTTTCTTTTGCTGCTGTTTGCATTGGCTGCGGCACCCGGATTTGCGCAACAACCCGAGAAGCAACTGGTATACAGCCACAGCGTAGGCATCAGTTCTCCCACCACCATTTCCATCGACCGCAGGGGCAGTGTTTACCTGCTGGGCCCCAGGCGCAACCTCTATACCCTCGATTCGCTGGGGCGGGCAGTTTTCACCTATTCACCACCGGCGCATAGCAGGCCAACCACCATCGAAGCCTGGAACCCGATGAAGGTGTTTGTTTTTTACGGAGACAAACAGGAAATCCTGCTGCTCGACCGGTTTTTACGACCAATTACCAGCGCCTCGCTTACCGATTTTGATTTCCCGGGCACCGTAACAGCCGCCACCCTCGCCAGCGACGACAGCTTCTGGCTTTTCAGCGAAACCAATTTCACGCTCAGCAAGCTGGACCTGCGCTACCAGAAACTAACCGTCGAAACCCCCATCGGGCTTATCCTCGACAAGGAACGCTTTGATATCAGGCTGTTGCGCGAGTACCAGAACATGCTTTACCTGCTCGATACCAACGGCGGCATTTTCGTGTTCGACAACCTGGGCAACTACAAAACAAAGCTTCCTTTCACAGGGCTTTCCTACATCAATTTCCTGGGAAATGAACTGTACTTTGTAAAAGACGGACAACTTATTTTTTACGACCTCTACAAGCAGCAGACCCGAAGCATTACCCTGCCTCCTACCCCAGCCTACGTATCGGCGCTGGTAGCTGACCGGCATATCTACCTCTTTACTAAAGATAAAATGGATGCCTACCTGCTGCAGTAAGTTTGAAAGTTTGGGAGTTTGGGAGTTAGAAAGTTAGAGAGGTAGAAAGGTAAAGAGGTAGGAATTTTGTAGGGGTTGAAGATTTTCAACCCTGTAACAGCAGCACAGAAAGTTAGAGCGTTGGGCATTGTGATCTGTAGAGACGAGGTGCTCGCGTCTCCTGCACGAACCACAAACAAACCCAGACCTGTTATTCCTTAAATCATCTTAATCTTGTTCAGACAAACCTAATCCTGAAAATCCTAAAATTCTGTAAATCCTGATTCAGACAAACATAAAATCACAGAAATCAAAATAATCACCGTAAATCAACGGTTCAGACAAACAGCAGAAGCAATGGAGGCAGGAGCAGAAAGGATTTTTTTGTCTGAACCAGGATTTACAGAATTTTAGAATTTACAGGATTAAGTTTGTATGTGGTTTGTGATAGGGTTGAAAATCTTCCCCCCCCACAAAATCCTAACCTCTCTACTTTTCTACCTCTCAAACTCCTAAACTCTCTAACTCTCTAACTTCCCCTATTGGCTCTCTGAAAAGAACTTCAGCCCGACAACTCCCGCCACGATCATCAGCAAGCACAGGATGCGCATCAGGTCTTTTGGTTCTCCTAAAATAAAGATACCCAATATGGCTGTACCCGCAGCTCCAATACCTGTCCAGATGGCGTAGGCAGTGCCAAGCGGCAATGTTTTCATCGCCTGCGCCAACAACACAAAGCTCAGTATCATCACAACCACGGTAACCACACTTGCCACCGGCTTTGTAAATCCTTCGCTGTACTTCAAGCCAAAAGCCCACCCGATCTCACAGATCCCGGCAAGCACCAGATAAAACCACGCTGTATTCATATCCTCTTATTCCTGGAACAGCTACAAAAGTACAGGTTTTCCATTAATAGCACCTGATCCCGTAAATCTGATTAAAAACAGGAGCAGAGGCTGTGGTGGCAGGAGCAGAACAAAAGCGAAAGGTTGAATCCTGGATTTCCCGATCATTTTTTTCATGCAGCCACAAAACACTTCATAGCGTCACTTATGGCAAGTCAATATTGGACATACCCTATATTATCATGTCAGAACAACTTACTTGTAAAGCCGTTAAACATACTTCACATAATCCCGGAAGCGGGCAAAATACTTTAACCTCAAATATAAACTATGAAAGCAGTAGTATTTCACAAACCGAAAGACATGCGTGTCGAGACGGTAGAAGATCCGCGTATAGAGGAGCCACGCGATGCGATTCTACGGGTAACATCCACCGCCATCTGTGGCTCAGACCTTCATATTTACAACGGCATGGTGCCACAACCCCGAAGTATGGTGATGGGCCATGAGTTCATGGGCATCGTAGAAGAGGTAGGCTCAGGGGTAACAAACCTGAAAAAAGGCGACCGGGTGGTGGTACCTTTTCCTATCTCCTGCGGCAACTGCCATTTCTGCAACATGCAGCTGCCTACGCACTGCGAAAATTCAAACCATAAAACCTACGGTCCTGAGGGTGATGTAATTCTTGGAAAAGGAACGGGAGCTGCCTTATTCGGCTACACCGACTTGTACGGCGGCTATGCCGGCGGACAGGCAGAGTACGTGCGGGTTCCTTATGCCGATTATGGCCCCCGAAAAGTGCCCGACGAATTAACCGACGAGCAGGTCCTGTTCCTGACCGACATATTCCCGACCGGCTGGTCTGCCATCGACTGGGCTGATCTGAAAGGTGGAGAGACAGTAGTAGTGTGGGGCTGCGGTCCTGTGGGGGTGATGGCCATGAAATCGGCCTGGCTGCAGGGCGCCAAACGGGTGATTGGGGTGGATATACAACCTTACCGTATGCAGATTGCCCAGAACAGTGCTAAAGCAGAAGTAATAAATGCCGCCGAAGTAGATGCCGTGGAGGTTATCCGTGAGATGACCGGTGGCTACGGTGCCGATGTTTGTGTGGACGCAGTAGGCATGGAAGCCCACCGAAGCATACTGGACAAAGCACTGAATGTGGTGCAGTTGGAAAAAGGATCGATGGAAGCACTCGAAAAATGTCTGTCTGCTGTTCGCAGGGGAGGTACTGTAACCGTTGTAGGTGTATACGGATCGCCCTATAAGTTCCCGCTGTACAAATGGTTTGACAAGAGCATTAAATTAATGGGCGGGCAGGCCTGGGTGCACCGCTACATAGACCACCTCATCTCGCTGGTGCAGGAGAAGAAAGTAGTCCTCGACGACATCATTACCCACACCGTACCGCTAAGCGAAGCCTCTAAAATGTACGATATCTTTAACAAGAAAGAAGATAACTGCATGAAGGTGGTGCTGAAGCCGTAGGCATGGCAGAGGGAGGAGAGTCAATCCTCCCTTTTTTCATCATCTGACCAGAAGGAAACAACTTTTGTATAAATTGATGGCAAGGTTTTAACTAATTGCTGATATTTAGGCTCGAATTTTACTACAAGCTGTGCAAAAGAGTAAACACTTCTACCCATTAGACCAGCGTACAATCCCACCGAACTGAGAAAAACATAAAAATTTACTTCTTCTAAATTTTGGTTTCCCGCTATCATCTCAAGACATAATTCCTGTGGGAGTTCCTGAACACGAATCTTGTGCTCAATACTTTTAAAGAAGTTTCTGTAGAGCCGCATAGTTTTTGAATTAAGCAGCTGATCTGGGTGATATTTTACACAGATTTCATGTACACCTCTTTTAACAAGTATATTTAAGGCTTCAGCTAATGCAGTGATAATACTTTCATCTGTCACCAAACCATACTCTGCCGTAGCATCAAAAACCAGTATATTGTTTAAGGCCGGAGCTTTAGATTGGTTAATAAAAGGGGAGGGCAAAAGTACTTTTCTTTCATAATCAGGAAAAGCATGTTCGGTAACACCATAAGCAACGGTATAAGCAGGATCATAAAACCACTTACCTAAGGTAAGCCTACCTTTATAATTTAACAGAAGTAAGACTTTGTAAAAAAATGTAGAATTCCCTGCTGGACATAAAACATTATTTACAAACTGAATAGGATGATACGATGCTATCCCCTCTTCTAAAAAAGAAAATCCCTTACAGTTTTTGTGAGACGTAAATAACCTGATGAAGTCTATACCTGTTTGGTTGGTATAGAGCATAAAGTCTGCCCCAGCAGTTAGGCTCTGTACAAACGCATCAAAGTCAGCTAATTCTTTCCAGCTTTTCCAGAACACATACTTTATTGAAAAAGAATTAACAGGATGATGCGTGTAAGGAACTACAATTTCTTTTATACCCTCTATTTCTTCAGAAGGGCTAAATCCCCTACCGTACATAAAGACACACAAATTTTTCTGAATGTCTTGAATATGGATAACCGTCTTTGCAACTAAAAAGGTAATATAGCTATGGATATAGAAGATATGATTCATAAGCTGCTATACTTAAAGTTTAAAGGCAGAATGCTGGTGTTGGTGTTTTATGACAAAAGTTCCAACTAGCATAGCAAGTGCCAATACAACAGAAAAAAAGGCTTTATATAACTGCCCAAAAACTGATAATTCAAATACAACTCCCAGCATCACCACAGTTATGCACAACCAAAGCACAGGGTAGTATTTAACTAAAGTCAATTGTTTATACTCTTTCAGAAAGTATCCCGAATACCCCATATACATCAGGGCAGCAAAAGTAGTAAACGCAGCAGCTTGGAAACCATAAACCGGAATCAGCAGGAAATTTAATACAACGTTCCCTGCACCAGCTACAAAAGATACCTTCCAGAGTTTTGAAGTATGCTCCTGCACCGCAAGTAGATTAATAGCCGCCAAATACATCGGCCTCGCATTATACCCCATCAGGATAATAATTGCCAGCGGGTAAGCCTGCTGCAATTCCTCATTCCGTATCAGAATCTCAAAAATTTCTTTCATCCAAAGACTGACAAGCGATGTCACTCCTAAAAATAAAATCTGCAAAAAGAATGTTACCCGCCGCACCTCCAGGGCAGCCTTAAGATCGCCAGTACGTCCGTAGTTTTCCACATACAGGGGCGTTGCAGCCTGCACCAGTGCCCCACTGGCTGCCTGAAAATAGCTTCCGAAGTTGGAAGCCACATTGTATAAGCCTATCGATGGAATGGGTACCCGCAGAGCTGTCATTACCAGCCTGTCTGAGGTATCGAGCAGGAAAAAAGACATGCTATGAGGTAACACGGGCAATGCAACCCGTAAAGCGCCTTTAATCCGGTACCATTTAAAATTCAGGATTGGCCACAGCTTCTGACGTACATATACGATGTAGGCACTAATTAAAAAACCGGCAGCAGCGCCTACAAAATTTGCATAAAACCACCCCATGTAGCCTAACCTCATGTACCTTATAAAAAAAACATTAAGTACCACCCCCAGGCACCCGACAATAAAAGTTTTTATGGCAATCGGCAGCGGCCGCATTGAGAGCTGGCAAAAAAGATTAGCATGTATATCTGCACTTGTAAAAAGCATTACCGGCACAGCAAACAGTAACGCTATCTGCAGACGGTTCTCATGAGCCCCCGACGGAACAACAAAATATAAAATAATACCGAGCAGTAATCCGAAAACCAGTGTCCAGAGCGTGGTAAAACCATTAATTTGCCGCCATATCCAGGTATACCGCAAGGGGTACTTTACGAAGCTGTTTACCATTACAACACCCAACCCCAGATACTGCAAAAATCCTAACCCGGATGCTACTGCCATTACCACACCCGCCACCCCATAGTCATCCGGTGTCAGGTAGGGTGTTACAACCGGGAGCGCCAGCACGCCGGCCAGCCGGGGTACCTGGGCCGCTAAACCATAAATTGCAGCATGAGACAGTAGTTTTCGAAGCATTGCCTAAAATTAATGCTTATTTGGCGTCGTTTAGTAACTTGCCCAAATTATCTTATGAGGAGCCTTCTGCTAGCCAGAACGGAAATACTGCACAAAAAACGATTTTGTGAAGTTAATAACCCGGGCACAAATAGCCACAGCTAAAGCAAAAGCTCAAAAATTTAGTATATTTGTTAATTATCAGAATTGAAAACAAGAATTTACCTGACTATATAAGGAGATAAAATTGTGGGATGTAGTTCATGTTCTAGTGGCGGATGTGGCTCAAAGAGCAACACCGCTGACGGCAGCCCCGCCGGCTGCAAAAATAATGGCGGATGCAGCACAGGAGGCTGTAACCGATTAAATGTATTTGACTGGCTTAGCGATATGGACCTGCCAACCGCATTCGAGGAATTCGATATTGTGGAGGTCCGGTTTAAAGGCGGACGAAAAGATTTCTTCCGTAATACAGGCAAAATTGAGCTGATTACCGGTGACCCGGTGGTGGTAGATGTGCCTAACGGGCACCATATCGGGCATGTATCGCTGAAGGGAGAGCTTGTGCGCCTCCAGATGCTGAAAAAGAAGGTAGACAATAACGAGGAAATCCGCCCTGTTTACCGTGTAGCCAGCGAGCGCGACATGGAAAAATTTAACGAGGTGCGTGACCTGGAAGGTACTACCATGTACAGAGCCCGGGAAATAATACAAACCCTCGGGCTGAAAATGAAACTCTCGGATGTAGAGTACCAGGCCGACAGGTCTAAAGCCACTTTCTACTACTCTGCCGACGACCGTGTCGACTTCAGGGACCTGATTAAAAAGCTGGCAGAAGAGTTTAAAGTACGCATAGAAATGCGCCAGATCAGTCTGCGCCACGAAGCTGGTCGCCTGGGCGGTATCGGCTCCTGTGGCCGGGAACTTTGCTGTTCTACCTGGCTTACCGATTTTAAGAGCGTTTCTACAACTGCTGCCCGTTACCAGAACCTGTCGCTCAACCCCAGCAAACTGTCGGGGCAGTGTGGCCGCTTAAAGTGCTGCCTCAACTACGAACTGGAAACGTACATGGAAGCCTTAAAGGATATTCCTACCGTTACCCGTGCCTTACAAACTAAAACAGGCGATGCCCTGCTACAGAAAACCGATATCTTTAAAAAGATGATGTGGTTTGGCTTTAAAGGCGACAACAACTGGTACCCGGTGCCGGTAGAGCGCGTGCGCGAGATACTGGACCAGAATGCGAAAGGTATTGTAGTGGAAGCGCTGCTGGAAGAAGCACCACCAGAACCAAAGCAAAACGAATTCGTGGCGCAGGTCGAAGGCAACCTGGAGCGTCTCGACGAAAAGTTCAAAAGCAAAAAGAAGAAGAAGAAAAGAAAAAACAAACCAGACAATACCGCTGCTGCAGCACAACCTGCTACAGCAGATGCCAAGGCGAAGCCTGCGACTGAACAGGCACCCCGTAAGCAAAGACCAAACAGGCCCAAGCATAAAGAAGGGGCTCCCAGGCAGTCGGCTCCGGAAACGAAGCAGGGAACTACAGATGCAAACCAGCAACAACCTAAAAAGCAGAAGCCACGAAAACCTTTTAATAAAGGCAGAAGGCCGGATCAACCCAAAACGCCAACCGATGCATAAAACTGTTGCCTGGCTTATCCTTGCGTTGGCGCTAATAACAGCCGGCTGCGATAAAGCACGTGTATTTGAGGAAAATATTAACCTGCCTGATAACAATTGGTATGTGGAGAACACCCCTGTATTTGCGTTTCAGATTCAGGACACAACACAGACATATAATATTTACCTGAATGTGCGCTACCAGCTGTCTTATGAGTTCTACAACCTGTACCTGCGGCACCAACTGCTGGGACCGGATGAAAAGGAACTCTCAGCGGCTTTGCACGAACTTACCTTAATGGATGCAAAAACCGGCAAGCCATTAGGCAAAGGCTCCAGCAATATTTATGATATACAGGCTTTGGCGCTCAAAAATGTCCGGTTCAAAAAAGTGGGTACTTATAAACTCAAGCTTACCCAATATATGCGCCGCGACCCTTTAACAAATATCATGGCCGTGGGGGTACGGGTAGCAAAACAGGAAGAGAAATAGGATCAGAACAACCCTCTTAATATAGTCCTCCTGTCATGTCTTTTAGAGACTGGCAGGAGGACTATTTTTTTTATATTTTCTATTGCATCAGGATAGACTATGCTGGTCTGTGCACGTACATAAAGAACCCTGATATAAAATACATTTAAAAACAGGTTTCCGTTTACCGATTCTTTAAACTAGTACCTTGTAAATCTACATGAAACTTACCCTGCTCATTTTAGGGTCTGTACTGACTCTAGTTTCATTTCTGGCATTACTCAGAACCCCATTGTGGTGGGTGAGGGTCTTCGATTTTCCAAGAGCGCACGTTGCGCTTTTCCTGACAGCTACTTTTCTGGCTTATATTGGCTTCTACAGACAAGGAGGCACACAGGAAACAATTTTACTTATTGTCTGGCTTATCGCCATTTTTAATGAAGTAAGATACATCTATTCTTTCACGCCACTTGCTTCTAAAGAGGCCCTTTCTACGGAGGAAACCCCACCATCCAAATGCTTCAGCATCATGATCGCGAATGTGCGGATGACCAATAAAAAACACAACAAGTTTCTGCAACTCGTCCTGAAAAACAACCCGGATATACTTATTATAAATGAGCCTAACGAAGCATGGCACCAGAGCCTGAAGCCCGAACTGGATAAGCGTTTTCCGTTTGCAATCAAGAAGCCGCTCGAAAATACGTATGGTATGATCCTGTACAGCAAGTTCAAACTTTCGAACAGCGAAGTTCGGTTCCTGGTAGAAGATGGCATTCCGTCCTTTTATACCGAAGTAGAGCTTCCTTACCAAACCAAATTCGACCTGTACACCGTGCACCCACAGCCACCACGCCTGATGCAGAACACGGAAACAAGAGAAGCAGAATTATTGCTAGTAGCAAAAATGGTGAAGGAAACACAACGTCCCTCCATCGTAGCCGGCGACCTGAATGATGTGGCCTGGTCGCACACCACAAAGCTTTTTAAACAAATAAGCGGTTTGCTGGACCCGCGGGTGGGCCGCGGCTTTTTCAACACCTATAATGCATTTATTCCTTTTTTCCGGTACCCGCTCGATCATGTTTTTTATGATCACGATTTCCGGTTGGTTGACCTGAAGAAGTTGCCGGAATTTGGTTCAGACCACTTCCCTATCCTGATCACGTTAAATTATGAACCACAGGAGAAAGAGGAGCAGGAAAAACCCGTTGCTGACCAGGACGATAAAAAAGAAGCAAACGAGCTGATACAGGAGGGCCTGGAAAAAGGGGATGAGCTAAACCATAAGAAAAGACAGAGCGGTCAGGTTTAAACCAAAAAAACCCGCTCTTCCAAAAAGAGCGGGTTAAATCAGATGAATGATTGCCCCAAAGGGCACTATATATCGTTAACCTGAGAAATTAGATTTTCTCTACGTTAATTGCATTCAATCCTTTTTTGCCTTCCTTCACGTCGAAAGACACCAGATCGTTCTCACGGATTTCGTGGATCAGACCTGTCTGATGTACAAAGATGTCCTGGTTTGTATCGTCAGCGATGATGAATCCAAAGCCTTTAGACACATTGTAGAATTTAACTTTACCTGTTTTCATGATAATGAATAATTAAATAAGAGAAGCAAAGATAGTAATTAGTTTTAAATTCTTACTATCGTCAAAAAAATTAATAACCGAAAACAGGCGCACAGCAGTTGTTACTGCTTAAGAAAACAAACACAAATACCAAAAAAACAAGCATTTACAACTATTCCTCCCCTTCTCATTTTACCTGCATATTTCTGTTTCTGTTTATGCCTTTCCGCCTCCCGCAATAACAAACTTTTGTTAGGTCGCAACGTTGATATATCGCGCTATATCAATAACTCTCTCTTAAAGTGCTCGTATAGTTTAAACGGTCTGTAACAAAATTGACTTGCACCTGAACTTTCTTGAAAACAGAAAATCAATCCATTGATATGCTTTAAAACATCTACAATAAAACAATAAATCAAAACTATATTAACTAAAACTCAGGAGAACAATACTATGAAAGACAACGAAAAAGATCAGAACATGAACCAGCCGTCCTCATCTTCAAGCGGCTTCAACGATCAGAGTAAAGCATCATCAACGGATACATCACGCACAAACACTCCTACTGCTTCCGGTACAGCAGGCACATCAACAGGCCAGATGTCAGCTTCCGGTTCTGCCAAAAGCAGTAAAGCTTCTGCATCTGACTCTAAAACAACAGGTACAAAAGCAAAATCCAGCACCAGCAGCAAAGAAGCCAAAACAACCGACAGCAAGAGCGGCAAAGCTTCAACAGCAACTGCCGGCACCTCTGCTTCAACCGGTAAAAAAAGTAAAAGCAGCGCTACCACACAGAAGGCAGGAAGCAGCGCTATGAGCAGCACTGGTGCCACGTCAGATCAATATGCACAAGGCAGCAGCAGCCAGCAAAAAGATTTCCAGAGAGGCCAGGGCAGTTGGAATGCACAGCAGGACTGGGGTTCCCAACAGGACAGAAACCAGGACTGGGGCTCGCAACAGGGCAACAGAGGGGGCTATGGCAGCCAGGGTGGCTACGGCTACGGCTCGCAACATGGCAACTATGGCGGCCAGAGTGGCTATGGCTACCAGGGCGATTATGGCTCCTCCTCGCAGGGTGGCGGCATGCAACGCGGCTACGGCGACAATACCGGCTTCAGCAACCAGAGCGGCGGCTATGGCTCTTCTTCGCAGGAGCAGGACTGGAACAGAAGCGCACGCTATGGCTCGCAGGGAAGCGACTACGGCATGCAAGGTAACATGGGCTCCAGCGGCGGCTACAACTACGGCAACCAGGGAGGCATGGAAGGCAACCGTGTCAGAAACCAAGACCAGGATTTCGGGGCTTCCAGAGGCGGTATGCAGGGCGGCTACCAGGACCGGGAAGGCGACATGCAGGGTGGTAACATCTATGGTGGTGCCTCAGGCGCTTTCGGGATGGAAGGTAACTCGGCACAGGGCGGCTATGGCAGCTACGACAGCGGCCGAAGCGGACAAGGCTTTGGCAACCGCGGCATCAGCGGCGGTGGCTATGCAGGCCGCGACTACAGCAGCAGAATGCAGGACCGCGACACCTATGGCTCACGCAGAGGCGACCACGACCGCAGCGACGACTGGGGAAGCCAGAGCAATTATGGTTCCCGCGGCGACTGGGATGATATGAGTTCTTCGCGTGGCAGACAAAGCTCCTACAGAGACTTCAGTTCCGGTGCAACCGGCGATTACAGCCGCGGCACTTCCTACGGCGAAGGCGGCAGCACCTCTGGTGGCGGCTCCAGCTATGGCCGTTCCGACTATGGCCAGAACAGAGACTATGGTTACGGCCGCAACAATTCCGACTTCAGAAACATGCGGGAGTACGACCGCGACGATTATGGCTCCAGCAGAGGCTACAGCTCGCAACGCGACATGCAGGGTGGTTATGGCAGCCAGGGCGGCTACGGCTCCAGGGGCGGCTCTTACAACGATGAGTACCGTTCATCCAGGGGCGACCGCGGCAGCAGCTACGGACAGTCTGGCTATGGTTCTCCATCGGGCTATGGCAGAGAACAGCGCGGTAGCTGGGGCGAAAGCAGCCGCGGCATGAGCGGTGGCGGCTATGGTTCTAGCCAGGGCAACTACGGCCAGAGCGACTACCGCGAAGGCGGCTATAGCCAGGGCGGACGCAGCGGCGACCAGAGCCGTTATGGTTCTATGGATAGCCACACCTCCTATTACAGCGACAACAAGGGCTCTACTTCCCGCGAGAATTTCCGTGGAGACAATAGAAACCAGGGTAGTTCGCAGCGCAGCGGTTCCTCTAACTATTACGATGAGGACCAGGAGCATCAGAGCAGGCGCAGCAACCGCTACCGGGATCTAGACCGAGACTAAGCTAAGGCGTAAAAGCCACAAAAAAACAGCCGCTTTCCGAACAGAAGGCGGCTGTTTTTTTTGTGGCTGGTTTTAACAGCAGCAAAGGCTATGGTGGCAGCTGCTTAACCCGGAAACCAGGTAATTTTTTTCTGCAGCCCCTGCCACCATAGCCTTTGCTCCTACTGTTTGCAGGCAAACCACCGAAAATTTAAGCCTGAAGCCGGCCTTTATTATTTTGTTTCGGACTCAGAAAAACAATCCTTGTAGTCTTCGGCAAAGAGCTGGAAAGTGTAGGGCTCCCGTCCTGAAACTTCAGCAACAGTGTTGGTTACCCGGGTGCCAAAACCGGCCTTGTAGGCACTGTAAAGTTCTACCATCGCATCTGCCAGTTTTTCAGGCATGTGCCTGGCCACCATTGCCTCTCGTGCTTTTTCTGCCGGCACCTCCACATAGTTTATCTCCCGCCCTGTTACCTGGCTCAGTAGGGCAGCAACCTGTTCATTCGAAATAGCTTCTGGTCCAGTCAGTTCATAGGCTTTCCCTTCATGACCTGTACCGGTTAATACAGCAACGGCAGTAGTGGCAACATCTCTGGAATCTACAAGAGCTACCTGTGCGTTGCCGGTGGGCAAATAAAAGGCATTTTCCTTTTTGATGGTATCGCCGAAATATTTGTAGTAATTCTGCATAAAATAAGCAGGCCTCAAAAAAGTGTACGGAATTCCGCTTGCTTCTATGTATGCTTCCGCCTCACGGTGCCACTGCAACACCTGAACGCCTGTCTCCTGTTCAGCGCCTGCTATCGATAATTTTACAATATGCTTTACACCTGCTTTCACAGCTTCATCCACCAACATGTTGGATAATGCCACCTGGTTCTCGGTAAAAGGAGTAATTAGCATAACCCGATCGACATGGGTAAAAGCCGCCGTAAGCGAACCCGGTGCCGCAAACTCCATTTCTACAATATCCACATCTGGCAGCCGTTTCAGGTTTTCCCCTTTAATGATGGAATGGACCCCGGCACGTACTTTCACATCCAGCATGGAGAGCAGGGCTACAATCTCTCTCCCAACGGTACCTGTGGCTCCCGTTACCAATATTGTTTCTCTCATGTTTGTTCAGTTAGTTGGCTCTTAATTTCCATAACTACGGAGAAACTGCACATTGAGTATAGAAAATAGTATATACCATTTTCTAAAAAGCCTGCCTCCCGCAACGGGCGTAACAGGGCAGTCACAAACCTGCCGCTAACTAACTGAATTACAACACTTATTTTTTTTCGTGAATTGTGACCAGATAAAGGTTCCCTTTCTCGTTGCTGATAAGCAGCTGCTCCGGCGACAGGAATAACACGGCCTCCGCCTGCCCCGTCCGCCCCAGCGGCAGACAAAAGCGCCTGTCCCTGAAAGTTACCGATGCCTGCTCCGGCTCCAACTGAAACAGGTAAAGCCTGCCGTAGCCCAACAGCGCAAATTTATCGTGCGCCCCCGAAACATCAGCCGCCGTTACAGCCGACTGCAGCCGAAGTTCTTCTTCTGGCTGAAGTTTGTAGTTCCCACCGGATGCGGGCAATTTATAAAGCCTGGTAACGGGCTTAAGGGCACGGCTCTTTGTGAAAAGATGAAGTGTGTCGTTGTAGTGGAAAAAAGCTTCCAGGTCGAAGTGGCGCTCCTTGCGTGGAGGCGGAAATGCCGCCTGGTCGCCAAAGCTGAAACGGATGGTATCAAGCACGGCCCTTGTTCCGGGATTAACTTTAAATACCTGCAGATTGCGCCTGGTGTTGGTGTTGTTGCCAAAGTCACCGATGTACAGGGTATCCGGCCCCTCCTGCGCCAGGTCTTCCCAGTCGTTATTCGGCACCTGCAGGGGCACTGTCTGCAGCAATTCACCAGTAAGGTTCACCAGGTACAGTTCGTTCAGTGGTCCGCCGTCGGCATGTGTCCAGAAGGTGGAGTCGGAGGCGCGGGCCAGGCCGGAGCTTTCGGTAATGCGGCTGTCGAGGCGGCCAATACGCTGCACCTTTACCTTGTACTCCTGCCGCAGTCTTACAAAACCGCTGTTACGCCTGTCGGGGAGGCAGCCGCAGAAAAGCGCCTGCAGGTACACGTACACGGCAAATAATTTTAGTATCAGAGGCTGCATGTGCTGTACTTACCTTAAGTGTTAAGCAGAGGTTCGGAATTCCGACAAAAATACCCGGGAACCTATTGCAACACCAGCCTTTCGATAGCTTCCTGCCTTAAATAAGCTAATTTATTCTGCTGCTCCAGTCACCACAGCCTCAGCACACGAAGTGAACCTACTTAAAACCGCTTCCCTATCCCAATTCCGATCGAGAAGGTATCGAAGGCATGCAGGCGGGTGTCGTAAAAAACAGTTGGGGCAATATCCCAGTGTGAGCTCAGCTCTATCTCATATTCCAACCCTCCGCGCACCACAAACAGCGTTTCCTCTTCTTCCAGTTCTACCCCGGGACCAATCAGAAAAACGAAATGTTTGTACGGTTTCCATAAGCCATCCATGGTAACCAGCAAAGGGGTGTTTCGCTCATGCAGTAGTTCCTCGCCTTTGTGTATTACGTAGGTAACCAGCTCCATGTCGTTATGTAGTCCCAGCCCCCATTTTCCGGTAAACCAGTACTCCGCGTCAAAGCCAACAGCCGGTACAGCATGATAGCTTATCCCCCTGGCTGTTTCTGTACCGATATAGGTATGGTCCATAGTCAGGCTACACCTGAAATGCTTCTCCTCGTGCACTTCATTTTTTTTATGATTGTCTGCTACATGTTGCCCGAAAAGCTGTAAGGAGGAAAGCAGGGAGAAAATAACAAGGGCGAGTGTTGGTTTGATACAGTTCATCTTATAGATATAAAACTTTGAAAAAGACGCTAAATGCCTTCCGGCAACAGAACAATTACGTCCGGTTGCAGAAAGACCAGGTTATCTCCTGTATCGTTGTCTAACCCGAGCTTTCCGACAACTAAGCTCTTCTTTCTCAAAACTATACTGCAACAACCAACAGGAAAACCTGCGTAAAGGTGGCAGCTTTCCGGTTGAATAAAACTAACAAAATATCACTTTTGTTAATGATTTTTATCATCGCTTTTTTTCCTCCTGCTGCACCTGCACCAGGCGCTGCAGCACCTCCTCCGGCGCTGCCCAATACTGCCTGCTGTACACCCGCCGGTAAGGCCACTGGCGCTGTTGCAGGAGCTGCGGCACATCGGCATGCGACTGCCGCACCGAGAGTTGGCTGTAGTACAGGTCATCGTCGGTCAGCACCACCCCCTGGTAGCGCCCCTGCTGCAAAACAGTTAAGTCGGCGAAGGGCAGTTCCGGTTTGAGCGTGATACCGGCAGGCAGCGTTTCCTGCTGCAGCTTTTCTTTCAGCAGCGTGGTGTGGACGGGCGCCTGTGCGTGGCGTGGTTTGGGCGTAAACAGTCCCTGGCTTACCTGCTGCGCATAGGCCAGGTAGGCCTTCAGCAGCTTCGGGCCCGGATGCTGCGTTTCCGTAACCTGCAGTTGTTCGGGTAATATGCTGCTGACGACAAATATCTGCTGCTTGGCCCGTGTTACCGCCACATTCAGGCGGTTTTCGCCACCGGCGGCATTCAGGCTGCCGAAGAGCATTTTGAGCTTTCCGTTTTCGTCAGGTGCATAGCCTACCGAGAGGAGGATGACCTCTTTTTCATCGCCCTGGATGTTCTCGATGTTTTTCACCAGCACCGTTGGCGGCACCTCTCGCCCCTGCTGCCGCAGGGTGTCTTCGAGGAGGTCCTGCACGAGCATCTGCTGGTTATAGTTAAAGGTAATCACACCTACCTGCTCCTCTCCTGCTGCCAATTGCTTCAGCACCAGCTTGACAACCTCCTCAGCTTCGGGCAAATTGGTGTTATCCTGCCAGACCCCATTCGGCACGTGCACAAACGAGATGGCCGGTGTACCTGCCGTGGCATCGGCAAAGTGCGGGACCTGCTCCAGTTTGTGCCCATAGAAGTGCAGGTTCGAAAATTCGATGAGCTCGGGGTAGCGGCTGCGGTAGTGCTGCGTGAGCATAGTCTGGGGCAGGTGCAATGTGCAGAGCTGCAAAAGCGATTCGGCGGAGAGTTCTTCGGTTTCTTCCTCGCCGGAGTTCCAGCGGGTGCGGTAGAGGTCCGATGGCTGAAGCTGCTGCGCATCGCCGGCCACCACCACCTGCCGCCCCCGCACAATAGACGGGATACCGGTTTCGGCAAAACACTGTGAGGCTTCATCAAAAATAACTAAATCAAAACATTCCTGCAGCGGCATCACCGCCGACACGGTCTCGGGCGACGCCAGCCAGCAGGGCACCAGGTCCAACATCTCATATGCAAAAAGAGCAAACAGCTTCCGGATGGGGTACAGGCTTCGTTTCTTGCTTACCTGCGCCAGCAGCCTCCGGTAGGTCACAGCGTTGCCCAGGCGGTTGTACGCGATGTTCCGGTAGGTTTGCTCCCGCAGCTTGGAGAGCACCATCTCCTGGCTCAGCTTTTCTTTTTCCTGCAACAGGCGCTGCAGTTCTTCTTCTTCCCGCTCCAGCTCGCCGTTGGAAGGCATGCGCAGCTCGGGGTGCTGCTGCTCGATGTCCTGCAGCCAGGCCAGGTAGAGGCTGTTCAGGAACAGCTGCTCCCCTGTTTCCGGCGTTGGCAGCCTTTGCGCTACCAGCAGTGTCACTACCTGCCGCTCCACCTCCAGGAACGATGCCTGCAGCGTATCGTAGGCCACCAAATGTTCGAAGTGCTGCTTCAGGGCCTGCTCCAGTTTGGCGCCGTGTGTAGCATCAGCAATCAGCAGCTGCAGCTGTTCCTCCGGCAGGGCCTTTAGCCAGCTGCTGTGGGTATGGTGGGTGGTGGAGATGGCCTGCGACAGCTTGTGCAGGTGCTCTTTCAGGTTGATTTCCGGGTAGTATTTTTCGTGCAGCACCTGCTGTTTGTGCAGCTGCTTCAGTAGTTTCTGCGCTGCCAGCGCCTGTTCTACCAGCTCCAGCTTGCGCAGCATGGGCGTGGGGTGTTCTTCAATTTTCAGGTTGAAAGGCAGCACCGGGTTTAACTGCTCCATGAGCTGCAGGGCCTGCCGGTGCAGGTCGAGGCGGTGCTGCAGTTTGCCCACCTGCGCCTCGTTCAGCTCCCAGTTATACTTTGCCAGCGCCTGTTTCAGCACCTTCTTTTCCGGCGAAAAAGTCCAGCCGATGCTTTTCAAGAGGTTCCCCTGCTGCGCATCATATTCCTTGATCGCTGCTGCTACCGCAGGAACCTGAGCAGTGGGTATGGTGGCATCCGGAGCAGGACAAACCAGGTACAAATCCTTCAGTTCGCCAACCTGCTTCTTCAGCTCCACAGGCTTTGCCTGCTTTTCCAGGAGCGTTTGCAGCACTTCATCTACTTCCTCTTCGCGCAGCAGGTGCTGCAATTCTGCTATAACAGGCAAAGCAGCCAGGAGTGCCGGCAATTGCGCCAGTGAAAAAGCAAAACCTGTCAGCTGCTCCAGTTTTTCCTGCAGCTGTTTGTACTGCCCCGGTAGCTGCCGGATAAGCTGTTCTAATTCCTGCTTTTGCGCCAGGTGCCAGCCCTGCATCGGGTAGCGGTTTTTGAGCACAAAACTTTCCTGCTCAAACACCAGCGCATGCTGAAAATACTGCCGCAAACGGGGAAGAAAAGCCGGTACCGTAGCTGCCGTAAAATGTTTGTAGGCATTGCCCAGCGACAGCGAAGGCTGCCTTGGGTTGCTCCTGAGGTAAAGATCTTTGGCAGACCAGCCACTTGTGCCCGTATCGAACAGCGCCTGCTTAAACGCCTCCAGCCGCTGCGTTGCCTGGTTGATGCCGCGGCTTACTTCCAGGAACACGCGGTCGGTGTAGATGCTGTTAAGGGCGAGGTTCTGCTTTTTGTATTCTTCTACCTGCTCTATTTGCTGCGCCAGCTGGTTATAGATGCTGCGCCTGTCGGCGTTGATGTCGTGCACAAGGGCTGCAAAGCTGCCCATGCCTCTGGAACTGAGCCGCTGGTGCACCACATCAAGGGCCGCCCGCTTCTGGCTCACCACCAGCACCCGCTTGCCCCGCGCCGTAAAGTCCGAAACTAGGTTGCAGATGAGCTGCGATTTGCCTGTTCCCGGCGGCCCCTGCACCACCAGCGATTTCCCCTGCTTTACAGTTTGCAGCGCCGCCTCCTGCGAGGCATCCATCGGCAGAAACGTGAAGGTGTTCTGGGCAAGGGTGTTGGCGAAGCCATCAGTAAACGGGAACAATTGCTCCATCTCCTGCAGGTCTTCACGCTCCAGCAGCTCGTCGTAATCGGAGAGCAGAAACGAAGCTGCCTGCGGGAATATCCCCAGCACCGCCTCCTGCTCCAGGTGCAGCTGCCCCGGTTTCAGGTTCTCTTCAAAATCGGCTTTTTTATAGTCGCGGAAGGGATGGAGCTTGTCGGCAAAGAATTCGGCCCCGGCATGCACCTTCAGCTGGTGCTCTTTCAGCAGTTCGTAAATGGCCGTCCGGAAAGCCAGCGGGTCCGGGGGGAGCGTCTGGAGGTCGAGTTCGGTTAAGGGTTCGGCGAGTGGTGTGCCCAGGTAGTGCGCGTAAGCCAGCAGGAAGCTCTGGTTAAACTGCGGCGGCTGCGACTCGTCGGGCAGCAGTTCCCACTCCTGCGCCCCGTTCACCTGCAGCCGCACCGGGAAAAACAGCAGCGGACAACGTACCACCGTTCCGTCCGGGAACATGCCATGCACAAACGGCCAGCCCAGGAAAAGCTCCTTGCTGCCACGTTCCTCGAAAATCATGTCGGCTTTGCGCCTGATGTTGCGCAGCCTGCGGCTCACGGGCGTAACGGGAGCGTAGCGGCTGTCGGCATAGGGGCTGAGGACAATCTTTTTCTTCCCGCTGATTACCTGCTGCACGATATTAAAGGCAGGCTTATCCTGCAGGAAATCGAGTTCCTGCACATCCAGGTGCTGCTCCCTGGAGAGGCGCAGCAGCACCAGCGACCTGTTGCTGGAACTCAGGTTGAGGAGCCGTCGGCGGTAGTTTTTCAGGATGTTTTTCACTTACTGCTTTCTTACTTAATGCTGCTGTTGATGTTCTTTTTTAGTTGAAGAAAAATACTGCTGTTCCTATCAGTGCCCCAGTAGTTAAAACTAAAAAAGCAGTTTTAGCAATTTTTAGAGGATATGCCTTGTCAACCGAAACCATTCCCACTTTTCTCAGAAGCCAGTTGAATAACCAGATACCAAAAGCCATTACTAAGCTTAAAATACTAAATCCAGCAAACCTTCCAATAAAATTCAGCAGCATCTCTTCTTTCAGAATTTCAAGACTTTCTTGGGTTCCTAGATAAAATGAAGCTGACAGAAACAGGACAAGGCAGAATGCTACCACAATAACAATATAATTGATAAATCGAAGTATCCTCATTTTATTGCCAAATTAAGTTATAACGGGAAGTATGCAAAAACAACCTACAAAACATCAGCCAATGGAATCCATTCTTACACCATCAGCCAGTGAATTTTCAGGATTGTTTCGAAGCGGAAAAAGAGGCAGCCTGTCAACAAACACGCAGGCAATACCTGCAGCTCCTTGATTTCAACGGAAATTAAGCAAAAAAACCTTCTGCTCCTGCCACCACAGCCACTGCTGCCGTACCTGTCCTGTTACATCATTTATTCCTATCCTTTCGTAACAGGAACAACCGTGGTGCGGCAAACAACTGAACAGGCTTTCATATTTTACCTTCATCCTATGGCAGATACCGACGCGGGCGCAACACCAGGCAAGCCAAAACTTCCGGTCCTGGAGCAGGTATCAGCTGGTGGTGTGGCTTACCGCACAGGTGCTTCGGGCCTGGAAGTCGCCCTGATTTCCGTAGGGACACAGGCGCGGTGGCAGCTTCCGAAGGGTATTGTAGAAGCAGACGAAACACCCGAGGCAACAGCAGTCCGCGAAGTCCGGGAAGAAACCGGCATCGATACAGTTTTAAAAGACCGGATAGCAACAATTGAGTATTGGTATGTGGGCAGCAAAGGAGCGCAACGTGTCCGGTACCACAAATTCGTGCACTTTTACCTGCTCGAGTACCGCTCCGGCCAGGTAAGCAACCACGACCGGGAAGTAAACGAAGCCCGCTGGGTACCACTGGCGCAGGCAAAGCAGATGCTTACATTTAAAAACGAACAACAGGCATTGGAAAAAGCCGGGGTCTTAATTCAGCAGCAGTGAAGGCACGTAAATCAATTAACAACATGATGATCAAGTAAATACAACAACACCCCCTCTGACAAAAGCCGAATCCGGCGCTGTTTTTTCCCTCTTTAGCCTTTGTAAATCCTTCCGTTTTTAAATTTACTGCTACCAGGTAATGCTGTAAAATTGTGCTTCAGCTTTTTATTAAAAGAACTATGAAGCCAGATTTCAGGACAAAATCAAGCGTAGCCGACATCAGAGCCCGTTTCGACAACGATGTAGCACGATTCGCCAACCTCGACACCGGGCAGCAGTCCACCATCGATGCGCCGCTCTCGCTGGAGCTCATCACCGAAGCAGCCAAAGCCGTTAATCCTGCTGCCACTACCCTGCTCGACCTTGGCTGCGGCGCCGGTAACTACACCCTCAAAATGCTGCAGAAAATCCCCAACCTCCACTGCACGCTGGTGGACCTGAGCCAGCCCATGCTCGATAAGGCCAAAGAACGGACTGCAGCTGCCACCACAGGCACTGTTACAGCTATACAAGCCGATATGCGTGAACTGGAGCTTCCGGACGAGCAGTTCGATGTTATTTTAGCCGGCGCCACGCTCCACCACCTCCGCGACGATGCCGATTGGGAGCGGATGTTCAACAAGATTTACCGGATGCTCAGGCCCGGCGGCAGCTTCTGGATATCGGATTTGGTAGCCCAGGATTCGGAGGAAATAAACAGCTTCATCTGGAGCCGCTACGGCGAGTACCTGGAAGGCATTGGCGGAGCCGCTTACCGGCAGCATGTGCTCGACTACATCGAGAAAGAGGATTCGCCCCGTTCGGTTAACTTCCAGCTCGGCCTGATGCGGCAGGCGGGCTTCCGGAAGGTGGAGGTGCTGCACAAGAATTTATGCTTCGCAGCGTTTGGCGGGATAAAGTGAGGTTGCTAAGGGCTTGCGAAAAAAAATTAAAAAAATTTTTCAGAAAAGCGATTCTTCATGTTCTCTTCATGTTGACATTATAGTTTTGGCACATAATCTAAACTAAAACAACGAAGAAAATGAAAAAGATAACTTTTGTAATTGCCGCCCTTATCAGTACCAGCACTGCTTTTGCCCAGTCTAACACGGCTACATTAAATTCAGCGTCTAACGCAAACCAGCATGTTTCTGCTGACAAAAACGGAGTAGCAGCTAACGGAGATGTTCAGGCCGGCACCACGGCTACTGTAGCAACTGAAGATGTTGCAGAAGCAGGTAACAAGGCTAAATCGAAAGCTAAAAGAGTGAAAGAAAAGTCTAAGGAAGCCAAAACAAAAGCAGAGAACCATGGCCAGACGGTAGCCGAAGCAGCGCATACGACTTCAGGTTCTGTAAAAGCAACGGCCACGGCTAAAGGCGAAGCTGCCAGAGAATCGGCTGCTACAACAACCGAAGTAGCTACCGAAACTACAGTAAATGCCACTACGGAGGCCACTACCCATGTAAAAGAAAGAGCTGGCAGGGCTGCCAAAGAAACGGCAGGAGCTGTAAATGAGCAGCAAAAAGAAAAGCGCGACACGCATGGCCGCTTAGTAGCTGAAGCCGCTCATTCGTTCGATGCTTCTGCCACTACGTCAAGCAAAGGCCAGGTTATCAGCGAAGTTGCTTCTGTAAACGGCCAGTCAGAGGCAGAGGCATCTGCCAAGGGTTCAGCAGAAAGACCTGCTCAGGAACAAGAAAATGGCAAGCAGAAAGGAACGAAAAAAGAAGCAAAGAGAACCAAAGAAGCTGCAGGTGAAGCTACAACAGAAGCAACACACAACACCGAAGTTAAAGCAGAAACTGTAAAAGAAGTAGCCAAGACTAAAGCCAAAGAAAAACCGGTAAAAGTAGATGCCGGCGCCGCTACTGAAACTGCCGGCAGAGCTGCCGGAGCTGCCCGTGTAGTTCCTGCCGGTCGTCCGCAGGGTGCAGGTCGTCCAGGTGCTGCACGCCCTTCCAGAGTTGTAAACATAGGCGGAGGTGCTGCTAAGCCTGTAAAAGTAGATGCCGGCGTAAAAGCAGGTACCTCTATCAAAATCGGCCGCTAATTATAGCCGGCTACCTAACATACAGCAGCCGCTGCTTTTTGCAGCGGCTGCTATTCCTTCACTTATCAATTAACAAATGAAACAGCCAATCAGCTTATGTATGGTACTGGGGTGGATGCTGCTGGCATTTCCTTCCTGGTCCGGAGCATCATCCAACATAGCCTTCAGCGCTGATAAGCCTGAAGCTACAGCCGCTTCTGATACAATCGTAAAAAAAGGATGGTGGACAGTTGAGCTGGAAACAGCCAGCAACTCCTCTTTTTACGGACGCAACACCGCTACCAAATTCCCCTATGCCGCTACCAGCCTGACCTATGTGCATAACAGTGGTTTATGGGCATCGGCTACCACCTACAAACTTTTTAATACAAAGGCTGTGGTAGACGAAACAGACGTTTCGGTGGGGTATGCGTTTAAAGTTGGCAAGCGTGTCACAAACAATATTATTTATTCCCGCTTTTTCTTCAGCGAACAATCGCCCCTGTTAAAGGCAGTAACCTCTAATGCGGCAAGCATTTACTCTGCCGTAGACTGGAATATTCTTTATACCGCTTTAACCACTAGCTACGTATTCGGCGGCAGCAACGACCTGTTTGTGGTGCTCGAGAACTCCCGCTACCTCCCGCTTAATCCGCTGTGGAAAGGGAAGCGGCAGATTGGCCTCGATCCCAAAATCGGTATTACAGCAGGCACGCAGGAATTTTCGCAAACCTATACGCAGGTGCAGCAAACCAAAAATAATAACAACTCCGGCTCGCCTGGTACCGGTGGCGGCCTGGTGGGCGACATATTAAACCCGCTTAATCCGGGAAATGGGAATGGTAACGGCGGTAGTAACAACAGCGGCTCTACCACTACAACTACCACAACTACCACCACAGTAACCGAACACAAATTCCGTATCCTGAATTACGATTTTAAAGTACCGGTAGTCATCAGCTTTGGCAGCCTGGAAGTAGAACCTTCCTGGCGTTATTCCATTCCTGTAAACCTGCTGGAAGGCGACGAATCTAAAGCACAGTCAATTTTTTCTGTTAAAGGAAGTTATACCTTTTAAATTTGTATTGTTCTAACGTCATTAAACTGTAGGATTATGCATGTTCTGATTGTTGAAGACGAAGTGAGCCTGGCAAACGAACTGACTCACTTTCTGAAAAAGGAGCATTACACCTGCGACTGGGCCGTTACCGGACGCGAGGCTTCTGAGAAGATAGCTGTAAACCGCTACGATTTTATCCTGCTCGACCTGGGCCTGCCCGACTACGACGGCCTGGACCTGCTCCGGGAAACGAAAGAACTGGACCATGAACCGGCTGTTATCATCCTGACGGCACGTGGCGCTGTAGAAGACCGCGTAAATGGTTTGGGCATGGGTGCAGACGATTACCTGCCCAAGCCTTTTTCGCTGCTGGAACTGCAGGCCCGCATGCAGGCTATCATCCGCCGCAAGTATAACGTTAAATCGTCGGTGATGCCGTTTCATGAGCTGGAAATAGACACCAGTGCCCGGCGCGTAAGCCATAAGGGGCAGGAGATTTCCCTCACAAAAAAAGAATTTGATCTGCTCCAGTACCTGTTGCTGCACAAAAACCGCATCCTGACGCGGCTGCAACTGACGGAGCACATCTGGGGCAACATCCTGGAAGACGATTACGATTCAAACTACATCGATGTACACATCAAGAACCTGCGCAAAAAGCTTTCGGGTTACCTGCCCGGCGACTGGCTGGAAACGGTTCGTGGTGTAGGCTACAGACTAACGGCATAACATGCGGCTCCGGACCAAGATCACGCTCTTTAGTGCGGCTTCCAAGATTATCATTCTGCTTTTGTTTGTGGTGCTGCTCCCGCCCCTCGTGCAACGGGTGGCGCTGCACAACACAGACCAGCGACTGCTCAACCACCAGGATGAGGTTATTCGCATGATAGAGAGACGGGGCATCGAAAGCTTTGTAGCCGGTGAAGAAGCAGGATCTTTCGGCAGCTATAATCTACTGAAAGAGGAATTTATCTCCATTGAGCAGATTGCCCCGCGGGAGCCTGTCTACACCATCACGAACAGCTTCCGGAAAGTGGAAAACGAGGTGGTAGAATACCGTGTGCTGAGCCTTACCTTTGAAGTGGATGAACAGATGTACCTGATGGAGATTGGCCGCAGCCTTGCCACCATCCGCGAAAACATCCGGACGCTGCAGGAGTACATCATTTATTTCCTGCTTGCGGTGGTCCTGATTACCGTATTCGCAGACCTGGCCTTCAGTAAAATTTTGTTCCGCCCGCTTGAGCTGATTGTCCGGCGTCTGCAGCGCATCGGGCATCCCGGCACGTTTAAGCCAAACACCATCCGCTCCACCACCGACGATTTTATTTACCTCAACAACACCATCAACAACATGATGGAGCAGATACAGGCGGCCTTCGTAAAAGAGAAAGAGTTTATCAGCAATGTATCGCATGAGCTGCAAACGCCTATTGCCATCCTGCAGACCCGGCAGGAAAACCTGCTTTCCGACCCGGAAACGCCGGAGAACATGCTGGAAAAGCTGGTAGACAACCAGAAAACCCTTCACCGCCTGAAGCACATAGTGCAGGCGCTTTTACTTATATCCAAAGTAGAAAACGAGCAGTACCTGAAAGACGAAGCGGTCGATATTAAGATCCTGGCCGAAGAAGTTGCTGAAGAGATACAGGACCGGGCCGAAGCCAGAGAGATTACCATGCACCTTGAAACCGAAGCGCACTGGACGCTCCCGAAAGGAAACCAGGCTTTGCTGTTCACCATGTTGTTTAATGTGGTAAACAATGCCATCAAATACAATAAGCCCGGTGGCAGCATCACAATAAAAGGAAATTTACTGGATAACAGATACCAGTTATGTGTGACAGACACAGGCGTGGGCATACCCAAAGAACAATTATCAAATATCTTTAACCGTTTTAAACGGCTGCACAGCCCCGACAAAGAAAGCCACGGCCTGGGCCTGGCAATTGTACAGACGGTGGCCCAATATCATCAGATAAAACTGACTGTAGATTCTACCCCCGGCGTTGGCACCACCTTCTGCTTCCGCTTTCCGGAAAAATAATTCAACATCCTGACCTCCCCAATAACTAATAACCAACCTACAGCGCCAGGTACGGCTTCAGTTTCTCGTACAGCTCCGGCGTTACCAGTTTCACCTGCTGCACATCCTCTACGCGCTGGTAGGGGCCGTGCTGCTCGCGGTAGGCTACAATTACCCGGGCCACATTATTAGAAATATAGGGATGAGCACGCAACACATCCACAGTAGCTGTATTCAGGTTGATTTGCTGCGGCACATAGGCCTTCTGCACATAACTGTACTTCTGCAGACTGTCCACCACCTCCGGCTGCAGCCCATACACCTCCCGCAGCTGTGCCATGTTATTGAAGCCGCCCAAGCCATCGCGGTACTTCACAATCCGGGCCGACAGTTTACTGCCAATGCCCCTGATCTGCTTAAGTTGCGTGGTGTCAGCGGTGTTGATGTTGAAGGGTGCCAGCACAAACTTCTCTTTGGCAAAGCGCCTGCTTTCGTATTGATGTGGAGAGGGTGTGGTGGCTGCTGCAGCAGAACGTTTTCCGTACCTGGAGGGCCGCTCCTCAGGCAGCAGCAGGTAGGGTGACAGCTGCTGGTAAACAGAATCGGGCAGTCCGTAGATTCTGGCGAGCTGTGCTTTGTAGGTAAAGTCGCCGGCTTTGCTGCGGTAGTTGATGATGCGCTGTGCCAGGTACTTCGGCAGACCAAGTTGCTGCCATTGCTCCGCCGTCAGGGTGTTCGGGTCGAAGGGACGGAGCGGCACCGAAGGCGCTTTAAATTGCGGTTGTTTGCTTTTTACCGGCTGCCTGGCCTCCAGCTGCGCCACCAGGCTGTCGAGCAGCTGTTGGTCGCGGGCCTGGTCGGTTTGAATTGCCGGTTTGTAGAAGGTATCAAACAGCAATGGTGCTACCGCCAGCAGCACCATCACCCCTATCAGGGCTATAAATCCGTTTACCTCGGTTTGCGAGAAGCCAAAGTACCGACGAATCCAAAGCCTTATTTTTTTCATTTACATCACTGTGGTTTCCGGTTCCTCCGCCCGTCCTCCTCGTCATTGTTAAGGAAAGAGTCAGGTTCCGGCTTGGGGGGTGCACTGATTACCCTCCAGAAAAAGTATAACATGAGTCCTGTTACCAGCATGAGCGTGGTAAGCATGACAACAAGCGCAGCTGTGTTCATAGTTTCCTAAATTCTACCTTCTCTAACTCTTTTTTTATACGCAATGTATACCAGCAGCGCCAGCGTAAGCCACACGCCCAGCAACAGGATGCGCGAAGCGTTTACGAAGAACATCGTATCCTGCAGCATTTCTATCTGGGCAGGGTCCGTGGCGGCTGCTAACTGTTCCTTTAAGCCGCTGTTCATGATCTTTTTAATGATGGAGCCATTGTCCAGCACCCAGTTTCCGGCAAACGCTTTCCCCCAGTCGTTGTTCAGAGGCGTAAACAGCGACCCCAGGAATACCCAGATCAGCAGCAGCGGCGTGATAAACTTGATGATGAACCTGTAAAAACCCGGCACATTGATATCGGCGCCCGAGGTAATTTCGCGCCAGCCATTGCCCATCCCAAACACCCAGGCAAAAAGGATAGACTCACACAGCGCAAACACCACCAGCGACACAGTACCTGCCCAGTAATCGTATTCATCAAACACGCCGTACTTAAAGAACAGCACCGTCGGCATACCAAGCACGAGCACGATCACCCCGAACGACCAGGCAGCCGATTTGCGCCGCCAGCCAAACTCATCCTGCAGAAAACCGATCCAGGGTGTGCCCATGGCCAGCGAAGACGTAATACCGGCAAAAAACAGCAGGCCAAACCACATGAAACCAGCCAAAGCCCCCAGGAAATCGCCCCACTGGTAAAACAGGTACGGCAGCGTCCGGAAACCAAGCCCCAGGCCACCGCTTTGCACCAGTTCCGTCACCCGGTCCACGCCCAGGTAACCAATGGAAATCGGGATCAGGATGGCGCCACCCAGCACTACTTCCACAAACTCGTTCATCCAGCCTGCCGACATGGCGTTGAGGGCAATATCGTCCCTGGAGCGGACATAGGAGGCATAGCACTGCACCGTACCCATCCCCACCGATAAGGTGAAAAAGATCTGACCGGCAGCCGCCAGCCACACCGTCGGCGACCACAGTTCCTCAAAGTTCGGTGTCCAGAGAAAGTTCAGGCCGACAGCACTGTCGAAAGAGGCGCCGTTTTCGCCTGCTTCTATCGTTACGCCTTTAAAAGCCAGGAAAATACCAAAAAAGATCAGCAAAGGCATGCCTATTTTCGCCACACGTTCCACGCCCGAAGCCAGTCCTTTGGAAAGAATCCAGGTATTGAGCAACAGGCAGCCTACAAAGAAAACGATGGGCTCGTAGGGTATACCGAACGTCGATTTCCCCAGGCTTACATAGGTGTTAAAAAAGTTCGACACCCCCTCCTGGTCCAGGTCGCTGAACGTACCTACTACGGAATGGAAAACATAAGAAAGCGTCCAGGATTCGAGGTAGCAGTAGTAAGAGGCTACCGCAATGTTGGTCCAGATTCCAAACACGCCGATGTATTTCCAGAGGCGGCTTTTGCCCATGGTATCGACGATGAAGGGGGTGGAGTGGTGGCCGTACTTACCGCCGAAGCGCCCCATCGACCACTCGATCCAGAGCAACGGAATTCCCATTACCAGGAAGCAGATCAGGTAGGGGATGATAAAGGCTCCGCCGCCATTCTGCACAGCCTGCACCGGGAAGCGGAGAAAGTTACCGAGACCAACTGCATTACCAGCCATGGCCAGAATAAGACCCACACGTGAACCCCACGATTCTTTGTTAGCACTCATAGAAAGGAAAGAAGGTGTTTAATCAATCTGCAGCCATAGGAGCCACAAAACTTTAAGCTTTCAAGTTAAGCAATGCATTTGACTGGTTCATCAAAAATTCGCTATTTTTAATATAAAATTTCTAACGAACCACCTGCTACCTTGCTAATTTATCGGCTTGTGCGGCCACCATACCTATACCTTCCTGGAAAGAGTGCGGTTTGTACCCGAGTTCGGTCTCGGCTTTGGTAATATCGAAACCGGTGCGCGGCGGACGCTTTGCCGGTTGTGAGAAAGTAGAAGCATCCGCCTTCTCTATCAGCGACTTGTCTAAATCAAAATAATCTGCCACCATCAGGGCCATGTCGTAGGGCGTCAGCATTTCTTTTCCGGAGATGTTGTAGATGCCTTCTGCGTCGTGTTGAACAGCCAGCCAGCAGCCCATGGCCAGGTCCTCGGCCAGCGTCGGAGTCCGGAACTGGTCGGTTACTACTTTAATTTGTTTGCCGGACCGCAGGCTGTCGCGCACCCACAGCACGATGTTCGTTCTGCCGTACTCATGCACCACCCCATACACCAATACTGTGCGTAGGATAGCCCATTTGCAGTTGGCTTTCTTCACAATCTCCTCGGCCATCAGCTTGGTTTCGCCATAAAAACTGATCGGGTTTGCCGCTGCATCTTCTTTATAGGGACCTGCCTCACCGTCAAAAATAAAGTCGGTGGAAAGATGCACCAGGTGTACGTTGTGTTTTTCGCAGGCATCCACGAGGTATTGCACGGCATCGCGGTTCAGCTTGAGCGCCATCTCCCGGTCCGACTCGCACTGGTCCACGTTGGTCATGGCGGCGGTGTGGATGATGTGGGTGGGTTTGTGCTGGCTTACCACCTGCTCTACCTGCTCCGGGTCGGTTACGTCCATGGCGGCAAAAGGCAGGTTGGAATAAAGGTCTTTGAGTTTGTTTTCGCCGCGGCTGGTGGCCAGCAGTTCTATGTCGGTGCGGGGCAGCAGCAGCTCTGCCAGCTTCTGGCCCAGCAGTCCGTTGGAGCCCGTTATCAGTATCTTTTTTTTCATGATTCGCCTGGGTAGGTATAGTTGTATTTATCAGCAATCTTTTTCTTTTTCATCGTCTCCACTTTCACCGTCATGGGAATATCGGTACGCGGACGGTTACGGGCACCAGTAGACTGACCAGCAATTTTGCTTACCACATCCAGCCCTTCCACTACCTGCCCGAATACGGTGTAGGCGCCGTCCAGCTGCGGTGTGCCGTTCATGTTCTCGACAATGTAAAACTGCGATCCGCTGGAGGCGCGCGACGGGTTTACCTGATCACCCATGCGGGCAGCTGCCACGGCACCATGCACATGCGTGTGGTTTGGTTTGATTTCGGCAGGAACGGTGTAGCCCGGATTGCCGGTGCCGTCGTTGTTGGGGTCGTTGTCTTTGGTGTTCGGATCGCCGCCCTGGATCATAAAGCCGGGAATGACACGGTGAAAAGTGGTGCCGTTGTAAAAGCCTTCGCGGGCCAGCTTCAGGAAGTTCTCTTTGTGTTGCGGCGTATCGTCGAACAACACCATTTTTATGTCGCCCTGTGGTGTGGAGATGGTAATAAGTTCGTCCTTTCCACTGCTTTTATTAGGTGAAAGTACGGAGCAGGCGCTGCCAGCCAGCAGGAACAAGAGCAGCAGATACGTTAATTTCATAGAGTCAGTGTATGTTACGTTGCGGCAATAATAGGCTAAGTTTCCGCTTTTTTGGCTTTTATCCAAGTTTAAACAAATTTTTTACGCGGAAAGCACCTGTCTTTCCCGTATCTTTGCAGACCAGATTACCCGATAGTTCATTTCCAGATTTCTGCTTACCTCTTTTGTATGAACCGACTGTTGCTGCTGAGCCTGTTCTTACTGGCTTGTAGTGCTGCTGCGCTTGCGCAAAGCAGTCCTGTTTTAACGCCAAAGTCGCCTGTTGGCCCGTTTTTCTTTTCTGCACCTGCCACCACAGCCTCTGCTGCTCCTGTTCAAAAGCCGGGCTATAAATTCAGGGAAGAATGGACCTCCGACCAGACAACCACCAACTTCTATGGCTCCACCGACAGCGCCCGCTACGAGTACGACGCTTCCGGCAACGAGATTTCCTATATCCTGTACATTTACCAGACGGCTACAAAAAGCTTTTTACCGTTTGAGCGTATGCTCCGGCAATTCGGCACCGACAACAGACTGGAGCAGGCAACCTATTCGGCCTGGCGCGAAGACAAATGGATTGAAACCAAAAAGTACCATTACAAATACAGCAATGGCAGCGCCCCGGACTCTGTCATAGAACAAACCAGCAACTTCTCGACAGGCCCCTGGACCAATTTCACCCTCACCACCACCCGGAAAGACAGCAACGGAGAAGTAACCGAATGGCTTTTCCACGTGTGGCGAAACAATGCCTGGGAACCTTCCATGGGCGAAAAGCACATCCGCACAGGCCTCACCAACGGCCAGTTTCATGAAGAAATTTACCAGGTTTACAGAACAACCGGCTGGTCCGACACAAAGAAAACAGTAAACACTTTCACGGACGGGCGTGTAACAGAGCGGGTGGAGTACCTGGCATCGGGCGGCAACTGGAACCCATCCAGCCGCTACGCCAACTTCGTTTATGGCAGCGCCTCCGAACATGCGGACGTAGCTTATACAAGGTACGTCTGGAGCAACAACGCCTGGACAGAAATTACCAGGTACCATCATTTCACCCAACCGGACCAGACAAGCGTTTATACCGAAGAAACTAAATTATCGGACGGCACCTGGAAACCGCAGCTCACGCAACGGCAAGGCTTTAATGCATCGGGGCAACCGTATTATTCTTACCTGAAAGATGAGCGAAATTTTACGGTGCTGGAGCAAACCGATTCCCTTTTCTATAATATGGATGGCACATTACGCTCGGAAATGGGCCTTACCTTGCGAAACGACACCTATGCCGGCAGGCGCACCATCCGGTACGGCGACTATGTAACCGTAACATCGCCTACAGCTGTTCCACGGGAAAAGACCGATATAGCGGTTCTTTACCCCAACCCCACGCAGCACACCGTTTACATCACCCCACACGCTGTTACCGGTAAAACTATTTCAGTAGCTCTGCTGGATGCACAAGGCAGGTTACTCCTGAAACATGAGTTCCGGGAGCAGGAGAAAATAACGCTTGATTTAGGTCATCACCCGGCAGGTCTGTATTTTATCCGCGTAACACAGGAGCAGAAAGTGCAGACACACAAGGTACTGAAGAGATAAAAAAAGGAGAAGCCTACGCTTCTCCCCTGCTGCTGCGAATGTCTTTCAAAATCTCAGCGCCGCCTTTTGCCAGGATAGACTGCGCCAGTTGCACGCCCAGCTGTGCTGCTTCGGCTGCCGGTGCTGTTCTGGATTCCTGCAGCAGCGTTTGTCCGTCCAGGCTCACGATGCCGCCTTCTATCTGCACGCCAGCAGTGGCTATGGTGGCTAGTGCAAAAGACGGGATACTGCAGCCGCCTTCCATGGTTCTTAAAAAAGCACGCTCTGCCAGCAAACAGGTGTGGGTATCGGTGTGGTCGAGGGCTTCTTTCAGTTGCTGCTTTAGTTCCGCATCCAGGGTTTTCGCGCATTCTATCGCCACACTTCCTTGTCCGGCAGCTGGTATGAACTGGTTTTCCGGAAACCTGTGCACAATCAGGTTGTCGTAGCCCATGCGGGTAACGCCGGCGAAGGCGAGCATGATGGCGTCGTACTGCCCGTTCTCCAGCTTTTGCAGGCGCGTCTGCAGGTTGCCGCGGCACTCTTCGGTCGTTACATTAGGGTAATACTTTTTAAGCAGCGCTTTGCGGCGGGTGGAGGAAGTGCCGATAACAGCAGCTGTTTCCGGGGTGAGTTTGAAACCGGGGTTGAACGACAGCAGCACATCTATTACTTGCTCCCGCTCCATAAACGCCAGCAGCTCCAGGTCGTCGGGGATGGTAGACTGCACATCCTTGGCGCTGTGTACGGCAATTTCGGTAGCCCCTGTACGCAGGCTCACTTCCAGTTCTTCGGTAAACACCCCCTTGGCTCCTATCTTGTCGAGGGAGCGGTCGAGCACCTGGTCGCCTTTGGTGCTGATGATCACGATTTCGGTGGCGAAACCGGAAGCTGTGAGTTTATCGGCGACGGCATTTGCCTGCCAGAGGGCCAGTTTGCTGCCGCGGGTGCCGATGCGTATTAGTTTTGGAGTATCCGTCTGCATAAATTCTTATCTGTTGTGGCGCAGGTAGCCGGCAATGCTGATGGAGCTGTCGACGAACACCATTTTAGGATTGGCGTTGCGCTCGATGTGGTAGTGTGCTTCGTTCAGTTCTTCGGCCAGTTGCCCTGCGTTTTGCTGCGTAATTACTTTCGAGAAATTCTGTATAAAGTTCTGTTCGGCAGGTGGCATAAACGGCACCAGCGACGCATCTACGCCATAAAGCGTAACTTTCCGGAACAGGTTGAGGGCGTAGAGCAGGAAGTTCTTCTGGTTTTCGCGGCCCAGCTTCTGGAATTCCTCGCTCATATCCACTACCTCTGCAAACTTATAGGAATAACAGTGGCGCATCCAGTCCTGGAAGAACACAAAATAGTCGCTGCTGACTTCGGTAACCAGTTTGGTGGCTGCATTCAGGCTGCCTTCTGCCAACTGGGCTACCTGGTAGGCCGCCTGCTCATTGGTCTGGTAATTTTCCTGCAGCCAGGCTTTTACCTCGTCATCGGTGAAGTTGCGCACCTGCACAATCTGCGTGCGGGAGGTGATGGTGGCCAGCAGCTTCTCCGCCGACTGCGACACCAGCAGGAAAAGCGTTTTGGCAGGCGGCTCTTCGAGCAGCTTGAGCAGCGCATTGGCAGCAGTGGTGTGCATGAGCTCGGGCAGCCAGATGAGCACGATCTTGTAATCGCCTTCAAAGGCCTTCAGCGATACCAGCCTTACCAACTGCCGGCTCTCCTCCCTGGAAATGTTGCCCTGCTTGTTTTCGGCCCCGATAAACTGCATCCACTCGTTCAACCCCTGGTACGGACTTGCCAGCACAAACTCCCGCCACTCCGCCAAAAACTTCTGGCTCAGCACATCTTTGCCCGTCACGTTTTTGGTGCTGGTAACCGGCATCACGAAGTTGAAGTCCGGGTGCACCAGCTTGTTCATTTTGGTACAGCTGCCGCAGGTTCCACATGAATCGTCGGGCAGTTTGTTTTCGCAGTTGATGTACGTGGCATAGGCCAGCGCCAGCGCCAGGTTCGCGCTCCCCTCCTGCCCCAGAAAAAGCTGCGCGTGCGCCACATGGTTCTGCTGTACCGAGCTTACCAGAAGCTTCTTCGTTTCCTGATGACCTGTTATCTGCGAGAATTGCACTGTTTTAGTTATTGGTTATTCGTTATTGGGGAGGGACTTAATGCGCTGTTTTAGTTATTGATTATTCGTTATTCGTTATTGGATTAAAGAATTAGAAAGTACAGGAGTTAAAAATTGTTACTGCTCCTGCCACCATTGCCTCTCATCCTGCTAATCCCTGAATCTGGTTAATCCTGGTTCAGACAATTTAACAATTTTCAAAATTAACACATCAGCACATTAAAAAATTAGCACATTAAACATTCTCCCACACCCTGTATTGCTTCGACTGTTCGAATACTTCGGCCAGGATGGCTTTGTCGGTATCGGTGAGATCGATTTTACGGCGGGCCATAACGCGCTCGGCTACTTCGTAGGCTTTGTTTAGCTGGAACGTTTCGAAACCGGCTGCACCGCCCCACGCGAAGGAGGGTATCATGTTGCGCGGAAACCCGGCACCAAACACATTGGCCGCTACGCCTACCACCGTACCGGTGTTGAACATTGTATTGATGCCGCTTTTGGAATGGTCGCCCATGATGAGGCCGCAGAACTGTTGCCCGGTATTCACAAAACCATTTCTGGCGTAGCTCCAGAGTTTTACAGGCGCATAGTTGTTTTTCAGGTTCGAAGTGTTTGTATCTGCCCCCAGGTTGCACCACTCGCCCAGCACCGAATTGCCCAGGTAACCGTCGTGGCCTTTGTTGGAGTAGCCCAGGATAACCGAATTGCCTATTTCGCCGCCTACTTTCGATTGCGGTCCAACGGTGGTATCGCCGCGCATTTTGCCGCCCATGTTCACGGTGCTGCCTTCGCAAAGCGCAAACGGTCCACGAATCAGCGCCCCCTCTTCCACCTGCGCGTTTTTCCCGAGGTAAATAGGACCGGCTTCCGCGTTTAGTACGGCTGCACGTACCACCACTCCCTCTTCAATAAAAATATTTTCTTCGCCGTACACCATCGTGTGCCTGTCCTGCAGCGGCTGGCTTTTGCGCCCGGCTGTTATGAGCTTAAAATCGCTCCGGATTTGCGCTCCGTTAAACTGGAATATCTCCCACACCTGGCGCACCACCACGCAGTTTTCAACCTCCTGCTTCTCCGTTACGACAAATTGCAGAAGCTCTTCCACCGACTGCAGTTGCTGTCCGCCGCTATGCAGGGCCACCAGCATGCCGTTGTGGTACAATCCTTCGCCCTGCTTCAGTTGCTTTACCTGCGCCACTAACTGTTCATCCGGGCAAACAGCGCCGTTTATATATACTGCAGGTGTTCCGGGCTGCTTCGGGTACTTTTGCTGCAGGTAAGGCTGTGTGAGGTAACTTGTTGCTGCTCCTGCATAATGCTGCCATTTTTCAGCGATGGTCAGGATACCGATTCGGATTTCGGCAACAGGCCGTGTATAGGTTAGCGGCACGAGCGACTGCCGTATGGTAGGTTCGTCGAAGAGAATGATGTTCATAGGCGCAAAAATAAAAAAGTCTTCCCGAAATAAACGGGAAGACTTTTCTTTTAAACGTTTTAACCCAAAAAGGCTTATTTTTTCTGATAACGCTTGTTGAATTTCTCAACACGTCCTGCCGTGTCCACAAAGATGTTTTTACCAGTGTAGAAAGGATGTGAAGCAGAAGAAACCTCTACTTTAATTACAGGATATTCTTTACCGTCTTCCATGGTGATGGTCTCGTCAGAAGTCATGGTAGAGCGGGTAACGAATTTGAAATCACTGGAAGTATCCTGAAAAACCACCTCTCTGTATGTTGGGTGAATGTCTTTTTTCATTATTATATAAACGTTTATTAACCTTAATTCTCAATCGGACTGCAAAATTAACAAGTTTTTTTTAATATAAAATGCTATGAACCAAATTATTTTACAGATACTTTAAAACAGGCAATCCTCCGAAATATTGTTTTATTTTTGCCCCTGCCGCACCATAGCGGCAATACCGGCAGCTAATCGTAAAAAACTTATGACGCACCCGCACCAAAACCAGATACTGGACCAGCAGCAAATCCGACAGAAAATAACCCGGATGGCTTACGAAATGTACGAGCATAATTTTGAGGAAAAGGAACTTGTGCTGGCCGGCATCCACGAAAACGGGTATATCCTGGCGCAGATGCTGACACAGGAGCTACAAAAGATCTCCGGCTTGTCGGTAACACTCCTGGAGGTCACCATCGATAAATCGGCGCCGGTAGAGAGCCAGGTTACCTTGTTGCCCGACACCATTGACCTGGCAGGAAAGGTAGTGATTGTGGTAGACGACGTACTGAACACCGGTCGGATTCTGGCTTACACACTGGCCACCTTTTTAAAGCACGCTCCCCGTAAAGTAGAAATTGCCACCCTCGTGGACAGACGCCATAAGCTCTTCCCGGTTTCTGCCAGTTACACCGGCTACTCGCTGGCAACTACGCTGCACGAGCACGTGAGAGTGGTGCTGCAGGAAAGCGAAGTGGCTGCCTACCTGATATAAGGAAGTATAGGAGTTAGAAAGTTTGGGAGTTAGAGAGTTAGAGAATTGAATCTTTTAACAATTTAACCGTTTAGCAATACAAAATTTAGCACATTAACTCATTAGCAAATTAACCCCATGAAAGAGCTTTGCTTTGCCACCAACAACAAGCACAAAGCCGCCGAGGTAGGCCGCATGCTGGAAGGCAGGTACAAATTGCTGACACTGGAAGATATTGGCTGCCACGAAGAGCTGCGCGAAGACCAGTACACGCTGGAAGGCAATTCGCGGCAGAAGGCGGCCTATGTATGGGAGAAGTACCACGTTAACTGCTTTGCCGACGATACCGGCCTGGAAGTGGAGGCCCTGGGAGGCGCTCCGGGTGTTTATTCTGCCCGCTACGCCGGCCCCCAGCGCAGCGACACCGATAACATACAACTGCTGCTGAACAACCTGAAGAAAGCAGAAAACCGCAAAGCCCGCTTCAGAACCTCCATTACGCTGTTCCTCGACGGGCAGGAGCACCACTTCGAAGGCATCGTAAACGGACACATCACCACCAGGTGGGAAGGCGACAAAGGCTTTGGCTACGACCCCATCTTCATCCCCGACAACCACACCCGGACGTTTGCCCAGATGAGCACCGAAGAAAAAAACGCCATCAGCCACCGGGGCGCCGCCATCCGAAAACTGGTGGAGTTCCTGAAAAACCATGGTTAATGTGCTGATGTGTTAATTTTTATATTGTTGATCAGGTTGAAAGGCTGCACTGCTTCATTGTCTGAATCAGGATTTACAGAATTTTTGAATTTTCAGGATTAGAACAATTTAGCCCATAAGCACATTACGCTATCAGCACACTAACACATGAGCAAATTAACTCATCAGCACATTAACACATTAGCACATTAACTTGCAAAAGCGTAATTTTGCGTTCTGAAATTAAAGTTTCCTATGCAAAAGCCATTTATTGTCGGGATTACAGGAGGTAGTGCTTCAGGGAAAACAACATTTTTGAATAAACTGCTTACGTCGTTCGCTCCGGAGCACGTTTGCCTGATCTCGCAGGATACTTATTACAAAGACCGCGAACACCATACAATTGATCCGAACGGAGTTATCAACTTCGATCTACCTTCCTGTATTGACGATGAAGCCTATGCACAGGACATCCTGAAAGTAAGCCGGGGCGAAACGGTTTACCGCACCGAGTACACCTTTAACAACCCCGATGCAACACCCCGGCAACTGGCGTTTAAGCCGGCGCCCATCGTAGTGGTAGAAGGCATTTTTGTATTTCATTTTGAAGAAGTTGCCCGTCTGCTCGACCTGAAAGTGTTTATAGACGCCAAAGATTACATAAAACTGCAGCGCCGCATTGTGCGCGACAGGATAGAACGCGGCTATGACCTGGACGATGTACTGTACCGCTACACACACCATGTGGCGCCTACCTACGAAAAGTACATCGAGCCTTACAAACACGACGCTGACATTATTATACCCAACAACAATCATTTTGAAAAAGCGCTCGATGTGCTTGTCACCTTCCTGAATAGTAACATAAAAGCATGAGGCATAAGTTTGCAGTAATAGGACTCGGAATTTTCGGCAACTCCATTGCCCGGACCCTGGCAGAGCGGGGCGCAGAAGTACTGGCGATCGATATAAACGAGGATTATGTGGAGAACATTAAAGAGGTGGTTGCTTATGCCGTCACCCTCGACTCTACCGATATCCGGGCCCTGGAGGCACAGAACGTGCAGGACATGGACGCGGTAGTGGTTGCCATTGGCGAGGACTTTGAGGCACTCCTCATCACGACCGCCAACCTGCAGGAGCTCAACATAAAGCGTGTCATTACCAGGGCCTCCAACAAACAGCAGCGCCGGATACTGGAGAAAATGGGGGTGCAGGAAATCCTGTCGCCGGAGGGTGAGGTGGGTAAAACCGTGGCAGAACGCCTGCTGCAGCCAAGCATCCGGACGTTCCTGCCGCTGCCCGATAATTACGAGATCGTAGAGATAAATGCACCACGCGGCATTGCCAACCGCAGCATCGCTAAAATATCGCTCCGCGAGAAATATAACCTCAACCTGATAACTATCAAACGTGCGTTCGAGGAAATACAGGACGGCAAAGCCACCCAGGTAGAACATATCATAGGTGTTCCAAAGGCCGAGACCATCATTTATCCTTCTGATATTCTGATCCTTATCGGAAAAAAACACGATATTAAACGATTTATTGAGATTAATCGTTAAGCGTTTGACTTTTTTGTAAAAAAGGCGCTACATTTGTAGCCAAATTATGCCAAAGCACTACAACATAAGCTATCACTTAAGACACCTGCTGTTGTCTTTCACCCTGCTCTGGGCTCTCATGCTCAACGGGCAGGAAGTTGTAGCCTATCGTGCGCCGGCCAAAGCCACTGCCCCCAAAGCAGTACAGTTCAACACCACATCAGACGCTGACACCAGGACAGAAGTAAAGCAGAAGGTATCGCTGGAGGCAACCACCTCCTTTGTTGCCCTGAATCTGCAGCAGGCTGTCATTCCTGTACCGAATCAAACGTTTGCCGCTCCTTCCGACGAAGCATTACCTGCTCTTGTGGCCTCGCTGCCCGGCGCTGGGTTTGCGGCAGTACTGTTCCCGATCACAATTCAGCCCCAGGCTCCCTAGGCTGACATCCACACCCTTTCCATTATTCTTTTTTGCCCTGCCACAGCGATAATAATATAGCTCCTGCAGGACAACCAGGCAACTGTTAAAGCTTCCGGGCTATTGGCAGGATGCTGCCCATGATATATTTCAACGAATCAATACCAATACTTTTAATATTTAAAACTGACAATGCGGAACAAAAATTTAATTATTATCCTCACGCTCATCGTATCGGCGCTATGCCTGTACTACCTGTCTTTTTCGTTTATTTCCCGGAAAGTACAGAATGACGCAGAGGCGTATGCCACTGATGCACAAGGCAATGTAAGTCTTGCAAAACAACAGGCTTACCTGGATTCCATCTGGCAGGAGCCGGTTTTCATGAACTATACGTACCAGGAAATAAAAGAGAAAGAACTTGGCCTTGGTCTTGACCTGAAAGGTGGCATGCACGTGGTACTGGAAGTGTCGCCTATCGAAATCATCAAATCCATGGCCGGAAACAGCAAAGATCCTAATTTCCAGAAAGCACTTGCCCGTGCCCAGGAAATGCAGAAAAACAGCCAGGAGAATTTCACCACCCTGTTCGGAGAAGCTTATCGCGAAATCGATCCGGATGGCCGCCTAAGCCGCATCTTCTCTAACCCGGCCAACCGTGGCCGCATCAGCTACGAGTCGTCCAATGCCGAAGTACTGGCCGAGATCGAAAAAGAAGTAGACGCCGCCATCGACCGCTCTTTCAACATCCTGCGCACACGTATCGACAAATTTGGTGTAACACAGCCAAACATCCAGCGCCTCAGAGGCTCTAACCGTATCCAGATCGAGCTTCCTGGTATCGACAACCCGGACCGTGTTCGTAAGCTCCTTTCCGGTATGGCAAACCTGGAGTTCTGGGAAGTATGGTCGCCTGAAGAATTTTCGCCTTATTTCTCGCAATTGAATGACTACCTGGTAGAGCAGGAAAAAGCGGGTAAACTGAACCTGGGTGGCACTACTGCCCAACCTAAAGTTGAAGATGCAACCAAAGCCGTTGTTACCGAAGAAACGGACGACGTGCTGGCCCGTGCAGCCCTTACCGATTCGGCAGCTGCAGACACAACCGCAGCACTGGCACAGGCAGAAACAGCTAAGCCCGATTCAGCCGCTATAGATTCGCTGGCCATGCAGCAAAGCAGCGTAATGGCCCGTTTGTTCACCATGACACCAAACGGCCTGGGCGCTAACGTACGCGACACAGCTAAAATCAACGACCTGTTCTCAAGATCTGAAGTACGCGCTATCTTCCCGCCGAACATGAAGTTCCTGTGGGGTGTGAAGCCAATTTCAGGCGATGGTCGTCAGCAGTTCGTAGAGCTGTATGCGATCAAAAAAGGACGTGACGGAAAAGCGCCACTCGGCGGCGATGCCATTAACGAAGCCCGCCAGGATTTTGACCAGAGCGGTCGTCCGGAGATCTCGATGAGCATGAACCCGAATGGTGCTAAAAAATGGGCCCGCTTAACAGGTGCCAACATTGGCCGCCAGGTCGCTATCGTACTCGACGATTATGTATACTCTGCCCCGGTGGTACAAAGCGAAATTACAGGTGGTAACTCCTCTATCAGCGGTAACTTTACCATCGAAGAAGCACAAGACCTTGCCAACATCCTGAAAGCCGGTAAAATGCCTGCTCCTACCCGTATCGTGGAAGAAGCAATCGTTGGTCCGTCACTGGGCCAGGAAGCTATCAACCAGGGGTTAATCTCGACACTGGCAGGTTTGCTGCTGGTGGTTATCTTCATGATTGCCTACTACAGCCGCGGTGGTTTTATTGCCGACTTAGCGCTGTTATTTAACGTGTTCTTTATCCTGGGCGTGCTGGCACAGTTTAACGCAGCTCTTACACTGCCTGGTATCGCCGGTATCGTACTTACACTGGGTATGGCCGTGGATGCGAACGTACTGATTTTCGAGCGTATGCGTGAAGAAGCCAAAAAAGGCCTGAGCATGCGCGAAATCATCAACAAGGGCTACGACAAAGCATTCAGCACGATTTTGGATGCGAACGTTACGACCTTCCTGGTAGGCTTTATCCTGTACTTCTTCGGCTCCGGTCCGGTAAAAGGTTTTGCTATCACGCTGATGATCGGTATCGTAACCTCTTTCTTTACCTCGGTATTTATCTCAAGACTATTCGTGGAAAGCACCTTCAAAAAAGGTGGCAAGTTATCTTTCTCCACTGCTTTAACGGAAAGAATGTTCCGCAACATCACGTTTGATGTAATGAAGTACCGAAAAGCAGCTTATGCGTTCTCGTTTGCAATTCTTGCGTTTGGTATTGTGGCCATGTTTGTAAACAAAGGCCTGAACCTGGGCGTTGACTTTAAAGGCGGACGTTCTTACGTAGTAAACTTCGATACTGCCGTTCCTGCATCTGATGTGCGTGCTGCCCTGGTAGATGATTTCCAGTCGGCAGGTACAGAGGTAAAAACGTTTGGCGCTTCGAACCGCCTGAAAGTAATTACCAGCTGGCAGGCAGACGATGAGAGCATCGAGGCCGATGAGCAGGTGAAAGCAGCGCTGGTAGAAGGTCTGCAGCAGTTCAGCGATCAGAATCCGCAAATCCTGAGCTCGTCTAAAGTAGGTGCTACCATGGCCGACGACATCCAGAACACAGCGCTTATCGCTATCCTGCTGGCGCTGGTGGGCATCTTCGTGTACGTAATGTTCCGTTTCAGAGGCTGGCAGTTCAGCTTGGGCGGTGTTATCGCCTTGCTGCACGATGCGCTCATGATCATTGCCGTATTCGCTATCCTGGATATGTTTGGCGTTTCTTATGAGATCGACCAGGTATTTATTGCTGCGGTTCTCACCATCATCGGTTTCTCTATCAACGACACCGTGGTTATCTTCGACCGTGTGCGGGAGTACATGAACGAAAGCCCACGTGCCCACATCCGTGACGTGGTGAACCCTGCGCTTATCAGCACGTTCAGCCGTACGATTATCACATCGTTAACGCTGTTCCTGGTGGTGCTGGTGCTGTTCATCTTTGGTGGTGAGGTGCTGAGAGGCTTCTCGCTGGCCATGATCATCGGTGTGGTTTTCGGTACGTATTCTTCCCTGTTCATCGCTACGCCAATTGTAGTGGATACCATGAAAAAGAAGAAAGAACCAGCTGCTACTCCGGCAAAACCCGTACAGCAGGCACAATCCCGTTAATCAATCTTAAACAGTAAAAACAGGCTGGAGCTCCCGGAGTTCCAGCCTGTTTTTTTTTGCATTCATAAACAAGCAGCAGCGGCAGTGGTGGCTGGTGCAGCAGACCAATAATGGCTTGGAAGAGTCGTTCTGAAACTCCTGGCAGTAGCTGTAGCACTCCAAAAAGTCTGCTGCAGCTGCCACCACTGCCTCTGCTGCTGAGGAAATAAAAAATGCCAGCCTTCGAAGGAAAGCTGGCATTTCGCGTTGTATGGTTTTATGATTAGTAAGTCACGCCATCGGCTACAACCTCTTTTACCTCTGGTATCATGCGCTTGAGCAGGTTTTCGATACCGGCCTTCAGCGTAACGGTAGCAGACGGACAGCCGCTGCAGGAGCCCTGCAGGTAAACAGTAACCACGCCATCATGAAATGATTTAAAGGTAATGTTACCACCATCCTGCTCCACCGCCGGACGCACATAGTTATCCAGCAGGTCGATGATCTTCTGAGAAAGAGCAGCATCTTCAGGCGTAGTATCGGCACCGGCAGCAGGCTCTGCTGTGGCAGCAACGGGCATTTCGGTAAAGATAGGCCCACCAGCCTCTACATACGACTTCAGGAAAGTGCGCAGTTCCGGTATCAGTCGTACCCACTCCAGGTCAGAGTTTTTGGTAACGGTAACAAAATTGCTGGCAATGAACACCCGCGACACGTAGTCGAAGTTGAACAGTTCCTGTGCCAATGGTGAATTTACAGCGCTCTCGAGGTTTGGATAATCCACGCTCTGGCCTTCTGGCAGAAAAGACGTGTTCAGCACAAACTTCATTGATTCGGGGTTTGGACTAGCTTCGGCATAAACCGAAACCGTGTTTCCTTTATTTTCTGTCATAGAATTCTTTCTTTTATATTAAAACTTTTGCACATGTTTTAAAGTTTCCAAAATTAATCATTATTTCTGAATTCCTGTATTTCCTGCCACAACTATGCAAATTGCGGAGCCGGTTTGCACAATGTTTTACTATTTCTAGCTATTTATACCAGAAAACGTAACTTTGCGCCGCAGTTAAATTTTTGTTCAGAAAAAATTACCTCACGTTTAACATGCTGTATAGCTTTGCAATTCTGGCACAGGCCCACGCTGCTGTTCCGGGCTTTCTGATTATACCGTTCCTGCTCCTGATTGGCATGATTGCCAGCGGCCCTATTTTCTTTGGTCATTTCTGGGAACACAACTATAAAACTGTAGCTGTTACACTGGGTTTAACGGTGCTGGCCTATTACGTATTTGTGCTGCACGACGTGCACATGCCCATTCACACATTCTTTGAATACTTCTCTTTTGCGGTTCTGCTTAGTTCGCTTTACATAGCAGCAGGAGGTATTTACATTAACATCAATGCCAATGCTACGCCACTGATGAATGTGGCTCTGGTGGCCCTCGGCGCTTTTCTGGCAAATATTGTGGGAACCACAGGCGCTTCGCTGCTTTTGATTCGTCCTTTTATCCGGCTAAACATACACCGCATCAAGCCGTACCAGATCATCTTCTTTATCTTCATTGTAAGTAACGCAGGTGGCCTTTTAACCCCGCTCGGCGATCCGCCCCTGTTCATCGGGTTCCTGAAAGGCGTACCCTTCTTCTGGACACTGCAGCACCTCTTTATGCCCTGGATCCTGAGCATTGCGTTACTGTGCCTCCTGTTCTTCCTGCTCGACCGCCGCAACAAAGAAGCCTTTGTTCCCCGTCCTGAAGTGAAAGCCAGGAACGAAGCTAAAACAGAGTTCTACATCAGCGGGAAGCGCAACCTGTTCTGGTTAGCGATTATTATTGGCGCCATTTTCCTGGACCCGAACGTAATTGATGGTCTGCCCCATGTAAACTACGACGGCAACAGGTTCTCTTTCCTGCGCGAAATTATTCAGTTAACGGCCGCTTTCTTCTGCTTCCGGTTTTCATCTAAAACAGCGCTGGCGGGTAACCAGTTTAACTTCCACCCGATCCTGGAGGTGGTGTTCCTGTTCTTTGGCATATTCTTCTCAATGATGCCGGCACTGCAGCTTTCTGCTGAGATTGCCTCATCGCCACAGTTTGCATCCTACATTACGCCAAACTTCCTTTACTGGGCCACAGGCTCCCTCTCCGGTTTCCTGGATAACGCGCCAACGTATGCCAACTTTATGTCGCTGGCCATGGCCAAGTACGATATGGCTCAGAACAGTGTGGTGGAGGTGCGGCAGTTTGCTACCGGTACCGGAGCAGATCCGGGCACCATTATCCTGCTGGAGGCTATCTCGCTGGCAGCTGTGCTCTTTGGCGCCTTTACCTACATCGGTAACGGGCCTAACTTTATGGTGAAAGCCATCGCCGAAAGTGCCGGTATCAAAATGCCTTCTTTCTTTGCCTACATTATCCGCTTCTCCATTCCGTTCCTGCTGCCCATCCTTCTGCTGGTTTGGTTCCTGGTAGTTGAACTGAAGCTTTTCTAAGCCAAGGAATATAATAAAAAAGCAGCGGGGCCACTCTTGAAAAGGATGGCCCCGCTGCTTTTATGGCTAACTAAACGCTTTGTTTATACTTTGTTTGCCTGCTGACGCATGATAAAATCAGCGAGCACGAGGGCAGCCATGGCATCTACGATAGGCACGGCACGCGGCAGCACACAGGGGTCGTGGCGGCCTTTGCCTTTCAGGGTGATTTCCTGACCGCTGTCGTCGATGGTTTGCTGGGGCTGCAGAATGGTAGCAACCGGCTTGAACGCAACGTTGAAATAAATATCCTGGCCATTGGAGATACCGCCCTGGATACCACCGGAGTAGTTTGTTTTTGTCCGGATGTTGCCTTGCTCGTCGGTATAGAACTGGTCGTTGTGCTGCGAACCTCGCATTTTCACACCCTCAAAGCCGCTGCCATACTCAAAGCCTTTCACGGCATTGATGCTGAGCATGGCTTTTCCCAGTTCGGCATGAAGCTTATCGAACACAGGCTCACCCAGTCCGGCCGGCACACCTTTTACCACACAGCTCACCACGCCGCCAATGGTATCCAGGCTGTCGCGGGCGTCTTCTATCAGACCAATCATACGGGCTGCTTCGGTACTGTCGGGGCAGCGCACGATGTTGGAGTCGATCTGGCTCAGGTCAAGCTCGGTGTATGATTTCTGCATTTTAATGCTGCCTACCTGCGATACATAAGCATGCACGCTGATGCCGTGCTGCTGCAGGAATTTGGCTGCCAGTGCACCGGCGGCCACACGCGCTACAGTTTCGCGGGCAGAGCTTCTGCCGCCGCCACGATAGTCTCTCAGGCCGTACTTGGCGGTGTAGGTATAGTCGGCATGCGAAGGGCGGAAGGCGTGCTCGATATGGCTGTAATCGTGGCTGGCCTGGTCTTTGTTATTTACCACCATGGCAATGGGCGTGCCCAGTGTTTTGCCTTCGAATACCCCCGATAGCACGGTTACCTTGTCTTCCTCTTTGCGGGGAGTGGTAATGTTGGACTGGCCCGGGCGGCGGCGGTCCAGGGCATGTTGTATTTCTTCTGTGGTGATGTCGAGGCCTGCAGGGCAGCCATCCACAATAACGCCTACAGCAGCCCCATGGGATTCTCCGAAAGTCGTGATCCTGAAAAGCTTTCCGTATGAATTGCTCATTTATACTTCTTTTTTATAAAACACAAAAGCCGATACCAGCAGTAGTACCAGCAAAATAATATTGGTGTAGCGCCTGATTTCCTCAAAAGAATGCAGGCTGACTAAAGTGTCGTCTTCGTTTTGAATAATCTTGTAAAAAGGCCCCAGGTCCCGCGACAAAATCAGGGCATCGGTATCGCGCTCGCCTGTAACATGTACCGTTACCGACGGTCTTAGCGTATCGTAGGCTGCCGTAACAGGGTTAAAAAAGATCCACTGCATGGTTTCGTGTAAGGGATATGTTCCCGGTTCACGGCCTATTACACGATAGGCAAAGGTTTTAGCTCCTACTACTCTGCCTCTGCGCCTGGTAATATCCTGCCGCAGGTCGGGCGGGTAAAACTCCAGCCCCTGCACCGGCGCAGGCTCCGGCGCCAGGATAGCCGCCAGGTTTCCTTCCCCCACAATCCTGAACTGGTATGTTACACTTTTGTTCACAGGCACCGTACGCTGCGACAGGCTTTCCTGTAAGCTGTAAATGCCAACGGGCACCTGTTCGCGCAGGGGGTGCGGCGGCAGTTCTTTCACCGAAACCACCCGTTCCCACGAAAAAAAGGTTTTATACCCTTCCAACCTGTCTTGGCTCAACAAGTTAAGGTTTTTAGCCACCTTATACTTTATCATCTTCAAAGAAAGTGCAGGAAAAGTAAGCGGCTCCGGGTTTATGGGATACATAACGGCCTCGTAGAGCTTAAACCTGAGAAAAGATTTACCGCCAACCGTTACTTCTTCAGGCGTTATTTCCGTGGTTTCAAAGGTTTCTTCCCAGGCATTGGGCTGTTTCAGCTGCCGCAGGATGGTTGAAATCTGGTTGCCAAAGTCGTAAAAATCGAGCAGGCGCTGGTCCTCTATGGCCAGGTAAAAATATAAGGCCACTGTTAACCCTTCGCCTATAAACACTTCCTGCTTGTTTGTATAAAGCGACAGGAAGGCATTATCTTCCATGTCGATGTACTCCTGCGGCTCATCCGACACCACCTCCCCCGGCTCTTCGTCGGTTAACCCCTCCTCTGGCAGCGGCACTCCCTGCCCATTGCTTACAGCCATTGGCTGCACCTGCAGCACGGCCCCCTTCGACTGCACCGTTTGCCCGTTCACCCGCATGGTAAAGGGCTCCAGTTCAAATTCACCTTCCTCGAAGGCAGCATAGTTTTGCGTGAGCGTGTACACTACTGTACTTTTACCGCCGGCTGTTATGGTTTTAGTAGACGAAAACCGGCTGCTCTTTTTAAAGCCCTCGATATCCGGAAAAGGAGAATGCTCTTTCAGTTCCTGGTTTTCCAGCACCACCGATACTGTAAAATACTGGTTGATCGGGAATGTCGTCTTACCCAGCTCAATACTGACTTGCTGCGCCAGCACCGGCACATGACAGACGATAAAGAACAAAGCGACAAGCAATAAGCGCATAAACCGGAACCGCCACTGTGCGGCATGAGTTGTATCAGGAATAAAAAGCAAATTTATGAAATTTTGGCATTAGTACACAGCTGCACAACCATTTGGGTGCAGATACCGCGCTAAATAACCGGCAACCGGGTAACTTTCCTGTAAACTGCACCATTCTTTTTCTGCAAAACCGCACTTCTGCTGTGCTTGCCTGGCAGGCGGTAAGGGAATGGTGGCAGTAGCAGCAGTATATCTGAACCGCCTCAAGCCATTTTTCTGCAGCCGAAGCTGGTCAGCAAGGGGTATGATCAAAGCAAATTCATGTATCGCTACATTATTTTCATTTTTAAACGTTGCATAGCATTATAAGCAGAAGCTGTTTACACTTAACAGCTTAACTTTTATGTTACAACAACGTAATAACAGCAGATAGACATAACTGTCAACCGGGCTAAAAGAAAAAATTCTTACAAATATTTGTTAGTTTTTATTGATTTAAATATTATTTTCTTCCTACCTTTACAGCACCAGATAACCAAGAGAAGAAGAAAGACTTAAAGAACAAATTATAGTAACAACGCAAAAAACCTACATCTAATATATTATATCAATACGACAATGTTAGAATACGTTAAGACCATTTTACAAAAAGTGAGTTTCGACAAAGAGCTTTTTGAAAAAGAGTTAAAAAAGTCGTTAAAATTCCTGGGACTGGACGAGATTACGCAACTTAAAAGCTGGTGCTACGAAAAATTTTCTGGCATGTACCTGCGCGTACTGAACCGGGTTTTCTCTAAATCACAGGCTGCTTAACTAAAAAAATCCGGATAAATAGTATCTCTGCTATTTATCCGGATTATCCTGCACAAACCGGATATTGCGCAGCAGGCCGCTATAACCTGTTCTTTTCACAGCTGACTTCCTGAACAGCTGCGAAAAAATTTCTTGTGTTATTTCCTGCCAGTCCGCTTTTTTCAACTCCTTCAGCTGCGGGTGCGGATCGAAGGCCTGTTCTTTATGTGGTTTGCTGAAACGGTTCCAGGGGCAAACATCCTGGCAGATATCGCAGCCAAACACCCAGTTCCCGAATTTCCCCTCCATTTCCTGCGGCAGCTGGTCCTTCAGCTCAATGGTAAAGTACGAAATGCATTTGCTGCCATCTACTACGTAAGGCGCTACAATGGCGTCGGTGGGACAGGCATCCAGGCAACGGGTGCAGGAGCCGCAGTAATCTTTGATGGGCCCATCGTATTCCAGTTCCAGGTCGATAATGAGTTCGGCTATAAAATAAAAGCTGCCCACCTGCGGGGTGATCAGGTTGCTGTTTTTGCCTACCCAGCCTAAGCCGCTCTTTTTTGCCCAGGCTTTATCGAGCACCGGGGCCGAATCTACGAAACAGCGTCCGCCTACCTCTCCTATTTCCTCATTTATGTACCGCAGCAGGTCCTTCAGCTTATCCTTGATTACAAAGTGGTAATCGGTGCCGTAGGCGTATTTCGATATTTTGTAGGTATCCTCCTCCGGCTGGCGCTCCTCCGGGTAATAATTCAGCAGCAGCGACACCACCGACCTAGCGCCATCCACAAGCAGGCGCGGGTCCAGGCGCTTATCGAAATGGTTTTCCATGTAGTGCATCTGCCCGTGCATGCGCTGGTTGAGCCAGTTCTCCAGCCGGGGCGCCTCTTCCTCCAGGAACTCCGCTTTCGATACGCCGCAGTACATAAAACCCAGTTCCTGCGCTTTCTGCTTAATCAGCTGTGTGTGTTTTTCTTTTGACAAAACAGGATTGACTGTGGTACTTATAACTGCACAACACTTAGAAGCAAACTAAATCCGGTTGCAGTTTCATTTATAAATTACTCAGAATAAAACATCGTAAAGTAACCTTATTTTAATATTTCAATAGACTCTAAAAAGTAAAACTTGGCCTCCTCAGAGGTTTCAGTTGGTTGTGCAAGTGGTGTATGCGTCAAGGAGCATAGTTTGTCTTTTGTCAATATAGTTCGGTTAGTTCTCTTAACACTACTTCCATCTCCCTGCGGTACTGTATAAGAAAAGTTAATCCCTTTAAAACCTTCTAGGGTAAAAGAAGCTGAATCAACAAAAGTTCCCTTCGCATTATTGACGAAAGATCTAATAAATCCTTTATAAAACTCTTGTGCATTTTCAATGTGATCTTGATCAGGTCTAAGTGGCTGATCAATAACGAGCGCCATGTATAAGGCATCTTCCGTCTGGGCTTTATAAACTTGTACTCCATTTATTACACTAGTATCAGGCTGGACTGGGAATTGTACAGCTATACTAGAATCCACTTTTACTATAAACCAACCTGCACTGGGAAGGGTATAGGAAAATAGCACAAAAGATAATAGCGCAAAAATAGGCAACATTAAATCTGTGATAGTACAAGCCTTCATATTATATAATTTACAACCGAGGTACCTTATATCTAAATCTCAATTAATATTTTTAAAGATAACAAAATAAGCAGAGACACACTAAAGTGTGCCTCTGCTATAAACAAATCGAAACGAAAATCAAAACAAATACTTACTGCTGATCGAACAGGCTGCCGCCCATTACCTGTTGCGGTGGAATCTTGCCGAGGTGCCTGTAAGCAGCTTCCGTTGCTTCGCGGCCGCGGGCTGTCCGTTTGATGTAGCCTTCCTGTATCAGGAAGGGTTCGTACACTTCTTCAATAGTTTCCGCTTCCTCGCCGCAGGCTGTGGCTATGGTTGATATCCCAACCGGACCACCTTTGTACTTGTCGATGATGCAGGACAGGATGCGTTTGTCCATGTCGTCGAGGCCGCTGTGGTCTACGTCGAGGGCGTTGAGGGCAAAGCGGGCAATTTCTACCGTGATGGTACCGTCGCCTTTTACCTGGGCGAAGTCGCGGGTGCGGCGCAGCAGGTTGTTGGCAATACGGGGTGTGCCGCGGCTGCGGCGGGCTATCTCGTACGCTGCTTCGGCATGGATAGGCGAACCCAGTATGGCGGCCGAACGCTTCACGATAGAAGTCAGCAGCTCCGCATCGTAGTACTCGAGCCGGGCATTGATACCAAAGCGCGCCCGCAGCGGGGAAGTCAACAAGCCGGAACGGGTGGTGGCGCCAATCAGTGTGAACGGGTTCAGGCCAATCTGCACAGACCGGGCATTCGGGCCAGAATCGAGCATGATGTCGATCTTGTAATCTTCCATGGCCGAGTACAGGTACTCTTCCACAATCGGGTTGAGGCGGTGGATCTCGTCGATGAACAGCACATCGTTCTGCTCCAGGTTCGTCAGCAGCCCCGCCAGGTCGCTTGGCTTATCCAGCACCGGCCCGGACGTCATTTTAATATTGGCGTTCAGTTCGGAGGCGATGATGTGGGAAAGGGTGGTTTTGCCTAGTCCCGGAGGCCCGTGCAGCAGCACATGGTCCAGGGCATCGCCGCGACGGCTGGCGGCCTGCACAAATATTTTCAGGTTTTCCACCACCTTCGCCTGACCGGTAAAGTCGCTGAAGCTAAGGGGGCGAAGGGCCTTGTCTACTTCTTTTTCGGCTGGCGACATGTAGTCGTTGTCGCCGGTGAGATAATCTTCTCTCATGGTAATCTTATGCGTTAAAATCAGCTGCTCCTATAACAGTTTCAGCGTCAGATTGGCTCCAATTCTGCCTACGAAGTTACTCAATTTTGCTAACTTTTTTACACAAACTCACCATTTATCTAATCATATTAGCAAAAGCAACAAAAATAGCAGTGGTGGTGACAGATGCAGTAAAGATATGGGATTCCATCTGCTTCAGCAGTGGCTGTGGTGGCAGGTGCAGTGAACTTTTGCGTGAAGGATGGAGCGGTTGTTTGAGCTCCTCCGGCTTTTTCTGCCGGAGAGCGAGCCGCGAGAGCCTGACGGCTTGCGCAGCTCGCCGGCACGCCCTGGTGAAGTTACCACACTTCCTGCCCAACTACTACTGTTGAACCGCTACTTTAGACTGCAAATCGTTTTGCTACAGCAGCCACCATTGCCTTAGCTCCTCCCATAAACCGCTTTACTTAAACGCTTGAATACCCGTAATGTCGGAACCGGTAATGAGCAGGTGGATTTCGTGGGTGCCTTCGTAGGTGATGACCGACTCCAGGTTCATCATGTGGCGCATGATGGGGTAATCGCCGGTGATGCCCATGCCGCCTAGTAATTGCCGTGCCTCCCGGGCTATTTTCAGGGCCATTTCCACGTTGTTTCGTTTGGCCATGGAAATTTGCTGCGTGGTGGCCTCGCCCTCGTTTTTCAGGGTGCCCAGCCGCCAGGCCAGCAGCTGTGCTTTGGTAATTTCGGTCAGCATTTCGGCCAGTTTTTTCTGGCTGAGCTGAAAGGCTGCTATCGGCTTATCGAACTGGATGCGTTCTGCTGCATATTTCCGGGCGGTTTCGTAGCAGTCGATGGCGGCGCCTATCGCTCCCCAGGCAATGCCGTAGCGGGCGGAGTCGAGGCAGCCCAGGGGACCGCGCAGGCCCTCTACGTTCGGAAACAGGTTTTCTTTCGGCACTTTCACATTGTCGAATACCAGTTCGCCGGTGCTGCTGGCCCGCAGGCTCCACTTGTTGTGGATAACCGGCGTCGTGAAGCCTTCCATGCCACGTTCCACGATTAAACCTTTGATGCGGCCTTCCTCGTTTTTGGCCCACACCACCGCCACCTGCGCCTCCGGTGCATTGGAAATCCACATTTTGGCGCCGTTCAGCAGGTAGTGGTCGCCTTTGTCTTTGATGTTGGTCACCATGCCGGCGGGGTTGGAGCCATAATCGGGTTCGGTCAGGCCGAAGCAGCCCAGCCACTCCCCGCTTGCCAGCTTGGGCAGAAATTTCTCGCGCTGCTCTTCGGAGCCGTATTCGTAAATCGGGAACATCACCAGCGAACCCTGCACCGATGCCGTGGAGCGCATGCCGGAATCGCCCCGTTCTATTTCCTGCATGATCAGCCCGTACGAAATGTAGTCGAGCCCGCCGCCACCATATTCGGTGGGGATGGTCGGACCAAAAGCGCCAACTTCGCCAAACTTCTTTACGATCTCCGACGGGAAGTGCGCCTGCTGTGCCCACTCTTCGATGTAAGGCGAAATTTCGCGCTTCACAAAGTCGCGCATGGTCTGGCGGATGAGCTTGTGTTCGCTGTTGAGCAGTTCGTCGATGTTGTAGTAGTCCGGTGCGTCTGAAGATTCGTAGGCCATGGGTTTGCTTGTTTGTTGTTGAGGTTTGCCTTTCTTTAGCAGTACGTAATACGGCATAAAAGCAGCAAAAGACGAAACAGCAATTTTGGCAAAAGCCCATAAAAAAAGCCCCATCAGCTTGCTGATGAGGCTCTTCTGTAGCAGCTTGGGAAGTTAAAACTTCAGCCCCACCGACAGCAGGAAGTTGCGCGTTGCCTGCGGGTAGTAGAAATTCTCGGTTGTTTGCTGCGCTCCATAAATGTAGCTGAAGGTATAGCCATTGGCGGCATAGCGCTCGTTAAACAGATTGTTTATCTGCAGCCCCAGCTCCAGCTCTTTCAGCACCTTCCCGAAGCCAACATTGTAGCGCAGGCGCAGGTCGCCTACCTGGTAGCCCGGAATTATGCGGCTTTCGTTGGAGGTATTGTCCAGGTACTGCTTGCTCACGGTTTTGAAGAGGAAGGCGCCACGCAGGCCCTTCAGCACCTCTACCTCCAGCTGACTGGCCGTTACCCAATCGGGCGAAAAGGCGATGTCTGTTTTATGATAGGTGTTGCGTTGCTGCTCTCCGGAATCGTAATTGTCGATAAACTCGCTGAAGTTGTTAATCTTATTCTGGCTGTAGGCAATATTGGAGCTTAAGGTGGTAAAGGAACCCACTTTCAGCGCACCGGCCAGCTCTACGCCCTGTCGGTAACTTTTATCGATGTTGGTCCGGATGTAGGCGCCCACATCGTTTATCTGCCCCGTCAGTACCAGCTGGTTTTTGTAGTTCATGTAGAAGTAATTCAGGTCGACTTGTGCTACCAGTGTTTTTCCGGCAACGCTGCCAAGGGACTGGGAGCCTCTGTAGCCTGCTTCCACGTTTCGAAGTGTTTCATGGCTGGGGCGGCTGCTCGGGGTGGAGCTGATAAAATCTTCCCGCACCGGTTCCCTGTTCCCGATGGCATAAGAAGCATACAGCTGGTTCAGGGCATTCAGGCTGTAGGTAACACCGGCTTTGGGGTTAAAGAACGTGAAGTCTGCCTCCTGCGTGATGTTGGAAAGGTCGTTATCGTACCCCAGGAAGGAGTAACCGACGGTACGCAACTGCAGGTCCGTGAAAACATTCAGTTTATCGGTGAGGCCGTAGCTAACCTTTCCGAAGATGTTAAAGTCGGTTTTGTTCCCGTTGTTGTCGTAGTACCTGTCGCGGATGTTGGAGGTGGAGGCATAGCGGGCCCAGATAATTTCGCCGAAGTGCCTGCCGTCGTACCTGTTCCAGGCTCCTCCCAGCGTTGCGTCGAGGCGGGCGCTGGGGTTGTAGCGTAAGGCATAGGTTACGCCATAAAAATCATTGTCGAGCCAGCGGCGGCGGATCAGGTCGGTGGTGGTGATGGTCTCAGAACCGATCACTACATCAGGCAAACCGTAACTTGCCAGCTCGTCCTCTGCCCGGAACTGCTCGTAGTAGCCGTGGCCATAGGTGTAGTGCAGGGCGCCGGAAAAGTTGAGCGCTGTAGTCAGCTCCTGTGCAAAGTGCAGCTGGTAGTGGTCCTGCTGGTAATTGTCGGTTTCGTTGTCGTAGGTGTAGTAGTTATAGCGGCGGCCGGCGGTAACAAGGTTCAGGCTGTCGCTGCCCCCGATGTAGTTGCGCTCGATATAGGCCTGCAGGTCAGCGGCATTGCCGTACACCAGCGCTTCGGGCGTGCCGTACCAGGCCTGGTAGGTCTTTTCCTGACCCGAGAACGTTACGAACTTCAGGGTAGTCTTCTCGCCGAAATAGCCCCCCGAAAAGTAAAACGACTTCAGGTCGGAGGAGGCGCGGTCGATGTAGCCATCGGAGGTGATGCGCGACAAGCGGCCATCGAAGGCAAATTTACCGTTGATCAGGCCGGTGCCAAAGCGTACGTTGTTCTTCCAGGTATCAAAAGAGCCGTAGGTGTGGTCGGTTTCGGCGTAGGCTTCGCGGCGCAGCTGCTGGGTTTGTATGTTGATGCTGGCTCCGAAAGCACCGGCTCCGTTGGTAGATGTTCCTACCCCGCGCTGCACCTGCATGTCCTGCACCGAAGAGGCAAAGTCGGGCATGTTCACAAAAAAGACACCGTGGCTCTCCGCATCGTTTACCGGGATGCCGTTTACGGTAACATTGATGCGGGTAATGTCGGAGCCCCGGATGCGGATGCCGGTATAACCGACACCGGCCCCGGCATCGGAGTTAACCACCACCGAAGGCGTCTGCTCCAGCAGGTAAGGCAGGTCCTGGCCGAAGTTACGCGCTTCAATTTCTTCTCTGCTGACGTTGGTATAGGTGGTGCCGGTGTTTTTGTTGGCTCGTGTAGCTGTCACCACAACCTCTCCTGCACTTAAACTGGCAGACTTCAGCTGAAAATCGACCACGGTGCTTTTCGTCAGCACCACCTGCTTTTTCACGGTTTCGTAGCCCAGGAAGCTTGCCGTAAGCTGGTAGGTTAAGGCAGGCATATCCTCAAACATATAGTTTCCGTACCGGTCAGCTTCCATCGCTGTCGCGTCAACCGGATGTTCTAACAAAATGGTGGCGCCCGGCAAGGCTTCGCCGGTGGCCGCATCGGTAACCTGCCCGCTTATGGTGTGCTGGGCAAGCAATTGCAACGGCAACAGCACAAGTGCCACTGCCATAAGTAAATTTTTCATGGAAAGTGAATTGTAATAATTTAAATAAAACCCAGACAAGCCAGGGGCTAGCTGTCCGTTCGTTTTGTTCCCTCGTTTTCCCTTCGCCGGCATTACCCGGATCAGGTGCAATGGGTATGATCTCAGCCCGTTGTTGTAAGGCACCCCTAAAACCAACTGCAAAGTTAATCCTATTTTCAGACTACCGGGAACGAAATGCAGCCAGCAGGCAAAATCATAAAAAAATCCATAAATAAACACATGATTTACACCACATTCCGCTGCTGTAACGGTTGTTTATCCCACTCCCTTACAGGCTGGTGCAAGGCCTGAATGCTATCTAAATACAGTGCATTATTTTTTGGGCAAACAGAAAAACCACATAGCCCAAAAGTACGTTGAAAACAATAAACAGCTCTTACACCCCCCTCTACAAAAGGGGTACAACAAAGACCTGACAACTAACACGATGTAATATGATTAAGTAGAAATGTGATGATGATCAGCTTACTTTATACCTTTGCTTTGCTTTCGATTCTGGCGTTCTATGCATTCTCGCCACATAAAAAATATGGTACTCCCCCGTCTACCGACAACGACGACGACGGAGGAGAGCCAATTGGTGACGACCTGCCGGATTTGGACCTCCCACCTGGAATATCATTACCGATTAATGATTTTGAACCAGATTATAACATTAAAAAGATCAGGGTCCCCAAGTTTCCGGAACCGTCTTTACAATGAAGAACAGAAAAAGCCCCAGCTGATGCAAATCAACCGGGGCTTTCTTGTGTAGGTACGGTTCTGTTTTGGCTTGGCTCGTCGCTTAACAGCAGAGGCTGTGGTGGCAGGGGCAGCAGAATAAAAACAGTTAAAAACGAGCGTGCAAAAGCCGCCGCGGGCTAATCTTTTATTTAACCGTAATGCTGAACGTTCTCTCAAATGCCTGCTTCGGCCCCAGGGAGTTAATGCCTTCTTTCTCTTCCAGTGCTCCTGTGTCGCCTGCGCGGCTGGCAATGCCACACCAGGGCTCGATGCACACATAAGGCGACGGACCGGGCTTGGCCCAGATACCCAGGTAAGGAAAGCCGGGATAGGCTATTTCCAGGCGAATGGAATTTGTCTTGCTCGCCAGCACCAGCTTTTCCGACTTCAGGTTTTTGAGCACAATGGCATCTTTATCGAAGTAGCTGTGGCGCAGCGGCAGGATGCGCTCCTGCTCCAGCAGCGGCTCTGTTTCGCCGGAAAGCAGTCCTTTCTCGTTCAGCAGGTACCGCCTGGCCGTTTCTTCCTGCTCAAACTCGATGTAATAGTCGGAGTACTGCTCCCCCGCGTACAGCGGCACGTTGAAGCCCGGATGTGCGCCCACCGAGAAGTAAATTGCTTTGTCGTCTTCGCTGTTTACCAGATAGCTTACCTCCAGCCTGTTATCTATAAGCTTGTAAGCAACCAGCAGCCGGAACCTGAACGGGTACTGCGCCAGTATGTCGTCGTTGTATTTCAGTTCGAGCACCAGTTTGTCGTGGTGCTCCTCCACCAGCCGGAACTCGTGCAGGCGGGCAAAACCGTGGCGCTTCATCTGATAGCTTTGCCCCTCGTAGGTATACTGCCCGTCGGGGAGTTCTCCTATTATCGGGAACAGGTTGGGCGCCTGGCCAGCCCAGATGGCAGGATCGCCCTGCCAGAGCAGTTCCAGTTGCGCATCCAGTTTTAGAATGAGGTGTTGCAGTTCGGCGCCTTTGGTGTCGACGCCTATTTTTAAAAAGTCGTTTTGGATAAAGTGTAGCATAGGTTCCTGTTAGCGTAAATGATGTTCGTGCAGCAGCGCCTCTACGTGCTGTACGGCCAGCTCGAAGCGGGCATCCTGCAGCCCGGAAATTTCGACATAGCGTGCTCCCAGCTGCTGCAGCTCGCTTTTATACCAATCGTAAAAGTACTGCCGCAGGTGCGGGTGCTCCCGTTGCGGGTCCGGCTCCCACGGCAAATCAACGCCCATGAGCAGGTAAAGGTTATACTCTTGCTGCTTTAGTTTTTCCTGAATCCAGTTGGGGCAGTGGCCAAAGGCATGTTCGCTCCAGATCCGGAGCACCAGCATATCGGTATCGGCAAACAAAAGCGTGTTGGCTTGCGGCTCCAGTTGCTGCTCCAGGGCCAGCTGCCCGGCAGCAATCGCCTCGATGTCGGCTAAGGTGTAGTGGCTGCCCAGGTTGCCAATATAGGTGCGGGCATATTCCGGCACCCACACGGTATTGTAATGCTGCGCCAGCCGCTCCGACAAGGTAGACTTGCCCGTAGATTCCGGCCCGGTAATCGAAACTTTTAACATGAAATACTTTTTATACGGCAGCTGCGCCACGGCAATACTGCCAAAGATAAAGGAAAGCGTGTATTTTATGGGTGAAGAAGCGAAAATCCTCCTACACTACAGGCAATAAAAAAAGGCTTAGAAACTTTAACAGCTGTTGCAGTTTCTAAGCCCTCACGGGAGTCTGTTCAATGGCTCAGTTTTCGGAGAAGTTGTAGCCGTAAAAGTTGTACACCTCTACTTCTTTGGGTCGTTTATCTCCATACTGTCTGTAAAAAATTTGTTTAGGGCTTTCATCAGGTGACTCATATCCCCACTTTAACCTGTTAACATACTTCAACTCTTCGGGCAATTCTATCTTACGATGCTTCATCTTAGTGCATGTTTAGGGGGTTGAACAAAGTGTAAACACGGTATTGGTACTCGGGCATTGGCTGGCAAGGGTGCCGTAATGGGCAAGGCAGCCATCAGTATGTACGTAAGCAACCCGCATCAGGATAGCAGGAAATGCAAACCGGCTAAGAAAAATTTAATCTTACCTGCTGTTACAGCTTCTTTCGGGCGCTTTACCCACCTCAGCAGCAAAGCCTTAGACCTCAGCCATTATTTTCGCTTCCTTTGCCCGGCGCTTCCATTCTACCAGCCCCGCAAAAGCCATCAGCAGCAGCACCAGGTAGAACACGGAGGTAAACACCAGCCCCTTCACAAAATAAAGCGGGATGGACGTGATGTTGGTGGCAATCCACCAGTACCAGCTTTCGACTTTCTTTTTGGCCATCAGCCACATGCCTGTATACGCCGTGGCACTGGCAAAAGCATCGGCCCAGGGAATAACGCCCGGGTAAAAGGCGGTTTGCAGGTATACCAGGCTGAAATAGATAATAAGGTACAAGCTTGCAAAAAAGGATAGGTGCCACAGCCACTGCTTCAGGTTGGAAGAACTAATGTGCAGCACCGGCTGATCCCGCTTGTCTTTTCTGGCCCAGAGCCACCAGCCATACACACTCAACACGGTGTAGTAAATATTAACACTGGCCTCGCCAATCAGGTCATACTTAAAGCTCAGGTACACATAAATGGTCGTGCTGATAAGGCCAACCGGAAACACCAGGATATTTTCTTTTTTTGAAAACCAGACACTGGCGATACCGGCTATCACGGCGATGTACTCCAGCCCCGTGGTCAGCTTCAGGCCTTCCACGAACTGCTGCCACACATCGTACACCGCCTGCGCCACCGCTTCGGGCATGCCGGCCTGGCCAAAAAAGTCTGCTGCACCAGCCACCATTGCCACACCTCCGCCAAATTTCAGCAGGCCCACTGCCTGCAGTACTGCTGCCATACTTTCTGTTATTGCGCTTAAATCCATCCGCTGATTCCGGAAACCACAGGAAACCGGAATTAATAAAGCTGCTAAGTTTGCAAAACAGAATTTAAGACCCAAAATTGCGTTAGAAATAAAACTATTCCTGAGGCCAGCATGATGAACGAGATAACAGTACAGGAACTAAAGAACAGGCTTGCCCACCAGAGTAAGCTCCAGATTGTAGATGTGCGCGAACCCGCAGAATTTGAGCTATGCAACATCGGCGGCGACCACATTCCCATGCAGGAGCTTCCGAAGCAGGTCAGCCGCATCCGGCAGGACATCCCGGTGGTAATCGTCTGCCACTATGGCTACAGAAGCGCCCAGGTGATCAACTACCTCTCGCAACGCTACGGCTACGACAACCTGCTCAACCTGAAAGGCGGCATCAACGCCTGGGCCACTGAAATTGACCCGGATATGGCGGTGTATTAAATATGGCTGGGTGGTTAGTAAAGCTGATGCATACGTAGCTATTTACAGCCCTCTTCTTATCTGGAAGCTATATTCAACCGGCTTTATGTTTTTGTCTTTATCTTCTATCACCACCGTAAAGTCATTCTGAAGGTCAGGCAGACTTACAGCAAACTTTATTTCAGAGCCTGAAAGGTCTCTGAACTCCATAGCTTCTTTTGTTTTGTTGTTGGTAACCAGCAAAACTTTAATTTCTTCCGGACGTGAGGTGCTGGCGATTACATTGGCAGTTTCTTCTGCGGCGATAGTACCTTTGCCTACCTGCTCGCCATTAATGGTTTGAATACTGAAACTATGCGAAGGTTTTACTTTTAACTGCAGGTAGTTATCCAGGTAAAGGCCACTTCCCAATGTAGCAACGGCCACCTGAAAATTTATTGGATCCAGGGCCACTGCACTTGGCTGTGCATTGTAGCTTATTGGCATTTTTTCTTCAAAAAACTGGTGATGTGATCTGCTAAACATGTTTTGCAGATCGTACAAAACAAGCAGGTTATCATGGCCTATACTTACCAGTTTGTTTGAAGAATTAAACGACAGAGCCGAAATCCAGCTGGTATGCGGGTTAATTAATTTTTGGACACGCTCGGTGGCCTTCTTATCGGCAATAGACCAAACCATGATTTCTTTATCGTAACCTGCACTTACTACATGTTTGCCATCCGGGCTTACTGCCAGGCTCTTCACCCAGTCGTTGTGGCCTAACAGCGTTTTATAAAGCACCTTCTCCTGCATATCCCAAACTTTTATGGTTTTGTCTCCGCTTGCACTTAGCAGGAATTTGCCATCGAGGCTGAAATCCAGGTCCGTTATACCCTTTTGATGACCAGTAAAACTGGTTACTAAACTTTTGGTAGCTACATGCCACACGCTTACTGTTTTGCCTGTACCACCCAGCGCCACATACTCGTTGTCCGGGCTAAAGGCAACTGCCAGCACAGTACCTTTCTGTGGCCCGAAAGTATGAACCACCTGCTTATCAGCTAAATTCCAAAGCTTTGCGGAGCTACCCTGTGCGGCGAGCAGTTGGTTACCATCATTGGAAAAGGCAAGTGCCCTCACTTTTCCAGAAGAGTTCGTTAAGACAAAGCGCTCCTGTGCTGCTCCCGTTTGCACCACCTGAACACTCCGCCTGTCTGTAAATGCCAAGTATTTGCCATCGGGCGAGTAAACCAGCTGATGCACCACTTTTGCTCCTGGCTCAAGCTTATTAAGCCGAAGTTCCTGAGCAAAGGATGTTATGGAAAGAAAAACCAAAATAAAAGATAGTAATTGTCTCATGCTTAAATCGACCTCCTGCTTTTAAAGATCCTAATCATGGTACCAATCTCAACCTGACCTAGATTAAATTTATCTGCAACCAAATCAGTTCTTCGCTGCAGTATCTGATTAAAACGGGCCTGCACAAACAACCCAAACTTTTCTGTATCGTGGTACTTTAATCCGATGGCTGTTTCGTAACCCATGGCCCCAAAAGTGCTTTCCGAAGTGACAATACGAAACTCAGAGACAGCAAGAACATGATCTCCATTTACTGGTGTTTTTAACATTACGCCACTTCCTTCCTCCTTTAAACTAATTACATTATAGCCTAAGCCAACATAAACATAGGGAATCATTTTAGGCTTGGCGTGTGCAAACGGATAAATAGTTACTCCTCCATAATGCTGCAGAACAGACAAGTGTTGTGCAGGTGAGGCAATAGGGGTACCTAAATAGTATTGATATACATCCGTAGAAAGAAAAGACCCCCGGCGCAGGTTATAATTCAGTTCAGAGTCAGGCGAAAGAAACGGTGTACTTACACCAAAGTGCATTAAGTAACCTATTCTGTTGCTTCGCTGCTCAATATCAAAGCCTTTTTGCCTAAACTTGTTAGTCGTTTTTTCGAATGCAAGCCCGCCGCCAAACTTAACTTCCAGGTGTATATGCTGCGCTTGAAGTTGAGAACACAGAACAAAAAGCAGAACTGTCAGCAGAAACCGCACCCTTTTCATAAGCTTACTTACCATAAAATCCATTTCCCTGCTATTGTAAAACTATTTCCCTGCCATTCATCCTTGTGATGCAACTGATCAAACATACCATTATTCTCTGTTACAAGATCAAACAGTATTATTGAAGCTGCTATCGGCGAAAAAGAACCATCTGTCGCCTCAACAGATACAACATAATGCGGATCGTTACTTGAATAACTAAACTTTTTTATTGAGATATTGAGCTTCTCTAACTTTAGAGGAAAATCGCTGGCGGTTACTACCGCATCGTAATGCGTAGCCTTTATTCCGCCGGGAGATTGAGCAGGAATTTGGCTTCTGAACGTGACTCGCACCTTCAGGCCCGGATTTTGTTTTAGAATGGCTGGCAGCTGTAACGTTAGCTCCTCCAGTTGATATTCTCGGAGGCCAACATTCTTGGAATTTACGGTTGCATAGGTTGTAGAGCCTTTAGGCAGAGGAACATCCAGTATATGCGGCATATTCTGATTATGCTCTATACCGTTTTCGAAGGTCGATAGCACTTTTATCCAATATTTTTTCGATGCCAGATTCTTAAATCTTGCAGTAGTAAACCGGATTCCATTGTTTATCTCACTTGTTATCTCCCCTCTGCCAGCAGAAGCCACAGGTTTGGCATGCGGTGTTGACCATGCCTCTTCCGAATCGAAGAGTAGTATTTGTGCGTTTGCCCTGGTTTGCACCATCTGCCCTGCCCATTGGACCACCAGAAAACTTTCTTCCTTCTCTGCAACTTGCTCAAACTCCTGCTGCAGTTCACAGCTAGTTAATGCCAGGCAGGCCGTCAGCATCACCCACCAATTTCTTTTCTGCATAATGTCTATTAAAAGTCTTCCTCCTGCTAATCGACTTATTTTTATCCAAATCTGAATTAGTGTTTAAAACTAGGCATATAGGTGTACTTTCGCAATGGCAGGCGTAAATTTGTTCCTAATAAAACTAAAATTATTCAAGTCCCTGAGTATTTAATGCTCAACCTGAAAGGCGGCATCAACGCCTGGGCCACTGAAATTGACCCGGATATGGCGGTGTATTAGGTTAAATTGTTGAATGGTTATCCTATTGTATAGTTCAGTATTTGTAAAGCGGTCAGGTAAGCATATTTATTTTACTGCGCCAGCCACCACACCCTCAGCAATGCATAATTTTCAGCATGAGCATCCCTTCAACCTTTCAACAATTTAACCATTTAACCTTTCAACAAAAAATATTCCTGCACCACAGCAAGGTATTCTGCTTTAAATGTTGTAAGTTTGTGCGGCAAATAAGGAACCCTAAATTTATTTGCCATGATCTCTGATCAGTCCAAGATTCTGTTCGAAGCGCTCACCTACGACGATGTGCTTCTGCTCCCCGCTTACTCCGAGGTGCTCCCCAAAGATACCGATACGTCCAGTCAGCTTACCCGTAACATCCGCATTAACATTCCGCTTCTTTCCGCTGCCATGGACACCGTGACCGAGGCAGAACTGGCTATTGCCATGGCCCAGGAAGGCGGCATCGGCATTATTCACAAAAATATGTCGATTAAGGCGCAGGCCGAGCAGGTGCGAAAAGTAAAACGCTCCGAGAGCGGCATGATCCTGGACCCTATCACGCTGCAGGAAACCGCCACCCTCGCCGATGCTGTCCGCATCATGGTCGAAAATAAAATCGGGGGCATCCCGATCATCAATGGCGATGGCACCTTAACAGGCATCATCACCAACCGCGACCTGCGTTTCGAAAAAGACCTGACCCAGCAGGTGTCTAAAGTAATGACGAAAGACAACCTCATTACTGCCGAGCGCGGCACCGACCTGGCCAAAGCCGAAGACATCCTGCAGTATCATAAAATCGAGAAACTGCCGGTGGTAGACGAGCAGGGCAAGCTGGTAGGTCTGATTACCTACAAAGATATTTTAAAGAAAAAAGACCGTCCGTTTGCCTGCAAAGATGAATTCGGACGACTGCGTGCAGGCGCTGCCGTTGGCGTAACGCCCGATGTGCTGGACCGCGTAAAGGCGCTCGTAGAAGCCGGCGTAGACGTGATAAGCGTAGACACCGCCCACGGTCACTCCAGAGGCGTGCTGGATACGGTGCGCAAAATAAAGAGCCTTTACCCGAACCTGGAACTGATGGCAGGCAATGTGGCCACCGCCGAAGGCGCCAGAGCCCTTGCCGACGCCGGCGTGGATGCCGTGAAAGTAGGGGTTGGCCCAGGCAGTATTTGTACCACCCGCATCATTGCCGGTATTGGCGTGCCGCAGTTATCAGCGGTAATGGAAGCGGTAAAAGGCCTGGAAGGTACAGGAGTGCCTGTGGTGGCAGACGGTGGCATTAAATTCTCAGGCGATATTGTGAAAGCACTGGCCGGTGGCGCCAGTACCGTTATGATTGGCTCGCTGCTGGCAGGAACCGAAGAGGCTCCCGGTGAGGTAATTATTTACGAAGGCCGTAAGTTTAAAACCTACCGTGGCATGGGTTCTATCGAGGCGATGGAAGATGGCTCCAAAGACCGTTACTTCCAGGACAACGCAGACAATGCCAAGAAACTGGTGCCGGAAGGTATTGTGGGCCGCGTTCCTTACAAAGGCCTGGTATCGGAAGTGCTCTACCAGCTGGTAGGCGGCATCCGGGCAGGCATGGGCTACTGCGGCACTCCTTCCATAGAAGACCTGCAGGGCGCTAAAATGGTGAAAATAACGGGAGCCGGCCTGCGGGAAAGCCATCCGCACGATGTGCAGATCATGCGCGAGGCTCCTAACTACAGCCGCTAAAAAATAAAAGGGAGTAGGTTCAGAAATTAAAAACCTACTCCCTTTATTTTACGTTAGGCAAGGTGTTTTAACAAAACATGCCCTGACACCTTGGCTGAAGAGGAAAAAATTTTCTTACCTTACATTCAATTACCGACGCAAAAAGGCAATGAACTGTCACAGCTAAAACTAAATACGGTTTTCCGTTTTATGCTTTACAAAAAAAACGCTAAAACTTTCCTGGTTGTTACTGCCCTCGTGAGCTGGTCGCTGCTCCTGGCTAACGTGCTGCTGACCGTAGAAAGTGTGCGTCAGGGAGGAAGTACAGGCGGAGTGCTGCCTTATTTCAACAACTTCCTCATCATTGTTTTCATCGTTTCCGTTTTTCTGTACCAGCGCAACAGAACCACCCACCTCAAGAGCAACGATTTTTTCAGCTACCTCTGGAACCTGTTTTCGCGGGCAGGCATCGGGGCCTACCTGGCCATAGCCATTTATATAGGTTACCAGCTTTCCACCAGCTCTTTCGGTCTGCAGTCGCCGTTGCTGCTGCATATTGTGTACCAGCTGAATTTTGGTTTACTGGTCGTTTTCCTGGCAAAAGCGTTTTACATCTGGCGCCAGTTGCTGCTGTACCACAAAAACAAGTTCCTGCAGATAGCCTGGGACTGGTTCGAGATCCTTATCTTCAGCACCCTCTTTCTCACCTTCCTCCGCCTCGACTACACCAGCTATATTTTCCTGCCGTTGCTGGCCCTGCTGGGTTTTTACATCGTATTTTTGTGCACCAACCTGAAATGGGTGGCTTATCTCAGCTTTAACAAAAAGAGCAGGTCGCTGGTAGTTCTGACGGCGTTGCTCATGAGCTGCTATATTTTCATGCGTTTTTTTTACCAGCTCGCCAACAGCCCCGAACTGGTGATCGACTACACCGATGTCGGTTTCCTGCTGCTGGTGTTGCTGTTTGTGGGCGCTTACTGCCTGGCAGCGTTCCTGGTATCGCTGTTCAGTTTGCCTACCTCCAGTGTTTTTGAGCAAAAGAGCCAGGACCTGCTGAGCTTTCAGCGCTTAAGCCAGTCGATACAGCAGGGGCAAAACGAGGCGCAGGTAAAAGAAATGCTGTTTGACAGTGCCATAAAAGCCTCGGACGCCGAAGCCGCCTGGATAGAAGCTCCCAAAGGCCAGACCCTGCAGCTGACACACATGCTCAACATCAGCGAAGAGCAGATAGAGCGTATCCGGCACCTGCTGCTGGCCTACGAGATTAGCGATGTGGAATACCTGAATAATACGCTGAACAACACCCCGGGCTTCAAAGAACTTGAACTGCCCTGGAAATCGCTCCTCATTATCCCGATTCACTCTAAAAAGCACCAGTTCGGCGTGCTGTACCTGCTCAAGGACATTGAGTATGGCTTCGACCGGGATACCGTAAACGTGCTGAACACCTTCGTTAACCAGACCACCCTCACCATCGAAAACCTGCGGCTGATATCGGAGTCGCTGATGAACGAGCGCTACAAGGAGGAGCTGAAGATTGCCAGCACGGTACAGGAAAACCTTATCCCGAAAACCTTTCCCAGCGACAGCTGGTTCGAGATAAGCACCCACTCGCGAGCAGCCAAAGAAGTAGGCGGCGACTTCTACGATTTTCTGCAGCTAAGCGAATCCCGCATTGCCATTATTATCGGCGATGTATCGGGCAAGGGTATTTCCGCAGCCTTCCATATGGCCCAGATGAAGGGGATTTTTCACGGGCTCATGCAGCAGGACATGCCCCCGAGCGAGTTCATGCGCCAGGCCAACAGCGCCCTGAGCCGCTGCCTCGAGCGAACTTCTTTCATCACTTCTTCGCTATATATCATAGATTACCGTATGAAGGGTTTTGTGTTTGCGCGGGCCGGCCACTGCCACACGCTCTACTACAACGCCATGATGGAAGACACCTTCTATTTTCAGACAGAAGGACTGGGACTGGGCATTATCCGCAACAAGAACTACAGTTCGCATGTGCGCGAAATGTTCTACGACTACAACCCGGGCGACGTAATGGTGATTTACACAGATGGCATAGTGGAGGCACGCAATGCCAAAAACGAAGAATACGGCGAAGACAGGCTGCTTTTTATGCTTACCCAAACATATCATTTAGAGGCAGAAGATATAAAATGTGCCATGATAAATGATCTGATTGAATTCACGGGTCCGGATAATTTATATGATGACCAGACATTACTCGTAATTAAATTTAAAGCGGACCAACCAAACACATAATTTGACGTACAGAATGGCGATGAAAATTACAAACGAAATCAAAGACTCTACCATTATCATCACACTGGATGGTGAATTGGATGCCAGCTCTTCAGTTGTCCTTGATGAAGAGCTCTCAGACCCTGAAATCATGAATTTCAGCAAAATACTGGTCAATTGTGAAAACCTGCATTACATATCCTCTGCAGGCCTGGGTGTGTTTATCTCGCATCTGCAACGGTTCGAGAATGCCCAGATCAAACTCATTTTCTTTAACATGCAGGACAAAGTGCGCAACGTGTTCGAAATACTTGGCCTGGACTTGTTAATGACCATCGTATCGAACTATGACGAGGCAATGACCATTGCAGATGAATAATACAATCAGGGTAAACTGCACAAAAAAAAACCTGAAGCTAATACGAGATTTTGTAACAGGATATCTGCACACGCTCCGGCTGTCAGATATCCTGATGAATCAGATTGTATTAGCTGTGGATGAGATTTGTGCAAACTTAATTATCCACGCCAACCACGAGGACCCTACCAAGTATATCTCGCTCGCTATTATGGAGCAGAAAGATATGCTGAAGTTCGAGATAACCGACAATGGGGTCGCTTTCAGGCAGTCCGAGTACAAAGAACCGGACATACAGGAGCACGTACGGGTTGGCAAAAAGGGCGGTGTTGGCATTGCCCTCGTAAACCGCATTATGGATAAAGTGGAGTTCGAAACAGTGGGCAACCGCAACATCTGCCTCCTGTACAAAAAGATCCGGTAGCTTTACCATGCCCATACTAATACAAGCCTTTTTGCGTTATCCGGAACAAAATCGGATGTAACAGGATTATGGTTATAGTTTTTGGCTAATCTGTCAGAAAAAATAACTAAAATTGCATATCCTGATTCTATTCAGCTAATTAAGAGTTTGTATTAATATTTATGCGCAGCAACCACTTACTTGTTGCAGCCGCCGCCATGCTACTGGCCGGTTGTACTGCAACCAAGAAGACCGAAACGAAAGAACCTGTTGTAGCCACTATTGGCAACGAGCCTGTCTCTCTCTCAGAGTTCCGTTATGTTTACGAAAAAAACAACAATGGCAACGACGATGCTTACACCAGCCAGAGTGTAAATGATTATCTGAATCTTTACACCAATTTTAAGCTGAAGGTGCTGGAAGCCGAAAGCCGCGGCCTGGATACCACCACTGCTTTTAAACGCGAGCTGGAAGGTTACAAAGAGCAGCTTGCCCTCCCTTACCTTTCCGAAAAAAGTGTAACCGACAACCTGGTGAAGGAAGCATACGAGCGCATGAAGAAGGAGGTAAATGCCTCGCACATTCTGCTGTTCGTTTCGCCTGATGCCGAACCGCAGGATACCCTCGAAGCCTACAACAAAGCCCTGGCGATCCGCAAACGCGCCCTGGCCGGTGAAGACTTCGGAAAGCTTGCCAAAGAAAATTCACAGGACCCTTCTGCTGCCGACAACAGTGGCAACCTTGGTTACTTCACGGCCATGCAAATGGTGTATCCGTTTGAAGATGCTGCCTATAAAACGGCGCCAGGCCAGGTATCGATGCCGGTGCGCACCCGCTTCGGTTATCACATTATCAAAGTAAACGATGTACGTCCTGCGCAAGGCGAGGTACAGGTGGCGCATATCATGGTACGGGCCACACCCGGCATGCCAAAAGCCGACTCCCTGGCCGTGAAGCAGCGCGTGGATGCCATCTACAAACGCGTACAGCGCAACGAAGACTGGGACAAACTGGCTGCCGAATTCTCCGAAGATGCCAACACTGCCGCTAACGGAGGCGTGCTGCCCTGGTTTGGTACAGGCCGCATGATCCCATCGTTCGAAGAAGCTGCTTTTAAACTGCAGAAAGCCGGCGATGTTGCTCCCCCTGTGGCTACGCCGTATGGCTGGCACATCATTAAACTGGTTGACAAGCGCGGGCTGCCGCCGTTTGAAGACATGGAGCAGTCGCTGCGCAACAAGGTGGCCAAAGATTCCCGCTCCGAACTGAACAAAGCAGCATTTTTAAAGCGCATCAAAACCGAGAACAACTTTGCAGAGGTGGCCGAAGCTAAAACAACAGCCTTAGCCAAAGCCGACGATAACCTGCTGCAGGGCAAATGGAGCTTCAACAAAGAAGATAACACCTTAAACACGACGCTGTTTACCATCAATGGCAAACTGTATACCACCGGCGACTTTTACGGCTTTGTGCAAACCGAGCAGCGTCCGCGCGCTACGGGCAGCGCTTCGCACTACATGAGCACACTCTACGACAGCTTTGTAAACAAAAGCCTGATGGAGTACGAAAAAGCGAACCTCGAGCACAAGCACCCCGACTACCGCATGCTGGTGAAGGAGTACCACGACGGCATCCTGCTGTTCCAGCTGATGGACGAGAAAGTATGGTCTAAGGCAGTAGAAGACACCGTAGGCCTGAAAGCATATTTTGAGCAGAACAGGGAAAAATACAAGTGGGGACAACGTGCAGAGGCTGTGGTGGTAAGTGCAGCAACTAAAGACCTGCTGAACCAGGTACAACAACAGCTCGATAAGCGCCGTTATCCTGTTACAAGTGCCAGGTTGAGCGATGTTCTTTTCCAGCAGAACAAAGCCGAACTGAGCCCGGAAGCTACGGCTGCGCTAAGCCAGCTGGCCGGCCAGTTAAACAACAACCCTGCCCTTACGCTGGAAATAAACGGCCATACCGATGCCCGCGAATTCGCCGCATCAAAAGGCCTGGCGCAGAAACGGGCAGAAGCTGCCAAAGATTTCCTGCTGAAAAACGGTGTAGCCGCCAGCCAGGTAAACACCAACGTGGTTGGCAAAAGCAAACAGGCCGGGCCGGATAATACCGAGACAGGCCGCCGCCGCAACCGACGTGTTTCGTTCGAGCTGTATTCTTCAGACCTCTCTGCCCTGGCCGAGAACCTGAATGCCGGCAACCCGCTGGCGGTGCAGATAACCGAAAAGAAATTCCAGAAAGGCGAAAATAAGGCGCTGGACACGGTGAAGTGGGAGAAAGGCGTTTATACTACACAGCAGAACGGCCGCGAATACCTGATCATCATCAAGGACATCCTGCAACCCGATTACAAACAGCTGAACGAGGTGCGTGGCATTGTAACATCAGACTACCAGAACTACCTGGAGCAGCAATGGGTAAAAGAACTGCGCGAAAAGTACCCGGTAACGGTTAACCAGGAAGAAGTAAGTAAACTGATCAAGAACTAGAACTGCTGACACCGGTTCCGGTTCAGGAAACGGATTATATCAGAATAAAACAGTAATTTGTGCGCTTCTTCCGGAACCGTATCAAAGCAAACCATGAATACCTTGAAAAAAAATAGTTTTTTAGTTAAAACAGCCCTGGCAGTGTACTGCTGCTTACTGGCTGTTACCGCTTTTGCACAGGCGCCTGTGCAAAGGCAAGTAGACGGGATTATTGCCAAAATAGATAACCACATTATCCTGCGCTCCGACCTGGAGTTTGCTTATTTACAGTACCTGGCCCAGACCAAACAACAGCCAAACCCGGAGCTCAAGTGCCAGATACTGGAGTCGATGGTGCAGGACAAGTTCCTGCTGGCCCGTGCCGAGATCGACTCGGTAGTAGTTGAAGAAGCACAGGTAACCAGCAACCTGAACAGGCGCATTGAGCAGCAGGCCGCACAGGTAGGTGGTATCGAACGGATTGAGCAGTATTTTGGCAAAAGCATCAAACAGATAAAAGACGACCTGCGCAAGTCGACACGCGAAATGATGGTGGCTGAAAAAATGCAGGGAGAAATTACGCAGAAGGTTACCGTTACCCCCCGCGAAATCCGTACCTATTTTAACCAGATTCCGCGCGACAGCCTGCCTTACTTCTCTACCGAGGTACAGTTGGGCCAGATCGTGAAGTATGCAGAGGTGAGCCGCCAGCAAAAAGCCGCTGCCCGCCAGAAGCTTGAAGAAATACGCGAGCGCATTGTGGCCGGCGAAGACTTTGCCACCTTAGCTAAGGAATTCTCCGAAGACCTTGGGTCAGCCCAAAGCGGCGGTGAGATCGGCTTTATGAAAAAGAACGAGCTGGTGCCTGAATATGCAAACGCAGCGCTGAAACTGGAGCCTGGTCAGATTTCGAATGTGGTGGAGTCGCAGTTTGGTTTTCACCTGATCCAGCTGATCGAGCGCAAGGCGCAGGAGTTTAACTCGCGCCACATCCTTATCAAGCCTGCCACTTCTTCTGTTGATGTTGCCGAAGCCATTGCCGAACTTGATAGCATCCGGGCCCTGATCGTAAACGACAGCATGACCTTTGCGAAGGCAGCCAAAGAATTTTCCGACGATACCAATACAAAAGATAATGGCGGCATGATTACCAACCGGGCCACGTATAACACGTACTTCCCAATGGACCAGGTGGATCCGGCTATTTTCTTTGTGATTGATACCATGAAGGTAGGCGAAGTATCCAAACCAGTTGCTTTCCGTACACCTGACGGCAAGGAAGCAGCACGTATTATTTACCTGAAGTCCAAAACGCCGCCACACCTGGCGAACCTGCAGGACGATTACCCCAAAATTGCGGAAGCAGCGTTACAGGAAAAGAAAAATAAAGCTGTTGAAGCCTGGTTTAAAAAGAATATCAATACCGTATTTATCGAAATTGATCCGGAGTATCAGAACTGTAAGATACTCGAACTGATAAACTGACAACGCCCCATGAAGCAGTTCACCTCTGACAAAGAAGCCGCCGATGCGCTCTACCACTCCTACCGGGAGCTTACATCCGAAATTTCAAAAGTTATTGTAGGCCAGGAAGAGGTAGTCAGGCTGGTACTTACAGCCGTTTTTTGTCAGGGGCACTGCCTGCTGGTGGGTGTTCCGGGGCTGGCCAAAACCCTGCTCATCCAGACCATTTCCTCCGCCCTGGACATGTCGTTTAACCGGGTACAGTTTACCCCGGACCTGATGCCTTCGGATATTGTGGGCGCCGAAACGCTGGACAAGGAGCGGAACTTTAAGTTTGTAACCGGACCTATCTTCGCCAACATCGTACTGGCCGACGAGATTAACCGTACGCCACCAAAAACCCAGGCCGCCCTGCTCGAGGCCATGCAGGAGCACTCGGTAACGGTTGCCGGCAAACGCTACGAGCTGCCCAAGCCCTTCTTCGTGCTGGCCACCCAAAACCCGATAGAGCAGGAAGGTACCTACCCGCTGCCCGAAGCGCAGCTCGACCGTTTCATGTTCAATATCACGCTGGGCTACCCGAGCTACGAATCGGAGCTGCAGATTGTAAAGAACACGACCGGCGCAGTACGCCACCACCTGAATAAGATCCTGCACGCCGACGACATCCTGGCTTTCCAGCAACTGGTGCGGCGTGTGCCGGTGGTAGACAACGTGGTGGAGTATGCGGTGAAGCTGGTGCACAAAACGCGCCCCAACACCTCGCTGGCATCTGACCAGGCCAACCAGTACCTGGAATGGGGAGCCGGTCCGCGTGCTTCGCAGCACCTGATTGTAGGCGCCAAATGCAACGCCATCCTCAACGGCAAATATTCCCCCGACATCGAAGACGTTCAGGCCGTCGCGCTGCCTATCCTGCGCCACCGCGTAGTCCGCAACTTTAAAGCGGAAGCTGATGGGGTAACGGTGGAGCGGATGATTCAGGCGATGCTGTAAAGTTGATAAAATGCCACTCCTCCACTCCCTCCACCACATCGCCATCATTTGCTCCGATTACGAAAAGTCGAAACACTTCTACACACAGCTACTTGGCTTTGAGGTTGTGCAGGAGGTATACCGGGCGGAAAGGCAGTCCTACAAACTGGACCTGGCACTGAATGGGCAGTACCTGATAGAGCTTTTCTCTTTTCCAGAGCCACGGCCTCGCCCTACACAGCCCGAAGCCACCGGACTCCGCCACATCGCTTTTAGCGTAGCCGACATTGAAGTGGCAGTAAAAGAGTTAGCCAGGTTTAACATCGAAACTGAACCTGTCCGCATCGATGCTTTTACCTCAAAGAGATTCACCTTCTTCCGCGACCCCGACGACCTGCCGATAGAGTTGTATGAACAATAGCCATTTCAGCCACCACACCCTTCACTAAGGAGCAGCGGCAATGGTGACTGTGGGTGCAGAATAAAATAACGCTTCAGCGTCAGAAAACGCTCTGCTGCCCCTGCCACCACAGCCTCTGCACATCACTAGCAACATAAAAAAAGAGGCTCTCTTCCCGCAGACAACCTCTCCTTTATTCAGTAGTAAACGAAACAGCCTACGCAGGCACCATAATTTCGGAGTGGAGCGCATGCGTGATCTGGTTGTACTGCCCCTCCGAAATATGATCGCGCAGGAAAACCATCACGTCGTGGAAGGCATAGTAGGCATGGTCTACGGTCGGAAAATCTTCTTGTGCAGCAAAAGCATCCTGCGACCGAATAAACTCCAGCCAGTCCAGCTCGTGCCGGATGTTGACAGGCTCTGCCTTTAATCTGAAGCCGTCGAAATAAATACCTTTCCAGATGACGGGGAGCTGCGCCGCAAAGTGAATGGCCTCACCTGCCTGTATCCTGTCGCGGATGGCATGCAGTACCGCTCTGAAAATCCTGGCCGCTTTTTGCTCATCCTCAATTCCCAGGTAATGGCACAGCTCGTGCAGCCATGTTTTAGCCTCTTTCTGATAATTATCAAAATTCATAGACATATCCTCCTTTCCTTGATTGACAATAATTAATCTTTTTAAAAGTAACGAAGTCAGAAACATAGAGTTACGGCTAATGAAGGTAAAGCCGCAGGTACGGTCATTTACAACGCCGGAAGCAATATTTCAGGCCGCAAACCAGCATTACGAGAACTGTCTGAAGCCATTCTCCGGCTTTTACAGCCATCTCCGAAGGATAAATTGGTAACTATCTTAAATTGGTGTTATTTTGCACCATCTTATTCAGCAATACCAAAACAAGAGAACCTATGGAAGCGGCTGCTTTATTCTTTCGCTTTAAAGATAATTTAAATGCCATCAGCGGGGCCTTCAACAGCAAACTCGAAATCCGCACCATGCCTTACCAAACCACCGTACCCATCGAGGTAAACCTGCTGGCCGATGTGCTTCGCCAGCATGGGCTGGAATTTAAAGGCGCTGCTCCTGGAGTAAGAGCCCTCGACGAGTTCCGGCAGTGGTTTCTGCAAAACGAGCAACAGGTAATGGATGTGATGCACAAGGTGCTGGAAAACAAAAGAGCGTACATGAAGACAGGCGAAGGCACTGTGCTGCAGAAGGAAATGCTCATGCGCCGGCTGGAGTTTTTTAACGAAACAGCCCACACGCTCACCATCATGATGGAGCAGCAGCAACTGGGCAGCCCGTACCAGCACAGCTACCCCTTCCTGAATGCCTGAAGCAGCCACCACAGCATACAAGCAAAACGCCAGCGACCTTAGTGACCGCTGGCGTTTTGGCTTTAATTATCTACCGCCTGATGGAAGTATGTCCTTCTTTCGAATGCTTCAGGTTTAATTCTCCCTCCGGCTCGTCTTTCATATCGGAATCTGCCTGCTCGCCTACAGGTCCCTTGGCAACCGTTATGCCGCCATCAACCATGTAAAGCGCCCCCGTTACATACGACGCCTCGTCCGAAGCCAGGAACAGGTACACGTTGGCTACTTCCTCCGGTGTGCCCCTTCTGCCCATTGGCGTGGCCGATTTCATGGTCTTTACCATCTTCTTGTCCATGGGGCCGGTGCTGCTGTGGGTCCAGGCGGTATCGATGGGGCCCGGGCCTACAATGTTGCAGCGAACGCCGAACTGTGCCTGCTCCACCGCCAGCCCTTTCATAAAAGCATGGATAAAGCCTTTCGTGCCGCCGTAAGGAGCATTCTGGGCAATACCGATCATGCCCGCCTCCGAGCCCGCCGATACGATGTTTCCTTTGGTCTTCTGCAACTCCGGCAGCGCCGCCTTCGACATCTGGAAAGCCGTTTTCACGTTGTTCTTCAGCATGTACTCAAAAGCAGCCTCGGTATAGTCTGCCAGCGTGTTTACCTCCGGGAAAACCCCTGCATTGTTTACCAGGATGTCCAACTTACCATATTTACTCACGGCCAACTCCACGCACCGCTTTGCATTCACTTCCATAGAAATGTCGGCTGCAAAAGCTACTGCAGTGCCGCCGGCTTTGGTTATTTCCTGCACTACCTCGTCCACCGGGTCTTCCGGGAAACCCGTTACCACTACCTTAGCGCCTTCGCTGGCAAATTTTTTACAGATGGCCTCGCCAATGCCTGTTGCGCCACCCGTTACAATGGCTACTTTTCCTTCAAGTCGTTTGCTCATAGTTATATTTTGATGTAAATTGATGAATATGATCCAGTTGCTTCCTAAAGTAGCAGTGCCAGGCCGAAGCCTCCTTCCACCACTCCGATACCTGTTGCAGTATCAGGTAAACGGCTAAGCAGCAGAGGGGGTTGGTTTGTTATCCTTTACACGATATACATTTTCGCCCTGATTTCGTATAAATTATTACAGATTAACCTGCTGCACTACCGCACCCTGGAGCACCTGAACCTATTCATTCACCTTTAACCGTGCTATCCTATGAGCTACCTGTACAACTCTCTTCCCGATTCGTTTGAAGAACGTCTCGAAACAAGGCACCTTATTTTGCGGCCCTACCAGCAGGGAGACGAGAATGATTTTATGCAACTGCTTTCAGAGAACATGCCGATGATGGTTCCGGCTTTCAGCACCCGCCCGGTGCAGGTACGCACCCTGGAAGATGCCCGGAACATGGTGCAGCAACTGCGTGCCGACTGGGACAACCGCAAGGTGTTCGAGTTTGGGGTTTGGCTGAAGGACCAGGAGAAGTACATCGGCGATATTAGTCTTAAAAACCTCGACTACAAAATTCCAAAAGCAGAGCTGGGCATGTACTTTGCAGCCTGGGCCACCAACAAAACCCATGCGCAGCAGGCCCTGGAAGCCATTGTGGCCTTTGCCTTCAACACGCTGGTGCTGAACAAGGTCTATATCCGGTGTACCAATGCCAATGCTTTTATCGGGGAACTGGCCGAAGCCTGCGGTTTTATCAAAGAAGGCATCCTGCGCAGCGACTACAAAGGAGCCGATTCCGAAGAGCTGCTCGACCTGAGCTACTACGGCATGACCCGCGAAGATTTCGAGCTGAAGCAGAAACAAAAAAAGCTGACCCAGGCCGAAGTCGAAGCCTGAGGTTTTGCCGTTTTTACCTCCCGTTTTGCTCCAACTGCAAGCCATTGCTGCTCCTTCGGGTCTGCTGCAGCAGCCACCACAGCCGCTGCTCCTGACTGGCGGAGATACATCCGGCGCAGCTTCACGCAATTTCCAATATTTTTAGCAAATCATTTTTTTTGCCGCCTCCGGCTCATCAACCTCTCAAACAGGCAGCTTTGCGCGCAACACCTGCTACCGCTTCAGCAACAGCTATTTTACCTTGAAATTACTTTATAAATTATTACAAAAGATGGGACAAAAAGCGCGCGGCAGGTGTTATAGTAAAGCAAGCAAAAAAGACTAAAATAATTAGCAAATAAACCATTTTCTTTTTTGTTTATTCGTACCAAATTAGTAATTTCACATCATTCTAAAGCAAATAATAATTCACACATGAGTGTAAGCAACGAAAAACTAAAAGCCCTGCAGCTGACAATAGACAAGCTTGATAAAACCTACGGGAAAGGCACCGTAATGAAGTTGAGCGACAACAAAGTAGAAGACGTTCCTGCCATCTCTACAGGTTCGCTTGGGCTCGATATTGCGCTGGGCATAGGCGGTTTGCCGCGTGGCCGTATAGTGGAAATCTACGGTCCTGAATCGTCTGGTAAAACCACGCTTACCATGCATGCCATTGCAGAGGCACAGCGTGCCGGCGGCCTGGCCGCTTTTATCGATGCGGAGCATGCTTTTGATAAAATATATGCCGAGAAACTCGGAATCGATACAGAGAACCTGCTCATTTCGCAGCCCGACAACGGCGAGCAGGCTTTAGAAATTGCCGATCACCTGATCCGCTCCGGTGCTATCGACATCATTGTAATTGACTCTGTTGCTGCACTGGTGCCGAAAGGCGAACTGGAAGGCGACATGGGCGACAGCAAAATGGGCTTGCAGGCTCGTTTGATGTCACAGGCGCTCCGTAAGCTGACCGGTACCATCAACAAAACCGGCTGCTGCTGTATCTTCATCAACCAGCTGCGCGAGAAGATCGGTGTGATGTTCGGTAACCCGGAAACAACCACAGGTGGTAATGCCCTGAAGTTCTATGCTTCCGTACGCCTCGATATTCGCCGCATTGGCCAGATTAAAGAGGGCGCTGACAATATTACCGGTAACCGTACGCGTGTAAAAGTGGTAAAAAACAAGGTAGCACCTCCGTTTAAGGTGGTGGAGTTTGATATCATGTATGGCGAAGGTATCTCCAAAGTAGGCGAGATCCTGGACCTGGGCGTGGAACTGGAAGTAGTGCAGAAATCAGGATCCTGGTTCTCGTACAACGGCAGCAAACTGGGCCAGGGCCGCGACGGCGTGAAACAGATACTGCTCGACAACCCGGAACTGATGGATGAAATAGAAGCTAAAATCAGGGCCATTGTGAAAGGCGAACCGGAAAAAGTAGCTGCAGCGCTGGAAGATACATCAGCAGAATAAACTCCGGCCAATTCTGAAATATATAAAAAGGTGCTATATTCATAGCACCTTTTTTGCGTATGGCGTGTTATAATACGAATCGAAGCCTTAAAGCAGTTAATAAAATAGTTGGTACAATAGTTGATTTACTGACAGCGTAAAACCAGAATTAAAGTAATAGCATGAAGAAAGTACTTCCTATAATTGTCTTAGTCCTGATGGTGGTATCCGGTTTTGTGATGAACAACAAACCGCTGGTAGTACCAAACGAGAGCTTTACAACAGGAGAAGTTTTAAAATACAAAGTACATTACGGACCTATTACAGCTGCAGAAGCCGTGATAGACGTTGCTCCTTCATTGCAATATGTAAATGGCAAGCCCTGCTATAAAGCAACCGTGTACGGCAAAACCAACAGCTCTTTCGACTTATTCCTGAAAGTGCGCGACACCTGGCAGTCTTACATCGACACGGCAGCCATCGTACCGCAGCGCTCCTTCCGCAATATAGAAGAAGGCAATTACCGTAAACGCGAAACAGTCGACTTTAACCATCACACCAATACCGCAACCGTAGAACGCAAGAAAAACAAACACAAGGAGTCGGGAACATACAAAGTACCGAACCAGGTGCAGGACATCGTAAGCGGCTTTTATTTTCTGCGTACCCAGAACTACGAAAAAATGCGCGTTGGCGAAAAGTTCCATGTAAAAGGCTTTCTGGATGATGAGGTGTTTGATATGGTGGTAACCTACAAAGGCAAAGAAACCGTGAGTACCAAAGCCGGCGATATCCGGGCCATTAAGCTGGTACCTGCCATGCCGGACAACAAGCTGTTTAAAGGAGAAGACGCCATTACCGTTTACCTCTCCGACGATAAAAACAAAATACCGGTACTTATACAGGCCGCCATGTTTGTGGGGTCCGTAAAAGTAGACCTCTACGAGTATAAAAACCTGAAACACAATATTTACATAGCCAAGAATTAAACGGAAGCCAGCTTAAAGCTGGCTTTTCTGTTTATGGAAAACATGGCTCCATGTTAAGAAAATATTATGATTTGGTTAGGATAAATCTTTTGCAGGCCGAAACTGTATATTTGCATAGAAACCAGTTAAAACACACGATTTAACGTATTACGTAAACCGCCTTTTCAGCAACAGGCCTGGGCACAACAGCAGGTTTAACAAACACAACCCTAACCCACTATTCTGTGCAAACAACATCAACTTACAAAATACTGGTAGTAGACGACGATCCGGACATCGTAGAGCTGCTACACTACAACCTGACCAAAGAAGGCTATGAGGTGGAGCAGGCCGAAAACGGAAAAAAAGCAATAGATACTGCCGTTGCGTTTAAACCGGATGTAATCCTGATGGACGTCATGATGCCGGTACTGGATGGCATTGCAGCCTGCCGCCAGCTTCGCGAAATGCCGGAGTTTCGCCAGACGCACATCATCTTCCTTACCGCCAGGGCCGAAGAGTTTTCGGAAGTAGCCGCTTTCGAGGCCGGGGCAGATGACTTCATTACCAAACCCATCAAACCACGGGCCTTGCTGAGCCGCCTGGCAGCCTACGCCCGCCGCGATGCGCAACAGGAAGGCCTGGACGAGGTAATTGAAATTGCAGGACTGCGGATAGACCGCACCAGCTATGCCGTTTATAAAGGCGACGAAAAAATTATTCTTCCCAAAAAAGAATTTGAGCTACTCGCTTTTCTGGCGGCCAAACCAAACAAGGTGTTCAGCCGGGACGAGCTGCTGAACAATGTGTGGGGCACCGATGTTTATGTAATAGCCCGTACCGTGGATGTACATATTCGTAAAGTGCGGGAAAAAATAGGAGAAGAATACATCAGGACCATAAAAGGCGTTGGTTACAAGTTCAACACCGACTAATACATGAATTTAAATTCGCGTACGCTTGCAGTTTTAATATCGATGGCGGTGGCTTTGGTGCTTACCGCCTTTCTTGCTTTTGCCAGGTACCTGTCTACCGAAGGCATTATCGTGGCCATGGCGGTAGTTTTTATCTGCTGCTTTTTAATCATTCACTTTTCGTACGAAGCCCTGGTGTTCCGGGAAATAAAAAACGTGTATTCCAGCCTCGAGAAAATAAAACGACAGGATTACAAGAAAGTAGAAAGCAAGTCGCTCTTCACCGCCGACCCGCTCACCAAAATTAAAGACGACATTTACCAGATTGCAGAGCGCAAGCAGCAGGAGATTGACGAACTGCGGCAGTTGCAGGCCATGCGCCGCGAATTTCTGGCCGATGTGTCGCACGAGCTGAAAACACCCATCTTTGCCGCACAGGGCTTTATCCACACCTTACTGGACGGAGCCGTAGACGACCCTGCCGTACGTGACAAATTCCTGAAAAAAGCAGCCAACAGCCTAGACGGCCTCGATGCACTCGTCCAGGACCTGATCAGCATTTCGCAGTTCGAGAAAGGGGTGGTAAAAATGCAGAAGAAAAATTTTGATGTCGTACAGCTGGCCCGCGAAGTATTTGAGCAACTGGAACTGAAAGCAGCCTCCCGCAACATCAGGCTCCACCTGGAAGTACAGCCCGACGAAGAAATTATGGTATTTGCCGACCGCAACCGCATCTACCAGGTGTTTGTGAACCTGATCGATAATGCCATCAAGTACGGGCGCGAGGACGGCAACATCTGGGTCTGGTTTACCGAAGGCCGGAAGCGCTACACCATCACCGTAAAAGACGACGGCAAAGGCATAGCCCAGGAACACATCAACCGTATTTTCGAACGCTTCTACCGCATCGACAAAAGCCGCTCCCGCGACAGCGGCGGCTCCGGCCTGGGACTTGCTATTTCCAAACACATCGTAGAAGCCCACCGCTCTTTCATCGCCGTTACAAGCGAAATAGGCAAAGGCACGACCCTCCGCTTCAAGCTGCAAAAGGCAAAGGAATGATGGGAGTTTGGGAGTTTAGGAGTTTAGGAGGTAGAAAGGTAAAAAGGTGATGATTTTGTAGGGGTTGAAGATTTTCAACCCTGTAACGGAAAGGTAGAGAGGTTAAGGTTGTGGCTGTAGAGACGCAGTGCCCGCGTCTCCTGCACGAACCACGATCCTGCACGAACCACCAACAAATCCAATCAATCCTGTTATTCCTTAAATCATCTTAATCTTGTTCAGACAAACACTAATCCTGAAAATCCTAAAATTCTATAAATCCTGATTCAGACAAACGAAAAACCTTTTCTGCACCTGCCACCACTCCCTCTGCTCAACATTTTAGTAGTTTAATCACTTCGTAATTCAAGCATTCGCACATTAAAAAATTAGCACATTAAAATTGCGTATCTTTGCAGCACAAACAGTGCAGGTAGCAGCACTGTGCCCGAACAAAGAAGAACAGCACATGAAATACCCGGTTTTTAAAGACCTGATCATACACGAAGACGAAGATTACCTGGTGGTAAACAAGCCGCCGTTCCTGGCTACGCTGGAAGACCGCACGCCCAATACCACCAACCTGCTCAAGCTGGCCCGCCAGTACAACCCCGACCTGCAAGCCTGCCACCGCCTCGACAAAGACACCTCCGGCTGCCTGGTGTTTGCCAAAAACCCCGAAGCCTACCGCCACCTGGCCATGCAGTTCGAAGCCCGTGAAGTGTACAAAATTTACCACGCCGTAGTATGGGGGCAGCATAAGTTTGAAGACGAGCTGGTAAGTCGCAATATCCTGCCCAATGCCAAAGGAGTAGCCAAGTTATCGCCGCAGGGCAAACCCGCCGAAACCTACTTCACCACCCTCGAAACCTACAGCCGCCACACGCTGGTAGAGTGCATGCCCGTAACCGGCCGCCTGCACCAGATACGCGTGCACCTGGCTTTCCTGAACGCGCCGATTGTGGGCGATGAACTGTACGGAGGCGAACCGCTCTACCTGAGCAGCCTGAAACGCAAATTCAACCTGAAGCAGGATACCGAAGAGCAGCCGCTCATCAAACGTTTCGCCCTGCACTCGTTCAACATCGGCTTCACGTTACTAGATGGGGAGAAGATAAAGCTGGAGGCGCCTTATCCGAAAGATTTTGCCGTGCTGGTAAAGCAACTGCGGCAGTATAGTTAGACCGTAGGGGTTCAAAATTTTGAACCCCTCCCGCAAGTTTAGTGGAGCGTAACTTGCGGCAGGATTTTATTACCCCACCCGCAGCACAATCTTCCCGGTATTCTTGTTGGCTTCCATATACCGGTGCGCCTCCGCCACCTCCTGCCAGTCGAAAACAGAATCGATAACAGGTTTCAGCTTTCCAGATACGAACCTGCCCAAGGCAAAAGCGCTCAGCTCCTGTGTCAGCTTTACCTGGTAGTCGCGGGAGCGGGAGCGTAGCGTGGAGCCGGTTACCTGCAGGCGCTTCGCCAGCAGTTTGCGTAAATCGAAATCTGCCACCTTGCCACCACCCAACGTCGCCAGCAACACCAGCCGCCCATCGGTGCGGAGGCAGTCGAGATTGTCGTTGAAGTAGGGGCCGGCAATAAAATCGACGATCACATCCACGCCTTCGTTGTTGGTGTAGCGCATCACCTCCTCCTTAAAAGACTCGTGCTTGTAATCGATGGCTTTGGCAGCACCCAGGCGCAGACAGGTCGTGTGTTTTTCTGCTGAAGCTGTCACCACAACCTCTGCTCCTGTTTCGCGGGCCAGCTGGATGGCAGCCGTACCCACACCGCTGGCACCTGCATGGATTAGCACCCGCTCCCCTGCCTGCAGCCTGCCCAGCCACACCAGCGCCTGGAAAGCCGTCAGGAAAACTTCGGGTATGGCAGCAGCCTCCTCCATGCTTAAATTTTCAGGTACCGGCATCGCCATGGCTTCGTCTATCACCGCATATGCGGTATACCCGCCACCAGGCAATAGCCCGAACACCTTGTCGCCGGGTTTATAGCGGGTACAATCTGCTCCCACTGCTTCCACCACACCGGCCAATTCCAGCCCCAGCAGCGGACTGGCACCTGCCGGTGGCGGATATTTGCCCTGGCGCTGCAGCGTATCGGCCCGGTTAAGGGCAGTGGCGTGTACTTTTACCAGCAGTTCGTTTGCCTGTGGTTCCGGCTTCGGGTATTCCCCCAGGTGCAGTTGCTCCGGTCCGCCGGGAGCTTTTACCAAGATGGCTTTCATGAAAAAAAAGTTTTTATTTTTAGCTGATAAAGACGCCTGCTGACCAAAGATGTTGCACTTGCTGCTCCGAATAATGCCGAATCAAAACGCCCCATCAAATTTTTTATAAAATAAAGTAAATATCTGTTGCCTTTATTACGAAAGTTTCGTAACTATACGAAAACATCGTAGAACTATGGAAAAACTAACGCAACAGGAAGAAGAAGCCATGCAGGTAATCTGGGAAACGGATGGCGGCTTTGTGAAGGAGTTTCTGGAGAAGCTCCCGGAACCAAAGCCTCCCTACACCACTCTGGCCTCCACGGTAAAGAACCTGGAAAAGAAAAAATATCTTTCCAGCGAGAAACTCGGCAACACCTACCGCTACACACCTCTCATCAAAGCAGAGGAATACAAGAAGAAGTTTATGAAAGGTTTTGTGGGCGATTATTTTAAAAATTCCTACAAAGAACTGGTGGCCTTTTTTGCGAAGGAAAAGCAGATAAGTGCAGACGAACTGAAAGAAATTATCGACATGATTGAAAACCGTAAATCCGAATGATATGCCGGCCCTCCTCCTGTACCTGCTCAAAGTAAACGTAGCCCTCCTGCTGTTTTTCCTGGCTTACCACCTGGTGCTGCGCAGGCTCACGTTTTACCACCTCAACCGCCGGTTCCTGCTTTTCGGAATCCTGTTTTCTACTCTGTACCCTTTTATCGACATCACGCCGTTCCTGAACAAACCAGCGCAACTGCCAATTCCTGCTATTGCTCCTACAGTCGTGTGGGTTACGGCCTCGCAGGCTCCCACAACAGCGCCCGCCTTCGATTTCTGGCAGCTCCCGGTTTGGCTTTTCTGGCTGGGTGCAGGCGTAATGGCTATCCGGCTGGTGCTGCAATTTGTGTCGCTTTACCGCATACATGCCGCTTCGGAACCGGACAGCCACAACGGCATCGGCTTCAGAAAGGTGCAGCGCCTTACGCAGACATTCTCTTTCTGGCAAAATATCTACCTGAACCCATCGCAGCACAAGCAGGAAGAACTGGAATCCATTCTCCGGCATGAGCAGGTGCATGTGCAGGGCTGGCACACGCTGGATGTGTTGCTGGCCGAAATCAGCACCGTGTTTTACTGGTTCAACCCGGGTATGTGGCTTATGAAGAAGGCTATAAAAGAGAACCTGGAGTTTATAGCCGACCAGCAGGCCATACGTGCCGGCGCAGATAAAAAAGAATACCAGTACCTGCTCCTGAAAGTAACAGGCGTTCCGGAGCCACACATTGCCACACAATTCAGTTTCCCATCACTTAAACGAAGAATAGCCATGATAAACAAACTGCCCACCAATAAAGCAAACCGCCTCCGGCTGCTCGTTGTTCTGCCGATAGTAGCCGTGCTGCTGCTGGCGTTTAGAAGCGTAAGCGAACCAAATACAGAACCAGTTCAACAAGCAGTACAAGCAGTTGAAACAACAGCTGCCGCTTTGCCTGCTCCCCAGCAGGAAGAACTTGCTTTATCCGAAGCATTACAACAAGATGATCCGGTGTATGTACCCGACGCAGCTAATCAAACGGCAGACTACAAAGATTTCCTGAAACGCAACCCGCAGGTGAAGCAGGCAGGCTGGAAAGGTAGCAAAAAGACTGTGCTGGTTGTCTTCCTGAACTCCGGTGCTACAGAATTGTACAACCTGCTGGACGAAAAGAGCAGAGCCGCTGCCGAAAACAAATATGGAAAGCTGCCTGTTTTACCTCCTCCTCCGCCGCCAGCTGCCCCCCCGACTCCACCAGCTCCGCCTGTTCCGCCAGCACCTGCGGCTCCGGAAGTACCCAAAGAACAGGTGAGGACTTCCAGATTTCCCGGAGGTGAAAAAAGCCTTTATGAGTACCTTGGCAGGAACATAAAGTATCCGAGAGCGGCCATAAAAGCCAATGCACACGGGGAGGCTGTAGTCGAATTTACTGTAGAGAAAGATGGGTCCATCACAAATCCCAAAGTTATTCAGGCGCCTCACGAAAGCATTAAACAGGAAGTTTTAAGAATTGTTGGCAGTATGCCGAAATGGCTTCCTGCCGAAGCAAACGAACAGCAGCCCGTTTTTACTCAGAAAATGTTAATAAAATTTACCATCAAGGAAGAATCCAAAAGAGGCACAGGATTGTCCGAATCGCCTCAGCCAGCGACTGCACCTGGTGTTATACCTGTGACCGTCGTTGCATTTAAATCGTCCGGCTCAGCACCGGCCGCACCTGTTCCTGCCCAGGAAGTAAAAGCAAGCAGTATTGATGATAATATTATTATACATATTATTAAGCCTTTTATAAATTATGACGATAATCAAATAGAGTCTATCAAAGCTAAATTCATGAAACATGGCTTTAACCTGGAATTCGATGACATTTATAGCCAAGGCGAAATAGCTACATTGAAAGTTGCTCTGACAGCAACTAAATCCAAATCAAGAGCGAGCGCCACCTACAACATGCATGAGCTGAGGGGGAAAAGGCATGAGATTATACTAAGTGGTAACAAAGAAACAGGAGAAGTAAGGGTCTTTTCACAACCAGTTATTAAAAAGAACCCTACTAATGGCCCAGTTACTTTTGATGCTATAGATGGAAGCAAGGTAACAGCTACCGTGGTTGAGAGGTCGCACTCCAGATCCAGAAGCGCCTCAAATATTGCTCATCAACTGCTTAACTATATCAAATACCCGGAAGATGCTAAAGAAAATAATATCCATGGAGAATCGAAGCTTGTTTTCACACTTGAAAAAGACGGAAGTATATCGAATCTGGAAGTATTAAGCGCTCCGCACGAAATAATAAAACAGGAACTCATCAGAGCTATAAATGCCTTGCCAAAGTTCTTACCTGCCGGGGCAGATGATTCACAACAAGTTGAAACCTTTAAGTTTGTTATAACACACAACTTGGGTTTTAGAAATGGCCAAGTTGTTAAATCAAGTATGGGTATTCACAGGGAGTATTAACACATCCTACTCATTTATCAAGATTTATTCACAAGCATACCGGCAGCTGTTGTTTCAATGCAACTGCTGCCGGTATGCTTTTTTCTATAACGACGACATCAGACCTAAACACTAAATCGTAATTGTAACTTCCGACAACGCAAGTAAAAGTCATCAGTAATAACTATCTTACCAGTTATCGCTACCGTTCGTATATTTAGTAGCTATCAGTAATAGACAGAGGAAAGAGAATATTCTGCACAAAAACCTTACACCATGGTAACCATCATCAAAAAAGGAACTCCCAAAAAAGAGATAAAAAAACTGATCACCGAAGCTATTTCCAAAGCTCCTAAAAGCAACATCATGAAATATGCAGGAGCTCTAAAAACAGATATCGATCCGATGGACTATCAGAAGCAGATGCGGGATGAGTGGGAATAGACCTGAGACAACCAAAGAAAAACACCTCCTCCCCCACTACCTCCCTGTCACACAGTATATTTCACACCACCTGTTGCATCACAAAAAAACAATTCCTATCTTTGTGACCATTTTTCACGAACTGAATTCAGTTTAATCATTAATATATCGCTTACAACCACTAAAAATGGATCATTTAAGTTATAAAACCCAGTATGTAAACAAGAAGTCAGCCAACAAAGGCTGGGTGATTGTTGATGCCGGGCAAGGAAACCTGGGTCGTGTGGCATCTGAGATTGCCAAGATCCTGAAGGGAAAACACAAACCTTCGTATACGCCCAATGCTGACTGCGGCGACAACGTAATCGTGATCAACTCCGATAACGTGCGTTTCTCCGGCCGTAAGTGGGATCAGAAGTACTACCTGACACACACTGGTTACCCAGGCGGTCAGAAGAAAGCTTCTCCACGTGAGCTTAAGGCAAAATCATCGACGCTGCTGGTAGAGCGCGCAGTTCGTGGCATGTTGCCTAAAGGCCCACTGGGTCGCGAGCTTTTCAGAAATCTTCATGTTTTTACAGGAAGCGAGCATCCGTATGCAGCTCAGCAGCCTAAAGAATTAACACTCAATCTTTAATTAAGTTTAATGGAAGTTATCAATACATCCGGTAGAAGAAAAACCTCGGTGGCGCGCATCTACATGACGCCTGGGCAAGGGAATATCACTATTAACGGTAAAGATATCAAGGCGTACTTCCCTAGCGAAGTATTGCAAACTATAGTGAATCAGCCACTTAAAACCTTAGATTCAATTGGCAAATACGATATCAAAGCCAATCTAAAAGGTGGTGGTGTAAGCGGCCAGGCTGAAGCACTTAGACTTGCTATCGCAAAAGCACTGGTAGTGGAGAATGCCGAGTCTAAATCAGCTCTGCGTAAAGAAGGTTTCGTAACCAGAGACCCACGCATGGTAGAGCGTAAGAAGTTCGGTAAGCGCAAAGCGCGTCGTTCATTCCAGTTCAGTAAACGTTAATATTAAAGGTGTATCAACAACATGGCAAGTACTAATTATAAAGAATTACTTGAGGCAGGTGTTCACTTCGGTCACCTTACCCGCAAGTGGGATCCGAAAATGGCTCCGTATATCTTCATGGAGAAAAACGGAATCCATATTATTGACCTGAACAAAACTTTAGTTGCGATTGACGAGGCTACTGCAGCTATCAAAAACATCGCAAAGTCTGGTCGCAAAATCCTGTTTGTAGCTACTAAAAAGCAGGCACAGGATATCGTAACCGAAGAGGCAAAGCGCCTGAAAATGCCTTACGTAACCGATCGTTGGTTAGGTGGTATGCTTACCAACTTCGCTACTGTACGTAAGTCGCTTAAGAAAATGTCTACCATCGATAAGATGGTGAAAGACAACACGGCCTATGCTGCTATCGCGAAACGTGAGAAACTGATGCTTTCCCGCGAGCGTGAGAAACTGGAAAGAGTACTGGGCGGTATCGCTGACCTTTCCAGGCTTCCTGCAGCCCTGTTTATTGTTGACGTGAAGCGCGAGCACATTGCAGTAAAAGAAGCACACAAGCTGAACTTACCTGTATTCGCGATCTGCGATACCAACTCAAACCCTGAGTCAGTTGACTTCCCAATCCCGGCTAACGACGATGCTTCCAAGTCAATCGCTTTGATCGTATCTATCGTTGGTAAGGCGATTGAAGAAGGTTTGTCTGAGCGTAAAATAGACAAAGAAGAAACTGAGCGTAAGCGTGCCGAAGAAGAAGGCATCAAAGCTAAACAAGAAGCAGAAGAACAATAATCAATCGTTCCTATTGCATTACCTATAAAGTGAACATTGAGCGCGCTGCTGCTTCAATGTTCACTTTGTTTTAGGGGTTTAAGGACCGCAGCCTACCCGCAGAAATAGTAAACACCTACTGATAAGTGCAACAGGCGCTAATTCTTCCTGAACCCATTAAAGAAAAAACTGATTAATACTTCATAATTCTTAATTATAGAAAACATGGCTATTACAGCACAAGACGTTAACAAACTCCGCCAGGAAACCGGAGCAGGTATGATGGACTGCAAGAAAGCGCTGACAGAAGCAAACGGCGATTTCGAAGCAGCTAAAGATATTCTGCGTAAGCAGGGACAGAAAATTGCCAGCAAGCGTGCCGAGAACGTTACTTCTGAAGGTATCGTGCTTACACAGGTAAACGCTGAAGGTACTAACGGTAAAGCAGTTGCACTTGCCTGCGAAACTGAGCCGGTATCTAAAGTAGCCGATTTCCAGAACCTGGCTAATGCTGTTCTGGAAACTGCTGTTTCTACTAATGCTTCTTCGAAAGAAGAACTTCTTGCTGCTCCACAGGCTGATGGCCGTTCGCTGCAGGACCACATCACCGACCTGATGGGTAAAATCGGTGAGAAGATTGACGTAGTAGCTTACGAGAATGTAACAGCTGAGAAAGTAGTTGCTTACAACCACTCTAATGGCAAACTGGGAGTACTCGTTGGCCTTGTAAACACAGGCGGTAACGACGTAGCTGAAGTTGGTAAAGACGTGGCGATGCAAATCGCTGCCATGCGTCCGATCGCTGTTGACAAAGACGGTGTAGACTCAGCTACAATCGAGCGTGAAATCGAAATCGGTAAAGAGCAGGCACGTGCCGAAGGCAAGCCGGAGCAAATGCTGGAGAAAATTGCGATGGGCAAACTGAACAAGTTCTACAAAGAAAACACCCTGCTGAACCAGGAGTTCGTAAAAGACTCTTCGCTTACAGTAGCCCAGCTGCTTGACAAAACAAGCAAAGGCATGACGGTGTCTGAGTTCAAGCGTGTTGCTATTGGTGCCTAAGCACTAAGAAATACAAAACAGAAAAGCCCGCCTTAACAGCGGGCTTTTTTTATGGTACTGCCTAAATGTGCCTTCTTAAAGAAGAGACAAAAGCATCGCGCATATCCACGAAGCGGTTAGAAACAGCTTCCAGGAAATCATCGTCTATCAGCGCTTTTGCTTCCTCATCTCCCTCTAAATCCATTTCGCTTATTTTGTAGGTCTGCTCAAAATCGCCACGTTCGAACTTCAGAAGGTATTTGCCGTTCCAGGCCAGCAGGGTGATTTTCATGTTGGGGTGCGGGATGTCTGCTACTGCTCTCATTGTTAGTTTATTATAGCTTATACGTTTTCTTCAATGGCAATGCCCATCAGCTGCATGAGCTTGCTGGCATTAAAACTACGGCAAATACCGCGTTGAAGGGTATAATCGAAGAGAATTTTATCGCCCTCTATCGTACTGTTAAAGCTGTAGTTCTCCACACTTCCGGGGAGTTCCTGCTCCATCGCCCCCAGCTCCAGGTCGTGGGTAGAGATAAGGCCGGAGGCATTGCGCTGGTGCAGCTGCCGGATAAGCGCCATGGCACCGGCATGCCGGTCGCGGGAGTTGGTACCTTTGAGAATTTCGTCGAGGAGGTAAAACACTGGCACGTGCTCCTTCTCCGTCATGTTGAGCAGGATGCGCAAGCGCTTGAGTTCGGCATAAAACGAAGAAGTATTCTCCGCCAGGTTGTCGGCAGTGCGCATAGCTGTATACACCTGCACCGACGCCACCCGGAACTTTTCAGCAGCTACCGGAGCGCCCATTAATGCCAGTACGATGTTGATGCCCACGGTCCGCAGGAAAGTAGTTTTCCCGGACATGTTAGAACCCGTCACCACAATTGTTTTACCCGCCCCCTGCATCCGGAAATCGTTGGCGACGCGGTTCACGGTAAAAATCAGCGGGTGCGCCAGCTGCACGGCGTCAAAGTCAAATGGCTTATGGCTTATTTCAGGCACGGCAAAATGCGGGTTGGCGTTTTGATACGCAGCAATGCTCGTCAGCGCCTCCACCGTGGCCAGCACCTCCAGCGAATGCAGTACCTGCTCCAGGTGCCTGGCCTTCCAGCGCTCCAGCCGGTAAATCCATACGAAGTCCCACATCAGGAATGCGTTCAGGAAAAAGCTCATGAGCGTGCTCAGGCGCCAGGAGAAGTAATCGATGATGGTAGCCAGCTTCCCGATAGCAGCAGAGGCTTTAGTGGCAGCAGCAGAAAGTTTTTTTTGCAGTTGCTGCAGCAAAGGCGAGGCAAAGGTATGCTCCTCTACATGCCGCAGCTGGTCGGTATAACTGCGCATGGACTCAAAAATGGCAATGCTGTTCTCGTAATACTCGTCGCGGATGCTTTGGTATTTATAACTGATGCTGTACTGCACCGCCAGAAAAAAACCTACAATGTAACCCGAATAGCCATACGCCCAGGCAGCCAGCGAGGCTATCGTAAGCACAGGCAGTACAAAGAGCAGCACCTTCATGAGTGGCCGCGACCGATAAAAGTCACGTTCCCTTAACCACGCAAGATATTTATCCGAAGATTCCTCCTGGTGCTTGTAGTGCCGCGACTTGGCAATAAACGCCTGCAGCCACTCCAGTTGGCTTGGATGTGCCAGCTCTGCTACAGCCTGCTGGCGTTGTTCAATCTCATCTACCGGTGCAGCAGCTTTCATCCAGTTTGCAAGCTTTGCTTTGCCAACACTGGAAACAGAACGGTTGACCAACTGGAACAGCGAGTTCTGCCCGAAAATATCGAGGTCGGAGGTATACGGATGTTGCTCGTTGACAAATGTGAAACCGCCATCAAACTGCTGCAGTTTTCCCTGCAACCGCTCCGCTTCCTCCAGGTTTAGCTTCCGGAGCAGCCTGAGTTGCTGGTATATATAATCGAGTCGGGCATGCCAGCGCATCACCAGGATAAACAAGCCATAAAACAGCAGGACTGCTACGCCACCTGCCACATTGTTATCTGTTCTAAAAAAGTACCAGGCTGTTGCCACACCCGCCAGAAAAACCGCTACCCGCAACCACGACACCAGCCGCGACTTTGAAGCCGCCTGTTTCTCCTGCACGGCAATGCCAGCAGCCCGTTGTTTAAACTCTTCTGTTTTTTTGTTCACGCTATCCTTATCCTAAAATTAAGAAACAGTAAAACGAATTTAGTGTTTGTTCAAGTGTACCTTTGGCAGAAATATCAGGCAAAGTCATGCATCCTTCAGGTCAAATTTATGAAAAACACCGTTAAGCGAAGCTGTTTACCATTCCCTCTTTTGTAAATCTTCTGTAAATTACCAGGCTAAAAAAGAATAGTGGCAGAAGCAGAAACAAAAAGTACGAAAAGGATAGCAGCACTGGACGCACTTCGCGGCTTCGCCCTATTTGGTGTACTTCTTACAAATATTTTTCTGTTCAACACCACCAGCCATCAATTCGACAGTTACTATGCACAGTTTACAGACGGTGTAAATCAAGGTATAACTCTGGCAATTAAGTTCCTTTTCCGGTCGAGATTCTATCCCATTTTTGCATTCCTTTTTGGCCTTGGCCTTGGACTCCAGTTTAAGGCACGTGCTGCTACAGGACGAGCTACTCCATTTCTAATCCGCCGCTTACTCGTTTTACTACTGCTTGGAACAATCCACTATATTTTTATCTGGGACGGTGATATATTACTGGAATATGCCCTGGCGGGCTTTATGATTGTGGCGTTAGCACGCTTGGATAAAAACCAAGTGCTTGCTGTTACCATACTGGTATATGTGCTGCATAGTTTATATGTGTACTATCATTTAGTGGCAGAAGCAGTTCTTTCGGCTCCGGCTATATCTGATCAAACTTCTGCCGTTGTCGAACTCCCTTATGCGGCACTGGTGCAGAAGCGGGCACTGGGTATTTTCAGTAGCATGTTCTCGTTTGAAAATTTACTTTTTAACGTAAAAATATTTTCTTTTATAGCCTTTGGGTTGTACGTGAGTAAAGCCTATAATTTTGCTGCTTTTGAGAAGCACAGGGAATGGTGGAAAAAAGCATGGCTCTGGCTGTTGCTCATCCGGGTGCTGTTGGCGGTGTTTACTTACTCCTTCACATTAGCAGGAATTACAGGTGGCGGCGTACGTGAAATTGTATCATTTGCTAATTTTTTCATTAATCCCGCCCTATATGTGATTGGCTTCCTGATTCTATTCTATTCAACTATTGGCAACAAATTATTAGCTCCTCTGGCTGCGGTAGGCAGAATGACACTCACAAACTATATCATGCAAACACTGGTGCTGTCGTTGCTGTTTTATGGATACGGCTTTGGCTATTACCAACGATTGCAACCGTTTCAATACCTTCTGCTTGGCTTCTTCTTCTTTCTGTTACAGGTTGCAGGTAGTATGTTATGGCTAAAGTGGCATAAGCAAGGTCCGCTAGAGCGACTTTGGCGGTCCATTACGACATATGGCTCTAAGCAAAACCAACATTAATTGATGCGGCTCCTGGTAAGAAAAAAGTACTTCCTGCACATTTTCATTTTCCTGCTGCTTTGCCTCTACACGGTGACCGTAGAGATGCGGCCTGGCAGGGTATACTTTGTAGTGCAACACCTGCTTTTCCGGCAGAGCTTGCTGGCGCTGCTGCAGTACCTGGCTGTGTTCGGACTGACGGTTGGAAGCGTGCAGGTACTGCTGTTCAACAAAAGTCGCCTGATTCGCTACCTATTCCTGCTCGCCCTGTTCCCTTTTTTGCTGGTCAGTCTTAGCTACAGGTTTATCACTGGCTACAACTACTGGTATGCCGATGCACAGACAGCGCTAGGCAACCTTAGCCTGGCACCGGAGGCAATCTCCAACTTTAACCTGCACATTGGCCTTGGCCTTATCAGCTGTTGCCTTATCTTACTGGTATTTGTTGTAGCCGCCCGAAAAAGCAAGGGGCTGTATTCCCCGTGGCTCTCCCTGCTCCTGATTCCGGCTACATTGCTTTCTTACTGGTACATCAACCGGTCCACGGGTGGAACAGACGACTTTCCGGCTTTGTACCGGGTACCGCTGAGCACGCTGTTGGCAGCAAAGCACGCCTTGCCTTTGGGTAACAGGCAGGAGGTAACCGCAGCGCCGCTTAACTCCGGAGCCAGGCATATCTTTATGATTGTTGATGAGAGCATTACCGGAAGCGCCTTGTCTCTTAACGGAGCGACTATGAACACAACCCCTTATCTTAAAGCAAACACCAACCAGATCATCAACTTCGGCATTGCCAGCTCCGCTACCAACTACAGTGCCGGAAGCAACATTGCGCTCCTGAGCGGGCTGAGGTTAAGCGATATGCCTGATAAAAAACGGAAAGCACTCACCGCCGCCAGCATCTTCCAGTACGCCAAACAAGCAGGTTACACGACTTACTTTATCGATGCTCAACTGGGCCGTGGTATGCTCCAGAACTACATGTCGCCGCAGGATTTGAACTACATCGACCATTTTATTCAGCCCTCGGAGGAAGACCCGTCGCTCCCGTACTACCAGCGCGATTTTGTGGTGGCAGATAAGTTGATCCAGTTGTCCGGATCGGAGGAGAAAGTTTTTGTTTATGTGAACAAAGCCGGCGCCCACTGGCCCTACGCCCGTACTTATCCACCTGATTCAGTTTTCTTCCGGCCTGTGCTGGCTGAAAGAAGTATGCTCAAGGACAGGGAAAAGTCTTTAAATACCTATTTCAACGCGATCCGGTGGACGGTGGATAGTTTCTGGCAAAAACTAATACCTGCTATCTCCCCCACGGACAGGACGGTTATTATTTACACCTCCGACCACGGGCAGGACTTATCGGGAGACGGTATCAGTATGGCCCATGCCAGCAGCCAGCATACCAAACCCATTGAGGCCAACGTCCCGCTCTGGCTCCTGGATAAATCCGGTTTTCTTGGCATCAAAACGCAGCCAACCATGCATACCAGGTCACACGAGCAGATCTTCCCGACGCTGCTGCTGCTACAGGGCTACGATTCAACTTTTGTTAAAACCAGGTTCGGAAATAGTCTGCTGGATGAAGTACCGAACTCCCGCAGGTACTTTTACACCGGAGATATTTTTGGGCGAGGCACTTCCACTAAAGTACCTTTTAAGGTCACTGGCTTTTGAGCCACCCATCAGCAGCCACAAAAAAAGAAGGACCAGCAGCTAAACCAGTCCTTCTCACTTAATCCAACACAAAAAATAATCTGCTGCACCAGCCACCACAGCCGCTGCTCTACCATTCGGCACTGGCAGAAGCGCTTACCTGCTGAACTTCACATCGCCATACTTCGACACGATACTAACCGAACCTTTGGGAGCGGCACTTCCGAAGCTTCCTTTGTAGGCCGTCGAGGTGTGGCTTTTCTCATGTGACGTAAGAGTTACCAACTCTTTGTCATACTTGAAGTTTCCGAACTGCACGTTCACATCAAATTTAAAAGTGGTTTTATCCTCGAACCGGAGTGAGATGGGACTGAAGCCGCCTGCTACATTTATTTTGCTGGCATTTCGGCTGATATTATCAATCCGGAGGGCACCATATTTCATATCCAGATCCAAGGAACTGTTCAGGCTCCCGATTTTAATATCACTGAACTTCGACGAACCTTGCAGGCCATTGGTGCCTTCCACATTCAAGCTGCCGTAGGACAGATCGATGTTGCCCTGGTTGATGTACCGGCAGTTGGCAGAACCGTAAGCTACTTTTACTGTATTTGAGGTGTTGTTCAGCTGCTCTGCCTTTAAAGAACCGTACCGTACATTAATAGCTGCCACTCCCCTGAAATTAGCCAGGTATACATCGCCAAAGCTGTTCTTGACCGTGAGTGGATTATCGTCGGGCATAGAAACGGTGTAGTTAATTTCAAAGCCTTTCTCGCTGTTGTTGTTTATCCGGATGGGTTCGAGTTCGGTCCGGAAACTGATAACTTTCCCGCTGCGGTTTTCCGTTACCCGGATCAGGTCCATTAGCTGCTGCGCTCTCTGATCGGTGCCTGCCCTGCAAATGATATCTACTTTTACGTGAATTTCGTTCTTCTTCCAGGTATTTACATGCACCTTTCCAAACTTATTCTCGATGTTGAGCCTATCGGAGTTGCCGACTTTATAATTCCGTTCGATGGTTTTTGTTACCTCCGAGGCAAAAGCGGAACTGCAACCCGGCTCGGCTTCTGCTGCCGGCTGGTTCTGCCCCGGCTCTGTTTGCTCCTGCGCTGTAGTATTTTCTGCTTCCTGCAATACTTGTACATAAGCTGTGCCTGTCCTTACCACTGCTACAGGACTGCTGGCATTTGCACGGGCCAGTACATACACCTGGGTTTGTGCAGACAGCGTGGTGGGAGCTGCTAATAATAGGAGCAGTGCAAATTTTAACATGTTATATAATCTGAGTTTCATTTTGACCGGGTTCTGATGTTTCTGTTTTCTGTAGTTTTTCAATCTTTTCCAGTACCTCGAGTTGCCGGTTAAGCACCATGATGCGTAGCTGCAGGTTCCGGATCATGGCGTCCATTACTTTGTCGGTATTGGGAGTCGTGTATAGTTGTTTTTTCAGTTCTGCATAATTCCGATCGAGGCGGGCGAGTTCCTGCTCTATGTCGTGTTCCTCGTCCAGGCCCAGCACCTTCAGGTTGTAGGCCGACAGCTGGCCTTTTTTGCTGTTGATCTGGCTCGTGTAGTAAGCTTCTACTTCTGCCAGTTCAGGAGCTATGTTGTTGAGCCGCACCTGCTCGGTAGCGGCAATTGCATTGGCAGGCGTGTTTTGCTTGGTGAGCAGCAGCGTAAGGCCACAACCCAGCAGCAGTAAAACAGCTGCCGCCACCCGCATAAACATAAAGTCGGCACGGAAGCTGGCCCGTTCGCCAAAGTTGATGCTGATAACCTTTGCCTCTTTCTTAGCTGCAGGCGGCGGCAGTTGCTGGCATATCTGCTGCCAGAGTTCCTGCCGGGGCTCGAATACATCGAACTCCTCCCGGTTTTCCTGCACAAACTTTTCAAATTTATCTTTCATTATTATAGCTGTTAGTGCGCTACTATGTGCGGCGCACGCATTATTTCTACTAATTTTTTACGGGCCCTGCTGTACTGCGACTTGGAAGTTGACTCCGTAATACCCAGTATCTCGCCAATCTCCGCATGGTCGAAGCCTTCGAGCAGGTACAGGCTAAGCACCACCCGGTACCCGTCTGGTAGGCGCTGAATAGCATACCGTACTTGTTCCACTTTCCACTCGTTGTCGTCTTCGTCTACTTCGTCGGCTACATCTTCGGCCAACCGCTCATCCATCGGCACCAGTTCCGACCGTTTTTTCCGGATGGCATTAATGGCAGCGTTTACTACAATCTTTTTGAGCCAGCTCCCGAATGAAGCGTCTGCTTTGTAGGTATGCAGGTTTTTAAAGGCACTGATAAAGGCCTCCTGCAGCACATCTTCGGCTTCGGCATAATCGTTGGTAATGCGCATGCTCACGTTGAACATGGCCTTCGCGTACAGTTTGTACAGTTCGTACTGCGCCCGGTTATCGCCGTTTTTGCAACGATCGATCACCTGCACATTTACATCCTGATAACGACGTGTTTCCAAAATTCCCCGGATTAGCGATTGTACTTACTGCTGACGCTCTTTACCTGTACTTTCTAAATGTTCCTCCTGATGCTCCTCCCTTTTCCCTACTTCCACACTAAAGACAAAGGGATTGAGCAGAGGTTGCATGGAGTTGCAAAATTTTTTTATTTCGGTCTAAAACACAAAAGGGAAGCAGACAGAATTAATTTCTATCGGCTTCCCTTTGTTTCAACTTCACCAAATCAAATTAGCACATCAGCACATTACTTAATCAGCACATTATCCTCAGTCCATAATATCAAACTTAATCCCCTGTGCCAGCGGCAGCTGCTTACCGAAGTTGATGGTGTTGGTCTGGCGACGCATGTAGACTTTCCAGGCGTCGGAGCCGGATTCGCGGCCGCCGCCGGTTTCTTTTTCGCCTCCGAAAGCGCCGCCTATTTCGGCACCGGATGTGCCGATGTTTACGTTGGCAATGCCGCAGTCGGAGCCCCAGTGGCTGAGGAAGGCTTCGGTTTGGAGCAGGTTAGTGGAGAAGATAGCCGAAGACAGCCCCTGCCGCACGCCATTCTGCAGCTCGATGGCATTTTCTACGTCGCCTGTGTATCTGATCAGGTAAAGGATGGGCGCAAAGGTTTCTTCCTGCACCATGTGGTAGTCGTTCTGCGCTTCCACAATAGCGGGTTTTACATAGGTACCTGTTGCGTAAGCATCACCGGACAGTACCTCGCCCCCGATTAACACTTTCCCTCCCTCCTGCTGCACCGCCTCCAGGGCTGCCTGAAAGGCCTGTACAGCATCTTTGTCAATGAGCGGCCCCACTAAGGTTGTATCGCTGAGCGGGTGCCCGATGGGCAGGCTGGGGTAAATTTTGAGTAGCCGCTCTTTTACCTGGTCGTATACCTGCTCGTGCACAATCAGGCGGCGGGTAGAGGTACAACGCTGGCCGCAGGTGCCTACTGCCCCGAACACCACCGCCCGAAGCGCCATTTCGATGTCGGCATGTTCGGTGATGATGATGGCATTGTTGCCACCCAGCTCCAGCAGCGATTTGCCCAGGCGGGCGCCTACCGCTTCGCCTACTTTCTTGCCCATACGCGTAGAACCCGTAGCAGACACCAGCGGAATGCGCGTGTCGTGTGCCATCAGGCTACCAATCTCCGCATCGCCGATTACCAGATTAAACACGCCCTCCGGCAGCTCGTTTTCCAGGAGCACCTCGCGCAGGATGTGCTGACAGGCAATAGCGGTGAGCGGTGTTTTCTCGGATGGCTTCCACAGCACGACATCGCCGCAGACAGCTGCCAGCATGGCATTCCAGCTCCAGACAGCCACCGGGAAGTTAAAGGCCGAAATTACCCCTACAATACCCAGCGGGTGGTATTGCTCGTACATGCGGTGCTCCGGGCGCTCGGAGTGCATGGTAAGCCCGTGCAGCTGCCGCGACAAACCAACGGCAAAATCACAGATGTCGATCATTTCCTGCACCTCGCCCAGGCCTTCCTGCAGAATTTTTCCCATCTCGTAGCTCACCAGCTTCCCGAGGGCCTCCTTGTGCTCCCGCAGTTTATTACCGATCTGGCGCACGATCTCGCCGCGTTTGGGGGCTGGCATTTTGCGCCACACTTTAAAAGCTTCCTGCGCCTGCTTTACCACCAGGTCATAATCTTCAGCAGTGGCCATGGTGACAGCAGCTATGAAGTTTCCATCGGCGGGTGAGAAGATTTCTTTACGGGTGCGGCCTTCCTGCCCGCCCCAGGTCAGGCCGGTGCTGTAAGCCGGATTATCAGCCTTTACGCCCAACGCTGTCAGAACATCTGCTATGGCTTTGGTGAGCGGGAGTGCATCTATGGTTTGTTTCATGTTTTTATTTTTTTTGCGGATTTGATGATCATCTAGCTTTAGAAACGAAAAAAGCTTCTGCAAGGTAGCAGAAGCTTTTCCGATTAAGTTAAATATTTCTTTATCGCTTCCCGATGGAGAAGTAATCTTTCTGGCCGTTCGGGTAGATTCCCATGATGTATACCACGGAGGCACCGGCATCTTTCAGGTATTTTTCTACATCAGCAGGCACATTTACAGCCCGATCGCCTATCCTGGTTATGATAAAGCCGTCCTGCATACCGGTTTCACGGAACTTGCTGTTGCGGACATTCGTAATCTGGGCGCCACCGTCGATACCCAGGCGCAGCATATCTTCCTTAGAAACAGGCTCAAAGGTAGCTCCTTCGAAGGTAATCGCCTTAGCCACACTGCGCTTCATTACATCTGTGTTGTTGTTGCGGTTCTTCAGCGTTACGTTGGCAGATTTTTCTTTCCCGTCGCGCACATATGTTACTTTTACCTTATCGCCCGGACGGTAACGTGCCACCTGCTCCAGGAGCTGCGCTGATGTCCTTACGGAAACGCCATTGATAGAAGTAAGCACGTCGCCTGATTTCAGGCCTGCTTCCTGTGCGCCGCTTTTATCGGCTACGTTGGCAATGTAAACACCATTCAGCGTTTTGATATTGTTCTTTTCAGCAAAGGATGCATCTATTTCCTGAATAGAAGCACCCAGGAAAGCACGCTGCACTTCGCCATGCTTTAACAGGTCATCTACCACCTTACTTACAATAGAAGACGGAACAGCAAAAGAATAGCCGGCAAAAGAGCCTGTCTGCGAGGCAATGGCGGTATTGATACCGATCAGGTCGCCGTTCAGGTTTACCAGGGCACCACCGCTGTTACCGGGGTTAACGGCAGCATCTGTCTGGATAAAAGACTCGATGCCCATTTCGCCGGCGGTGGAACGCAGGATATCGATGCTACGGCCTTTGGCGCTGACAATACCGGCTGTAACGGTAGAGGTAAGGTTCATGGGGTTACCCACAGCCAATACCCACTCCCCGATTTGAAGATCATCGGAGTTGCCATAACGCATTATCGGCAGATTATCGGCGTCAATTTTCAGCAAGGCAATATCTGTCGTCGGGTCTGAACCTACCAGGGTGGCTGTAAACTTGCGTTTATCATTCATAACCACCTCAATCTTACTGGCTTTATCGATCACGTGGTTGTTGGTAACAATGTGTCCATTGCTCGAGATGATCACACCAGAGCCCGAACCCAACGAAGGTCCCCGCTGCTGCCGCTCCCCGAAGCCATCGCCAAAGAAATCGCGCAGAAAAGGATCTAACGGACTGCTGTAGCGATCGGCGCTGGGCGCTGCATATTCTGTCATGACGTGCACAACCGCCGGAGTAGATACCTGTGCCGCCTTGATAAAATTAAGTCCTTCAGGTACTACTACATTACTGCTACGCATATCACTGGTGTAACGCACCTGCGGGTACTGCACCTGCTCTTGTGCCGAAACTTCGATTTTATCTTCTTCGAGCAGCTTGTAGCTACCTACAGCCACTCCACCACCCACCATGGCAGAAAGCATTAAGCCAGCAAAAAACTGTTTTGTCTTCATGTAATACTTTTTTATTTATTGATTATACAAAAATATTAGGAGCAGCCTATATTCTATTCCTATAACGCTTTTTATGTATACGGTAGTATGTACTGTTATGGCAGTTTTCTTCTGAATCAGCACAGAATTAATCTGTTAATTTAAGATTTTATGAAAAGAGACCAAAATTTCTGGTCTCTTTCCGGCTGCTTAAGCTTTCGTGTTCTTGCCGCTTTCTATAGGTTTTCCGCTGTCAGCGTCAGCTGTTACATTTTTCTGCTTTGAGCTATTTGTAACTTCGGCTCCGGAAGTAACTTTAATCTGACGTTTCCTGGTCTTGTGCTCATCTTTCGGTACCGACACCCTCAGAATACCATCGGACAGCTGTGCTTTTATTTCTTCGGGGTTGATGTTGTCGGGCAGGTGGAAGGTTCTGCTGAAGGAGCCATACTGCGTTTCCAGCATATGGTAGCGGCTGTTATCTTCCCGCTTTTCCAGCTTGCGCTCACCCGAAATGGTCAGGTTGCCCTCCTGGAAATCGATATTCACTTCCTCCTGTTTTACCCCAGGCAGGGCAAGTTCAATTTCAAATCCTTTTTCGTTTTCGCAGATATCTACATGGGGTGTAAAACCTGCAACGCCCCGGGTATTTACCGATTCGTTGAAGAAGCGGTCGAGCATTGAGCTGAATGATTGCGGCATACCTTCCTGTACGCCATTAAATCGTGTAAGTGCCATGATTTTATCCTCCTAAATTTTAAATTATCAGGTTAATTTCAGTTGACAATTAATTATTTATAAAAAATATGCCATTCTCAAAACCACAGCAAATCCTGAAATAATGTCATATTCTACTTACACTTCCTTCTCCTGAACATGACGTTTTTTCAACCACAGCGGCTAATACGTAATACTGGCGGTATTCGCAGGGCCATTGAAATTATATTTCAGCTCCAGGCCGATGATGGGAGAAATCCGGTTAACTTTATGCGCCTCCTCCACCAGCACATTGTTTTCGTCGTACTTGGCCAGCACATTATAGTAATCTGTCTGCCGGATGAAGTACGGCGTAAGCCGCAGCTGTTCAGTCAGCTCCAACGTCGCCCCAAGCCGTAGCCTGGTCCGGGCGATTGTCCGGGCATCATTCGGAACCGGCTGTTCCTCAAACTCCTTCAGAAAAATAGCTTCATAGCTTAACGCAGGCGTCAGGAACTTCTCTCCTACTTCTGTTCTCCTGCCCAGTTCGGCCATTATCCTGAACCTTCCGGAAGCTTCCTGCAGCTGTTTTGTCCAGTATTCGAACATGATCTGTTTGTTAAAGTACAGGCTTTTGATGTTACCGTTGTGCCGCACAAACAAGGTATAAAACTGCTGCTTCGGAAAATCTTCGTACGCGTAACGCACCAAACCGCCTCCACGCCAGTGCTCGGTAAGCGTGTGCTCGTAGCCCAGCACCAGCTGCACCCGCTCAAAACCGCTGAAAGGCCCCTGCTCCGCCAGGTCGTTAAAGCGCCCGTCGGTGTTAATGCGGTACTGGTTCTGAAAGAACAGCATTCCTTCTTCGCCAACACTGTAGTTAAGCTGTACTTCGGGCCAGATGGCCGCCGGACTGCTAATTTTTCGCTGCGCAAAAGTTACAAGCGGCAGTACTGCTACTGCCATAACTAAAATCCATTTTTTCATCTCAAAATTTTCTGCTTTAGGCATGGCTTATGGTCAGCCTGCGATTTGTTTCTCTGCTAACTTTGTTTACCGTACGATGGTTACGTACAAATGCCCGCCAGCAAAGAAGACTTTATCAGCGGGCACTCTTTTTGAGCTTGTATAAACTCTTCTGCTCCTGCCACCACAGCCACAGCTCCTTTGTCTGAACCGCTGATTCTTGTGATTTAATTGATTTTTGTGATTATTTGTCTGAACCTTTGATTTACGGTGATTTTTCTGATTTACCAGATTTTGATCGTGCTCGATTAATTGTCTGAATCAGGATTTACGGAATTTTAGAATTTTCAGGATTGGGATTGTTTGTGGATCGTGCAGGAGACGCAGGCACCGCGTCTCTACAGCCATACCCTCTACCTCTCTGTTACAGGGTTGAAAATCTTCAACCCCTACAAATTCTACCTTTATACCTTTCTAACTTTCTAACTCCTAAACTCTCTACCTCCCAAACTTTCTAACTCTCTAACTCCCAAACTTTCTAACTTCCTAACTCTTTCACCGCCAGCCAGGCCATCAGGCCGGTGCTTGTTTCCAGTGCCGCTTCATCTATGTCAAAGGTTGGTGTGTGGACGGACGAGGTGATGCCGCGGGCTTCGTCGCGGGTGCCGAGGCGGTAGAAGCAGGCGGGTACTTCCTGCGAGTAATAGGCAAAGTCTTCGGCTCCCATCCACAGGTCCAGGTCCACCACGTTCTCTTCCCCCAGGTATTCCTGTGCTGCTGCACGTACACGGTCTGTGAGGGCAGGATCGTTTTTCAGGAAAGGATAGCCGTTTTTGATGTCGATTTCGCAGCTGCCGCCCATGCTTTCGCAGAGGCCTTCGGCCAGTTTTTTGATGCGCTTGTGCGCCTCTTTCCGCCATGCTTCGTCCATCGTCCGGAATGTGCCCTCTATTTTCACTTCGTTCGGAATGACGTTGGTGGCCCCCATAGCCTCTACTTTACCAAACGAAAGTACTGTCGGGATTTTAGGGCTGGCGTGGCGGCTCACGATCTGCTGCAGCGCCACAATCAGGTGCGCCGAAATAAGCACGGTATCGATGTTGATCTCGGGCATGGCAGCGTGACCACCTTTGCCTTTCACGGTTATGTAAATCTCGTCGGCACTGGCCATGTACATTCCGGACCTTAACCCAATCTTGCCAGCCGGCAGCATCGGGAACACGTGCTGCCCGATTATGCTTTGTGGCGAAGGATTTTTCAATACACCTTCTTTTATCATCACAGATGCGCCTCCCGGAAACTTCTCTTCGCCGGGCTGGAAAATCAGCTTCACGGTTCCTTCAAACTCATTGCGCAGCTCCTGCAGAATACGGGCGGTACCGAGCAGCGATGAAGTATGCACATCGTGACCGCAGGCATGCATCACACCTTCATTCTTCGATTTATAAGCTACCTCGTTCTGCTCCTTTATCGGCAGCGCATCGAGGTCGGCCCGCAGCGAAGTGGTTTTACTGCCGGGGTTACGGCCTTCTACCACCGCCACAACACCCGTTTCCGCCATCCGAACCGGCGATAAGCCATAGCTTTTCAGGGTCTGTTCTACATAGGCGGCTGTGTTATATTCCTGAAACGACAGTTCCGGGTTCGCGTGCAGGTGCTGACGGGCAGCTACCGTATCGGGCGTATATTTTCTGGCAAGTTCTTTTATTTTATCTGATAACTGGGACATGCTATTTCTATAAATCTATTGTACAAGAAAAAACGTTGTGGCTACCGCTAAGCGAAACCACAACGTTTTTTTATAATGCATTAAACCGGGCACCGGTCACTTCACATTAATCTGGTCGTTGACAATAAGTGCATCCGGAATGAGGTCGCTGATCTTGTTAAGCACTTGCTGCGCCTCGATCCGAGAGAAATAATCGCCGATTTTGAGGCGGAAGTTGGGCTGCTGGTACGTCAGGTAATCTTTTTGCTCGGGCAGTCGGGCAATAATGGCTTTGCGCAGGTTCATCACCGTCTGGCGTTCGGAACCATTGTAGGCTAGAATACGATAGCCCTGGGCATATTTTATGTTTTTGTTTACACTGGCTACCGTATCCATCAGCACCGCCACCTGGTCATTTACATGGTGTGTTGGAGTAACAACAGCCACGGCAGAGGCACGGTCGGAAGCAGGAGCTTCGTATTTCGGACGAAAAGCGCTCAGGTCTTCCGAAACTTTTGCACGGGCGCCTGCACCTGTATCGGCAGATGCTTTGCTGCTCTTGCCGGCGCCACACGAAGCAGTTGCCAACAGAACGAAAATAAGCAAGAAATGGAATATTCTATTCATTATTGATAATCCGGATGCTGGCGGAGCAACCCAACCTGTCTGCTCCTGCCTTCACTAACGCTTCTGCTTCGGCGAAGGTTTTTATGCCTCCCGATGCTTTTATTTTAATATGGTCGGGCAACGAACGGCGCATAAGTTCTATGTCTGCCACCGAAGCGCCACGCGACGCAAAGCCGGTAGAGGTTTTTACATAGTGCACATTGGCCGCTGCACATACTTCACAGGCCTTCACAATTTCCTCCTGCGACAGTAGCGCTGTTTCAATAATTACCTTCAGCGTTACCCCGTGCAGTTCGCAGTACTCCGTCAGGTTCGCCAGTTCTTCCTGTACCAGGTTATAGTTGCCGGATTTAAACGCAGCAATGTTCATCACTACGTCTATTTCGTTGGCACCTTCTACAATAGCCAGTTCCGTTTCCAGCATCTTCACCTTTTCGTGCTGGTACCCCAGCGGGAAGCCCACAACGGTTGCCAGTTTCACCGGCGCATCCGATCCCAGGTGTTCCTGGGCCAGTGGCACATAACACGGCGGCACGCAAACGGCGGCGAAACCATATTGCTTTGCTTCGTCGCACAGTTGCTGCACCATACCGGCTGTTGCATCGGGACGCAACAGGGTATGATCGATGAAGGCGGCAAGTTGCTCTCCTGTCATAGGCGCTAGTCCTCCAGCAGGATACAACGGTTATTCTGCAGATCCTGCTCTACCGTCTTGAACTTCACATCTTTCAGCACGCGGCCATCGTTGTACTGCACGCTTACGCGGTCGTTGCGGCCGGCTACTTTGTGCGAATGAGCAGGCATCACCTTGGGAGGCTCCGGCGTATGCCCGGAGGTAGAGCCATCGCTTCCTTCGAGCGAAGAATGCACTTCCTGCTTCTCTTCGTGCAGCACCGGCGCCTTCTGCTTTGGCTGCGGACGCGGCTCCTGTACCTGCTCGGGTGCCTGAATTGGAATAAAGGCGTGGAACAGGAACGAAACTGTTTCTTCGTTTACTTTGCCAATCATGCGCTTGAACAGCTCAAACGATTCGAACTTGTAAATCAGGAGCGGATCTTTCTGCTCGTACACCGCATTCTGCACCGACTGCTTCAGGTCGTCCATGTGGCGCAGGTGGTCTGTCCAGGCGTGATCGATGGTGCCTAAGGTCACGATCTTTTCCATAGCACGAATCAGCTCCAGCCCCTGCGTTTCGAAGGTTTTGGTGAGATTGGCGACAGCTGCTAACTGGCGCTTGCCATCGGTAAACGGCACGGCTACGTTCTCGATCATCGGTCCACGGTTCTGGTGAATGTCGGTAATGATCGGGTAGGCCTGTGCGGCAATTTGCTTGTTCTTGTTCAGGTAGTAACTCAGGGCCTCGTTATACAGGCGCTCCGCCAGCACATTGGCATTGGTACCATTAAAATCTTCCTGTGTGATGCCAGTATTGTAACCGAAAATGCGGATGATGCTCAGTTCGAAGTTCTCGTAGTCGTTTACGTTTTTGAAGTTCACTACCAAATCTTCGCTGATATCGTAGATCATGTTCCAGATATCCAGCTCCAGGCGTTCGCCATACAGGGCATTTCGGCGGCGTTTGTACACCACTTCGCGTTGGGCGTTCATCACGTCGTCGTACTCGAGCAGGCGCTTACGCATACCGAAGTTGTTTTCCTCTACCTTCTTCTGCGCTCGCTCAATGGAGTTGGTGATCATGGAGTGCTGAATTACCTCACCTTCTTCCAGTCCCATGCGGTCCATGAGGCGGGCAATGCGGTCGGAGCCGAAGAGGCGCATCAGGTTGTCTTCCAGCGACACGAAGAACTGCGAAGAACCCGGATCACCCTGACGACCGGCACGACCACGCAACTGGCGGTCTACACGGCGGGACTCGTGGCGTTCTGTACCTACAATGGCCAAACCACCGGCCGCTTTAGACTCAGGTGCAAGCTTGATGTCGGTACCACGCCCCGCCATGTTGGTGGCAATGGTTACGGTACCCGGCTTACCGGCTTCGGCTACAATCTCGGCTTCTTTCTGGTGCTGCTTGGCGTTTAGTACCTGGTGCCTGATTTTACGCATGGTCAGCATGCGGCTCAGCAACTCCGATATCTCTACCGAGGTAGTACCCACCAGCACCGGTCGTCCGACCTCTGTAAGCGCTACAATTTCGTCGGCTACGGCATTGAATTTCTCGCGGGTGGTTTTGTATACCTTGTCGTGCTCGTCTTTGCGCTGGATTGGCCTGTTGGTCGGGATTACTACCACATCCAGTTTGTAAATATCCCAGAACTCACCGGCTTCTGTTTCGGCAGTACCTGTCATACCGGCCAGCTTGTGGTACATCCGGAAGTAGTTCTGCAGCGTAACGGTGGCGTAGGTTTGTGTAGCATCTTCTACCTTCACGTTTTCCTTTGCCTCGATGGCCTGGTGCAGCCCGTCGGAATAGCGGCGGCCTTCCATTACACGGCCCGTCTGCTCATCCACAATTTTCACTTTGTGATCAGGCGTTACAATGTACTCCGTATCTTTCTCGAACAGGGTGTAGGCCTTGAGCAACTGGTTGATGGTGTGGATACGCTTCGATTTTTCCTGGAAGTCGGAAATCAGTTTTTCCTTGGCATGCAGCTGCTCTTCATTCGACTGCGACTTGTCGTTTTCGATGTTGGCTATTTCGGTACCGATATCGGGCATAATGAAGAAGTTTGGATCTTCGCCCTGGCCGGTGATCAGGTCAACGCCTTTCTCGGTCAGCTCTATCTGGTTGTGTTTTTCGTCGATGGTGAAGTAGAGCGGCTCGTCGGCTTCCGGCATCATGCGGGAATTGTCCTGCAGGTAGTAGTTCTCGGTTTTCTGCAGCACGGCACGGTTACCGGTTTCGCTCAGGAACTTAATCAGCGGCTTGCTCTTGGGCAGACCACGGTACGCCCGGAACAGGGACAGGCCACCGTCTTTATCGTTGCCTTCTTTTATCAGGCGCTTGGCCTCGGTCAGGAAGTTGTTTACAATTTTGCGTTGCGCATCCACCAGCATAGCAATGCGTGGCTTGAGCTGGTAGAACTCGTGCTCATCGCCACGGGGCACCGGACCGGAAATAATCAGTGGCGTACGGGCATCGTCAATCAAAACGGAGTCCACCTCATCCACCATAGCGTAGTGGTGCTTGCGCTGCACGAGGTCCTGCGGTTCGCGGGCCATGTTGTCGCGCAGGTAATCAAAGCCGAACTCGTTGTTGGTACCGTAGGTGATGTCGGCACGGTAGGCGTTGCGGCGGGCCTCGGAGTTTGGCTGGTGCTTATCAATACAGTCTATTGTAATACCATGGAACTCGAACAGGGGCGCCATCCACTCGGAGTCACGTTTGGCCAGGTAGTCGTTCACCGTTACCACGTGCACGCCACGTTTTGCCAGCGCATTCAGGAAGGCAGGCAGGGTAGCCACGAGTGTTTTACCTTCACCGGTTGCCATCTCGGCAATTTTACCCTGGTGCAGCACCACGCCGCCAATCAGCTGCACATCGTAGTGAAGCATGTCCCAGGTTAGTTCGTGGCCGGCTGCCACCCAGGTGTTCGACCAGGTAGCTTTGTCGCCCTCCAGCTGCACGTTCGGCTTCCTGGAAGCAAAGTCTCTGTCCAGGTCGGTAGCGGTTACCACCAGTTGCTTATTTTCTTTGTAACGGCGGGCGGTTTCTTTAACAATAGCAAAAGCCGTCGGCAGCACATCCATCAGTACTACTTCCAGGTCTTTGTTTCGCTGCTTTTCGAGCTCGTCAATTTCAGAGAAGATATTTTCTTTCTGCACAATGTTGAGCTCCGGTTCATCGGCAACACGCTTATGCAGCGCCGCTATCTGCTCGTCGATTGGCTTCAGCCGCTCATCAATGATACCTTTTACCTCGGCTGTTTTCTGGCGAAGCTGGTCATCGGACAGGCTGGCTAGCTTTGCATATTCTTCGTTTATTTGAGAAACGTAAGGAACAACGTTCTTTATATCTCTGTCGGATTTAGTTCCGAATAGTTTCGCAACGGTTTTACCGAAAAAATCTAACATTATGTGTTGCTATTAAATGAATTTCTATGAACGTAAGGTTGTCAAAAATAAGCTGTTTTTCTGACATATCGTAGCATCTGTACGAAAACAATACCACACTGCAGTTAAGCGCATCTCCTGCCAAACTTACAGATAATAGTTCGCCCGTGAGCAGAACTTTTTCATGAAACCGAAAATGTTATGCCATATCAGGTAAAATCGGCAAAATGGCAGTAGTCCTTTACAGGTTATTCGTTGTTTCACCGGGATTGGTTTTGGGTTAAATTAGTTATTGGTTGTTAGTTATTTGTTATTGGGGAGGGAATGAAAGTTTAGGAGTTTGGAAGTTTAGAAGGTAGAGAGGTTGAGAGGTTGAGAGGTTGAGGGGGGCGGCTGTAGAGACGCGGTGCTCGCGTCTCCTGCCCGAACCACAGACAAACCCAATTCTGACAATTCAGAAATTCTGTAAATCCTGATTCAGACAAATAATCCTGTTGATCCTGCAATCATTTAATCGTGTTCAGACAAATAATCACAAAAATCAATTAAATCACACGAATCAGCGGTTCAGACAAATAATCCTGTTGATCCTTTAATCATTTAATCGTGTTCGGACAGCAGCAGAGGCTGTGGTGGCAGGAGCAGATAAGTAATTGCCGGAGAAAAGCCCTTACAAGAGGTGCCTGGGCAGTGGATACCACTGCTTAACAGGTTATTGCAGCTTTGAGATTTAAAAAAGTTTCTGGTACTCTACCACATCGTCCCAGCCTGCTGCTGTCCGGAGCCACTCTTTTCGCAGCCCCACTTCCTGGAAACCTGCCTGTTCGAAAAGCTGGCGGCTGGTGTGGTTCGAGGCGGTGACGGAGCAGTAGACCTGGTGCAGCAGGAGCGTTTGCCTGCAGTAGTCGAGCAGCAGTGATAGGCTTTCGGAAGCGTAACCTTGTCGGCGGAAAGCGGGCGCAAGCATAATACCGATGCCGGCACGGCAGTGCAGCGGCTCGAAATCAAAAAGATCGATGGCGCCTACGGGTTGGTGGTCGGGGGTGCAGATGAGCAACCGCAGCTGGCGGACGGTGTAAATATCGAGGGCAGCGTTTTCGAGGTACTGCTCCAGCACGAACCTGGAATAGGGTGCCACTGTGTTGCCCACGTGCCAGACGCTGACATCGTTTTCCAGCTCATATAAAAAATCCAGATCAGTGGGTTCTAAAGCTCGCAGGTAAATTTTGTCTGACTTTAAAAACACGCTGATCCGGATTTAGGTTGTTACTTTTTAGATGCTGCTTTAAACAGTAATCGAACCGGAAAAAACAAGCTTTGCAGGTCCCATCAGGTAGATGCTGTAGAAATTGTCGCCTTCGTGCTTAAAGGTAACCATCAGCTCTCCGCCCAATGTTTTTACTTTGATTGGGCTGTCGATGCCTCTTAATCCTGCCACCAGAGCGCAGGCAGTTACGCCGGTACCGCAGGAGAGGGTTTCATCTTCCACGCCACGCTCGTAGGTGCGCACAAAAAACTCGTCTTCCGCAATGCGCTCGGCGAAGTTAACATTGGTGCCTTTCTCGCTGAAGCGGCTGTTGTAGCGGACGGCACGGCCTTCCCGGTACACATCCAGTTCCTGCACATTATCTACAAAACGCACATAATGCGGCGATCCGGTATTCAGGAAATAATCGTCGCCAATCTGCTCCACGCCGCTCACATCGTTCATTTTCAGGTGAATATCGTCGCGTTCCACGCTGGCCTGGTGCTCGCCGTCGGCGGCCAGGAAACAGGCCACATCCTCGATCACACCCAGCTGGCGGGCAAAGCGGACCGCACAACGGGCGCCGTTGCCGCACATGGAGCCTACCCTGCCATCGGCGTTGTAATACACCATTTCGAAATCGTAGGTAGGATGGTCCTGCAACAGGATAAGCCCGTCGGCTCCAACGCCCATGCGGCGGTCGCACATGCGTTTTACCAGTTGCTCATCGTCTGCCGGAAAAGTTCGTTTGCGGTTATCGACCATCACAAAGTCGTTGCCCGTGCCCTGATATTTGTAAAAGTTTACTATCATGTACTTGAAACAATTAGTTCTGCAACTTAGTGCACTTTTTTAGGTTCGGCATATTAATTACTACTTTTACAGCCGGTTGGCTTTTGCCGAAATAATCTACAAAGATATGTATTCCTTTTTAACAACAGAAAACTGGCCTGATTATGAGCTGGTAGATTCCGGAAATTTTGAAAAACTGGAGCGATTCGGCAAGTACTACGTGGCACGCCCGGAACCGCAGGCCATCTGGGACAAGCATCTGCCCGAACAGGAATGGCAGCGGCTGGCCCAGGCCGTGTTCAAGCGCGACAAGGGCAGCTCCGAGAAAGGCCAGTGGCAGTTAAAAAAGGGAATGCCCGAGCAGTGGTACATCGATTATAAGTATAAAGACATGAGCCTGAGCTTCCGGCTGGGCCTCTCGTCGTTCAAGCATGTGGGGCTGTTCCCGGAGCAGGACAGCAACTGGCGCTTTATCTACGACACCACCCGCCAGCTGAAGACGAAGCCGCCAAAGGTACTGAACATGTTTGCCTACACAGGCGCCGCCACACTGGCTGCCAAAGCCGCCGGGGCCGACGTAACACACCTCGACTCGGTGAAGCAGGTAAACTACTGGGCCCGCGACAACATGGAAGCCAGCCGCCTCGACAACATCCGGTGGGTAGTGGAAGATGCCATGAAATTTGCCCGCCGCGAAGTGAAGCGCGGTAACACCTACAACGGCATCATCCTGGACCCGCCCGCGTATGGCCGCGGCCCCAACGGCGAGAAATGGCAACTGGAGGAGGAGCTGAACGAGATGATAAAGCTCTGCCAGGAGCTGCTCGACAAGACAGATTATTTCCTGCTCATCAACCTCTACTCCATCGGCTTCTCGGCCATGGTGCTGGATAACCTGATGCACCTGACATTTAAAGACCAGGTAAAACACCCCGAGATGGGCGAACTCTACCTGCACGACCGCGGCGAGCGTAAGCTGCCACTGGGTACTTTTTTCAGGTTCACTTCGGTGGGCAAGTAAATACAGGAGCAGCGGGTGTAGTGACTGCAGCAGCAGAATAAAATAAGCTGTTTTCTTAGCAAATCCGGGGCAGCTGCTCCCCCGAAGGCATCGCCACCACCCGGCGGCCGCCAATGAACGTCTGCAGCACCACCTGCCCCGGGTGTTCTGTTACTACCTTACCAATGATGGCTGCCTGTTGCCCTGGCGGCGACAGCGCCTGCAGTTGCTGCAGCGCGGCTACGCTTACGGCTTCCGATACCCAGGCTATAAAAATGCCTTCGTTAGCCACGTAGAGCGGGTCGAGGCCCAGCATTTCGCAGGCAGACTGCACCTGCCCCTCCAGCGGGATTTGCTGTTCGGTTATCGCCATGCCTAAATTCGTTTGCCGGGCAATTTCGTTGAGTACGGTGGCAACGCCGCCCCGGGTCGGGTCGCGGAGGAAGTGAATATCGGAACCAAACGCGTCCAGCAGCGCAAGCACCTGCTCGTGTACAGGGGCCGTATCGCTCTGCAGCTGTGACTCAAACGCCAGCCCCTCCCGCACCGACATTATCGCCATGCCGTGGCTGGCAACCGGGCCGCTGATCAGGATGCGGTCGCCGGGCCGGATGTTTCCAGCGTCTACCTGCGCCTGCGGGTGCACCTGCCCGATGCCGGAGGTGTTGATGAAAATTTTATCGCCTTTGCCGCGCTCCACTACTTTCGTGTCGCCGGTTACCACCAGCACGCCTGCTGTAGCTGATGCTTCCCGGATGGCAGATAGAATAGCATGAAACTCGTCTTTACTAAAACCTTCTTCCAGGATAAAGCTGAGGGAAAGAAATTTTGGCCGGGCGCCGCACATGGCTAAATCGTTAACGGTGCCGTTTACAGCCAGGTCGCCGATGCAGCCGCCGGGGAAAAACAGGGGCGACACCACGTAACTGTCGGTGGTGAAGGCGAGCCTGCCGGAGAGCTCAAACACCGCCCCGTCGTGCCGCTTTTGCAGGTATTCATTCTGCAGCAGCTTAAAAACCCCGTCCTCCAGCAGCTGACTGGTCAGTTCGCCGCCACTGCCGTGGGCGAGGGTAAAGCGTTCAAATGTCTTTTCCATAGGAGTGTATTAATGAGGTGAAGCAGTAACTTCACAGGCCTGCGAAAAATGAAAGTAGGCCGCACAGGCCCCTTCCGACGAAACCATGGGTGCTCCCAGCGGATACAGCGGCGTACAGGCTTTCCCGAAGTGCGGGCACTGGGCCGGCTTTTTCAGTCCCCGCAGAATTTCGCCCGCTATACAGCCTGTGTCAGTTTCTGAAAAAAGCACCTCCGCCGACTCGCCGAACTTCTGCTCCGCATCAAACTGCCGGTACTGCTCCCGTACCCGGTAACCGCTTTGCGGAATCAAACCGATGCCCCGCCATTCCCGGTCGGCCACCTCGAACACCTCCCGTATTACCGCCTGCGCAGCCTCGTTTCCGGACTCCCGCACCACCCGCGCGTACTGGTTTTCAACTGCTGCCCTACCTGTTTCGAGCTGCCGGACCGCCAGCAGGATGCCCTCCAGCAAGTCTACCGGTTCGAAACCGGTTACCACCACCGGTACCCGGTACTTTTGCGCCAGCGCGTAATACTCCTGCAGCCCCATGACGGTGCACACATGGCCTGCCCCCAGGAAAGCGTTGATGTTGTTAAACCTGTCGCTGAGGATCGCTTCCATCGCCGGAGGCACCAGCACATGCGACACCAGCACCGAAAAGTTTGTCAGCCCCTGCTTCGCCGCCTGCAGTACGGCCAGCGCATTAGCCGGGGCCGTTGTCTCGAATCCGACGGCAAAGAAAATCACTTCCTTCTCCGGATGCTCCTGTGCCAGCTTTACCGCATCCAGCGGGGAATACACAATCTTCAGGTTGCCGCCTTCCGAGCGGGCCTGCTGCAGGCTTTTGCGGCTGCCCGGCACCCGCACCATATCGCCAAACGAACACAGCACCACCTCCTGCCGCATCGCCAGCGCCACGGCTTTGTCAATCATAGAGGCGGGGGTAACGCAAACGGGGCAGCCGGGACCATGCACCATCGTCACCTCCGGCGGCAGCATCTCCAGGATACCGTTTTTCACCAGGCTGTGTGTTTGCCCGCCGCAAATTTCCATCAGCATCCAGGGCTGAGTTACGATTGCCTGTAGCTCTGTCAACAGTTTTTTCACGACTGCTGCATTCCGATATTCAGAAAGGTATTTCATGGCTGATGCTGGTTAAATGTCCTCTTCCGGCAACCCTTCCTCCTCCAACTCCCCCGATTCCTTCAGATATTCAAAAACAGTTCTGGCTTCTTCCTCGCTTATCACACTCAGGGCAATGCCGGCATGCACCAGCACGTAGTCGCCGGGCTGCGCTTCGGAGAGCATCGCCAGGCTGACGGTGCGTGAGATGCCGCCAAAGGAGATTTTGCCTGTCCGGAAGAATTCGTCGGATGCCTCGTCTATCGTTTCTAGTTTTGCAGGGATGCCTAAACACATGGTTAATACGGTTAAAGGTGATGTTGCTGATGCTTTTCTTCAAGTGCAGGCGTTTCTGCCTTTTGCCGGGCTTGCTGCTGCAGGCTGGTCCATGCCAGCTGTCCGTATGCGATACATTCATCGTTGGGCGGTAGCTGCCGGTGGAAGTATAACTGAAAGTCCGTAGACAGCTTTTCCAGGAGCAGGTCCACGAGCAGGCTGTTCTGGAACACGCCGCCACTGAAGGCAATGCTGCGGAGGGAGTAGTGACTTGCTACCTGCTCTACCAGTCGCACCAGCGTAACATGAAACTGCGCTGCCATTCTTGCCTGACTGATGCCTTGCTGCACATCCTGTAGCAGCTGCTGAAAAATTGGTACAACAGGTAAATTTTTCCCGTTGAAAGCTGCAACAGCATAGCCGGGCAACTCAAAAAGAGCCGGTTCGTGCATAGCTGCAGCCTCCAAAGCCATGGCTGCTTCTCCTTCGTAGCTGTTGCGGCTGCACAAGCCCATAAGTGCCGCTGCCGCGTCGAAAATCCGTCCCATGCTGGTGGTGTGCAGCGTGACCTTGTCAGGCTGAAGCAGTTGCTGGTAGAGCTTCCATTCTGCCGCCGTAAAAGAACTGCTGAGCACAGCTTCCGCTCCTTTTAGGCCATGGCAAAGCGCTAAAGCAGCTATGCGTGGTTCCAGCGCCATCTTGTCGCCCAGCAGGTGCAGGTACGGTTCGAACTGTGCCAGTGCAGCCATTTGTTTATCCTGGAACAGCAGGAATTCCCCGCCGCGTACCAGACCGTCGTGGCCGAGGCCGGTGCCATCCCAGATAACACCCAGTACCGGCTCGTGGTTATTTAGCAGCTGGTTCTCGGCGAGCACGGCGGCAAAATGTGCCTCGTGATGCTGCACCGCCACAACAGGTATTTCATATTTCCGCGCCAGCTGCTTTCCCAACTGCACGGACGCGTAGCCCGGATGTTTATCAATAATGATGTGCGAAGGCTGAAAGTGAAGCAGGTGTGCCAGGTGCGCCAGGCAACGCTCGAAATGCAGGAGGTTGTTATAAGAAGCGAGGTCGCCGAGGTACTGGCTGACACAGGTGTTGCCGCCGGCGGTGAAGGCGAAGGTGCTTTTTAGATCTGCTCCCAGCGCTAAGAAGTTATCTGCACCTGCCACCACTCCCGCTGCTGCCGGTGCAAAGCCTCTTGCCCTGCGCAGCAGGATGCGCTGCCGGTGCTTGGGCGTGAACTGCAGCACCGAATCGTCCTGCGGCATCAGAATGTCCCGGTTGTGCAGCAGTACAAAATCGGCGATACCAGCTAACTGCTCCAGCGCCTCCTCGTTCTTGTAGAGAATGTGGCTCCCTTTGCTGTTGGCGCTGGTGGCCACAACTGGTTGTTGAAATTCCGAAAGCAGCAGCTCAAGCAACGGGGCATAGGGCAGTAGCAAGCCCAGCCGGTTCATGCGCGGCGCAATAAGTTCCGTCTGTATACCCGAAGCAGCTTGCGGCTTCCGCTGTGCCAGCACGATGGGCGCTTCCGGCGACAGCAGCAGCTTTTGTTCTTCCTCATGCAGCACTACATCCTGCAGCACCGCCTCCAGGTTCGGGTACATCAGGGCGAAAGGCTTGTGCGGACGGTGTTTTCGTTTTCGTAAAGCAGCTACAGTGGCGGCATTGGCAGCATCGGCCAGCAGCAGGAAACCGCCTACTCCTTTCACGGCTACTATTTTTCCTTCGCGCAGGAGCTGCACCGTAGCCGCAATAACCTCCTGCTGGTTTTCCGTTACCAGGTGCTGCTGTGCATCATATAAGGCCAAATTAATGGGACAGTCGGGGCAGGAGTTGGTCTGGGAGTAGTAGCGGCGGTTCTGGGGGGCCTGGTACTCCTGTGCGCAGGCGGCACACATGGCAAAAGGCGCCATGGTGGTGTGCTCGCGGTCGTAGGGTAGCTTTGCCAGGAGGGAGTACCGGGGGCCGCAGGAGGTGCAGGTGGTAAAGGCATAGCCAAAGCGCCTGTTGTGGCTGTCGCTGATTTCGTGGCGGCAGCTTTCGCACATGGCCAGGTCGGGCGTAAGCAGCAGTCTGGCCGCTGCATCTACGGAAGGTTCCTTCAGAATCCGGAAGTCATCAAAATCTTTATCCGCTGTTCTTTCTATCGTTTTTGCCTGGATACAAGTATGAAGTGGCGCCTCTGTTGAAAGCTTTTCATAAAATTCCTGCACCTGTTGCGCCTCGCCCTGTACCTGAATGTGCACGCCATCAGCCTGGTTACGCACCCAGCCCTGCAGGCCTAGCTGCGTTGCCAGCCGGTACACAAACGGCCGGAAACCAATGCCCTGCACCTGTCCTGCGATATGGATGGCATAGGTCGGCATTGGCTAATTGACAGGTATAAGTGCGGCCTGTTCCTGTTTCAGCCAGTTCAGCCAGTTTTCCATGCCCGCTCCTTTAGTAGCAGAAAGTTCGATAAACTGCAGCCGGTGATTTACCCGCAGCGCATATTCCTTTGCCTGCTCCACTTTAAAGTCCACGTAAGGCAGCAGGTCGGTTTTGTTGATGATACAAAGGTGGGCGCTCTCGAACATGTTGGGGTATTTCAGCGGCTTGTCGTCGCCCTCGGTCACGCTCATCACCACTACACGGTACGTTTCGCCGAGGTCGAAGAGGGCGGGGCACACCAGGTTGCCTACATTTTCGATGACCAGGATGGACTGCGCTGCCGGGTGCAGCGCATGCAGGGCCCGGTGCACCATGTCGGCGTCGAGGTGGCAGCCGTTGCCGGTGTTTACCTGCACCACCGGCGCACCGGTGGCCTGTATGCGGTTGGCGTCCTGCATGGTTTGCTGGTCGCCCTCTATCACATACACCGGCACCTGCTCTTTCAGGGCCAGGATGGTTTTTTCGAGCAGCGTGGTTTTGCCCGAGCCCGGCGAACTGACCAGGTTGATGGCCAGCACCTGGCTGCTGTCGAAGTGCTGCCGGTTGTGGGCAGCGGCCTGGTCGTTTTTGTGCAGCACGTTCCGCTCCAGCACCCGGAACTGCTTTTGTGGGGCTCCGCTTACCACCAGGGGCCTTGCCGGCTGCCCTGGCAACGTTATGCTGGCCGGCTCGTCAGCGCTGCATCCGCAGGTTGTACACATAATGTTTTGATTTATAAGATTTCAAGCGATTTAATCCTGATTTCCTTCCCCTGCAGCAACTCCTTCCGAAAGCCGCCGCAGCACGGGCAGCAGTCGTAGATAAAAGCCAGTTCAAACGCGCTGTTGCAACTGAGGCACCTGGCGCTGCCTGTCGTATGCTCCACAAGGTACTCTGCCTTTTCCAGGACCGTTTGCTTTACCGCCTCCTGCCAGGCAAAGGCCAGCGCCTCTGTTTCCACGCCAGCCAGATTCCCGATTTCGAGCACGATTTTCCCGACGCTGGTCAGGCCCGCCTTTTTTACTTCTTCTTCGGCTATTTCAACAATGGTTAAGGCAATGGAAAGTTCGTGCACAGGCGCCGGCAGTTAAATTAAAAGCAAAGCAGCATCAATCATATTCAATTTATTCTCGTTTAATTATAACGCACGGGCACTTAAATTGTTCCTGCAACTTATTCCGCCAGCACCATGAAAACGAAAGCACGAAGCGAACTGCTTAACCACCTGTGGGAGCTGCACACTGCCCGCGGCTACCTGAGCGATGAGGATGTTGCTCGGACTTCCGCAGCGTTTGGCCTGTCTGCAGTGGATGTGGAAGGCGTTATCAGCTTTTACCATTTCTTTCACCGCCGCCCCGCCGGAACGTTTACCATTTACCTCAACAACAGCATTCTCTCCCGGTTTAATGGTTTTGAAAAAGTAAAAGCAGCGTTCGAGAAAGAAACAGGCGCTAAAGCAGGCGGCGTCAGTTCTTCGGGCATGTTCGGTTTGTTTGAGACGTCCTGCATCGGGCTGAGCGACCGGGAGCCGGCGGCACTCATTAACTTTCAGCCTTTTACCCGCCTTACGCCCGGCAAGGTACGCAGCCTTATCCGCAGCCTGAAAGCAGGCAGTACCCCGGCGGCGCTGGCCGATACCATCGAAGAACGGATTCAGTACAAGCCGGAAGCGGGTAAAGCCATCCTGTTCCGGAAATTTGTACCGGGCAAGGTGCTGACCAGGCTCAAAGCGCTCCCGCCGGACCAGGTTATCTCCATGATAAAGGATTCGGGTTTAACCGGAAGAGGCGGTGCTTTTTTCCCGACTGGCCTGAAGCGGGAGCTCTGTAAAAATGCCGAAGGCAGCACCAAATACATTGTCTGCAACGCCGACGAGGGGGAACCCGGCACCTTTAAAGACCGGGCCCTGCTCAACCTGTTGCCGGGCCTGGTTATAGAAGGCATGCTCATCGCGGGCTACGCGGTAGGAGCGCAGGAAGGCATTATTTACCTCCGGGCCGAATACTGCTGGCTCCTGCCCAAGCTGCACCAGGCCCTGATCTGCTACCGGAAAAAAGGGTACCTGGGCAGGCACATACCGGCTTTGGGCAACTACAGATTCGATATCCGGGTGCAGCTGGGAGCAGGCGCTTACATCTGCGGCGAAGAAACCGCCCTGCTGGAATCAATGGAAGGCAAACGCGGCGAACCCCGTCCGAAAACAGTTTTCCCGACAGACAAGGGATTTCTGGGCATGCCGACGGTGGTAAACAATGTGGAGACATTCTGCGCTGCGGCCCGCATCGTGGAACTGGGCGCAGAAAAGTTCCGCTCGCTGGGCGTGCCTGGCTCTGCGGGCACCAAACTGCTGAGCGTTGCCGGCGACTGCAAATACCCCGGCCTGTACGAAATTGAGTGGGGCATGAAAGTAAGCGAACTGCTGGACAGGTGCGGCGCCGAAAACCCGAAATACATCCAGATGAGTGGTCCATCGGGCGAACTTATTTCGATTGACGAGAAAGACCGCACCCTGTCCTGCGACGACATCCGCTGCGGCGGCTCGGTGATGGTTTTTAACGCAAACCGCGATTTGTTCACCATCCTGCATAACTTCTCGGCCTTCTTCACCCACGAATCCTGCGGCCTCTGCACGCCCTGCCGGGCCGGTAACCCGCAACTGCTGCACCTGCTCGAAAAGCTGCAAAAAGGCCAGGCCACCACCGACGATGTTAGCAAAATGCAGCAGTGGGCGGAAACCATCAAACACACCAGCCGTTGCGGCCTGGGCCAGACGGCGCCGAACTCGCTGGAGCAGGCCATCCAGAAATTTCCGCAGCTTTTCCGGGACAAAGTGACGAAGAGCGACCTGTTTAACCCGGCCTTCGACCTGGCAAAAGCGACCCACACCTATAACCAGCTCACCCATGAAAGCGCATGACGAAAAAGAGGTACGTATCCTGCTAGACGGGAAAGCCATTACCTGCCCGGAAGGCGGGAACCTGGTGCGGGTGGCGCAGGAAAACGGCGTTTACATCCCTACCCTCTGCTTCTTCGACCACATCGACCCCTCGCCCGGAACCTGCCGGGTGTGCACGGTAAAAGTAAACGGTAAATACACCGCCGCCTGCCAGGCAACAGCCAAAGCTGGTATGGAGGTAGAAGTGATGACACCGGAGCTGCTCGATTACCGCAAGGCCGTGGTAGAACTGCTGTTTGCCGAAGGAAACCACATCTGCCCCCTCTGCGAGAAAAGCGGGAAATGCACCCTGCAGGCACTGGGCTACGAGATGCACATGGAAACGCCCCGCTTCCCCTATACTTTTCCAGACAGGCAGATTGATTACCGACCCACACACCTCATGCTGGAGCACCACCGCTGTGTGCAGTGCAAGCGCTGCGTGGAAGATGTTTTTACCGACGATGGCAAACCGGTTTTTTTCTTTCAGCAGCGTGGTAAAGACACGGTAGTAGCAGTCGACTACGAGCAGGAAGCGCGGCTAACGCCTGAGCAGGCACATCGTGCCATGGACATCTGCCCCGTGGGCACTATCCTGCTGAAAGAAGATACCATAGAAGCCCCCGGGCACCGGAAGTACGACCACGTTCCCATCTCCGAACTACCGCCACCTGCTGCGACAGAAAAACCAGGAGCAGTGGCCATGGTGGCTGCTGCAGAACAAAAAAAAGTAGTCGCCACCGTATCGCTGGCCGGTTGCTTCGGCTGCCACATGTCGATGCTGGACATGGACCTGGACCTGCTGGACCTGCTACAGCTCGTTACCTTCAACCGCTCCCCCCTCACGGATATAAAGCAGTTTACCACCCGCTGCGACATCGGGTTGATAGAAGGAGGCTGCTGCTCGGATGAGAATGTGGAGGTGCTGCGGAAGTTCCGGGAGAACTGCGACATACTGGTTTCGGTGGGAGCCTGTGCCATCAACGGGAACCTGCCTGCCCTCCGCAACTGGTTGCCGCTGGAACAGGTTATGACAGAGGCCTACCTGGATGCTCCTACAGCCGATGCTACAGGCCTGATTCCACACCACGAAGACCTGCCCAAAATCCTGGATAAGGTGTACCCCTGCCACGAAGTCGTGAAGATTGACTACTTCATCCCCGGTTGCCCGCCGGGTGCCGACCATATTTACAAGGTGGTGCAGAACATCCTTTTCGGGACAAACTTCGATGTACCCTACGAGATCTTCAAATACGACTAACCGCAACGCGATGGACCGAAAGATAGCGATAGACCCCGTAACCCGGGTTGAAGGACACGGCAAGGTGACGCTCCACCTGGACGAGCAGAACCGGGTAAAGGAAGCCCGTTTCCACATCGTGGAGTTCCGGGGGTTCGAGAGCTTTGTGAAAGGGCACCCGTACTGGGAGGCGCCCCTGCTGGTGCAGCGGCTTTGCGGCATCTGCCCCGTGAGCCACCACCTGGCTGCCGGTAAAGCCATAGACCAGATTGTCGGCATCGACCCGGAAGATTTGCCGCCCACGGCCACCAAAATACGGCGGCTGCTCCATTATGCGCAGGTGTTCCAGTCGCATGCCACGCACTTCTTTTACCTGGCGTCGCCGGATTTGCTGTTCGGGGTGGAGGCGCCTGCCGAGAAGCGTAACATCATGGAAGTAGCCGTAGCCAACCCGGAACTGGCGAGAAAGGGCATCCAGATGCGCAAGTTCGGGCAGGAGCTGATACAGGCCATTGCCGGCAAAAAAGTGCACGGCATTTCGGTAACACCGGGGGGCGTGCACAAAGGGCTGTCAAAAGAAGAACGCACTTTTTTCCTGGATGGGAAAGCGATTCCGTCGGTTGACACCATGATTGCCTGGTCGCTGGAGATGGTCCGTTTTCTTTTTGATTACCGCGAACAGCACCGGGAGTGGATGGACAGTTTCGCCGCTTTTCCTTCGAATCACCTCAGCCTTGTTGCTGCTGATGGGGCGCTGGAGCTTTACGACGGGAAGTTCCGGGTATTGGATGCTACAGGAGCAAAGGCTATGGAGGATGCAGCAGACAGCACCTACCAGCAACTTTTTAGCGAAGCCACTGAAACCTGGACCTACCTGAAGTTCCCTTACCTGAAAAGCCTGGGCCGGGAAAACGGCTGGTACCGGGTGGGTCCGCTGGCCCGCCTGAATGTATGCGAATTTATATCTACGCCGCTGGCAGAAAGGGAACGGCAGGCTTTTAAACAGCTCAGCAGCAACAGCCCCAACAACAAAACCATGCACACCCATCTTGCCCGAATGATAGAAGTGCTGCACTGTGCCGAGCTGATGAAGGAACTGCTGCTGGATGATTCGCTGGACCAGGGCGAACTGGTGCGGCAGGGCAAGCACCGGAACCTGGGCATCGGCGTGATTGAAGCCCCCCGCGGCACCCTCATTCACCACTACGAGGTTGATGACAGTGGCATGATTACCAGGTGCAACCTGATCGTGTCGACCACGCACAACAACGAAGCGATGAACCGGTCTGTGCGGTGGGTAGCCGAGCAGGTGCTGGACAGTAAACCCGAAATTACCGAAGGCCTGCTGAACCAGGTGGAAACTGCCGTTCGCGCCTACGACCCCTGCCTGAGCTGCGCCACCCATGCGCTGGGGCAAATGCCCCTTAGGGTATCGCTGTTCGATGCCGCCAACCAGCTGGTAGACGAAAAAATCAGGGAATGAAAAAGTCGCTCCTCATCGGCATCGGCAACTCGGGCAGGCAGGACGACGGCCTGGGCTGGGCTTTTGTGGAGCAGGTGGAACAGGAGGCTTGTTTTCAGGGCGACTGCCTGTACCGGTTTCAGCTGAACATCGAAGATGCCGAGCTGCTTTCGCAGTATGACCAGGTGTTCTTTGCCGATGCCTTTGCCGGTGAACTGCCCGGTGGTTTTGCCCTGACGCCCTGCCACCCCCAGCCCGACACCGCTTTCTCCACGCACCTGCTCTCGCCGGCGTGCACGCTGTACCTGTGCCGGCAGCTGTATGCGCAGGCGCCGCAGGCCTGGCTGCTGACCATGCAGGGATACCGGTGGGAGCTGAAGGAGGGGCTGTCGGCAAAGGCGCAGGCAAACCTGGAGAAGGCGTTGAAGTATTTCAGAACATCTTGTCGGGAATCCGGCGAGCTGGCTTCCTTTAGTTCCTCTCAGCAGAGTTGAAGCATTTTTCTGAAGAAAAAAACTGATGTGTTATGCTTTCCATTCGTATTAGCGGCACTTACACCGACCTCTATGAATTAACCATGGGGCAGACGTACTTCCTGGAAGGAAGGCAGGAGGAGCCGGCCTGTTTCGACTACTTCTTCCGGAGAATCCCGGGCAAGGGCGGGTACGTGCTCTTTGCCGGGCTGCACGACCTGCTCAGCGTGCTCGAAGACCTGCAGTTTACCGAAGCCGACATAGCTTACCTGCAGGACCAGAAACTTGCCCCCGCCTTTATAGAATACCTCAAAGGCTTCCGGTTCCGGGGTAACGTATATGCCGCCACCGAAGGGGAAGTGGTATTCCCCAACAGCCCGGTGCTGCGGGTAACGGGCAACATCCTGGAAGCACAACTGGTAGAAAGCCTGCTGCTCAACATTGTGAACTTCGAATCGCTGGTGGCGACCAAGGCCTCCCGTATGCGGTACGTGGCGGGCGACCGGGTGCTGAGCGACTTCGGGCTGCGGCGAGCACATGGGCCGGGCAGCATACTGGCCGCCCGCGCAGCCGTGGTGGGTGGTTTTAATGCTACCAGCAATGTGTATGCCGCCGAACTGTACGGCATCCCCGCCTCCGGCACCATGGCCCATTCCTACATCGAGAGCTACGACGATGAGCTGGAGGCATTCCGCGCCTTCGCCCGCTCCCGCCCCGACGACTGCATTTTCCTGGTCGACACTTACAACACCCTCAAAAGCGGCATGCCGCATGCCATTACGGTTGCAAAAGAACTCGAAGCACAGGGGCACCGGGCAAAAGCCATCCGGCTCGACAGCGGCGACCTGGGCTCTCTGGCGAAAGCAGCCCGGGCGATGCTGGACGAGGCTGGTCTGAATTATGTAAAAATCGTGACCTCCAACCAACTGGATGAGTATGCTATCCGGGACCTGCTGGCGCAACAGGCGCCCATCGACATATTCGGGGTCGGCACCAAACTTGTAACAGGCGCTCCGGACGCGGCGCTCGACGGGGTATATAAATTAGCGATGGCTTGCGGCAAACCGCGCCTTAAATTATCCGAAGCAAAGGAAAAGATTACGCTGCCGGGCAATAAACAGATCCTGCGGATTTTCGGGGAAGACGGCCGGTTTTATGGCGCTGACGCTGTTATACTGGAAGAGGAAGGCGACAGCGCAACCGACATCTTTCACCCTTTTGAGCCAGGCAGATCGCAGGCAGTGAGCGGGTTGCGGCAGGAGCCACTGCTGCATAAGGTCATGGAAAACGGCAAGCGCACTGCTTCCCCGTCGCTAGCCGAAACGGCAGCCTATGCCCGCGACAGGCTGGGGCTTTTACCTGACGGGTTCAAGCACCTGGAGCATCCCCTGCTCTACCAGGTGGGCATCAGCAAAGCCTTACTGGAACTGCGGGAGCAACTGAAACAGCATTATCAGCTTAAATAAAAATGGAAGCACTACTCCTGATAGATATACAGAACGATTTTTTGCCGGGCGGGTCGCTGGAGGTGCCGGAAGGCGATAAGATTATCGAGGTGGTGAACAGGCTGCAGGAGCGGTTCGAGCTGGTGGTGGCCACGCAGGACTGGCACCCTAAAAACCACAAAAGCTTCGCTTCCAACCACCCCGGCAAAAAGGTATACGACGTAATTGAGCTGCATGGCCTGGAGCAGATCCTCTGGCCCGACCATTGCGTACAAGATACACCCGGTGCCGATTTCCCCCCTGAACTTCATACAGCTAAAATTGAAGCAATTTTCCGGAAAGGTATGGACCCGGAAATAGATACCTACAGCGGCTTTTTCGACAACGGGCACTTAAAAACAACCGGCCTGGCCGATTACCTGCGCGGCAAAAACGTGCAGCAGGTGTACCTGACCGGGCTGGCAGGCGACATCTGTGTGTACCTCTCGGGCATCGACAGCCTGCAGGAAGGGTTCGACACCTATTTTATAGAAGATGCCACCCGCCCCCTGAACCAGGAGGAGTACCAGCGGGTGATGAAAATTTACCGGGAGAAGGGCGGAAAGGTCATCCAGAGTTCGGAACTCTTGTAAGCACGGCTATGCTGCTCTACTCTTTTCGCACGCTGCTCCACAAACCTGTGTAAAATGCTACTGCCACCACCGGAAACCGATAACCATGAACCTGGCATCTCCCACACTTGAGCAGCTCTACAAGCAGCTTCGTTCCGGAGCAAAAGGTCTACGTGCCGGAACCGCAAAACGCCGGATAGCAGCACAGCAAAAGAAGGCGAAGGTCCGGACAAGGTTTGAGCGGGAACTGCTTCTGCTGCTGCGGCAGTTCAGCAGTCCGCTGATGCTTTTGCTCCTGCTGGTGGTCGTGCTGTCTGCCATACTGGGGGAGTTTTCGGATACGCTTATCGTGCTGTTTATCCTGCTGGTTTCGGGGCTGCTGAGTTTCCTGCAGGAGCTGCATGCCGGCAGAGCGGTGGATAAGCTTCTGCAAATAATCGAGGTAAAGCACCAGGTCATCCGCGAAGGGCGGGAGGTGAGCGTACCGGTGCAGGAAGTGGTGCCAGGCGATGTGGTGGTACTCCATGCAGGCGACATGATTCCGGCCGACTGCCGTATCATTGAAAGCAACGAATTGCACGTCAACGAAAGCCCCCTGACGGGCGAGACCTTTCCTGTAGCCAAGGAACCGGGCATCATCCCCGAAAATGCACCGCTGAACATGAAAAGCAACTGCCTCTGGCAAGGGACGAGTGTGGTAAGTGGCACGGCCACAGCACTGGTGGTACACATGGGCCGGGAAACCGTTTTCGGGCAGATGGCGCACAGCCTCACGCAGGTCCGCACGACGGCCTTTGAAGAAGGGCTGAAGAACTTTGGTTATTTCCTGCTGCGCATCACCATCCTCCTCTCTTCTTTCATCCTGCTTACCAACCTGTACTTCCAGAAGCCCTTTTTCGACTCGCTGCTTTTCTCGCTGGCGTTGGCCATCGGCATGACTCCCGAGCTGCTGCCTGCCATCATGACCTTTGCCATGTCGGCGGGCGCCAGGCGCATGATGGACCGCAAAGTAATTGTAAAGCGCCTGGCTTCTATCTTCAGCCTGGGCGAGGTGAATGTGCTTTGCACCGATAAAACCGGCACCATTACCGAAGGTTCCGTGCAAGTGCACGATGTGGTAAACATCGCCGGAAAATCAGACCCGCAGGCCCGGCTGTTCGCTTTTCTGAACGCTACTTTTCAGAATGGCTTCACCAACCCCATCGACGATGTTATCAGCGCACTGCCCCTGGATACGCAGGGCTATGAAAAGTACGACGAAATTCCTTACGACTTTGTGCGCAAACGCCTCAGCATCGGCGTAAGGAGCGCCGCCGGAAAAACCATCATTACCAAAGGCGCCCTGCTGAGCGTGCTGGAGGTGTGCAGCTCCTATGTAGCAGCCGATGGCACCGAGCAGCCGCTCGACGAAGCGCAGGGTAGCCTGCTAAAAGAGAAGCTGGCCAGTTACAGCCAGGAAGGTTTCCGGGTGCTGGGCATTGCTTACCGGAAAACAGATAAAGAAGACATTGTGCACGAAAATGAGCAGCAGATGGTATTCATGGGCTTTATCCTGCTGGAAGACAAGCTCAAGGAAAGCACTGCCGCCTCGCTGGACCGGCTGGAGCAGATGGGCATTGCCGTAAAAATTATTACCGGCGACAACCGCTATGCGGCCATGCACACCGCCAAAGCCCTTGGCCTCAACACCGCCACTATCATCACCGGCCAGGATTTGAATAGCATGGCCCCGGAAGCGCTGACGGTAAAGGCCGTGCAAACCGATGTGTTTGCCGAGGTGGAGCCTTATCAGAAAGAGCGGATAGTCCGGGCCCTGAAGAAATCCAAGTTCCGGGTAGCTTACCTGGGAGATGGCATAAACGATGTAGCCGCCCTCCATGCCGCCGATACCGGCATCACTACCAACAATGCCGTGGATGTGGCCAAAGAAGCCGCCGATTTTGTTTTGCTCGAAAAAGACCTGGCGGTGCTGGCAGACGGGGTAACGGAAGGGCGGAAATCTTTTGCCAACTCCATGAAGTACATCTTTGCCACCACAGGCGCTACGTTTGGCAACATGTTCAGTGTGGCCGGCGCCTCGCTGCTGCTGCCTTTCCTGCCCATGCTCCCCAAGCAGATTCTGCTGACGAACCTGATTTCAGATGTTCCCTACCTGGCAATTGCTTCTGATAAAGTAGACGAAGAGCAGCTGCGCCACCCGCTCCGCTGGGACATCCGCCTCATCCGCCGGTTTATGCTGGTCTTCGGCCTCCATAGCTCGGTATTCGATTTCGCTACTTTTTACATGCTGCATTTTTACTTTGACTTGCCCGAGACACCCTTTCAGACAGGCTGGTTCCTGGAGTCGGTCGTGACAGAGCTGCTCATTGTGTTCATTATCCGGACGCCGAAATCCATCTTCCGGAGCAGCCCGGGCAGGCTCCTGCTGCTTACGGCTGCCCTGGCGCTGGCAGTTACGCTCTGGCTGCCCTTCTCGCCCTTTGCACCGGTACTCAGCTTTGCCATTGCGCACCAGCAGCAGGTAATCGTTATTACCGGAATCATACTGGCGTATGCGGTTACGGCGGAGCTGCTGAAGCATTGGTTTTTCAGGTCTTTCAGAAGAATAGGTTTACCGGGTAGCAGCAGAGGCTGTGGTGGCAGGTGCAGTAAACTATATTTCAGGAGCTGTGGATGTGGTGGCTGGTGCAGATAAAAATTTTGACCTCAAAATAACAAACAGCGCCCGAAAGCCAGGCGCAGCAGCATCCCCGATGCAGCTTGCACGTAATCAGGAGGAGAACTTATGGACATTTTAGTGTAGCTGCACAAGCAATAGAAATGGAAAATCAGCAGTACCTGCACCCGTATGCCTATGCGCCTGCTTACCAAAAGCGGGTTGCCTATTTTTGCATGGAATATGCCATTGCCCAGTCGCTCAAGCTATACGCTGGCGGGTTGGGGTTTCTGGCCGGTTCCCATATGCGCAGCGCCTATGAGCTAAAGCAGAATGTGATCGGGATAGGCATTTTCTGGAAGTATGGCTACTACGACCAGGTACGGCAACCGGACCAGACGATGGGCGTGCTGTTCCAGGAGAAAATTTACGGCTTCCTGGAGAAGACCAGCATCCGGTTTGAAATAACCGTAAACCGTGCGCCGGTGCAGGTGGGGGTATATTACCTCCCGCCGCACATTTTTGGCACCGTTCCGCTATTCCTGCTCACCACCGATTTGCCCGAAAACAATTACCTGGCGCAAACCATCTCGCACAAGCTCTACGATTCGGATAAAGCAGCCAGGATTGCTGCCAGTATTCTGCTGGGTGCAGGAGGTTTTAAGCTGCTCGAAATTTTAGGCGTTGCCCCCGATATCTACCACCTGAACGAAGCACACGCCCTGCCCCTGGCTTTCGCGCTTCTGGAGAAGTACGGGAACGCGGATGAGGTCAGGAAGCGGGTCGTATTCACCACCCACACTCCCGAAGAAGCAGGCAACGAAAAAACTGATATCCGGCTGCTGCAGGACATGAGTTTCTTTTTAAAGGTACCGCCGGAGCAGGTACAGCAGCTGGTAAAGCCGGAGGGAGGTATCCTGGACCACACCCTGGCGGCCCTGCGCCTGGCAAAGCGTTCGAATGCTGTTTCGCGCATGCACGGAGAAACCCTTGTCCGGAAGTGGCAGGGGTATAGCGGCGTTTCCCCTATCCTCTCTATTACCAATGCGCAGAGCTACGCGTACTGGGCCGACAAACCGCTCTACGACTGCCTACAGACGGATCAGGACCAACGTCTGGTGCAGCGAAAACAGGACCTGAAAAAGCAGCTTTTCGAGGAGGTAGCAGACCAGGCAGGCGATATGCTCGATGAGAAGGTATTCACTATTGTCTGGGCCAGGCGCTTTGCCGCCTATAAGCGGGCCGACCTGCTGCTCGAGGACATGGACCTGCTGCACAGCCTGTTAACCAACAACACGTACCCGGTTCAACTCATATGGGCAGGCAAGCCTTACCCCATGGACTATGGTGCAATCACGGTTTTCGACAAGCTGGTAAATCTGAGCAGAGCGTATCCGAATTGTTCTGTGCTTGTCGGGTATGAGCTAAAGCTGTCGAAACTGCTCAAGCAGGGGGCCGACCTTTGGCTGAGTTCCTCGCTGGTAACACACGAGGCTTCCGGTACCAGTGGCATGTCGGCCGCCATGAATGGCGCTGTACTCCTGTCAACGGCCGATGGCTGGGTGCCGGAGTTCGTCCGCCACGGCATCAACGGGTTTGTAGCGCCACCGGCCGACCCGAAACTTCCGCAGCACGAGCAGGACGACCTGGATGCAAAAAACGTGTACGACATCCTGCAGCACGAGATTCTGCCACTGTATTACACCCAGCCGGACAGGTGGCGCTCCATCATCAAAAACAGCATGCGCGACATCCTGCCTTTTTTCGATTCCACCCGACTTGCGCAGGAGTACTATGAGAAACTGTACAATGCCTGACACTTCTGGTAAAGAAAGAGGTGCTTCAGGAAAAGTTTATTATAACTGATGCTGCCATAGCACTGAACGTTATTCAGTTAAAAAACAATGCCAGAAAAAGCCTACCATATCGTGGGATTAACGGCTGAGCAGGTACGGCAGTCGCGGGAAAGGTATGGCCCAAACCGGCTGGACCACAAAAAAGAAAAACAAGTTTCTGGAAGCCCTCAAACAGGCAGCCTCGCTTATTCTGCTGGAAGACGATTTGGGCAAGATGGCAGAGGCTGTAGCAATGGGCAGGAAAATTTACGCTAACCTGAAAAAAGCTATTCAGTACATACTCTCCATCCATATTCCCATCATCCTGACCGTTTTTTGCCCCTGGTGCTGGGCTGGGTTTATCCAAACATCTTCTCCCCAGTGCATATCATCTATTTTGAGCTGATTATGGGCCCCACCTGTTCCATTATCTACGAAAACGAGCCCATTGAACAAAACCTCATGTTCCAGCCACCGCGCAAGTTCTCCCTCACATTTTTCAGCTGGAGAGAACTCACTACCAGCATTATCCAGGGTGTTATGATAACAGCAGGCACCTTGTTTACCTACCAGTATGCCGTACGCAACGGCTACGATGCCGACCTGACCAGGACGATGGTATTAATGGTACTGATTGCTGCCAACATTTTCCTGACGCTGGTCAACCGCTCTTTTTATTACTCCATACTCACTACCCTGCACTACAAAAACCGATTGGTGGCGTTTATCATTGGTCTTACCACTGTCCTCACTGCGGCATTAGTATATGCCCCTCCCCTGGCCGGATTCTTTGGATTCGTCCCGCTGGGGCCACACCAGTTGCTTTTTACGGTGGTAACAGGTTTCGTGTCGGTTATCTGGCTGGAAGGGGCTAAATGGTTCAGGAGGCAAAAATCCCAGTCCTCCACGCCCGTTGGCGAACCTGAAATGGAGGCAAACTTACTTTCTCAAAATTAAACCTGTATTTGTACAACAGCAGGAGCAGCAGCAGCGTTTATAATAAATAGCATAACCCTCTTTTTGCCAATGACTTAAACTTTACCTTTACCACCACCCAGGCTGCTGTTGTTCAACCTGGTATTGTTTGATTTTAAAAGAGGAAAAGATGAAAAATGTACTTTTGTTTATGCTTTTATGGCTGTGCCTGCTACCCTCGCACAATAGCCATGCGCAGTCGGGTGATGTAAAATGGCAGCACACGTACGAGGAGGCTGCCCAACTGGCTGCCGCAGAGCACAAACCCATACTGATGGTGTTTGCCGGCTCAGATTGGTGCAAACCCTGCATTATGCTGCGCAAGGAGGTGTGGGACACACCGGAATTCCAAACCTACGCCAAAGACCATTTCGTACTGCTGGAGCTCGATTTCCCCCGCTTTAAGAAAAACCAGTTACCTGCAGAGCAAACCCGGCACAACGAGCAGCTTGCCGGTCGGTATAACAAAGAAGGTGTTTTCCCGCTGGTGGTGCTGACGGATGAAAAAGGCCAGGTGCTTGCCAAAACGGGCTACCAGCCAGGAGGCCCGGAAAATTACATTGCCCATCTGAAACAAATCCTGCATCATAAATGAACAGCCGCTGCCAGAAGAAGTAAAATGCCATGAAGAAGTTCCGGATAATAACATGCCTTTTGCTGTTGCTGGTCTTTGGCAGCACACAGGCGCAGGCGCCTGAACAGGCATTAAAAACACATAAACAGGTGCTGCTGCTAATGGGAACCCGCTTTGAACTGGTTGCCGTGTCGGAAGATGGGCAGTTGGCAGAAATGGCTGTAGCAGCAGGCATTCAGGAAATCCAGCGAATCGAGGCGCTGCTGTCGGAGTGGCAGCCAACTTCCCAGACCAGCGCCATCAACCGGAGTGCCGGCGGCATGCCGGTGCCGGTGGATAAGGAGTTGTTTGAACTCATCAGGCGCAGTATCCGCCTCTCGAAATTAACCGGAGGCGCTTTTGACATTACCTGGGCCGCAGCCGATAAGGTGTGGCGGTTTGATGGCAGCATGCAGGAACTGCCGTCACCGGAGGCCATTGCCAACTCTATCCGGCATATCGGATACGAAAAAATCCAGTTGTTCCCCGAAACGCACAGTGTAAGGCTGCAGGAAGCGGGTATGAAAATTGGTTTTGGCGCTATCGGGAAAGGCTATGCTGCTAACCGCGCCCGCGACCTGATGCGCAGCATGGGCATAAAAAATGGCGTGGTAAATGCCGCCGGCGACCTGGTTACCTGGGGCAGGCAAGCCGATGGCCAGTCCTGGTACATCGGTATTGCCGACCCTGCCGAGAAAGATAAAGTATTCTCCTGGCTCACCGCCGACGAAACAGCTGTGGTGACTTCCGGCAGCTACGAAAAATACGCCGAAATAAATGGCAAGCGCTACGCCCATATCATCGCCCCCCGGTCCGGTTACCCGGTTACAGGTTTGAAAAGTGTTACCATTATCTGCCCGGATGCGGAACTGGCCGACGCCCTGGCTACGGCGACCTTTGTGCTCGGGAAAGAAGAAGGGCTATACCTGGTAAACCAGCTCAAAGGAGTGGAATGCCTGATGGTAACCGACTCCGATGAGCTAGTGACATCCGATAACCTGCACCTGCATGGTTACCAGAGCAAGCCGAAACCTGCCTTGCTGCAACAAAAGCCAAACACAAAACAGAATAGGCTATGAAATTACTTACCTACGCGCTTCTGCTAATGGCCTGTATAATAACATCGGGCATCCTGAGCAGTTGTGAGGCTGTGAAGCCTTACCAGAAAAAATACCTGAACGAAGAGGAGATGAAGCTGAATGCACGGAAACTGGAGTCGTTCGAAACAAATTTTCAGTCTTACCGGGAAGGTGCCTCCGGAGCAAACGGGGGTAAAGTGGGAGGAGGATGCGGATGCAACTAAAATATGCCGGTTTGCTCGTAGCCTGCACCATGGCTACTGCTTCCTTCGCCCAGACCACTCCCACACCCGCAAGGCGGGTACGAAAACTGGAGCCTGCCGAGGTCAACATCCTGGGGAGCTACTACAGCCAGGACGGCAACCATTCGCCTGTAACAGGAGGCATAGGTACGGAACAACTAACCGATGGAACGCCCACCATCATTGTGAATGTGCCGCTCGACTCTGTTACAAATCTGAATGTTAATTTCGGGATGGACTTCTACTCCTCGGCCTCTACCGATAACATCGACTATAACGTATCTTCTGCCTCCAGTTCCGACACGCGTACGCACCTCAACATCAGCCTCAGCCGCCGCAACAGCCTGAGCAGGATTACGAAGAGTATATCGCTGGGAGGCTCCACCGAATACGATTACCAGTCCTTCTCGGCAGGGGCAGGCTGGGCTGTGGAGTCGGCTGACGGCAACCGGGAATTCAGCCTGGGTGTACTGGCCTACTGGGATGCCTGGTCGTTGATTTACCCAATAGAGCTACGCTCCGGGGAACAGCTGGTGAAGTCCGATAAGCGACAGTCTTACAACCTCTCCGCCACCTACTCACAGGTAATCAATCAGAAGATACAGGCTTCGCTGTCGGCTGACCTGGTTTATCAGTCCGGCTTGCTGTCCACGCCTTTCCACCGGGTGTACTTCCGGGGGATGGAGCTGCCCAGGGTAGAGCAGTTGCCGGATACACGGCTGAAATACCCGGTAGGTCTGCGGGTAAATTACTACCTGAACGATTACCTGACCACCCGTTTCTTTTACCGCTTCTACACCGACAGCTGGGGCATTACCGCTAACACGTTCGAGCTGGAAACACCTGTAAAGTTTGGTCCCTTCTTCTCTGTTTACCCGTTTTACCGTTTCCACCTGCAAACAGCAGCAGCCTACTTTGCCCCCTTTCAGGAGCATAGCCTGCGTGAGGAATTTTATACTTCGGATTATGACCTTTCCGGCTTCAGCAGCCATAAAACCGGGCTCGGGCTCCGCTACTCGCCCCTCATGGGCATTAAAAGTTTCGGGCTTCCTTTTACAAAACACAAATCTATTTTTAAAGGAATAGAACTCCATTTTGGCAGCTACTGGCGCAGCGACGGACTTAAAGCATACATCATCAGCACTGACCTTGGCTTTACTCTTCCGGCTGAATAGCTACCGAAGCGCTCGGCTGCCACTTCATGCTCCTCAATTACGCGCTCAGAAACGCCGGGCAGGTGCTCTACCCGCTCTTCGGCTGATTCTCCTGCCAGAAACACGGGTATCGTCATGACGGTCACAGCCATGATGTTGACGGCAGCCACTGCTTTAACAGTTTTTTCATTTCTCAGTACTCCCCAAACCATAACGCCTGCGCCAGTCAGCGTTCCTACAATAGGAAAGTGGTTAAGCAGCAGGTGGATGTGCGTGTAGTCCATTTTGTATGGTAGTTACAGCGATAGGCAGCATTGTACTGACCAGGCTGGTTCCGTACAACGCTGCTGTAACGCTTGCTTTATTTTATCAGCATGTATTTCTCATTTGGATGCTTGGGTTTAGGAGCAGGTTTACCAGGCTCTACCGCAATGGTTGAACCTGATACGGAACTGACATAGTAGTCCATTTTCTTGTTCCTGCCATAGTGCTGCAGGGCGTCTTTGTAAAGCTTTTCATGCTGGGCTTCAGCCTCCATGGCGTAGGTAAACGACTGTACTGCCTGTTTTGCATTCTCCTGCTTGGCTATTCTTACAAATTCGGGATACAAGGATTCTGTCTCCTGCTTTTCACCCTCAATTGGCTCCTTCAGGTTGTCGCGGGTTGTTTCTACCTTCACTTTCTGGTACATAATTTTGGAAGGAGTCCCTCCGATTTTTTCGATAGCCCGTTTGTGGTTCTGCATGTGGATGGATTCTGACTTCGATACAGCACGAAACAATCTGGCAATTTGTTCCTGCTTTTCTTCTGATGCTTTTTTGGAAAACATTTCGTAACGGCGGCTTGCATTTGCCTCGGCCTGATAGGCTTTCTCCAGATTGGTAAGCGTTTGCTTATGCTGCTGTCCGTATGTAACGAGGCTGCATAAGAGTAAAAACGGAATAATAAAGATTGCTTTCATAAACATAAACTAATTAATTATTAGTTTAACGCAATTAAATTCAAGATAACAAAAGGAATTAAACAAATTTCGTAAATCGGTATTTTTGATATGTAAACATGATGAATATCCAAACATAAAACATTACTACTTAACACCTTGCATCTTTTTATCACTTACGTATTTATTCCTTTTCCCGGAAACACGCTTCAATACTTCCAGAATTATCAGGTACACCAGGGCGCCCCCCAGCACCAGTGCCCAGTCAGCAGCGGCCAGAGGTCCGGTACGGAAGTAGCGGTTGAAAAACGGCAGATAGCTGATGACGAAGACAAAAAAGGCAGAAAGGCTCATTCCGAAGAAAAGCAGCCTGTTGGAGAAAAAGAAGCGGGTGAAAACCGTGCGGCTGGTGCGGCTCGAAAAGATGTTTACAAACTGGCAGAAGACAATGGACGTGAGAGTGACGGTCATGGCGATGGGGTGCTGCAGCGGGTGCCCCGCGTGGCTGAAGAACGAGAGCAGGAACACCGCATACGAGATTAAGCCTTTGATAAGGCCGGAGTAAAGGATAGTCAGCAGGGCCTGCTTGTTGAGCATCTCGCCCAGGCGGCGTGGCGGCCGGTGCATCAGGTCTTCTTCGGGCGGGTCGAAGGAGAGCATGAGCAGCGGCAGCATGTTGCCAATCAGGTCAATGAGCAGGATGTGGATAGCCAGCAGGGCCATGGGCATGCCCCGGAAAGCAGCAGCAAAGCCCAGCAGGATAACCGTCAGCTCCGCCAGGTTGCCAATGAGGTTGGCCAGTACGTTCTTCCTGAGGTTGTTGTAAATGGTGCGGCCTTCCTGTATGGCAACCACAATGGTAGAAAAATCGTCGTTGAGCAGCACCATACCGGCTGCTTCCTGGGCTACTTTGCTTCCTTTCTGCCCCATGGCTATGCCAATGTCGGCTTTTTTCAGGCTGAGCGTATCGTTTACGCCGTCGCCGGTAACAGCCACCACTTCGCCACTTTCTTTCAGCAGCGTTACTATTTTCAGCTTTTCGTCCGGCGATACGCGTGAGAAAATCAGCGTACGGGCCTCCAGGTGTTTTTTCAGGGAGACATCATCCAGTGTCTTCAGCAGCTGCTCGTCGATAACGGCTGGCAAACTTCCGTCGGGGTTGTGCATGCCTACCTGGTTGGCGATGGCACGGGCTGTTACTTCGTTGTCGCCGGTTAGCATGATGAGCTTCATGCCGGCTTCAAAAGCAGTTTGAACGGCGGCTTTTACCTGCTCGTGTGGCGGGTCCACCATCGTTACAAAACCGGCAAAAACAGTTGCGGTTTCCGCTTCTTCCAGCGTGTAGGTTTCCTGTAGCGGCAGGTCTTTGTAAGCCAATGCAATAATTCTTTTGCCTTCGGCTGCGTGCAGGCGGGCCAGGTTCAGGAAGTGTTCTTTTTCCTCCGGCAGAAGCGGCTTTACCTCAAAATTCACCTCGTGCGCCACCGCCGTTTCCAGCACCGATTCGAGGGCGCCTTTTATAAAACTTATCGTTTTGTTTTTGTGCCGCCGGACAATGGAGGTGCGCTTGCGGAAGGAGTCGAAGGGGAAGAGTTGTTTGCGCGGGTACTGCTGGTCCAGGTCTTCCAGCTGAAATCCCGCTTTGAGTACCAGCGTGGAAAAAGCGCAATCGGTGGGGTCGCCGAGGGGGTACCAGGTGGCGTGGTATTTATCGGGCGGATTGATTTTGCCGGTAGAGGCAAGGTAACCGTCCAGGAAAAAAGGCTTCAGGTTCTCTAAATTATCTTTGTGGAGCACGTGGCTGTCGAGGTCGAGTAACTGGCCGGTGGGTTCGTAGCCGGTGCCGGTTACGGTGTAGTTCTGCCCGTTGAGGTAGCAGTGAATGATGCTCATTTCGTTTTTAGTGATGGTGCCGGTCTTGTCGGAGGCAATCACCGTAGCAGCCCCCAGCGCTTCCACGGCCGAGAGCTTTTTCACCACTGCTTTTTTCCGTGCAAGCCGCGCTACCCCCAGGGCCAGCGAAACGGATATCTGGGCAGGCAAACCTTCGGGCACCATGGCGGCGGCCACGCCAATGGTAAAGAGCAGCGCATCGTGCAGGTGACTGTCCAGCAGCATCCGGGCGGTAAAAAGCAGGCTTGCCAGCACCAGGGTAGCAATCGTAATCTTTTTCGCCACCACGTTCAGCTCCTTTTGCAGCGGCGTAAGACTGGCATCGATGGTTTCGGAGGTGCGGGCGATGCGGCCCAGTTCAGTCTGCATGCCGGTTGCCACCACCACCCCGGTAGCTTCGCCGCCGGCGACAGTGGTTCCCATAAACACAGCGTTATCGCGCCCGTTTAGCCCTGCCGCTTCTTCGGGCACACGTGCTGCCTCCTTTATACGCGATTGCGATTCGCCGGTCAGGATAAACTCGTTGGCGACAAAGCCGGTGGTGCTAAACAGCCTGATATCGGCCGGAACGCCGTCGCCTTCGCTCAGGTATACCACATCGCCGGGCACCAGCTCCCGGGCCGGTATTTCCAGCTTCCGCCCCTCCCTTAGCACATAGCACCGTTCCTGCACGAGTTCTTTGAGCGAAGCCAGCAGGTTTTCCGATTTCCAGTCCTGGTAAAAGCCGATAAATGTGTTGAAGAAAACAACCAGCAGCAGCACAATGGCATCCTGCACATAACCCAGGAAAAAGGAAATAACGCAGGAGCCCAGCAGCAACAGCACCAGCACGTTTTTGTACTGCTCCAGAAACACCTGCAGCATGTTCCGTTTGTTGATGTGCCGGATTTGATTATAGCCAAAGCGCTTCAGGCGAGCCGCACTTTCTGCCGTCGTCAGTCCTTGTGCCGGGGAAGTCTGCAGCTGCGCCGCCACCTGTTCGGGCGGCAACCGGAAAATGTCTGCAGGGCTTGAGGCGGGCATGGCTTTGGATGTAACAGAAATCCTCCCTACCCCTTCACCCTTGCCCCCACATACTCCGTCAGCTCCTGCAGCGTCTGAATTTTGCCGTAATCCTCTTCGGGCGTCTGGATGCCGAACTGTTCGTCGAGGGCGACGATGAACTGCAGGTAATCGAAGGAGTCGATGCCCAGCTTTTCGCGGATGTTGTCGTCGGGCTGTAGTTGGGCCGGTTCGGTATCGGGGGCGATGGTTTTGAGCCGGAGCAAGAGGGCTTGTTTTATTTCTTCTGCTGTCATAGTTTTTCGGGTTGTTGGAGGTAATTTTTGATGGCTGTCAGGAAGCGGCTGCCGGTGCTGCCGTCGGTGGCGCGGTGGTCGGCGGCGAGGGTGGCGGTGAGCACGGGCCGCACATCCAGCATGCCGTTTTCGGTCCAGGGTTGGTCGGTAATGCCGCCAAAACCCACCAGCGCAACCTGCGGCGGGTAAATAACACCGAACACCGTTTCCACGCCTCCTTCGCCGAGGCTGGTCACCGTGATGGTGGAGTCGGCAAGTTCGGAACTGCGCAGCCGCAGCGCCCGGGCACGCGGAATGAGGTCGTTGAGGGTCTGCATCAGCTCGTCCAGCGACTTGTTATCGGCATCGTGTATGGCGGGCACCATGATGCCGCCGGTGCGCAGGGCCACTACATAGCCGATGTTGATGGCCGGTTTCCGCTGCAGCCCGTTCTCCCACCAGGCATTCAGGTCCGGCACCTCGTTCAGCGCTTTGGCTACCGCTTTCAGGAGCAGCACGGCGGGCAACAGCCGCTCTTTTACGGGTCGCTGTTTGTTTGTTTCTGCCAGCCAGGCCATCGCCCTGCGCATGTCTATCCTGGTTTCGAGGTAATAGTGCGGTATCTCGCGGTTCGACTTGCTCATGGCGGCTGCCACGGCCATGCGGATGGTTTCGGCAGAGGCTCCGGTGGCTTGCCTGGCTTTTTCCTCCTCTGCAGGAGCAGCTGGTGCCTGGGCTGGTGGGGCAGGTTTTTCCGCCGCAACGGGTGCAGGTGGTGATGCAGGCGGTGGCGCAGGCGCAGCCTCTTTCGGAGCTTCCGGCACCGGTGCTACCCGGGCGGTAATGGCATGCTCTACGTCTTCGCGGATGATGGCTCCTTCCGGTCCTGTTCCGTGGATGGTGGCGATGTCGATGCCTTTTTCTTCGGCTATGCGTTTGGCTAAGGGCGAAGCCCGTACATGATGTTCCGCGGCCGCTGCTTTTTCTGCCATGGGAGGAGGCTCTGTTGCAATCCATGCCTCTTCAGCAGCAGTGGGTGTGGTGGCTGGTGCAGCAGATTTTTGTGGCGTTTCCTTAATTTCGCCATCCTCTCCCGGAGGTATAATCATGGCCATCAGGGTCCCTACCGGCACTTTTTCATCTACCTGTACCAGCAGTTCGCCAATGGTACCGTCGTCGAATACTTCGATGTCGATGATGCCTTTCTGGGTTTCTACTTCGGCTATGATGTCGCCTTTCTTAATTTTATCGCCTGGCTTTACGTGCCATTCACGCAGAAAGCCGCTCTCCATGTCGGCTCCGAGGCTGGGCATGCGGTACTCAAGCATGTTGCAGTAATTTTTTGATGGCTGATACAATCTGGGCAGGTTGCGGCACGGCGGCATCCTCGAGGTGCTTGGGGTAAGGTATCGGCACCTCAGCCCCGCACAGGCGCTGCACCGGCGCATCGAGGTCGTAGAAGCAATTCTCCGTAATCCGTGCACTCACCTCCGAAGAAACGCTCACCGACCTGCTGGCATCTTCCACGATTATGGCCCGGCTGGTTTTGGTAACAGAAGCCAGTATCGTTTCGTCATCCAGCGGACGCAGCACGCGCAGGTCCACTACCTCCGCCTCTATGCCTGCCGCAGCCAGTTCTGCAGCCGCTTCCAGGGCTTTGTAAACGCCGGTGCCGTAGGTGATGATGGAGATGTCTTTTCCTTCCCGCCTTATTTTTGCCTTGCTGATATCGACGCCTCCCTCCACGGGCTGTAGTTCCTGTTCGAGGTTGAGCATGGAGGTGTATTCGAAGATGATGACCGGGTCGGGGTCGAGCAGGGCGGGTGCGAGCATGTAGCGGGCATCTTCGTGGGTGCCGACGGAGAGCACGCGCAGCCCCGGCAAATGGGCGAACAGCGGCTCCCAGCTATGCGAGTGCTGCGCCGCCAGCTGCCGCCCGATACCGGCGCTCATCCGGATAACGAGCGGCACGTTGAGCTGCCCGCCCGACATGTGCAGCAGCGTAGCGGCATTGTTGGCAATCTGGTCCAGGGCCAGCAGGCTGAAGTTGATGGTCATGATTTCGACAATAGGCCGCATGCCGCCGAGTGCTGCGCCAATGCCTGCCCCGGTAAAACCGGCTTCGGATAAGGGCGTGTCCATGATGCGCTCCGGGCCGAATTCCTGCAGCAGTCCTTTGCTCACGGCGAAGGCGCCACCGTAATGGCCTACGTCTTCCCCCATCAGGAACACCCGCTCATCGCCCTGCAGGGCCTCCCGTATCGCCTGCTTCAGGCACTCGCGGTAAGTAATAAGGCTGGTTGCCATGGGTTCAGGTCTTTTTTTCGCTGTAGGTGAACCTGCTCATCTCTTCCACGGGCTCCCAGCTGCAGGACTCGGCAAAGTCTATGGCCTGCTGCACTTCCTCGTTTACCCGTGCCTCCAGTGCCTGCAGGTCTGCTTCGGCTAAAAGCTGCTGTTGCAGGAGGGTGTTGGAAAAAGCAGGAATCGGGTCGCGCTGCTTCCATTCTTCCACTTCTGCTTTATCGCGGTACAGCTCGGCATCGAACATGGAGTGGGCCCGGAAGCGGTAGGTGTTGCAGACCAGGAAGTAAGGTTTACCGGTTTTCCGGACGGTGGCTGCCGCTGTATTGGCCGCCTCCATTACAGCCTGCAAGTCCATACCGTCGACAGCAGCTGCGGTGATGCCGTAGGCTGCTCCTTTTAAGGTGAGGTCTGTTTGTGCATGGGTGTAGCGGAGGGCGGTGCCCATGGCGTAGAGGTTGTTTTCGCATACAAAGAGCACCGGCACCTGCCATAGCGCCGCCAGGTTCATGGCTTCGTGAAAGGCTCCTTCGGCCATGGCGCCTTCTCCGAAAAAGCAGCAGGTCAGCTGGTTGCGCTGCATCTTTTTATCGGCCAGCGCCAGCCCTACCGCCAGCGCCAGGTGGCCCGCCACAATGGCGTTACCGCCAAAGAATTTTCTTTTGGCATCGAACAGGTGCATGGACCCACCTCTTCCCCTGCAGTAGCCTTCCTGCCTGCCATACATTTCGGCCATGATAACGTTTGGCTCCAGCCCGCGCACCAGCGCATGCCCGTGCTCCCGGTAGGTGCCCAGCACATTATCCTGGGGCCGCAGCGCCTGCATGACGCCCACCGCCACCGCCTCCTCGCCAATGTAAAGATGCAGGAAACCGCGTATTTTGGTTTTGGTGTACATCTCCGCCGCCTTCTCTTCGAACCTCCGAATCAGGAGCATCTGGTAGAGCAGCTTTTGCGCCAGTTCAGGAGCAAGAGGCGCTGTAGTTTTGGTTTTGGTTCCTTTCTTTGCCATAGCTTTTCCGGTTGAGATTCAAGGTTGCTCCAGGGTAGACAGGTCGCCCTCCGGTAGTCCCAGCTCACGGGCTTTGAGCAGGCGGCGCAGGATCTTGCCGCTGCGGGTTTTGGGAAGGTTGTCGATAAAAGTGATTTCTTTGGGCGCCACCGCAGGGCCAAGTTTGCGACGGGCATGGGCCGTGATGTCCAGCTTCAGGGCCTCATCCGGCTGGTACTCCGGTTTCAGCACAACAAAAGCCTTTACCAGTTCCCCAATCAGCTGGTCCGGTTTACCTATCACAGCGGCTTCGGCTACGGCAGGGTGTTCCATCAGGGCGCTTTCCACTTCAAAAGGACCTACCATGTGCCCGGAGGTTTTGATGATATCGTCGGCGCGGCCCACGAACCAGAAGTAGCCGTCGGCATCGCGTTTGGCCAGGTCGCCGGTCAGGTACCAGTCGCCCCGGAAGCACTTGTTGTAGCGTTCCTCGTCGTGCAGGTAGGTGCGGAACATGGAAGGCCAGCCGCGTTTGAGTACCAGGTGCCCGTCTTTACCGGGTTCGGTGATGATGCTGAAGCTGTCGTCGGTTACTTCGGCTACGGCGGCTTCCACACCAGGCAAAGGTTTGCCCATGGAACCCGGGCGCACGGGCATGGACCGGTAATTGGCTATCATGATGCCTCCGGTTTCGGTTTGCCACCAGTTGTCGAGGAAGGGCATGCCGAAGGTTTTTTCGCCCCAGGTTACCGCCTCCGCATGCAGCGGTTCGCCCACACTCAGCATCAGGCGCAGGTGCTCCAGGTTGTATTTTTCGCGCGGGCTGATGTTCATGCGCATCAGGCGGCGGATGGCGGTGGGAGCCGTGTACCAGATGTTAACTTTTTGCTCTTCGAGGATGGCGTACCAGCGGGTGGCGTCGAATTCTTCTTCGTCTACGATGTTCGTTACCCCGTTTACCAGCGGGGCGATGATGCCGTAGGAGGTGCCGGTCACCCAGCCAGGGTCGGCAGTGCACCAGTAGATATCGCCCGGATGAAAATCGAGCACGTACTTGCCCGTTACGTAATGCACCAGCACCGCCTTGTGCACATGCAGCGCCCCTTTGGGAAGACCGGTGGTGCCACTGGTAAAGTGCAGCAAAGCGGGGTCTTCGGGTGCTGTCGTGGGAATGGTGAAAGCTGCAGAGGCTTTTTCCATAAGGCGGGGCAGGGACCGCACCTGCCCGCTTTCGTCCTGCTCAGCATCGGTTAACAGCACGTAGCGCAACTGTGGAAGCCGCTCGAGCAACTGGCGTATCTTTTTCTCAAACTGGTCTTTGGTAGTGACCAGCATGCTGCCATCGCCCCGGCTGATACGCTGAAACACGGGCTCCGGCCCGAACACGTTGAACAGCGGACAAAATACGGCTGTTGTTTTTAATGTACCCAAAGCTGCTATGTAAAGCTCCGGGATGCGCCCCAGGAAAGCGAAAACACGGTCGCCTTTGGTTATGCCCAGTTCCCCCAGCACATTGGCAAAGCGGCTGGTCAGCTCCATCAGCTCCTGATACGTGCAGTCGCGCACCGACCTGTCTTTCTTTATCCAGCGGAAGGCAATGTGGTCGCGCAGGGCGCCCATCGCATGGCGGTCTACAGCCTCATAGGCTATGTTGAGTCCCTGGCCGTTGGGCAGGCCGCTGAGCCCGGCTTTTTCCGTTTCCCAGCTGAAGCCGGCGTAGAGGGAGTCGTAATCGGATACGTTTGGAGCAACTGGCATAGCAGGAAGATGTTATGTGATGACCTGAAATCTACTTCACTTCCGTCTGCTGCCGTAGTATTTCAAGCTATGCAGAAGGAAGAACCAAAACCGGTACCGCCCGCCTACCCTACTGCCTCTCCGGAGCGCCTGAAAGGCCTTTGTTTTGGTGGTATAATAACCACTGGCAGGCCTGTGGGCGCTATGATGGCTTATTTTGTTTTACATCACAACGCTTTATATTGTTTTATTTTTTAGGTATATAATTCAATGAAATCCCTCAACAGAGACTGTGGTGGGCGGTGCAGCAAATACATTCTCCTTATCTTTGCTGCCATGCTGCCAGTTTTGGCTCACAAAAAATTTTCTGCAGCACTGACCATTCTTTCAGCTGCTGCTACGTTTAAGTTTTTCAACTACAAACTATCACATCACTCGCACATGAACAACCGTCTCGCGCTCATCGACATGGGTACCAACACGTTTCACCTGATGATTACAGAGGTAAATCCCGACGGCAGCCGCCGCGACCTGGTGAAGGTAAAGCTGCCGGTACGGCTGGGCCAGGGCGGCATTAGCCAGGGCGCCATTGCCCCGGAGCCTTATGCGCGGGCACTCGCCACGCTGAAGGATTTTAAAGCGCAAATAGAAGCACACGGTGTAAGCGCAGTGCGGGCCATGGCGACGAGTATGGTGCGCAATGCAGCTAACGGAGCAGCCTTTGTGCAGGACATCCGGGAGCAGACGGGTATTGAAGTAGAAGTGATATCCGGCGACCGGGAAGCTGAATTGATTTACTTCGGAGTGCGGTCGGCGGGGGTGCTGGACGAACAGAAAGCGCTTATCATTGACATCGGCGGCGGCAGCGTGGAATTCATCATCTGCAACAAGCGGGAAATCTTCTGGAAACGCAGCTTTGAACTTGGAGCCCAGCGCCTGATGGACCGCTTCTTCCAGCAGGACCCCATTCCTGCCGAAAGCATAGCCGCTGAAAAAGCCTTCCTTCAGGAACAACTGCAACCACTCACGGAGGCTATTGCCATTCATAAACCATCGGTTCTGGTAGGCTCCTCCGGCACCTTCGACACCCTCTGCGACATAGACGCGATGCGCAAAGGCGATACCTCCCGCTTTCCGTTACCACCTCCTGCCTCTGCGCTGGCAGTAACTGACTTCTACCAGATCTACGCCGACCTGCTCCGCAAAAACCACGACGAGCGCCTCGCCATTCCCGGTATGCTGGAAATGCGCGTGGACCTGATTGTGGTGGCGGGCATCCTGATTGATTTCGTGCTGCAACAATACCAGTTACAGGAGATACGCGTGTCGGCGTATGCGCTGAAGGAGGGGGTGTTGCAGGAGATGCTCAACCGTTGATGGTAGGATTTTTTGTCTGAATTTGGATTCGCCGGATTAAAGGATTATTCAGATTGTAACGGTACCTGCATTTGCAGCTTCTATTTGCAGCTTCTATAAGCCCAATTTCCAGTCCTTTCTCCCGGAATTATGGAAATCCCATTAATCCTTTAATCTGACGAATCCATATTCAGACAATAATCAGTTAAATCAATTAAATCACAAAAATCAAAGGTTCAGACAATCTCCTGCTATGCCTTCGCCAGGCGCTTGCGCTCCTTCTCGTAAGCTTTGCCCAGGTACTTCATTTTTTTATTGCCACTGGTGTAGCTGGCGGCCAGCACTTTCGGTGACTCCGGTAGCCCCAGTTGCGCATCTTTCTGCGCCAGTTGTTTTCCGATTTGCTCCTGCACTTTTTTGGTTTTGCCTTTGCTGTAGCCTTTGTCGAGCAAAATGTTCAACAGCTGTATACCTGCTTCTTCGTTGCCTTTGCCTGCAAAATAAGCTGCTACTGCTACCGTGAACGGCTGCTTGGGGCTGCTCATGGCGTAGTTGTAGAGCGAGGTTTGGTCGAGGCCGAAGCGGTTAACCTCCTGCGCCAGGTAGTGCTGCTCTGCCTCGTTGTAGCGCTGGATGGCTTCGGTGTAGCGGCTGCTGTTTACGAAGCGGTTGATATCGTCGAGCATGCGCTGGTAGGTTACGGCGGCGGCAATGGCGGCACGGCCGTCTTCGGCGGTGAAGGTGGCGATGCCGCAGGCGCTGTTACCGGCTGCCTTCATGGCGGCCTGGTAGGCCTGGTCGGCGGCGATAAATTTCCGCTCCCGCGCCAGCTCCTGTGCCTTCCGGAAATGCAAGTCGTAAGCAGCCTGGCTGTTGAGGCACTCCTGCGACACGATGCGGTCGCGCAGCAGGTTGTATTTGTTCTGCACATCGGCGTCCTGCTCCAGCGCGTATTTGGTTTGCATGGCTACGGCGGCGGAGGCGGTGGCTCTTGCTTCACCTAATCTGTTGCTCATGGCCTGCTCGTAGCCCTGGCTCAGGCTGGCCAGCAGCACCGGCTTGGCCGCATCGCGCAGCAACTGCCCCAGCTCCCGTACCGGCTGGAAACCAAACTGGCGCTCCAGCTCTTGCGCGGCATCAAACTGACTGAGGGCGGCGCTGTAGTTGCGTTCGCTCAGGTGGCGTTTGCCTTTGTCGATGTGCTGCACGTAGTACTGGAATTTTACCTGCTGCTGCAAATCGGCGGCTTCGCGGGCGTCGTGCAGAACCACGTGGTACTGGCGCTGAAAGGCCACGGCTTCGGCGATGCTGCGCTCTGCGCCTGCCAGGTTGTTGCCTGCCAACTGGCGTTTTCCTTCTTCTACAATCCCACGGTACATCCCATACGCAGCCCGGGCTTCCCCGTCGTTCAGGGCAGGCATGTTGCAGCGGATGCCGCCCATGGTGCTGCACAGGGCACGGGCATCGGCATAGGCGGCTAAGGCATTTCTGTAGTCGCCATGGCTGGTACGGCTGTTGCCTTCGCTTATGTAGGTATTGTAAATGTCGTGGGCCAGGGCCAGGGCCTGCTGCTCGGTCTGCGGGTCTACGCGCATGCGGGTGAGGATGTCGCGGGTCCGGGCGGTGGCTTCGCGGATGAAACCGCCTCTAAAGTCGAGCCAGGCCAGCTGCAGGTGCGAGGGAGCGAATTCACGGTTCACCTCCACAGAGAGCAGAAAATAATCGCGGGCGGCGCGTACGTTACCGATGGTGGCCATGTCCATGCCGCGGTTGTAGTATTGCTGGTCGAGGGTAGCCAGCACGAAGTTCAGGGCTTTTCGTTTATCCAGCAGCTGATCTTCCAGTTGCCTCATCCTGGGCAGCAGGCGCTGCGGGTCGTGCTGTTTCAGGTTAAGCTTTTTGTCGTACTGGGCGGCTTTCAGGCTGGCAAAACTGTTCTCTAGGTCGCGCAGGGTGCGGTCGTGCTGCGGGATGCGGTCGAGGTCGTCGGGGAGCACGCGTTTGATGTCCTGCAGGGCGAGGTGGAGCTGGTTGTCAGCAGTGTAGTAGCCGGCAATGAGGTTGAGGTGTGCCTGCAACTTACTCAGGTTAACCGGCGTGTACAGCACTTCCTTCTCCTCTACCACCAGCTTGTAGCGGGCCTGCTTCAGCGTATCGGGTACGGTGGTATCGAGCAGCAGCATTTCGCTGTTTTTAAAGCTAACGCTGAGCGGATAGGTTTTCAGGACCTGCTGGCCGTTCAGGAGTTTTACGGTGTAGTTCAGCTTTTCAGGCAGCAGCACTTCGGCTAGGTCGAAACCTTTGTAGTTGATGTCGCCGCTAACCGTGAGCTTCTGCAGTTGCACTTTCAGTTGCAGCTTGTCGCCTTGCTGCGCAATGCGGGCCTGCTGTTCGAAGCGCACCACAAACTCCGGCACCCGGTTTGGCCTGCCGCCTCCCTTTGCTGTTACATTATTCTGCAAAAGACTGATGATGTTGTTCACCGTTTGCTGACTGCTGCTGCCACCATTGCCTCTGCGCATGAGGTAAGCTTCGGGAACGGTTTCTTCAAACACCAGCCGGGTTTGTGCCTGTGCCACAAAGGCAGCTAAAAATATCCAGGTAAAAAGTATAGCGTGTTTCATAGTTGTATTGGTTGGGCTATGCAGGCTGTAAGTCAAAATCTGTTCCAGATTCTTGGGCTGCTGTTCAAAATATAGAAAAAAGCAGATGCGATTAGAGGAACAGGCGAAATGTATCGACGAACAGCCGAACTTCTGAAGCTTTTCGCGCCACTGCCTGGATTATTTGTTAATTTACGGCCGCAAAGATTATCAATTTCTATTTATGTATCCGTACCGACAGCTTTTTGATTTTACCCGGGAGATTTTTCTGCGCATGGGTTGCCCTGAAGAGGATGCCCGTCTTGCTACCGAAGTTTTACTCGAAGCCGACCTGCGCGGCGTGGACTCACATGGCATTGCGCGCCTGAGTGGCTATGTGCGCCTGTGGGATGCCGGCCGCATCAATGCAAAACCACAAATGCGCATCGTGCACGAAACCCCCAGCACCGCCACCGTCGATGGCGACCGCGGCCTGGGCCTGGTCATTGCGCCGCGTGCCATGGCCATTGCCAAAGAAAAAGCTGACCGGGTAGGTACCGGCTGGGTATCGGTCAAGAATTCGAACCACTTCGGTATTGCCGGCTACCACGCCATGATGGCCCTGGAAAAAGATATGATTGGCCTGGCCATGACCAATGCCAGCCCCTTGGTAGCGCCTACTTTCTCGACAGACCGCATGCTGGGCACTAACCCCATTGCCGTAGCCGTACCTACCAACCTGCAGCCGCCGTTTGTGGCTGACCTGGCTACCTCTGCTGCCGCCAATGGCAAGCTGGAGATACTGCAGCGCAAAGAGAAAAAGGCGCCCATTGGCTGGATACAAACCGCTGATGGCAAGCGTACGGCCAACCCACATGAACTTAAAGAAGGTGGCTCCCTCCTCCCGTTGGGCAGCGACCGGACACACGGCAGCCACAAAGGGTATGCGCTTTCTGCGGTTGTTGATATATTCTCGGCTGTACTTTCCGGTGCCAATTATGGCCCGTGGGTGCCGCCTTTCGTGAGCTTCCTGCCGCTGGCCGAAAACCTGGTGGGCGAAGGCATCGGCCATTTCCTGGGCGCCATGCGCGTAGATGCGTTCCGTCCGGCCAATGATTTTAAGGACCACATGGATAACTGGATTACAACCTTCCGCAAAGCGAAAGTAAAGAAAGGCGAAAAAGCCGTGCTCATTCCCGGCGACCCGGAGCGTGAGATGACGGAGAAGCGCCTGAAAAAAGGCATTCCGCTGCTGGGTCCGGTGGAGCGCGACCTGGAAGAGCTGGGCAAGAAGTTTGGCGTTCAGCTATAATCTTCTGCCATGGCAGCAGGTAGTACGGTGAATTTACTGGCTAAACTGGGGCTGGGCTCGCCCAACCGGTGCCTCGTGATGCTGGTGCTGGTCTGGCTCCTGAACGTGCTGTGGCTTGGCCTCAACTATTTCTGGCGCTTCGCTTCGGTGCAGGTGCTGCTCGCGGTGCCTATCCTCCTGCTGGTATATGGCCTTGTGGCGCTGCTAGCCTATGTGTACTGGGGTGTGAAGCGGGTACGGGAAGAGGATGCGCCCTACGCCAATGTGATGGTAGGGGTAATTGTGGCGATAACGCTGCTGTACTTTAGTTTTACCTTGCTGCGGTTTGTACTGGAGGCGGTGGGGTAGATAGATGTATTGACCTCGCAGCGTCTTTAGGACCTGCGAGCGTCTGTGCCAGTTGCTTCTGCGCTTTGTTTTTTAGAGGAGAGGGAATGATGGCTGGTGCAGCAGACTTTTTACTTTCTACCACGAGACGCTCGCAGGTCTTGAAGACGCTGCGAGGTCATTTGAGCTGGCTGCGTGAGTTTGGTGGCTGGAGCTGTATGATGTGGTGAAAATAAAAAAGACCGCTGACATTGATTTGCCAGCGGTCTTTCTGTTTTATTCAGAGATAATGCTACTACATCAAGCTTATCGCCAGCGCAATTTATGGTGAGTGTAAAATAAAATTGTCTTCCAATCTCACCTTTGATAAACTAATATTTTAGTTGTGGAAGCTTGCTCTTTGCTAGTTCACATAAGTCAGACAAAGGTTTTGCACCAATTTCCTCCTTTGAGAAAGACCAGGTATGTTTGGGGTTCTCGGGTATTAGATAAATAGTATCTTCCTCTTCAAGATAAGCTTTAAAGTTGTTCCACTTAAATTCTACTTTTGCATCATCAGTAAAATATTTGATGAATTCTTCATTAAAGCTTATCTCGTGACGTTTCCCCTTAACAACTTCTTCTGTAGCTTTTCTCAATATTAAATTCTTCAACTTTTGGAACCGAATAAATCTAATCAAAGAATAAATTGAGAATATAACCCAAGCAAACACCAAGACTATAGTAAATCCAATAAAGGTTTCTGCAGTGCCTATTGTAATTATTCCTACTAGAAGTACAGATAAAGTTACAAGTGTAAAAAATGTATTCCTTAACCTTTTTCTTTCAGAATGGCGCGTGACTTTCTCTATAAACAATGCTTGTCTATAATAATCTTTAATCGTCCTATTTATTACAATTGGTTTCAATAATACAATTTGTTAAAGCTACTTATAAGTATCTTCACATAATAAAAGATAATCTACTCAATCTTCTTCCCGGCCATGGCCTGCTTGATAGATATCTGCATCACACGTTCGGCGAAGGGGCTGGTTTGCTCTTCCAGGGTGTCTACGGCTTTCAGGATGGTATCTTTGTCGCCGGAGGTGAGCACGTTTTTTAGGTTTTGCACATTGGTTTGGGTCAGCGAAACTTCATCCTCGGTTAAATGCTGGCCGTTCTTTTTGAGGAATTGCTCTACCTGGTACACCATCTGCTCACCGGTGGTGCGGGCTTCGATGACCATGCGGGCTGCTACGTCTTCGCGGGCGTGGGTGATGGAGTCCATCAGCATCTGCTCTACCTGTGCGTCGGTGAGGCCGTACTGCGGTTTTACCTCTACCTCCTGCCGCACCCCGGAGCGCAGCTCTATCGCTTCCACTTTCAGGATGCCGTCGGCGTTCAGGATGAAGTTTACATCTACTTTCGGGAAACCTGCCGGCATGGCGGGAATTCCTTTGAGGTCGAACTCGGCCAGCTTGCGGTTTTCCTTTACCAGGTCGCGCTCGCCCTGGTAGACTGATATCTTCATGTTCACCTGCCCGTCTACCGATGTGGTGTACTGGCGGCCGGCTTTGGTTGGTATTTTGGAGTTGCGCGGGATGATGGAATCCATCAGGCCGCCCATGGTTTCGATGCCGAGCGTGAGTGGCGTTACGTCGAGCAGCAGGATGTCTTTGCGGTTACCGGCCAGGATGTCGGCTTGTATGGCGGCTCCCAGGGCCACTACTTCGTCGGGGTTCAGGGAGTTGTTGGCGGGCTTGCCGAAGAACTCCGAAACGGCATTGTACACAAGCGGCACCCTGGTAGAACCTCCCACCATAATCACGGCATCAATCTGCTCCGGCGTCAGTTTGGCATCGGACAGGGCTTGTTCGCAGCTGCGGATGGTTCTGGCTACAATCGGCTGGATGAGTTCTTCAAACTTGTCGCGGGTGATGTGGCACCTGATTTTGCCGTCGATGTCGCTGGTGTATTCCGCTGCTGAACTGAGGGCTTTCTTGGCTTCTTCTGCTTTCAGGCGCAGCTCCTGCGAAAGGTGCTTGTCCTGGTTGATGGTGTCGGCTACCAGTTCGTTCTCCTTTATCCAGTAATTGATAATCTCCCGGTCCAGGTCGTCGCCGCCGAGGTAGGTGTCGCCGTTGGTGGCCAGCACTTCGAAAATGCCTTGGTGGATGCTCAGGATAGAGATATCGAAAGTTCCGCCGCCTAAATCATACACGGCAATGGTTTTCTCTTCTTCGGGGCTGATGCCGATGCCGTAGGCCAGCGAGGCAGCCGTAGGTTCGTTGATGATGCGCAGCACTTCCAGCCCGGCCAGTTTACCGGCGTCACGGGTGGCCTGGCGTTGTGAATCGTTGAAGTAGGCCGGTACCGTGATAACGGCCCTGTTGACAGGCGTTTTAAGCGAATGCTCTGCCCGCTCCCGCAGCTCCTTCAGGATTTCGGCTGACAGTTCGATAGGTGAATAGAATCTGTCTCCTACCCGTATCTTTACCAGTCCTTCGGTGTTATCGTCAATAATTTTGTAGCCGAAGTAATCGCGGTGCTCGCCCAGGTCCTGGTACGACTTGCCCAGCAGGCGCTTTACGGAGTAGATGGTGTTGGCGGGGTCGGTGGTGAGGTATTCTTTAGCCTCGTTGCCCACAATGGTTTCGCCCTGCTGCGTGAAGTGCACCACCGACGGCACGATGGTGCCGCGGCCCTGGTCGTTTATCGCAATGGGCTTTTTATCTTCGGGATGTATGTAGGCAACCAGGCTGTTGGTTGTACCCAAATCGATACCTACAATCACCTCTTCCTGCTGAATGGAGCCTGTAGATAGGTTTATTGCTACTTTTGCCATAGTATCTGTTTTACGTTCATCCGCCACCGGAAAGGCAGCGGCACACAGATACAAAGGTACGAATTAGTTATTGGTTATGCGTTATAGGAGGTAGAGAGGTAGAAAGGTAGAAGGTTGGGAAGTTAAAAAGTTTGGGAGTTAGAGAGTTTGGGAGTTAGAGTGATGGGTTCTGCATATTGTACGAAAAAAATTTACAATGAAATGACAGGAAGAAATCAAATAACCACCTAAGGCAGTTGTCCCTGCCCCACACTTTCACTATAAACTTTCTACCTCCCAAACTCTCTAACTCCTACAGTCCTTGCTCGTCGGCGCTTGGGCCGTAGCTGCCAGGGATGGGGATGTTGAGCAGGCGCAGGTACACGCCCAGCTGTGCCCGGTGATGAATGGTTTGCGCCAGCGCATGGCGAACCGTTTCATACTTCGATAAGGTCATGTACACCACCTCACCATTCTTTAAGCTCCAGGGTTCTTCCAGTTGCTTTTCTGTTGCCTGCGCCATGTCTGCTTTTGCCTTGGCCTGGTTCTTCTCGAAGAGCGCTAACAGTTCCTCTGTGTTGCTTGCATTTCCAGGATTGTATGGGCTGGTCGCAAAGTCAAGCTCGTCGGTGGTAACGGCTAAGGTTATCCAGGTTGGCAAATCGGCAATGTGCAGCGCGAGGTCTTTAACAGGCATGCTTTTGGCGTGCGGCTGCCAATTGTATTGGTCGTTTGGCACAATAGCTAACATCTTACGGGTTCTTTGCCCTTCTTCTTCAATTTCCATCAGAAGCTTTTGGATGATTTTCATAGGTTTATTTTGATTTTATTGAGCAGCAATATTAACTAAACTAATTAGCAAATACTAATATATTTAGTTAATAGTTTTTTATAGAGCAGAGGGAGTGGTGGCAGGTGCAGTAAATATTCTGAACCGCTGATGGTAGTGATGAAATGAATTATATGATAAAGGAGAAGAACTAAAGAAACAATAATTGCTGGAACAATAGTCTGGAGGCGCGTAAACCAATTGCTGATAAAAAGAAATTACACTCATCCTTCAATCACTATTACAACGGTACAGAAAATCTGCTGCACCTGCCACCACAGCCTCTGCTACTGCCGGGCAGTTCCTATTCCTCTTTCTGTGGCACCAGAATGAACACATCCTCGTTCGGGCGCTTCATGAGGTATTTTTCGCGGGCAAATTTTTCGAGGAGCTCGGGATTGCTCATTAGTTCTTTGCGGTCTTTTTCTACCTGCTCCATTTTCTCGAGGTAGTATTCTTTTTCGCTCTCCTTCTCGCTGAGCTGGCGGCTCATGTGGAACTGCGTGATAAAGTCGTTGGAATCGAAGAACAGCATCCAGATCAAAAACAAAGTGGTGGTAATGAAATAGAAATTCCGGAATATTTTTGGGACGCGCTTCAACATAATCAACAGCTGTGTATTAGATAGGTACTAATACAAAAATAAGGCTGTGCGTCCGAAAACACACAGCCTTACCCATATTTATTTTACTAATACCTGCTTAGAACTTTTTACCAGGGAAATAAGCGATTTCGCCCAGTTCTTCTTCAATGCGAATCAGCTGGTTGTACTTCGACATCCTATCAGAACGGGAAGCTGAACCAGTTTTAATCTGACCTGTGTTAAGCGCTACCGCCAGGTCGGCAATGGTATTGTCTTCTGTCTCGCCGGAACGGTGCGACATTACGCTCTTATAACCATGACGCAGGCCAAGGTTGATTGCGTTGATGGTTTCGGTAAGCGTACCGATCTGGTTTACTTTGATCAGAATAGAGTTCGCGATCTGCTGGTCGATACCCTGCTGCAGACGGTTTACGTTTGTTACAAACAGGTCGTCGCCTACCAGCTGCACTTTATCACCGATAGCAGTAGTCAGTTCTTTCCAGCCTTTCCAGTCGTCTTCTGCCATACCGTCTTCGATTGAGATGATTGGGTATTTCTTAGCCCAGTCAGCCCAGTAGCTTACCAGCTCAGAAGAAGTCAGCTTGTCGCCTGTAGATTTTTTGAAGTGATACAAACCTGATGCCTCATCGTAGAACTCAGAGCTGGCAGCGTCCATGGCAATCATGATATCGTCGCCTGGCTTGTAACCGGCAGTTTCAATTGCCTGCAGTACCACCTGGATAGCCTCTTCGTTAGAAGCGATGTTTGGCGCAAAACCACCTTCGTCGCCTACGTTTGTAGACATGCCTTTCTTCTTCAGAACGTTTTTCAGGTGATGGAACACCTCCGTTCCCATACGAAGTGCATGCGAGAAAGAAGAAGCACCAACCGGCATGATCATAAACTCCTGGAAGTCGATAGAGTTATCGGCATGGCTACCGCCATTCAGGATGTTCATCATCGGAACCGGAAGCGTGTTGGCATTAACACCGCCTACGTAGCGGTAAAGCGGCATGTGCAGTTCCTGTGCAGCAGCACGGGCAGCAGCCAGCGATACACCCAGGATAGCATTAGCACCAAGGTTGCCTTTGTTGCTGGTACCATCCAGTTCAATCATGATTTTATCGAGCAGGTTCTGCTCAAATACAGAAAAGCCAATCAGTTCTTCTGCAATTTTCTCATTTACGTTCTGAACAGCCTGCAGTACACCTTTGCCCATGTACTTGCTCTTGTCATTGTCACGAAGTTCAACAGCCTCGTGCACACCTGTAGAAGCACCAGACGGAACAGCAGCACGGCCAATAGAGCCATTTTCGGTTACTACATCAACCTCAACAGTAGGATTACCTCTGGAGTCGAAAATTTGCCTGGCTTTAATGTCAGTAATTAAGCTCATGTTAAGTTGTTTAAGGGTTTACTTATATTGTTCTAATAATTTGATGAAATCATCAAAAAGATATTCAGAATCGTGCGGGCCTGGAGAAGACTCCGGGTGATACTGCACCGAGAAGGCCGGTTTGCCCTTCACGCGAATACCTTCAATAGAATTGTCGTTGAGGTTGATGTGTGTTACCTCCACTTCCGGATGACTGGCGATAGCCGCTGCATCCACCACGAAACCGTGGTTCTGGGAGGTAATCTCACTTCGGCCAGTGATCAGGTTCTTCACCGGGTGGTTCAGGCCCCGGTGCCCGTTGTGCATTTTATAAGTAGGAATGCCATTCGCCTGCGCCAGCATCTGATGACCCAAGCAAATACCAAACATTGGTTTTGACTTGCTCAGGATTTTCTTCACACTTTCCACTGCCTCGGTTGTAGCAGCTGGATCACCAGGACCGTTCGAAATAAAATAACCATCCGGATTCCACTTCTCCATTTCTTCAAATGGGGTGTTGTAAGGATAAACTCTTAGCTCACAGCCTCTCGAAACCAAATTGTTGATAATATTTTTCTTGATACCCAAATCCAGTACAGCGACACGGAATTTTGTTTCTTCCGGCTTCACTTCATACACCTGTCCCGTGCTAACATGAGAAGATAGTTCCAGACCTTTCATGGACGGAACAGCAGCTAATTTCTGCTTTAACACTTCAGGGTCAGAAGTCTCAGAAGAAATTACCGCATTCATAGCGCCTTTGTCACGGATGTAGCGTACAAGCGCACGGGTATCAATTTCACAAATTCCTACGATGCCAGCTTTTTCAAAATACTGCTGTAAAGATCCTTCTGCTGTATTTCTGGAAAAAAATTCCGAAAACTCTTTACACACAAGCCCTTTAATCTGGATATTATCAGATTCAACCTCCTCGTGCTGCACACCATAATTACCAACATGCGATACGGTGGTAATCACAATTTGTCCATAATAAGAAGGATCGGTAAAGATTTCCTGATATCCAGTCATCCCTGTATTGAAACAGAGCTCCCCTCCCGTAGTGCCAATCAGTCCAAGGCTCTTGCCTTTATAAAATGTTCCGTCTTCTAATAACAGAATTGCTTCGTTGTGAATTTGCTTTTTCATTATCATAATTTGGTACAAAAATAAAAAAGGGACACGATATAAGTCGTGTCCCTTTTAAAATATTTAACATTTGAAAAGATGATTTTCAGCACCTTTATGTTAGTCATTTGCTTTTTCACCTTCGGCTTCTGCTGCAGGAGCTTCAGATTCAGTAGAAGCTTCTGTAGTAGTACCACCAGCTTTTTTACCAGAACGACGACGAGTTTTCTTAGCACCAGCTGCAGCAGTTGTTGCTGCTAACATATCCTCGTTGAAATCTACTAACTCAATCACACACATTTCAGCGTTGTCACCAAGTCTGTAACCAGTTTTAATTATCCTAGTATAGCCACCTGGTCTGCCTGCGATTTTAGAAGATACTTGGTCGAAAAGCTCTTTTACAGACTCCTTGTTTTGCAGATAAGCAAAAACTGTTCTTCGTGAGTGCGTAGTGTCGCTTTTAGATTTAGTCAGCAGAGGCTCAACATATTTACGTAGTGCCTTAGCTTTAGCAACTGTAGTAGAAACTCGCTTGTGCAGGATTAAGGATGATGCCAGGTTAGACAGCATCGCTTTTCGGTGTGAAGCGGTTCTTCCTAAGTGATTTACTTTTTTACCGTGTCTCATTATTGTAATTTGTGCACGTGCATACCGTCGATCAACCTGTTAAGGGATCGGGAATTATGCCGTAGGATTAATTAATCTTCGTCTAATTTGTACTTAGAAAGGTCCATTCCGAAAGTTAAACCTTTCTCCTGAACTAAATTCTCAAGTTCTGTTAATGATTTCTTTCCAAAGTTACGGAATTTCATCATATCAGAAATATCTAAGGTAACTAAATCACCAAGGGTTTTGATATCGGCCGCTTTCAAGCAGTTGTAAGCTCTTACCGACAGATCCATATCCTGCAGTGAAGTTTTAAGAATCTTGCGCATATGCAGCAGTTCTTCATCTACAGCCTCTTCCTCTTCAGGCTTAGCTGTTTCAAAGGTCATGGTGTTATCAGAGAAGAGCATGAAGTGCTGGATCAGAATATTGGCTGCTCCTTTCAGGGCATCTTCCGGATGGATAGAACCGTCCGTCTGGATATCAAGCACTAATTTTTCATAGTCCGTTTTCTGCTCCACACGTGTGTTTTCAACACTGTACTTCACGTTTTTAATTGGAGTAAAAATGGCATCTATGGCAATTAGGCCAAACGGCTGATCAGCCAACTTATTCTCTTCAGCAGGAACATAACCACGTCCTTTTTGAAGGGTAAGCTCCACTTCCAGGGTTATGCTGGGATCAAGATTACAGATAACAAGTTCCGGGTTCAGCACCTGGAAGCTTGAAGTAAACTTGTTAATATCACCGGCAGTAAGGGTATCCTGGCCACTGATGGTTACTGTGATTTTATCATCAACAACTTCGCTTACTTTTTTAAAGCGAACCATTTTGAGATTCAGGATGATTTCAGAAACATCCTCAACCACACCTTCAACAGAAGAAAATTCATGCAGTACACTCGGAATACGTACGCTGGTTATGGCGTAACCTTCAAGAGAAGAAAGTAATATTCTTCTTAATGCATTACCGATGGTGACACCGTAACCTTTTTCAAGCGGCTTGAATTCAAATAAACCATGAAAGTCGTCGGCTTTTTCCATTACAACTTTCTCTGGCATTTGAAATGCTAATATTGACATACTTGCAGTGTTAAAGGTTAAAAATTGATTAGGCTGCTTACTTAGAGTAAAGCTCGACGATTAACTGCTCCTGAATTTTTTCAGGGATCTGGTCACGCTGAGGCGCAGACACAAATTTTCCAGACATCTCGGCTCCGTTCCACTCTAACCAGCTGTAAGCACGCGCATTGCGTACAGTAAGACTGGTCGTAATTGCTTCCAGAGATTTTGATTTCTCTCTGACAGCTACAGTGTCACCAACTTTTAAACTATAAGAAGGAATATTTACAACCTCACCATTAACAGTGATGTGCTTGTGCAGCACAAGCTGACGGGCAGCTCTTCTGGTTGGTGCAATACCCAAACGGTAAACAGTGTTATCAAGTCTTGATTCCAGTAACACTAACAGGTTTTCACCTGTAATACCACCTTTTCTATGAGCTTTGTCAAACAGGTTCGCAAACTGTCTTTCCAGCATACCATAGATATATTTTGCTTTTTGCTTCTCAGCCAGCTGAACAGCATATTCAGACTGCTTTTTACGACGGCCACGACCATGCATGCCCGGAGGATAGCTTTTCTTTTTTAATGCTTTGCTTGGGCCAAAAATCTCGTCATTAAATTTTCTGGAGATTTTGCTTTTGGGACCAGTATATCTTGCCATAATTAATAAATCGAATTTAGATAAATTAAACTCTTCTGCGCTTTGGAGGACGACATCCGTTGTGAGGTAAAGGCGTAACGTCTTTGATTGTTGTTACTTCGATACCAGAATTCTGAACAGTACGGATGGCGGACTCTCTACCTGCACCAGGACCTTTAACAAAAACTTCCGCTTTACGCATGCCCAAATCATGAGCAACCTTAGCGCAATCAGAAGCTGCCATTTGTGCAGCGTAAGGAGTGTTCTTTTTAGAACCTTTGAAACCCATTTTACCAGCAGAAGCCCAAGAAATTACTTGTCCTGCATTATTGGTTATTGAGATAATAATATTATTGAAAGAAGCTTTAATGTGCACCTGGCCGGTTGATTCCACCACCACTACACGCTTTTTAGCTTTGTCTTTTCTTTTCTGAGCCATGATCAAAAATTATTTAGAAGCTTTCTTCTTGTTTGCAACTGTCTTACGCTTACCTTTTCTGGTTCTTGAATTGTTTTTGGTACGCTGACCTCGAACAGGTAATCCTTTACGATGTCTTAAACCTCGGTAGCAACCAATGTCAAGAAGACGCTTAATGTGCAGCTGAACTTCAGACCGAAGTACACCTTCAGTTTTGATATCAGATGCAATGATATTTCTGATTTCACCGGCTTCATCTTCAGACCAGTCTTTTACTTTTTTGTCAAGATCCACTCCGGCCTTGGTAAGAATTTGCTGAGAAAGCTTACGACCTATACCAAAAATATAAGTTAATGCAATCTCTCCTCTTTTGTTATCCGGAATATCTACTCCTGCTATTCTAGCCATACTTAATTAATTATCCTTGTCTTTGTTTATATCTTGGATTTTTTTTGTTGATCACATAAAGTTTCCCCTTGCGGCGAATAACTTTACATTCAGCACTTCTTTTCTTTACTGATGCTTTAACTTTCATTGTTCTTATTTATAACGATAAACTATTCTGCCTTTAGTTAGATCATAGGGTGACATTTCCAGTTTAACCCGATCACCTGGTAAAATCTTAATGTAATTCATTCTCATTTTACCGGAGATATGAGCGACTACCTGATGACCATTCTCGAGCTCTACCCGGAACATGGCATTGGATAATGCTTCAACGATTGTTCCGTCTTGTTCGATAGAGGATTGTTTCGCCATTTAGTATTGATTAGCTTGTTCTATATAATCAAAAGTAGTAAGAATTTCTGCCTTATCTTTTCTTACTACAACAGTATGTTCAAAATGAGCAGAAGGCTTATTATCTCTCGTCCGGATGGTCCAGCCGTCTTCCTCCTGAACAATATTTTTTGTTCCTAAATTAATCATGGGCTCAATGGCGAGTACCAATCCATTTGCCAGTTTAAGGCCCTGCCCACGTTTACCATAATTTGGTACCTCCGGCGACTCATGCAAACTCCTTCCAACGCCATGCCCTACCAATTCACGCACAACAGAAAAACCATTGCTTTCAGCATAATGTTGTATGGCATAACTCAAGTCACCCATTCTGGAACCAACAACAGCTTTTTCAATGCCTTTATATAATGACTCCTTTGTAACATTCAGAAGTTTTTTCACTTCATCAGTAACTTTACCTACTGCATGTGTATAGGCACAGTCACTATGAAAGCCTTTGTAAAACACACCGCAATCGACAGAAATAATGTCTCCGTCCTTGAGTGTGTATTTCCCCGGTATGCCATGTACAACTGTGGAATTAACAGAAATACATAAACTATTAGGGAAGCCATTATAGTTCAAAAAAGAAGGTGTACCTCCATTATCTTTGATAAACTCATAGGCGCGTTTATCCAAGGTAAGAGTAGAAACACCCTCTTGCACAAGATGAGCAATTTCGCCATGTGCTTTGCTTAATATCAAAGCACTCTGGCGAAGCAGCTCAATCTCTTCTTCGGTTTTATAATAAATCATCAACTAGGATGCCATGGCAATGTTCTCTGTTCTACCGCGAAGTTTTCCAGATTTCATCATACCATCGTAATGTCTCATTAATAAATAACTCTCAATTTGCTGCAGAGTATCCAGAACAACACCCACCATAATGATCAGGGAGGTTCCACCAAAAAACTGCGCAAATTCACGGGTAACACCGAATATCATGGCAATAGCAGGGAAAATAGCTACTAAGGCAAGATAAATAGCTCCAGGAAGAGTTATTCTTGTCAAAATTGAATCAATATATTCTGAAGTAGATCGTCCTGGCTTCACACCCGGGATAAACCCACCACTGCGTTTCAAATCATCGGCAATCTGATTTGGATTTACACTTATAGCTGTATAGAAATAAGTAAAGATTAGAATCATCAATCCAAACACCAGATTATATTGCCAAGACTGGAAGTTAGAGAAAGTTGAACCAATATAATTAGCAGTTTCATTTGTATCAGCCCAAATTGATGCAACCATAGAAGGTAAAAACATCAGGGACTGTGCAAAAATGATAGGCATTACACCAGCAGCGTTAACTTTTAATGGAATAAACTGTCGCTGACCGGAATAAAGAGAACTACCACCAATCTGCTTGGCATACTGTACTGGAATTCTTCTGATAGCCTGTGTAAGCATAACAACAGACATTACAACAAAGAACAGAACAGCAAGTTCAATCAAGAAAACAAAGGCCTGGTTGGAAAGGAATTCGGCAATAATAGCCCCAGGGAACCTGGAAACAATACCGATCATGATCAGCATAGAAATACCGTTTCCAATACCTTTATCCGTAATACGCTCTCCTAACCACATGCAGAAAATAGTACCGGCTGATAATATGATCATGGACATGATCGTAAACAGCGTAGTATTTATTAAGATAGCCTCTGCATTTAATGTAGCCACAAAACCAACAGCCTGCGCAAGTGTGATTACAATAGTGAGGACACGGGTGATTTGGTTTATTTTCTTTCTGCCAGACTCACCCTCCTTCTGCATCTTCTGAAAGTAGGGAACAGCTATAGTCAATAATTGTAATACGATAGAAGCTGAAATGTATGGCATTATCCCCAATGCAAAGATGGAAGCATTGCTAAATGCACCACCTAAGAAAGTATCTAATAATCCCAGCAGGCCAGGAGTATTGGCTGTTAAAGCATTAGGATCAACACCAGGGAGAACAACATAAGAACCTAATCTGAAAATAGCTATAAAACCTAACGTATTTAAGATTCTGATTCTTAAATCATCTATAGCAAAAATGTTCTTAACTGTTGTTATAAACTTCTTCATATTACTTAAAGAGCTACTGTTTTACCGCCTGCTTTTTCAATAGATTCGGAAGCAGTTTTTGAGAAAGCATGTGCGTGTATTTCTACAGCCTTAGAAATCTCTCCTCTACCTAAAACTTTTACTTTATCATTTTTAGAAACCAATCCATGTGACTTAAGGAAGTCAAAGTTAAGAACAGTTTCATTAGTAGATTCAGCCAAAGACTGAAGCACATCCAAATTGATAGCTTTAAATTCAACTCTGTTGAAATTTTTAAAGCCAAACTTTGGAACACGTCTTTGAAGTGGCATCTGGCCACCTTCAAATCCAGCTTTTTGAGAATAACCTGATCGTGATTTAGCCCCTTTATGACCTCTAGTAGAAGTTCCACCTCTACCTGAACCTGTACCTCTACCTATTCTTTTTCTGGTCTTTACAGATCCTTCTGCAGGCTTTAATGAACTTAAATACATATTAAATATTTTTTACTTCTACTAAATGTTGAACCTTGTTAACCATACCAGCAATCTGAGGAGTCAGTTCTACAGTTACTGATTTGCTTATCTTGCCAAGTCCAAGAGCCTGAATAGTCAGCTTTTGGTTCTTAGGCTTGTCGATTGTGCTTTTAACCTGCGTTATTGTAACTTTTGCCATCTCCGTTAACCGTTAAATACTTTCTGTAAATTAACACCTCTTTGCTGTGCAACAGCAAGTGGATCACGCATTTTCGCAAGGGCATCAAAGGTTGCTTTCACCACATTGTGCGGGTTTGAAGAACCTTTTGACTTGCAAAGTACGTCTTTGATACCAGCACTTTCCAGCACAGCACGCATAGCTCCACCAGCAATAACGCCTGTACCAGCAGCTGCAGGTTTTACTAAAACAAAACCACCGGAGTATTTACCTTCCATCGCATGAGGAACAGTATGATGATAGAGAGGAACTTTAACCAGGTTCTTCTTCGCATCATCGATACCTTTCGCAATAGCGTCAGTAACTTCATTTGCTTTACCCAATCCGTAGCCAACAACACCATTTCCATCACCTACTACAACAATGGCTGCAAAGCTAAATCTTCTACCACCTTTTACAACTTTGGCAACGCGATTAATGGCAACTACTCTCTCTTTTAATTCGATTTCGCTAGCCTTCACACTACGTATATTATTCTTTAACATAACTATTTAGAATTTGAGTCCTGCTTCGCGAGCACCTTCTGCCAATGATTTAACTTTGCCGTGGAACAGATAACCCGATCTGTCGAAAACAACCTGGGTAATACCTTTTTCCAGTGCTTGCGCTGCAATAGCTTTACCAACTTTGCCAGAAGCTTCGATGTTGGATTTGCTTGCATCATCTAGTTTAGCTGAAGAGGCCGCCGCTAGTGTCACACCAGTAGTATCATCTATAATCTGCGCATAAATAAATTTATTGCTTCTGAACACAGATAATCTAGGCCTTTCAGGAGTACCAGAAATTTTATTTCTGATACCTTGTTTAATTCTGAGTCTTCTTTGTACTTTGTTAGCAGACATGATGATGATTATTTAGATGCTGTCTTACCAGCTTTTCTTCTTACTACTTCACCAACAAATCGTATACCCTTACCTTTGTAAGGTTCAACTTTGCGCAGTGAACGGATTTTTGCAGCAACTTGACCGATAAGCTGCTTATCATTAGATTCTAATGTAATTACAGGCGCTTTACCTTTTTCAGTTACAGCGGAAACTGAAACTTCTGCAGGCAAGGTCATGTAAATATTGTGAGAGTAACCTAAAGACAGCTCCAGAATTTTTCCTTGAACGGCTGCTTTATAACCAACACCAACAAGTTCTAATTTCTCCTGGTACCCCTGCGTTACACCAACCACCATATTGTTGATGAGAGCTCTGTATAGACCGTGCATCGCCTTATGACGTTTCTGCTCAGTCGGACGCTCCACCACAATCTGGTTATCTTCCTGCTTTACAATAATATCTTTATCTACCTGCGTAGAAAGAGAACCTTTTGGTCCGTTAATGGTAACCAGGTTATTTTTGTCAACAGTAACCTGTACATTATTAGTCAGAGTGATTGGCAATTTTCCTATACGTGACATCGTCTTTCCTCCTCTTAATAAACGTAACACAAAACTTCACCACCAACATTTTGCTCGCGGGCTTCTTTCTCAGTCATTACACCTTTAGATGTTGACAGGATGGAAATTCCCAGGCCGTTCAAAACTCTTGGCAAGTTATCATGACCAGCATACTTGCGGAGCCCTGGCTTACTGATCCGCTCTAGTTTCACAATAGCAGATTGCTTGGTAGAGGGATTATATTTCAGAGCGACCTTGATAGTACCTTGTACAGAAGAGTCATCAAATTTATAGCTTTGAATATAACCCTTTTCGTACAAAACTTTCGTTATCTCTTTTTTAATATTGCTAGATGGTATTTCAACTACTCTATGATTCGCCTTAATGGCGTTTCTGAGCCTCGTTAAATAATCTGCTATTGGATCTGAGTTCATTATGAATTCACTTAAATAATAAACGCTTTTTTGTAAGCGAGCCGCAAAGATACGAATATCTTTTTATTTTCTTAATTACTTAAGAAAATAATTACCAGCTCGATTTTGTTACACCTGGAATTTTACCAGCTGAAGCCAGCTCTCTGAAAGTAACACGAGAAATACCAAATTTTCTCATATAGCCACGTGGTCTTCCAGTTAACTTACAACGGTTATGTAACCGTACAGGAGATGCATTTTTAGGTAATTTATCTAACGCTTCATAATCTCCTTTGGCTTTCAGTTCAGCTCTTTTGGCAGCATATTTAGCTACCAATTTCTGTCTTTTGAGCTCTCTTGCTTTTACTGCTTCTTTCGCCATTTTTTTATTTCTTAATATTAGTGAAAGGCATACCAAATGCTTTTAGCAATTCATAACTTTCCTCATCTGTCTGAGCTGTAGTTACGAATGTAATATCCATTCCACTAATAGCCTTAATTTTATCAATACTGATTTCAGGGAAAATGATTTGCTCTTTAACACCAAGGGTATAGTTACCACGGCCGTCAAAACCTTTGTCACTAACACCTCTGAAGTCACGTACACGTGGCAGTGCAATAGTCAGCAAACGATCCAGAAACTCATACATTCTTTCACCTCTAAGCGTAACGCGGGCGCCGATTGGCATACCTTCACGAAGCTTGAAGTTCGAAACAGATTTCTTTGCTATTGTAGGAACAGCCTTCTGACCAGTGATAGTAGTTAACTCTTCTACACCAATATCAACAAGTTTTTTGTCTGCTACAGCAGCACCAATGCCTTTATTGATGGAGATTTTTGTCAGCTTAGGCACCTGCATAATGTTCTTATACTGGAACTTCTCTTTCAGAGCAGGTACAACCTCGGCTTGATATTTATCTTTTAATCTTGCAGTTGCCATGTTATATTACTTCTCCTGTCTTTTTAGAATATCGCTCTGATTTACCTTCGCTATTTTTTCTTCTGGCAGTTTTGGTCGATTCACCTGACTTTGGATCAACAAGCTGTACATTGCTTGCATGGATAGGTGCTTCAACACTTACAATACCGCCTTGTGGATTTTTGGCGCTAGGCTTGTTATGTTTTGTAACCAGGTTCAATCCCTCAATTACAACTCTCTGCTTTTGAGTATCAACAGAAACAATGCGGCCTGTTTTGCCGCGCTCATCACCGGCGATTACTTTTACAGTATCGCCGGTTTTTACATGAAGTTTACTTTTATTCATTTTGATTCTGAATTATAGATTAAAGAACTTCAGGCGCTAACGAAACAATCTTCATGAATTGTTTTTCACGAAGTTCACGTGCAACAGGTCCGAAAATACGGGTGCCACGTGGCTCATTGTTTGCATTCAACAACACAGCTGCATTATCATCAAAGCGGATATAAGACCCGTCCTTTCTTCTGATTTCCTTCTTAGTTCTTACAATAACTGCTTTAGAAACAGTTCCTTTTTTTACGTTACCTGAAGAAAGAGCTGATTTTACCGTTACAACTATTCTATCACCAATGGATGCATACTTTTTACCAGTACCACCAAGTACACGGATGCAAAGTACCTCCTTTGCACCGCTGTTATCAGCTACAGTTAATCTTGATTCCTGCTGTATCATCTTACTTCGCTCTTTCTATTATTTCAACTAAACGCCAGTTTTTATTTTTGCTAAGCGGACGAGTCTCCTGAATGCGAACGGTATCACCGATATTGCACTCATTCTTCTCATCGTGAGCCATAAATTTTGTGGACTTGCGTACGAATTTACCGTAGATCGGGTGTTTCATTTTGCTCTCCACAAGCACAGTGATAGATTTGTTCATCTTATTGCTAACAACTTTACCACTTCTTTCTTTTCTAAGATTTCTCTCTTCCATGATTCTTTGTTATTAAGAGTTAGCTTCTAATTCACGACGACGAATCTCTGTGTTCAATCTGGCAATTTCACGCTTAGTTTCCCGAATTCGCATTGGGTTTTCCAGCGGAGAAATGGCATGTGCAAAACGCAGATTTTGCATATTTGTGCTCTCAGCAGCAAGTTTATCTTTCAGCTCTTCTAAAGATAAAGCTCTTATCTCTGAATTTTTCATAACTATTTCTCAACGTAATCTCTACGTACTACAAATTTTGATTTTACCGGAAGCTTCTGCGCTGCAAGTCTCAACGACTCTTTTGCCACTTCCAAAGGAACACCATCAGATTCAAACATGATAGTACCTGGCTTCACTACGGCTACCCAATACTCCGGGGAACCTTTACCCTTACCCATACGAACCTCTGCAGGCTTCTTGGTAACTGGTTTGTCAGGGAATATGCGAATCCATACCTGGCCTTCACGTTTCATTGCTCTTGTCATCGCAATACGGGCAGCTTCAATCTGACGGCTCGTGATCCAAGTAGCTTCGAGTGATTTAATCGCAAATGAACCAAATGAGATAGTACTGCCCCTATGAGCAAGACCTCTCACGCGGCCTTTTTGCATTTTTCTATATTTAGTCCTTTTCGGCTGTAACATTTCTAAAACCTGTTAATGTATACAATCAATTATTGACGACGCTTGTTACGCTTGGCAGCACCGGCACCTTCACCTTTTTTGCTGCGTCTGTCGCCCCCGCGTCTTTCACCAGGTGCACCAGCACCACCGCTGCTCTTGCTTTCGATACCTGCATTCGGAGTCAGATCTTTCTTGCCGTAAACTTCGCCACGGAAGATCCACACTTTGATTCCAAGTTTACCGTATACCGTTTGTGCTTCTGAAAGCGCATAATCGATATCAGCACGCAGTGTGTGAAGAGGAGTTCTGCCTTCCTTGTAGTGTTCGGTTCTTGCCATCTCGGCACCACCTAAACGACCGGAAACCTGAACTTTGATACCTTCAGCACCAACTCGAAGCGCAGAAGCGATTGCCTGCTTCATCGCACGACGGAAAGAGATACGAGCCTGTAACTGCTGGGCAATTGATTCACCAACAAGCTTGGCATCTAACTCAGGACGCTTAATTTCAAAAATGTTAATCTGAACATCTTTGTTAGTAAGCTTCTTAAGCTCTTCTTTGATCTTATCTACTTCCTGTCCGCCTTTACCGATTACTACACCAGGACGAGCCGTGTTGATGGTAATGGTGATACGCTTAAGGGTACGCTCAATAATTATTTTAGAAATACCGCCTTTGGGGATACGTGCTAAAATATATTTTCTGATTTTCTCGTCTTCAACCAGCTTATCAGCGAAATCTTTACCGCCATACCAGTTTGAATCCCAACCTTTGATAACTCCGAGTCGAAAACCGATTGGATTTACTTTCTGTCCCATATTCTTACTTAGTGGCTTTTATAGATTTCTTAGATTGCTGCTCCAGTTGCTCGTCAGTCAGGCTGTCAATTACAACTGTCACATGGTTTGATCTTTTTCTGATGCGGTGACCACGACCTTGAGGAGCCGGACGAAGGCGCTTCAACATTTTACCTTCATCCACGAAGATTTCCTTTACAAAAAGGTTGGCGTCTTCGATGCGCTCATCTTCATTTTTTTGCTGCCAGTTCGATAAGGCTGAAAGAAGAAGCTTTTCTAACTTTTCAGCGCCAGAATTAGCTTCAAATTTAAGGAGTCCCAAAGCTTTTGTTACGCTTTTGCCGCGTACCAAGCCTGCTACTAACCTCATCTTACGAGGAGAAGTAGGTACGTTCTTTAATTTTGCTACTGCTTCCATCTTATCGCTTGCCTTTATCTTTTTTAGCCACGTGACCTCTGAAATTTCTGGTTGGAGCAAATTCACCTAATTTGTGGCCTACCATGTTTTCAGTTACATAAACAGGGATAAATTTATTCCCGTTGTGTACTGCGAAGGTATGTCCAACAAAATCAGGAGAAATCATTGATCTGCGCGACCAGGTTTTGATAACTGACTTCTTGCCAGAATCGTTCATTACTCCTATTTTCTTCTCGAGCCTATAGTCAATGTAAGGCCCTTTTTTTAATGATCTAGCCATTTATTTTTTTCCTCTATTAACTATTAGTTTCTCTGAATACTTCTTAGGCTTTCTGGTTTTTAATCCTTTTGAGTATAAACCTTTTCTAGAACGAGGCTGTCCTCCTGAAGACTTACCTTCACCACCACCCATAGGGTGATCTACCGGGTTCATTGCAACACCACGTACGCGTGGACGTTTTCCTAACCATCTGCTACGGCCGGCTTTACCAACCTTCACATTCATATGGTCACCGTTTGATACTGTACCTACCGTAGCGTAGCAATTAACCAGCACCATACGCAGCTCGCCGGAAGGAAGCTTGATGGTAGCGTAGCGGCCTTCTCTTGCCACCAGCTGGGCATATGCACCTGCACTTCTGGCTAGGGTTGCACCGTTGCCTGGCTGAAGCTCAATATTATGAATAATTGTACCTAGAGGAATTTCTGATAAAGGAAGGCAGTTTCCTACTTCAGGTGCAATGCCAGGTCCTGACACCACCACGGTACCTACCTGTAAGCCAGATGGAGCAATGATGTAGCTCTTCTCACCATCTGCATAATACAACAGCGCTATACGTGCTGTTCTGTTCGGATCGTATTCAATTGTTTTTACTGTTGCAGGAACTCCATGCTTCGTTCTCTTGAAGTCAACGAGCCTGTATTTCTGCTTATGACCGCCACCAATGTAGCGCATGGTCATTTTACCAGTATTGTTACGTCCACCAGATTTTTTTCTTGATGCCAACAAAGATTTCTCCGGCGTGTCTGTCGTTATCTCGTCAAACGCGGGAGCTACTCTAAATCTTTGACCTGGTGTTATTGGTCTTAGTTTCTTTAAAGCCATTTTCTAAATGATTAAATGCCGCTGTAAAAGTCTATCACGTCACCTTCTTTCACAGTAACGATTGCTTTTTTTATGGAAGCCGAACGGCCGGTTACAGCACCGGATTTGGTGTGCTTTGTTTTTAACTTGCCTAAGGTTCTGATGGTAGCTACCTTTTCAACTGTAACTCCATAAATTTTCTCAACTGCCTTTCTGATTTCTACTTTATTGGCAGTTTTTGCTACTTCAAAAGCATACTTTCCAACCTCATTCATGGCAGCGTATTTCTCTGTGACAAGCGGTCTTTTAAGAACGTTCATTATTTTTCGCTATAGAGGTTTTCTAAAACATTAACTGAATCTTCTATCAACAGAAGTTTTTCTGTGTTGAGCAGATCATACGTGTTCAGGTCGTTAACCGCAGACACTTTTACTTTTGGCAGGTTTCTGCTGGACAGCAACACGTTTTTATCAACTGAAGATCCTACCAGCAGTGTTTTACCTGTAGCCTGCAGATTTCCCAGAATTCCTTTGAATTCTTTTGTCTTTGGTGCTTCCAGTGTGAAATTCTCTACCAGTGCCACTTTGTTATCACGTGCTAATAAAGACAGTGCAGACAGACGAGCCAGCGACTTCAGCTTTTTATTTAATTTAAAGCTGTAGTTTCTTGGCTTAGGGCCGAACACTCTACCTCCACCAACAAATAAGGGAGCTTTTAAGCTACCAGCACGCGCGCCACCAGTACCTTTTTGCTTTTTGATCTTCTTAGTAGAACCTGCTACTTCGTTTCGCTCTTTCGCTTTGTGCGTTCCTTGTCTCTGGTTTGCCAGATACTGCTTCACGTCAAGATACATGGCATGCTCGTTTGGCTCCAGACCAAACACAGCATCCGAAAGGTTTACCTTTCTACCTGTATCTTCACCTTTGATATTTAATACAGAAAGCTCCATTTTATTTCTCAATTAACACGTAAGAATTTTTGGCACCTGGAACAGAGCCACTAACTACTAGCAGATTTTTATCTGCAATAACACGCAACACAGTTAAGTTTTGGATCTTCACTCTGTTACCACCCATTCTGCCAGCCATTCTCATTCCTTTGAATACGCGTGATGGCCAGGAGCAGGCGCCGATAGATCCGGGGTGTCTTGCCCTGTTGTGCTGACCGTGGGTCTGGCCGCCAACACCGGCGAAATTGTGGCGTTTTACAACACCCTGAAAACCTTTACCTTTAGATGTACCAACAACGTCAACAAATTCGCCAACTTCGAATAAGTTTACGTCTACCAGGTCACCTAAATTCAGGTTAACTTCATCCAGTCTGAATTCAGCAACTTTTTTCTTTGGAGCAGTTTTGGCTTTTTCGTAGTGACCGGCTTCCGCTTTGGTTACTCTCTTTAGCTTTTTATCGCCATAGCCAAGCTGTACAGCTGTGTAGCCATCAGTTTCCACTGTCTTCACCTGCGTAACTACACACGGACCAGCTTGAATAAGCGTTACTGGTGTGTATTTACCATCTGCAGTGAAGAGGCTTGTCATTCCGATTTTTTTACCGATAATTCCAGGCATTCAACTTGTTTTTTTTAGATGGAAATTATATTATTTCACCCTGCAGTTTTGCTAAGGGAGTGCAAATTTAATGATTTATTTTTTCTTAACACAAGTATTGTCTAAAATATTTATTTTCAACCTTGTAGTATAGCAGAATTAGAGCCTTTCGGATTCGAATTTATTCTGCAGCCTCTTTCACCACATCTTCTGCTCATCGATTTGACCATGTGGAGTGGCTCTGGTGGCAGGAGCAGAAACCTTTTCTATTCGTGTTCCGGGCGTTTTTCTGTCTTGGCCAATCTTTTCCCCCTGTACCATAAAAAAAGAGAACCATTGATTTGGTTCTCTTTTTTGTTTGTCGCTCAAGGTCTATCAAACTTTGATTTCAACGTCTACGCCGCTCGGAAGCTCAAGCTTCATCAGGGCATCAACTGTTTTAGAGCTGGTTGAATAGATGTCAACTAATCTTTTGTATGTGCAAAGCTGGAACTGCTCACGTGATTTTTTGTTTACGTGTGGCGAGCGCAGCACAGTGAATTTATCCTTTTCAGTTGGAAGTGGAATTGGTCCGCTTACGATTGCACCAGTAGCCTTTACAGCTTTCACGATCTTCTCAGAAGATTTGTCTACCAGGTTATGGTCGTAAGACTTTAATTTAATTCTTATTTTCTGATTCATTATTCTAAAACTATTTAGCTGCAGTTCCTTTTAATTTTGCAATGATACCGTCTGCCAGGTTTTGTGGCACTTGCTCATAATGTGAGAAAGTAAGGGAGGCAGTAGCTCTACCTGAAGTAATGGTACGGAGGTCTGTCACATAACCAAACAGTTCTGATAATGGAACATCCGCTTTTACTACAGTTGAAGTACCTTTTGTATCCATACCCTTCATGATACCTCTTCTTCTGTTCAAGTCACCTGTTACCGGACCCGTATATTCATCAGGAGTTACCACGTCAACAGCCATAATTGGCTCGAGCAGCTTCGGACCGCATTGTTTCCCTGCTTCTTTAAAGCCCTGACGTGCAGCTAATTCGAAAGAAAGTGAGTCAGAGTCAACATCATGGAAGGAACCGTGGAACAGTCTCACTTTCATCGAGTCGATCGGGAAGCCTGCAAGAATACCGTTTTTCATGGCTTCTTCGAAACCTTTCTGAACCGCCGGGATGAATTCTCTTGGAATCACACCACCCACGATAGCATTTTCGAACTCAAGTCCTTGTTTGCCATCTTCGCGTGGTCCTAAGTTGAATACGATATCAGCAAATTTACCACGACCACCAGACTGCTTCTTGAATACCTCTCTGTGTTCAACAGTTTTGGTAAGGGTTTCTTTGTAAGCAACCTGAGGAGCACCCTGGTTTAGTTCCACTTTGAATTCGCGCTTCATCCTGTCGATGATGATCTCCAGGTGAAGTTCGCCCATACCTCTCAGGATAGTCTGACCAGTTTCCTCGTCAGTATTTACCTGCAGGGTTGGATCTTCTTCTACGAGTTTGGCAATGGCCATACCCATTTTATCAGAGTCAGCCTGTGTTTTTGGCTCAATAGCGTAACCAATAACTGGCTCAGGGAACTCCATAGACTCCAGTACGATCTTCGCGCTTTGGTCGCAAAGGGTATCACCTGTCTTGATATCTTTAAAGCCTACTACCGCAGCAATATCACCAGCTGCCAGTCTTTCGATCTGGTTCTGCTTGTTAGCATGCATCTGGAATATCCTGGAAATACGTTCTTTGTTGCCTGAACGCGTATTGAAGATATAAGAACCTGACTCCAGCACACCTGAATAGGCACGCACAAAGCACAGACGACCTACGTAAGGGTCAGTAGCAATTTTGAAGGCAAGACCTGCAAATGGCTCGCTTTCGCTTGGCTTACGAGAAACCTCTTCACCGGTGTCAGGGTTAGTACCTGTGATTTTATCTCTATCGAGCGGAGAAGGGCAAAGTGCCATCACGTAATCCAGCATCGTTTGAACGCCTTTGTTCTTGAAAGAAGAACCACACAGCATTGGCACGATTGCCATATCGATAGTTGCAGCACGTAAAGCAGCCAGGATTTCGTCTTCAGAGATAGATTCCGGATCTTCGAAATACTTCTCCATCAACGTTTCATCATATTCTGCAACCGCTTCCAGCAGTTTCTCTCTATATTCAGCAGCTTCATCCACCATATCATCCGGAATCGGAACTTCAGTAAAGGTCATACCTTTATCCTCTTCGTTCCAGATAATACCACGGTTATTCACAAGATCAACCACTCCCTTAAAATCGTCTTCAGCACCGATAGGTAACTGAAGTGCTACGGCATTGCTACCCAGCATTTCTTTCACCTGCTTGCAAACAGCAAGGAAGTCGGCACCGGAGCGGTCCATTTTATTTACGAAGCCGATACGGGCAACTTTATAGTTGTCTGCCAGGCGCCAGTTAGTTTCAGATTGCGGCTCCACACCGTCTACTGCACTGAAGAGGAACACAAGACCATCCAATACGCGGAGCGATCTGTTTACCTCTACCGTAAAGTCAACGTGACCAGGGGTATCGATGATGTTGATGTGGTAGTTGTTGCCTCTGTATGGCCAGTTTACAGTTGTAGCGGCAGACGTAATGGTGATACCTCTTTCCTGCTCCTGTTCCATCCAGTCCATTGTGGCAGCGCCATCATGAACCTCACCAATTTTGTGGCTTACGCCTGCATAGTATAGAATACGCTCTGTTGTTGTTGTTTTACCAGCATCAATGTGCGCCGCTATACCTATGTTTCTTGTGTATTTTAAATCTCTTGCCATTACTAGAATCTGAAGTGTGAGAATGCTTTATTTGCTTCTGCCATTCTGTGCGTATCGTCTTTCTTTTTCACGGCAGCACCTTCACCCTTAGCGGCAGCAATAATTTCGCCGGCTAATTTGTCTTTCATTGTTTTCTCGCCTCTTTTGCGAGAATAGGAAATCATCCACTTGATTCCCAGAGATACTCTGCGGTCCGGACGAACCTCAGTCGGCACTTGGAATGTAGCTCCCCCTACCCTACGGCTTTTCACCTCTACGCTCGGCATGATGTTGTTCAATGCCTTCTTCCAGGTTTCAAGACCGTTTTCTTTTGTTCTTTGCTCTACTAATTCTACAGCATCGTAGAAGATTCCGTAAGCAACACTTTTCTTTCCGTCTTCCATCAGGTAGTTAACGAAACGTGTTACCAGGGTCTCTTTAAATTTTGGGTCGGGAAGGAGAATTCTACTTTTAGGCTTTGCTTTTCTCATTGTATTTTTAAATTACTTATTTTTTCTTTCCGCCTTTGCCTGCTGCAGCTGCTGGCTGACCTGGCTTAGGACGTTTTGCACCGTATTTAGAACGGCTTTGCAGACGGCCGTTTACTCCGGCAGTATCTAATGCACCACGTACGATGTGGTAACGTACACCTGGAAGGTCTTTTACCCTGCCACCTCTGATCAACACGATTGAGTGTTCCTGCAGGTTGTGTCCTTCACCAGGGATATAAGCGTTTACTTCTTTTCCGTTTGTAAGTCTTACCCTGGCTACTTTACGCATAGCTGAGTTCGGCTTTTTAGGAGTAGTAGTATACACTCTAGTACATACGCCACGACGCTGTGGGCATGAATCTAAGGCAGGAGATTTTGATTTTGAAGTTAACTTCTCTCTTCCTTTTCTTACTAATTGCTGTATAGTAGGCATTTACAATCTATTAATTATTCGATTTTTTTACTCAAAATTTCGGTCTGCAAAGGTAGAGAATTTTCTTTGCTTTTTCAAAATTAATAATTCATTAATTCTTAGCACGTTAAGCTTCGCCTATCGTTCCTCCGAAATTCATGGGGAATGAAGGGACTTCCTGTGCCGATTTTATCTCTCCAAAGCTTTGTTCATACTTTTGGATGTTATCGGCCAGAGCAGCCAATAATCTTTTAGCGTGCTCTGGCGTGATAACAACTCTAGCTTTTACTTTTGCTTTTGGCAGACCTGGCATCAGCCTTATAAAATCAATTACAAATTCACTGCTCGAATGGGCGATCATGGCCAGATTAGCATACTGTCCTTCTGCTATCTCTTCCGTCAGTTCGATGTTTATTTGATTTTGCTGTTCTTCTGCCATTTCTTATTATTTATTCTGATACTCCTGCTGTTTTGAACGAGCGAAAGCTTTTTTCGACTCTACCAATGATTCGTATTCTTCTGCACTTCCCACGATCAGGTTCTGGTATTCTCTCAGACCTGTACCGGCTGGAATCAGATGTCCTACAATCACGTTCTCTTTCAGACCCAGTAACTCATCCGCCTTACCTTTAATGGCGGCCTCGCTCAGTACTTTTGTTGTTTCCTGGAACGATGCTGCAGAAATAAAGCTTTGTGTACCTAACGATGCTTGTGTAATACCTTGCAGTGTCGGTCTTGATACAGCAGGTGAGGCATCACGTACTGTTACCAGTTTCATATCTCTACGCTTCAGGCTCGAGTTTTCGTCACGAAGCTTTCTGGCTGTTACAATCTGTCCTGGTTTAAAGCTTGCAGAGTCTCCGGCGTCTTCTACCACTTTCATATCAATGATGCGGTCATTTTCTTCCATGAAGTTCACCTTATCCACTACCTGGTGCTCCAGGAAGCTTGTATCTCCCGGATCGATCACAACTACTTTCTGCATCATCTGGCGTACTACTACCTCGATGTGCTTGTCGTTGATCTTCACACCCTGCAGACGGTATACTTCCTGAATTTCATTTACCAGGTATTCCTGCACGGCGCCCGGCCCCTGAATGTTCAGGATATCGATTGGTGTGATCGCTCCGTCAGAAAGCGGCATACCGGCACGGATGAAGTCATTATCCTGCACCAGAATGTGTTTTGACAATGGCACCATGTATTTTTTCTTCACACCGTCTTTCGACTCGATGTAAATCTCACGGTTACCACGTTTCACACTTCCGTAGGTAACTACACCATCAATTTCACTTACTACCGCTGGGTTTGAAGGATTTCGTGCCTCGAACAATTCTGTTACCCTTGGCAGACCACCCGTAATATCGCGTGTTTTACCAATAGCACGTGGAATTTTAACCAGGATCTGACCTGCTTTTATCTTCTCTCCGTCCTCTACTGTTAAGTGAGCACCCACCGGTATATTGTACGCTTTTGACTCTCCGTTTTTCGGATTTACAATAATAGCCGGGTTCTGCGTTTTATCTTTTGTATCAACAATTACTTTTTCACGGTAACCTGTCTGCTCATCAGATTCTTCACGGTACGTAACACCTTCGATGATGGACTCATAAGAAATCTCACCATCAAATTCTGACAGGATAACCGCGTTATATGGATCCCAACTACAGATCTGAGCTCCTTTTTCTACGGTATCTCCATCGTTTACTACAAGGAAAGAACCATATGGCACGTGGTTGCTGATCAGCAGTTTTCCGGATGCCGGATCAACAATTTTCACTTCACCGGAGCGTCCCATCACCACTTTCACTGGCTCACCTTCGTTGTTGATGGTATCGATCGTTCTAACGTCTTCGTATTCTATTCTACCACCAAACTTGGCGAAGATAGTTGCTTCAACGGCGATGTTCGAAGCAGTACCACCCACGTGGAAGGTACGAAGTGTCAGCTGTGTACCAGGCTCACCGATGGATTGTGCTGCAATTACACCAACCGCTTCACCTTTCTGCACCATAAATCCGGTAGCCAGGTTACGGCCGTAGCATTTAGCACAAATTCCCCGCTTCGATTCGCAGGTCAGTACCGATCTGATTTCTACTGATTCTATTGCCGTGTTTTCGATAGCTCGTGCAATTTCTTCCGTAATTTCAGAACCTGACTCTACGATCAGATCATTGGTGATCGGGTCATACACATCGTGTACTGTTACCCGTCCCAGAATTCTTTCAGACAGAGACTCTACGATATCTTCGTTGTCTTTCAGAGCACTTACATCCAGTCCACGCAGGGTACCGCAGTCTTCTTCGTTTACAATTACGTCCTGCGACACATCCACCAGACGACGGGTCAGGTAACCCGCATCCGCCGTTTTAAGGGCAGTATCGGCCAGACCTTTACGCGCACCGTGTGTGGAGATAAAGTACTCGATTACATCCAGCCCTTCCTTAAAGTTGGAAAGGATCGGGTTTTCAATAATTTCACCAACCGAACCCTGAAGCGATTTCTGAGGTTTCGCCATCAGGCCTCTCATACCACCCAGCTGACGGATCTGCTCTCTCGAACCACGTGCACCGGAGTGCATCATCATGAAAATTGAGTTAAAGCCTTGATCATCGTTCTCCAGGCGGCGCATCAGCGTTTCCGTTATCTGGTTGTTGATACGGGTCCAGATGTCGATCACCTGGTTATATCGTTCGTTATCCGTAATCAGACCCATAGAGTAGTTCTGCCAAACAGCTTCTACATCTTTCTTGGCCTGTGCTACCAGTATGTCTTTTTCTGCCGGTATGTTGATATCACCCAGCCCCATTGACAGACCACCTTTATAAGCTGACTGGAAGCCGAGTGTCTTAATATCATCCAGGAAGTGAGCCGTACGAGCCATACCTGTTTCTTTGAACACTCTGGAAATGATCTGCTGCAGTTTTTTCTTCGTTAGCAGTTCATCGATGTAGCCTACTTCTTCCGGAACAAACTGGTTGAAGATAACACGTCCGGCAACTGTTTCTATCAGTTTCAGCTCTAACTGGCCGTTATCATTCTTCACGTTTGTTCTTACCTTAATGTAAGCGTGCTTCGACAACCGGCCTTCGTTGATAGCAATGATTACTTCTTCAGGAGAATAAAAGCTCATGCCTTCTCCTTTGATCTTCTCATTTTCGGTGCTGCGCTTTCCTTTCGATACATAGTACAGACCTAGTACCATGTCCTGCGAAGGTACTGCAATAGGCGCACCGTTGGCAGGGTTCAGGATGTTGTGCGAAGCCAGCATCAGCATAGAGGCTTCCAGTACGGCAGCAGGTCCCAGTGGAACGTGCACCGCCATCTGGTCACCGTCAAAGTCGGCGTTGAAGGCCGTACACACCAGTGGGTGCAACTGAATCGCTTTTCCTTCGATCAGTTTCGGCTGGAACGCCTGTATACCAAGTCTGTGGAGCGTAGGAGCACGGTTCAGGAGTACCGGGTGGCCTTTCAGCACATTCTCCAGGATATCCCACACCACAGGGTCCTTACGGTCTACTATTTTCTTGGCAGACTTTACTGTCTTTACAATACCTCTTTCGATCAGTTTGCGGATGATGAACGGCTTGAAAAGCTCGGCAGCCATGTTCTTTGGCAGACCGCACTCATGCAGCTTCAGTTCAGGACCAACCACAATTACCGAACGACCGGAGTAGTCAACACGCTTACCAAGTAAGTTCTGACGGAAACGTCCTTGCTTACCTTTCAGCATGTCAGATAGTGACTTCAGCGCACGGTTACCCTCTGCACGAACAGCGTTCACTTTACGTGAGTTGTCGAACAGCGAGTCAACCGCTTCCTGCAGCATCCGCTTCTCATTTCGAAGGATAACCTCTGGGGCTTTGATCTCGATCAGGCGCTTCAGACGGTTGTTACGGATAATCACGCGTCGGTAAAGGTCGTTCAAGTCAGACGTAGCGAAACGGCCACCATCCAACGGAACAAGTGGACGAAGCTCTGGCGGAATTACAGGCACCATGCGGATGATCATCCACTCCGGCTTGTTTTCTATCCTGGTAGTAGCATCACGGAATGCTTCCACCACACGCAGACGCTTTAACGCTTCCGCCTTACGCTGCTGGGAGGTTTCATGTGCCGCAGCATGGCGCAGTTCATACGACAGGTCATCCAGATTCGTGCGCTCTAACAGCATCTGTAATGCTTCGGCACCCATCTTCGCGATAAACTTGTTTGGATCATTATTGTCCAGCATCTGGTTTTCGCGCGGAAGCTTGTCAATCATATCCAGGTACTCGTCCTCTGTCAGGAAGTCCAGCGTGTTCACGCCATCTTCTGCCAGCATACCCGGTTGGATAACTACATATCTTTCATAGTAGATAATCTGGTCGAGCTTCTTGGTTGGCAAGCCTAACAGATATCCTATTTTATTGGGAAGCGATTTAAAGTACCAGATATGTGCCACCGGAACTACCAGTTCAATGTGGCCCATGCGCTCTCGACGCACTTTTTTCTCGGTCACCTCTACGCCGCAACGGTCGCAGATAATGCCTTTGTATCTGATTCTTTTATATTTCCCGCAGTGGCATTCCCAGTCCTTTACAGGTCCGAATATTCTTTCGCAGAATAAACCACCCATTTCAGGCTTATAGGTTCTATAATTTATGGTCTCAGGTTTTGTTACCTCTCCGTTGGAACGTTCCAGAATAGACTCTGGAGAAGCCAAGCTTATCGTTACTTTCGAGAAGTCCTGAGTTAGTTTTTTATTTTTTGCAAATGCCATATTATTATAATAATGTCAATACAATGAATATGCCTTACAGCCTAACATTTTATGGAAGTAGCGAAAGCGCAACCATTCACGGCTGCGCTTACACTTCTCTTTTATTCTAATGTGATTTCCAATGCCAAGCCTCTTAGCTCATGAATCAGTACGTTGAATGATTCAGGTATATTCGGTTTAGGCAATACATCACCTTTTACGATGGCTTCGTATGCTTTCGCACGGCCAATCACATCGTCAGATTTTACTGTAAGGATTTCCTGCAGAACGTTTGATGCACCGAATGCCTCAAGCGCCCACACTTCCATTTCACCAAAACGCTGACCACCGAACTGCGCCTTACCACCCAGTGGTTGCTGCGTGATGAGCGAGTACGGACCAATCGAACGGGCGTGCATCTTATCGTCTACCAAGTGGCCCAGTTTCAGCATGTAGATCACACCTACTGTTACCGGTTGATCAAAACGTTCTCCGGACAATCCATCAAATAAATAAGATCGTCCGAATCTTGGTAATCCTGCTTCAGCCAGTTCGGCAGAAACCTGCTCTTCAGTTGCTCCGTCGAAAATTGGCGTAGCATAAGTTCTGCCCAATTTCTTACCGGCCCATCCAAGTACTGTTTCATAGATCTGCCCAATGTTCATCCTGGATGGTACACCAAGTGGGTTCAGCACGATGTCCATCGGTTCGCCTGTCTCCAGGAACGGCATGTCTTCTTCGCGAACAATACGGGCAACCACCCCTTTGTTACCGTGTCGACCGGCCATTTTATCACCTACTTTCAGCTTACGCTTCTTGGCTACATAAACTTTAGCCAACTGCACAATACCTGCAGGTAATTCGTCTCCAACTTCCAGCGTAAACCGCTCACGTTTAAAGTGGGCTGATATGATGTTTCTGCGCTTATTATAATTCTTAACAAGCTCCACCAGCATGGAATTTGTTTTCTCGTCTGTTGTCCAGTTCTCCAGAATCAGATCTTTGAACATGTTCACTTCTTCCGGAACCGCATAATTACTTTCGTCTTTATAAGGGTTCTTTTCAGGGAACAGTGCTTCTATGATATTCTTTCTGCTAAACTTAGAGCCTTTTGTCAGGATCTCATCCCCAAACTTATGCTTGATGCCCTGTGATGTTTTACCTTCCAGCAACGTCACCAGTTTGTCCACCATTACATTTTTAACGGCAATCAGATCTTTGGAATATTTCACCTTCAGCTCTTCTACCTCTTTCTTAGACTTGGCCCGCAGGTTTTTGTCTTTTTTAGGACGGGAGAAAAGTTTGGTTTCAATTACCACACCATTCAAAGAAGGCGGCGCTTTAAGAGATGCATCCTTTACATCACCTGCTTTATCGCCGAATATGGCACGTAGCAGTTTCTCTTCCGGCGTTGGATCAGTCTCACCTTTCGGTGTGATCTTACCAATCATGATATCGCCTTCAGTAACCTCAGCGCCAATACGGATGATACCGTCTTCGTCCAGGTTTCTTACAGCTTCCTCACTTACGTTCGGAATTTCAGAAGTAAGTTCTTCTTCTCCACGCTTCGTTTCACGTACTTCCAGTTCAAACTCTTCAATGTGAATAGAAGTAAACACATCGTCGCGTACAACCTTCTCCGATATTACAATGGCATCCTCAAAGTTATACCCCTGCCATGGCATGAAGGCAACCTGCAGGTTTCTTCCAAGTGCCAGTTCGCCATTGTTGGTCGCATAACCCTCGCACAGCGGCTGTCCTTTAACAACACGTTGGTCTTTGTAAACAATTGGCGTCAGGTTAATGCAGGTATCCTGGTTTGTTCTTCTAAACTTGATCAGTTTATAAGTAACATATTCAGCATCAAAGGCAACTAACTTTTCTTCCTCGGTCAGATCATATTTTACTACAATCTTAGTTGAGTCGACAAAATCAATTACACCATCGCCCTCAGCAATAACCAATGCTCTGGAATCTATTGCCGCTCTTCTCTCCAGACCTGTACCTACTATCGGAGCTTCTGCCTTTAATAAAGGTACCGCCTGGCGTTGCATGTTTGAACCCATCAGGGCACGGTTGGCATCGTCATGCTCCAGGAATGGAATAAGCGATGCGGCTACCGATACAATCTGGTTAGGCGCAACGTCCATATAAGTATAAGTAGTAGGCTCTTCAACAGGGAAGTCGCCTTCAAACCTTCCTTTTACACGGTCGTTTACAAAATTCCCATTATCGTCAATAACAGCGTTTGCCTGCGCAATGTGATGGGTATCTTCCTCTTCAGCTGTCAGGTACTTTACTTCTCCGGTAACGTTTACTTTACCTTCCTCCACCCTTCTGTAAGGAGTTTCGATAAAGCCCATGTGGTTTACGCGGGCGTGCACACACAGCGAAGAAATCAGACCAATGTTTGGCCCTTCCGGTGTTTCAATCGTACACAGACGGCCATAGTGGGTATAATGCACGTCACGTACCTCGAAACCGGCACGTTCCCTCGACAAACCACCTGGCCCCAGGGCAGACACACGGCGTTTGTGTGTTACTTCTGCCAGCGGGTTTGTCTGGTCCATGAACTGAGACAGCTGGTTGGTTCCGAAGAATGAGTTAATTACCGAAGACAGCGTACGCGCGTTGATCAGGTCAACAGGCTTAAAGTCCTCGTTGTCGCGTACGTTCATACGCTCTTTGATGGTACGGGCCATACGTGCCAGACCAACACCAAACTGGGCATACAACTGCTCACCCACCGTTCTTACACGACGGTTGCTCAGGTGGTCAATATCATCCACTACAGCTTTAGAGTTGATGAGGCCGATCAGGTATTTTACAATCAGAACGATGTCTTCATTTGTAAGTACCTTCGCATCCCAATTAGTATCCAGACCCAGTTTTTTGTTGATCCTGTAACGGCCAACCTCTCCTAAGTCATAGCGCTTGTCTGAGAAGAACAACTTCTGGATAATATCACGCGCTGTCTCTTCGTCAGGAGCCTCTGTGTTTCTTAGCTGACGGTAAATTTGCTCTACCGCTTCTTTTTCAGAGTTTGAATTATCTTTCTGTAAGGTATTATAGATAATGGCGTAATCTGCAATGTTTACATTTTCGCGGTGCAGGATAATCGACTGCACACCCGACTCTGTAATTACACTTATATCTTCGGCTGTGATTTCAGAATCACGCTCCAAAAGCACTTCATTCCTGTCAATAGAAACTACTTCGCCCGTATCTTCATCTACAAAGTCTTCTGTCCATGTTCTCAGCACACGTGCAGCAAGTCTTCGTCCAACAGAGTTTTTCAGATTCTCTTTTGTTGCCGGGATTTCTTCTGACAGGCCAAACAGATCCAGGATATCCTTATCTGTGCCATATCCGATAGCACGAAGGAGCGTGGTAACCGGGAACTTTTTCTTCCGATCGATGTAGGCATACATCACGTTATTTACGTCTGTCGCAAACTCAACCCAGGAACCTTTAAAAGGAATAATTCTGGCAGAATAAAGTTTTGTTCCGTTCGTGTGCTTACTTTGCGCAAAGAATACGCCTGGCGATCTGTGTAATTGAGATACAATAACACGTTCAGCTCCATTTATAACAAAGGAGCCTCGTTCAGTCATGTAAGGTATATTGCCAAGGAAAACTTCCTGCTCTATCGTTTCAAAGTCCTCGTTGTCCTCATCGTTACAAATCAGACGAAGCTTTGCCTTCAGCGGAACAGAATACGTTAAGCCTCTGTCAATACTTTCATCTACTGAATATTTAGGTGGATCTATATGATAATCGATGAACTCCAGCACGAAGTTCTCGCGTGAATCAGAGATTGGGAAGTTTTCGGCAAATACCTTAAACAAACCCTCCTGCGCTCTATTTTCAGCAGGAGTCTCCAGCTGAAAGAAATCCTGAAATGACTGAAGCTGAACATCTAAAAAGTCAGGATAATCTATGACAGGCTTAATAGAAGCAAAATTGATTCGATTTGTCGTTTTATTCTTAGCCAAAGACATTGAATTTTAACGTTAACATTTTGTTTCTAGCTTATTCACTTCTGAACAGCTACTTGCAAAAAAAGGATTCAAAATTTGAATCCGTATACAAACAGGAAAAGACCTGACTCATCGCCAGGTCTACCTGTTCTCAGTATGTTGAAAAAGTGTGATTATTTAACCTCCACTTCAGCACCAGCTTCTTCCAAAGACTTCTTCAGTGACTCTGCTTCATCTTTTGCAACACCTTCTTTTAAAGGCTTAGGAGCACCGTCTACCAATTCTTTAGCTTCTTTCAGACCAAGACCAGTAAGTTCTTTAACTAGTTTTACTACCGCTAGTTTAGATGCACCTGCTGACTTAAGGATAACATCAAAAGAAGTTTTTTCTTCTACAGCAGCTCCGCCTTCAGCAGCACCACCACCAGCAACCATTACTGGAGCAGCAGCAGCTGGTTCGATACCGTATTCGTCCTTAAGGATTGTAGCTAGTTCATTAACTTCTTTCACAGTTAAGTTTACTAACTGCTCAGCGAATGCTTTTAAATCTGCCATTTTTATTGAAATTAAAAGTTACTTATTGATTACGTTTTTTAAATTTATTCTTTTTCAGACAAAGTTTTCAGGATACCAGCCAGTTTGCCACCACTGCTCTGTAGCGCAGAAACAACGTTCTTCGCAGGAGACTGCAGCAATCCGATAACATCACCGATGAGTTCGAATTTAGACTTCACTTTCGTCAGTGCATCCAGTTGATCCTCTCCTACATAAATGCCTGCATCGATATAGGCACCTTTCAGAAGTGGAAGCTGATTTCCTTTTTTGCGGAAGTCTTTGATGAGTTTAGCTGGGGCATTGCCTGCTTCCGTAGAGAATACTACTCCGGAGAAACCTTTCAGTACACCTTCCAGTTCAGTAGTATCAGCTTCTAAAGTATCCAATGCTTTTTTGATTAGCGAATTCTTGTATACTTTATACTCCAGACCTCTTTCAAAAGCCATTCTCCTGAACTGGTTGATGCTCGCCACTGACATGGTAGAAGCATCTGTGATATAGAAATAGTTTGTATTAGCAAACTTTTCGCTCAGGTCCTTTACAATTATTTCTTTTTCTTCCCTGGTCATTTTCTTAGCTAATTGCGTTTTTGTCAACGATTACGGCAGGGCTCATTGTACTGGACAATGTTATACTTCTAATATAAGTACCCTTAGCTGAAGATGGCTTCAATCTGTTTAGCGTTGAAATTACTTCAGCAGCATTAGCAGCAAGCTGCTCTGGTGAGAAGGAAACTTTCCCAACACTGGTGTGGATAATACCAAATTTATCCACTTTAAAATCAATTTTACCAGCTTTTACTTCTTTAACTGCTTTTGCAACGTCTTGCGTAACTGTACCAGACTTCGGGTTTGGCATCAGGTTACGTGGACCTAATATTCTTCCCAGACGACCAACTTTAGCCATTACAGCTGGCATTGTGATGATCACATCCACATCCGTCCAGCCTTTTTCTATTTTCTGAATATAGTCGTCAAGACCTACGAAATCAGCGCCGGCATCTTTTGCTTCCTGCTCTTTGTCAGGAGTTACCAATGCAAGAACTTTAACTTCTTTACCAGTTCCATGTGGAAGGGTAACAATACCCCTAACCATCTGGTCAGCTTTACGAGGGTCAACGCCTAAGCGCACATCAATATCAACAGAAGCATCAAACTTAGTAAAGGTGATATCTTTTACTACCGAAGCGGCGTCTGTTAAAGAATATTCTTTGTTAAGGTCAGCTTTTTCTAAAGCAGCTTTCCTATTTTTTGAAATCTTAGCCATTATCCTTCAACTCTTTTTATTCGTTCCAAGGAGCATTACCAGTAACTGTAATACCCATGCTGCGTGCTGTACCTGCCACCATTCTCATGGCTGATTCCAGTTTAAACGCATTTAAATCGGGCATTTTAGTTTCTGCAATCTCTTTTACCTGATCCCATGTAACTGAACCTACTTTGTTACGGTTTGGCTCTTTTGAACCACCCTTAATTTTAGCAGCATTCATTAACAATATTGGTGCAGGTGGCGTCTTGATAACGAAGTCGAAGGACTTGTCTGCATAAATTGTAATCAATACTGGTAACACTTGTCCGGGCTTATCCTGGGTTCTGGCATTAAACTGCTTACAGAACTCCATGATGTTAAGACCCTTAGAACCAAGTGCAGGTCCAATCGGTGGCGATGGGTTCGCGGCACCTCCCTTTACCTGAAGTTTCAGGTAACCTTTTATTTCCTTTGCCATTATTTATTTTTACTACGATTCTTTTTCAACCTGCATGTAGTTAAGCTCCACCGGCGTATTACGACCGAAGATCTTCACCATCACATTCAGTTTCTTACGCTCTTCGAACACCTCTTCTACCGTACCGGAGAATCCACTGAACGGACCATCCATTACTTTTACTGTTTCTCCAACTATAAAAGGAGTATCGAGCACTTCCGCCTGCTCTTCTGCTTCGTCTACTGTACCAAGAATTCTGTTGATTTCCGACTGACGAAGGGGAACCGGCTTTTTACTTACATTTCCTTCACTGGCACCCAGGAAGCCTATTACACCAGGGGTACTGATGATTACGTGTTCAGCTTCGCCGTGCGAAAGATCTGCATTTACCAGTACGTATCCCGGAAAAAAATTTCTTTCCCTGATACGCTTCTTACCGCCTCTCATTTCATACACCTTCTCCGAAGGAATCAGAACCTGAGGCACATAATCTTCCAGGTGTTGCCTTATGATTTCATTCTCCAGGTAAGCTTTTGCTTTTTTCTCCTGGCCACTTACCGCGCGTACTACATACCATTTTAAATCAGCCATAGCTTCCCCTTAAAACTGGTTGTAAAACCACGTAAGCGCAGAATCAAAAACAAAATCCATAGCACCAACGACTAATGCAAATACCAAAGAACCTATCAACACCAGTACGGAACTATTCTGCAATTCAGAATAGGTAGGCCATGAGACTTTATCTCTCATCTCCTCAACTGTCTCGTCTATATAGCTTTTAATATTGCTCATCGCTTCACTTAACCTGTTAAAAAAAATTGCACGGGTGGAGAGACTCGAACTCCCAGCCAATGGTTTTGGAGACCACTACTCTACCAATTGAGCTACACCCGTAAAAAAATGCACGCCACTTTGGAAATGGAGTGCAAAGTTACTTATAATTCAGGTAAAAACAAGCCCGTTTTAAATAAATTTTAAAACGGGCTTGTAATTTTTATGTATTAGTCTAATACTTCAGTTACCTGACCGGCACCTACAGTTCTACCACCCTCACGGATAGCGAAACGCAGACCTTTCTCCATAGCAACCTTGTTGATCAACTTCACAGTGATAGTGATGTTGTCACCAGGCATAACCATTTCTACACCTTCTGGCAGGTGGATCTCACCAGTAACGTCTGTCGTTCTGAAGTAGAACTGAGGACGGTACTTGTTAAAGAATGGCGTATGACGACCACCTTCTTCTTTAGAAAGAACGTAAACCTCTGCTTTGAACTCCTGGTGAGGCTTAACAGAACCTGGCTTACAGATAACCATACCACGACGGATATCAGTTTTCTCAATACCACGAAGAAGTAGACCTACGTTGTCACCAGCCTCACCTCTGTCAAGGATCTTACGGAACATCTCCACACCAGTAACAGTAGACTTCAGGTTCTCAGCACCCATACCCAGGATCTCAACAGGATCACCAGAGTTGATTACGCCACGCTCGATACGGCCAGTAGCAACTGTACCACGACCAGTGATAGAGAACACGTCTTCAACCGGCATCAGGAATGGAAGGTCAGTCAGACGAGTTGGAATTGGAATCCAGCTATCAACTGCATCCATCAATTCTTCAATTGTCTTCACCCACTTCTCATCGCCGTTCAGACCACCAAGAGCTGAACCTTGAATAACCGGGATATTGTCACCATCAAACTCATAGAATGAAAGAAGTTCTCTGATTTCCATTTCAACAAGCTCAAGAAGCTCAGGGTCATCCACCATGTCCACTTTGTTCATGAACACAACAAGCTGAGGAACACCTACCTGACGGGCAAGAAGGATGTGCTCACGCGTTTGCGGCATCGGACCATCTGTAGCAGCAACCACAAGGATAGCGCCGTCCATCTGGGCAGCACCAGTAACCATGTTCTTCACATAGTCAGCGTGACCAGGACAGTCAACGTGTGCATAGTGACGGTTAGCAGTTGCGTATTCTACGTGAGAAGTATTAATTGTAATACCTCTTTCTTTTTCCTCAGGAGCGTTATCGATTGAAGAGAAGTCGCGTAGCTGAGCAAGACCTTTTTTAGCCAGTACAGTAGTAATGGCAGCAGTCAAAGTAGTTTTGCCGTGGTCAACGTGACCGATTGTACCGATGTTTACGTGCGGTTTGGAACGGTCAAATGTTTCTTTAGCCATCTATGATATTTAATTAAGGTTAAAACGTTTAAGTGTTGCAGTGTTTTAAAGATACACGTAACGGACTTTGAGCCAACGATGGGAATTGAACCCACGACCCCTTCCTTACCAAGGAAGTACTCTACCCCTGAGCTACGTCGGCTTATTCCCCGTCAAAAACAAGAACCGGACCTACAGTAAAAAGGAAGTCCATTTTCATGAATTTCCTCTTTTTACATAAACCAGTAAATCCAGCCTGTAATTTCTGAGCTGAGCGGGAGACGAGGTTCGAACTCGCGACCTATAGCTTGGAAGGCTATCGCTCTACCAACTGAGCTACTCCCGCTTCAATAAAATGCAGCCAATTACCTGACTTTAAAATGTGGGGAGAGAAGGATTCGAACCTTCGAAAGCTCGCGCTAACGGAGTTACAGTCCGTCCCATTTGGCCACTCTGGAATCTCCCCAAATGCTTTATTTCGACTAATCTTATTCAGATCACCTCCTTCAACTTTGCAGCTTCAAACCCGCTGTTCGTTCTAAGGAGATGCAAAATTAAGCACATTTATTTTAGAGGCAAATATTCTTGAAAAAAAATTTAATATTTTTTCTGAGCCCCTCCTTTACTGGTTATATAGCCTCAGAAGACGCTCGTCTTTCTCATTTTGTTTTATTTCTTCCAGCGTTTTTTTCACCTCCGGCTTATCTGCCATCACCAGCAGCGCCTGGTAAGCAGCCATCCTTACATAGTAAGCCTTATGGCTTTTTGCCAGATCACGCAGCATGTCTACTGCCGCTGGTGTGTTTGCTTCCGGGTGACTGGCCAGAAAGGCGCCGTAACTTTGCAGGAGGTAATACAGGTTCCCGCCTTTTGCCTGTTTTAGTTTCTGCATAAACCAGTCCTGCTTTCCGGCTCCGCCCCTAACGGCGTAATAATTGGCCAGGGCCAGCGTAATGTCTTCGTTTTTCTCTTTTTCAAAAGTCTCCAGCCTGGTTTTAGCGTCTGCGGCTCCTGTGCCTGCATAAGCCAGTATACCGGCTGCATTTACCACATACGAACTATCGCGCATGGCCTGCTCGAACAAGGCCTTGTACTGCTCCCCTCCCCAGGCAGCCAATGTAAGCAGGGCATCGGAACGTACCGATCCTTTTTTATCTTTCTGCGCTATCCGCAGCAGTTCATCCGTATAAGCAGCTCTTTCTTCCGGCTTCAGGTCGCCGAGGGCATTGATTGCCATACTCCGGATAAACCAGAAATCATCTTTCAGCGCTGTCTGCAGCACTTTCTGCACTTCCGGGTTTGCGATGTTGTTACCCAGTTTTCCCAGTGCTTCATATTTGGCGCCAAACTGGTTGGCATTTCTAAACTGAAACACCAGTTCATCGGTTTGCTTCTCATGGTCTATAGTACCCAGCAACTGGTGCTCGCTATCGAACACAACCAGCTGTGGCTGCGAGCCAGCCGGGAAGCTAAAGGTTTGCTTTGCTTTTGTTATTTCAATAGGATACTCTTTCCGCTCGCCGTTTACCCACATGGCTACCTTCAGCGGCAGGCGGTATACGGGCGCATACAGCGTGTCCTGCTGTTGTACTACCTGCAGGTTCAGCTGCCCGTTTGCGTAATTGTGCGTCACTTTCAGCTCCGGGTGACCTGCATTCATAAACCACTGGTCGAAAAACCACATCAGGTCCTGGCCGGTTACTTCTTCAAAAGCCATCCGTAGTTCGGCAATTTCCACATCCGAAAACTTGTTCTGCGTGAGGTAGCGGTTCAGCGATTTAAAAAAAGCGTCGTCGCCTACGTACTTGCGGAGCATGTGCAGTACACGTCCTCCTTTTGCATAGGAATGGCTGTCGAACATATCCTCGCGGTCGTCATAATGGTACCGGATCAGCGGCACCCGCTTGGTCTGGGCTTCGTCCAGGTACTGCCCCAGTTCCTCCAGCTGCTGGTAAGCGGCCTGGTCAGGGCCAAACTTGTGCTCGGCCCACAGGTATTCCGAATAATTTGCAAACGACTCATTCAGCGGCAGGTTCGCCCACGACTCGGTGGTTACGTAATCGCCGAACCACTGGTGAAAAAGCTCATGGGCGATGATGTTGTCCCAGTCTTTGTCCAGCAGCTCGCGTTCATTCAGTTGCAGGTCTTCCATAAAAGTAGAGGCCGTGGTATTTTCCATGGCGCCCGACACAAAGTTTCGTACCACTACCTGCGAATATTTGGACGGCCACGGATAGGCAACCCCCAGCTTTTTAGAGAAGAACTCCATCATTTCGGGTGTATGCCCAAAAATCTTTCTGGCGGTATTTTTAAATTCCGGCTCCACGTAATAATTCACCTCCAGGTCGCGCCACTTGTCTTTTACCACAGCATACTCCCCAATCGCCATCATGGCCAGGTAAGGCGCGTGAGGCAACTCCAGCTTCCAGTAATCTGTTTTGGTACCGTCGGCGTTTTTGCGGGAGTATACAAAGGTGCCGTTAGAGAGGGTGGTAAACTTCGGATCTACGGTAATGTAAATTTCCTGCGTCATCCGCTCGTTGGGTGAGTCGATGGTCGGGAACCAGGCCGAGCTTGCCTCCGTTTCGCCCTGCGTCCAGATCTGCTGCGGCAGGTCGGGGTCTGTGTTCAGCGGATCTATAAAATACAGGCCTTTGTCTTCTGTAATGGCTGCGCTGCCGCCGGCGGCCAGTTCGTTTGGTTTGGCCGTGTAGCCAATCTCTAAAATATATTTTTCGTCGCGGGTATAGGTCTTGCCCAGCTCAACGGTAAGCTTCATTCCGTCGTAGGTATACTTCAGCGGTGTTCCGTCAAAGCCCTTCATCAGGTTTACGCTGTGAATATCAAATCCCTTGGCATCGAGCACCAGGCTGTTCTGCGGGTAAAAATAGGGCTTGAGCGTAAGTTCGGCAAGGCCTTTGAGGTGTTGCTTCTGCCAGTCGAAGCTTACCCGCAGTTTGGTATGCAGCAGGTCGTGTTCTTTGGTGCGGGATGGTTTGAAACTATGCTTTTCAGGCGCCCACACAGGCACTTTCGTTTCTGCCGGCAAGGCCGGGGCCTTTTCCTCCACTTGCAGTTCAGGCTCGTTCGTGGTTGTAACCGTTTTATTTGTCCGGCAACCCGTTGTAAAAGCGATAGCTGCCGCAAGGCCAACCACCTGCAAAAACCGATGATTCATAAGGGAATGATTTTAATTTTGAGGTTAATTTCTAAAAATACTCTGATAATTCAATTATCTTTAAGCTCCAAAACCAGATTTTAAGATGCTCCGGATAAAAACCGCTAACGGCAAAACACGGCAGGTTGATATACAAAAAGAAGCTATTCTTCTGGACGGAGCCCCTTTTAACTGGGACATTTCTCCTATTGGCCCTGCTACTTACCACATTATCAAAGACAACCGGTCGTATACCGCTGAACTGGTGCAGGCCGATTACCAGGCCAAAACGTTTACGTTTAAGATCAATGGTCTACAGCAAACGGTTTATGTAAAAGATCGTTTCGATTTGCTGCTCGATAAACTGGGTATGGCCAACATGAACGAGCTGCAAATAAACGAAGTGAAAGCGCCTATGCCCGGGCTGATTCTTGAAATAAAGGTAAAACCTGGCCAGGAAGTAAAAAAAGGAGACCCTATCATGGTGCTGGAGGCAATGAAAATGGAAAACATTCTGAAATCTCCGGGCGATGGTGTGGTAAAAGAAATAAAAGTGGCAGTACGCCAGAATGTAGAGAAGAACCAGGTTTTAATTAAATTCTGAGTAAACCTATGGCAGCGCGACGCCCTGCAGGGATAACTCGGTCATCGGAAAACAATTAATTAAATTTATATCGTGAAGTACAAAAGAATATTGCTTAAGCTAAGCGGTGAGGCGCTGATGGGAGACCAACAATACGGTATCGATTCGAACAGATTGATGCAGTATGCGAAAGAAATCAAAGAAGTAAGTGATTTCGGTGTAGAAATAGCAGTGGTAATAGGAGGTGGCAATATATTCCGGGGCGTGCAGGCAGAAGAAGTAGGCCTCGACCGTGTGCAGGGCGATTACATGGGCATGCTGGCCACCGTTATCAACAGCATGGCTTTGCAAAGTGCGCTCGAAAAGCTGGGCGTGTATACCCGTTTGTTGTCCGGCCTGAACATTCAGCAGGTGTGTGAGCCTTACATTCGCCGCCGTGCCGTACGCCACCTCGAAAAAGGACGCGTAGTTATTTTTGGCGCCGGCACCGGCAGCCCTTACTTCACCACCGACTCGGCTGCCAGCTTACGGGCCATCGAGATTGAGGCGGATGTGGTACTGAAAGGTACCCGCGTAAACGGCATCTATTCTGCCGACCCGGAGAAAGACCCGAACGCTGTCTTCTTCTCCAATATCTCTTTTAAAGATGTATTTGAGAAAGGACTGAACGTGATGGACATGACCGCCTTTACGCTTTGCAAAGAAAACGGACTTCCTATAGTGGTGTTTGACATGAACACCCCCGGCAACCTGAAGCGCCTGCTACAGGGCGAGCAGATAGGCACGCTGGTATCGATGGAAGATGTGGCGGAAGACCTGAAAGAGGCTATTAATGAAATAGAGGCATCAGAGGCCAACAACAGCGCCAACAAAAATTAGTACTTTTGCCTATACCATAAGTATAATTTTATCAGAACCTAATTAAGCTAAAATTGATATGACGGAAGAAATTCAGTTTTACCTCAGCGAAGCAGAGGAGTCTATGCAGAAAGCAGTTCAACACACCAATTCCGAGCTGTTAAAAATCCGTGCCGGCAAGGCATCGCCTGCTATGGTCGACAGCTTGCGCGTGGATTACTATGGCACGCCTACGCCTGTAGCACAGGTGGCAAACGTTGCTGCTCCCGATGCCCGTACACTGGTTATTAAGCCCTGGGAAAAAAATATGCTGGGCGAAATAAGCAAAGCGATCAAAAACTCGGACCTGAACCTGAACCCGCAGCAGGAAGCCGACAGCATTCGCCTGAGCATTCCGCCCCTGACCGAGGAACGCCGCCGCGACCTGGTGAAGCAGGTAAAAAATGAAACGGAAGCAGGCAAAGTAAGCATCCGCAACATCCGCAAGGATGTGAACGACTCGCTGAAAAAACTGCAGAAAGAAGGTACCGCCGAAGATGCCGTGCGTGATGCCGAAAACAAAGTACAGAAGCTGACCGACTCGTACATCGTAAAGATCGACGAACTGCTTGCCAAGAAAGAAGCTGAAATCATGACGGTTTAACCCGGACTGCTTACGGAGAAATATATCGAAGCCCTTCTGCTAAACCGGAAGGGCTTCGGTGTTTTCAGCGGGGAAGGAACAGGAGCAGCGGCTGTGGTGGCTGGTGCAGAAAAGAATTTCTACCTGAAAAAGGACGCTGCAGCAGGAGCAGTGGGTATGGTGGCTGCAGCAGCAACGTTTCTAGAGAGCAAAAATGGGATAAAGATTTCGGAAGAATCGCTTATCCAGCAGCAGAATTTATCTTAAGCCTTCAGTTTGCAGAAGGGCTCAGGTCGATGTCGTCGAGTTCGTCGGTACGGGTTTCCAGCATTTGCTTGAGCTCTGGTTCGAGAGGAGCGCTTTCCAGCAATGCAAAATAGGTAGCCATTTGTCTGGCATCGCCCTGGTAGGCCATGTTGGCTGCAACCACCGTCCAGCCCAGCTGGGCCAGATCGTTCAGGCTCGTCTCGAAAGCTTCTGCCGAAGTAACCTGTACAACTCTATAACTTTTCATCAGTTTCAGCTTAAATTACACGCATGTTACCGCTGGCAACATTAAATTTTATTTGCTGCAGCTGCCACCACACCTTCTGCTCCTGCAAAACCTCTGATTTGAGTGTTTTCAGCTAAACTTACAGATACAGCTTGTGCACCTTTATATAGGCTGCTACCTCATCCGGCACCATGTACCGGATAGATTTCTCCTGCCGAATGCACTCCCGGATAAAGGTGGCCGAAATATCCAGCACAGGCGCTTTCACAAACGTAACATTTGGCAAAGCGGTGATCTCGGTCGTTACAGAACCACTGCGTGGATAAACATACACCTTGTGGTACTGCAGAATGCGTTCGTAGTTCTTCCATTTCGGAAAGCCCGGCAGGTTATCTTCGCCAATAATGAGCACAAACTCGTAGCTCGGATACTTTTCCTGCAGGTAGGTAAGTGTATCGATGGTATAGCTGGGCCTGGGCATGTTGAATTCGATGTTCGAAACGCCCAGGCTCGGGTTATCGGCAATAGCCAGCGACACCATGTGCAGCCGGTCGAACTCGTGCAGCAGCGTGTTGCTGGGCTTAAACGGATTCTGCGGCGACACTACAAACCACACCGTATCCAGATCGGTATTGGTAGCCATGAAATTAGCCAGGAGCAAATGTCCGATATGGATAGGATTGAAAGAGCCGAACAAAAGCCCTACCTTCATGCTACGGTCACTTCGTCATCCAGGAACGCTGAAACAAGTTTTTCGGCTTTGGCGCAGGCCGTCTCCAGGTTATCGTTGACAATTACTTCGTCGAACTGGTTTTCGAACTTCATCTCGAATTCTGCTTTAAATACCCTGCTCGAAATGCTGGAGGCCGAGTCGGTGGCACGGGCGGTCAGGCGTTTGGCCAGCTCTTCGACAGAAGGCGGCTTCACAAAAATGGCCAGGGCGCGGTCTTTGTAAAACTGCTTTATCTTTAAGCCACCTTTCACGTCTACATCCAGTATGGGGTTCTTACCGCTCGCCCAGATGCGCTCTATCTCTGATTTTAAGGTACCATAAAAAGCACCTTCATACACCTCTTCCCATTCCACAAACTCATCGTTCTCGATTCTCTTTTTAAAATCTTCCGGGGTGATAAAATGATAGTCTTTCCCGTTTTCTTCTGCCCGGCCGCGCTTATCGCGGGTGCAGGCCGAAATAGAAAAGGCCAGTTTGGGATTTACCTGCAACAGGTGCTTTACAATAGTTGTTTTGCCGGCACCGGATGGAGCCGAGAAGATAATAATTTTGCCTTGTTGCATCGGCGGATTTACGCTGTTTGTTGAATTTTTGCTTTTATGGATGATGCCAGGCTGGCCGGCACAAGTACGCGTTTTAAATGGCCGCTGACCAGGCTCTTCATCAACCGCTGTTTCTGGTGGCTTTCGAAGCAGGTCACGCAGTCCTCTATATGGGCTTTAAAAAAAGTTTGTTCATCAGACGACGCCTCCCCGTCAATAATCAGATCCAGCAGGTTTACCACCTTCTCACAATCCGTCTCCCTGCCCTCCTCGGACACATTAGGATAAGTCTCTGTAAATTTTGTTTCCATCTTAACTCAACTCTTAACTTAAATTACTCTAACTGTTATAACCCATGGTTTTTGCATAATTTTCCAGTTTCTCTTTCAAAGAATTCCGTGCACGGTGCAGCCGCGACCGGACAGTACCAATGGGTATGTCCAGTATCTTGGCCATTTCCTCGTAAGTAAATCCTTCCAAGTCGCAAAGGATGATTACGGTCCTGAAATCGACGGGGAGCGTATTAAGGGCACTCGCCACTTCGTCCCCGATCAGATCCTGCACACTCTCGGTACGCATGTCGGTGGTGGTGGCCACGCCGCCTTCCCCCTCCACGTCGTCGGAGTTGTAATAACCCTCTACCTCGCTATAGTCTACTTTAGCAGGCTGTTTGCTCTTTTTTCTGAACTCGTTTATGAAGGAGTTCTTAAGTATCCGGAACAGCCATGCTTTTGCATTAGTTCCTTGCTCGAAATAATCAAAGAAGCGGTAAGCCTTTAGATACGTTTCCTGCACCAGATCATTGGCGTCATCTTCATCTAAAGTGAGCCTATAGGCAAAATTGTACAGAGGGTCCAATACAGGGAGCAGCTCGGCCTCGAACCGTGCGTCTTTTTCCTCTTTACTCAATTGTTTACCTGTTTGCTCGCTCATGTTTGCGTTTGCTTAAAAAGTTACGGTAGATAATAACTTTTACGTTAGATTAAGTTAGATGAGTAATGGTTTTTAAGTTTTGCCATTATTAATATAGGTACACATACAAAAATAAGACAAAAAAGTTACCATTAATCATTTTATCTATGTTCTTTAGTTTATTACGCTGGCATGCCACAGCTTTATTTGCGCTATTACCTGCTCAGGCCTTACATAGTTGATGCAGATACAGGTTTCCGGTACCGAACTGCAGGCATTACATTTAATAGGATGCAACAGCACGCTGGCCTTCTCGCCTACCGGCCCCCAGCGACCGGGGTAGGCCGGCCTGATAGGCGGGTAAATTCCCAGCGCATGCACGCCAACTGCTGCTGCAATATGCAGCGTTCCGGTACTACAAGCCACCAAACCGTCTACTGCCCGGGCAAAACTAATAAACTCGGGAAGGGTGAGCCGTCCGGTCATGTCTGTCACAAATTCTGAATGCTCCTGTAGCCACTCCCGCAGAAATTCGCCTTCTTTTGCGGTGCCGGTAATAAATACCTGGTGCCCCAGCTTGTGTAATTTTTTTGCCAGTTTGCTGTAGTGTACCAGGCTCCACTCGCGCCCGCTGCCCCTCGACTTCGGATGGAGTATTATATTGAGTTGCTCGGGGTTGTCTCTTACCAAAAGCTGCTGCAGCCATTCCGGAAGCGGGTCGATTTTGGTAAACCCGTAGAAGAGGTGCATGTCCTGGAGGGCCGGAAAAACTTTAACGCCTGCTCCGGTCAGCAAAAGCATGTTCAGCTGGCTCTCGTGCAGGTCGGAGTTCTTGCGGCTCAGCGACACCAGTTTGTTACAGGTAAGCCAGTGGTACCACCTGCTACGGGTGCCCACACGAACCGGTACTTCAGCTGCTTTGGCCAAACGGGCCAGGTGTTTGTTGGGCAACACATGCAGAAACACATCCGGCTGCAGTTCTTTCAGAAAATTCACCTGCTCCTCCCAGGGCAGGACCAGCAGTTTATCCGCATTGATGAACAAGTCTACATGTTCGCTGCAGGCCACGACCGGCTCCGTGTAGGTGGTACCTAAAAAGACAACCCTACACCCCTCGAACTGATTTTTCAGCCAGCCGCACATAGGCAAGGTAAGCACTACATCACCAATTGCATCGGGCCGGCTAATGAGGAAGGTCTTCATGAAAGCGGCTGTTTATGGAACAAATAAAGTTTGGCATATTTTGCAAAAACAGCGTAAGACGACAGGACAGCGATACAAAAACCTGCAAAGCCATCCAAAAATCCCAGCTGCAGAAAATACATCTTCAGAAACCGGAAGGGCGGCTTCACAATTAAACCTAAAACAGAAACCTGTTTCCCTTGCTGCTTCATCTCCTCCAGGGCCACCTCCGTAAAATGGTTTATCTGGTCCAGGTGCTGCTTTATGGAGGTATAAGAATAGTGCAGCAGGTCGCCTTTTACAGCGCCACTCCTGGCTCCTGCAGCCAGCTCGAACTTTTCGTGGAGCAGCAGCCCCTCCCACTGCCCCTGCCTGCGGTCGTAGAGCCGCAGCTTCAGGTCCGGGTACCAGCCCCCGTGCCGCACCCAGGCGCCACAGTAGTTGGTCAGCCGCGACAGGTAATAACCGCCAAGCTGCCAGTTTTGCTTCAGGGCCCTTACCTCCTGCTGCAGTTCCTCCGACAGCACCTCGTCGGCATCTAAAGAGAGAATATGCGGAAAGGCAGCCTGGGCGTTGGCAAAATTTTTCTGAGTCACGTAGCCATCAAACGGACGCTCCACAAAGCGAACACCCCGGTTCAGGCATATCGCTTTCGTCTTATCTGTCGAGAAAGAGTCTACCACTACTACATCATCCGCAATCCCCTCTACCGAGTCGAGACAGCGCGCAATATTTTGTTCTTCGTTGTAAGTGATGATAACTACCGAGAGGCTAACTTCCATACATTCCCGTTGCTTTTGCAAAAGTAACCGGGTGCAAATATCGGCTTTTCTACCAACATTCTGGCAGCGCGTCCCCTAAAGTACAAAGTCGGGTGAAATGTTGCAATTATTTGTGAAATTCTTTATATAAATAGCAACCATAACTCTAAAATACGTATGAAAAGTATTGTCCGCTGTTGTTGTTCCTAAAAATAAATGCATGTTCAGCTGTAATTATCATCGGTTTACTAAAAAATGGCTGTACCCGGGCATGGCAATGATCTTTTTACCGGCACTGCTGCTGGTGGCGCTATACAGTATCCGGAACCGGGCATTGGAATACAGCCTGCCCATATTGCAGGCAACAGCTGTTACACAGGACAACATGCACCACCTGTGGCCGGCAATACCGGGCAGGGGCAGCCTCTTTCATAGCACAGGCTACACCACCTATCCCCTGCAGCCGAAAGCCGAAGTTTACGGACAGGCTCTTTTGTTTATCAACACCATAAACACAGGTACCGGTTGCGCGGTAACCGCCCACAGCCCCGATGCCCGGGCTTATGCCAGGGTTACCGGTTTAGCCCCAGCTACAAAAGGCCACATAACATCCGGCAGCTACAGGTCTGCCGGCTCCCTTGCTTACTCCTTTTCGGCTTTGTCGGAAGTACATCCTTTCTGGCGGCGCGACTGGTTTGTGGCCCTGCTGGTAGTGCTGCTGCTTGCGTCGATGATGAGCGTAGTCCGGTTTCGTGAGAAAAGCCTAGTGAAGCTTAACCTGCTGCTGGAACAGAAAGTACAGCACCGGACACAACTGCTCGAAGAAAAGAACCGGGAAAAAGAAACACTCCTGAAGGAAGTACACCACCGGGTAAAAAACAACCTGCAGATTGTTATCAGCCTGCTCAACCTGCAGGTCCGCCGCACAAAAAACCAGGATGCAATTGATGTAATGCGGGCTATCCGGAACAGAGTAAAGGCGATGGCGCTGCTGCACGAGCGCCTGTACATGCAAAACGACCTGGGCCAGATAGACCTGAACGACTACTTCACGCAGATTTGCGAAAGCCTTTACTCCTCGTTTGGGATAACACAGGAAAAAATAGCCTTACAGGTTGCTGTGCCGCACATAAAAATAGACATTGATTCAGCCATTACCCTGGGACTTATCGTAAACGAGATAGTTTCCAATGCCTTAAAATATGCCTTCCCGGACGAGCAAACCGGACTACTTCGTATTGCGCTGGAGAGCCACGACAACCGCACCTACACACTGGTAATTGCGGACAATGGCACCGGCTTGCCACCTGACATTGAACAGAAGCAATCTTTATCTTTTGGGCTTCAGCTCGTTAACTCACTTATCAGTAAACTGAACGGGAAAATTGAGTTAAAAAATAAAAATGGCACAATAGCAATATTAACTTTTATTTTACCATCATAATGATTATATTTCACGTAAGAACCTGATGCTATGACTAAACCTAAAATCCTTATTGCAGAAGATGAGGTCATAATCGCTGAAGATATAGCTGCGTGCCTGGAAGAATTAGGTTACGACACGTGTGCTATTGATGCAGGAGAAGATACGCTCGATCTGATAAAGGAAACTCACCCGGACCTGATATTACTGGATATAAACCTGAAAGGCAAAGCTGACGGCGTAGACCTGGGCTCGCAGATCAGGCAGGAATTCGATATCCCTTTTATCTACCTGACGGCTTATGCCGACAAGGAAACCATTGACAGGGCCAAAAAAACGGAGCCCGACGGATTCCTGGTGAAGCCTTTCGACGAAAAAAGCCTGCAGTCTGCTATCGAGATTGCGCTCTACAAGCACGACCATCATCACGTAAAGCCGGAAGAAAACGGCGAAACATCCTCTTTTAAAGGCAAGGCCCACGAAGCCGATATTGCTGCCGATTACCTGTTTGTAAAGGTTAAACACCGCATCATTAAGGTACAGTACAGCGATATTCTGTGGGTAGAAGCCTATGACAACTACTCGTTTATAGTGACAACCGACCAGAAGTACCTGGTAAGTTCCACTCTAAAAGACACAGAACAGAAGCTGCCCCCAGCTAACTTTGTGCGTGTGCACCGTTCCTTTATTGCCAACCTCGACAAAATTGAAGCACTCGAAGAAAATTCCGTTATGTTTTCGAAAGGCGAAATCCCGATTGGCAAGTCTTACAAGAAAGCGCTGATGTCTAAATTCAACATTATTTGAAAAAACTTTTACGCTTTACGATTACCTGCCCCACCCCGACCTTCATTTCTCATTCCTGACGAAAAAAAGGTCTGCTGCTCCCGCCACCACAGCCTCTGCTCCTGCAGGCAATAGCAGCTGGTAAAACAAAAGTAAAAGCCTTCCTGGAAAAACAAAAGAGCCGATGCGCTTGCACCGGCTCCTTTGTTTTTTAGCAGCAGCTCTTGCTGAATTACTTAGTATCTGTAGTATTCCGGCTTATAAGGTCCTTCAACCTCCACGCCGATGTAGCTTGCCTGGTCTTCAGACAGTTCATCCAGCTCCACACCTATTTTACCCAGGTGCAGGCGGGCTACTTTTTCGTCCAGGTGCTTGGGTAGCGTGTATACCACGTTTTCGTAGGCGTCAGTATTTGTCCAAAGCTCGAGCTGGGCCAGCGTCTGGTTCGAGAAGGAGTTGGACATAACAAAAGACGGGTGACCGGTAGCGCAGCCAAGGTTTACCAGGCGACCTTCGGCCAGCACGATAATATCTTTACCCTCGACGTTATACAGGTCTACCTGCGGCTTGATAACATCTTTTGTATGGCCATAATTGGAATTCAGCCAGGCCATATCGATCTCGTTATCAAAGTGGCCGATGTTACACACAATTGCTTTGTCTTTCATGCTGCGGAAATGCTGCTCGGTAATGATGTTTTTATTACCTGTAGCTGTCACCACAATGTCAGCCTCTTTTACGGCATCCACCATTTTCTTAACAGCGAAACCGTCCATGGCAGCCTGTAAGGCACAGATTGGATCTATTTCGGTAACGATAACACGGGCGCCTGCACCGCGAAGCGAGGCAGCAGAACCTTTGCCCACGTCGCCGTAACCGGCTACTACCGCAACTTTACCGGCCATCATCACATCCGTAGCACGACGGATCGCATCTACCAGCGATTCTTTACAGCCATACTTGTTATCGAATTTCGATTTGGTAACAGAGTCGTTTACGTTGATGGCAGGCATTGGCAGCGTTCCGTTTCTCATACGCTCGTACAGGCGGTGCACACCGGTAGTCGTTTCTTCCGACAAGCCTTTGATGCCTGCAGCCAGTTCAGGATATTTATCCAGCACCATGTTGGTCAGGTCGCCGCCATCATCCAGGATCATGTTCAGCGGCTTGCGGTCTTCGCCAAAGAAGAGCGTCTGCTCAATGCACCAGTCAAATTCTTCGGCCGTCATGCCTTTCCAGGCGTAAACCGAAATACCGGCAGCGGCAATGGCAGCAGCGGCATGGTCCTGTGTAGAGAAAATGTTGCAGGAAGACCAGGTTACTTCAGCACCCAGTTCCACCAGCGTCTCTATCAGCACAGCCGTCTGAATGGTCATGTGCAGGCAGCCGGCAATGCGTGCGCCCGCCAGCGGCTTGGCCGGACCGTACTCCTCGCGGATTGCCATCAGGCCCGGCATTTCTGCTTCTGCCAGTCTGATTTCCTTGCGGCCCCACTCGGCCAGCGAAATATCTTTTACCTTGTACTTAAGCTGTGTATCTATCATGTTACTTGTTTTTCAGAATAAACACAAAATTACACAATTTGTTGCGCAACTTCAAGCAGCTACCATGTTGTTCTTCCCATTTGCAGTAGTACATGGCGCCAGTTTAAAATAACTTATCTTTGCTTTACCATGCTGCAAACCTGCAGTACGGTTAATTTAACACCAGAGGCATGCGCACCTTTTCGATAGAGGAAAAACAGTTTATCCGGGAGAACCAGCACCGAAACCCTGCGGAGCTGATGCTGCAGGCAAAACGATACCCCGGCCTGCCCCTGCACGAACTGGTGCAACAAATACAGGCAAGGCAGAAGGCAGCACAGAAACTCCCGGGCTGGGTGGCGAACCCGGATGTAGTGTTCCCGGTCATGCTCTCGGTAGAGCAAAGTTCTTCTGAGAAAACAGCTGCCTTTAAAGCCTCGTTGGTAAGCGGTGCGCTGGCCATCGACTTAACCGGCGGCTTTGGCGTGGACAGCTACTATTTTGCCCGCAGCTTTGAAAAAGTGCTGCACCTTGAGCAAAACAAGGAGCTCTCGGAGCTCGCCACTTACAACTTTGGTGTGCTGCAGGCGCCAACTATCGAAACGATAAATACGACAGCCGAAGATTTCCTCCAGGCTTTTACAGGTAAAGCCGATCTGATTTATGCCGACCCGGCCCGCCGCGGCGGACGCGATGAACGGGTGCACCTGCTGCAGGATTGCGAACCGGACATCCTCCGCCTCCTCCCCCTGCTGCTACAGAAAGCACATGCCTTGCTGCTTAAAACCGCTCCCATGCTGGACATAGAGCTGGCTATAGCGCAACTGGGGCACGTGGCAAAGGTATGGGTGGTGGCCGTACAGAACGAGTGCAAGGAAGTGCTTTATCTGCTCACGCCAACTACAACCGGAGCGGTGGAACGGGTGGCCGTAAACCTGTTAAACTCCGGCGAGGTACAGCAGGTAACTTTTACACAGGAGCAGGAACAGGAAGCACCTGTTACGTATGCTGATCCGCAGCAATATATTTACGAACCAAACGCCGCCATCCTGAAAGCAGGTAGTTACAAATACCTGGCAACGCTTTACCACTTAAACAAACTGCACCCGAACAGCCACCTGTATACTTCCGAGGCATTGGTTCCCGGTTTCCCGGGCAGGTCTTTCCGCTGCCTTTCCGTTAGGCGCTACAACAAAAAAGAACTGCTCCCCAGGCTCCCCGACAAAAAAGCCAACATCACCGTCCGCAACTTTCCCGAAACTGTAGCCGAAATAAGAAAGAAAACCGGTATCCGGGAAGGCGGCAATGTGTACCTGTTCTTCACGACCGACAAGCACCAGAAACCGGTTGTGCTTTTCTGCGAGAAGGCTTAACCTGGGCAAACCTGTAAAGCTACGCAGCCGTTTGTAGCAGCACCCTCCGCTCCTGTTTCTGCAACACGGGCAAGCCGGGCAGAAGACCTTTTATTGCAGGAGCAGAAGAAGTGGTGGCAGGTGCAGTGAACTTTTTGAGCTTAAACCAGCATTTCTGCAAGAGGCGCCTGCCCCGGTTTCTTCCCATATTACAGCGGCTCCTGTTCAACAGCTACAAATATCCTCTCCCAAACTGCTTCTACATCAGTAATATACAATTAGCCCTGTATTCCCATATAGCGATAATCCATAAAACTTCATCTTACAACCAGCCTGCAACACGCTCACAAACATCAGCATATACACTTAACTATCAGGTATTTACTTCGTAAAACAAACTAACACTAATTGTTTTACTTAATACCATACATCATGAAAAAAGGCAGCAAAGAAACCCAACAAGACATTAACAGAATGAAAACGGGCACCAGCAACAGCTCCCGCACCATACGTCCGGATTCCCCGGTACGGGGTTCAACCACGTCACAAAACAGCACCACATCCAGCCAGATGAGCGGAGGTGCTACACCAGTGCAGGGCCAGAACCAGAGCAGGGCAAAGGAACAGGGCGACCTGCGCAGAGAATTTCCTCCTAAGAGCAGCAACTTCTAACGAAGTGCAGCAGCCAGGTTAAGAGCAGCAGGAGTTTATCTTTCTTTGAAAAGAGATAACATATGGAGGGAGTAAACAGCCACTCTCAGCCTTTAGCAGAAGCTGACGGCTAAAAAAGTGGCAGCCAAAATAAGCAAACTACGTAAACTATTATCGGAACCAAAGTTTGAGAACTATGAAAAAGAATAAAGAAAATAAGAAACAAGAGTCTGAACTGACTGATCTCAGCAAGAAAGATCCCTCTGATATTGGCAACAGTCTGAAGCGGGATGCGGTAGGTAATCGTGGAGCTAATGATTACACGCCCAGAGGCTCAACTGACAACGAGTTGGGCACAGAAAAGAGAAGAAATAAATTCTAGCTTATGATGTAAGCCAGAAGAAACGATAGATCATAAATCAAAAGCAGAAGAGGCTGCCCCAGCTACAGGGGCAGCCTCTTCTGCTTTTTGATATTGCGGCTTTGTACTTAGTTTCTGCTTCGCCTTTCGGGTACGCCACCGGAAGACTCCTGCCGTTGCTGCTGTATTTGGCTGCGCTGTGGCCTTTGCGGCAGACTCTGCCGGTTTTGCTGCCCAACCTGCGGCTGGCTGATCTGCTGACGCGCCCGCTGGCTGTAGTCAGGAACGGTCCGCTGCACCGACCTTCCGGCAGGCTGCTCCTGTCGCACACCCGGGTTGTACGGGCTTCGCTCAGGCTGCGGAAGTTCCCGCCTGACCGGTGCTTCCAAACCGGCAGGGCGCTCGACGGATGACGGCGTACGGACAGGTCTTTCCCTGACAACCCGCTCCTGTACAGGGGCACGCTCTGTTTCTCGCACGGCTGCGTCAGGCCTGTTTCTTATTGCCTCACGCGGGCTGGTATTATCAGTAGCCGGTATATTGGTTCTGCGCTCCGGATACCTTTCCCGTATAACGGCCTCTCTCCTGTCGGTATAGTCATCGCGCGACGTACTGCTTCTGCCTGTAGCATTGTCCCCGATTTCGGTACTGCGCCTGCTTTCCGCCATCCGTTCTCTTGGTGAAATACCGGTATTCTCAGCTGTACCTTCTCTAACAACACTGCTCCTGTCACCGGAGATGCTGCTTCTGTCGGTTCTTTCGCGGTCGTTTACTCTTTCAACGCTTGAGCGATCAGGACGTGTAAAGTTTTCGCGGCTGACAACCCGGGCAGGTGCTTCGTTGCGCTGTGCCGTTACTTCAGGCCGGTACATTCTCACTGCCCCCCTGTCAACCACTGCACGACCGGGCCTGCTGTCCTGGTTCACACGGTGCACCTGCACCCTGCTGCGGGTATGCTGCTCTATTTCCTGCACCCGCGGCCCGTACACATAGGTGCGGTTGTTGTAATTATAGTAGTTGTTGATGATGATCGTGTTGTGGTAGACGTTCACAACAGTTGTTCGGGGTGCACAGTAGTTGTGCCATCTGCGGCTCATCACATGCCGCCTTGGCACAAACACCCAATGCGCCACTGGTATGTTGATATTGATGTGCACACCCGGACCTAAGGGCGCCCATCCGTAATAATCGCCCCCGGTGCGCCAGCTCACCCAGGCTGGTCCCCACTCGTTGCCAGGCACCCATACCCAACCGTAATAATCGTCCCAGAGCCAGCGGCCGTAGTGGAAAGGCGCCCAGCCCCAGGCATAATCCGAAACCCAGGTGTTGCCGTATTCTGTCATTACCCAGTGCCCGCGGGTAGCGTACGGCTGAAAACCGGCTTCTACATCGGGTGCCCACACATAGCCATGCCCGGGGTAGTTGATCCAGCGGCCGTACGGCGTCAGTTCATCGTAAAAGGTCTGGAAGGAGACGCTGGTCCCGCCATGAGCCCTTGCTTGTTCAGTACCTGCCAGGCCAAAGGCCAGACAGGTGAGCATCAGTACTGCCCAGTACTTTTTTAAAGTTCCCATTGTCGAAAGTTGCTAACATGATCCTGAAATTATTTTATATGCTGTATATAGAATAAATATCTTGCCAAAAACGCAGCTACAGCCACCGTTTCTCAACATTTTCTGGTAAAAGACAATAATCTGCGTTTTCCGGAGAAGCTGCTTATCCTGTTGGTTTTACGTACCCTGGCTCCTGCCGATTCGCTTTGCACTGAAGCTTAACAACTTACCTGCTGCGGCTCACCCACTTGTTATCTTTTAGCCAGAAGCGCCAGGGCAGCAGGGCATCGTCGCCGGCATAGTCTACGCCAATGCGCGGGCCTGTAGCAATGTGCCCGGCAGGCACCTGCACGCCCTGGTCCTCCAGCCAGATAGTATCGCCGGTCAGGTCGGCGCCATACAGTTTCCGGTCAATACCCAGGGCGATGCTCAGCACACCGGGCCCGGCCGTCAGGTTGGGTTTCAGGACGGGCATGTGGCGGCGCAGCTGCATTTCGGGTATGCCTTCGGTGGGCTCGATGGCTCGTACCAGTACCGCATCGGCTTTGCCGGCTGTGTTGGTGATGACGTTGAAGAGGTGGTAGATGCCGTACACCAGGTACACGTAAGCCACGCCGCCTTCCTGGTACATGATTTCGGTGCGTGGGGTGCGGCGGTTCATATGGGCATGGCAGGCACGGTCGTTTTCGCCGGCGTACGCTTCTGTCTCTACAACCATACCACCGGTCAGTACACCGCCAATATTCGTGTAGAGATATTTGCCCAGCAGGTCCTGCGCCACCTGCACGACGTTGGGACGGGTATAAAAATGTGATGGTAGCTTCAAAATAAAACCAGGCGTTTTGGGATGGATATCAAGGAGAACTTACGCTGCAGCAAGCCAAGAAGTTGAATGCGCTGAACCGATAACGGAAAAGCTCCGAAGGCTGATCCTCCGGAGCTTTTCTGGCAAAAGTTGCTGTGCTTACTTTATTTGTTTAACGACTTGAACCAAAGCAGGGCATCAATCATCATTGGTTCTATGGAAGAGACATGCGTACCACCCTCTATCGGAACCAGTTCCACATTGGCAGCGCCACCTGCGCTGAACTTTTCATAGGCTGTTTCGGTGGTTCTGTAGTAAACCGATTCATCCTGGGTTCCGTGGTAAAGCCGGGTCGGACTTTTAGGGTTCCAGGTCAGGAAGAAGCTGTTTTCCACTAGTTTCTGCTTCAGCTCCATTTCGCCGGTAGTGCTTTGCAGGTTCTGATAAAACGTTGGGTTCAGCAATTCTGCCGGGCTAGGAGACAGCGCCTGGTTTATTTGCTCCAGGCTTTTTGTGCCGTCGAGTAAGCCGGGTATGGCTGCAGCATAATCGGTCCGGAAGAAATCGGTTAAAGGCCTGTTCCAGTTGTAGGTATTATTGTAGGCATGCACCATTTTTACCAGAAAAGCAGGATTACTGTAGGAGGAAGCAGTCGCCACCATGTTCATCATTACAGGCAGGTCGTATGCCCCCGCTCCTGCGGCTACGGCAGTTACAGCCAGGTTGTGCCCGGGTGTGGTTTCTATTTCCTTCTGCGCCGCCAGCGTTACATAGCCACCCTCCGAATAACCAACCAAAAATAATTTGTTGCTGAAAGCAATATTCTGGGTCTGCAGGTAGTGTTTGGTTGCTTTCAGCATGTCTACTACGGCGGCAGCTGAATGCGCTTCGTCGTAATACGGATGCACCACCGACTTGGAGGCACCCATCCCTATATAATCCGGGATAGCCGTTACAAAGCCGGCTGCACCAAACAATTCGAACCCACTAAAGGTATTCGGGAAATTAGAAGGTGCATCTGCTTCGCGAAACATCGTGCCATGCTGTGCACTCAGCAGCGCAGGAGCCGCTGTAGTACCTCTGGGTACAGCCACCAGACCGGATGCTTCAATTTCCTGGCCCTTAAAGCGGGTTCGGTAGTGGAGCCGGTAAAAAGATACATCGTAGTTGATATGCACCACGTAATTGCCAAAACCAAAAGCTGTTGCATAGGTTTGCAAGGTATTTTTGGGAAGTTCCCCCAGCAATGTAGCCGATACAAAATTACTGTTATTCTCCGGCGTCGGTTCTTCCTCGTTATCCTTACACCCGCCCAGCACGAATACATACAGCAGCAGTATCCATCCAAAATGTCTTAAGTTTGGTTTCATGTTTTTTTTGTGTTGATTAAAATTTAAAATTACCTGTTCAGGCCTGATATTCTGAAACGGTGAATTTACAAAACATTACATTTATTTAATATTTTATTTAACAGCCCCACAACGCAGGCAGCAGCAGGCTCCACAGCAGCACAACGAAAAAATTCCTGCTCCGGACACGCCCGTATTAAAAAGTTCGTTACCTTTGCAACAGATTGGTGGCGCTTCTACTTCTGTACGAAGGGCCTTAAAAGGGAAGCAGGTGTAAAACCTGCGCTGTTCCCGCAACTGTAATCTCCATTAAAAGGAAAGCTCAACACCAAAGCCACTGTCCGGCACCGGATGGGAAGGCGGGCTGACCGGAGAAAGCCAGGAGACCTGCCAGTTCCAGACAAAATTGTCGTATGCTTTCGGGTAAAAAGCTGCACGGCCTCCGCTCCACAAGCGCTAGCTGTTCCTGCACTTCTGCCCCTTTGCATGCTTCGGGATGTAAGCAAACATGTAGTGACAACTTTTCACAAATTTATTTTTTGCCTGCTGGCCTCCTCCTGCACGGTGGCTACCGTGGCTGTGGCCCAGCAGGACACCACGCACTACGAACTTGGCGCCGTAGAAGTATTTGGCAAGCCCGCCGAAGTATACGCCGCCGGCAGCCGCGTGTTTTCGCTTGACAGCAGCTACCTCCAAACCTACAGCTCCGCCTCCCTGGCCGAAGCTTTGCAGACGCGCACGCCGCTCTACCTCAAATCTTATGGCGCCAGCGGTTTGTCGAGTGTTTCGTTCAGGGGAACCTCGGCTTCGCATACGGCAGTACTCTGGAATGGGCTCAACATCGCCATCCCCTCGCTCGGGCAGAACGATTTTGCCACGCTGCCCTTAAGCGGTGTCGGAGATGTGGCGGTGCAGCATGGCGCAGCAGGCGCTACGTATGGCAGTGGCGCTATCGGCGGAGCCGTGATGCTGAACTCTCCCGATTATACTGAAAAAGGATTCCGGGCAGCGTTGCAGCAGGAAGTGGGCAGCTTCGGTCGCTACTACAGCCACATTTCCGCAGGCTACAGCAGCGAAAAAATTGCGGTGGGCGGAAGCGCTTACCGGCAGCAGGCGCAGAACAACTTCTGGTACCGCAACGCTGGCAAATTCGGAGCGCCACGGGAGCGGATGGCGCATGCAGGAGTAGCGCAGCATGGCTTTACACAGGATGTTACCTGGCACCTGAGCCCCAAAACAAACCTTGCTTTCAGCAGCTGGTACACCTACACCGACCGCGAACTGCAGCCTGCCATGGGCGCAGCCGACAACAACGCCGCTCAGCTCGACAAAAACCTGCGCCTGCTCACCAGCTTCGGGCACAACAGCCGCTGGGGCCAGACCAGTATCAAAGCGGCTTATTTTTCCGATTTCCTCCACTACACCGACAACCATAACAACTCCCGCACCGATATCGGCACCTGGCAGCTGCAGGCAGAGCAGACGTATACCTATGGCCGGCGCTGGAGCCTGAAAGGCGGCCTGAATCTACAGTATTTCGATGCGGCTGTAGATGGCTATGGCGGTAAGGTAACAGAAAAACGAGCCGCCGCTTTCGCACTTTTCCGCTACGAGCCTGTGCAAAGGCTGGCGCTGAGCCTGAACCTACGGCAGGCATTTGTGGAAGGCTTTAACCCGGTGCCTACGCCTACCCTCGGCGCCAACTGGAAGTTTGCCCGCTTCGGCCAGCACTACATCAGTGTAAAAGGTAATGTATCGGGTAGTTACCGGGTACCCACCCTGAACGAACGATTCTGGCGCCCCGGCGGCAACCCTGACCTGAAGCCGGAGCAAGGCTGGAACTATGAAGCAGGCCTGCGGCACCTCTTTGCAAAAGGCGCTGTGGTTGTGGAGACAGAAGCAACAGCCTATACCATCCTGCTCGACAACTGGGTACAATGGACAGATACCGGAGTTGGTTACTGGACACCCCTGAACCTGCAGAAGGTACAGTCGCAGGGGCTGGAGTTCAGCAGTCGTGTGTCTGCCAAAGCAGGTAAGGCTGTGGTGGGTGCTGCAGCAGGGTATGCTTTTACCTCTTCGGAACAGGTAAAGTCGTATGAGGGAGCCGCAGCGGAACTGCACCGGCAGTTACCATACGTACCGCTGCACAAAGCCACTTTTTCCACCGATGCCTCCTACCGTACCTGGCGCTTTATCGGCAACCTGACCTACACCGGCAGGCGCTACACCACCGCCAACAACTCTGAAAGTATGCCAGGCTTCACCTTGCTGGGCTTGTCCGTGGGCAAACAATTTAAGCTGGGCCGCCACCAACTGCACACCACCCTGCGCACCGACAACGCAACCAACACCCGCTACCAGACCATGGTGAACCGGGCTATGCCACCACGCAGCTACACCTTCAGTTTGCGATACATAATTTAGTTTGGGAGTTAGAGAGTTTGGGAGTTTGAGAGTTTGAGAGTTTGAGAGGTAGAAAGGTAGAGAAGTAGAAATTTTGTAGGGGTTGAAAATCTTCAACCCTGACACAGTGAGGTAGAGAGGTAGAGAGGTAGAAATTTTGTAGGGGTTGAAGATTTTCAACCCTGTACTAGAGAGGTAGAGAGGTAGGGGATATGGCTGTAGAGACGCGATGCCCGCGTCTCCTGCGCGAACCACAAACAAACCTAATCCCGAAAATCCTAAAATTCTGTTAATCCTGATTCAGACAAATAATCATAGTCATCAATTAAATCACCGTTAATCAAAGGTTCAGACAAAACATTACTGCAGCTGCCACCACACCCGCTGCACCCTAATCATAGTAACCCATTAGCACATTAACCCATTAACACATTAACCAATCATCATGACAAAAAACAGATCTGTGCGCAGCTTCTTCCTGGCTGCGGCTTTAACAGCAGGTGCCTTTACCTTTACCAGTTGTGAAAATGAGAATGATGCACCCACTGGTGCCTATGCTGCCAACGCCGTGCTTATTGCCAACGAGGGCAGTTTCAACGCCTCCAATGCCTCTGTGAGCTATTACAACCGCAACTCGGGCAAACTGGAAAACAACATCTTCAGCAAGCAAAATAACCCGCTCTTGCTGGGCGATGTGCTGCAGGACATCAGCACCCACGACGACCGCGCTTTCCTGGTAGTGAACAACAGCCAGAAAATGTATGTAGCCAACGCCAATACCTTTAAAGTGGAGGGAGAAATAAACGGACTGAAAATGCCCCGCTATTTTGCCGCACTCGACAACCAGAAAGGTTATGTAACCGAATGGGTGACCTACGACGGCAACGGGCGTGTAGCGGTAGTGGACCTGAAGAACTTTACTGTAACGAAGACAATAGAAGTGGGCATTAACCCGGAAAAACTGCTGGTAGCAGGCGGCAAGGTTTACGTTGCCAACAGCGGAGGGAACACAGTTTCTGTTATCAACACAGCCACCGATACCCTGGAAGCTACCATTCCGGTTACCTACGGCCCCAACAGCCTTGCCCTGGACAAAGACAACAACCTGTGGGTTACCAGCCGCAACAACAAAGCCTACAACCAGGACTGGACTATAAGCGAGGAACTGAGCGAGCCTGGCGCATTAACTAAAATCAGCACGGCCAACAACACAGTTGTGAGCACATTTACGTTCAGCCGCAACGCACCTTCGCCGAAAAACTTAACAACCAATGCTGCCAAAGACAAGCTTTACTTTGTCTACGATAACAAAGTCTACCGGCAGGACATAGCTGCTACTGCGCTTAGCTCCACCCCCCTGATTAACCGCGGCGCCTCCTATCCCTCCTCGGGCTTCTATGGCTTGGGAGTAGATCCGGTAAGCGGTTATATCTACGCGGGCAAAGTACCTGGCTTTACATCCGACGGGTGGGTAATTCGCTATAACCCATCAGGAGCAGCAGTCGATTCTTTCAGAGTAGGCGTAGCTCCGAACGGGTTTGCTTTCCGGTAAACTGTAGCGGATGTAATTTAACAAAGGGGCAGCTCCAGCGGGAGTGGCCCCTTTCTGTTTTATGGCCTTTTGTCGCGGTCGCCGTCCTGATCATAGGCACCGGAGCCCAGTGCAGTGCTATCGGGGTGGTCGGCGTGGTCGTAGTGATGTTCGTAATCGGTCGTATCCATTGTCCCGAGGCTTTTGTCAACATCCTCTTCCGGTTCTACTATTTCGCCTCTTTCCACATTGGTATCGCCGGGTTCTGTACCCTTGTTACAAGCTGTCAGGCCAAATCCTGTGGCTGCACAAACTACAACTGCAACCAAAGCCGCTTTTAATTTTCCTGTATTCACCATAGTCTATTTTCTTTGATGTAGCATGAAGCAGTTAAATTTTATCTGCTCCTACGTCTACGACCATAACCTATTTAGAGTTAAGACATGTACCCGGCGCTTTCATTTCCCGTATTTACACCAGACAAGCCATTAACCACATAAACACTATGAACGAGCAACACAAAGCCCCCCTGCAGGAAAATACCAAAGACGACTCATCGGATGTAGAGCGTGTAAAAAAAGATAAAGAGCGGCTCGGCAACGAGATGCATCCCGCCGAATCGGCTCCGCCGGAAACAGGAAAAACAAAAGAAGAAGAGGAAGCAGAAAAAGGGCATTCCTGATTTTTTAGCTGCCGCTATTGCCGTACCTTTGCAGAAGATAAGATGCCTTTTGCATGAAAAAATCTAAAGCTGCGGTAAAAATACGTTTCAAAAAGCCACTGCTGGTTATTGCTGTCCTGAGCCTCTTGCTGGCTTCGGCCATCGAACTGTATACCTTTGGCATTGCCTCCGACTTTTTTACCAGGTGGCTCCGCTCCTTTTTTGTGGTATTCGTCCTGATCAGCGTAACGGCCCTGGGCATAGTGCCCGGCGTGTCGTTTGTGGTGAACAAAATTGTGCGTAAGTTTTCATTATAAATGCAAAAAGGCCTGTGTTATCAGCACAAGCCTTTGCGTTTATATCATAGCCTGGAAAAGCTACAGCTCTACAGTCATGTTGGCATAAATTTTAAAATCGATGGTAGCGTCTACCGGGTTATTCGTAGTGCTGGCATCTAACCGGAAGCTAACGGTAGTACCTGCTTTCATCAGGTTTACCAGCTCATTTCTTACAGCTTCGCTGGCTATATCCAGGGTGTATTCCTGGCCGGAGGCATTGCTTGCTTTCAGATCCAGGCTGCTGATGGTGCCAAGGGTTTTGTAGGTACTGGTGCCGTCGGCCGCAAACTTCATGGTTCCCGAAACTACCGGCGTGTTCGACCCTGAAAATGCGCTGACCTTATAAGTTATCCTGTCGATCCTGAATTCATCAATGTTGTCTTTATACTTGTCCACATCCTCGTTGGAAGTGTTTAAGGTGTAGGTTTTCGTGAATTGCAAAGGGTCGGAAACTGCCTGCGAAATAGGTAAGGAGAAAGACTGCGGCACATCAATGTCTTTCGTGAACAACGAACAGGCAGCTGCAACAGCAAGTAGCGCCACCCAAAAATACACCTGTAACTTCTTCATAATCATAATTTAATTGTTGTTGATAAATTTTATTTGCTCCACATAAAAAAGCCTTTGTCTGAAATTTTTCAGGAGGTTAAATGTTTAAACAAGTTATAAAAAATATTATTTAATTCCTATACTCCTATTTTAAAATCTTGTTGCTTTTTTTTGAAAGAAACCGCATTTCAGCCTGCCATAACACCCTCAGTGGCAGCAGCTGCAAAACCAAACGGCGCAGCAAACGCCAGAAATCTCTGCAGCCACTGCCACCACTCCCACTGCTCCTAACTACTGCTAAAAAATAAAGCCCGCAGCGCTTCCAACATGAAGCACTGCGGGCTTTATTTTTACTAGCTGTTCTTTTTCCGGACAACAGGGTACGCTGCCGCCGGAAAAAGTCAGCAAAATTATAGTTCTACCGAAATGGTCGCGTAAACTGTAAAATCGAGCGTGGCCACAACCGGGTTTTCAGTTGTCTCCGCATCCAGTTTCAGGATGATGTTGGTACCGGCTTTGATCAGGCTGATCAGCTCCTGCTTTACCTGCTCGTCAGCAATCGGCACATTCACTTCATCTCCGGAGAGGTTCAGCGCTTTCAGGTCCAGGTTTTCAACGGCGCCCAGTGTTTTGAAATTGCTTGTTCCGGCAGCAGCAAACAGCAGGTTTCCTGAAACTACAGGTGCGTTTGAACCGGAGAACTGCGCTACTTTGCAGGTTACTTTCGAAATTCTGAACTCATCAATCTCTTCCTTGTACTTTTCAACATCGGCATCTAAAGTTGTCACCTCTTTTGTAGTAGTAAACTGCAGCGGGTCAGCAGCCGACTGGTTTACTTCGATCGAGAATACCTGTGGAACATCGATATCCTTCTTGAAAAGGGTGCAGGCAGCAGTAAACACAAGTACCGCCAAAACGAGGATTGGTAGAAATTTTTTCATGTAAAGAATTTAGTTTTGAAAAAGGTTTAAAAAGACTGTAACTGAGCGAAGTAACCCGTATCTGCAGATTATTTCATCCCGCAAAACTATTGAAATTTTATAATGTTACAACATTTTTATGCAAAGTATTTTTTTGGCTAAAATCCTGTTCCTGCTGTACTTACCATAGCCACTGAACCTGCCCGCCGGCACAACTGTTGGCAGAGTAGCGCTTTCATATTCAGAAGCTTTATCCGTAAATTTGTTTTTCCTGCTTCGGCAACACTTAAATTATCTGCTTTGAACAACCCAAAAATACTGCTGCTCACGCCACCACTCACGCAGCTCAACACGCCTTACCCCGCCACGGCCTACCTGAAAGGCTTTCTGACCGGGCGCGGCTATTCCGTTACGCAGGCCGATTTCGGCATTGAGCTTGTGTTGCGGATGTTCACCCGGAACGGGCTGAGCCGTATTTTCAGCACCATCGAGGAAGGCGATTACCAGCTGTCGGACAACAGCCGGCGCATGCTGCGGCTCAAGCGGGAGTACCTCAGCACCATTGAACCTGTTATCCGCTTCCTGCAGAACAAAGACACGACGCTGGCGCAGCAGATCAGCTACAGCCGCTATTTGCCCGAAGGCGCGCGCTTCGACCAGGTGGAGGATATCGACTGGGCTTTCGGCAGTATGGGCATTGCAGACCGGGCACGCTACCTGGCTACACTGTACCTCGAAGACCTGGGCGACCTGATTAAGGAAACGGTTTGCCCCTACTTCGCCTTCAGCCGCTACGCCGATAAACTGGCGATGTCGGCTACTTCATTCGATCCGCTGGAGGAGGCGCTGCAGCAAGAACCAAACCTGGTAGACCAGCTGCTGCTCGAGCTGCTGGAGGAGCGCCTGCAGGCGGTAAAGCCCGATGTGGTGGGATTTTCAGTGCCGTTTCCGGGCAACCTGTACGGCGGACTGCTGCTGGCAAAGCACATCAAGGAGAAGCACCCGCACATCAAAACCCTGATGGGCGGCGGCTACCCCAACACCGAACTGCGCGACCTGCGCGAGCCCCGCATTTTTAAATACATCGATTTTATTACGCTCGACGACGGCGAAGGCCCCTGGCTCAAGCTGCTGGAGTACCTGCAGGGCCAGCGTCCGCTCGATTTTCTGCAGCGCACCTTCCTGCTGCAGGATGGTAGCGTGGAGTTCGTAAATGGCTGCCTCGATAAGGATATTCCGCACACCGAAGTGGGTACGCCCGATTACAGCGATCTGCCGCTGCAGGATTACCTCTCGGTAATCGATGTAATTAACCCGATGCACCGCCTCTGGAGCGACGGGCGCTGGAACAAACTCACCGTTGCCCACGGCTGCTACTGGAAACGCTGCTCCTTCTGCGACATCACCCTCGACTACATCTCCCGCTACGAAGCAGCGCCTGCTACCCTGCTCGTGGACCGCATCGAGCAGATCATCGCCCAGACCGGCCAGACTGGTTTTCATTTTGTAGATGAAGCTGCTCCGCCTGCCGCCTTACGCGACCTGGCGCTGGAGCTGCTGCGACGGGGGGTGAAGATAAGCTGGTGGGGCAACATCCGATTTGAAAAAACATTTACACCGGACCTGTGCCGCCTGCTGGCTGCTTCGGGTTGTATCGCAGTATCGGGTGGCCTGGAAGTAGCGTCTGACAGGCTACTCGACCTGATGGAGAAAGGCGTTAGCATAGCACAGGTGGCGCGCGTAACAGACGGTTTTACACAGGCCGGCATTATGGTGCACGCTTACCTGATGTACGGTTTCCCGACCCAGACGGCTCAGGAAACCATCGACTCGCTGGAGGTGGTGCGGCAGCTGTTTGTGAACAATGTGATCCAGTCCGGTTACTGGCACCGCTTCAGCATGACCGCCCACAGCCCGATCGGTAAACACCCGGAAAAGTACGGCGTGGTAAAAGTCGGTCCGCCGGAAGGCGATTTTGCCAACAACGACCTCTGGCACGACGATCCCAAAGGCACCGACCACGAACTGTTCGGCGAAGGGCTAGCCAAAGCAATTTACAATTACATGCATGGCGTGGGGCTGGAGGAACCGCTCTCGTTCTGGTTCGATTTTAAAGTGCCACGCACCACCACGCCGCGAAATCTGATCGCCAACGCCATCGCTGAACCCACCAAACCCGACAGCGCCCGAAAAAATGCGCGGGTCGTGTGGCTGGGCCATGTGCCGGAAATAGACTTCACGATATTTGCCCGGAAGGGAGAAACGATCGAGCGCTGTGTGCTCACGTTTTACGAGAAAGCAGAAGACTTTGAGGTGAAGACGACTGCCGCCATCGGGCAGTGGCTGTTTGATGTGCTGCAGGAACTAAGTGCAGGCACAGGTGCTACGGTTACGCTGCAGCAGTTGGAAGAAAGCTACCCTGTGGATGCGCACCTGAGCTTTACGGAATTTCTGAACTCGCCAGCCTGGTTTACCTTACGCGAAAAGGGGCTACTGCTCCTGTAGTCCCTTTTACAGCTGTTGAACAGCCTCCAAAACATTACTGCAGCTGCCACCATTGGTGTTGCTCCCGCTGCCGTAGCTGGGTGAGACAGCTTTTGGTAAGCGGCAACGGAAGCATCCAACGATAGAGCAGCTTAGTTTAATCGGTGTTTCGTTACCAGCACAGGCCTTCGTAGTTAGGCAGTTGCTCCAGTTCCGGTATCCTTACTAAGTCCACGACAGCAGCTTTTTCAGCTAACAGCTGCAGGTATGAAGCGGCATCGAAGGTGCGGTGGTTTACGATGACTACATCGGCGTTCCGGATGGCGTCTTCCACATCCGCTACAATCAGTTCAGACAGGTGCGGCAGACGCTCGTTGATGAAGGCCTCGTTCGCTCCTATCAGTTTTGACAGCCGCACGTTCTCATCGAAAATCCGGATGTGGTAGCCTTTGCCTATCAGCGTTTCTGCCAGGTCTACGGATGGGCTGTAGCGCAGGTCGTCGGTGCCTTCTTTAAAGCTGAGGCCGATAAAGCAGATGTTTCTTTTCCCGGTTTTGGCTACCAGTTCGTAGGCTACCTTCTTCTGATGCTCATTCGAACCCTCGATACATCCCAGCACCGGTGTCTGCACGTAGTTGTCGTGGCCGAGCGTAACCAGTCCTTTCAGGTCTTTTGGCAGGCAGGAGCCGCCGTAGGCAAAGCCGGGTTTGAAGTAAGCAGGTGAAATATTGAGGTGCGTATCTTTGCAGAACAACTCCATTACCTTGTGCGAATCAATATCCAGCGATTTGCAGATGTTGCCTACTTCGTTAGCGAACGTGATTTTCAAGGCATGGTAGGTGTTGTTCACATACTTGATCAGCTCTGCTATTTTGATGTCGGTAATTTCGATGGGTGCATCCAGGCTGGTGTACAACGACACTACTTTTTCCAAAGCACCTTCATGGTCGCCGCCAATTACCGTAACTGCAGGATGATAATAATCTTTCACTGCTGAACCTTCCCGCAGGAACTCCGGGTTGGAGACAACCGAAAAATGCTCGCCTCTTTTCTTACCGGAAAACTCTTCAATTATTTCACCAATCTTCTGGTTCGTGCCGGGCAACACGGTGCTCCTGATCACCACCGTATGGAAACTATCTTTTGCCCGCAGTGCTTCGCCAATCTGTTCGGCAGTTTTATAAATATAGGAAAGGTTCAGGTGCCCGTGCGGCGAAGAAGGCGTACCCACGCAGATAATGCTTAGTTCCGTGTTTTTCACAGCGTCGGCAGCACTCATCGTAGCCGAGATTCTGCCTTTTTCATAGCCTTCCTTAAAAATAGCATCAATATCTTTTTCCAGAATGGTAGGTTTACCCCTGTTTACCAGTTCTACTTTAAAAGCGCTTACATCTACGCCTGTTACGTGGTGTCCATTTTTAGCCAGACAGCCCAAGCTGACACAGCCAACATACCCTAAGCCAAATACTGAAATTTCCATGTTATTGATATTTATAGTGGTTGATCTGTCCTTTCATGTAGTGGTGAATCTGCTTTTTCATAAAATCCACCATGTCATCCCAGGTCTCCAGCAATTCATTGCGGGTGCTTACCTGTTTCTGCTCGTCAAAACTGGCTGCGATGGTGCTGTTGATGAATGGAAGCGCTTCGCGCTGCGGCAGGTGTTCCAGTATGCCCAGGCCCATCAGCATTTCATTTGCCTTCATGTTCCGGATGCCGCAGTATACGCTCGGCACCCCCAGCATGGCGCCCTCCCGGGCCATACTGTCGCCGGAAGAAATTACCAGCTTCGAGTAGTAAATCAGGGAATGAATATCGCCGACCGGCTCCTCCAGCAGTATCCAGTTTTTGGGAAATTTATGTGCGATGCTTTTATCTTCTAAGGACAACACGACCGTAGCATTCGGATCTATTTCCTGCGAGAGGCTGCACACAATGGCATCTTCCTGGTCGTAGTAGTTAAAGGATTTGTTGCTGACTTCCCGCACGAACACGTACTGGTGCGGCGTAAGGCCATAGCGCTGCAGAATCTGCGTATCCGGTTTAAACCACCGCGGGCTCAGGTAGCTCCATTCCTTCAGGCAGTTAAACGTGGAGGTTTTTTCGGTTTTCTCCACGATCGGCGGAAAGAACAGCTGGTCGGAGAACACGGCGTTCAGGTCGTTGATCTTTCCGCGTTCGGGGTCGTCGTAAAACTGGATAATGGGCACACCCGATACTCGTGCAGCCAGGGCCAGCGGAATACTACTGGCCGCCACACATATGTTGTAGTTGTTTTTCCGGATGAGGTTGAAAAAGGTAAGGGTGCGTTTTACGTTGCCATCCCAGAAAATAGACCACTTGGTGCCTTTGCTGCTCCCCACCGGAATGGTTCTGAAGCCGGCATATTCCTGTGCAATGATCTTGGGCAGTTTTCCTCGTTCCAGGTAGCAGATCGTAACGTCCCAGCCTTCGTCTGCCAGCACCCGCGACAGGTTCTTGAACAGGTTGAGCTGGGCAGGGTGCTTTATATCAATCAGTATCTTCATTTCACATCAATTAAAAACTAAATAATATCATCTTAAACTCAGCAAAAAATATCCTTCTCACGGTTGCACCTGTTGTTGCGGAAGTGGTAAGGCTGTGGTGACTGTGGCTGCAGATCGTATGTCGGCTTAACCGGCCACTTTTTCTTCTTTGTAGTTCAGGGCTTCCCGGTAAATAGCCACTACCCGGTTGGCAATGGTTCCGGCATCCAGCCCTAGCTTTCTTATTCGTTCTTCGCCCCTGGTTCTGCCTTTGGTTTCTGAAAACGCCAGGGCCAGTTTTAGCTTTTCGGCATAATCGCCGGGGTCGAAGGAGGTAGTGTAGCAGCCTTCGGTGTCGCCCATTACCCATTTTACATCGCCCATGTCCGTAGAAACGATTGGGCAGTTGCAGGCCATGGCTTCTTTTACCACATTCGGCGACCCTTCCATCAGCGAGGTGACGGCCAGCACATTTACCGCATTCAGGTATTTGGGTATTTCGGTATGCGGAATCGGGTACGGATTGATCAGCTCCACATCAGGCCTGTTCAGCCTGGCCACCGCCTCCTGCACCAGCTTAAAGTTTTTCCGGACGTTGGTTTTGCTGCCCAGGAACAGCACCTGTTTTTTGCCGTTGTTCAGCCCCAGCTCGTCGCGGTAATCCGTTTCCGACGGCTGAAACTTCTCTTTATTGATGCCATTCGGAACGATATACGACTTGTGCTTGAGGTACACGTAGTCCTCGATGTTCCGGGACTTGGAAATGATGGCTTTTACAAAAGGTTGAATGAGGTAGGTTAACAGAATATTGAGCCTGCTGCTGAACTCGATTTTATTAACGCCAATGTATTCGCCGTAGGCATCGCTGCCCATCAGCGACAGCACGACCGGTGTTTTGCCGGCGGCACCAATAATGGCACTCCAGCCCGAGAGGGTAAAATGGGCATGAATAAGATCGTAGCTGTTGCTTTTCAGGTAATCCCGGAGCTTGAAGCCTGCCTTCACATAGCCTGCTATGCCTTTCCCGATGACCGGAAAATAATCCACCTCCACCCCTGCCCGCACCAGCGACTCTCCCTGCGCTTTGATAAAGGGCACGATATCAAAGCTTTTGTTATTCCCGCTGCACACAAAAAGTACTTTCATAAGCTAATGTTTTAAAATTTTCCGGTTGATTGTCACTTGTTCTATTTTCCTTTTTGTTCGGCAGCCGGATGCCGGACTGCTGGGTATTTATTGGTTTTACAAAGCTGGTACTGTAGCAACACCACGCATGCAGCTGTTTCATCAGGAATAGACCGCTTTCGTTCCTGGCGTGTTTTCTAATGTGCCACTCTGGTAATAGTGGCCCTCCGCCTCCTCCTTGCCTGTTTTTGCTGCCTCGGGCTGCAGCCTGCAGTATTTTATGGAAGAGAGCAGGAGCATCAGCAGCGGCGCATAGGTTAAGGTGCCAATAAAGCGACCGGGCAACAGCACCATCAGAAACACGATCAGGAGCGGATAATACAGCTTCCTGTTATGGTGCAGAATCCTCCTGTTCCCGCTGTAGAAGTAATGCAGGAAAAACATGCTGAACAGGATGACGCCGATGATCCCTGTACTGAAAAAGATCATGTTGATGTCGCTGTGGATCGGGCGGCCCCGTCCGAAGTATTTGGCGCCGAACTCGTAAGTATCGAACAGCTTTACGCCGCACAGCAGCTCCGCCAGGTTCTCCCGTTTCTGGTGGTAGTCCATGATGTAAAGTGTTTCCAGCACCCGTCCTTCCTCCTCATAGGTATCGAGGTTCTGGATGCGCTCCCGTTTCTCGAGCTGCGCCGTGAGCTTTGCCTCGTACAGCGGGTAGGTAAACACCAGCGTGGCCACCAGCACAAAAACCAGCATCACCATCTGAAAAATTATTTTCCGGTTGAGCAGCGTGTACACGAACAGCGCCCCCAGCAGCATTCCCAAAGTGGTCCGACGGGTGTTAATGAGCAGCAGGCAGAGGTTGAGCAGGATAAAGGAAGCATCGGTGGCTTTGATAAGCCAGCTGCGCTCTTTGTTCGTGATGATGTAGTGGATGGCCAGGAACACCACGATCGGAACGACATACATGCGGGAGGTAATCAGGAAGCCGGTCGAGAATTCGTCGGTGTACGATTCCCCGAAGTTAAACACGTTGGCGCTGATGATGTAGAGTGGCAGCGCGATCAGCAGTACCCGGTTATACTTTTCGAACTCCTGCACAAAGTCCACGCTCCTGCCCAGGTGCTTGCCTACCGGAATCAGCAGGAGCGTAATAAACAGTGCCATTAAGTTGCGGGAAGATACCAGTATATCGCCAGAATTTACGATCCACAAAAACACCAGGTAAACAGTGAGGATCAGGAAAATAAAATCGGACTTTTTCAGAACATCAAACCGCATCATGTAAAAGGCGATCAGTGCCAGCGGGATGAGGTAGCGTATGGCAGAATAAATTTTATTTTCTTCGTAAAAACCGTCAAACATGTCGAAAAACACAAAATACACCAACAGCGAGGGTACGAACAGCTTGATGTCGTAGAAGAAGATAATAACCAGCAAAAGCGACAATGCAATCAATATCATAACCCAACTAAACTTAAACTTGTACAAAAGAGGCATTCAAAAACTGCAGAAAACCGGCCGCGTTCTCCTCCGGGCGTTGCCTAGCAGAGAAGATGCATTTGTTCTCACAATCCGATTTCTCGAACAACTGAAACAGGTACGTACTGTATTTATCCAGTTCTTCAAGCCGTTCATCCGGACGCATCCGGTCAAACCGGCTGCGGTTAGTTGGCCGTCCGCTGATCCGTTCCGCAGCAGTCGGCACATCAATATCGAAGTAGATCACGTGGTCTGTTTTAAAATAAAACTGCTTCAGCCGCTTCGGTATTTCCTGGTAAGATTTAAGCCTGAAAATAGTGGCCGACCACACTTCCTGTATGCTCCACTGATCGAGTAATACCACGTCGGCGTTCCTGTCTTTTACAAATTGTTTCAGCACCAGGTCAAACACAGAGAGCCTGCTATACCTGTACACAGCGTTAAAACTGAACACGCCAAAAAAAGCCAGCACGATGGTAAAAAGCATCAGTTTCCGACCTTTGAAAAGGACTGTTTTCCCATAAAAGCTTAGCTTTCGGAGGCTGCCCATTTCGCTCAGGTAATCTTTAACATCCTGCAGCTGGTATACCTGCAGGTTTTTCTCCTTTAACACCTGCGAAAAGTAACTGCAGCTTGTTGTTTTGCCTGCTCCCGGAGGACCGACAAACTCTATTATAGTTGCCACCTTTTGTACCAACGTTGCTTCTTCAAAATTCTCTTTAAGTTTACAGCTTGCTTCCATGCCTTTCTGTAAATGGTAATACAATCAACAATATCAGCGATAGCTGCCCCAGATCTGCTCCTTGATGGTGTAAAGCACTTTGTCCAGCGGCTGCGTGGCATCTACTGTCACTACTTTGCATCTGTCGTCAAACTTCAGGCTCCTGACACCCGCAATCTTGGCTTCCAGGGTTTCGAGTGAGGTTTCGCCCGGCTTCCGGGCTTCCACCACGCCGGCATCTGCTATCAGTTTGAAAAGCACATCCGGCGGACTGTTCTCTGCGGCGGCATATACCTCCGATTCCCATTTGGCGATCTCCCGGAACAGGGGGTTCGAAGACGCAAGCAGGTGGTGCAGCAGCGGGCCATCGTTGTAGCCCATGATCTGGTTCTGCGGAAAACGGTCGCAGATGATGAACATGCCTTTCTCCCGGGCTTCCTGCATGAGCTGCAGGTTCCGGCGCTTTTCGAATGCCACGATCACCGCTTCCGCGCATTTGTACAGGTTCCCCAGCACGCCCCGCTTTCGCACCACCCCCAGGTCGGTGCCTTTTTTCTTCTTTTTGTTTTCTGCACCTGCCACCACAGCCTTTGCACGTAACAGCATCCGCCTGGCCCACGACATATTGCCGTCGCCTCTGCCAAAGTAGATCTTATACACATCCAGCTTCTGCCGGAAAGTGCTCTGCAGGTTAGCCGTTACCGTAGATTTACCCGACCCGTCTGCACCGATCACGGCCACGGCAATCCCTCCACGTGGGTTTATCCGCTGTGACAGGATAGGGCGGTTCAGCAGCCGCGACAGCTTCCGGGACACCCGCACCGTTGCCTCCCGGTACCACCGCAACAGGTTGGCCGTTACAGGAGAATACAGCCTGTTGTTATAGAAGATGTCTTTGATGATAACAGAAAGTTTTAGTAACTCCCGGCGGTTAAAGCCCCCGGTTACCAGTTGATAAATGGGCTTGTAATTCTTAAACATGGTTTTGAGCGTGGCCTTCAGCTGGGCCTCGGTGGTTTTCTGCTTCAGCCACCGGTACTCCTTCAGCACATTTTCGGAGTACTTTACCCGGTTGAACAGGTGCATCATCATCACATCGCGGTTCCGGAGCTTCAGCGCTTCCCTGAAGTAGAGCAGAATCAGCTCATAGGCCGGATCGGAAGTGTAAATCCCGAATGTTTCATCAAAAACGCGGCTGTTCAGAATCCTTTCTTCCAGTTCCAGCTGGTAGCCCTTCAGGTACATTTCGCCCATGGTAAGCCTGAAGTGGGCATGCACATGCACCAGTTTGCCCGATGGCAGGTCCATGCCAATAAAGTCTTCGATATCCTTGTACTGCTTCTGGGTGATGGAACAAAGGCGCTTAAAGCCCAGTTTATCCAGCAGTCCTTCCAGTTGCTCCCGCTGTTCTGCATCGAACAGAATATCCAGGTCGGTATCTCCTGTCATGGAGGCATCGAGGTGTTCGTTGCTCTTCCAATGACAGTATTGGATACCAGCCGTGTGCAACACGTCCAGCAAGTCCCGGATAAGGGCCAGCTTTGGCGTTTGTGAATTGCTTTTAGGAATGGCAACAGGCCGTATGGGTGGGATGATTAGCTCGTCCATGCATTCTGGGTTGGTAATTTTTTAATACGCTTTAAAACCAGTTTGTTAAACAGCTCCTTCAGTTCATGGCTGATCAGCCCGGGGAAGCGCCATATTGCCAACGCCAACAGTATTCCCAGGGCTACACCAGTAACCAGCAACGTCAGGAAGTGTGAGTGAAGATGTAAACGGCACAGCGTTACCAGGGTGTAGCTGGCAATGCCAATCGTCAGCCCCAGTACCAGTCCATGCCAGTGTACCTGCGCCATTTTCAGCCAGCTGACATGGGTGATGCCGAGGCTCAGCTGTGCCATCAGCAGGAAGTTTGTGATCAGCGCCATGGCAACACCTACGGCTACGCCGGGCAGTCCCCAGAACTGGCCAATGTAGGTACCGGCCACCACTAAGACGGCATAAATTACCTGGCGCCAGGCTCTTTTATAGACCGCTCCTGTTGCCCTTGCCAGCGAATCGCTCATTTTATAGCTCATCCTGAACAGCAGGCTGCAGGTCAAAATCTGAAAAGGAAGAATTACCGCTGTCCATTTCGGGCCCAGTAAAACCATGATAATTTCGGGCGCCAGCAGCACCAGCACAATGCTCAGCGGAATGGAAATGGTAGCAATAATGCTCACGCCCGTCAGGTACGCTTTTCCGAGCCGCTGTTTGTCGTCCTGCACCTTGGCCATGGCCGGAAAGAGCGCTTTGTCCAGGGCGGTACCGAACAGGCTGGCCGGCATTACCATAAAGTGATGCGCCCTTCCGTAGATACCCAGCGCCCCGGCTCCCAGCATGCGTCCTACCACCAGGTTATCGCCCTGGTTAGCGAGAAAATTGCCGATCCGGGCCATGGTCATGCCGCCTCCGAAATGAAGCAGTTCCTTAAAGGCATCCAGCTCGAACCCCGGACGCTTGGAAAAAGGCTGAATGAAAAAGATGATAACGGCATGCAGGATAGCCTGTGCCATGTGCGCTGCTACCAGCGCCCACACGCCCCAGCCGAAATAGGCCAGCGTTATGCCAATACCGCCGTAGCCGATGGCATACGAGGCGACATCAACCGCTGCAATTGCCCTGAACTTCATGTTGCGCTGCAGCAGCGCCTGCCCGATCAGGGTAAGCGAATCGACCAGGAAGATCAGGGCCGTTACCCGCAGCACAGGCGTCAGTCCTTCCATTCGGAAAAACACTTCCAGCAGCGGGGCCAGCAGCGCCAGCATGCCGGCAAAGAAGAAGCCCATGAACAGGGAAAGCGTGAAGCCGGTAGTCAGGTGGCGGTCTTCCAGCTCCTTCCGCTGTACAATAGCCGGTCCTACGCCCATCTGGGTAAACATTTTAGAAAACTCCACGACAATTACGGCAATTCCCATGATCCCGAATTCCTTCGGCCCTACCAGCCTGGCCAGCACGGCCAGCACGCCTATTTTCAGCACTACCTGCACACCACTGCCGGTAATCATCCAGAGGAAACCGGTAAGTGTTCGTTCGGTAAGCTTTTTTTCCTGACTCATAGGTTGTGGGGTTTAGTACAAAAATTACACTATCCGCAGCACCTGCTATACGCCCACCGCATTTGCGGCAGCTTTTACTTCTGCCACTTTCCCGGCAGCATAGTAGTTCTTAAACCACTCGGTAAACTTCCTGAGCCCGGCATGAATGGTAGTGTTGGGCTTATAATCGAAATGGTGAATCAGGTCGTCTACGTTGGCCCAGGTGGCAGTAACATCGCCGTCCTGTATGCCCTTCATTTCGATAACCGCTTTGGTACCCATATTTTTTTCGATCTCCCGGATAAAGCTCATCAGTTCTACCGGCGTGTTGTTGCCGATGTTGTAAATACAGTAAGGAGCTGTAGAGCGGGAAGGATCGGGGTTGCTGGCATTCCAGTTTCCATCCGGTTCTGCGGGCTTGTCCATTACATTCATGATGCCGCTGGTGATGTCGTCGATGTAGGTAAAGTCGCGTTTCATTTTACCGTAGTTGAACACCTGGATCGGCTTGTTTTTCAGGATAGCATCTGCAAACAGGAAATAGGCCATATCCGGTCTGCCCCAGGGGCCATACACGGTAAAGAAGCGCAGCCCAGAGGTAGGAATCCGGTAGAGGTGGCTGTAGGTGTGGGCCATCAGTTCGTTTGCCTTTTTGCTGGCCGCGTACAACGACACCGGATGGTCGGTACCGTGCTTCACCGAGAAAGGCATGGTTTCGTTCAGGCCATAAACACTCGAAGAACTGGCGTACACCAAATGTTTTACTTTGTTATAGCGGCTTACCTCTAATATGTTGAGAAAACTGACCAGGTTAGACTGCGCATAGGCATCGGGGTTGGTGATGGAGTAGCGCACACCGGCCTGTGCTGCCAGGTGCACAATTACATCGAACTTCTCACGGTCGCAGAGCGCCACCAGTTCCGGTTTATTTTCCAGGTTCATCCGAATAAACCTGTAGCCGGCATGTTTATAGCTTTGCACCTCCTTATGCCAGTCTACAAGTTCTTCCCGTATTCCGCTTTGCGCCAGCCTGGCAAACTTCAGCTTCGGATCATAATAATCATTTATGTTGTCTACGCCCACTACTTCATCGCCCCTGTCAAGAAGCTGCTCAGCTAAGTGAAAACCAACAAAACCCGCTGTTCCTGTAACTAATACTTTCATCTTCTGAGTGTTTAGATTTATCGCACTGTATTTAGATCTGATTCTTCCGGTGTGTAGTACACTTGAATTGCTATCCCGGCATGAGTCGCCAGGTAGAGGGGGAGTCAGGTGATGGTTTCCGAACATCAGCAAACAGAGCTGTTTCAAACCATGTGTCAGCAGCCTTTCGGAGTGCGGCCAGACTCATTAAAGACAATTTTTTAATATTTAAAGTACAACATTTTATTCTGCGAAAGCTCCGCCTGTGCCGGTCGCTTCCAACAACCAGCTACAAGATGAACAGCTTTCTTCCGGATTTATCCAAACGCTACGCAGCACCTTTCTTCGCCTAAGCTCCTGTTGCCAAACCCACCCGGCACAACAAATCCTTTTGTTTCGGCAGCTACACGACCGGCTGGCGCCTACGCCTTTGCTGTTTTGGTCCTTGACTGGTACACTTTATTTCCATATTTAACTTCGTAACCATAGCCGTAGCCATAGCCATACTTGCCGTTAACAAAGCCTCTGGGTTTAACACCATTGAAAACTATGGCCACGTTGCGCAACGATTTCAGTTTGCCGCTCTGCCCCAGGCGCTGCACAACCTGTTTCGGCGTATGCGCATGCCGCATCACGAGCAGTGTAATGTCGCAGTATTCCGACAGCAGGTACGCGTCTGAAATAAGGTCGACAGGTGGCGTGTCGATGATGATATAATCAAAGGTGTCTTCTAAAAAGGCGAACAGGGTTTCCAGTTTCCCGTTCAGCAGCAGCTCGGTGTGGTCGCCTACATCTGTTCCGGCCGGAATCATGCTCAGGTTTTTAAAAGCCGTCTTCCTGACAATGGCTTCCGGGCGTACCGCTTCGCCGTTCAGGTATTCGATGATACCGGCTTCCTTGTAGAGGTCAAACAGCTGCGAGGTAACAGGATTCCGTAAGTCGAAGTCGAGCAGGGCTACCTGTTTGCCGGAGGCAGAAAGGCTTAGCGCCAGGTTGGTACTCACATAGCTTTTTCCTTCGCCGGGTATGCTGGAGGCAACCATGATTTTCTTTTTGACGAAGGTACGCCCATAGAGCCCCATCGTGGCCCGTAGCTGCCTGAACTGTTCGATCACGGCTGTATCGGCAGGCTCTACAAAAAGGCTTCCTTTCCGGTTGTTTACGCTGGTAAGTTCGCCCACGATAGGCGCACTTATGTTTTCTTCTATTTCGTGCCTGAACAACAGTTTTCCGTTCATTAACTCCCTACCTGTTACCAGCCCGATGCCAAGCCCAAAGGCTACCAGCAGTGCAGACAAGTAGATGTACAGTTTTTTAGGACTTACAGGCAGCACCGAAGCTTCGGCCATATCGATCACCCGGACGTCACCGTCTGTAGGGGCACTCGAGAGCACGGTTTCTTCCCTTTTCTGCAGCAGGAAGCTGTAGGCCTCGTTTTTAATGGACTGCTGGCGGCTGATCTCTATCAGTTCCCTTTCTTTTGCGGGGATTGCCCGCAACTCGGCATTGTACTGGCTGTTGGCGGCAACAATGTTGGCGAGGCTGGTTTTTAAGTTCACCCGCTGGCTGCGGATGTTCTCCAGAATGCCGGGCCTGATACTTGCTATTTCATCCGAAACAGCCATGAGCAAAGGGTTGTTTTCGGCAGTGGTGGGCTTCAGTTTCTGGTACTCGATCTCGGCGGTGTGCAGTTTCTGCAGCACCTGCGATAAAGCCGGATCGCTCACCCCCAGCGTGGAGGGCATAATACCTGCCGTGTTTTTCCTGGAAACCACGTAGCTTTCCACTTTATCCAGCACGGCAAGCTGCAGATTGATTTCGGAAATTTTGCGGTCGTTTTCGCCTACTTTTTCCAGGTAGAGTTTTCCCTGTTCGTTTAAGTTTACAGCTCCCCTGGTGGATTTGTACTGCTCAATTTCACTTTCCAAATCTGTTAACTCCTGCTCGACAAGCCTTATCCTGTCTTCAACAAAGGCAAGGGTCTGGGCTGCCAGCCTGTTTTTGTCGGAGTCGGCTGTTTCGTTGTACGCCCTTATGAGTGTGTTAAGAATATCTTCGCCCCGCTGCGGCACATAATCCTGCATACTCAGGTTAATGACACTGGAAAGCTTGTTGGAGGTTTCGATGGAGATATTCGCCAGCAACAGGTTACTGGCTTTCTTGGGCCTGATGATCGAAAAATACAAAGGCTTTTCTGCAGCATCTGTTTGCTTCTGGTTTTGGATAAACCGGAGCTCCCCAAAAGGCGTCTTAACCCATTTGTTTAACGGATACGCCTTGTTACCAACCGTTACCCGCCTGCCTGCTTCGTCATAGGTAAAGTAAATCTTTTCGAACTCTTTGGCATTTTCCGGCGATTTCAGTTGCAGCCTCACCGGAGAAGTAGTGTAGGCAGGAACTGACTTAAACTTATCCTCTTCAAAAACCGGCGCATACAGCATCAGTTCGTTCACCACTTTGTTCACCAAGGTAAAGGAATGAATCACATTGATTTCATTCTCTACAATGGTGTTGGAGGTGAAGGCATCGATCGCCTCTGTCATTTTAGCATCTTCAACACCTTTCTTTTCATCTTTCACAATAAGTGAAGCCGTTATCGCATAGGAAGGTACTGCAAAATAATGGAGGTAACCCCACGCACCCAACAAGAAAACAACGGATAAAATAACGAACAGCGGCCAGAAGGGCAGGTATTTATGTACTACAGATGAGGCTAAGCTGTCTTCAGAGTTAGTATTGTTTTCCATAACCAAAAACTTAAAAATTACCTTGTCAATCGATCAATACTGATTACTAATAACGACAGAGTGCTAAGTACAATCGGCAGCCACTGTCTGGTCGCACTTACATTCTGTATCTTGGTTTCATTTGGCTCTACATAAAGAATATCATTGGATTTGAGGTAATAGTAAGGAGAAGTAAACAGCTCGTTTGAGGTTAAATCTATTCTGGCAAGCTTTTTCTTCCCGCCTTCCTCCCTGATCAGCAACACATTTTCGCGGTTGGCATATAAGGTTAAGTCACCGGCCATGCCTAACGCTTCCAGCATGGTCACTTTCTCGTTTGGGATAGTCAACACCGAGGGGCGCGCTACCTCCCCCAGCACCGACACCTTGTAGTTCAGGTAACGGATATCTACTATCGGTTCTACCAGTAATTTTCTTTGGACGATCTCCTTCCTGATACCTTCCTGAAACTCTTTTTTCGTTAAACCGGCCGCTTTTATCTTCCCCAGGAAAGGAAACTGGATATAACCATCCTGGTCTACCAGAAAACCCGTTACCGGCGATATGGTGTTTGTTGCTGATGCGTTACGCACCACGGTGGAACCAGAAATATTGAACAGCTCGGATGCTTCCGGGTTCAGGCTGCTGACAGAGATACTCAATAAATCGTTTGGCTGGATTACCGGCTCCAGGTCCTGGGCCGTTGCTAAAAACTCTGCTTCTTTTTGATCAGATGTCTCAGAGAAATAGATTGCTTTTGAATTGGAACAGGCCGAAAGGAACACACAATTCAGCAAGAGCAATGTTACTGCTATAAGATGGTGAATCTTCATAACATAAGGGTTTTTGAGATAGACCAGCTAGCTGGTTTTTAGTAGAACAATTTGCCAGTTATTCCCTTGTTCCGTTCAGGGCACCTGCTGTGCCCGGACAAAAACAGGGATTGTAGTTTTAGCTTTAACTTTTGTATCCTGATTATTTATATAATTTGCTATTCCCAAAGCAGCAACTCCTGAATCAATACCCTGATTGTTAAACTGTTAAGAATAATCTATATAAAATAACAATTAACTAAAATTCAAATAACCTAAATTATTATTAGATAACTACAACAAGATTTAATACGGGTTTAACATTGGCTTAGTTGTAGGCATTCCAGAAAATATTTATTTTTTATTATATTTTTTAATTATTGCTCCGGATGCAGTACCATAATCCCGCATCCGCGTATAATGCGCGTTAAAACATTGACTAACTTTAATTTACTGGCGCAGCGGCTAAAACTGGTCTTGCCCGGCGGCTAAGGCCTGGCAGGCACGGATAATACCAGTTGTGGAGCTGTGGCTGTGGTGGCAGGTGCAGCAGACTTTCCGGTAGCCCACAGGCAGGAGTTAGCCCCCTACCAGGAGCAGAGGCTGTGGTGGCAGGTGCAGCAAACCAGGAACAAGGTACCTGCAGCAACATCCCATAAAAATAGCCTGCCCCGCGTCTTCAGCACAGGTTACTTCTGTGCTGAAAACACGGGGCAGGCTACTGGTTAGCTTGCAGGCTACCGGAAAGTCTGCTGCACCTGCCACCATTCCGTTACCTGCTGCCCGTGCGGCAACCCGAACCGCTTTACCGCCTCCCGCTATCGCTCAACCACCAGCTTCAGGAGCTGGGCTCCTTTGACAGTCTGCAGTCTGACAAAGTAGAGGCCACTGGCCAGGTTAGCGCCGTTAACCTTAACCGTCTGCTGCTCACCCGCCCGGGCCATGCCCTGACCGATAACGGACACCAGCGCTCCTTTACTATCATACAGCGCCAGGGTATACTCCCCTTCCTCCGGCAGCACATAGGTTATCGTAACGTCGGAAACGAAAGGGTTCGGATACGCCAGCAACTCTCCTTGTACTACTTCACCAAACCGGGCAGCCGTAGCGCCAGCAGTTGACGAAGCACTTAAACCGGCGTCACCGTCTCGTGCCAGCACACCCACTGCCTCGCTGCTCGTAGAAGCCAGTATCACTACTTCTGAGCTGAAGTTGGCTTTGATGCTGGTCGGGTTATTGTAGTTACCTTTAATTAAGGTAATGGCAGAACCAAAGGAAATGTTGGCAGTAGCGGACTCCCGGTACAAGATATCGCCGCCATCTTCTACTTCGGTATAAATTACGCGCAGCCGCCCGATTCTTTCGTTCAGGATCACGATAGACCTGGTACCCGACTGCGACACTTCGTAGAGCTTGTCCCAGGAGCCGGAAGGGCGGCGCACCAGCAATGCCAGCTTCGGATAACCGGACCTGTCGTACCCTGTTTTTACGGCGCAATACAGGGTACCATCGCTGGCTACGGCCATGTTCAGGTGGTCGTCGGCCAGGCCGGCGCCAACATCTTTGGCCTCATTCGAGGCAGGCGCTTCATCTGTTCCCCAGTCGGTAGGGCTGGCACCGTCGGTGTGGGTTCTGAAGCCGAAGCGCTCCGTGTTCTGGTTCGACCAGAGCACGCCTATTTTACCGGGCATGGCAATAATGGCGGCAATATCATCGTCGGTTATGCCGGATGCAACAACAATAGGTGAGCTCCAGGAGGAATAGGGCGAATCGCTCCAGCGCACGTTCACATTACTCGTGCCATCGTACACCACCCACATTCTGCCATTGCCATCCATGTCTAACGTAGCCGTTTCCGCCCCTGATTCAAGCGAAAAAGATGCTGCTGAAGTTCTTTTTGACCAGAGTTTGTAGGTCTGGGTTTCGGGAACGTACTCTGCCGATACAACATAGGCATTCGAAGAAGCTCCTCTGTATAAAAGTATATGCACCACATTGCCCACCACCTTACAGTCTGCTTTCGAATTTGTACCGGAGGCAATTTCAAGCACCCTGGTCCAGGTAGTACCGTCCAGTCGCCAGATGTGCGTACCCGATGAGTTGGGCAACACCGCCCAGTGCTTGCCGGCATAAGACCAAGGTTTCGATTGCGGTTTGTCTGCGGTGTTTTTAGATACAGACAAAGGCGTTAAGTCAGTAACAGAGGTAAATCCAGGTCCCTGCGCAACCTGCTGCTGTATGGTATAGGTTTGCCCGTTGGTAAAGCCTCCGCTGATGGCATTGCCTGCCGCATCCACAATGCCCGTACCGCTGGACTTCAGGTCCAACCGCAGCGTTCCTTCTCCTGAAATGGAACTGACGGTAAGGTCATAGGTAGTGCCATCTGTCCCGACCGTGGCCATAGCGTTAGAAGCCAGCGTTCCGCTCACCGATCCGGATGTCCTGGTAACGGTAAAGTCGCCCCGGTCTACGTTGTTAACTTTTTCGGAGAAAGTAACCCGGAAAGTAACAGCAGTAGCGCTGGTTGTCTGGGTAGTGGGCGACTGGCGGTTAATACTCTCCACCACAGGCCGGGTTACATCTGTAGCTGGCGGTGTGCCTGTAACACCTGTCAGTGCCAGGTCAAAAACGATATCGGAGGAACTTGCTTTGGACTGGTGCACCTCTACCGCCAGCACGTTGGTGCCGTTTACAAAAGCAGAAGGACTGATGGTAAAGGCATGTTCGTTACGACCGTCGTCGCTTGCACCAGCGGCCAGCGTGGTATAGGTAACGGTACCGGAGAGGTTGTAGCGGTACACCTCCACCCCGTTCACATACACCACCATGCCGTCGTCGCAATACATGCTGCCGGCAAAGGAGGAGTAGGCGCTGATGTCTGCTACATTCACAGCCTTTCTGAAATAGGTGGTAATGTATTTATTCCCGGAATCGGGGCCATAGTTCACTGTAGTGGAGAGGCCGCTTTCGCCGTAGCCAAACTTACCCGTACCTGTTTTCCAGCTACTGTCGTCGAAAGAGGTGGCACGCCAGGCGGTGCCCTGGTTGGTGCCGTTGTCCAGGTATTTCCAACCGGATTTAAAAGGGAAAGTGGCGTTGTCCACTACCGGCTCCGTCGTTGTCTGCTGAATGATGTACGTCTGCCCGCTGGTAAACCCGCCGCTGATGGCATTGCTGGCCGCATCTGCAATACCTGTACCGCTCGGCTTCAGGTCCAGGCGCAGTTCGCCTTCTCCGGTAATCGAGCTAACGGTAATATCATAGGCTTTTCCGTCTGTTCCCACACCTGCCACAGCACTAACGGTGCCGCTCACGGTTCCCGAAATTTTGGTAAACGTAAAGTCGCCTGCGTCCACACCGGTAACTGCCTCTGAGAAGGTCGCCCGGAAAACAACAGCGGTAGCGCTGGTCGTCTGGGTTGAGGGAGACTGCCGGTTGATACTCACCAGGGTTGGCGCTGTTTCATCCACAGGCGACGAAGTGCCCGCAGTGGCAGACAAAGCCAGGTCAAAAATCAGATCGGAGGAGTTCAGCTTCGACTGGTGTAGCTCCACGGCTATTACATTGGTGCCGCTTGTAAAATAAGAACTGCTGATGGTGAAGGTCTGCTCATCGTGGCCATCGTCGTCTGGGCTGTAGGCAAGGGTGGTGTAGGAAACAGTACCGGTGGGCATGCTGCTGCGGTGTACCTCCACTCCGTTCACATACACCACCAGCCCGTCGTCGCGGTACATACTGCCTGTGAAGGAGGCAAAAGCGCTGATATCGGCGATCGTAATTGTTTTTCTGAAATAGGTGGTGATGTATTTGTTTTTGGAATCGGAGCCATAGTTCACTGTAGTGGAGAGGCCGCTTTCGCCGTAGCCAAACTTGCCCGTGCCTGTTTTCCAGCTACTGTCGTCGAAAGAGGTGGCGCGCCAGGCGGTGCCCTGGTTGGTGCCGTTGTCCAGGTAACTCCAGGTAGAGTTGTAGGGGAAAACAGTTGTCTGAGCGGCTACACTTATGTGAAGCAGGAGTACTAAGATGAGTGAAATGGTAAAAGTTTTCATAGGTAAGATGCAGGTTAGTGTCGAGGATAGAAATAGACGGGACATTCGTAAAAAGCTGCCTTTTAGCAGCTTTTGGTTTGGAGACATTGTCGTTTAAATGCGACACTTAGTAGTTGTGCCACAGATCCCCGGACCTGTGGCACAACGTTTAGTTTAAACTTTCACCTTTTTACCCATAGTTTCTGCGTTACTTTTCAACCATTAATTTAAGCGCCTTTACCCCCTCAGCTGTCTGCAGCCTTACAATGTAGAGCCCGCTGTTCAACCTTGCGCCATTCAACTCAACAGTATACAGCTTACCTGCCGCAGCACTGCCCTGGCTGATGCAGGTTACCTGAGCCCCTTTGCTGTCGTACAGTTTCAGGGTATACTCACTATCTGCCGGCAACGAAAACGTAATGGTACCGCCAGACGAAACCGGATTCGGATATACCTGCAGCTCTCCCCGCAGATCGTTCTCCTCTTCAGCTACAAAAGCAGCCGTAGCTGCAACTGTTGACGAAGTGCTTGAAACAGTAGAAACATTGTCCTTTGCCAGCACGCCAACGGCCTGCGAACTGCTCGAGGCCAAGATTACCACTTCGGAGCTGTGGTTGGCCTTGATGCTGGTCACATAGTTATAGTCTCCTTTTATTAAAGTGAAGGAGGAACCGAAAGAGATGTTGGAGGTAGAAGACTCGCGGTACCTGATGTCGCCGCCATTCTCAATTTCCGTGTAGATAACCCTGACCCTGCCAATGGTTTCATTCAAGATCACAATAGGCCTGGTTCCCTCCGTGGTATTGGTAACGGCATAGAGATTATCCCAGCTGCCGTTCGGACGACGCACCAGCAGCGCCAGCTTCGGATAGCCCGACCTGTCGTAACCGGTTTTAACGGCACAATATAAGGTACCGTCGCTGGCCACGGCCATGTTCAGGTGCCCGTCGGCCAGGCCGTAGCCAATATTTAGTGCTCCTGACGCCCCGGGCGCCTCGTCACCTGACCAGGAAGTCGGGGAAGCACCGTCGGTATGGGTTCTGAAGCCAAAGCGCTCGGTATTCTGGTTCGACCACAGTACGCCAATTTTGCCGGGCAATGCGATGACGGCACACATGTCATCTTCATTTCCGAGTATACCGGAGGCAAGCCGTATGGGGGAACTCCAGGACGTATAAGGCGAATCGCTCCAGCGTACATATACATCGTTGCTCGCATCGTAGGCTACCCACATCCTGCCGTTCCCATCTATATCGATGGTGGCTGTTTCGGCATCATCTTCAATCGGAACGTCTGCTCTGGTCGTGCGTTGTGTCCAGGCTTTGTAGGTTTTTGTAGCCGGGTCATATTCTGCCGATACCAGGTAAGAAGTGGAGCTGCCTCTGAAAAGAAGTGCGTGTACCACATTTCCAACCACCTTGCAGTCTGCCCGGGCAGAGGAGCTGGAAATGAGCGTTAAAATTCGTGTCCAGGTGGTGCCATCGAGCCGCCAGATATGCGTGCCTGACGAGTTGGGCATGATCGTCCAGTGCTTCCCGTCGTGTATCCACACTTTAGACTGTGGCTTATCTGCCGTATTTTTCGATACCGACAATGGTGTAAGTGGCGTCACAGAGGCGAATCCTGGTCCCGAACTTCCACCGCCGCCGCCTGACGAAGCCTGTATAAGATAGCTCTGCCCGCTGGTGTAGCCGCCGCTGATGGCATTGCCCGCTGCATCCGCAATACCGGTACCGCTGGCCTTGAGGTCCAGGCGCAGTTCGCCCTCTCCGGTAATCGAGCTGACGGTGACGTCGTAGGTTGAGCTGCCAGAGGTAACACCGGAAACACTTCCGCTCACGGTACCCGACACGCGGGTAGCTGTAAAATCAGCTGTGCCCACTCCTACAACACCCTCCGAAAAAGCAACTCTGAATACAACTGATGTCGCACTTGTGGTAGAAGTAGTTGGCGACAGGCGGCTGATGCTAACCACATAAGGAGGGGTTTGATCTGTTGTTGGCGTGCCACCCTCTTCCACAAAGGTAAAGGAGATGGTGAGCGGCGTGCCGGGCGTGCCGCTGCCGGAGTAAGGTGTAGCCTTCAACGTGTAGGAGCCTGTTGCCGGCGGATTCCAGTTGCCGTAGTAGTAGTTGCCGCTGCCGTTGTCGCCGTGCAGCGCGTAAGGTGCGGCCTGGTCGGTATAGGTCTTGCTCTGGGTGCCGCTCAACTCAAAGATCACACTGCCTACCGAGGACGGAGAAGTGACGGCGCGGATGTTTAGTTTCGTGTTGTCCAGCGAAGCCAGGCTGATCACTTCTCCGTTGGAAATAGGCTTGACTTCCTGCTCCGTTTTGGAATCGACGAGCATAAAGCCTGTCACCTGCTGACTGCTGGAAACGGCAACGAAGTTAGCCGTGATGTTTTTGTTGCTGTTCATGGTAACTGCCAGCGGGTTGGTCGTACCCGAAGCATCGCCGCTCCAGCCGGAAAAGGTGTAGCCGGAGGCCGGTGTTGCCTCTAGCGTAACGGTGCTGCCGCTGGTGTAGGTGGCCTGGTCCGGGCTTTTGGTAACGGTACCGCTGCCCGTTGTACTCACCGAAAGGCTGTATTCACCAGAGGAAACAGCGGTAAAAGTAGCCGTGATAGACTTGTTGCTGTTCATCGTCACCGACAACGGGTTGGTAGTGCCGGATGCGTCTCCGCTCCAGCCGGCAAAGGCATAGCCGGAGGCTGGCGAAGCTGTTAAGGAAACGGTACTGCCGCTGTCGTAGGTCGTTTGGTTAGGGTTCTTCGTAACGGTACCGCTGCCGGATGTGCTGACCGAAAGGCTGTATTGTTCGGCAGGAGGCGGAGTACCATCATCTTCCACAAAGGTAAAGGAGATGGTGAGCGGCGTACCGGGAGTGCCAGTGCCGTCGCTGCCGGAGTAAGGTGTAGCCTTCAACGTGTAGGAGCCTGTTGCCGGCGGATTCCAGTTGCCGTAGTAGTAGTTGCCGTCGCCGTTGTCGCCGTGCAGCGCATAGGGAGCGGCCCGGTCGGTATAGGTCTTGCTCTGGGTGCCGCTCAGCTCAAAAATCACACTGCCCACCGAGGCCGGGGAGGTGACGGCGCGGATGTTTACTTTAGAGGAAGGCAGCGAGGCCAGCGAGATAACATCGCCATTGGAAATAGGTTTTACTTCCTGTTCGGTGTGCGAGTCAATCAGTATAAAACCCGTTACCTGCTGCTCGTCTGCAACCGCAGCAGTAGTTTCTTCGACACCCGCCAGTTGCATGTCAAAAACTATATCCGAAGAACTTGGCTTTGACTGGTGTACCTCCACGGCTATCACGTTCGTACCGTTTTCAAAAACAGCAGGGCTGATGGGAAAAGAATGCACGTCATCCCCGTCGTCGTCGGCACCGGAAGCAAGTGTGTTGTAGGAGACAGTGCCGTCCGGAAGGTTGTAACGATGCACCTCCTCCCCGTTCACATACACCACCAGCCCATCGTCACAGTACATACTGCCTTCCACCGAAGCGTAGTCACTCATATCAGCAATACTTACATCCTTCCGGAAATAGGTCGTGATGTATTTTTCATCTGAGTCGGGACCATAGTCTACCAAGGTGGCAAGCCCGCTCTCGCCATACCCAAACTTTCCGTTGCCTGTTTCCCAGCTACTGTCGTCAAAGGAGGCGGCACGCCAGGCTACGCCCAGGTCAGTTCCGTTATCCTGGTATTTCCAGTCAGAACCAAACGGTACGATGCTTGCCTGCGCAAACAAACTTAAAGGCAATAAAATTGTAACAAATAAAGTAATAGTATTAACAATCATAAGCGTAACAATGTAAGAGTATTGAACATAATGTTAAAAAATGTAGCTGCTGCGTCCCTTTTCTCTCCGAGAGTCGCTTGAACAAAAAATCTGCAAGCAGCCTAAAATCCCCGCCCACCAACCTGCTAATGAAGCAATTAAAAACTTCATCTTCTCTTACATTATAAGAATAACACTATAATAAGTTTAAACGGTAAAGCAGTATTTAGTTAAAGCACGCTTTGGAATTGTATAGGCAGCAGTTTGGCATGCGAAAGACATTTTTTGTACTTTATCGCTGTGACTCTATATAGAAATGCTGCTATTGTGTTCCCCTGAGGCTTAAACTGCATCTCTTACACCATGAAATAGGTTGAATGCAGGAGCAGGAACAGGAACCGATGCCAACCCGCCTGTGCAACTAAACCGCTACCTTCCAGACGAGCAGCAGAGGCTGTGGTGACTGGTGCAGCAGACCTTAAACCGCCATCTACGATGGAGGACAACTACTTTCATAGCACACGTGGAGCAGAGGCTGTGGTGGCAGGAGCAGAAGCGTTTCGGGGCCTGCGACGCATGTAAAAAACGCTGCTGCGCCTGCCACCACAGCCTCTGCTGCTGAACTGTGGCAGTTGTTTTAAAACCGAAAGCATAAAAAAACAGCACGAGCTAAAAAGCTCGTGCTGTTTTTGTTGTGAACAGCCTGTCGTCAGGCTTCGTGTTGCTACACCTGCCTGTACGGCACCGCTTACTTTTCAAGTACCAGTTTCAAGGACCGGGTACCCTGGGCCGTCTGCAGCCGGATGAAGTAAAGCCCCCTGCTCAGTTTTGTGCCGTCCACCTCAACCGTATGCAGTTCGCCTGCCTCTGCCCTGCCCCTGCTGATCGCGTTTACCTGGGCACCTTTGCTGTCGTACAGCGTCAGGGTGTACTCCCCTTCCTCCGGTAACGCATACGTAATGGTTACTGTGGACGTAAACGGATTCGGATAGGCCTGCAGTTCTCCGTCCTTGTCTTTCTCCTGCACCGAAACCAAGGTTGCAGCAGCAGTTGAGGAAGCAGCCAAACCATCAATTCCAAGCACTCCAACGGCAGCAGTATCGTTCGAGGCCAGGATCACCACTTCGGAGGTATGGTTGTCTTTGATGCTGGTGACATAGTTATAGGTACCTCTCATTAACGTAAGCGGCGTACTGAAGGAAACATTGTACATCTGAGATTCCCTGTACAGAATGTTGCCGCCATTTTCAACTTCGGTATACACAATTCTGATCTTGCCGATAGCCTCATTCAGCAGTATAATAGGCCTGGTTCCTTCCACATCGGTTACTTTGTAAAGGCCATCCCAGGAGCCTTCCGCACGCCTTACCATCAGCGCCAGTTTGATGTAACCCGATTTGTCGAAGCCTGTCTTTACGGCACAATACAGGGTGCCGTCGCTGCCAACTGCCATGTTCATATGATCATCGGCCATACCATAGCCCACATCCTGTGCCGACGATGAACAAGGTGCTTCATCCGCCGACCACACAGTGGAGGCGGCGCCGTCGGTATGGGTTCTGAAGCCGAAAAGTTTTGTGTTCTGGTTTGACCAAAGCACGCCAACTTTACCGGGCAATGCCACCACCGCGCAGATGTCATCTTCATGTATACCTGTGGCAAGGGTATCTGGTGCACTCCAGGCAGTGTAAGGCGGATCGCTCCAGCGCACCTTTACATTGTTACGCCCGTCGTAAGCTACCCACATCCTGCCGGTGCCGTCTATGTCCATGGTCGCCGTTTCCGGCTCGGGGTCAAGATCAACTTCAGACAGACCGGACCTCTGCGACCAGGCCTTATAGTTTTTGCTCGCCGCATCGTATTGCACCGATGCCAGGTAAGAGGTGGAACTTCCACGGAACAGGAAAATATGCACCACATTGCCCACCACTTTACAGTCAGCCCTGCTGGATGAAGTGGAAGAAACCGTATAGGCCCGGGTCCAGGTAGCGCTGTCCAGGCGCCAGATATGGGTACCATTGTTGTCTGGCAGCACGGTCCAGTGCTTGCCATCATGCATCCACACTTTTGACTGGGGCTTGTCCTGTGTATTTTTAGATATCTCCAGCGGCGCCAGGTCGATAACCGAAGAGAACCCTTGTCCTGGCGATGCTTCCTCGAAAATATAGGTTTCGCCAGTGGTAAAGCCACTCCGGATGGCGTTCCCCACTGCATCGGCAATACCTGTTCCGGTAGGTTTGAGGTCCAGGCGCAGGATACCCTCGTCGGTGATAGAACTGATGGTAACTTCATACGTTTTGCCATCTGTACCCACAGGCGCCACTGCGTCAGGAGCCAGCACGCCGCTCACCGGACCCGAGACAGCCTTCGCTATAAAATCAGTATAATCTACCCCGGTAACCCGTTCCGAGAAACTGACCCTGTAGATAACAGAAGAAGCATTGTGGCTGGCAGAGGTAGTGGGGTTATAGCGTTTAATGCTCAGCACGGTTGGCGGCTGCTGCACGTTATAGCTCTCGCTTGCGTAAGGCGCTTCCATGAAAGCATTACCTGTTACATCTACAATACCGGTGCCGCTTGTTTTCAGTGCCAGGCCCAGGATACCGTCTCCAACTATTGTTCCAACGGGAATATCATAGGTAGTGCCTTCGGTGCCAACGGCAGCTACAGCTTTAACTACGCCACTTAAGGTTCCGGACACAACTACATTGAAGTCTGCTGCATCTACGCCTGTCACACGCTCCGAGAAAACGGCCCGGTACGTAACGGAAGTCGTATCGGTGGTATAGGCAACCGGTACCTTACGGCTGATGCTCAGCAGCGTTGGCCGTTGCTGAATCTCATAAATCTCACCGGTGGTAAAGCCGCCACTGATGGGGTTGGTTGCGATATCCCGGATGCCGGTACCGCTGGCTTTCAGGTCCAGGCGCAAGTCGCCATTTCCCGAAACAGGATTGAGGGTGATGTTGTAGGTAGTTCCGTCGGTGCCGACAGCTACTACTGCGCTAATCACACCACTCAGCACGCCGGTCGTAACCACCGTGAAATCCGCCGCATCCACACCTTTCACGCCTTCCGAGAACGTTGCCTGGAAGGTGACGGAGGTGGCATCGGTGCTGTCTACTGCCGGCGAGTACCTGTTGATACTCAGCATCACCGGCGCCACCACATCCTGCCGGATGGTATAAACTTCTCCTGAAGTAAAGCCGCTGTTCATCACGTTGCCTATCGGGTCTGCAATACCGGTACCGCTGGCTTTCAGGTCCAGCCGCAGTTTACCGTCTCCCAATACCGGATCGAGGAGAATGTCGTAGGTGGTGCCGTCGGTGCCGACGGCAACTACTGAATTAATTGTTCCGGTTAACGTATTGGTTGTGACAACAGAAAAGTCTGCTGCATCTACGCCCAGAACCCCTTCTGAGAAAACAGCCCGGTAGGTAACAGCCGTAACATCCGAACTATCTACTACCGGCAAGTGCCTGCTGATGCGCAGCACCACCGGCGGTTCCAGGTCCTGCCGGATGGTATACACCTCTCCGGTAGTAAAGCCGCCACTGATCATATTGCCTATCGGGTCTGCAATACCGGTGCCGCTGGCTTTCAGGTCCAGGCGCAGTTTACCGTCGCCCAGTACCGGGTCGAGGACGATGTCGTAGGTGGTACCGTCGGTGCCGACGGCAACTACTGCATTAATCGTTACATCTAACGTTCTGGGTGTAACAGTAACCACCGCAAAGTCGGCTGCATCCACACCGATAACTCCCTCCGAGAAGGTCGCCCGGAAGGTAACGGAGGTGGCATCGGTACTGTCTGCCAGCGGCGACTGCCTGTTGAGGCTCAGCAACTCCGGTTCCACCAGGTCCTGCCGGATGGTATACACCTCCCCGGTGGTAAAGCCGCCACTGATCGCATTGCCTGCCGGGTCCTCGATACGTGTGCCTGTTGCTTTCAGATCCAGGCGCAGCTTACCGTCGCCCAGTACCGGGTTGAGGATGATGTCGTAGGTGGTGCCACCGGTGCCAAAGGCAACTACCGAAGCAATCGTTGCATCTAACGTTCTGGGTGTGACGGTGACCACCGCAAAGTCGGCTGCATCCACACCGCTTACTTCTTCAGAGAAAGTTGCCCGGAAGGTAACAGCCGTAGCATCGGTACTGTCTGCTGCGGGTTCCAGCCTGCTGATGCTCAACAGCTCCGGCAGCACCAGGTCATGCCGGATGGTAAACACCTCTCCGGTAGTAAAGCCGCCACTAATGGCATTGGTGGCAATATCTTTGATACCGGTTCCACTGGCATTCAGATCCAGCCGCAGTTTACCGTCGCCCAGCACCTGGCTGAGGAAGATGTCGTAGGTGGTACCGTCGGTGCCGACAGCAGTTACAGAATCAATTACTCCAGTCAACGTCCGGGTTGTGACAATTGCAAAGTCTGCTGCATCTACGCCGGTTACTTCTTCTGAGAAGGTGGCCCGGAAGGTAACAGCCGTAACATCGGAGCTGTCTACCGCCGGCGATTGCCTGTTGATGCTCAGCACCACCGGCGCTACTAAGTCATGCCGGATGGTATACATCTCTCCGGTGGTAAAGCCGCCGCTGATCGCATTGCCTGCGCCATCTGTAATACCGGTGCCGCCCGAATTTAAGTCCAGGCGCAGTTTACCGTCGCCCTTAATGGAACCGACAACAATGTCGTAGGTAGTTTTTTCCTTATCAACAGACAACGCAACCGTAATCTTGCCCTTTACTGTACCTCTGACTGTGGTAAGCGTAAAGTCTGCTTTATCAACACCGCTCACCCCTTCTGAGAAGGTAGCCCTGAAAGTAACAGAGGTAACGCCCGTACTGTCTACCAGTGGCGACTGCCTGTTAATACTCAGTATTTGCGGCGCTACAGCATCAATAAATGTCTGCTGGATGGTGTAAACCTCACCGGAAGTAAAGCCGCCGCCGATCGCATTTCCTGCTGCATCCACGATACCGGTACTGTCTGCATTCAGGTCCAGGCGCAGTTTACCGTCGCCCTGGATGGAGCTGATCACAATATCGTAGATCGTTTTTTCCATATCCACAGGCACCACCACCGAAACCGCACCGCTTACTGTACCTGAAAGAATTGTAAGCGCAAAGTCTGCCTCGTCTACGCCACTCACTGCTTCGGAGAAAATTGCCCGGTAAGTAACCGAGGTGGCATCGGTGCTGTCTGCCGGGGGCGACAGCCTGTTGATGCTCGCTACCTCGGGCGCTTCCGTATCCGGAGGTGTCTGGATAATGGTGTATGTCTGGCCGGAGGTAAGGCCGCTGCTGATGGCATTGCCTGCCCCATCCTCGATACCGGTACCTACCGAATTCAGGTCCAGCCGCAGCTTACCGTCTCCCAGGATGGAGCTGACGACGATGTCGTAGGCAGTGCTGTCGGTGCCAACAACTGCGACAGAGTCTATTGCTCCGCTGACTGCTCCGGATGGGATCAGGGTAAAGTCTGCTGCATCCACCCCACTCACTGCTTCAGAGAAAGTAGCCCGGAAGGTAACAGCTGTAGCATCTGTGGTGTCTGTCGCTGGTGTTTGCCTGTTGATGCTCAGCGCCACCGGCGGTTCCACATCCTGCTCTATAACGTATTTTTCGCCGGTGGTAAAGCCTGTGCCGATAGCATTTCCTGCCCCATCTACTATGCCTGTGCCACTGGATTTCAGGTCCAGCCGCAATACGCCATTTCCTAGAATGGAGCGAATGCTGATGTCGTAGCTGATGCCTGTGGTATCTGCGGCGGCTACAGCATCAATTGCCCCGCTGAGCGCCCCGGATATCACAAGGGTAAAGTCTGCAGCATCCACCCCACTCACTGCTTCAGAGAAAGTTGCCCGGAAGGTAACAGCCGTAGCATCGGTAGTATCGGTTAAAGGTAATTCCCTGTTGATGCGCTGCACCACCGGCGCCACCACGTCCTGCTTGATAACATAGCTTTCTCCTCCGGTAAAGCCGCTGCTAATGGCATTGCCTGCCCCATCCTCGATACCGGTACCTACCGAATTCAGGTCCAGCCGCAGCTTGCCGTCTCCCAGGATGGAGCTGACAACGATGTCGTAGGCAGTGCTGTCGGTGCCAACAGCCGCGACAGAGCCTATTGCTCCGCTTACTGCTCCGGATGGAATCAGGGTAAAGTCTGCTGCATCCACCCCACTCACTGCTTCAGAGAAAGTAGCCCGGAAGGTAACAGCCGTAGCATCGGTGGTGTCTGTCGCTGGTGTTTGCCTGTTGATGCTCAGCGCCACCGGCGGTTCCACATCCTGCTCTATAACGTATTTTTCGCCCGTGGTAAAGCCTGTGCCGATAGCATTTCCTGCCCCATCTACTATGCCTGTGCCACTGGATTTCAGGTCCAGCCGCAATACGCCATTTCCTAGAATGGAGCGAATGCTGATGTCGTAGCTGATGCCTGTGGTATCTGCGGCGGCTACAGCATCAATTGCCCCGCTGAGCGCCCCGGATATCACAAGGGTAAAGTCTGCAGCATCCACCCCACTCACTGCTTCAGAGAAAGTTGCCCGGAAGGTAACAATCGTAGCATCGGTGGTATCGCTAAGCGGTGACTGCCTGTTGATGCGCTGCACCACCGGCGCCACCTCATCCGGAGGTGTCTGCTGAATGGTGTAGGTTTCGCCGGTGGTAAAGCCGCCGCTGATGGCATTGCCTGCGCCATCTGCAATGCCGGTACCACCGGCATTCAGGTCCAGGCGCAACACACCGTCTCCCTGGATGGAGCTGACCACAATATCGTAGATCGTTTTTTCCATATCCACCGGAACAATGACAGAAATACTGCCGCTTACGGTACCTGAAACAGTGGTAAGTGTAAAATCAGTTTTATCTACGCCACTGACGCCTTCCGAGAAAGTGGCCCGGAACGTAACGGAGGTGGTACCGGTACTGTCTTCTGGTGGTGAGTGCCTGTTGATGCTCAGCACTTCCGGCGCCACGGCATCAATAACAGTCTGCTGGATGGTGTAAATTTCACCGGAAGTAAAGCCGCCGCTGATGGCATTGCCTATGGCATCCGTAATACCGGTGCTGTCGGCTTTCAGGTCCAGCCGCAGTTTACCGTCACCCTCGATGGCGCCAACCACAATGTCGTAGATGGTATTTTCCAGATCCACAGGCACCACCGCAGAAACCTCGCCGCTTATTGTACCTGAAACGATACTAAGCGCAAAGTCTGCCTCGTCTACGCCACTCACTGCTTCGGAGAAAACAGCCCGGAAAGTAACAGCTGTAGCATCGGTGCTGTCTGCCGCCGGTGACTGCCTGCTGATGCTCACTACTTCCGGCGCCTCCAGAATCATATAAACTTCGCCGGAAGTAAAGCCGCTGGTAATCGTATTGCCAATAACATCCGTAACACCGGTGCCAGCGGCATTCAGGTCCAGCCGCAGATTACCCTCTCCTGAAAATGAGTTAACGGTAATGTCGTAGCTGATGCCTGCTGTATCTGCTTCCGTTACAGCAGCAATACTACCACCACTGAGCCCACCAGAGGCCACAACAGCAAAATCTGCCGCATCCACACCGGTAACGCCTTCGGAGAAAGTAGCCCGGAAGGTAACGGTGCCGGCAAGGGTGCTGTCTGCTTCCGGCAACTGCCTGCTGATGCTCAGCACCACCGGCGGTTCCAGGTCCTGCCGGATGGTATAAACTTCTCCGGAGGTAAAGCCGCCGCTGCTCGTATTGCCCAGTACATCTGTAATACCGGTACCAGTATCGTTCAGGTCCAGCCGCAGCTTCCCATCACCCGATACCGGGCTGACGACGATATCAAAGGTAGTGCCGTCAGAGCCAACGGCCGCAACTGAACTAACCGCTCCACTAAGCACACCGGTCGTGACAACCGTGAAATCTGCCTCATCCAGCCCAAAGACTTCTTCGGAAAAAACAGCCCGGAAGGTAACGGAGGTGGCATCGGTGCTGTCTACCGCCGGCGATTGCCTGCTGATGCGCAGCACCACCGGTCCCTCCACGTCCTGCCGGATGGTGTATGTTTCACCGGTGGTAAAGCCGCCGCTGATGGGATTGCCTGCACCATCCCCGATGCCGGTTCCACTGGCTTTCAGGTCCAGCCGCAGCTTGCCGTCTCCTTCAACGGGACTGACGACGATGTCGTAGGTAGAGCCGTCAGTGCCAATGGCAGCCACGGAGTTTACCACCCCGGTTAAAGCGCCGGATATGGCGAGGCTGAAATCATTTGCATCCACGCCGTTTACTCCTTCTGAGAAAACAGCCCGGAAGGTAACAGCCGTAGCATTGGTGCTGTCTGCTTCCGGCGACTGCCTGCTGATGCTCAGCACCACCGGGGGTTCAAAATCCTGCAGAATAGTATAGCTTTCACCAGCGGTAAAGCCGCCGCTGATGGCGTTGCTGTTTCCATCCACAATACTAGTGCCACTGGCTTTCAGGTCCAGCCGTAGCTCCCCGTTTCCTGTTACCGGGCTAACGGTGATGTCGTAGGTGCTACCGTCGGTGCCAGCAGCAGCTACAGAAGAAACACTGGCAGACAACGTTCCTGCCGGAACTGTTGGCACAAAATCCGATGCATCGACACCGTTCACCTTTTCAGAAAAAGATGCCCGGAATACAACTGAGGTAGCACCAGTAGTAGTGGTAGCAGGTGTCTGGCGCTTTATGCTTACCACAGCGGGTGGTGTCTGGTCCGATTGCACAAAGGTAAAGGAGACAATGAGCGGAGTACCGGGCGTGCCGGTTCCATTGCTCCCAGAATAAGGCGTGGCCTTGAGCGTATAGGTGCCTGTTGCCGGCGGATTCCAGTTGCCGTAGTAGTAGTTGCCATTGCCGTTGTCGCCGTGTAGAGTATAGGGGGCACGGTCATCGGTATAGGTCTTGCTCTGGGTGCCGCTTAACTCCAGGACCACGCTGCCCACCGTGGATGGTGAGGTGTTGCCACGGATGTTGAGCTTGGTGTCAGGCAACGAGGAAAGCGCAATGATATCTCCGTTGCTAACGGGACGGATGTCCTGTTCTGTGCTGGCATCGACGAGTACAAAGCCTGTCACCTGTGGCCCGCTGGGAAGAGCGGTAAAGGTAGCCGTGATGTTTTTGTTGCTGTTCATGGTCACCAACAGCGGGTTGGCAGTACCCGACGCATCCCCGCTCCAGCCCGTGAAAGCATAGCCGGAAGCCGGAGTCGCCGTCAGCGAGACGGTACTGCCGCTGGTGTAGGTGGCCTGGTTCGGACTCTTCGCAACAGTACCGCTGCCAGAGGTGCTGACCGACAGGCTGTAAACAGCAACAAAAGTAGCCGTAATGGACTTGTTGCTGGTCATGGTTACCGACAGTGGATTGGCAGTTCCTGTAGCATCGCCGCTCCATCCTGAAAAGACGTAGCCAGCGGCTGGCGTAGCTGTTAAGGAGACGGTGCTGCCACTGGTGTAGGTCGTTTGATTAGGGCTTTTAGAGACGGTGCCGCTGCCCGAAGTGCTGAGCGAGAGACTATATTCATTGGTGTCGACAACAAAGGTAGCCGTGATGGACTTGTTGTTGTTCATGGTCACCGACAGTGGATTAGTAGTGCCCGATGCATCGCCGCTCCAGCCGGAGAAAACATAACCGGGAGCCGGCGTAGCTGTGAGTGTAACCGTGCTGCCACTGGTGTAGGTGGCCTGGTTGGGGCTTTTGGTAACAGTACCGCTGCCAGAGGTACTAACCGACAAGCTATAACTGGGAACAGCGGTAAAGGTGGCCGTAATGGACTTGTTACTGTTCATGGTTACCGTCAGCGGATTGGTTGTACCCGTAGCGTCGCCACTCCATCCTGAAAAGACGTAGCCAGCAGCCGGCGTAGCTGTAAGGGTAACCGTGCTGCCGCTGGCGTAGGTGGCCTGGTTGGGGCTTTTGGT